>NZ_JAYEES010000003.1:925000-2462500 GCF_034653275.1 Nitrospirillum guaranorum | reverse complement strand
TCCACGTAGAAGGCCCCGCCGGCGCCTTTCTTCAGGGCGGGCAGCAGGCAGGCGCCCAGGCGCAAGGCATCCTCGTCCACCTTGCCGTTGGGGCAGGCCAGGGTGGGGATGAGCCGGGCGTCGTACCGCCGGGACAGCTCGTTCAGCGCCGCCCGGGGCACGCAGATGGCCAGCATGTCGAAGGCGGAGGTCATCAGCCAGCGCGGCCGTTGCTCCAGATGCACGATGGAGACGCCGCCGGCGGCATGAGCGCCGACCGGCATCTCCCGCCCCTCCCGCCAGGCGCGATGGCGGGGCAGGGGGACCAGCTGCAGCAGGACGAGGAAGGTGTCCTCCGGATCGAACGGCTGGGTGGGGCGATGATCGTCGGCTGGGGAATGCAGACGCGTGACGCTGAGGCTGGCGTCGGCATGACGGCAATCCACCGACAGGCGGGGGCCCGCCGGCAGATGGAAGCGTCGCGCCAGCTGGGCAACCTGGGCACTGGTCTTGGGGCCCCCCAGGCCGGCGCTGTCGCTGACGGACAGGTCCGCGGCATCGTCGGCGCCATCGGCGGCGGGAAAGGTAAGGGGTAAGCTCAAGGCGGCCGCTGGATAGTCGGCCTGAAGGGCGGGATACGACATGTCCGGGACTTCCTTCCAGGTGGCGCCGAGGTTTCTTTGCTGGGCACTCTGTTCGGCGGGTGACACACCCGAAGAAAAACCCGGTGGCCGGATCAAACCGGACAGGAGGGCATATAAATTTTTTAATGCGGCTGCTTTACCTCCCCGCCGGCGGCGGCCACCGCGTCCTGCGCCTGGCGGATGAGCGGGCTGTCCGGCGCGTCGCTGCGCCGGGCATCGGCCAGTGCCGTCATCGCGTCCCGCGCGGCCCCCGCCCCATCGCCGGCCGCCCGGCGCACGGCGCTGCGGGTCAGCAGCAGGCTGGTGTCGAGGCGGACGTTGTGCGCCGCCTGAACTGGGCCATAGGCGGCGAAGGCCTGCTCCACCGCCTGCGCCGCCGCCGGCATGTCGCCCCGGCCCAGGGCCAGGCGGGCGCGGCCGGCCCAGGCCAGGGCCATGGCGGGCGAGGCCGGCTGCACCTGCCCCTGCAAGGCCAGGATGATGTCGAAAGCCTGGCCGGCGGCGCCTTTGTCTCCGTCGGTCAACAGGAACCAGCCCAGCCGCCCTTCCGCCTCCACGAAATCGAAGCCGCCGGGCTGGGCCTTGGCATAGTCGGCGGCGGCCTGGGTCAGCAGCGCCCGGGCCTCCCCAGGCCGTCCCGCCATGCCATAGGCCGTGCCCAGCTGGGCCCGCAGCAGGCGCAGCATGCTTTCATCCGTCAGGCGCTTCTCGAAAATGGCGCGCAGGCGCTCCAGGATGGGAATGGCCTCGCTGGGCCGGCCCTCATTGCTCAGGGCTTCGGCATAGGCTTGCCATGCCATTTCCGCCATCTGGTCGGCGCTGGCCTCCCGCGGCAAGGTCCTGGCCAGTTCCTCGAACAGGGCCATGGCCTCCGCCCGTCGTCCCCGCTTGTGCAACAGGGTGGCCAGACGGGCCTGGGCGGTCCAATAAAGGCCGCCTTGCCCCACGGTTTCCAGCGCCACGGCGGCGGCCCGCTCATAACTGCGCTGGGCCTCTTCCAGCCGGCCTGCCGGCTCCAGGGCGTTGGCGCGGTTGATCAGGATGTAGACCAGCGTCACGTCATCGCCGCTCTGGCTGAAGCGCGCCAGGGCCTTGTCATAGAGGGCGACGGCGCCGTCATATTCCCCCATCCGCTTGTGCAGGATGGCGGCGCTCTGCAGGGCCGACGGGTAGAAGGGGTGGTCGGGGGCATAGCGTTCATAGAGCGCGACCGCCTGGTCGACGTCGGCGCGCCGGATGGCGACGGAGCCGGGATCTCCATGCATCGCCTCGGCCTTGCACAGCAGCCAATAGGCGCGCACCGCCGTCTTGTCCTGGCCGGAGGTGCGCAACAGCGCGTCCGTCTTGTCCAGCAAACCGTTCGCCTGGGGTAGGTCGCCGGCCATGATGGCGTTCCAAGCCTGCCGCAGCATCATCTCGATGACCAGCGGATGGCTCTCGCCATAGACCGTGCGGGCCAGGGCGGCCCGCTTCTCCACCATCTGCGCCGTGCGCTCCGGGTCGCTCAGCGCCGTGTAGAGGTCGCTGGTGATGCCGTAGAGTTCCAGCGCCAGCTCCGGATCCTGCGCGAACTCCCGCTCGATACGGTCGACGCCCAGGTCCAGCAGCTTTTCCGCCGTGACGTCGCGGCGTTGCCTGTCCTTGGGGAAGCCAGGGTCGCGGCCGGCATAGAGACTGAGGACGAAGGCCTTGATGGTTTCCGCCCGGGTTGCCTGCCGCTGGGCGCGCAGGTACTGCCAGGTGACGCCCCCAAGGCCGCCCAGGATGGCCAGGGCCAGCAGGCTGGCGGCGGCGATGGGTAAACGGTGACGCTTCACGAAGCGGCCCGCGATATACAGGCGGGATCCCGACCGGGCGGAGACCGGCAGCCCCGCGCGCATGCGTTCCACATCCCGCATCAAGGCGCCAACGGTCCCATAGCGCTGGGCCGGCTCTTTACGCAGGGCCTTGGCGACGATGGCGTCCAGGTCGCCCGTCAGCTCCTTCACCGGGACCGGCGGGGCGCCATCGGACCGCGCGGCGAACTGGGACAGGGGCGGCGGCACCTCCTGTAGGGCGGCGCGCACGGCCAGCGCCAGGGGCATGCCCTCCAGCGTCCAGGGCCGCGCCCCCGCCAGCAATTCGTAAAGCAGCATGCCCAGCGCGTAGGCGTCGGTGGCCGTGCTGACCGGGCCGCCCAGAAGCTGTTCCGGCGCGGCATAGCCGGGGGTGAGGGGGGCCAGCAGGGTGTCGGGATTGGCCTCCGCGCCGGTGACGATGCGCTTGGCGATGCCGAAATCCAGCAGCTTCACCTGCCCCTGGGGCGTCACCAACACGTTGCCGGGCTTCAGGTCGCGATGGACGATCAGGTTGCGGTGGGCGTAGGCCACCGCGTCGCAGACGGCCAGGAACAGGGTCAGGCGGCCATCCAGCCCGATCCCGCGATCGCGGCACCAGGCGGTGATGGACTGCCCCTGCACCAACTCCATGACCATGTAGGGTTGGCCGTCATGCATCCCGCCGTCCAGGATGCGGGTGATGGCCGGATGGTCCAGGTTGGCCAGGATTTGCCGTTCCGTCTGGAAGCGGTCGACATGGTCGATGGCTTCCCAACGGATCAGCTTCAGGGCCACCTGCTGGTCGAAATGACCGTCGGCCCGTTCCGCGCGGTAGACCTCGCCCATGCCGCCCCGCCCAATGGCACCGACGATGCGGTAGGCACCGACCCGCTGCCCCGGCGCCAGGCTGGCGAAGGTGGCGGCATGGCGTTCCTCAGGTGCGGCCTCGCCAGGTGGGGCTTCCCCGGGCGGATCGAGGGGAGCCGGCCCCTGGAGCGCCGGCCGGTCCAGCCAAGTCTCCTCCCGGGCCATCTGGTCCAGCAACTGCCGCAGTTTCGCCAGCAGCTTGGCGTCGCCGCCGGCCAGATGCAGCAGGGCCATCGGTTGCTCTTTGGCCGGGAGGTCCAGCAGATGGTCCAGCGCCGCCTCTATGCGTCCCCAGTCGTGGGTCGCGGTCATCGATATGGTCATCGGCACCCAGTCCCCCTCACGTCCCGGCGGCGGCGGCCACGGCGTCGCGCGCTTGGCGGATGACGGGGCTTTCCGGCGCGTCGGTCCGCTGGGCGTCGGCCAGCGCCTGGGACGCGTCCTGCCTGGCCCCCGCCTTGTCGCCGGCGGCCAGGCGCACCGCGCCGCGGGTCAGCAACACGGTGGTACGGATGCGCACGTCGTGCAGGGCCCGGATTTGCTGGTAGGCGGCGAAAGCCCGGTCCGTCGCGGCCTTGGCCGCCGCGATGTCGCCATGGGCCAATGCCAGGCGGGCCCGGCCGGCCCAGGCCAGCGTTGGCGCGATGGAGACCGTGGCCGTCGTGCCAGCATCGGCCACGATACCGTCGAAAACCTGGGCGGCCCCGGCATCGCCCTGGTCCAGCAGGAACCAGCCCCATCGGCCGCGCAAATCCAGCGCCTCCGGACTGCCGGGGGTGCCGGCGTAGCCATCCAGGGCCTGTTGGAATTCGATGCGGGCCTGATCGGGATGGCCCGACTGACCGTAGGCCTGGCCCAGCTGGGCGTGCACCCGCCGCACCGTGGCGCCCAGGCCGCCGCCCGCCATGAGGCGCCCTTTCAACTCCTCCAGGTAAGGGAGGGCATCCACCGCCCGGCCTTCCATGATGACGCTCTCGGCGTGCATGAGCCTGGCGATATAGGAATAGTCGGCGGGGGAGGACGGGGGGCTGGGCAACACCTCCCGCATTGTGGCGAATTGCGCCGTGGCCTCGGTGCGCCGCCCCTGCAAGTCCAGCATCCGGGCCAGCTGAGCGAGGCTCATCCAATAGGGCGCGGAGACGCCTTGGGATTCCAGGGCCAGGGTCGACACCCTCTCCAGATTCTTGCGCGCGTCATCGAGACGCCCCGTGCGCTGGAACACGCTGACCTGGTTGTAGAGCAAGGTGATCAGGGTGTCGCTGTCCTGCTCGGCGGCCGGCAGGGCCTTGAAGTGATCCAGGGCCTGCTGGAACAGGGCCGTGGACTTTTCAAAATTCCCGGCCTGAGCCTGCGCCAGTCCCGCCGCCTGCAACGCCGTCACATGGAACACGTGGTCGGGCGCATACCGCTCGAAAGACTTCAGTGTTTCGTCCAGGGCGGCCAGATGCGCGGCGCTGCCGGCCTCCTGCTTCGACAGCATCTGCGCCTTGTTCAGCCACCAGCGCGGGCGGATACCCTCGGCACTTTTGCCCGCGGCGCGAAGCAAGGCATCGGTTTTATCCAACAGCCGCTGGGCGGAGGCCAGATCGCCGGACCGCCAAGCATCCGCGCATTGGGCCAGCATGGCGTCGATGACGATGGGGGTCGCCTCCCCATAGGCGTCGCGGGCGGCGGCGACCTTCTTCTCGATGATCTGGGCCGCCCGGTCGCGATCGTCCAGGGCTTCATAGAGCTGGGTCGTCAGGGTGTACAGCTCAAGTTCCAGTTCCGGGTCGCCGGCGAACTCCCGCCCGATCCGGTCGGCGCCCAGGTCCAGCAGCTTTTCCGCCGTCACGTCACGGCGTTGCTTGTCCTTGGGGAAGCCGGGGTCGCGGCCGCTGTATAGGCTCAGCACGAAATTCTTGATGGTCTCGGCGCGATTGGCCTGCTGCTGCGCCCGTAGATATTGCCAGGTGACACCGCCCAGGCCGCCCAGGATGGCCAGGGTCAGCAGGCCGGCCGCCGCGATGGGCAGCCGGTGTCGCTTGACGAAGCGGCCCGCGACGTAAAGCCGGGAACCGGCGCGCGCGGAGACTGGCCGCCCCTGGCGCATGCACTGGATGTCACGGACCAGGTCGTCGACCGTCTGGTAACGCTGGTTAGGTTCTTTACGCAGGGCCTTGGCGACGATGGCGTCCAGGTCGCCCGTCAGCTCCTTTACCGGGACCGGCGGGGCGCCATCGGACCGCGCGGCGAACTGGGACAGGGACGGCGGCACTTCCTGCAAGGCGGCGCGCACAGCCAGCGCCAGGGGCATGCCCTCCAGCGTCCAGGGCCGTGCCCCCGCCAGTAACTCGTAAAGCAGCATGCCCAGCGCGTAGGCGTCGGTGGCCGTGCTGACCTGGCCGCCCAGAAGCTGTTCCGGCGCGGCGTAACCGGGGGTCAAGGGCGCCAGCAAGGTTTCGGGGGCACCCCCTTCGCCGGTGACGATGCGCTTGGCGATGCCGAAATCCAGCAGCTTCACCTGCCCCTGGGGCGTCACCAGCACGTTGCCGGGCTTCAGGTCGCGATGGACGATCAGGTTGCGGTGGGCGCAAGCGACCGCGTCACAGACGGCCAGGAACAAGGCGAGGCGGCCATCCAGCCCGATCCCGCGATCGCGGCACCAGGCGGTGATGGACTGCCCCTCCACCAACTCCATGACCATGTAGGGCTGGCCGTCGTGCATCCCGCCGTCCAGGATGCGGGTGATGGCCGGATGGTCCAGGCGCGCCAGGATCTGCCGTTCCGCCTGGAAACGGTCGACATGATCGACGGCTTCCCGACGGATCAGCTTCAGGGCCACCTGCTGGTCGAAATGACCGTCGGCCCGTTCCGCGCGGTAGACCTCGCCCATGCCGCCCCGGCCGATCGGCGCGATCACCCGATAGGCGCCGACACGCTGCCCCGGCGACAGCCCAGTGAAGGGTGGCGGCGCGATTCCGTCGACCGGGTCAAGGCCGGCCGGCCGGTCCAGCCACGTCTCGTCCCGCCCCGCCTGCGCCAGCAGGGTGCGCAACTCAGCCAGCATGATGGCGTCGTCGCCGGCCAGGCGCAGCAAGGCCGCCGGGCGGCCGCTCGTCGGCAAATCCAGCAACTGATCCAGCGCCGCCTCGATATGGGGCCAATGGGTCTTGGCGGTCGGCGACATGGATATCCCTTTCCGGTGAACAGCGGCAATTTTCCACCATATCCGGGTAGGAATATTGAAATCCCTAGATTATTCCGGGAATGAGCGTTGCGCTCGGCGAAGCGATTTTTGCCGACGAGCGCTCCGGTCACGGCGAGGGGGCGGCTCATCCGGGAAAGAGATAGCCGCAGCCGGTATCGCTCGGATCGTGGGCCATGATGCGATCATAAAGTGCGCCCTGGTCGGCCAGCAGGCTGTCCGCCTCCTCCGCCAGCACCCAGCCGGCGGCCACCTCGCGGGCGATGGCGGCCTGCGCCTTGGCCAGGAAATCCTGGCGGCTGGCGTAGCGGGCGGCCAGCGACGGCCGGGGATCATGGGTCGCCGCCCGCTCCTCCTCCGTGCGGGCGAAGGGAACGAAGGACCCGTCGAAGCGGGTTTGGTAGGCGCCGAACCCCGTCTCTGGCGCCCGCAGGTTCCAGCCGGTGTGGGTGCCCAGCGGCACCTCCAGCTCCACCTGCCGGATGCCGCCCCGGTCGTTGCCGTCGGCATCGGGGGCGGGCACGCGGGTGGGGTAGGGCTGGCCTCGCGCCGGGGGCACGGTGTCGGCGATGCCCTGGACATAGCGCGGCCCGAAATCCAGGCGCGGCGGCATCAGGGGGCTGAGCGGCGGGGTGAGGCCGGGCACCTTGGCGAAGGCGGCCTTGTAGGCGTCGGCGGTGACCAGGGTGCCGTCGGCCAGCGTGGGCACGGCGCTGTCCGGCGGCGGCGCCTTGCCCTGCACCCAGTTGTCCAGCGCCACCACCAGCGCGCGCTCCACCGGGTAATGGTTGGTGGTGTTGACGCAGGCGGTGTAGGGCCAGCGCTCATGGCTGCGGCCGACATAGTGCTGCGATCCCGCCAGCATGTAGATGCGGGCGGACGGGTCGATGGCGGCGTCCGCCGTGCCATCCGGCGTGATGTGCAGCAGGGAGGCGGAACGGTTCCAATACTCCGCCGATGTGTTGGCGAAGATCATCTTGGGCAGCGGTCCGGCCGCCCGCGCGCCGTCCAGCAGGGAAGCCGTTTGTTTCGTTACCGGATCGGTTGAGGGCACGGTGGTGAAGGGGAAGGCGTCGGAGAAATAGATCTGCTCGACCAGCGGGCTGAAGTGCCGGGTGGCCATGCCGAAGCGCTGGTTGAAGGCGCCCTTGCCGGCGCCGGGCACCTGGGCATAGGCGCCGTCGAAGGCCGGGCGCCCCTCCTCATCCCGGTTCCAGCCGTTGTAGAGCATGGTGTCGATGACGCGCCCGGACTGCGAAATGCCGAAGATCAGGGCGCGGTCCAGGGGCTGCTGCCCGGCGAAGGGCTGGGTCTTGAAAAAGGACAGCAGGTCGCGGATCCCGGCCAGGCCCACGCCCACCACGTACGGATCGCGCGAGGGGACGACCACCTCATAGATTTTGCCGATCTGGAATCCGCTCTCGCTGCGCACCTCCACCGGCAGGCCGCCATCGGGGTTCTCCACGAAGGCCCAGGCGTCGCGGGCGATGGCATGGCGGGGCGCATCGGGGGCGTCCCGCTCCGTCAGCACGGCGTCGGGGGCGCCTTCGGTGGCGAAGGGGTAGGGGACGCCCTTCATGCCGACGTAGGCGGCGGTCTTGGCCGGCTTGTCGACGATGAACTCATAGGCGGCCTTGCCCAGGATGGGCTTGCCATCCCTCTCCCGGGCCACCGGCGGCTTCAGGATGAAGGGCTTGTCGCCGGGGCCACCCGGCTGGACATCCCAGGTCCAGGCCGACCACAGCAGGGTGTAGCCGCGCTTGAAGAAGAAGCCGTTGCCGGTGTCGGCCAGGGTGGTGGGGTCGTTGTGCGCCGGACCGTGGCCGTTGACCTGGCCCAGGGCCGCGATGCCGCCCCGGTTGTTGACGTCATAGAACAGGGCGCCGTTGCGCCCCGCCGCGTTGGCGGGACGCAGCATCAGGAAGTCGGTGGCGAAGACGACGTGGCCGTGGTCGTCCTTGGGCGCCAGGCCCAGGTCGGTGATGCGGGCGTTGGCCGGCAGGGTGGGGTCCAGCGCGATCCAGGCCGTGCCCCGGATCTTCTCGTAGGGGCCCACGGTGCCGAAGGGGACGCCCTCGGCCAGCACCGTGCGCTCCGTGATCTCCACCCGTTCCACCGCCGCCAGGGCGGGCGTGGCCGTCAGCAACCCCATCAGGACGATCAAGCGCCGCATTCTCACTGCCCCTGTTTATTGCTTGTGGGGCGAGGCTAATGCGGTGTCATGCCGGGATCAACCGGGATGGCCCGCCCTGCCCAGCGCCTGGTCCAGTTCCTGGATGGCGCAGACGATGTGGTAGAAGCTGCTGGCGGGGGCGGCCTCCTCGACGAAGGTGCCGTCCGGGTTCAGGCGGTCGCGCCATAGGCCCTTCACCGGGGTGTCGAAGTACTTCATCAGGCCGCGCCCGCCGTTGGCGGCCATGGTCCAGTAGGTGTCGCTGCGATCGGCGTCGTCGCGGGTGGCCAGCGCCGCCAGCACGGCGCACTTGATGCGTTCCGTCTGCGGCCACAGGCGGGCGACGGGGTCGTGGGGGGTGAGGTCGTCCAGCAGGGCGTTCATGGCCACGCCCCGCGCCGGGTCCACGCCCGGTCCCTCGCCCACGGCGATCATGCGCCAGGCGGCGTCCGAGGCCGCCTTGTTGCCGGTTAGCGCCGCCCAGCGCAGCATCAGCCACGACCATTCGAACTGGTGTCCCGGTTCCACGATGCGGCCGGGCGTGCCGGCCTGGGGCCGCCAGTCGCCGTCGAAGAATTCCTTCAGCCCGCCCATGTCGTCGTCGATGAAGCGGCTGAGCGCCAGGCCCACGATCTCTTCCGCCAGGTCGCGCCAGCCGCTGTCCCCGCCCTGCTCCATCCAGGCCAGGCTGGCCTCCAGCATGTGCATGTGCGGGTTGGACAAGAGCGGCAGGGTGCGGGGGTGGCTTTCCTCGAAGCCGCCCTGGGCGTGGTGCAGGGTGTCCAGCAGCCGCTGACGCAGGGCCACGGCCATCTCCTCGGGCGTGCGGCTCTCCGGCGTGGCGCTCTGCGCGGCGGCCAGGGCGAACAGGGCGAAGGCCTGGTCGTACAGCACCACGGTGTCGTCCAGGGCGGCGCCGTCCGGCGCCACCTTGGTGCGGAACAGGCCGTCGGGCCGGCGGTAGTGGTTCAGGAAGAAGGTCAGGCCATGCTCCGCCGCCTCGCGCACCGGGCCGTTCCAGCCGGACCGGGCGGCCACGGAATAGGAATAGACCTGGCGGGCCTGCACCCGGGCGCGGCGCGCGTCGTTGGTCGGCTTGCCGTCCAGGCCCAGCTTCTCATGGAAGCCGCCATGCACCCGGTCCGCCCCCACCTCCCACCACAGGGGATAGGCCTGCTCCACCAGCCAGGCCTTCAATTGGCCACGCACGGCGGCGGCGTCGAGGAGGGCGGCTGAAGGCATGGGAAGGCTCCTTGATGTTTGGACAGGCGTAGCGCGGCATATTATAAATGAAAATTGAAATAATAATCGCTCAAAAGGCCCGGCGGCCCCTGGATTGGCACCGTCACGCGGCGGCCGTTTTCATCAAGGCGGTGCGTGACGGCAGCAGGCGGTCGTTGAAGGGCAGGATGGCGGCACCCACCGCCGGCGCGTCCATGGCGGTGGCGGCCCGATAGACCGGGGCGATGACGGGGATGATGCCGGCATGGGCCTGCAGCCGCTCGGTGATCAACTGGGCCAGGCGGTCCAGTTGGGTGGTGGGCAGACGCCCGCCCAGGAAAACGGCTTCCGGATTCACCAGGCAGCTGACGGCGATGATGGGCACGGTCAGCAGTTCCGCCGCCAGGTCCAGCCACTGGGCGACCAGGGCCTGGCCGGCGGTGTCCAGACCGGCCAGCTGGTCCGGCTGGCTCAGCGGATAGCCGTTGGCCTGGAGGAAGCTGAACAGGGCGGACAGCGACACCGCCTCCTGCAAGGAGGTCGCCGGCGTGCGGGGGGAGGAGACGGGCAGGAAGCCGATCTCACCGCTGCGGCCCTGGGCGCCCCGGAAATACTGCCCGTCGATGACCATGCCGCCCCCCAGGCCCCGGCTGATCAGGATGTAGAAGAAGCTGGGGTCGTGCAGGCCATGCCCGAACTGCAGTTCACCCAGGGCCGCCGCCGCCGCGTCGTTTTCCAGGAAGACCGGCAGGGGCAGGATGGCGGAGAACAGCCGGGCGACGTTGACGGTGTTCCAGGCCTCATAGCTGGCGGGGCGGTTGGGCAGGTTCACCCGCCCCAGGTCGTCGGGCATGGCGACGCCGATGCCGACGATGCGGTCCTGTGGGAAGGTGCCGCCGGCCTGCAGGGTGTCCACCTGTTCCTTGAAGAAGGCGGCCACTGTGTCGGGCAAGGGAAAGTCCACGTCCAGGGTGGCGCGATGGCGCACCTGGCCCAGAAGGTCCAGCACCAGCACGGTGACATGGTCGCGGTCGATGTTGACGCCGATGGAGTAGCAGCCGTCCGGGTTGATGGCAAGGCGCATCGCCGGTTGGCCGCGCGCACCGTGCAGGCGGCCCACTTCCATGATCAGGCCGTCGTTCAGCAGGCGCTTGGTGATGTTGGCGATGGCCGGCGCCGTCAGGCCGGTGATGGTGGCCAACTCAGCCCGGGTGATGGGGCCACTGACGCGGATGGCCTGCAGCATGACCCGCTGGTTGTGATCCCCCGCCCGCTCCAGGTTCGTGCCCGACAGGCTGGCGCCCAGCGACGGGTGCAGGTCGGCGGTGCGGGGGGGCACAGGCGCGGGCATCCGGGGCTATTCCTTATTTAAATTTACAAAGTTTATGGGCCGGGATGGTGGGGCATCGCCCGTCCGGACACAATGCGCATTTTCAAGGATTCGGGGGGCGCCGCGACTCCGCCCTGGAATTCAAGGCGAGGCCGGGCGGCCATCGTCGCCTGCCTTGTCCACCCGGCCCTTTTTTGGACCCCACGACGACGCTTTCACGCGCCGAGGATGGGGCCGGCGGCATGGCAAGCTGGCTGCGCGTGATAACCCCGATGGCGATGAACGCTATGATTGCCGATCCGCCTTGACGCCGCCACAAAGCCGCCGCAACGATCGATCGGCGCGGCACTTCCGCCGTCCGCATCCTCCCTCATATCCCGGGGTCTCGCATGAGACGCTGTGCCGCGTTCGTCGCCCGCCTGGTCACCACCGCCCTGGCCTTGGCCGCCCCCCTCGCGTGCGCGCCGGCGCTGGCCGCCGGACCCCTTGCGCCCTCGGGCAACCTGGCGCAAAGCGACACCGACGCCACCGGCGCCTGCGTCTGGTTCAACGGCGCGCTGGCCGAAAACCACGGCGACCTGTCGGGCTTCGTGGCGGTGGAGCCGGCGGGGGACGTGGCCGTCACCGCCAATGACCGCCAGCTGTGCGTCAGCGGGTTGGAGCCGGGCAAGGCCTACACCGTCACCGTCCGCGCCGGCCTGCCCGCCGCTGACGGCAACACCTTGCCCAGGAACCTCACCTTCCATCTGACGATGCATGACCTGCCGGGCAGCGTGCGCATCGCCGGCACAGGCTACGTCCTGCCGCGCGTGGGCAACGCCGGCGTGGCCGTGGAGACCGTCAACATCGCCCGGGTGACGCTGGGCCTCTATCGCGCGCCGGAAACGGCGCTGGCCAATCTGTCCCTGAACCAGGACCCGACGGGTTGGAGCGTGGAGAGCCTGGTGAACGACAAGGTGCGGCCCGTCTGGACCGGCACCATGGAGACCAAGGGCGCGCAGAATAAGCGGACCATCACCAACTTCCCCCTGGACCAGGTGCTGAAGGACCGCCAGCCCGGCGCCTATCTGCTGGTGGTCGAGGATGAGAAGCTGGCCAAGGACCGGGACAACGCCACCTATGACCAGCGCGCGGCTCGCACCACCGCCCGCTGGCTGGTCGAGACGGACATGGCGCTGACGGCGCTGACCGGGGGTGACGGCCTGACGGTCGTCGCCCGCTCCCTGGCCAGGGCCACGCCGCTGGCCGGCGCCCGGGTGCTGCTGCTCGGCCGCGATTCCGGCACATTGGGCGAGGCCAAGACCGATGGCGATGGCATCGCCCGTTTCCCCATCGGGCTGCTGCGGGGCAAGGGCGGGGCGCGCCCGGCGCTGGTGGAGGCCTTCGCCGGCGGCCCCTCGCTGATCCCCTTCGCCAGCACGCCGGCCGACTTCGCGGCCCTGTCGCTGGAGCGGGCCGCCTTCGACTTCAGCGCCCGGGGGGCCGATGGCCGCCCGGACCCCGGTCCGCTGGATGCCTATGTCTATACCGAGCGCGGCGTTTATCGGCCGGGCGAGACGGTGCACGCCGCCTTCATGTTGCGCGACGCCCAGATCCGCACCGCCGCCGTGGACATGGTGGCCGCCGTGGTTCGCCGCAGCGACGGGGTGGAGGCCGCCCACCTGACGGCCAAGCTGAGCAGCGGCGCCGGCACCGTCGACATTCCCATCAGCGCCGCCGCCCCGCGTGGCGAATGGACCATCAACCTGTACGTCGCCGGCGGCGACGCGGTGGTCGGCAGCGGTACCTTCGAGGTGCAGGATTTCGTGCCGGAGCGGCTGAAGGTCGCCATCGGCAAGGCGACGACCCCGGCGCTGGCGGCGGGCCAACCGGCCACGCTGCCGGTGGAGGCGCGCTTCCTCTACGGTGCCGCCGCCGGGGACCTGCCGGTGGGGGGGAGGTGCGGCTGGAACGCGACCCCAAGCCCTTCGCCAAATGGTCCGACTTCGCCTTCGGCCGCGACGATGACAAGTTCGAGCCGCAGACGGCCCCGGCGGTCGACACCCACACCGACGGCGCCGGCAAGGCGGAGGTGGAATTCCCGGTGCCGGAGGCCGGGACCGCCACCGCCCCCCTGCACGCCGTCATCACCGCCGCGGTGGTGGAGCCGGGCGGGCGGGTCACGCGCGACCAGACGGCCCTGCCGGTCACCTATCGCGCCGGCTTCGTCGGCATCCGCCCCCTGTTCGCCAACCGTCGGGTGCGGGAAGGGGGCAGCGCCGACTTCGACATCCTGGCTGTGGACGCCGCCGGCGTGCCGCAGGCGGCCAAGGGTGTGCGCTACACCCTGGCGCAGGCCGACCGCCACTACACCTGGTACCGCAGCGGCTTCCAATGGTCGTACAAGACCAGCGTGCAGTACCGGACGGTGGCCAACGGCACGCTGGACCTGGACGGTGCCAAGCCGGCGCGCCTCAGCCAGCGCCTGGAGTGGGGCGAATACCGCCTGCTGGTGGAAAACCCGGCCACCGGCGCCGTCACCACCCAATCCTTCTACAGCGGCTGGTACATGGCGGGCGCCAGCACCGACGCGCCGGACGTGGTGCCCTCCGCGCTCGACAAGGCGGCCTACGCGGCGGGCGAGACGGCGCACCTGCGTATCGAGCCACCCTTCGCCGGGCAGATGCAGGTGGCCGTCGCCGGGCAGGAGGTCCGCATCCTGGCCACCCGCGCCACGGGGGCGGAACCGGTGACGGTGGACATTCCGGTGAAGGCGGAATGGGGGGCCGGCGCCTATGCCCTCATTTCCTTCATCCGGCCGGCGGACAAGGATGTGGGCCATCAGCCGGTGCGGGCCGTGGGCCTGGCCTGGATCCCCGTGGATTCCGCGGCCAAGACGCTGGCGGTCAGCCTCGACGCGCCCAAGACCCTGCGGCCTCGGCAGAAGGTCGATGTGCAGGTCACGGCGGCGGGGGCCAGGGCCGGCGCCTACGTCACCGTGGCGGCGGTGGATGAGGGTATCCTGCAACTGACCCGTTTCCGCAGTCCCGACCCGCTTGCCCATTTTTTCGCCAAGCGCAAGCTGGGGGCGGAGATGCGCGATGATTACGGCCGCCTTCTGGAAAGCCAGGCGGGGCAGACCGGCGTGCTGCGCCAGGGCGGTGACGGCGGTTCGCCCGGTGGGGTGGGCCTGCCGGTGGTGCCCACCCGCACCGTGGCCCTGTTCTCGGGCCTGGTGGCGCTGGACGACAAGGGCCACGCCAAGGTCACGCTGGACATCCCCGACTTCAACGGCAGCCTGCGCCTGATGGCGGTGGCCATGGACAAGGAGCGCATGGGCATGGCCGAAGGCGCCATGACGGTGCGCGACCCGGTGGTGGCGGAGGTCATCCTGCCCCGCTTCCTGGCGCCCAACGACACCGCCGCCGGCACGCTGCTGCTGCATAATCTGGAAGGGGCGGCGGGCGACTACCGCGTCACCTTGACGGCGGACGGCGCCCTGAAACTGGCGGGGGATGCGAAGCGTACCCTCACATTGGCGTCCGGCCAGCGGGTGGTGCAGCCGGTGGCCCTGGCGGGCGGCCCGGCCGGCATCGGCGGCCTGACCCTGGCGGTGGAGGGCCCGGGCGGGTTGAGGCTGGAACGGTCCTGGCCCATCACCATCCGCCCGGCGGAGGCGCCCATCGTCATGGCCGAGCAGCGCCAGCAGGCCCCGGGTGAGGCCTACACCCTGCCGCCCAACCTGCTGGACCTGTTCCTGCCGGGCACGGGCAGCATCGCCCTGTCCTATTCCAACCTGCCCGGCATCGACGTGCCCGGCCTGATGAAAGATTTGGACCTCTACCCCTATGGCTGCACCGAGCAGACCACCAGCCGCGCCCTGCCGCTGGTGGCGTTCCGCGACCTGGCGCGCCAGCTGGGCCTGGAGGGCAACACCAAGGACCCGGACAACCGGGTGAACACGGCCATCGACCGGCTGCTGCAGCGCCAGGACAGCACGGGGGAGTTCGGCCTGTGGTCGGCGGGGGATGGCCTGGGCGGGCCCTGGCTGCAGATGTATGTGTTCGATTTCCTCACCCGCGCGCGGGCGGCCGGCTATTTCGTGCCGGACGTGGCCATGCAGTCCCTGGCCGATTGGGTGACGCAAGCGACCGACCGGGGCGTGGACGCGCGGGGCGCGGACGGGGAGGCGATGGTCTACGGCCAGTACCTGCTGGCCCGGGGCGGGCACGCCACCCCGGCCAATCTGCGCTACATCCACGATGTGACGGCGGAGCAGTTGTCCAATGGTCCGCTGGCCTACGCCCAGCTGGGCGCCGCCCTGCTGGCGGCTGGTGACAAGGCGCGGGCGGACGTGGCGTTCGAGCGGTCGCGCAAGCGCCTGGGCCAGGGCTCGCGCGACTATTACAGCAGCCCGCTGCGCGACGCCGCCGCCACCCTGGCGGTGGCGGCCGAGGCGGGCAACGCCCCCCTGCAGGAAGCGGCGCTGCACCTGGCGCTGATGGGCCTGAAGGAGCCCTGGTATTACAACACCAACCAAAAAAGCTGGCTGCTGCTGGCCTCGCAGGCCATCCTGGCCAAGGGGCAGCCCATCTCCCTGACCACCACCGGCTATGCCAAGGCCGCCTCCGGCCGCGCGCTCAGCTACAGCCCCAGCCCGGCACAGCTGGCCGCCGGCTTCGGCGTGGTCAACAGCGGCACGGCCGCCGTCTGGCGCACGGTGCAGATGCGCGGCGTGCCGAAGGAGAGCCCGGGCCCGGTGGCGGAGGGCATCAGCCTGACCAAGGAGGTCTACACCATGGACGGCAAGCCCGCCGGCACCGACCACGTCGCCCGTAACACGCGGCTGGTGGTGGTGCTGACCGGCGTGCTGCAGCAGCCGGTGAAGCGCACCCTGGTGACGGTCGATCCCCTGCCGGCGGGATGGGAGATCGAGACCGTGCTGCGCCCGGCCAAGAAGGGCCGGAAGGCGCTGGACTGGCTGAGGAACCTCAGCCGCGCGGCCGTGGCGGAGGCGCGTGACGACCGCTTCGTCGGCGTCTTGGACGCGGGCCAGCCCTCCTGGATTTACCGGGACGAGGATGAGGACGAGGATGGCGGCGGCGAGGCGGATGAGGATACCGGACCCACGCAGGCCTTCCGCTTCGCCTATGTGGTGCGAGCGGTGACCCCGGGGCAGTTCGCCCTACCGCCGGCCTCCACCCAGGACATGTACGACCCGGCGGCCATCGCCCGCACCACGGCCGGCCGCACGGTGGTGGACGCCGTGCCGTGACGCCGGAGTGGCGTTCCCGATTGACCCGCTGGGGGAGGCGCCTGGGCATCGGGGCGCTGGCGCTCGTCCTGCTGGTCGTGGCGCTGGACCGGCTGTTCCCGCCGGACCTGCGGCGCTGGCAGGAGCGGTCCACCCTGGTGACGGACGAGAACGGGGAGGTGCTGCGCGCCTTCATCACCGATGACGGCGCCTGGCGGCTGCCCATGACCGCGGCGGAGGCCAACCCCACCTACCTGGCGCTGCTGCTGGCCTATGAGGACCATCGCTTCTATCACCATCCCGGCGTCGATCCGCTGGCCCTGGCGCGGGCGGCGGCCCAGGCCCTGCGCCATGGTCACGTCGTTTCCGGCGGGTCCACCCTCACCATGCAGGTGGCGCGCCTGCTGGAACCGCGCCCCCGCACGGTGGTGTCCAAGCTGGTGGAGATGGCCCGGGCCCTGCAGCTGGAGGCGCGCTATTCCAAGAGCGACATCCTGGGCCTGTACCTGACCCTGGCGCCCTTCGGCGGCAACCTGGAGGGCGCGCGGGCGGCGTCGCTGGCCTATTTCGGCCGGCCGCCGGCGGCGCTGACCCCGGGGCAGGCGGCCTTGCTGGTGACCCTGCCGCAATCGCCCACCAAGCGCCGGCCGGATCTGGCGCCGATGGCGGCGCGTGCCGGCCGGGACGCCCTGCTGCGGCGCATGGCGGCCAAGGGCGTGCTGAGCCGTCAGGCGGCGCGCGAAGGCATGTCGGAGCCGCTGCCGACCGACCGCCGCCCGCTGCCGTTCCTGGCTCCCCACCTCGCCGACCGCCTGCGCCGCGCCGCGCCGCCGGGCAGCGTCATCGCCAGCACCCTGGACGCCGGCCTGCAGCGGCGGGTGGAGGCCACGGTGCGGGGCACCCAGGATACGCTGGAGCCGGCGGCGGAGGTGGCGGTCCTGGTGATGGAGATCGGCAGCCGCAAGGTGCGCGCCTATGTCGGGGGCAGCTTCACCGGTCCCTTCGGCCAGGTGGACATGGCGGCGGCGCCACGCTCGCCCGGATCGGCGCTGAAGCCCTTCCTCTACGGCCTGGGGTTCGAGGCGCTGCCGCTGCATCCCGAGACGCGCATCAACGACGTGCCCACCGTCTTTGGCGACTACGCGCCGCGCAATTTCGACGGTGGTTTCCATGGCCTGGTCACGGTGCGCGAGGCCCTGCAGCAATCGCTGAACGTGCCGGCGGTGAAGGTGCTGGACCGGCTGGGGCCCGCCCGTTTCCTCGGCCGCTTGCGTGAGGTGGGGGCGCAGGTGGTGCTGCCCCGGCCGGACGCGGCTCCCGGTTTGCCCTTGGCGCTGGGCGGCCTGGGACTCAGCCTGGCCGACCTGACCAATCTCTACGCCGACCTGGGGGATGGCGGCCTGGCCCGGCCGCTGCTGCTGACGCCGTCCGAGGCGCCGGGGCCCAAGCGGCCGGCCAAACGGCTGATGGGCGCGGTGGCCGCCTGGTACGTGGCGGACATCCTGTCGGGCACGCCCCGGCCGGACGGGCGGGCGGCGGTGGGCGGGCGCTGGGTCGCCTACAAGACGGGCACGTCCTATGGCTTCCGTGACGCCTGGGCGGTGGGCTTCACCCCCACCCATGTGGTGGGGGTGTGGGTGGGGCGGCCGGACGGCACGCCCCGGCCCGGCGCCGCCGGCCGCGACATGGCGGCGCCGCTGCTGTTCCGCCTGGTGGATCTGCTGCCCGACCGGGGCACGCCGCCCGAGCCGCCACCTGGGGTGCTGGAGGCCGGGCCCGGCCACGCCCTGCCGCCGGCCCTGGCCCTGTTCGACCGGGGGACGCCCGGTGGCAGCCTGGCCGCGGCCGCCGCCCCGTTGCGCATCGCCTTCCCGCCGGACGGGGCGGAGGTCGAGCGCGCGCCCGGCCGCGATGGCGCGCCCGTGCCGGTGCCGCTGGAGGCACTGGGCGGCCGTCCGCCCCTGCGCTGGCTGGTCAACGGCCTGCCCTTGCCGGACACCGCGACGGGGGAGGGCGCGGATTGGGTGCCCGACGGCATCGGGTTCACCGACATCGCCGTCATCGACGCCGCCGGCCAACGGGCCAAGGCGACGGTGCGGGTTCGCTGAGCGGCGCGGATGTGCGAGGCTGCCCCCCTGGGTGATGACGGCCCGTTGATGACGCAGGAGGACCACCGACCATGACGCGCCCTTCCCTCAGCCGGCGCCGTCCGTGGCGCGCCATCGGCCTGCTGGCAATGATCTGCTTGCCGGCGACGGCCCTCGCCCAGGGGGCGGCCCCCACCGCCGCCGCGCTGACCCCGGCGCAGATGGACGCGGCCTGGCGCCAGGGCTCCGCCAAGGCGGCGCATGAGCGTGAGGTTCTGTTGAGGAAGGTGGCGGCGGGCGACACCGCCGGGCCCTTCCGGGCGGACTGGGAATCCCTGCGGACCTGGCGGGTGCCCGAATGGTACGCGGATGCCAAGTTCGGCATCTTCATCCACTGGGGCGTCTATTCCGTGCCCGCCTTCGGCAGCGAATGGTATTCGCGCCGCATGTACATCCAGGGCAGCAAGGAATACCAGCATCACCTGGCCGTTTACGGCACCCCGGACAAGTTCGGCTACAAGGACTTCATCCCCCTGTTCAAGGCGGAGAAATACGATCCCCGCGCCTGGGCCGCCCTGTTCCGCGCGTCCGGCGCCCGGTACGTGGTGCCGGTGGCGGAGCATCATGACGGCTTCGCCATGTACGCCACGCGCCTGTCCGACTGGTCGGCCCTGCGCATGGGGCCCAAGCGCGACCTGATCGGCGATCTGGTCCGGGCGGTGCGGGCGCAAGGTCTGCACCTGGGCCTGTCCTCACACCGGGCGGAGCATGACTGGTTCTTCGGCGAGGGCCGCAGAATCCCCTCCGACGTGAACGACCCGCGCTACGCCGACCTCTATGGCCCGGCGGAGGCGCGGCTGACGGCGGAGGACACGGGCGACGCCCAGCTGACGGGTGACTTCACCTACGTCTCGCAGGCCTGGCTGGATGACTGGACGGCGCGCACGGCGGAGTTGGTGGAAGACTACCATCCCGACCTGATCTATTTCGACTGGTGGATCAGCCATCCGGCCTTCCGCGCCACCCTGCCCAAGTTCCTGGCCTATTATTACAATACCCAGGGACGGCGCGGCGCCTCGGCGGTGGTGAATTACAAGGAAG
The DNA here is from genome assembly GCF_034653275.1 of Nitrospirillum guaranorum. Lineage (NCBI taxonomy): Bacteria > Pseudomonadati > Pseudomonadota > Alphaproteobacteria > Rhodospirillales > Azospirillaceae > Nitrospirillum > Nitrospirillum guaranorum. The sequence continues at coordinate 2,442,861 of NZ_JAYEES010000003.1, read as the reverse complement.
GGGCGCTGGCGGCGGGCAGCGGCGTCGCCGACGTGGAACGGGGCCTGATGCCGGAGATCCAGCCCCGCGTCTGGCAGACCTGCACCTCGCTGGGCGACTACAGCTGGGGCTATATCGAGGGTGAGCGGTACAAGTCGCCCGAGAGGATCATCCACCTGCTGGCAGACATCGTGTCCAAGAACGGCAACCTGCTGCTGAACATCGGTCCCCGCGCCGACGGCACCATCCCGCAGGAGGCGCAGGACAGGCTATTGGCCATAGGATCCTGGCTGAAGACCAATGGCGAGGCGATCTACGGCACGCGGCCGTGGCGCCAGTTCGGCGAGGGGCCCGCCCGCATGGCCAGCGGCTCGTTCAAGGAAGGGCAGGCCGACAGGCCATTCGGACCCGAGGACTTCCGCTTCACCACCAAGGGCGACACCCTCTACGCCATCGAGCTGGGCTGGCCCGAAGGCGGGGAGGCCACCATCCACGCCCTGCCGGCGGGGGTGGCGGTGAAGGCCGTCACCCTGCTGGATGGCGGGGCCGGCCAGACCCTTTCCTTCCATCAGGATGAGGATGGCCTGCACCTGGCGGTACCGAAGCGGGCGCCGGGCGATTACGCCTTCGTCTATCGCGTCGAGCGCTGAACCGGGGCCTTGTTAGACGGCGATCCGTCTCAGTTTTGTCATTATTATGCAATGTGGCCTAGGGCGAAGGGACGGTAGTCCCGCCAGTCGCAGGAGACCTATAAAATGCTTGGAAATAACCAAGCCCGGTATCGCCCTTATGAACAGTATATCAACAATAAAATGGGCGGATGATGGGCGCCAGCATGGGCGTGTAATAGGCATAAGTCAGGGGGCGGATGCCAATCCGCCCCGCGTCACCATTTGCGCCATCGTCAAGAACGAGGGCGCCTTCCTGCTGGAATGGGTGGCGTATTACCGCCTGATGGGTATCGAGCGCTTCGTCATCTACAACAACGGCAGTACCGATGATACGCGCGCCGTCTTGGATCGCATCGCCGGCCGGGCCGGCATCACCGTCATCGACTGGCCGTCCACGCCCAACAGCGGTGCCTTGTCCTTCTTCGAGGCGCGGGACCTGGTCCTGTCGCTACCCCATCTGCGGGATTTCAACTGGTGGGGCGACATGACGGTGGGTCCGCAGCTGCGGGCCTACAATCATTTCGTGACCTACTACGCGGCGGAGACGGATTGGGCCCTGTTCATCGACGCCGATGAGTTCGTCGTCAGCCGGGCGGGGCTGTCCTTGCCTGCGCTGGCGGCCTCATACGGCGAGGATCCGGCCGTGGGGGCGGTGGCGCTCAACTGGCGTTATTTCGGGTCCAGCGGCCATCGGCAGCCCGACGGCCGTTTGGTGATCGAGCGCTTCACCCGCTGCGCCCCCACCCTGCATCCCGGCCACGTCCATATGAAAAGCCTGGTGCGCACGGCGGCCCTGGATCGCATGCTGATTCATTCCGGCCGCCTGCGGCAGGGACATCACTATGTCGACGACACCGGAACGCCCGTCGCGTTGCGCGACTTCGCCTTTACGCCCGCCATCTCCCATTCCCGGCTGTACATCCACCACTATTCTGTCAAGTCGCGGGCGGAGTTCGAGCGTAAGCGGGCACGCGGCCGGGCGCCCTTCGCCGATGGCCACCCGCACAAGGGCGAGGGGCTGGATGACGCGTATTTCCGGCGGCAGGATCTGAATGACGAGGCGGATCTGTTGTTGCTGCACCAGGCGCCGGCCGTGAAGGCGGAGATGGCGCGCCTTCTGGGCTGACCCCGCGGGCCCAACACGACGCCCCTTTCAGACAAAATATCCATAAGGCGTGCAAGAGCGCCGGCCGCCACCTGGGGTAGCTTTCCCTTGCGGCGACGGGATATCCCCCCACTCCCCATCACCCCGTCGCTTTCCTCCCCATGGGCGGTACCTGCGGCCCCCCGCCCGCACCGCCATCCTGGATGCCCGCGCCCCGTCCGAGGCGCGGGCATCTTTTTGTCCGCTCACTCCGGCGTGCTGGCGTCGGAGGAGCGCTGCCAGATGTTCAGGCCGGTGTCGACGGCGTGGGCGTCGATTTCCGCCAGTTCAGCGTCCGTGAACGCCAGGTTCCTCAACGCGTCCAGGCTGTCGTCGAGCTGGGCCACGGTACGGGCGCCGATGAGGGCGGAGGTAACGCGCGGGTCGCGCAACACCCAGGCGATCGCCATCTGCGCCAGGGTCTGGCCCCGCCGCTCGGCGATGGCGTTCAGGGCGCGCACATGGTGCAGCGCCTCGGGCGTCAGCAGATCTTCCTTGAACGACCCGCCCTTGGCGGCGCGGGCGTCGGCCGGCACACCGTTCAGGTACTTCTTGGACAGCAAGCCCTGCGCCAGCGGGGAGAAGGCGATGCAGCCGATGCCGCTGCCTTCCAGCGTCTGCAGGAGGCCGCCCTCGATCCAGCGGTTCAGCATGGAATAGCTGGGCTGATGGATCAGGCAGGGCGTGCCCATCTCCTTCAGCAATGCCGCGGCTTTGGCCGTCATCTCCGGCGAATAGGAGGAGATGCCGACGTACAGCGCCTTGCCCTGGCGCACCACCTGGGCCAGCGCGCCCATGGTTTCTTCCAGCGGCGTGGTCGGATCCACGCGATGGGAATAGAAGATGTCGACATAGTCCAGACCCATGCGGCGCAGGCTCTGGTCCAGGCTGGCGATCAGGTACTTGCGCGATCCGCCGATGCCGTAGGGGCCGGGCCACATGTCGTACCCGGCCTTGGTGGAGATGATCATCTCATCCCGGTAGGGCTTGAAGTCCCCAGCCATGACGCGGCCGAAGTTCTCCTCGGCCGAGCCATAGGGCGGGCCGTAGTTGTTGGCCAGGTCGAAATGGGTGACGCCCCGGTCGAAGGCGCGGCGCAGGATGGCGCGGCCGGTCTCGAAGACGTCGGCACCGCCGAAATTGTGCCACAGGCCCAGCGATATGGCGGGCAGGTCCAGGCCGCTGCGCCCGCAGCGGCGGTAGGGCATGGTTTCGTAACGGTCGTCGGCGGCGCGATAGAGGGACTGCATGTTCAGGGCTCCAGCTATGGGGCGGTAACCGGTGGCACCATACGGGGATCGTCAGCGCCCTCCAAGGCGGGAGTTGATTAAACTCATCCGGTCGGGTCGCCCGTCGCCGGCTGCGGCAAACCGACCCGCACTTTCAGCCGAAATCCATAATTGCCACCGGTGTCAATTATGCTTTAGCCTCCGGCCCGCAAAGAGAAACCGGGGCGGCGGCGGAAGCCCGCGGCGGCCGGAACCCAGGGGAGGGAACATGTCCGGGATGACCAAGGCCGGCCGGGCGCTGGCCGCGGGCCTCTTATCCACCGCCATCCTGTCGGCCCCGTCGCTGGCGGCGCCGGGGACGGATGGCCTGTTGTTCCGCGTATCGGCGGACAGGGGCTTCGTCGCCGACGTGGCCGGCGGGCAGGCGGTGCCCAACTTCCAGGCCAAGGTGAAAATCGTGTCCACCGGCGTGTCCGGTGGCGCCATCGAATGGCAGGACGACGGGGTGCTGGCCTGGGACGCGCCGGGCAACATCTACGCCCAGCGCGGCACGCTCTCCTTCTTCTGGCGGTCGCGCTATCCCGTGGGCGCGGCGCCTTTCGTCATCTTCCGCGTGGGTTTCGCCGACCACACCAGCTGGGACATGGCGTGGCTGCGCATCGACTGGAATGGCCATGGCTTCGACGCCTTCGTCACCGACGCCAACCTGGCGCGCACCCGCGTCTCTTTCACGCTCGATACCCCGCCGGCCCCCGACGCCTGGATCCCCATCGCCTTCGCCTGGGATGAGACGGCGGGCGTGCGCCTGTACGTGAACGGGCGCGAGGCGGCGCGCCAGGACGCCAAGGGTGATTATGACGTGGGGCTGGACCAGTTCGGCCTTGCCGGCCGCACCATCTCCCCCCACCAGGTGCAAAGCCGCTACAGTTTCATGCGCGGCGGCGACGTCGACGAGATCCGCGTCTATGACCATATGCTGGCGCCGGCGGAGATGGCGGCCCTGGCGCGCAACGACATGCCGGCGGCAACGCCGGCGTCCATTTCCGATGCCGCCGCCCGCCAGGCCTGGCTGCATCGCTATGGCTGGGAGGACAAGGCGCCGCCCGCGCTGACGGCGCCCGTGACGGCCATCCGCAAGGTCGAGTTCGCCGACGCCAAGGATAAGAAGGAATGGATGTGGAAGGCCACCGACGGCATCCAGGAGACGACATGGCCGGGTGTCTACAACCGCTCCCGCCTGCCCGGGCGCAATGACTATTTCACCCTGCCGGACTGGAACACCTATGTGGAGGGTGGGCAGGCGCTGGACCTGGCGCTTCCCGATGAGCCCTTCAACCGTGTGGAGATACGGGGGGCCGCGTACGGCAGCCTGGACTACGCCGGTGCCGACGGCGCCTTCAAACCGCTGGCCAAGCGCCGGCAGGGCCCCGTGCGCACGGTGGACCAGTTCGGCACCCGCCAGGGCGGCCGCCTGCGCTTCACCAACGTCGCCCAGGAAACCCCCATCCAGGAGATCTGGGCCTACAACGTGACCGAGGGGGCGGAGCCGCAAGGCACGGTGAAGCTCAGCTACACCATCCGCAGCGACGCGGCCCCCGACTACGACAATCTGGCGGCCCTGCGCGGCTATATCGCCGGGCGCTACCCCGCCAATGAGCGCAGCACGGTGGTGGCCCTGCCGGCGGAGGCGCCGGTGCGCAAGCGGGCGGCGGAGACCGTCCCGGCCATGCCCATCGTTCATGTGCTGATCCCCTCCGGCTTCGGCGATCCGCCGGTGGCGCAGCCGCTGATGCGCGCCTGGGCCTATGGCTGGGAGAACATGCACGACGGGTTGGACGGCATCGCCATCGACCTGCCGGCGCTTGGCGTGACGCCAGCCAGGGACGGGCTGATCCCCCTGAACATCCAGATCAAGGACCCCATCTGGCCGGACCGCGACTTGGTCGATGTGTCGGTCTCGGTCAAGCCGGGGCAGGCGCGCACCCTGTGGCTGGACACGCGCGACCGCATCCTGACCAACGACAGCCTCTACCTGACCGTCGCCTCGGCCGCTCCCGACTTCACCGCCCACAGCCTGGACGGCGCCCGCATCCGCCTGGTGTTCAAGGACCGGGAACAGGCGAAGGTGGAGCACATCGCCGACCGCCTGAACCAGGTGAAGGACAATTGGGGCTTCCTGGTGGAGGAGCACACCACCTCCAAGCGCCAGCGCCTGTACCGCCGCCTCTTCGGTGACGTCAGCGACCTGCTGCGCGTGGATCCGGACAATTTGCTGGGCCGCTATTACTGGGCGGACATGAGCTATGGCGCGCAGGGCTGGCCCGCCTTCACCCAGCCGCAGGCCCCGGCCGGCGTGCCCCTGTGGGCCTTCCGCCAGGTGGAGGACATGAAGCTGATCCGCCGCTTCGTCGACTGGTGGATCGATGAACGGCAGGTGCCCTATGGCGATTTCGGCGGCGGCATCTCCGACGACACCGACCTGACGGAGCAATGGCCGGGCCTGGCCCTGATGGGGGTGGAGCCGGACAAGATCAGGGCCTCCCTGGCGGCGCTGATCGACGCGCAGTACCGCAACGGTATGATCACCAACGGCCTGGGCACCATCACCACCGATGAGCTGCATTCCTATGAGGAAGGCATCAACAGCAACAGCGAGGCGCTGTACCTGAACTGGGGCGAGCCGCGCACGGTGGAGCGGCTTATGGCCACCACCAAGGCGCTGGCCGAGCGCATCATCCTGCCCAATCCCAACGGCCATGTGCACTTCGCCACCAACTGGTTCAGCGGCACCCAGGCCTATCGCGAGGGCCCGTGGGAATGGCAGAAGCCCCATTCCTTCATGATCACCCATCCCGCCATCCTGATGGGCGTCTACAACGCCAACCCCAAGGCCCGCGCCCTGATCCAGGGCCTGGCCGACGGCTACCTAGCCCATGGCAAGCCGGGCGGGAAGGATGGCACCGTGTCTTACCCGGCGGAGATCAACTGGCGCACGGACGCGGAACGGGACGGGGACCTTGCCAAGGCGGTGGGGGAGGTGGGGGCGATGCAGACCTTCTGGGCCAGCTACCGCTGGACCGGCGACGCCAAGTACCTGGGCCCCATCCTGTCGCGCGTGGCCCAGGCGGGCCCCCGCGCCATCGATGAGCTGAACGAGAACGCCATCGACGTGCTGGGCCGCCGTGACGATTGGGGCCGGGCCATGACCGCCAAGGCGGACAAGGCCGGCCCTGCCAGCCTCAGGGGCGACAGCGGCTTCGCCCCCTACATCGCCTGGCAGATGACGGGCGACACGCATTGGCTGGAGGAGTTGCACGCCGCCGCCATCCAGTCCAAGTCGCAGACGTTCTATATGAACACCGAAGGGCACTGGTGGTCCGACCGGGTGGATCTGCCCAGCGACGTCCTGCAACGGGAACGGCTGGGCGGCGTGGCCCTGCGGCGCAACTACCTTTACCCCGGCCACACCGTCAGCTGGCGCTTCGCCGAGCCGGACGGGGCGGAGCAGGTGGCCATCCTGCTGCCCGGCGCCACGCGCGACCATTTCAAGGTGGTGGCCTACAACCTGTCCGACCGGCCGCAGGCGGCGCGCATGACCACCTGGAACGTCACCGCCGGCCATTGGCACATGGCCAGCGGTACCGCGACCGAGGGTGGCGACAGCATCACCGGCGCCACCGCCCGCCAGACCGTGGACTTGGAACGCAGCGCCGGCGTGGACGTGGTGTTCCAGCCGCACCAGACCACGGTGCTGGAGTTCTCGTTGGACCAGGCGACCACGCCGACGGAAGCCCGGCCGGACATCGGCATCGGCCGTGACGACGTGCGGGTGGAAAAGGGCGTGCTGCAGGCCACCGTGCACAGCCTGGGCGGGGCGGACGCGCCGGCCGGCACCCTGTCGCTGGTCGATGCCGCTGGCACGGTGGTGGCCACGGCATCCGTGCCGGCGCTGCCCGCGCCCCTGGACCTGGTGCCGCGCACGGTGGAGGTGACGCTGCCCCTGCCCCGGGGCTTCAAGGCCCAAGGCGCCAGCGTGCGGGTGGCGCTTGACCAGCCGGAGCTGACCCTGGCCAACAACACCGTGCCCTTGCCCTGAGGTGCGAAGGAAAAGGCCGGCGAGGGGGAGCTCCCGCCGGCCTTTCTCATTGCACCGAGGTAGACCGCTACTGCGGGCGTCCGGCGCCGGGGGCCGCCTCAAGCCGCCTTGATGGCGGCCAGGAAGCGGCTGACGTGGGTCTGCAGCACGCCGGACTGTTCCGACAGGTCGTGGGCGGCGCCCAGCACCTGGGTGGCGGCGACGCCGGCCTGGCCGGCGGCCTCCGTCACCGCCCCCAGGGCATCGGCGACCCCCTGGGTGCCGGTGGCGGCCTGGCCCACGTTGCGGCTGATCTCCGTGGTTGAGGCGCCTTGCTGTTCCATGGCGGCGGCGATGGAGGTGGAGATGCCGTTCACCTCCTCGATCACCGCGCCGATGGCCTGGATGGCGGTGGAGGTGCGGAGTGACACCTGCTGCACCGCCGTGATCTGGGCGGCGATGTCCCCCGTCGCCTTGGCCGTCTGGTTGGCCAGGCCCTTCACCTCCGCCGCCACGACGGCGAAGCCCTTGCCGGCCTCCCCGGCGCGCGCGGCCTCGATGGTGGCGTTCAGCGCCAGCAGGTTGGTCTGCTCGGCGATGGTCTGGATCAGGGTCACCACCTCGCCGATGCGCTGGGTGGCGTCGGTCAGCCCGGCGACTGTGGCCATGGTCTCGCGCGCGTCCTGACTGGCGCGGCTGGCGATGGCCTGGGCGTGCACCACCTGGCGGTTGATCTCGGCGATGCTGGCCGCCATCTCCTCCGCCGCGGCGGCCACGGTCTGGACGTTGGCGGTGGTCTGGTCCGCGGCGGCGGCGGCGCTGGCCGACTGGCGGTTGGTCTCCTCCGCCACGCCGGACATGCTCTGCGCGGCGGTGTCCAGTTCGGCGGCCGCCCCGCTGAATTGGTGCAGGATGTGGGAGGATTGCCGGTCGAAGTCGCCGACCAGGCTGTCGATGGCGGCGACGCGGCGGGCCTTGGCCGCCTCCGCCTCCCGCTGTTCGGCGGCCAGGCGCTCGGCCTCCACCAGGCCGTCGCGGAACACCTGGACGGCGCGCGCCATGGCGCCGATCTCATCCTGGCGGTCGGCGCCGGGGATGGCGGTGTCCAGCTGCCGCTGGCTCAAGCGCGTCATGACCGCCGTCAGCTGACGGGTGGGCCGCCCGGTGGTCAGCACCGTGACGGCGCCGGCGGCAAAGGCCACGGCCAGCGCAACGGCCAGCGCCAGCAGCGTGCCCAGGCGCGAGATGCCGGTGGTGTGGTTCAGCAGGGCGTAGGCGTCCTGGCCGGCGCGGTAGTTCAGGTCCGCCGCGTCCGTCAGCACCTTGACCAGGGCGCGCGTCTGGTCCCGGTTCTCGCCGGCGTACAGCTTCAGCGCCGTTTCCCGGTCGCCCTTGTGCAGGGCGTCGATAACCTGGGTGGACGAGGCGAGGAATCGCGGCCACAGGGTATCGAACTGGTCCATCTGCGGTCGTTCGATGGTGATCAGCGGGTCGTAGGCCCGGCGGCCCTTGGCCACGCGGTCCAACTCCTGGGTCACGGTCTTTTCCTGCTCGGCCCGCGCCGCGTCGTCGGTGGTCAGCAGCATGCCTTGCTGGAAGCGCCGGGCCTCCAGCACGCCCTGTAGCAATTCGTTGCTGGCGACGATGGAGGGCAGGGCGTCGGTTCCCAGGTCGGCGGCGGCCGCCTCGATGCGGGACAGGCGCTCCAGGGCGAACAGCCCCAGGCCCAAGGTCACCAGCAAGACCAAAGCGAAGGCCGAGACTATACGGGTGCGCAAGGAAAGGTCGACAAGACGCGGCATGGCGGCTCCTGAAGCGGATTGCGCTGGGGTCCCTATCCATTTCCCACAAGAGATACCCCTTTATGAGAGAAGGACATGGGGTGCACCTGTCCAATTGCCACCCCCGTTAACCTTGTATCCTGTCGCATGCCGGTGCGCTGCGGCGTTCCGCCGCTATCTTGCTATCAATTACATGGCATTTTATTTAATCACAACTGGTCAGGACTGGTGGCTTTACTCGGCCGGTTCCGCCAGTTCGGCCGTTTCCACCTGGCGCAGCACAGTGCGCAGGGTCAGGGCGTTGTCGCTGCCGAAGGCGTGCTCGAACCGCGCTTGCGCCGCCGTCCACAGCGGCTGGGCCTGGGCGATCAGATCCCGCCCCTCCGCCGTCAGCACCAGCACCCGGCGGCGCTTGTCCGCCGGCGTGATGGTCAGGCGCACCAGGTTGCGCTTCTCCAACGGACGCAGCAGATGCCCCAGGGTGGAGCGGTCCATGGCCAGCAGGGCCGCCAGATCCTGGATGCTTCTGGGCCCGTGGCGGTTCAGGCGGGACAGGATGGAGTACTGGTTGATGCCCAGGCCCGTGGGTGCCAGGGCCGCGTCATAGAACTTGGTCAGGCGGCGGGAGGCCTGGCGCAAGGCGGCGCAGTTGCACTGCGTGGGTTCGGACGGATCGATGGCGAGGGGGGTGGTGTCAGGCATGAACGGTCCTGGTGGAAACGGGCGCCAGCGTATCAGGCGCGCCCGAGGTGACGCTGTCAACGATTATATGGGCAATTACCCATAAATGCGGCATGCTCGCGTTTGGAGATCCCATCCAGGGATTGGCCACAACCGGAGGAACACCCCATGCCGCTCGCCCGTATCGACCTGGTCAAAGGCAAGTCCGCCGAATACCGCCACACAATCGGGGAGGTGATCTATGAGGCCATGCTCAGCACCCTGAACGTGCCCAAGGACGACCGTTTCCAGATCATCACCGAACATGGTGACAGCGACTTCGTGGCCGACCCCACCTATCTGGGCATTCATCGCACCCGCGACACGGTGATCATCCAAATCACCCTGAACCAGGGGCGCACGCTGGAGGTGAAGAAGGCGTTCTACAAGGCGGTGGCCGATGGCCTGCACGCCCGCCTGGGCCTGCGGCGCGAGGACGTGTTCATCAACCTGGTCGAGGTGCCCAAGGAGAACTGGTCCTTCGGCAACGGCGAAGCGCAGTACGCGTCATGAGCGGGAAATCGGCGCTGATCGTCGGCGCGGGCAAGGGCATCAGCGCGTCGCTGGCCCGCCTGCTGGCGGCGGAGGGGTATGGCGTGGCCCTGGCCGCGCGGAACACGGACAAGCTGGCCGACCTGGTGGCGGAAACGGGGGCCCGGGCCTACGCCGTCGATGCCGCCGAGCCCGAGGCGGTGGCCGGCCTGTTCGAACGGGTCGACACCGACCTGGGCGTGCCGGAGCTGGTGGTGTTCAACGCCAGCGCCCGCGCGCGCGGACCGGTGCAGGACCTGGACCCCGCCCAGGTGCTGGAGTCCCTGCGCGTCTCCGCCTACGCCGGTTTCCTGGTGGCCCAGGCCGCGGCGGTGCGCATGCGCGTGCTGAGCCGGGGCAGCATCCTGCTGACCGGCGCCACCGCCAGCGTGAAGGGCATGGCGGGCTCCACCCCCTTCGCCATGGGAAAGTTCGCCTTACGCGGCATGGCGCAGAGCCTGGCGCGCGAGTTGGCGCCGCAGAACATCCACGTCGCCCATTTCGTCATCGACGGTGGCGTGGCCAGCAGCTGGTCCAAACCGGGGGAGGAGGGGCCGGCGGACAAGTGGCTGGACCCTGACGCCATCGCCCGGGAATACCTGCACATCCACAATCAGCACCGCAGCGCCTGGACCTGGGAGGTGGAACTGCGCCCGTGGGTCGAGAAGTTCTGACCCAGCGGCTTGTGCCGCTGTAGGCCCCGACGGGGCCGCCGGAGATTTTCGGGGAGCGTAGCGGACTGGAAATCGAGGATGAGGCAAGCGGGCGGATGCCCGCGCCCGCCGCTTGAGGGAACAGTATTGGTTCCGGCGCCACTCAACGGTCTCTTTGAGAAGACTCGTTTGTGTGGCGCCGGTCCCGCTTGGATGCTGGCCGCTTCGATCTTACGGAGGCGATCATGGGCAAGCAGTTGAAATTGGGCTTCATCCTTCATGGCGTGGGGCGCACCTGGGGTGACTGGCGCCACCCCGACGCCCAGCCGGACGCCAGCACCAATTTCGCCTTCTACAAGCGCCAAGCGCAGGTGGCGGAGCGGGGCAAGTTCGATTTCCTGTTCGTGGCCGACAGCGTCTACATCACCGAGAAGTCCAGCCCCCACTACCTGAACCGGTTCGAGCCGCTGACCATCCTGTCGGCGCTGGCGGGCGCCACCAGCCATATCGGCCTGGTCGGCACCCTGACGGTCAGCTACAGCGAGCCCTACAACGTGGCCCGCCAGTTCGCCTCGCTGGATCATATCAGCGGTGGCCGGGCCGGGTGGAACGTGGTTACCAGCTGGCTGGAGGGCAGTGCCGCCAACTACGGCAAGGCCCAGCACCTGGCCCACGACCAGCGCTATCGCCTGGCGGCGGAATACCTGGACGTGGTCCAGGGGCTGTGGGACAGCTGGGAGGATGATGCCCTGGTCCATGACAAGGACAGCGGCGTCTTCTTCGACCCGAAGAAGCTCAACACCCTGGACCACAAGGGTGAATTCTTCCAGGTGAAGGGGCCGCTGAACATCGCCCGCAGCCCACAGGGCCAGCCGGTCATCTTCCAGGCCGGCGCGTCCGAGGACGGCAAGAACTTCGCCGCCAAGCACGCCGACGCCATCTTCGTCGGCCAGGACGAACTGGCGGAGGCGCAGGCTTACTACGCCGACGTGAAGGCGCGGGCCGCCGGCTTCGGCCGTGACCCGGACAAGGTCTTCATCCTGCCGGGCGTGGCGCCGGTGGTGGGCGCCACCGAGGCGGAGGCCGAGGCGAAGTACCAGGAACTGGCCAGCCTGGTCTCCATCGAGAACGCCCTGTCCATGCTGGGCCGGCCGTTCAACGACCATGACTTCAGCCAGTACGACCTGGACGCGCCCTTCCCGGACGTGACGGCCGTGGGCCTCAACAGCAACCGGAGCAGCGTGCTGAAGATCGTCAGCGCCGCCCGGCGCGACGGCCTGACCCTGCGCCAGGTGGCCCAGCGCTTCGCCACCCCGCGCGGCAACTTCGTCGGCACGCCGGAACAGGTGGCGGACAAGTTCCAGCAGTGGCAGGAGGCCAAGGCCGCCGACGGCTTCGTCTTCTTCGAGGCGCTGCCCCGGCAGCTGGACGTGTTCGTGGACACGGTGGTGCCCATCCTGCAAGAGCGTGGATTGCTGCGTCGGGAGTACGACGGCGAAACCTTCCGCGACAACCTGGGGCTGGACGTGCCGGTCAACCGCTTCACCGCCGCCAAGGCGGCGAAGGGCGCGGCGTAAGCGGGCAGGGGGCGGGGGGCAGCGGGCGGTGGGGCAGGGGCCGTCTGCACGGCGCCACCACCTGCCCACCCTTCGCACGACTCACGGCCTCACGAAAAGTTGTATCTACCCGGAGACGTTGCGCCACCGCCTTTGGGATGGACATGCTGCGCCATCCATTGAGGGGAGTGGCTTATGGGCAAAGCATATGCTGTCGGGGCCGTTGTCGCCGCCATGCTGGTGGCTGGTCCCGCCTTCGGACAGGCGACCGCCCGGCCTTGCGGTGTGGAGGAAGCGGCCGGCCCCGCCTGCCTGATGGCCCATCAGAACATCGCCGCCTTGCCGGAGGGCGACATTTATTGGCACCTGGACACCTTCCCATCCAAGGCGGCGGCGGAGGCGGCGGCCAGCAAGACGGGCAGCGTGGTCGCGGCCTTCGGCAAGGTCTGGCTGTTCACCATCGAAGGGAGAGGATGGCGGCCCCCGCAGGGTGGTACGCACGTGGCGGACATCGGGCCCCTGCCGGTGACCTCCGCCGCTTCCTATTCGGCGGAATATTTGCGTTCGGTCTTCACGCCCGGCATGACCGCGCCCTTGCACGTGCATTCGGGGCCGGAGGCTTTCTATGCGCTGACCGGGGATACGTGCCTGGAGACGCCGGCCGGTGCACGGCAGGAGCGGGGACCGGGCAACAGCCTGGTCATCGAGGGCGGCCCGCCCATGTTGCTGATGGCCATTGGCCAGATACCGCGTCGGGGCTTCGCCCTGATCCTGCACGATGCGGCCCAGCCGCCGACCACCCTGATCCAGGACTGGCATCCGCAAGGACTTTGTGCCCGGCAGTTCGCCAGCGACCAGGGGCAATAGCGGCTGGGCCGGTGGTGGCGCCGCCCTGGTGGAGGGGTCACGCGCCGGCCGGAAAATCGGTGGACAGCGCCACGTCCCGCCACTGCGCCAGTTCGGCGGCGACAAAGGCGTTCTTCTTCTCGATGGCCGCCACCGTGTCGCTGCCCAGGGGCAGGCGCACGGGCGGCTGGGGCGCGTTGGCCAGGGCGATGATGGCCTGGGCCAGGCGGGCCGGGTCGCCCGGCTGGGCATGGTTGGCGCCGGCGGCGAAGTCGCGCATGCCGCCCACCGTGGCGTGATAGTCCGCGATCTGCACCTTGGTACGCGACAGCGACTGGTCATCCAGGAAGTCGGTACGGAAGAAACCGGGTTCCACCACCGTGGCGTGGATGCCCAAGGGGGCGACCTCCAGCGCCAGCGCCTCGGTCAGGCCCTCCACCGCGAACTTGGTGGCGCAGTAGGGGCCCCAACCGATAAAGGACTGATAACCGCCGATGGACGACACGTTGATGATGCGGCCCGAGCGCTGGCGGCGCATGTGGGGCAGCACGGCGCGGGTCACGGCCAGCAGGCCGAAGACGTTGGTGGCGAACAGGCGTTCCACCTCCGTCCCGCTGGCTTCCTCGACTCCGCCCAGCAGGCCGTAGCCGGCGTTGTTCACCAGGATGTCGATGCGGCCAAAGGTCTTGATGGCCTGTTCCACCGCCGCCTGGGTTTGCGCCTCGTCGGTCACGTCCAGCTTGGCGGCCAGCAGGCGGGGGTGGTCACCCAGGCGGGCGGTGATGGCGGACGGGTCGCGGGCGGTGGCGACCACGGCGTCGCCGGCGGCCAGGGCCTGTTCGGTGATCAAGGCGCCGAAGCCCCGGGACGCCCCGGTGATGAACCAGACACGCATGATGCTCTCCTTCGCTTTTTGGGGGCCGGGGCCCATCGCCACCGGCTGACGAGGGAAAAGCTAGCGCCGTGTCGCTGGTGAATTAATGCTGGGAATTCGCGTTGTCCTGATGAGATTATTTCATCAATAATGCCGACCCATGAAGCGCATCGATCCGGCGGAGCTGTCCGTCTTCCTGGCCATCGCCACCCATCGCAGCTTCCGCAAGGCAGCGGTGGAACTGGGCGTGACACCGTCCGCCCTCAGCCACGCTTTGCGCGCTATCGAGGAACGGCTGGATCTGCGCCTGGTGAACCGCACCACGCGCAGCGTCGCCCTGACCGAGGCGGGGGAGCGCTTGTACACCCGCATCCGGCCGGCCTTCCTGGACATCCACGACGCCATCGAGGATTTGAACAGCCTGCGGGGCCAGCCTGTCGGCACCCTGCGCCTGAACGCGTCGCAGGCGGCGGCGCGCCTTGTGCTGCTGCCCCTGGTGCTGCGCTTTCTGGCGGCCTTCCCCGACGTGCGGGTGGAGATGGTGGTGGACGACGCGCTGGTCGACGTGGTGGCCGGTGGTTTCGATGCCGGGGTGCGCTTCGGCGAAAGCATCGCCGGCGACATGATCGCGCTGCCGCTGGGACCGCGCCAGCGCTTCGCCGTGGTGGGATCACCCGGGTATTTCGAACGCCATCCGGTGCCGGCCAGCCCCCATGACCTTCGGGCCCAGCCCTGTATTCGCTACCGCTTCCTCAGCGGCGCGCTGTATCGCTGGGAATTCGAGCGGGCGGGCGTGGCGTTGGATGTGGAGGTCGACGGCCCCTTGACCCTGAGCGACCAGGACCTGATGGTGGACGCCGCCTTGGCCGGCACGGGCCTGGCCTATGTGTTCGACGCCCGCGTGACCGACCTGGTCGCGTCCGGCCGCCTGGTGCGGGTGTTGGAAGACTGGTGCCCCTATTACCCCGGCCTGTTCCTCTATTACCCCAGCCGCCGGCACCTGCCGGCCGCCCTGCGCGCCTTCATCGACTTCGCACGGGCGCCGGGCCAGGGCCGTCCACATACGGGACGGCCCTGAGCCCAGGATGTCAGCCGGTGATGTCAGCCCGCCCCGTTGGCGGCGCTGAGCACGGCGCGGACGGAGGCGGTGGCGACGTCGGTGTCGATGCCCACGCCGAAGACCTTGCGGCCATCGCCGGTGCGGCACTCGACGTACGCCGCGGCGCGGGCGTCGCCGCCGTGGCCGATGGCGTGTTCCTGGTAATCGACGATGTCCAGGTCCACGCCGCAATCGGCCTTCAGCGCGGCCAGCACGCTGGACAGCAGGCCGTTGCCCCGGCCGCTCACGCTACGCTCCTCCCGGCCCACGCTGATGCGGCCGACGAACATGCGCTCCCGGCTGCCGGCGGCGCCGGTCTCCTGGTAGTCGATCAGTTCGAAGCGCTGCAGGCCGGTCAGGCAATAGGTGTCCTGGAAGATGGTCCAGATGTCGGCGGCGGTCATCTCCCGGCTGGTCTCGTCGGCATAGCCCTGGACCACGCGGCTGAAGTCGATCTGCAGGGGGCGGGGCAGCTTCAGGCCCTTGTCCTGTTCCAGGACCCAGGCGATGCCGCCCTTGCCCGACTGGCTGTTGACGCGGATGACCGCCTCATAGCCGCAGCCCAGGTCGGTGGGATCGATGGGCAGATAGGGCACGTCCCAGATCTGGTCGTTGCGGCCGGCCTGCGCCGCGAAGCCCTTCTTGATGGCGTCCTGGTGCGATCCGGAGAAAGCGGTGAACACCAGTTCGCCGGCATAGGGGTGGCGGGGGTGCACCGGAATCTGGTTGCAGTACTGCACCGTCTGCACGACGGACTGGATGTCGGAGAAGTCCAGGCCCGGATCCACGCCCTGGGTGTACAGGTTCAGGCCCAGGGTCACCAGATCGACATTGCCCGTGCGCTCCCCATTGCCGAACAGGCAGCCCTCGACACGGTCGGCGCCGGCCTGCACCGCCAGTTCCGCCGCCGCCACGCCGGTGCCCCGGTCGTTGTGCGGGTGGACGCTGATGACGACGCTGTCGCGGCGGCTGATCTGGCGGCAGAACCGCTCGATCTGATCGGCGTAGATGTGGGGGCCGGCGGCCTCCACCGTGGCCGGCAGGTTCAGGATGACGGGCTTGTCCGGCGTGGGTTGCAGCACGTCCAGCACCGCCTCACACACCTCCAGGGCGAAGTCGGGCTCCGCCGTGCTGAAGGTCTCGGGCGAGTATTCGAAAATCCAGTCGGTCTCGGGATACTTCTCCGCCTGTTCGCGCAGGATGGTCACGCCCTTGACGGCGATGTCCTTGATGCCGGCCCGGTCCATGCCGAAGACGATGCGGCGCCAGGCGGGGGAGATGGCGTTGTACATGTGGACGATGGCGCGGGGGGCGCCGCGCAGGCTTTCGAACGTGCGCTCGATCAGGTCGCGCCGCGCCTGGGTCAGCACCTGGATGGTGACGTCGTCGGGGACCTTGCCGCCTTCCACCAGGCCGCGGACGAAATCGAATTCCGTCTGCGAGGCGGAGGGGAAGCCGACCTCGATCTCCTTGAAGCCGATCCTCACCAGCATGTCGAAGAAGCGCTGCTTCTTCTCCGCGTCCATGGGGTCGATCAGGGCCTGGTTGCCGTCACGCAGGTCGGTGGACAGCCAGCGCGGCGCCCGGGTGATGGCGCGGGACGGCCAGGTGCGGTCGGGCAGGTCGGCATGGGCGAAGGGGCGGTACTTGGTGGAGGGGTCGCGCAACATGGTCAGGGCGTCTCTGCTGCAATGTATTCAGTCGGGGAAGGTGAATACGGCCAGATCTACAGCCGCCGGATGGCCGTCAGGCCCGGCGACCGCCGATAAGGAGCAGGCGCGGCGCGGGGGCGCTGGGGGCGGCTTTGGCTTTGTCAGAGAGGCCCATCAACGGGGCGGTGCGACACGACATTTGGATACTCACGAACCTTGCGCAAACTTATGACGAAATCCCCGGTCCTCTCAGGAGGCCGGGTTCATAAGAAGCAGCAGGGTGGTCGCGGTGTCGGTCATGATGCGCAGGATAAAAGCGGCATCCGGGCGGCGTGTCAAGCGAACACGCTCATGAAATTTCAAGGGCGGCCATGCCCTGGCATCAAAGGGTCGATGCCGGGGCGTTGGCGACAATCTTTGGTCGCTCGCTCAACAAAGCCGATGACGGGAGGGATACTCCCGTCATCGGTAGCCCGCGACGGCGGGCGCCGGAGTGAGCACCGCAGGAGCGGAACGAGGACAGCCAAAGGCCCGGATGGGCCTGCCGGCGCTTGAGGAAAACGAACACCTACAACTTACAAATCCAAACTCGCCGAGAAGCGCACGGTGGCCGGCATGCCCGAGTAGAGCGTGGGGCCGCCGGTGGCCCAGTAGCGCTCATTGGTCACGTTGTCGGCGTTGACGCGCAGGGTCAGGCCATTGCCCTGCACCTGGGTCTTGTAGCTGGCGCCCAGGCTCAGCGTCGTGTAGGCGGGCAGGGTGGCGCGGTTCTGCGCATCCGCCGCGCGGTCGCCGGTGTAGTAGACGCCGGCGTTCAGGCCCACGCCGTCCAGGAAGTCCGGATGGTATTCCGCGAAGATGGAACCGGACCAGCGGGGCGTGTTCTCCACCCGCCTGCCGTCCTGGTAGACGCTGCCGGTATTCTCCTGCAGGGCGTTCAGGTACTGGCCGCTGACCATGATCGACAGGTCGGGCAGCACCTCGCCCTGGACGGAGGCTTCGACGCCCTGGTGGATGGCTTGGCCGTTCAGGACGTAGGTGTTGTGGATGTCGGTGTAGGCCAGGCCCCGGTCGATATGGAACCAGGCCAGCGACATCATGGCGCCGCCCACTTCCATGCGGCCGCCAACCTCCACCTGCTTGCTGACGATGGGGTTCAGGATGCTGCCGGCGTTGGTGGTGCCGTCCGGCGCCGTGCCGGCGCTCTCCAGCCCCTCGATATAGGTCGCGTACAGGCTGGACTTGGGCGTCAGTTTGTAGACCAGGCCAGCTGTGGGGGTGACCGTCTGAACCGCGTAGTTGCTGGCGGCCGAGCTGGTGTCGTAGTCGACATAGCGGGCGCCGGCGATCAGCAGCCAATGGTCGCCCAGGTGGGCCATGTCCATGACATAGCCGCCGGTGTCGATGTTCACGCTGCCGGCCAGCAGGCGGGTGGTGGTGAACTTCAGCGTGTCGTAGGCCACGTCCACGGGATCGTACAGGTTCTGCTTCACCCCGACGTAGGACTGCTGGTGCTGGTCCTCCTGGGTCTGGCGGTTGCGGCTGAAGCCCACCAGCAACTCATGGCTGATGGGGCCGGTGTCAAGCTTGCCGGACACCTCCAGCCGCAGGTTCTGGTTGCGGTATTCCTGATCGGGCGTGTAGGTGCCGGTCACGGTGCCGGCGCCGGTGGCCAGGTTGACGCCGCCGAGGTTGGCGATGGTGCGCTGCCGCCGGGTGGAGGCGACGCCGAACTCCGCCCGGGCCGACCAGTCGTCGGTGATGGCGTAGTCGGCGCGGCCCACCACGTTGGTGGCCCAGGTGTTGTAGGGCGCGTTCAGCGGGGCGAAGCGCAGGCTGGGATCGGGGATGGACGGCAGGATGATGGTACCGCCGTTGCCGCCCTTGGCGCCCACGGCGGTGGGCAGCGTGATGCCGCCCGGCTCATCCATTTCGCGGCGGTAGTATTCGGCATCCAGCTTGAAGGTCAGGCGCTCGGTGGCGCGCCAGTCGAAGGCGCCGCTCATCAGCCAGCGCCGGCCGTCCACGTCGTTCACCGGCGTGCCGATGCGCGAGGCGTAGCCGTTGACCCGGGCGCCGTATTCGTTGTGATCGCCGAATTCCCGCCCGATGTCGAAGCCGCTGCCGAAACTGCCGTTGTTGTCGCCGTTCAGGGTGAAGCTGGTGACGGGGTCGGACCCCGCCCGCTTGGTCACCACGTTGACGATGCCCGACGGCGTGCTGATGCCGTAATAGAGCGCCGACACGCCCTTCAGCAGTTCGACCCGCTGCTTGTTCTCGATGGGGATGGGGCCCAGGTTGATGATGGGCAGCGACCCGTTCAGTCGGTAATTGGTGCGGGCGTTCATCAGCACGCCGCGCGAGACGAAGTTGTTGCTGGTCAGGGGGCTGGTGGATTGCTGCGTCACGCCGGGCGTGTTGCGCAGCGCGTCGTCCAGCCCGTGCGCCCCCTGCGCGTCCAGCAGGGCGCGCGGCAGGATGGCGACCGTCAGCGGCGTGTCTAGCAGCGACTGGTTCCGGAAGGCGCCGACCTGCACCACCTCCGCCTTGAAGGAGGGGGCCTGCGTGCCGGTCACGACGATGTCGTCCAGGGCCTTTTCCTGGCCGGTGTCGGTGGCGGCTGTCGTCGTGTCCACGGCGGTGTCCATCGCCTCCGTGGCCTCGGCCCGCAACGGGGCCTGCATCGCCGCCAACAGGGCGAGCATCGACACGGCGCACTTTTTCATCGTGATTCCATTATTCAGTCAGGGTGGGCTGGGCATCCTGATACTGATAATGAGAAACGATCGCAACATCGATTTTAACAATATCGTTAGGCGCTTTTGGCAGGGGCGGCTTGGCGCCATGCCGGCCGCTGGCGTACAGCCGTAGGCGCCGGGGGCGTCGCGGGTCTTACTTCGCCGCTGCTGTCCGGCCGTCCGGGGCCAGGGCGCTGAACTTGAGGCTGTCCAGCATGTGGGTGGCGATGGTGGCGCGTTGCAGGCTGCCCACCGCGTCCGGGGGTATGGAATAGAGCCCTTCCAGATAGGCCTTGTCCGCCGGGCTCAGCGCCCGGATCCGCTGCGCGGACGGGCAGGCGTCCGTGAACAGGCTCAGGATGCTGGGCAGGGGGTTGCATTGGCCCACGGCGCTGGCGGGCTGGGCCAGGACCAGCATGGCCAGATAGTCGGCCAAGCTGCCGAACGTCTCCCCCTCGATCTTGGTGGTGTCCACGATGACGACGATGTTGTCGAAGACGCTGGCCATGTCGTGGGACAGCCGGCTGCCGCCGTTGCCGTGGAACTGGTCCTTCAAGGGATCGTCGGAACGCATGCCTGAGGCGTAATAGGGGTCGTCCACCACGGTGACCGCGCCGTCGCGCACGGCTGTCACGTACCAGGCCTGGATGGCCTGGGTGACCTTGCTCACGGTCTTGGTCTGGTTGACGAAGTGATAGCCCAGCAGGAAGGGCCGTTTGTCGGCGACGGCGTCCATCACGGCCTGGGGCTTGTCGGAAAAGATGATCTCGATGTCGCGCTTGCAGCCCTCCCGCGTCGGCGCGCCCACTTGGCCCGCCACCGTCTTGATGCGGGTGGTGAGGAAGGTGGCCACGTCGGCCGGCACGTTGATCGCCTCCGGACAGACGGGACGCTCCCACCGGGTCAGCTGGTTCAGCCGGGGGAGGGGTGGCCATGGTCCTGGACGAAGCCTTCCGTCGCCCGGGTCAGCGTCTCGACGGTGAAGCGGTTGCCGGTGATGGTGACGGTGGTTGGGCTGTCGTTGGCGGCGGGCGGGTTGGCAGCGGGCGGGTTGGCGGCGGGCGTGTCGGCGGCGGTCTGCGCCGCCGCCGGCAGGGACAGGAAGAGAAGCAGGGCCGCCGCCATGCCCATCCGATGCGCCCGTGCCCTATCCTCCATCATACCCGCCACACCCTTGTCCCGTTTCGCGCTTACTTCGCCGCCAGCGCCGCCTGCAGCCCTGGCGTGAACTGCGCCCCATCCGGCACGGTGATGCTGGAGCCCTTGAAGGCGGTGCCGAAGGGTTCCGCCCGGCCGCCCAGGCAGGCGCCCAGGAACTGTTCGGCGGCGGCGTTGAAGGCGATGTTGTTCTCCGGCCGGGCGAAGCCGTGGCCCTCGTCGGGGAACAGGATGTAGGTGACGGGGATGTTCTTTTCCTTCATCGCCTTCACGATCTGGTCCGATTCCGCCTGGTTGACGCGGGGGTCGTTGGCGCCCTGGCCGATCAGCAGCGGCTTGCTTATGTCCGCCGCCTTGAACAGGGGGGAGGCGTCATGCAGCAGCTGGCGGCCGTCCTCCGTCGTGGGGTCGCCCATGCGCTTGTAGAACTGCTGCTTGCCCGCCTCCCAATAGGGCGGGATGGTCTTCAGCAGGGTGGCCAGGTTGCTGGGTCCCACGATGTCCACGCCGCAGGCGAAGGCGTCGGGGGTGAAGGTCAGGCCGGCCAGGGTGGCGTAGCCGCCGTAGGACCCGCCCATGATGGCCACCTTGTCCTTGGTGGTGATGCCCTGCTTGACCGCCCAGTCGACGGCGTCGATCAGGTCGTCGTGCATCTTGCGGCCCCATTGCAGGTTGCCGGCGGTGATGAAGTTCTTCCCGAAGCCGGTGGAGCCGCGATAGTTGACCGACAGCACGGCATAGCCCCGGTTGGCCAGCCACTGGTGATAGCCGTTATAGCCGTAACCGTCGCGCGCCCAGGGCCCGCCATGGACGAACAGCACCAGGGGCAGGGGCTGGTCGGGGTGGCCGTCACCCTTGCCGTCGGCGCCCGCCGGCAGGGTGAGGTAGGAGACCAGCGTCAGGCCGTCGCGCGCCTTGATTTCCACCGGATGCATGGCGGCAAGCTCCGCGCCCTCCAGCTCCGGCCGGTTGACGAACAGCTTGGTCAGGGTGTGGGCCGCGCGGTCATAGCGGTATGTGGCCGCCGGCGCCGTCACCGGGTCCACCACCACGGTCCAGGCGCTGTCGTCGTCGGTGCGGCTGGTGACGTGGACGTCGCCCTTCAACTGGGCCTTCAGGTAATCCAGGTCGGCGCCGATCTTGGGATCCAGCGCCGTCCATTCGGTGCGCAGGTAGGTCACGGCATAGGCCTGGACCACACCCGTCTTGGGGTCGGCCAGGGTTTCGCTGATGTCGGCCTTGGGGCTCTGCCCCACGATGCGGGTGGCGCCGGTGGCCGCGTCCTGGGCGATCAGGGCGGCCGTGTCCCGGTCGCGGCTGTCGATCCAGTACAGGGTCTTGCCGTCATCGGTGTAGCCGGCGGGCGCGGTGGTCAGGCTGTCGTCCAGCCCCACGCTGGCCACGGGTGTCGCGTCGACCTTGCCGCCGGCCATGCGGAAATAGTCGGAACCGCCGTCGGGCCGCGACTTGGCGGCCAGGCGCAGCTTCAGGGACTCGTCCGCGACGAAGCCGGCATAACCCTCGTTCTTGAACACCAGGGTCAGCTTGCCCGTGGGCAGGTCCAGGCTGTAGACGTCGAACCACTTGGGGTCGCGGTTGTTCAGGCCCACCAGGATGCGGCCCTTGATGTGCCGGCTGGTGCCGACGATGTCCACGCGCGTCTTTTCCTGCGGCGTCAGGGTGCGCTGTTCGCCGGTGACGACATTCACGCCGTACAGCACGAAGTTCTCGTCGCCGCCCTTGTCGTTGACGAACAGGATCATCTTGGCGTCGGGCGACCAGAAATGTTGGCGGATGGGGCGGGTCTTCTCCGCCGTCAGGGCCTTGGCCTTCGCCGGGTCGCCGGCCGGGGCCACCCAGACGTTCATCACGCCGTCGCGCGGCGCGATCCAGGACAGCCACTTGCCGTCCGGGCTCAGCTTGGCCTGTGTGCGGCTGGGATTGCCGAAGAACTTGGCGCGTTCGATCAGGGGGGCGGCCGGGCTGGTGGCCGGCGGGGGCGGGGCTGCCGCCGCGAGGGAAGTGGTGCCCAGGATCACGGCCAGCGCCAGAGCGGCAGAACGCATCGCTTACCCCCAATCTTCGTTGGCATCGTTGTTGGCCGCCGGCATCCCCTGGGGAACGCCGGCGGCGGAATGGACCGAAGATGGGGCCAAGCCCATCACCCGGCAAGTGGCTGTTGGGACAGGGCGAAGGGGCCCGTCCTTATGCGCCGCCCGAGGTAGCCTTGTCGTAGAAGGCGTCCAGGTCCACGACCAGCTGCTTCAGCGCGTCCGGGTTCAGGTAGATCATGTGCCCGGACGGATAATACTTGAACGTCACGTTCTTCCGCTGCGCCGGCTCCAGCGCCATGTGGTTGATGTCGTACTCCGTGTTGAAGAATGGCGTCGCCATGTCGTAGTAGCCGTTCAACGACAGCAGCTGCAGGTGCGGGTTCTGGCGCATGGCCAGGCTGAGGTCCAGCGCCACGTCCGGCACCTCCAGCTTGCCGACGCTGGGCACCTTGTGGTGCCAGTCCCACTGGTCGTTGGCTTCGTCGGAACCGGGGCGGTACTCCAGGTCCGTCTTGTAGCCCAGGTCGCCGGCCAGGTAGGCGCGCAGGCTGGAGACGAAGGCGCTGTTGATGGCGCTGTCGGACGGATCGTACTCCGGCCCCTCGCCGGCGGCGTCCGTGTCCACGCCCAGGAAGCGGCTGTCGAAGCGGCCCACCGTCTGCCGCTTGTCGCGCAGCAGTTCCTTCTGGAAGCGGAACAGGTCGATGCGCAGCTTGGCGCGCTTCAGGTAGTCCGCCGACAGGCCGGTGAAGGTGGCCAGCTGCTTGGCCACGGCGTCCTCCTCCTCCGGCGATATCGTCTGGCCCTTGGCCAGGGCGGCGGCGTAGGGGCCCCGCGCGAAAACGCGCGCCTGCTGCACGAAGGCGGCCAGGTCGGCGGGCTTGTTGGGGATGCGGTTGTGGTACCAGGCGGTGGCGGCGTAGCTGGGCAGGAAGGCGATGTAGCCCTCGTCATAGCCCGGCTGCAGGATACCGTAATTGAGGATGGAGGACAGCAGGATGACGCCGTTCAAATCCATGCCGTCCTGCTGCAGCCGGTTGGACAGCGCCGCGGACCGGGTGGTGCCGTAGGATTCGCCGAACAGGAATTTGGGCGAGTTCCAGCGGTTGTTGAGGCTGACATAGCGGCTGATGGCGCGGGCGAAGCCGTCCACGTCCTGGTCCACCCCCCAAAAATCCTTGCCCTTGGCCTCACCCAGGGGGCGGGAATAGCCGGTGCCGATGGCGTCGATGAACACCATGTCGGTCTTGTCCAGCAGGCTGTCGTCGTTGGCGGTGAAGGTATAGGGCGCCGGGGCGTTGTTGTCCGGGCTGGCCGTGCGCACCCGGACGGGCCCAAAGGAGCCCATGTGCAGCCACAGGCTGGCCGAGCCGGGGCCGCCGTTGTAGAGGAAGGTAACCGGCCGCTTGGCCGCCGGCGCGCCCTCGGCCGTGTAGGCGACGTAGAAGACGCTGGCCGTGGGCTTGCCATCATTGTCGCGGATGGTCAGCGTGCCGGCCGTCGCCTGATAGCGGATGCTCTTGCCCTTGATGGTGACGGTGTGGGACGTGGTCTTGGCCGTCTCGGTCACCGGGGCGCGGGCGGTGGCCGCCTCGATCTGCTCCGCCACCTTGCCGCCCTTGGGCGCGTCGTCCTCGCCCCCCTTGTCCTTCTTGTCGTCCGCCCATCCGGCCACGGCGACGGATGCCAGCAGCACCGCCGTCAACGCCACGATCGTCTTACGCATCCCCACGCTCCCTGTTGCGGGTTGTCATCAAATTGTTTGATGTTTGATGACAAGCCCGCTGTCCAGCCCGTTGCGCTGGGGAGCGACATCATGACTTATTTGGTGGAGCCTCAAGCCCCGGGCGGCCGCATCCGCGGCCTTGGCTTGTCCTCGATTTCCAGTCCGCCTCCGGCTCCCCAGAAATCTCCGGCGCCCGCAGTCGCGGGCTACCAACGGCATGAGGTTTTCATGCCGTTGGCATTAGTGCCCGAGATGCCGTGTTTGCCTTACGGCGCGGCCGGGGCCGCCTTGTCGTAGAAGACGTCCAGGTCGGCGATCATCTGCTTCAGCGCGTCGGGGTTCAGATAGACCATGTGGCCCGAGGGGTAATACTTGAAGGTCACGTTCTTGCGCTGCGCCGGTTCCAGCTCCATGTGGCCGATGTCGTATTCCGTGCCGAAGAACGGGGTCGCCATGTCGTACCAGCCGTTCAGCGACAACAGCTGCAGGTGCGGGTTCTGGCGCATGGCTTGCGCCAAGTCCAGCGCCACGTCCGGCATCTCCATGCGGCGGTTCTCGATCTTGTGGTGCCAGTCCCACTGGCCGATGGCGCCGTCGGCGCTGCGGCGGTAATCCAGGTCGGTTTTATAGCCCAGGTCGCCGTTGATGTAGGCGCGCTGGCTGGAGATGAAGGCGCTGGTGACCGCGTTGGAGGAGGCGTCGTACTCCGGTCCCTCGCCGGCGGAATCGATGTCCACGCCCAGGAAGCGGCTGTCCAGGCGGCCCACCGTCTTGGCCTCATCGCGCAACAGCTCCTTGCGGAAGCGCTGCAGGCTGACGCGCAGCTTGGCCTGCTTCAGGAAGGGGACCGACAGGCCGGTGTAGGTCGACAACTGCTTGGCCACCGCGTCCTCTTCCTCGGGCGTGATGTCCTGGCCCTTGGCCAGCGCCACGGTGTAGGGGCCGCGCGCGTAGTCCCGCACCTTTTGCAGGAAGGCCGGCAGGTCGGCGGGCTTGTTAGCGATGCGGTTGTGATACCAGGCGGTGGCGGCGTAGCTGGGCAGGTAGGAGACGAAGATGTTGTCGAAGCCCGGCTGGCGGATGCCGTAATTCAGGATGGACGACAGCAGCACCACGCCGTTCAGGTCCATGCCATCCTGCTGCAGCCGGTTGGCCAGCGCGGACGAGCGGGTGGTGCCGTAGGACTCGCCGAACAGGAATTTG
This sequence comes from Nitrospirillum guaranorum, assembly GCF_034653275.1. NCBI lineage: Bacteria > Pseudomonadati > Pseudomonadota > Alphaproteobacteria > Rhodospirillales > Azospirillaceae > Nitrospirillum > Nitrospirillum guaranorum. The sequence continues at coordinate 2,417,172 of NZ_JAYEES010000003.1, read as the reverse complement.
GGGGAGTTCCAGCGGTTGTTGATGGTGACGTAACGGTTGATGGCGCGGGCGAAGGCGTCCACGTCCTGGTCCACGCCCCAGAAGTCCTTGTCCTTGGCATCGCCCAGCGGGCGGGAATAGCCGGTGCCGACGGCGTCGATGAAGACCAGGTCGGTCTTGTCCAGGATGCTGTCCTCATTGGCGGAATAGACGTAGGGCGCCGGCGGCGTGTTGTCCGGCGCGCTGGTGCGCACGCGCACCGGCCCCAGGCCCATGTGCATCCACAGGCTGGCGGACCCCGGCCCGCCATTATAAAGGAAGGTCACGGGCCGCTTGGTCGCCGGCGCGCCCTCCGCCGTGTAGGCGACGTAGAACACGCTGGCCGTGGGTTTGCCGTTGTCGTCCCGGATGGTCAGGGTGCCGGCCGTCGCCTGGTAGCGGATGCTCTTCCCGTGGATGGTGACGCTGTGGGCGCTGCCCTTGGCCGTTTCCACGATGGGCGCGCGGGCGGTGGCGGCCTCGATCTGTTCCGCGATCTTGCCGGCCTTGGGGCCGTCCTCGCCACCCTTCTCCTTCTTGTCCTCGGCCCAGCCGTGGGTCGTCGCCACGCCGGTCATCAGCACGGCGGCCAGCGCCGCCGCCACCCATTTCACCGTCCGGTTCGCCCCTGCCATCTTTTTCATTCCCTGCTCCTGCCCATGGATTTTGTATCCAATAAAAATTTGATGGTGAAAGCAGGTACGTTTGTCCAGCCCGGACCCTGCGTCACATTGGCAGGCACCCTAAATCCGTCAATGCCACCGCCACCGCCTGGTCCAGCGGCGTGTGCGGTTCGGCGCCCAGGAAAGCCTTGAGCTTGGCGTTCTCCAGCCGCACCGGCCGCTGCCACAGGTAGCGCATCTCCCGCATTTCGCGGAACACAGTGACGAAAGGGGACGCCAGGGTGACCAGCCACCAGGGAAAGGTGGTGATCCTGGGGGTGCCGCCGCCGCGCGCCGCAACCACGCGCTGGATGGCGCGGGCCATTTCCACGCCCGGCTCCAGCCAGTGGCCGCCGAAGTGGAAGCTTTCGAAAGCGGCCAACTCGCTTTCGCGGGCCAGCAGGCGGGCCACCGTCTCCGCCACGTCGGGCAGGTAGGCCCAGGCGTGGCCGACCGCCTGCGGGCCGGGGTAGGGAATGGCGGTCACCGCCTTGCCCGGCTTCACCAGCCCTTGGCCGAACCAGTTGTTGCCTGCATGGGGCCCGAAGAAGTCGCCGCAACGCAGGATCAGGACGCGGGCGCCCTCTTGCGAGGCCTGGCGCAACCGCCGTTCCAGGGCCATGCGGATGCCGCCCTTCACCGTGACGGGGTTCTGCGGCGAGTCTTCCGTGAGGTTGGGCAGGGCGTCCGGCCCGTAATTATAGACCGTGCCGGGCAGCACGATGCGGGCGCCGACGGCCTTGGCGGCGGCGATGGTGTTGTCCAGCATGGGCAGCACCAGCTTGTCCCAGTCCTTGTAGCCGGGCGGGTTCACGGCATGGACGATCACGTCCGCGCCAGCGGCGGCCCGGGCCACGTCGGCCGCGTTCATGGCGTCGCCCTGGATCCATTGGGCGGTGGCCAAGTCGGCGCGGCCGCCCCGCCCCCGGGCCAGGGCCTTCACCGTCCAGCCATCGACCAGCAGGCGGGCCGCCACGGCACCACCCACCCCACCCTTGGCCCCGACCACCAGGACCGTCTTGCCGTTCGTCTTCGCCATCTTTTCCTCCGTCCGCGTCAGTGCGATGCCAGGAAGGTGACGGGCCGGGGGGTTAAACGGAATTGCGCAATGCCGTTGAGCCGATATACATAAATCTATGACTAAGCAGGAACCCGGCTGGGAACTCTACCGCTCCTTCCTGGCGGTGCTGCGTGAGGGCAGCCTGTCGGCGGCGGGGCGCGTGCTGGGGCTGACCCAGCCCAGCGTCGGCCGTCATGTGGAGGAGTTGGAACGCGCGCTGGGCGCCGCCCTCTTCACCCGCTCCCCCCAGGGGCTCACCCCCACCGCCACCGCGCTGGAACTGCGCGGCCATGCCGAGGTGATGGCCGCCGCCGCCGCCGCGCTGCTGCGCACGGCGTCGGGGCCGGCGGATGAGGTGGCGGGCAGTGTGCGGGTGACCGCCAGTGAGGTGATGGGGGTGGAGGTGCTGCCCCCCATCCTGGCGGACTTCCGCCGCGATCACCCCAAGGTGGCGATCGAGGTGTCGCTGTCGAACGAGATGGAGGATGTGCTGCGCCGTGACGCCGACATCGCCGTCCGCATGGTGCGGCCCACGCAGGGCGCGCTGGTGGCCCGCCACCTGGGCGTGATCCCCCTGGGCCTGCACGCCCACTGCCGTTACCTGGAATGGGCCGGGACGCCCACCTCGATGGAAGACGTGGGGCGGCACAGTCTTATTGGTTTCGATACCGAAACGGCGGCCATCCGGGCGCTGCGCGCCCAGGGGATTTACTATGGCCGGGACCGCTTCGCCTTCCGCGCCGACAGCGACGTGGCGCAGCTGGCCGCCATCCGCGCCGGCATCGGCATTGGCATCTGCCAGCTGGGGCTGGCCCGGCGCGACCCGGATCTGGTGCACCTGCTGCCCGGCGCCCTGCGCATCACCCTCGACACCTGGCTGGTCATGCATCCGGATCTGAAGTCCAGCCGCCGGGTGCGCCTGCTGTACGACCATCTGGCCCTAGGCCTGGCGGCCTACATCCGGACCGGGCAATGAGCCTGCGCGCCAAGGCTTACCGCCAACCTGCGGCGTCAAGTCCCGGCGCCGCCGCCGCGCCATGAAAGGATCGGCATTGCCAGCGGTGTCAGGTTGGAAGAAAACTGCGGGCGCTAACATACGCCTTCTAATTCAAGGGTAGGACTTCCCCATGAAGCTGCTGCGTTACGGCCCGGTGGGCCAGGAGAAACCCGGCCTGCTGGACGCCGCCGGCCAGATCCGCGACCTGTCGGGCCATGTGGCCGACATCGGTCCCGCCCAGCTGTCGGCTGAGGGCCTGGCCGCCCTGGCGGCGCTGGACATCGCCAGTCTGCCGGTGGTGTCCGGCAGCCCGCGCCTGGGCGTGCCCTACACCGGCATCGCCAAGTTCCTGGCCGTGGGCCTGAACTACGCCGACCACGCCGCCGAATCCAACCTGCCCCTGCCCAAGGAGCCGGTGCTGTTCACCAAGGCCATCAGCTGCCTGAACGGCCCCAACGACGACGTCGTGCTGCCTAAGGACAGCGTGAAAAGCGACTGGGAGGTGGAGCTGGGCATCGTCATCGGCAAGACCGCCCGCTACGTTGATGAGGCCGACGCCCTGGGCCACGTGGCCGGCTACGTCCTGGTCAACGACGTGTCGGAGCGTGAGTACCAGATCGAGCGCGGCGGCACCTGGGACAAGGGCAAGGGCTGCGACACCTTCGGCCCCGTCGGCCCCTGGCTGGTGACGGCGGACGAGATCGCCGACCCGCAGAACATCGATCTGTGGCTGGACGTGAACGGCGCCCGCCGCCAGACGGGCAACACCAACACCATGATCTTCGGCGTGGCGACGCTGGTCAGCTACATCAGCCGCTTCATCACCCTGCAGCCGGGAGACCTGATCACCACCGGCACCCCGCCGGGCGTGGGCATGGGCGTGAAGCCGGAGCCGGTGTACCTGAAGGCCGGCGACGTCATGCGCCTGGGCTCCGACCTGCTGGGCACGCAGCAGCAGACGGTCGTGGCCTGGCGCCGCTAAGCCTTTCGGGCCGATCAGTGGTAAAACGGGGGACGGGGAAATCTGTCCCCCGTTTCTTTTTGGAGCCCCTGTCCTTGGGGAAAGACCGCATGCGCATCCTGGTCACCGGTTCCTCCGGCCCGCTGGGCGCCGCCATCGTGCGCCGGGGGCTGGCGCGCGGTTGGGCGATGACGGGGCTGGACATCCGGGCGGAAACCACCACCGCCATCCTGGCCGATGTGGCGGATGATGACGCGCTGGCACGGGCCCTTGAGGGCCAGGACGCGGTCATCCATGTGGCGGCCCTGCACGCGCCCCAGGTGGGCCAGGTGCCGGATGCCGATTTTCACCGCGTGAATGTCCAGGCGACGGCGGCGCTGCTGCGCCTGGCGGCCGAGGCCGGGGTGGGGCGCGTCGTCTACACCTCCACCACCTCCCTCTACGGTCACAGCCTGGTGCCGCCGCCGGGCGGCCTGGTCTGGGTGGACGAGGACACGCCCGTCCGGCCACGCGACATCTATGACCAGACCAAGCGGGCGGCCGAGGACCTGTGCGTCCAGGCTGGGTCCGTCTTTCCCCGGGGCCTGGCCGTCCTGCGCATCGCCCGCTGCTTCCGCGAGGCCCCGCCCGCGCGCGCCGCCTACCGCCTGCACCGGGGGCTCAGCATGGCCGACGCGGCGGCGGCCCATGTGCACGCGGCGGCGGGGACCGTCTCCGGCACCTTCGTCATCTCCGCCCTCACCCCCTTCCGGCGGGAGGAGGCGGGGGCGCTGGCCACGGACGCGGCGGGCCTGATCCGCGCCCGCCTGCCTCGGGTGGCGGCCCTTTTCGACCGCCGGGGCTGGGCCCTGCCGGCTCGGCTGGACCGCGTCTACGATGCCGGCCGTGCCGCCGCCGTGCTGGGCTTCCGCCCGCGCTTCGACTTCTCGCGGCTCTGAGCGCTTACCAGATCCGCACCCTGTCTTCCGGCCGCAGATAGAGGGGGGCGCCCGGCCCCACGCCAAAGGCCTGGTACCAGCCGTCGACGTTGCGCACGGCCTGGTTCACGCGGCAGCCGTCCGGGGTGTGGGGATCGTTGGCGACATCGTTGCGCAGGGCTTCCGGCCGGCGCTTGCCCCGGCGCAGCTGCGCGAACGCCAGGAAGAAGCGCTGGTCGCCCGTCAGGCCGTTGACGACGGGCGCCTCCCCCTCGGCCAGGGCGGCGTGATAGGCCTCGAACGCTAGTTGCAGGCCGCCCACGTCGGCCAGATTTTCCCCCAGGGTCAGGCGGCCATCGACCGTCAGCCCGGGCGCCACCTGGCAGGCGCCGTATAGGCCGACCAGGCGGTCGGCCAGCGCCGTGAAGCGGGCCGTGTCCGCCTTGGTCCACCAATCGCGGGCGTGGCCCGCCGCGTCGAACAGGCGGCCTTGGTCGTCGAAGGCATGGGTCAGCTCGTGCCCGATGATGGCCCCGATGCCGCCGTAAATGACCGCCAGATCGGCCTTGGCGTCAAAGGCGGGCGGCTGCAGCAGGGCGGCCGTGAACACCACCGTCAGGGCTGCGCCGTCATTATAGGCGTTCACCGTCTGTGGCGTGATGGCCCAAGCCTGCGGGTCCACCGGCAGTGCCAGCCGGCGCCGGTCCCGCGCCCAGGCGAAGGCCGTGGCCCGCACCACGTCGCCGTACAGGTCGTCCCGGCGCATGACCAGGCCGTCGTACCGGTCGCCCGTGGCCGGCGCGCCGATCAGGACGCGGTAGGCGTCGACCTTGCGCGTCGCCTCGGCCTTGGCCTGTCCCGACATCCAGGCGGAGGCGGCGATGCGCGTCTTCACCGTGGCCTTGAGCCGATCGACCAACGCGGCCAGCGTGGCTTGCGCCTGCCGGTCGAACCAGCGCGCGGTGTAAAGCCGCCCCACCGCGTCGCCCAGGGCGCCACGGCTGTGGGCCATGTCCTTCCAGCCGCCGCCCGACACCTGGGCCAGGGCCTGGCGCCAGCGGGGCGGTGGCGCCTGCTTGCCCTCCACCGTGCGGCCATGCAGGTCGAACCAGGCGTCCGCATACTCCTTGGCCAGGAACGGCGCCGCGTTGTCCACCAGGTGAAAGGCGGCCCAGGCGCGCAGCACCGGCAGGGGCGTGACGGCGAACAGGTGCGCCAGGGCCGGCACGGCGGTGCGTTCCACCACGACGATGCGGTCCGCCCCGCCCAATCCGGCGGCGGCCAGATAGTCCGCCCAGGGGAAACCGGGCGCCCCGCGCGCCAGCTGCGCCGGCGTCATGGGGTTGTAGATGGCCCGTTCGTCCCGCTGCTGCGCCGGGGTCCAGCTGGCGGTGGCGATTTTCGTCTCCAGCGCCAGGATGTCCTCGGCCCGCGAGTCCGCCTGCGGCCATCCCGCCAGGGTCAACAGCCGCGCGATGTAGGCGCGATAGGCCGCGCGACGGGGCGCGTTGCCGGCCTCGGTGTAAAAGGCCCGGTCCAGGCCACCCAGCCCGCCCTGGCCCAGGTACAGGGCGTGGCGCGAGGCGTCGCGGCTGTCGCGATCCACCGACAGCTGGAACCAGGAGCCGTGCAGGCTGGCGGTGGCCTGGCCCATCACCTCCGCCAGCGCGGTGCGGGTGGCGGCCAGGCGCAGCCGCATCAGGTCGGCGTGCAGGGGCCGCCCGCCCAGCGACTGCGCCCGCGCCTCATCCATGAAGGCGGCATAGTAGGCGCCCACCTGCGCCGTCTCGCCGTCCGCCGGCGCCCCGGCCTGGGCGGCGGCCTCCAGCAGCTCATGCACCCGGGCCTCGGCGGTTTCGGTCAGCTGGGTGGCGGTGGAATAGCCGGGGCGGTCCGGCGCTATGGCCACCTCGTCCAGCCAGCCGCCATTGGCGTGGCGGAAGAAATCCTGGCCCGGGTCGACCTCCGGCGCGCCGCCCGGCCAGGGCGATGGCCGGGCGACCGCCGCTGCGGGCATCGCCATGAGCAGGCAGAGGACAAGGACGGGAAGGCGCATCGGCTGCCACCACCGGCGGGAAGGGGACACCATTCTAACGGGGTTCTACCCCTCCGCCGCCATCTCGATCACGTCGGCGGCATCGTCCAGGCCCCGGCGGCGGGCGGCCTCGGCCGGTGTTTGGCCCAGGGGGTTGCGGAAGGTGGGGTCGGCGCCGAAGGACAGCAGCAGTTCCGCCACCTCCACCGCCGTCTCCGGATCGTCCGGCAGGCGGAACAGGGCGGGCTCGCCCGGCCGGTCCTGGCGGTTGGAGCGGTCAGGCTCCTCGGTCAGCAATTCCCGCAGCCGGTCGACCTTGCCGGCGAGGCATAGTCCGCGGAAATTGCGGCTGTGCCCGGCCAGGAAGTCCACCATGTCCCACTGCCCATGATAGAGGGCGTGGGTGAGGGGGCTGCCGCCATAGCGCCCGTCGAAGGGATCGACCTCCGCGCCCCGGGCGATCAGCAGCCGCGCCACCTCCACCGCGCCGGCATGGGCGGCGAAATGCAGGGCGCGGCAGTTGTGGTCGTCGGCCACGTCGGGCGACATGCCCAGATCCAGCAGGGCCGCCACCATGTCGGCGCGGCCGGTGTTGAGGGCGACCTTCACCGGGGCGATGGAGCGTAGGAACTCCGGATGCGCCTGGGCCAGCCGGCGCAGGGCGGCGGTGTCGCCCGTGGCGACGGCGGTCACGAACGCCTCGTCCTCGGTCAGCTGCGGACGCGCCGCGCCGTGGCGCACCAGCAGGTCCACCATGTCGGCGTGGCCACCCATGACGGCATGCTTCATGACCGGCTGGCGGGAGTAGAAGTTGACGTCGTCGGCCTTGGCGCCATGCTCCAGCAGCCATTCCGCGCGGCGCGGGTGGTCGCTGGCCACCGCGTTGCCCAGCAAATAGGCGACGGCGCTACGGGACTTTTCCCCGCCCAGGGCCTCGGGCGCGGGGCCGGTCCACTTGGACGTCTCTCCCCGCCGGGCCGATTCCGCCCACAGGAACTCCAGCCAGAAGGTGGAATCCTCCCGCAGCGAGGTGTTGTACAGGGCCTGGGCCGCCAGCGGGTCGGCGCCGCGGTCGATCAGCAGGCGGGCGAAGGCCTCGGCCTGAGGGTGGGGGGCCTGGCCGCCTTCACCGTCGCCGATGACCCCGACCAGGGGCGTGAACTCGGGACTGTTCGACCAGCCGGCGTCCGGGTCGGCGCCGGCGTCCAGCAGCAGGGTGGCGATGGCCAGCGCGTCGGTCTCCAGGGCGGCCTCCAGGGGCAGGCGGGCATAGGCCAAGTGGGCCAGGGGCGTCCAGCCATCAAAATCGCTGCGATCGCGCGCCAGTCCGGGGTCCTTGGCCAGGAAGGCGCGCACCGCGTCCAGGTCATGCGCCACCACGGCGGTGTGGATGCTGGCCCGTGCGATCTCCGGATGCCGCGCCAGCAGGCGGGCGGCCACGATGCCCCGGTTGCCGCCATCGCGCTCATAGTCGCCCCATTTCCGGGTGGCGGGATCGGTGCCGTAGCGGTTGACCGCCTTCTCCAGGAACAGGCGGACGCGCTCCTCCAGGGTTCGGGCGCGGTCGGTCACCTCCTGCGTCAGGGCGGCCCAGGTGGGAAAGCCATGCTCGCGCGCCAGGGCGTGCTGCACCTCGCGCAGCTTGGGCGCCGTGGCATGACCGGGGAACACCATGAGGAAGCGCGCGACGGCGTCGGCCTCACCGGCGCCGATCGCCTTCAGCCAGCGCTTGGCCTCGCGGCGCAGGCCGTCGACGGTGGTGCGGGTCCCCAAGGTGCGGGATGACGGGGTGTGAGAAGACATGGAATGACCTTCCTTCCGAATATCGCCCGATGTCCGCTTCATGGGGCCGGAAGAAGGGATATGTGAGATACGGTCGAAACCGACTGGGTGGAGGCCAGGCCCCCTTGCCGCGGACAGGTGGCGCCCCAATGCGCACTGGCATTGAGAAGACGTCGAACGCCGCCGGATGTCAACGGTTCGTCAGGCCGACAGGATCTGCAAACCACGCCGCTTCGCTGCGGCGATCAAGGCGGCATCACAGGAAGCCAAAGGGAATCCCCGCCGCATAGCCAGTTCAAGGTAGGCGGCGTCATACAGGGTCAAATCCTCTTCTCGTGCCAGTCGCCGGGTGGTGCGCCACGCATGGCGGTCGGTTTCTTCGTCGCTTTGAATGGCCATGCGACCTAGCCGGGTAAGCGACCGGTCGACATACGCTTCATCACATCGGCCTCGTCTGACGGCATTCCTCAGAACATTGGCGACCTCGAGCCGCCATAGGGCGGGAACAAAGGCGCCTTCGGTAACCACGCGCAGCATTACCGTATGTGCTGATGCCGTACGCTCATCGTCAAAGAGCCACGCGATGGCCATGGAAGCGTCCAGGACGACGCTCATTCCCTTCTGCCCTCGTCGAGCAACTCCCGTATCGATGTGGAACCCAATGAGTGGTGGCGGCTTTCGGCCATGATTTCGGCCGCGGCCGCCGCCGCGTCTTCCCGGGCTCGGATGTGGTTGGCTTGGCGGCGTATGATCAGATCGCCATCTTGAATCTCCACGTCCACCTTCTCGCCATCCATCAGGCCGGTGACACGCGCCACGTCCATGGGCACACGGATGGCGAGGTTCTTTCCCCATTTGCCGATGATGCTGTGGGACATGGTGCAACTCCTTCTGGAATAGCCTGGCATATCCCCTGAAGGGCCGCAATGTGGAGCAAGTTTCCGAGCGCCGTCGCGGCGACAAGCCATACGGCGCGATAACTTTATTACAAGTGCTGAATTGAAAGCCGTTTGGCTGGGGGACTTGGATTCGAACCAAGGTTGACGGAGTCAGAGTCCGTAGTCCTACCGCTAGACGATCCCCCAGCAGGACGGGCCGCGATGGCGCCTGGATGGGCGCCGGTGCTCAGGCAAGCGGAGCTGTCGCGGAAGAAATTGGCTGGGGGACTTGGATTCGAACCAAGGTTGACGGAGTCAGAGTCCGTAGTCCTACCGCTAGACGATCCCCCAGCAGAACGAACGCGGCGGCGCTTGCCTCCATGTCCGTCGGACGGCGCGGCTTATAACACCCCTCTTTGGGGATGTGTAGCCCTTTCTTGGAATTTTTTTGACGGTGCGGTCAGGGGGCGGCGCCTGGGAACGGTGGGGCGAAACAGCGATGCAAGGCCCATCCATGGTCGAATTGCGGGGCGCAGACGCGTGCGCGAGGGTGGTGGTGCGGCGGCGCTCTCATAGTCTAGAGTAATACCCGTGTGCCGCAGCGGCGCCGGGGCGCCCCCGAAGACCATCCGGTCCAGGGCGGCTGACCGGGTGCCGGCTTTGCGGCGATGATGCCCCCGAGGGGGCGTACCTGGTGGCCGTGCCTGACGGGCGTGTCCGCCGGGTGTGACGGAAAAGGCTGGTTCGGCGATGAGTGAGACGGGCGTTCAGCCCCTGCCGGAAACCCGCGCCCCCCGGGGCGCTGGTCCGGGTGAGCCTGTGCGGCGGCCGGTTCTGGCCGCGTTGGACCTTGGCACCAACAACTGCCGCCTGTTGATCGCCCGCCCCGGGCGGGAGGGCTTTCGCATCATCGACGCCTTCTCCCGCATCGTGCGGCTGGGGGAGGGGCTCAGCCGCACCAACGCCCTGTCGGACGAGGCCATGGCCCGCACCGTGGCGGCCCTGAAGATCTGCGGCAACAAGATGCGCCGGCGCGGCGTCACCGACGTGCGCGCCGTGGCGACGGAGGCCTGCCGCCGCGCCGCCAACTGCGGCACCTTCATCGACCGCGTGGCGGAAGAGACCGGCATCCGCATCGAGATCATCACGGCGGAGGAGGAGGCGCGGCTGGCGCTGGCCGGTTGCGCCGCCCTGCTGAACCGCCGCATCCCCCGCGCCCTGGTGTTCGACATCGGCGGCGGCTCCACCGAGATCATGTGGCTGTCCTTCAACCGGGGCCGGCCCACCCTGATCGACCAGGTTTCCGTGCCCCAGGGCGTCGTCAGCCTGACGGAGACCTTCGGCGGCGACCGCGTGCTGCCCGAGGCCTATCGCGGCATGGTGGACACGGTGGGCGCCGCGCTGGCCGACTTCGACGCCCGCAACGACATCCGGCGCGAGGTCGCGGCCGGCCGGGTGCAGATGCTGGGCACCTCCGGCACCGTCACCACCCTGGCCGGTATCCGCCTGGGCCTGACCCGCTATGACCGGTCGCAGGTCGACGGTTCCTGGCTGGGCCTGGAGGAGGCGCGGGCCATCAGCAAGTCGCTGCTGTGCCTCGATTATGCAGGCCGCTCCGCCCATCCCTGCATCGGCCATGACCGGGCCGACCTGGTCATCGCCGGCTGCGCCGTGCTGGAGGCCATCTGGGAACGCTGGCCGGTGGAGAATTTGCGCATCGCCGACCGGGGTGTGCGCGAGGGGATCCTGACGGAGCTCATGGCCGCCACGCGCGGACGCGGTTAGTTCATGGCCGCCAAGCGCGGCCGGGGCTGAGGTTTCGCTTGCCTTTGGGCGTGGTGGCACCAATATGCGCCGCTTCGAATCGATGCCGAGAGATGACGGGGCCGTGGGCCCGGTCCGCCAAACCGGGTGTTCACCATGACCAAGTCCAAAGGTTCCGGCAGCCAGCTCAGCGGTCGCGGCCTGACCGTGCGCGTGAAGACGGCGGCCAAGCGCTCCGTCTCCTCGGCCCGCTGGCTGGAGCGCCAGCTGAACGATCCGTATGTGGCGGAGGCCAAGAAGCGTGGCTATCGCTCACGCGCGGCCTTCAAGCTGCTGCAGCTGGATGAGAAGTACCACCTGCTCAAGCCCGGCACCCGCGTGGTGGATCTGGGTGCCGCCCCCGGCGGCTGGACCCAGGTGGCGGTGGAGAAGGTGCGCGGCGCCAAGGTCGTGGGCCTGGACATCCTGGGCATGGAGGACGTGCCCGGCGCCATCACCATGCAGATGGACTTCCTGTTGCCCGAGGCGCCGGACCAGCTGAAGGCGGCCCTGGGCGGCCCCGCCGACGTGGTGCTGTCCGACATGGCGGCCCCCACCACCGGCCATCCCAAGACCGACCATTTGCGCATCATGGCCCTGGCCGACGCGGCCTACGCCTTCGCGGCCGAGGTGCTGGCCCCCGGCGGCGCCTTCGTGGCCAAGCTGTTCCAGGGCGGGGCGGAACGCAGCCTGCTGGACCTGCTGAAGCGCGACTTCGCCGTGGTCCGCCACGCCAAGCCGCCGGCCAGCCGGGCCGACAGCTCGGAAACCTATGTCGTCGCCACCGGCTTCCGTGGCACGACCACCCGGCGGGACGATGACGCCGCCGAGGGTGACGAGGACTGAATCCCTACCCTTTCCACCCTGTGAGGGGTGAGGCTAACGCAGGCCTGCCATCGCGGATTTGACCCATATCTGGTGGGTTCACAACCGACGGCCCGCGTGTATAGTGCATCGAACCTTAAGCCCTGGATGACGCGGCCGGCCCCATGTGTGGGGGCGGACGGGTCGTCCCATACCCGTATCTGACGCCCGGGCCCGCCTACGTCCCATGGCCGGCCCGCCTAGGGAGATGGTTCATGACCCGTGCGCTCCAAATCCGCGAAGCCCTGACCTTCGACGACGTCTTGCTGGAGCCCGCGGCGTCCAGCGTGATGCCGGCCGAGGTGGATACCCGCACGCGGCTGACCAAGACCATCGAACTGGGCATCCCCCTGATGTCCGCCGCCATGGACACCGTGACGGAATCGGCCTTGGCCATCGCCATGGCCCAGGCCGGCGGCATGGGCGTGATCCACCGCAACATGGATATCGAGCGCCAGGCCGAGGAAGTGCGCCGGGTGAAGCGTTTCGAGTCCGGCATGGTGGTGAACCCCATCACCATCGCCGCCGACGCCACCCTGGCCGATGCCCTGGGCCTGATGGCCCGCTACCGCATCTCCGGCATTCCGGTGGTGGAGAACGGCGCCGCCGGCAAGTTGGTGGGCATCCTGACCAACCGCGACGTGCGCTTCGCCACCAACCCGCACCAGCCCGTGTCCGAGTTGATGACCCACCAGAACCTGGTGACGGTGCGCGAGGGCGTGGGCAAGGACGAGGCCAAGCGCCTGCTGCACACCCACCGCATTGAAAAGCTGCTGGTGGTGGACGACAGCTACCGCTGCATCGGCCTGATCACGGTGAAGGACATCGAGAAGGCGCAGTCGCACCCCAACGCCTGCAAGGATGAGAAGGGCCGCCTGCGCGTGGCCGCCGCCACCGGCACCGGCCCGGACGGCCTGGCCCGCGCTGAAGCGTTGTTCGACGCTGGCGTTGACGTCCTGGTGGTCGACACCGCCCATGGCCACTCCAGCAAGGTGGCCGACCAGGTGCGCGCCGCCCGCGCCCTGTCGAATTACACCCAGGTCATCGCCGGCAACGTCGCCACCGGTGACGCCGCCCGCGCCCTGATCGACGCCGGCGCGGACGCCATCAAGGTGGGCATCGGCCCAGGCAGCATCTGCACCACCCGCATCGTCGCCGGCGTGGGCGTGCCACAGCTGACCGCCGTGATGGACGTGGTGGACGCGTGCCGTGAGCGCGGCATTCCCGTCATCGCCGACGGCGGCATCAAGTATTCCGGCGACCTGGCCAAGGCCATCGCCGCCGGCGCCGACGTTGCCATGCTGGGCAGCATGTTCGCCGGCACGGACGAAAGCCCGGGCGAGGTCATCCTGTACCAGGGCCGCAGCTACAAGAGCTATCGCGGCATGGGCTCGGTGGGCGCCATGGCCCGCGGCTCCGCCGACCGCTACTTCCAGGCCGAGGTCACCAACACCCTGAAGCTGGTGCCCGAGGGCGTGGAAGGCCGCGTGCCGTACAAGGGCCCCGTGGGCAGCGTCATCCACCAACTGGTGGGCGGCCTGCGCGCGGCCATGGGCTACACCGGCAACGCCACCCTGCCGGAGATGCAGCAGAACTGCCGCTTCGTGCGCATCACCAACGCGGGCCTGCGCGAAAGCCACGTCCACGACATCCAGATCACCAACGAGTCGCCGAACTACCGTCCGGGTTGATTTCGGACGGCGTTTCTGCCCGCCCGCTCCACAGCGGCATGAGACCTTCATGCCGCTGTAGGCTGCGACCGCAGCCGCCGGAGGTTTCCGGGGAGCGTAGCGGACTGGAAACCGAGGATGAGCCAAGGGCCGGATGGCCCGCCGGCGTTTGAGGAAAATGTCGTAGGCTGCGACTGCGGCCGCCGGAAGTTTCCGGGGGAGCGAAGCGGACTGGAAACTGAGGATAAGCCAAGGGCGCGGATGCGCCCGCCGGCGTTTGAGGCATTAAGAAAGTACACCATGACCCCGACCGCCCGCCTGCAGGCGGCCATCGACCTTCTCACGGAAGTCCTGGCCACGCCGCGCCCCGCCGATGCCGTGGCCAGCGCCTTTTTCCGCGCGCGCCGCTATATCGGCGCCAAGGACCGCACCGACGTGGCGGAGAAGGTCTACGGCATCCTGCGCCGCTGGGCCCGCCTGCACTGGTGGCTGAACCGTGCCGGTTATGGTGGTGAGGGCCAGCCGGCGGTGGACGCGCGCGCCCTGCTGATCGCCGATGAGCTGCTGACCCGGGGCCGCGGCGCGTCTTCGGTGGCGGAGCATTTCAACGGCGGCAAGTTCGCGCCGGCGCCGCTGGAGGCGCACGAGCGCGCCTTGATCCAGGCGCTGGAGACCCACACGCTGGACCATCCGCAGCAGCCGGACGCCGTGGTGGCGGAGGTGCCGGACTGGGCGGCGGATACCCTGCGCAACGCCCTGGGTGATCGTTTCGTGCCGGAGATGCAGGCCATGCTGGGGGCGGCCCCCATGGACCTGCGCGTGAACCCGGTGAAGGGCACGCGTGAGCAGGCGCTGGCGGCCTTGGCCAAGGCCGGCGTGCAGGCGGAGCCCACGCGCATTTCCGCCCTGGGCATCCGGGTGCGCAACCGCTTCCCCATCGCCACGCTGAAGGCCTTCCAGGACGGCCTGCTGGAAATCCAGGACGAGGGCTCGCAACTGGTGGCCTTCGCCGCCAACCCGCAGCCGGGCCAGCAGGTGGTGGATTTCTGCGCCGGCGCCGGCGGCAAGACGCTGGCCATCGCCGCCATGATGAACAACAAGGGCCGGGTCGTCGCCTGCGACGTGCTGGACGGCCGGCTGAAGCGCGCGCAGGAGCGGTTCCGCCGGGCCGGCCTGCACAATATCGAGACGCGGCCCATCAAGTCCGCCCGTGACCCCTGGGTGAAGCGGCACAAGGGCCGCTTCGACCGCGTGGTGGTGGACGCGCCCTGCAGCGGCACCGGCACCTGGCGCCGCAACCCCGACGCCCGCTGGCGCCAGCTAGGCCCGGGCCTGTCGGAGCTGCTGCCCTTGCAGGCCGAAATCCTGGACAGCGCCGCCCGCCTCGTGCGGCCCGGCGGCCGCCTGGTTTATGCCACCTGCTCCCTGTTGCCGGAGGAGAACCAGGACCAGGTGGCGGGCTTCCTGGCCAGCCATCCGGACTTCACCCTGCTGCCCATCACCGAGGCGTGGCCCACGGGCATGGGCACCCCCCCCAGCACCAACGGCATGCTGTCGCTGTCGCCGGCCCGCCATGACACCGACGGCTTCTTCGCCGCCGTCATGGTGCGCAAGGAGGCAGCCGCCGCGGCCGCCGCTGACGAGCCGGAGGCGGAAGAGGCTGGCGAGGACGCCGCCGAGGCCTGACGCCCGGCCGATCCTGGCCTGTCCGCACCATCCATGTTCCGTTTGGGTTCCGTTTGGCGCGTCCCCCTCTGGCGGGGCGCGCGCTTCTGCGGCAGGATGGTGGGGACGGTAACGGGAACGAGGGGCGGCCCATGGCTCACGGTCCGGCGGAAATCGGTTTGGTGCGGCCTGCCACGGTGGCGGACGCCGCGGCCATCGCCCGCGTCCATGTCGCCAGCTGGCGCACGACCTATCCGGGGCAATTGCCCGACGATTACCTGGTGGGCCTGTCGCCCGAGGCGCATGCCGCGCGCTGGCGCGGCCTGTTGGCCGGGCGCCAGCGCCGCACCTTCGTGGCCATGGGGGAGAACATCGCCGCCGACGGCTTGCCGGCCACAGGCGTGGTGGGCTTCGCCACCTGCGGCCCCCAGCGCACCGAGATGCGGGGGTATGAGGGCGAGTTCTACGCCATCTACCTTTATGACCACGCCCAGAACCAGGGCCACGGCCGCCGCCTGATGGCCGCCATGGCGACCGAGCTGCTGAGGTCCGGCATGCGCTCGGCCTGCGTCTGGGTGCTGCGCGACAACCCCGCCCGCTGGTTCTATGAGCGTCTGGGCGGCAGCCGCCTGGCCGAGCAGCCCATCACCTTCGCCGGCGCCCGCCTGACCGAGGTCGCCTACGGCTGGCTGGACCTGGCCCCCCTGGCGCGGCTGTCATCCTACAGCGAGGGGTGAGGGGCTTTCGTTCGTGTCGGGCGCCGGTGGGGCATCCATTGCCGCGCGTTCTCAGTTTCGCCGCAAGACGATGAAATGCACCGCCCGCCGCACGCGGAAGCCCAGCTTCTCATAGACCCGCTTGGCGCCCTCGTTCTCCGTCTTCACGTGCAGGAAGGGCGTCTCGCCCTCCGCGACGATGCCGGCGGCCACGGCGCCGACCAGGGCCAGGGCTAGACCCCGGCCGCGAAAATCCGGGTCGGTGCAGACGGCGCTGACCTCGCGCAGGCCCGGCAGGCGCATGCGCTGGCCGGTCATGGCCATCAGCCGCCCATCGTCGCCGCGCAGGCCGAAATAGGCGCCCATGCGGATGGTGCCGTCCAGAAAGGGTCCGGGCTCCGTCCGCTTGGCCAGGTCGACCATGTCGGGCACGTCGTCCGTCGTCAGGCGGATCAGGGAAACCGTGGGCTGGGGCGTCAGGGTCTCGCACACCATCTGGTCGACCTCCCGCGCGCGCAGCACCTGCCAGTCTCTGGTTGGCCAATCTGTGGCGGAAATGTCCAACGCCACCGGGCTGACCACGCCGACGCCCCGGCCCGACGGCACCAGGGCGGCCAGATCGGCCAGCGCCGCCGCCGTGGGTTCGGCCAAGCCGGCGAGGGGGGAGATGTCGTCCTGGTAGCGGGCGGCCAGGCCGCGCACCTGGCCCAGGGGCCGATGCGCCGAGGTCACCGCGTTCCAGACGGGGTTGTCGAGCAGGGTCAGGTCGGCCACGGCGGGGTTCCCCATCAGTTTCGCTATGGATGGGGATAGTCTCGCCAAGACGCAAGGGCCTGTTGCTAATTCATAGGCGCGGCCTTCCTTCGGCACGGCCTCGATCACCCCGGTCCTCCTGGCTGACTTCGGTATCGGAGCTGCCGGGTGAGGGACATTAGCTCAAATTCCGGCCGGCCCGTTCTCCCGCGTTCGGCGCGGGGGCCCCTTGCCTGTCCGGCGCTTGCCGTGCCGGGGTGCCTTGGACTAGCGTGCGGCCACCCTCGCAACCCCCAATGATAGGGATAAGCCCATGGCCACAGAGACGACGTCCGATCGGGTCCTCATTCTCGATTTCGGGTCGCAGGTGACCCAGCTCATCGCCCGGCGGGTGCGCGAGGCGGGGGTGTACTGCGAGATCCACCCCTATTCCATGACCGAGGCGGCCATCCAGGCCTATGGGCCCAAGGCCATCATCCTGTCGGGCAGCCCGGCGTCGGTGACGGAAGAGGGCAGCCCCCGCGCGCCCGGCATCGTCTTCACCAAGGGCGTGCCCGTGCTGGGCATCTGCTACGGCCAGCAGACGATGTGTGAGCAGCTGGGCGGCAAGGTCGAGCCGGGCGAGACGCGGGAGTTCGGCCGCGCCTTCGTCGACGTGAAGGAGCCCTGCGCCCTGTTCGAGGGCGTGTGGCAGGTGGGGGCCCGCGAGCAGGTGTGGATGAGCCATGGCGACCGCGTCGCCAAGCTGCCCGAGGGCTTCCGCATCGTGGCGACCAGCGAGGGCGCGCCCTACGCCATCATCGCCGACGACACCCGCCGCTTCTACGCCGTGCAGTTCCATCCCGAGGTGGTGCACACCCCGCATGGCGACGCGCTGATCCGCAACTTCCTGTTCTCCGTCTCCGGCCTGTCGGGCAGCTGGACCATGGCCGCCTTCAAGGCCCAGGCCATCGAGAAGATCCGCGCCCAGGTGGGCACCGGCAAGGTCATCTGCGGCCTGTCCGGCGGTGTCGACAGCTCCGTCGCCGCCGTGCTGATCCATGAGGCCATCGGCGACCAGCTGACCTGCATCTTCGTCGACACCGGCCTGATGCGCGCCGGTGAGGCGGACGAGGTGGTGACGCTGTTCCGCGACCACTACAACATCCCACTGGTGCATGTGGACGCGGCCGACCTGTTCCTGGGCAAGTTGGCCGGCGTCAGCGACCCGGAGGTGAAGCGCAAGACCATCGGCGCCACCTTCATCGAGATCTTCGATGCCGAGGCCAAGAAGATCGGCGGCGCCGGCTTCCTGGCCCAGGGCACGCTCTATCCCGACGTGATCGAAAGCGTCAGCTTCACCGGCGGCCCCAGCGTCACCATCAAGTCACACCACAATGTGGGCGGCCTGCCGGAACGCATGAATCTGAAGCTGGTGGAACCGCTGCGCGAGCTGTTCAAGGATGAGGTGCGGCGCCTGGGCGTGGAGCTGGGCCTGCCCAAGGCCTTCATCGGCCGCCACCCCTTCCCGGGCCCGGGCCTGGCCATCCGCATCCCCGGCGAGATCACGCCCGAGAAGCTGGAGATCCTGCGCAAGGCCGACACGGTCTACCTGGAGGAAATCCGCAACGCCGGCCTGTACGACGTCATCTGGCAGGCCTTCGCCGTGCTGCTGCCCGTGCGCACCGTCGGCGTGATGGGCGACGGCCGCTCCTACGACTACGCCTGCGCCCTGCGCGCCGTCACCTCGGTCGACGGCATGACCGCCGACTACTACCCCTTCAGCCACGAGTTCCTGGGCCGCGTGGCCACCCGCATCATCAACGAGGTGCGCGGCATCAACCGCGTGACCTACGACATCACCAGCAAGCCGCCGGGCACTATCGAGTGGGAATGATTTTTGCCTATCCGGGCGTATCCGAAACTACGCTAGAGTACGGCATAACCCACTGATAAAAATAAATTTTCCTACCGTGATCTATCGATGTCTATCGGTGGGCAGAGATCGGAGCCGGCGGCCCCGTTGACGGCCCTTGGTCATATTGATCGTGGCGAAATTTGGAAGTACCGTCAGGAGAGATGAGGCTCCTGACGGTACTTTTTTTTACGCTAAGCTGCTGACAATACGCAGACTTTTCCGACGAGAGCCCCCCAAAACCGCGTGACGGTACTTTTTGGAGGTGGCGTAGCATGTTGACGGATGCAGCGATCAAGGCGCTGAAACCTAAAGAGAAAATGTACAAGGTGACGGATCGCGACGGCATGTATGTGCGGGTCGCACCGTCAGGCGCCCTCTCGTTCAGGCTGGACTATCGGCTGAATGGGCGGCGCGAGACGGTCTACCTGGGCAAATACGGGCGAGACGGAATCTCGCTGGCACGGGCCCGGGAGCTCTGCCTGGATGCGAAGCGAGCGATCAGCGAGGGCCGGTCGCCAGCCATTGAGAAGCAGCGCGAAAAGCGTCGTATCAAGGAAGCGAAGAGCTTCGGCGAGTTCGGCGAAAAATGGCTGGTGAATGCACCGATGGCGGACAGCACCCGAGCGATGCGTCGCTCCATTTTCGAGCGTGAGCTACTGCCAGTCTGGCGCAACCGCCTTCTCACGGAGATCACGCCAGACGATCTTCGCGCCCAATGCGGTAAGATCGTTGATCGCGGCGCGCCGGCGACGGCGATCCATGTCCGGGATATCCTGAAGCAGATCTATGGCTTCGCGATCTTGCATGGCGAGAAGGTTGCCAATCCGGCCGATGACGTAGGCCCCGCATCGATCGCGACATTCACGCCAAAGGATCGGTCTCTATCGCCGGCCGAAATCCGGGTGATGCTGAAAGAGTTGGAAAAGGTAGCCACGCTGCCGACGATTCGCCTAGGGATGCGGCTGTTCCTGTTGACGATGGTGCGCAAGAGCGAATTGCAGGACGCGGTATGGGATGAGGTCGACTTCGAAAACGCCGTTTGGACGATTCCTAAGGAGCGCATGAAGCGGTCGAAGGCGCACAACGTCTATCTGTGTCGCCAAACTCTCGACATCATGATTGCGCTCAAGACCTGCGCCGGCAACTCGCGGTATCTGCTGCCCTCGCGCTATGACGCCGATGCTCCAATGTCTCGAGCGACATTCAACCGCGTCACCTATTCGGTTGTGGAGCAGGCTAAGCAAGATGGGCTGCCGCTCGAACCGTTCACGGTCCACGATCTGCGGCGAACAGGATCGACCCTGTTGAACGAGTTAGGTTTCAATCGAGACTGGATCGAGAAATGCTTGGCGCACGAGGACGGGCGCTCCTCGCGCGGTGTTTACAACAAGGCGGAATATGAGGTGCAGCGCCGCCATATGATGCAGGAGTGGGCCGATATCGTTGACGCCTGGGTAGAGGGTAGGAAGCATGTGCCAACGCTCTTGCCGCCAGCTATGCCCTTGATGGAGCTTGATCCCGCCCTTTGACTGGACGGGATTTGCGCTTGGTAACGTCGGGGTGTTGAGCGCGACGGATCGGAGCAGTCCGCCGTGCCGTCAGCCAAGCCTCGACTTCGGCGAGGTCCCACACGATGCAACGTGGCGAGAGTGCAAAGCGTTGGGGGAATTCGCCACGCTGCTCCATCTCATAGATCGTGCTGTCAGCCAGCGGCACCATCTCACGCAACTGATGGCGTCTGATGGTTTTTCGGATAGTTACCTGTTGGTCGTACCTCATGCTCTATCTCCTTCGCATTATCGGCGATAGAGAACGATAGAGGCCGGAGCTGGAAGCCCTTTCGGATGGGCGTGCGGCAATTTCGGGCTGTAGCGTACACATCGGCGGGGCACTCGTTCCCAAGGTGCCGCGAGCAAGTCGCCAGCTATGTTCAATCAGGCTGAACCACAGACGAGTCTCGCCAACTGTTCAATCACGATTTAGCCACCTAATGCATGCTACTTCTCGTAGCCCGCCGGCAACTCGACGCCTACCAATCTGCGAGGCGATCTTATCTGCCTTATCTGCGTCCGCTTCCTTCGCCGGATTGTAGTCCACTATGCTGAGATCCGTCAGTGCGTCGACCGAGAAGGTTGGGTGCTATTTTGGTCCAACGGCGGTCTGAGTCACAGCGGTGCCTACGTGTTGATGCCGATGCGATTAATCAGGATGGCCCCCATAACGAGGTGGACGAGATGATCCGCCCGTGGCGTGAATGATGGCTGATCGACCGCCCAGCCGATAGCCGTCATCAGGGCAAACAGGTCATCCCCGTTCATGTCGACGCGCGCGGTACCTTCGGCCTGTGCACGGTGAAGTAACCGCGCACTCGCTGAATGCACGGCTGCGCATGAAGCATAAAGAGCGGAGTCCGGGTTCGTGTGGGCGCCCGCCATCATCGTGACAACGCCCCGATAGCCTCGGGCGAATGCAATCCATTCACGAAACCAGGACAGAAGCGCGTCAGGCGAATTCGACCTTTCAAGTTCGTCCGCCCTCTGCGTCAGTGCGTCCAGGTCCGTACATACCAGTGCTTCGAACAATGCTTCTCGGGTTGGGAAATGGCGCAACAGCGTAGCCAACCCGACCTCAGCGCGGCGGGCAATGTCACGCATCGACACGTCGCTACCGTGCTCGGCCACAGCCTCGCGCGCGATTGTGAGGATATGGCTGTAATTTTTTCTGGCGTCGGCTCGCATGGGCACTCTTGATAATTGGACCACTGATCCGTATATGTGGATCACTGATCCAAATGATTCGGATCACTGATCCACAAGATATAGAGCGTGTGTGTGCCAATGGAAATAGAGACGCCCAATACAAGCGTTGTCAGCATCATCGGATCAGGCGGGATGGCCTCCGCCATCGGCGGCCTTGCTGCTAAGGCCGGGCACACCGTCGAGGTGATGAGCCGCGATCCGTCCAAGGCGCAGGCGCTGGCCGATCGGATCGGAGCCCGCGCGACGATCGGAACATTCGGCGCCGGCCCGGCCGGGGACATCGTCGTTCTGGCAGTTCCCTATTTAGCCGTTCTGGACGTGATGAAACATTACGGCGAAGGGCTGGCTGACAAGCTCCTGGTGGACATCACCAACCCCATCAAATCCGATTTCTCGGGCTTCCTGTTCCCCAAAAGCAGTTTCGGCGCGCAGGAGATCGCCAAGGCGGCCCCCCCGGGTGCGGAAGTCGTCAAAGCCTTCAACACGGTACCTTCGCAGGCCCTGGCTGTCGGCTCGGTCGGGGGCCATGCGTTGGACGTGTTCATCGCTGGAGACGCCCCACAAGCGAAGGCGCGCGTTTCGGCGTTCGCTGAGAGTCTGGGACTGCGCCCAATGGATGTCGGACCGCTGACCACGGCGTGGACGCTAGAGCACGCCTGCATGTTGTGGCTGGGCCTTATGACCCACTCCATCAAGCACGCCAACTTCTCGATCGGTGTCAGCCTTCCCGGCTGACCAAACCCCGTCCCATTTCTCACTCTGCCTAAAAGGAACAATGAATATGCGCGTTTTCGTCACTGGTGGGACCGGCCACATCGGTCCGTACATCATCTCAGATCTCATCGCAGCCGGCCATGAAGTCACCGCCCTGGTCCGGTCGGACACGGCGGCGGCGGCGGTGTCTGCCCAAGGCGCTAAGGTACGTCGCGGGGATATTTCGGACCTCGATGGGCTTAAGGCGGCGGCGGAGGAGTCCGATGGCGTCATTCACGTCGCGCACCGGCAAGACCTGCTCCCGTCCGGCGGCCTGAACGCCGTCGCCGCTGCGGAAACCGAGATCATGCTCGCATATGGCGACGCGCTGGCCGACACAGGAAAGCCGCTGGTCGTGTCGGGAAGCATTGGCTCGCCTGGCTGGGAAGGCCTGGGCAGGCCAGCCACTGAGGAAGATCCGGCCCTTCCGGGCGGGGATCGGTACAAGGGCACTCTGCGAGTCCGCAATATCGTAGAAACAACTGTAATCGGCCTCGCGGAGCGGGGCGTGCGATCCTCGGTCGTTCGGATTTCTCCTATTGCGCACAGCACGACCGACAATGCCGGCTTTCTCCCGGTGCTGATCGGGCTGGCGAAGGAGAAGGGCGTTGTCGGCTATCCCGGCGACGGCACGAACCTGTGGCCGGCAGTGCATAGTCGTGACCTCGCCTCCCTGTTCCGCTTGGCCTTGGAGAAGGGGCCGGCCGGTAGAGCGTGGCACGGGGTCGAGGGCGACGGTATCGAGTTCCGCGAGATCGCCGAGGCCATCGGCACCCGTCTGGGAGTGCCCGCCGTCAGCATTCCCTTAGATGTGCTGATGCTGCCGGGATACTTCGGATTCCTCGCGAATTTGGTCACGCTGGACCTTCCGGCGTCCAACCTCATCACCCGCCAAACGCTTGGCTGGGAGCCCACACAACCCCGCCTGCTCGCCGATCTGGACAACAGCCATTACTTCCCCGCCGCCTGATGGGCTGTCGGGTGCGCCAGGTCATCACGACCTCGGCGAAACCACAAACACGAGGATAGAGCATATGAGTACTATCAGCATCATCGGATCAGGAGGCATGGCCGCTGCGATCGCCGGCCGCTCCGCCAAGGCGGGACACGCTGTCGAGGTAATCGGCCGCGACACGGCCAAGGCTAAGGCCCTGGCCGACAAGCTTGGCTCTGGAGCGAGGACAGGGACGTATGGCGCGGTGCCCGCTGGCGATATTGTCATCCTTGCTGTGCCGTACTCCAGCGCGGCAGCGGTGGTGGCCGACTACGGCGGCGCACTCGGCGGCAAAGTGATCATCGACATCACTAACTCGGCCGCCCCCGACCTCTCGGGCCTCCTCACCCCCGATGGCAGTTCCGGCGCACAGGAAATCGCCAAGGGCCTTCCCGGGGGCACCCAAGTTGTAAAGGCGTTCAACACCATCTTCGGGCACGTCCTTGCCAAGGGCGGGCGCCTGGATGCCTTCTTCGCGGCCGACGACGCAAAGGTGAAAGAGCGCGTTTCGACCTTTCTGGAAAGCCTCGGGCTGCGTCCGCTGGATGTCGGCGGCCTCCACATGGCGCAGTCGCTCGAAGCTCTCGGCCTGATGATGATCAGTCTGGCGAAGAACGGCGCCGGCACTTGGGACTTCGCCATGCGAGTCGACGTCGGCTGATTGTAGCGGCGCCATGGCCATTACGACGGACAAGCCAAGAAATGACTGACAACGAGAAAATCATCCGAGAACTCTACGCTGCGGCAGAGGGGCTAGGCACGGACCCGAAGAAGTTCGTCTCCATGTTCTCCGACGACGGATACATGCGAGATGTTCCTTCCAGCGTTGAGTTTCGTGGCGAGGCGATCGGCGAGTCCATCGCCGGTTTTGCAAAGGCTTTTCCAGACGTCCACCGCGAGTTGCTTAGCATCTACGTCGCGGGAGAAGTCATCGTTGTCGAACTCGCAACTCGGGGTATGCACAAGGGCGAACTAGCCCTTGCCTCGGGAACTCTAGCCCCTACCGGCAAGGTGATAGACGTCCCGACTTGTGATGTCTTTCACTGCGCAGGCGGGAACGTCATATCGTTTCATTGCTACAACATGGTTTCTGTAATGCAAAAGCAGCTTGGTGTCGGCTGACGCCAACACCAAGCGGTAGCCATAAATAATAAGGAGATGCCCGATGAGCATTGAAGAGAATGTTCAAACGGTAAAAGACTTCTTCGCCGCGATCGGCCGCGGCGATAGGGAGGGTTTGCTGGCGCTGGTAGCCAACGACATCGAGTGGATCATTCCAGGCGAGGATTGGCCGTTGGCCGGCACGCACCGCGGCCGCGCGGGACTGACGAATTTGCTTGAGACGGCATCAAAGGCGATGGAAACGTCCGCAGAACCGCGCGAATACGTGGCGCAGGGAAACCGAGTTCTTGTCATCGGCTTTGCCACCGGAAAAGTTAAGGCCACTAACAAGACGTTCGAGGACCATTGGGCCTGGGCTATCACTATTCGAGATGGCAAGGTGAAGAACATCCGAGAGTATATCGATACGCAAGCGTTGGCGCGGGCCTCGGAGATGCGGGCTGACTCCGCCCCATAACCGAGGGATGCGACGCGGCAATTCGCGATGTCGTCCAAGTCCGAAAACGTCCAGGCGAAATCCATCCGGTGTTACAAGGCGCCGTCCGTGATGGCTAGCCTTCATGAGGATCGAGTGTCTCCGCCGATCTCGAGAAGGAATCGATAGTGCCGGACATCGCCTTTGATCTGCGTTACTTGCGTTATGCGCTTCTCGCTGCAGAGTATGGTAGCTTCCGGCGCACCGCAGAAATGCTCTCGGTGTCACAGTCTACTGTCAGTCGGCGCATCCAGATACTGGAGCGGCGAATTGGCATGCCGCTGTTTGAAAGGCATGGCTCAGGCGCGCGGGTGACGCCTGCCGGCGAACGCTTCCTAAGGGACGCGGCAATCGGCGCTAAGCATCTTAACCAAGCCGTGGATATAGCCGCTCAGGTCAAACGCGGATCGACAGGAATGATCCGCGTCGGGTTAACAGCCTGCCTTGCCAACGGGTTTCTCGCCGAACTGATCGCGGATTACCATCGTCGATTTCCCGGCATTGAAGTTCGTTTCGAGGAAGGAACGACTGAAACAAGCATCAGTGGCCTGCTTAATGGAAGGCTCGACGTAGCCTTCACGCTTGCCTCTCTACAATTGCCGGGGTGCCGAGCTGAGAGGCTGTGGGATGAGAAAGTCTATGTCGCCGTTCCTGCGTGGCACGCAATTGCTTCCTTGAAGGAGGTCACGTGGGACGATGTTGGACAAGAGTCGTTTGTTGTGACGGCAGACGCTGGAGGTCCCGACATCGAAGATTATCTGGTAAGGCAATTAACAGGCTCAGGAGTTCGCCCGAGGATTTCGGTACAGCATATCAGTTGCGATAATTTGCTGGGAATGGTTGCGCAGGGATTTGGAGCAACTCTCGCCACAAGCCCGGCCGGCGGTACCATCCATCCCGGCGTTCGATTTGTCCCGATCGCTGAAAGATGCAATACGTTCTCGTTCAGCGCCGTCTGGTCATCGGGCAATCAGAATCCCGCGCTTAAGTTCTTGATAAAAATGGGTCTTGAGCGACGCATGAAGACAAGATGCTGAAATAGTACAAACAGGCCGTTGTTTGCAGCCTGAAGACTCAGGCGTCGTCAAGAGCGTTGGCGTCGCGCCTTCGCAAAGCCGCGGTCGGTGACGATGAAACGCTGTACCATCGGTGCTATGAGTTTCGCTGGATCGGAGACCGGTTGTCCCGTCTCACGGGCTAGGACCTCGGCGTAGGCGACAAGATCCCGGTGCAGCGCCGCAGGCAACTCGACTGCCACCTTGATCGGCTTGTCGTCGGCGATTGCACCGAGCTTGAGTTTGGTCATCTCAGCCTCCGTAGGGTTCGAGAATTAGGTCGTGGGTGACGATGACACGGACGGGGAAACCTGGTCGGATCGTCAAGGTCGGCGCGATGTTGAGCTGGCGGCGAATGATCTGTTGCCCTGCGTCGTTGAACGTGTCTTGGCCGCCGTTTCGGATCGCCTGGATCAGCCGGTCGTCGTCATTGGTGGCGAGTTCGGCGCCGACGCTGAGCAGCGTCGAGAGGCCGGCTGTACAGAGATGGTTATCCCCTGACAGTCGCCCCCTCTGGTGAGGTTATCAGGCGGCGGGTTTGAGGTCGGCTTCGGGCGCCTCCTTCTGTGGCTTGGGGATACCGTCGCGGAAGGCCTGGAGGGGTGTTCTGCCCTTCATGCCGCGCCCCTGATGGGGCCGCTTGGTATTGTAGACGACCAGGTATTGGTCGAGCACGACCTGCATCTCTTCGATGGTGTCGAACCAGGTGCGGCGGCCTTCGACGCGGAAGTGCTCATCCAGCAGCGTGCGGTGCAGGCGCTCGACGATGCCATTGGATTGCGGGCGTTTGACCTTGGTCCGCTTGTGCTCGATGCCTTCCAGTTGAAGGAACAGTTCGTAGGGGTGCTGGTCCTCGCGGCCACAGAACTCGCGGCCGTTGTCGCTAAGCACGGCCTCGACGGTGGCGTCCTCGGCCTCGAAGGTGGGCAGCACGTCGTTATTCAGGGTCTGGACAGCGGTCAACGGCAACTTGTTGGCGTAGAGCCTGGCCCAGGCATGACGGCTGTGGCAGTCGATGGCGGTCTGCAGGTAGACCTTGCCCACACCCTTGAGGACGCCGACGAAGAAGGTGTCCACGGCCACCAGGGCGCCGGTGTGGGGCGCTTCGATGTGCCGTTCCCGGAACTCTGGGCTGAAGCGTTCCAGCAGGCGGATTTGCTCGTCCGAGAGGGTCAGCCTGCGCTCCGCCGTGCTCTTCTCCAGGCGCAGCAGTCGGTCGTGCTTGGTCAGCAGGTTGTGGCGCTGCCACACGCCACGCACGCCGCCGGATGATACCTGGATGTTCCGCATGGCCAGTTCCTGGGCCACCCGCAGAGGGCCGTGGCAGGGATGGGCCAGGGCATGGTCCAGCACCGCCGTTTCCACCTCCGCCGGCACGCGGTTGGGATGGGGGCCGCGCGGGCCGGGCAGACGGTCGATCAGGCCATCGGCGCCAAAGGTCTGGTAGTTCCGGCGGATCTCATAAAATTGCTGTCGGCTGTAGCCCATTACCTTGCAGGCTTTGCTGACGTTGCCGAGGTCGGACGCAAGTTCAAGCAGGCTCAGCTTACGGCGTGCTACCTTCTGTGCCGTGGTCATGTCGTTCTCCGGTCTTTGGGTTGATGTTGCTCGCAACTCCATCAAACCCTACCAGAGGTGGCATGGCCACACCGGCTCCCGCGGGGGCCGGTGTGGCCGGGACTGTCAGGTCATTACTCTCTCAGCACAGGCCGGCTGCCTTGGCCAGGTCCCACCAGTGATAGTCGACGCCGTCCTGCAAGCCGGCGTAGCCCTCTGCATCTGCCCCCGGCTGACGTTCCAGCACAATGCTGCGACCGTTCGGGAAGATCAGGCGGTTCCACACCAGCAGCACGCGGCTCTGCCCGAACTGGACGTTGTTGTCGTACTGGCCGATGACGCGCGTGCCCTGCGGGACAAGCAGGATGCGGCCCGTTGGGCTGTCGTAGATGTTTTCGGTGACCTGGGCGGTGATCTGACCCGGGAGGTCGGAGCGGATGCCGGTGATCAACGCCGCCGAGATGACCGCGCCCGCCTGCAGGATGTTCGGCGACGCCGGTGCGGCGACCCGATCGGCCGCAACGGTGCGCCGGTCAACCGGCGCGTTGAGGAACGCCTGTTGCCGCTCCTGCGCCGTCGGCGTCGCCGCTGGCGGCGCGAGGCCAAGGCTCGTTAAATCGGGCTGCGCAGGGGGCGGCGCGCTCGTCGTCGCCGGTGCCGTGTTGCGCGCTTCTGACGCCGCAAACAGCCGGCTGGTGCGCGCTGTCTCGATCTCCTGGAGGCGGCGCTGCTCCTCCGCGCTAATGCCCGGCTGCGCGGGCGTAACGCCGGGCGTCGGTACGGGCTGCCCGCGGTTCTGAGCGCTGACAATCGGCCGACCGAGATCGCCGGGCAGCGGCGGCCCGAGTTGGGGCACGCCGGTATAGTCGCGCGGCAGACCCTGAAGGCCGTCCGCGGTCGAGCGGTTGTCGGTCGAATAGAGTTCCTCGGGCGCCCGGGCGCCGTTGCGGGTCTGGAGCGCATAGACCAGCGCGCCGCCGAGGCCGAGGCTTGCCACCAGGCCGAGCCCGGCGAGCACCTTGCGCGACAGCCGCGTGACACGCGGAGCTTCGGCACGCAGCCGCATCGGTGCGGCCGCCTCCGGCGCCGATCCCGTTAGCGGCGCGGCGGCTTCCTCTTCCTCGTTCCGGTCGTCGCTCACGATGCGGGCCTCCCGTCGGTGCGGGTGATCCGGACGCGCTTCTGCGTGTCGCCGGAGCCGAATCGGAGCTCGGCGGCTGCGAACAGCCGGTCGACGATCATGTAGTTGTTGCGAACCCGGTAGTTGACGAGCTCAGAGGTGGTGCCCTCGGCGCCGACGACGAAGAGTGGCGGCATTTCGCCCTGACCGATGCCCCGGGGGAATTCGATGAAGACCTGCCGACCGTCATCGTAGGCCCGCAGCGGGCGCCACGCGGCGCGGTCCCCGGTCACGTCGTAGCGGAAGTTGATGCGCGAGAGATCGACGCCGGTCGCCACCGGCTGGGTCGCCTGTGCTTCAGCGTTTTGGCGGCGCAGCGCGATGAGCTGATCCTGGGGATACTGCCAGGAGACCGAAGCCATATAGGTGCGCTCGGTCGAGCGCAGCTCCATGTGATAGGTGCGCAGGTTGGTGTTGATGACGAGATTGGTCATCAGATCGGCCCTTGTCGGCTTCACCAGGATGTGGACCTGCAGCGTCGCGCCGGAACCGCTTTGCGTGTCGCCAATAATCCAGCGCACCGTGTCGCCGGCAGCCACCGGGCCGGAGCCGACGAGCTGCTCGCCTGGCTGTAGGGCGATGTCGGTGATCTGCCCGACGGCGGTGTAGACTTGGTAGAGGGCCCCTTGCGTGAAAGGATAGACCTGCATCGAGTTGATGAAGCCGTCGCGTACCGGCTGGATGCGGGCGGCAGCATTGGCCTGGTTGACCCGTGCCGTGGGATCAGCTGCCTCGGGCGCTCGCCGAGATTCCTCGACCGGCTTCATCTGTCCGGGCAGCGGAAGAGGCCTCGGCAGTTCGACGACCGCGACGGGCGCTGGAGGATCGACGGTTTGGACGGCGGCAGGCGCGTCGTCGTAGCTGATCTCGGGCGGCTTTTGCGTAGTCGCGCAGCCGGCAAGCGCCGTGGCGGAAAGCAGTAAAACTGCCAGTGTGCGAGTACGGAAAGCCGGTTCTCCGGCTTTACGGCAAATCGGCATCGTCATTGCCCCAGCTCCCGTGACCATGAAATTGCGTTGACGTAGATCCCCAGCGGATTGGCGCGCAGCCGGTCGGCGTTGCGCGGAATCTGGACGACGATGGTGAGGATCGCCGTCCATCGGGTCGTTTCGGCGAGCTGGCCGTTCTCGTAGCGGCGCTCGGTCCATGCGACCCGGAAGCTGTCGGGAGAAGCGCGGATCACACTGGAGACGTCCACGGCGATCTGCTGACGGCCAACTTTGGTGAAAGGGTCGTTCGAGCGCGCATAGTCGTTCAGGGCCGCGGCTCCCCGGTCCGTCGTGAAGTCATAAGCCCGCAGCCAGTTCTGGCGGACGATGATCGCGTCCGCCGGGATCGAGCGGACCTGCTCGATGAAGCGCGCGAGGTGGAAGGCGATCTGCGGGTCGGTCGGTCGGTAATCGGGCGTCGCCGGAGCGATCGCCTGTGCCTGGCCGAGCCGGTCGATCTGGACGACCCACGGAACGACGGTGCCGCGCGCCGACTGCCAGACCAGTGCCGCCGCGAATCCGGCCGACAGGAAGAGCGAGCCGAACGCCATGTAGCGCCAGTTACGTGCCTGAACGCGCGCCGAGCCGATGCGGTCGTCCCAGACCTGTGCAGCGCGCTGGTACGGCGTTTCGGGTTCGGGAGCTTTTCCATAGTGCGTCGAGGGTCGTCGAAACATCAGAGGTCACCTTCGGAGAGATTGATGGAGGAGCCGCCGCCGTGGCTGTCGCCGCTGCGCACCGCATTGATGGTGGTCGAGACGGCGTGGCTCATCTGTTGCGAGCGCTTCATGCGGCGGGCCCAGGCGGGCGGTTGATCGCCGCCATCGGCAGGGCTTAGAGCGGCGTCGTTGGCAGCTTCGCCAACGGTGCCCATGGTCGAGGAGCCCCCGGTCGACTCAAAGGCGGACCGGGCTCCATCGGCGAAGCTGGAGCGCATGCTCGATGACGCGCGCTCGGCAGCGCGCCGAAGCGGCGATGTGGCTGCGGAACCGGCGGCCCGAGCGACGCCGCCCAGGCCGCTAACCACGCCCGAGGCGCCTGTCTGCCCTGCGGCGCCCAGGCTGTATGCGGTGGAAGCTCCGCCCGCGAGGGCAGCGCCTCCGCGGGCAGCGGCAGCGGCGCCTCCTGCGAGCGCCGCACCTCCAGAAGCGACGGCGCCGACCGTGGCAGCTCCGGCCGCGACCATGCCACCTGCGGCAAGCCCGGTTCCGACCGCAGCGCCGGCGCCGAGCTGCGGGCCTCCGGAGACGAGGCCGTTGGCGATGCCGGGGCCGAAGATGCCGAGGCCGAGCAAGGTCAGTGCAGCGAGCACGATCGCCATCGCCTCGTCGATCGTCGGAGTGCGGCCGCCAAAGCCGGCGGTGAACTCGGAGAACAGGCTCGATCCGATGCCGATGATGACGCCGAGGACCAGCACCTTGATGCCGGAGGCGATGACGTTGCCGAGCACGCGCTCGGCCATGAAAGCGCTCTTGCCGAAGAGACCGAAGGGAATGAGCACGAAGCCGGCAAGCGTCGTCAGCTTGAATTCGATCAGGGTGACGAAGAGTTGGATGGCGAGGATGAAGAAGGCGAGCAGCACCAGCGCCCAGGCGAGCAGCATCACCGCAATCTGGATGAAGTTCTCGAAGAAGCTCCAATAGCCCATTAGATCGGAGATGGAATCGAGCAGCGGCCGCCCGGCATCGAGGCCGGTCTGGGCGACCTTTCCGGGCCTCATCATGTCCGCGATTGTGAAGCCGGTCCCCGACGCCTTGAGACCCAGGCCAGCGAAGCTCTCGAAGATGATGCGGGCCAGGTTGTTCCAATTGCCGATCAGGTAGGCGAAGACGCCGACGAACAGCGTCTTCTTAACGAGGCGCGCCATGATGTCGTCGTCGGCGCCCCAGCTCCAGAACAGTGCGGCGAGCGTCACGTCGATCACGATCAGCGTGGTGGCGATGAAGGCCACTTCGCCGCTGAGGAGACCGAAGCCGCTATCGATGTAGCGGGTGAAGACCTCCAGGAAATGGTCGATGACGCCTGTGCCGCCCATGATCTCAACGCGCCTCGTTCGTGTGGGAGTCGATCGTCGGAGCGGTCTCGTTGACAGCGGGATCGCGGGCTGGCGGAGGATTCTGCGGCTGACCTTGCGGTCCCGGCGCCAGCGGCGCCGGCTGCGGCTGCAGGGCCTGCGATGGCTTCAAGAAGCGGTCGCGGTTGTCCGCCCAGGCCTGAAGGCAAGCGGGATCGCGGGTGCCGGCTTCTCCAAGTTGCTGGCAGCGCCGTAGCTCGATCTTCAGCGGGTCGATGCCCGTTTCGGTCGTCGCGGCGAGGCTGCGATAAACCGGCGGTTCGTCTTTGCGAGACAATTCAATGACCGTCGCAGTAATAGCGAAGGCGACGAAGACGACAGCACCGACGCGCGCAAGGATTTTGCCGTCCATGGCCGCGTCCTCAGTTGCTGCCCGGGAACATCTGCGCGTTGCCGGCTTGGTAACCGACACCGGGCGCCAGGAAGCGGCGACGTTGCTCGCGGCCCTGTTCGGCGGCTGCGGACCGCTCGGCCTCGGCGAGCGCTTGCGCACGGCCGTTGGCGGAGACAACGGCGGTGAGATCGGCGAGCTGCTGAGCCTGGAGTGCGAGAAGCTGGTTGCCGGCCTGCGTCGCCTGCAGGGCGCCGGTCGCGCCCTGGCTCTGTCCGACTAGCGCCGACATCTGAGTGCGGTTGGTGTCGATGTTGTCGACGACGCCGGCCTGGACGCGCATCGCGTCCTGAAGGCCTGAGACCGTGTTGTTCCAGCGCTCTTTCGCCTGAGCGACGAGCTGTTGGTCGGACGCGCTCATCGAGGCGCTGCCGGCCGCGTAGTTTGTCTGAAACGCGCGGTCGATGTTCTGGACGTTGTACGCGATGCCCTGCGCCTGCTGGAGGAGCTGCTGAGTCCGTTGGACGGACTGCTGAAGCTGCTGGAGGGAGGAGAACGGGAGGCTGGTGAGGTTGCGCGCTTGGTTGATCAGGGACTGTGCCTGGTTTTGCAGCGAGGTGATCTGGTTGTTGATCTGCTGCAACGCGCGAGCAGCCTGCAGCACGTTTTGCGCGTAGTTGGTCGGGTCGTAGACGATGATGGCTTGGGCAGGCGTCGCGAAAACTGGCGCGAGCGCGGCAGGAGCCGCGAGCAGTGCAGCAGCGAATCGCGCTGCGCGGTAACGGCGCAATTTCATGATGGTTTCTCCAGGTTGGTGAGGTTGGGAATGAGGTCGGCCGCCCACGCGACGCCGCGATGGCGCAGCCACGCCGCGAGGAAGCGCTCGCGTCCGTGCTCGGTGACGATCCGGTCTATGGCGGCCTGGTCGGTCTTGGAGGATGCCGCGCAGAGCGCGAGCGCGACGTCGGCGAGGCCCAGCTCGAACAGCCGGTTGCCGCGACGGCTCTGGCAGTAATAGTCCCGCTTGGGCATGGCCCTGGCGAGGATCTCGATCTGCCGATCGTTGAGGCCGAAGCGGCGGTAGATCGCGGTGATCTGCGGCTCGATCGCCCGTTCGTTCGGCAGCAGCAGCCGGGTCTGGCAGCTCTCGATGATGGCGGGCGCGATCGCCGATCCGTCGATGTCGGACAGGGACTGGGTAGCGAAGACGACGCTGGCGTTCTTCTTGCGCAGCGTCTTCAGCCACTCGCGGAGCTGGCCGGCGAAACCCTCGTCGTCGAGGGCAAGCCAGCCTTCGTCGACGATGATCAGCGTCGGCTCACCGTTCAGCCGGTCCTCGATGCGGTGGAAGAGATAGGAGAGCACCGCCGGAGCCGCGGCCGTCCCGATCAAGCCTTCCGTTTCGAAGGCCTGGACGGTGGCGACACCGAGATGCTCGCTCTCGGCATCGAGCAACCGGCCGTAGGGCCCGCCGACGCAGTACGGCCGCAGCGCCTGCTTCAGGTCGTTCGACTGCAGCAGCACCGCGAGGCCGGTCAGGGTGCGCTCGCCGATCGGCGCGCTCGCCAGCGACGACAGCGCCGTCCAGATCAGCTCCTTGACCTCGGGCGTGACCTGAATGCTTTCGCGCATCAGGATCGCGACGATCCAGTCGGCGGCCCAGGCACGCTCTGCCGCCTCGTCGATCCGGGAGAGCGGCTGAAGCGCGACGCTGTCGGCGGAGCCCTCGGTCAGGCCGCCGCCAAGATCGTGCCAGTCGCCGCCCATGGCGATGGCGGCTGCGCGGATCGAGCCGCCGAAGTCGAAGGCAAAGACCTGGGCTTGGGCGTAGCGGCGGAACTGTAGCGCCATCAGCGCCAGCAGGACGGACTTGCCGGCGCCGGTCGGTCCGACCACCAGCGTGTGACCGACGTCGCCGACATGGATGGAGAACCGGAACGGGGTGGACCCTTCGGTCTTGCCGTACAGCAAGGGGGGCGCACCAAAGTGCTCATCCCGTTCCGGCCCCGCCCACACGGCGCTTAGGGGTATCATGTGGGCAAGATTGAGCGTCGAGATCGGCGGCTGACGGACATTAGCGTAGACGTGGCCGGGCAGCGACCCGAGCCAGGCGTCGGCCGCGTTGATCGTTTCGGGCATCGCGGTGAAGTCGCGGCCCTGGATCACCTTCTCGACGAGACGGAGCTTCTCGGCCGCGACGCGGGGATCATTATCCCAGACGGCGATCGTGGCGGTGACATAGGCCTGTCCGGCATAGTCGGCGCCGAGTTCCTGCAGCGCGAGGTCGGCGTCGGCGGCCTTGTTGGCGGCGTCGGTGTCGACCAGGGCGCTCGCCTCGTTGGTCATCACCTCCTTGAGGATCGCGGCGATCGACTTGCGCTTGGCGAACCACTGTCGGCGGATCTTGGTCAGAAGCTTCGTGGCGTCGGTCTTGTCGAGCAGGATCGCCCGCGTCGACCAGCGATACGGAAAGGCAAGCCGGTTGAGATCGTCGAGGATGCCGGGCGTCGTTGCGGTCGGAAATCCGACGATGGTCAGGATGCGCAGATGCGCGTCGGCAAGGCGCGGCTCCAGCCCGCCGGTGAGCGGCTGATCGGCCACCAACGCGTCGAGATACATCGGCGTCTCGGGAACGCGCACGCGGTAGCGCTTCGTCGAGACGGTCGAGTGCAGATAGGTGAGCGTCTCGGCATCATCGAGCCACCCGCATTCCGGCATGAAGGCCTCGACGAGCTGCAGGATGCGATCGGTACGATCGACGAAGCCGCGCAGCGCCTCCCAGGCATCGACGCCGCGCTCGGCCTTGCCCTCGTAAAGCCAGCTCTCGGCGCGTGCGGCATCCTCGGCCGGCGGAAGGAAGGTGAAGGTCAGGAAATAGCTCGACTCGTAATGGACGGCGTCCTCTTCGAAGTCGGCCTTGCGCTCGGCATCGACCATCGCTGAGGCCGGATCGGGGAACCGGCTTGCCGGATAGGCGTCGACGGCATGGCGTTGCGCTTCGACGAAGATCGCCCAGCCGCTGCCGAGGCGCCGGAAGGCGCTGTTGAGGCGCCCCGCGACGGCGACCAGCTCGGCCTGCACGGCGGAATCGAGATCGGGTCCGCGGAAGCGCGCGGTGCGCTGGAAGCTGCCGTCTTTGTTGAGGACGACGCCGGGCGCGACGAGCGCCACCCATGGGAGGAAATCCGCAAGGCGGGTCGAGGTGTGGCGATATTCGGCGAGGTTCATCATGGCGCGCGCCTCAGACGTTCAGGTGACCGGGGATGCGGAGGTGCCGGCGGCCGACGTCGACGAATTGCGGGTCGCGCTTGGCCGCCCAGACGGCGGCGAAATGGCCGATGGCCCAGAGACAGAGGCCGACCAGCCAGAGGCGAAGACCGAGACCGAGAGCGGCGGCGAGCGTGCCGTTGAGGATGGCGATGGCGCGAGGTGCGCCGCCGAGCAGGATGTGCTCGGTCAGTGCCCGATGAACCGGGACGGTGTAACCCGACACGTCGCCGCCGCTCTCGATCAGGCCCGCCATCAGACGAGCGCTCCGCCGCCGAACGAGAAGAAGGACAGGAAGAAGCTCGACGCGGCGAAGGCGATCGACAGGCCGAAGACGATCTGGATCAGGCGGCGGAAGCCGCCCGAGGTGTCGCCGAAGGCGAGCGTCAGGCCAGTGACGATGATGATGATCACCGCGATGATCTTGGCGACCGGCCCCTCGATGGATTCGAGGATCGATTGCAGCGGCGCTTCCCACGGCATCGAAGAGCCGGAAGCGTGGGCGGCCGGGGCCAGCAAGACACTGGCCAGGAGGACGGATGCGGCTGTCGCCACATGGCGACGAAAATGCAGGGCACGGCGGATCATGCGGGTTCTCCTTCGGGGGGCTGGGTTGCGGGGCGGACGCGGTAGTCGCCATTGGGCGTGAGCCCTTCGACGCAACCGAGTTCGGCTAGGCGCCGGGTCGAGCCGCGGCCCGAGAGGACCGCGACAAGATCAATCGTCTCCGCGATCAGCGCGCGCGGGACAGTGATGACGGCTTCCTGGATGAGCTGCTCGAGGCGGCGGAGCGCGCCGAGCGCGGTGCCGGCATGGATGGTGCCGATCCCTCCGGGGTGGCCGGTGCCCCAGGCCTTGAGCAGGTCGAGCGCCTCGGCGCCGCGCACCTCGCCGATCGGGATGCGGTCGGGCCGCAGGCGCAGCGAGGAGCGGACCAGATCGGAAAGCGTGGCGACGCCGTCCTTGGTGCGCATGGCGACCAGGTTCGGCGCGGAACATTGCAGTTCACGGGTGTCCTCGATCAGCACCACGCGGTCGAAGGTTTTCGACACCTCCGCGAGCAGCGCATTGGTGAGCGTCGTCTTGCCGGTCGAGGTGCCGCCGGCCACGAGGATGTTGCGGCGATCGGCGACAGCCTGGCGCAGTATCTCGGCCTGGTCGGCGGTCATGGTGCCGGCGGCGACGTAGTCTTGCAGCGTGAAGACGGCGACGGCGGGCTTGCGGATCGCGAAGGCCGGCGCCGCCACAACCGGGGGCAGAAGCCCCTCGAACCGCTCCCCCGTTTCCGGCAGCTCGGCCGAGACGCGCGGATTGCCCGCATGGACCTCGGCACCGACATGGTGGGCGACCAGGCGCACGATGCGCTCGCCGTCGGCCGCCGAGAGTCGCTCGCCCGTGTCCGACAAACCTTCCGAGAGCCGGTCGATCCAGAGACGGCCGTCGGGGTTGAGCATCACCTCGACGACGCTGGCGTCTCCAAGGAAACCGGCTATGGCGGGGCCGAGTGCGGTCCGCAGCATGCGGGCCCCGCGAAGTATCGCCTCGGATTTCTCGGAAGAACTGGCCACGTCGTCCCCGTTCTTTGCGGGACCGCGTCAGGCCGTCCCTGGATCGGGGATGATTAAGAGAACCGGAAACTGCGCCTCGGCAACAGGTTGTTTCACAGGTCGTACTGTGGAGTACAAAGACAGGCGTTCGGCGGAATCGCAGGATACTTGAGATGCCGTAATCCATGCTTATTGCGCGTCGCGCGCGGGATCGATGTCCTCGGAAATCTCCTGCCGGAGCTTCGGACCCTTGGCGAGTCTGCGCCCGAGCGCCGCGACGAAGGCGTCGTAGCGCTCGCCGGCCTGGGCGCGTGCAGCGGCCTGTGCGGGCTCCGGCAGCGGCGGATTGGTGGTCAGCCAAAACCGCACGAAGACGGCGAGCATTTCGATCGAGATGCCGACATCGCGCTCCATGCGCGTCATGCGACGGTCGAGCTGGTCGAGGCGTTTGGTCGTCGCCGCCTCCTGCCGTTCGGCGGCGTCCGGCGACAGGAAAGACGCGATCGCCGCCTCGGCGATGAGCGAGCGCGACTGATCGCGCCGGGCCGCATAGGCCGCAAGCGCCTTCATCACCTCGGGTTCGAGATAGACCGACAGGCGCTGCTTCTTCGATGGATTGGCCATGGGCGCTTCACAGCTCCATGCCGTCGTTCGGGTCGAGCGAGACCTGTCGCGCCACGCCCTGCATGATCTGGTTGGCGCGGCTGATCCGGGCCGCGTCGTCATCGGCCTCGTCGTCGAATCCGCCGTCGAACTCGTTCTCGATCGGCGCCTTCTTCTCGACCGGCGCGGCGCGTTCCAGCTCCGGCTGGTGGCGACGTTCCGATCCGGTCGGATCTCCGTCACCACCGTCATCAACGATTACCGCACCGGCCGACACCGCGCTCGCCGGCCGTGCCGGAAGCGGAAGCCGGCTCCAGTCGTCCGCGGCGGGCTGCAATGGCCTGGTAAGCGCCGGCGGTGGCATGATCCGATCCTTGAAGCGGCGATCCTCGTAGTAGCGCGCCTTCTTCGCGCGGATCGGCGGCGTGCCCGCGACCATGACGATCTCGTCGGCGGGCGGGAGCTGCATGATCTCGCCGGGCGTGAGCAGCGGCCTCGCAGTTTCCGAGCGTGACACCATCAGGTGACCGAGCCACGGCGAGAGACGATGGCCGGCATAGTTGCGCATGGCACGCATCTCGGTCGCGGTCCCGAGTGCGTCGGAGACGCGCTTGGCGGTCCGTTCGTCGTTGGTCGCGAAGCTGACGCGGACATGGCAGTTGTCGAGGATCGAGTTGTTCGGCCCGTAGGCCTTCTCGATCTGGTTCAGCGACTGCGCGATCAGGAACGCCTTCAACCCATAGCCCGCCATGAAGGCGAGCGCGGTTTCGAAGAAGTCGAGCCGGCCGAGCGCTGGGAACTCGTCGAGCATCAGCAGCAGCCGATGCCGGTTGCCCTTGGCCTTGAGGTCCTCGGTCAGACGCCGGCCGATCTGGTTGAGGATGAGGCGAATGAGCGGCTTGGTCCGGGCAATGTCCGACGGCGGCACGACCAGGTAAAGGCTGGTCGGCTGCTTGGCGCCCACGATGTCGGCGATGCGCCAGTCGCAGCGGCGCGTCACCTCGGCGACGACGGGATCGCGATAGAGGCCGAGGAACGACATGGCGGTCGAGAGCACGCCGGAGCGTTCGTTGTCGGACTTGTTGAGCAGCTCGCGGGCGGCCGACGCGATTACCGGATGCGGTCCGCTCTCCCCGAGATGGGCAGTCTTCATCATCGCCGCCAAGGTGGACTCGATCGGCCGCTTCGGATCGGAGAGGAAGGCGGCGACACCGGCGAGCGTCTTGTCCTCCTCCGCGTAGAGGACATGCAGGATCGCGCCGACCAGGAGCGCGTGGCTGGTCTTCTCCCAGTGGTTCCGCTTTTCGAGGCTGCCCTCCGGGTCGACCAGGATGTCGGCGATGTTCTGCACGTCGCGGACCTCCCACTCGCCGCGGCGCACCTCGAGGAGCGGATTGTAGGCGGCCGACTTGGCGTTGGTCGGATCGAACAGCAGCACCCGGCCGTGACGGGCGCGGAAGCCGGCGGTCAGCGTCCAGTTCTCGCCCTTGATGTCATGGACGATCGCCGAGCCCGGCCAGGTGAGCAGCGACGGCACGACTAGGCCGACGCCTTTGCCGGAGCGGGTCGGCGCGAAGCACAGCACATGCTCGGGTCCATCGTGCCGAAGATAAGCGTGGTCGAACTTGCCGAGCACCACGCCGTCCTCGCCGAGCAGGCCGGCGCCGCGCACTTCGTCATGACGGGCCCAGCGCGCCGAGCCGAAGGTCTCGGCGTTCTTCGCTTCCCGCGCCCGCCACACCGACATGCCGATGGCGACGGCGATCGACACGAAGCCGCCGGACGCCGCGATATAGGCGCCCTCGACGAAGATCGGCGGTGCATAGGCGTCGTAGAAGTACCACCAGGGAAAGAAGGACCACGGATAGTAGATCGGCAAATGACCGAGTATGAACCATGGCGGCCCGAGCTGGGGCTGGAAGCCGAGCCTGAAGGCCGTCCATTGCGTAGCGGTCCATGTCGTCAACAGGACGATGGCGAAGACGGTGAGGATCTGGCCCCAGAGGATCTTGGTGGCGGACATGGCGGGGTCCTTTCGAGATGGTGGTCACAGGCCGAGCCCGCGCTGGCGGCCGAAGCTCCAGTCGACGCCGCCGTCGCTTCGGGCGACTCCGGAGACGTGACAGCCGAGCTGCTTTTCGAGTGATGGCGTCCAGGGCACGAGGCTGAAGCCGAGCCCGTGGTCGATCATCGCGAAGCGGCCGCTCGCGAGGTTCATCCGCCGCTGGTAGGTGCCGGTGACATATTCGCCGGATTCAGGTTTGACCTGCGGCCGTCCGGTCTCAGCGGCGATGCGTTCGGCAACCGCCTCCAGCTCGCGACGCCGCAGCGTGTCGACTATGCCGGGCTGGAAGCTGACGCCGCGCTTCTGGCGTTCGGCGAGGCCCTGGCCGACAAGATGCTCGGCGCGCCGGTCCAGGGCGTCGCGCACTTGGGCGCCGAAGCCGCCGCCGAGCGCCGCCGGCTCGCGGGCGATATTCTGCCGATCGAGCCAGGTGGCGCCGGTCGCGGTGACCTGCCGCTCGGTGTCGAGGTCGGAGCGCACCGCGATCGCCACGCGACGCTGGCCGCGCGCATCGTCGAATTTCCGAAGCTCGACGATTGAACCCGGCGCGCTGTCGCCGGCCGCGTCGAGGTCCGGCAGCTTGATGTGGTGAGTCCGGCCGTCAACGCCGTCTACGACAGCGAAGGCCGTGCCCTTCAGCTCGTCATCGAGGCCACGGGCGACCAGGCGCCCGATGACCGGATCGTTCAGGCTTTCGGATGCCAGCACGTAGCTCGCCGCGCCGCGCTCGATGCCCCGCTCGGTCAGGCCGTGGTGGATGCGCTTGATGATGTCGCCGCGCTCGCCGAGCTCGCGCAGGGTCGCCTCGGCCCTATCCGAGATGGTCCATTGTCCCGGGCCGATCTCGTCGGCGAGCCCGAGACCTTCGAGCTTGCGCAGCCGGCCGATCTTCAGGGCATCGAATTCGTCGGGCTGCCGATCGGCGCGCGGCGCGAGATCGATGACGCCGGTGCGATAGGCGTCGCGGGCGAGTTGGCGATCGAGGTTGGTCCAGCGGTCGGCGTCGATCTGGCGCTCCAGCGTCTGCCGGATCTCCTGATCGGTGCGTGGCCCCAGCTCCTGGGTGATCAGGTCGCGCGCCCGATCGCGCATGCCCTCCTTTATATAGTCGCGCGCGATGACCAGGTTTTCGCCGTCGTCGCGCACGCCGCGGACGATCAGATGGACATGCGGATGCTCGGTGTTCCAGTGATCGACCGCGACCCATTCGAGCCGCGTGCCGAGGTCCTTCTCCAACTGGCCGACCAGCTCACGGATGAAGCCCTTGAGGTCGGACATTTCCAGCGCGTCGTCCGGCGAGACGATGAAGCGGAAATGGTGGCGGTCGTCCTCGGACCGCTCCGCAAAGTTCTTGGCGTCGACGTCATCCCCGCCCGGACCGAACAGCCGGGCCTTCTCCCCGTCGCGGGTGACGCCATCGCGGCGGAGATAATCGAGATGCGTCGAGAGCGGCGCGGACCGCGCGCCATGACGGACGACGCGCGCCTTGATGACCGCACCGCGCGAGCGCGCGGTGATGAGGCGGTTCGCCTGGATCGAGGCGCGCTGTCCGCGCCCGAACCGGGACCGCGCGCCCGACCCGATCTTCCCTTGCCGGGAGACGCTGCCGCCGGCGCGCTGAGCGGCCGCGAGCGCCTGGGCGATGAAGGGCCGCGCCCGCTGCGCGCTGGTCGAGCGGATGCGGCCTGGCCGGATGCGGAATTCGTGCTCGTCGGTCATGCCCGACGCTCCGCACATCGCGCCAACGCGATGATATTCTTGAAAAATGCGCCGGTGCGCAGGCTGCGCCGATCAGGCGCACCTCGCGAAATCGCGTCATAACCCCTTGAAAAAGCACAACCGAACCGAAGCGCACATCGCGCCCCTTTATCCTGCCATCGTGCGGTTGTGTTTGCGGTCCTCCCTTCCAACGCCCTCCACACTGCGCTGGGGTTTGCCACGCTGCGATGGATAGGTGAGACAGTCATCGCGGGCCTGCGGGCTCCCGGCGGGAGGCGAACAGGCCGCCGGTCGGGTTCGCATCGGCCGCCGCATCGCGCGGTGGAGCCGCAATATCGCCGTCACGGGCCTGACCATCCGCCTGCACCGGACCTGCGCCCGGACCGCGATCAGAGGCGCCGATGAAGAGCGGCGCGCGTGTCCAGGCCAGCGGGTCGGCGGCAGCAACAGTGACGACGGCCGGGGACGCTTCGCCGCCGACAAGGGGCGTGAGCTGGGCGACATAGGCGCGCGTCTCGGCCGGCAACGCGCGGCCGTTCGCGAGGTAGTCGTCGTACCGTCCGGGTCCGGCATTGTAGGCGGCGAGAAAGCCCGGCGCGCCGTAGCGATCGTAGAGTTCGCGCATATAGGCCGTGCCCGCGATGATGTTGTCGCGGGGATCGAACGGATCGCTGCCAAGGCGATAGCGGGCGCGCAGATAGGCCCAGGTGTCGGGCATGATCTGCATCAGGCCCATCGCGCCCTTGGGCGAGACCGCGCGCGCGTCGTTGGCGCTTTCGACACGCATGAGCGCGCGAATCCAGGCGACCGGAACGCCAAACCGCTGCGAGGCCTCGCTCGCGAAGCCGGCGAGCTGGGTGCTCGCCTCGGCCGGAACCGGCGGCACGGTCTGAGCCCGCGCCGGCGACATTGGCGAAGCGGCGATCGGCAGGCCGGAAAGGAGAAGGAGGAGCAGCCGGGAGGCGGCACGGGACTTGTCCGTGCCGCTCCGATGATGCTGCGATCGATGCGGGCCGCGCACCGCTCAGTCCTCGCTGTCGCGCGTGTTGAGGCGCGGCTTGGCTGGCCGCGACCAGTGCAGACCCCAGGTGCCGTTGTCGTCGCCGGAGCGGAAGAGGTTGGCGCGCAGCGGACGCGGGAACAGCGGGCTGTCGAGCTGCACGGAGACGTAGTCGCCGGCACGTTCGCCGACATGCTTCCGGCCGGCGCCGATCTCGATGCCGTCGCTCCCGCCGAGCAGGACGCGGTAGTCCGGCGCGTTCTCGGCTTCGGAGGGTTCGGCCGGAACGAAGGCGAGTTCGGCGTCGATGCCGAGCGCGGTAAGCCGCCCGGAATAGCCGGACCTGGTGCGAGTGAATTGGCCGATCTGAGTCATGGTCGTCTCCTTGGGTTGGGGATGAAAGCGGCAGTTCAGCGGGTCGGCGCGCGCCAGACGTAGCGGCCGTCGCCATGCTCATCGGTCCAGAGCGGCGTCGCTCGGCCGATCACATCGCTGGTCGGCAACGGCCCGAAATAGCGGCCGTCCAGGCTGTCGCGGACCGACCAGTTCATCAGGAAAAGTTCGCGCTCGGCGATGCGGCGGCAGCCCTGCCAGACCGGCAGCGAGCGGCCGAGATGGTCG
Organism: Nitrospirillum guaranorum; assembly: GCF_034653275.1. Classification (NCBI taxonomy): domain Bacteria; kingdom Pseudomonadati; phylum Pseudomonadota; class Alphaproteobacteria; order Rhodospirillales; family Azospirillaceae; genus Nitrospirillum; species Nitrospirillum guaranorum. The sequence continues at coordinate 2,374,383 of NZ_JAYEES010000003.1, read as the reverse complement.
CGGTCGAGAGCATCGCCCATCGGCACGCCGTCCACGGTGATGGCGTGATCGTGGCGGCAAACCTCTTGGCCGGCAACGCCCGCGACGCGCTTCATCAAGGGCACGCCACGGCCGATATAGCCGCGTTCGACCATGAAGGCGGCGAGCGGTTCGGGCGCGCGGACGGCCACAAGATCGGTGACCTCGAAATGGTCGGCCGGCGCGATGCTGTAGAGCCCGATCGGCGTGCTGGCCGACGCGTTCCAGATGAACTTTGTCGGGAAATCGATGAAGGCGGCGGTCGCCATGCCCATGGTCAGGACGTAGGTGACCATGACGTAGCCGAAGCGGCTCATGATCCGGCCCTCCGGCGCAGGAGGAAAGCCTTGTGGTGCTGGGCCGTATAGGATCGCGGCTGTTCGCCGGCGGTCATCCGATTGTGGATGTGCCGCCAATGATCGGGTGAGACGTCGCCCGGATCGATGCCGATCGCCTCAATCGCATCGATCATCTGCAACACGCGCTCGACCTTCGGCCAGCCTTCCACCTTGAGCAGGATGTCGCCCCCGGGACGCACAAAGGGCACGGTCTGCTGCGGCTCGCCGGCGCGGACCGTGCGCAGGACGTCGAGATGCGAGGCGACGGTCCCGTAGTCGTTGGCGGCCCAGCGCACGAAGCCGAGGACGCTGTCCGGCGCAAAGCGGAGCACGCGCCGACGGCGGTCGATGATCTGTTCGCCGACCTCCCGGCCGAACCTGATCCAATTCTCGATGCGCTTCTCGATCCAGGTGAGTTCGACTTCGGTGAGGTCGTAGGGCGGCGGCGTGTCGTGACCCGGCGCGCCACGCGCGCGTATGGCGACGGCGCCAGTCATGTCGCGTCTCCTTTGGTCTGAGGGAATTCGCGCGCGAGCAGCTCGCGCAGCATGTCCGCCACGGTGACACCGCGCTGGAAGGCGGCGATCTTGATCCTGGCGCGCTGGTCCGGCGTGACGTCGATGGTCAGCCGTGCCGTGTAGATTGCGGCGTCCGGCGCGCGCGGCGCAGGCGCGTCGGCGGCCCTGATCCAGGTCTCGGCATCGCCTGGCCGGGTGGCGAAGCCGCGCTTCGGAGGCGTCGCGGTCATGGCGCGATCCTCCCGATCTCGGTGACCAGCGCGGCGATCTCGCGGGCGGCGGTGCTGTCGCTGTCGAGTTCGCCGACGAGCCGCCCGGTCTGCGCGGTGTCGGCAAAGGCGATCCGCTGGCCGATCCTGGCTGCAAGCAGCGGCGGGTCATGGTCGGCGAGCGTTTGGGCGGTCTCGCGAGCGATGACGGTCCGCGCGGCGCAGCGATTGAGGACGAAACGCGCCAGGAGCTGCGGACGGTAGATGCGGGCTTCGCCTAGCAGCGACAGCATCTCGGCCGACGCCCACCCATCGAAAGGCGACGGCTGCACGGGGATCAGCACCAGGTCGGCGGCGAGCAGCGCCGAGCGCATCAGCCCGGCGACGCGCGGCGGACCGTCGATGATGACGTGGTCGACATCGCGGGCGATCTCGGGCGCCTCGCGATGCAGCGTGTCGCACGCCAGGCCGACGACGCCGAAGAGCCGAGGCAGGTTTTCGCGCGCCCGCTGCTGCGACCAGTCGAGCGCCGAGCCCTGCGGGTCCGCGTCGATGACGGTGACGCGCTGACCGCGCGTCGCCCATTCGCCGGCAAGGTGTAGCGCGATCGTCGTTTTGCCGACGCCGCCCTTCTGGTTGAGCAGCGCGACGATCATGACGGTCTCCCGGCGATCGGGGACTCGTTCACACGCCGCGAAAATGCGGCTTGCGTTAGAAAGATTCCGAAGGAATCTAGGTTAGAGAAGTTACAGGGCTCGCAAGTTGCTGATTCAACGAGCGGATTCGACGATTCCGGTCCCCGATAGCACGAGGATCGGGTCCTCGATGGCACGATGGGTCCGGTCCCTGATAGCACGAGACGATTCACAGCTTATCCCCAGGGCGCTTGGTCGAGCGGCGGCGCTGCCGGGGGATGCCGAGCGCGTGCGGATCGATCGGTTTGAAGAAGAGGATTTCGGGGCCGCCGAGGCACTGCTCGATGGTCAGGCGATAGCCTGGCAGCGGCTGTCGGCGGACGATGTCGCGCAGGTCGTAGGCGAAGTGCTTGAGCGGCGAGAGCGAGCCGGACTTGGCGTGGAGATGCGGGAAGTCGAAGCTCCAGCCGAACTCCTGCTTGCCGCCGTGCTTGCGCACGAGGCGATAAAGCCAGCGCTCAAGACCGCCCGTCAGGCCGAAATAATCGCGGTCGATGGTCAGCACGAGCGCGTCGTCGAGAACGGCAGCGTAGAACCAATCCGGCACGATCAATTCGAGCCCGAGCGGCCGGCCGCGAGCGTCGGCGCGCTCCTTCCACTCGTTGATCCAGGAGAAGCGATGCAGCCGCCGCTCGGTCGGCTGGCGGATCGACGTCGCGACTGTCGTCGACTGGAGTCGGTCGAGCGCGGCCTTCAATCGGTCGTAGTCGCGCAAGCTGACGCCACGGCCTATGAACTGTAAAATCTCGTAGGGCGTGGTCGCCATAAGGCGCGACGGGCGCAGTCCGTGGTCACGCGCCTCGACGATCTGAGACGCGGCCCAGATCAGCACGTCGGCGTCCCAGATGGTGGCCATGCCGTGCTCGGGGACGGCCTCCACACGGATGACGACGGAGCCGGCCTTGAAGTTGATCGGCGCCAGTCGCTTCGACTTGCCGAGGGCGAAGAAGGGGTACGCCATCAGGTCTTGGGCGTCGCGGGGCGCGAGATCGCCGGGCAAAGCCCGGAAGAGATCGAGCTGCTCGCGTTCGCTGCTGTGATGGCGCGCCGACATCGTGAAAATCTCAGCGCGGGAAGCGACCGGCGGCGGCAGGAGAGGCCGCTTGTCGCTTTGCCGGAAGGACGGTCCCGCCGCGTGGATCGGACGTCGAAGTGACGAGACCGCGATCCGCCCAGGTCTGGAGGTCGTCGACCGAATAGACGACACGGCCGCCGAGCTTCCGATAGGTCGGACCCGTGCCGTAGGTGCGATGCTTTTCGAGCGTGCGTTCGGAAAGGCCGAGGAAGCGGGCCGCCTCCTGCGTTCTTAGGTATCGTGGCGGTAGATTGGCGGCTTTTTCGGCCATGATCGAACCTCCGTGGTCTCGCGGGCGGCCGCTTCGGATGAGCGGCGGGTTGCGAGCACGGTGGCGCGAAGACGACGCCTCGGACGATGTCGAAGTAAGGAAGCTAAATTCGACACCCGGGTGGGTGTCAGCGTTCCCGTCGGGGACGGCGCAGCAGCGCCCGGTATCCGCCGTGAACGAGCTTCATGCCGTCGCGGGCGAGACGAATGGTGGTTTCGCGGATGGCGCTGCCAACCCACGACGTCGCGTCGTTCTCATGTTGGGGGAATAGAAACCGGGCGATGGCCCGGTAGGTGGCGCCCGTCTCGCGGGCGTCGACCGCGCGTAGCATCTGTCGCGCCCGTTGAAGCCGCTGGGGCGTCATGCGCGGGTCTGCCGGCACCGCCCGGCCTGTCGCCGCCGACCAGAATCGGCCCAACGCCGTCAGGCGGTCCGGTGTCATCTCGTCGAGCGGGATCACCGCGGCGAGCGAGTCGCCTTCCATCGAACCGGAAAGGCCGACATCGAATCGCTCGCCGTGGAGGTTCAACCGCAGAAGCGTTGCTTCGCGGTCTCGGACAGCGTGAGCCGGAAGATCGTCAACGGTAAGATGAGAACCTTCGGACAGGGCGGGCCCGCTTTGGAGGATGATCGCCGCCGGATCGGTTTGCGGGGTCCAGAAGATCGGCTGCGCGAGGCCCGTGATGCGTGGGTCTGCTGCGAAAACATAACCCCCATTGCTGAGCAAACGCCGTCGCTGTTTCGTCGCTCAATCGCCCGGAGGACAACAATTCCTGAAAGGACCTCCTGTAATCCGGGTTTCGCCGTAGGAATTCCCAAGCAAGTTCGCTTGTCGTAAGCTGATCGATATAGTCATAGGCAGTCTCAGACCGCCAACTTTCTTCCTCGGACATCCTCCGCCGCCTCCGCGCAAATGTTACGCAACGCGAGTTGTGAAGCGATGACGATTCCAAGTTGAGTCATTGCTGGGAAGAACGAAGTCGGATCAACGTGATGCAAGTCCTGCATCACCTCAGTGGAGGCGGGGCCCCAGGAGTTCGCTGTAGCCGCTTTGGGTCATCCATTTGGCGCGGGAGAGATGAGCGGTGTGGACGCGCGCGGCGCGCTCTGGATCGGTTTTGGCACAGATTCCGAAGAGCGCTTCGACAACTTCTTTCCAGTCCGCACCGTCAGCGTCAGCGTCGAGAAGGCGCAGGTAAAGATTCAGATGCGCCTGGTCATAGGCGGTGAGCGCTGCGCCGTCAGGCGGCTGGTCCAGAAAGTCTTCTTTGGTCACGGTATCCCCCGTTCATAGATGTATCCATTTTGAAGGGGATTGTTAACGCTGTTTTGAGAACAGAGGCCATCGCCAGACCGTGTACACGGCGGAGCGGGGCGATCGCCCGCAGACGCGTCAATCGTCTCTCTTCCTGTTGACAAGCATCACTCCCACACCCTGGTCGGAGTTCAGGAAGACGATCCCACCGCCCTCGAACGCACGCCGGACTTCATCGCGCGTGCTCTCATAGACCTCGAGGTCGCTTTCGGACTCGAGGCGCTTCAGCGCGGTCAAAGATACCCGGGCCCGGTCAGCGAGCGTCTCCTGTGTCCAACCCAGCAACGCGCGTGCGGCCCGCGATTGTCGGGCGGTGATCATGCATGATCACCTCCCACTCAGACCTACGCGCACGCCAGAACTACGACTATAATAGTCGTTCTAAGGCGCTAAGGCCAGCTTTAACGCCCCCGGCGATCTTCACTTGCATTCATGCGGCGCGAACTGATTCGGTCGCTTTGGAAGCAAGGCCCCGGCCTTCTGGCCGGGGCCTTGCGCCGGGCCTCAGTCGCCCCGGCGCCCGGTGGGGCGGGACCAGATGAGGGAGAAGGTGTCACCTTCCTCGTCGTCGAAAAGGTTGGCGTGGATGGGGGCAGTGAAGCTCGGATCGTCGAGCTTGAGGCCTAGATAGTCGCGGCCCTCGTTGGAGCGCTTGGACCAGGCGGCGCCGATCTCGGCGCGGCCGACCAGGACGCGGTGGCTGGGAGCCTTCTCACCGATGGGGCCGCTGATGGGGACGATGCGCACGCCCTTGGCCTGGACGCTCAGGGTGACGATTTCGCCGGTGAACTCGTTCGAGCCGGTCTTCTTGAAGGTGCCGATGGTCGCCATTGTAAGTCTCCGTTTTCCGTTCCCGAGCCCGCACCATTGCGACCTCGATGGCGATCGGCGGGCCGGAGGCGATCGACGACGCACCCCGAAGGGGCCTGACAGCTAAGGAGGGCTTTCTTGTCTCGCGAGGAATGACGGCGCAGCCGGCAGGGGAAGAAAGTTTGACGCGGCTGTTGCGTCATAGGCGATCGAGGCGCAGCCGGACTTCGGCCAGATCAGGCCATTGGAGAGGCCGTTTGGAGCGGTCGAGGCACGGTCAGATAACGGAAAAGATGGCGGCCGTCCCGCAACGGCAACCGGCGCCACGGCATGCTCACCGACTTCGTCTCCTCCCGCCAGGCCGACGCTGCTTCATCCTGGCTCTCCACCGCCGCCACCGAGATCGCCGCGCCGGTGTCCGGTGCCCGCCAAGACACGACTCTGCTCCCGCAGCACTCCAACGAGGACCGCCTTTCCGGACCAGCGTCGATCAGCGTCGCACACGCCCATCGTTCCGGCATCAGACGACGGGAGCGACCACGGCCACGGCTGCCCTGATCCTTCTGACGGCGATGACGAAGATCAGGCCCGTGCAAGGTCCCGGCCGGTCGGGGCCGGAGCCGCCGCCATTCCAGCGACCCGCACGAGGGCGGTGATGCCGACCGCGACCGCGCCGATGACGGAGAAGATGATCTGCCACGCGTCGGACGGCATGAGGTGCTTCACGATGCCATGGGTGGCATGGAAGCCGGCGATCGCCGCCGGCGCCACGAAGGCTGCGGCCACAATCAGCTTCAACCACATAGGCCGGACGAAGGTGATGAGCAGATGGCCGGCGGCGAGCGTGATCGCCGCCGCGACGGCGCCGACCAGGATGGAGCCCGGGATGCCGGCGCCCGTGCTGTGCGCCCAAGCGCCGGTGGTCACGCCGACGAACGCCGGCAGCGCGAAGACGGCCAGCGTGAACAGCAGCCAGCAAAGCAGGCCTATCGCTGCGAGAGATGCCAGTATTGCGAGGATGATCATGGCGGTGGCCTCCGTATGGACAAGGTCTGACGGCCGCGCCTTCCACCACCACCACGGCGCGGCTGAAGTATAGCGCAAGAGCGCACGTGCCGGGAGCGGAAACCGGCGGCGATTTCCGGTCCTGGGATTGGGTCGCCCGGTCAAGGGGCGAAGGGGTCGATCTCATGGACGATGGCGGCGACGTCGCCGTCATATTCGCTGGCGGGCGTGACCGACAGCGTGCCGTCGCCGGCCTGGAAGATGATGATGGCGGCCATCAGCGTGGTGGCGAGGCTGAAGGCGAAAGCGTGGGCGTCGTTGAGGGACATCGATCCGGCTCCTGTTCGAGCGGAGGACCATCCCCCCGCTGACAGGCGCCCGATGTGTCGGGCTGAGCGCTGCAATCACCGCGCAGGCGAAGCCGCAGCGGCGGCATGCTCGCATAGCCGACCCTTTAAGGGTTGATGGCGTCAAGCGATCAGTCTGACCAAGGATCAGCGCAGAAAAGCGGGGGTGGTGCTCGGCGACGAGAGCCGTTCACGTTCCCGATCAGGCAAGGAGAGCCGAACGGTGCCCAACCGGAGTGTTGGCGATGAAATCTCGGTAGGCGTAGTTGATGAGGTCGCGGACCAGTTCGAGCAGACCGCCGACAGGCAGACCGTCGAACGGATCGCCATGGGCCATGCCGTTGCGACGCTGGCTCAGGCTGGGCTTCGACGCGCCGGTGACAAAACCGATCGCGGTGCCGCCGGTGCGGACGATCATCGGGATGTGCGCGTCGTCGAGGCCGTCGACAGCGACCATATGCTCCAGCAGCGCGGCAAAGGAGCGCTTCTTCTTCAGAGTCTTGTCGCCATATCGATCCCTCACCGTCAGCTCCAGGGCGATGAGCGCTGCGAGCTCGCCGGCCTTCAGCACGTCGAGATCGATCCAGCCAAGAAGATAGAGCGCTTGCGCGCGCCGGAATTTGAGCTGGATGATGTCGGGTATGCGCGCGTCGATGCCGAGCCCGACGATAAACCGTCGCCATTCGTCGGACTCGTTGAACTGGATCATTCCGCCGGGGAGCCCGGGCGATGGCCATGCGATGATCAGCGGCGCGTCACGCGCGGCGAGTTGAATGTGATCAAGGTTCAGATGCGCCTCCTGTCGGCAAAAACTCGGTGTTTCTGCCGACAATACCAGATCGCAGTCAGTCGTTTGAAGTCGTCCGGCGCTCACGCGCCGCCGAACTTCCAGACTGGGATGCCGAGCTTCTTGGCCTTGTCGGCGAGGTTGTCGTGGATGCCGGTGCCCGGGAAGTGCATCACGCCCTTCGGCACGACCTCCAAGATGTCGTCGTTGCGCTTGAAGGGTGCTGCCCGGCCGTGCTTCGTCCAGTCGGGCGCGAAGCCGATCTGCGGGACGTTGCGATTCTTTGCCCAGAGCGATGCGATCTTCTCGGCGCCCTTCGGAGATTTTCCGTGCATCAGCACCATGTCGGGATGCTTCTCATGGACCTGATCGAGCTTGGCCCAGATCAGCCGGTGGTCGTCGAAGTCGAGCCCGCCGGTGACGACGATCTTCGGGCCCGGCGGCAAGAGTACCTCCTGGTCTGCGCGCTTCTTCGCCATCAGGAAGTCGCGGCTGTCAATCATCGCCGAGGTGAGATTGCGATGGTTGACCTTCGATCCGCTGCGCGGAAGCCAAGTTTTTCCGACGTGGCGCTCATAGTGTTCCGCGGCTTGGTCGCGCATTAGCTCGAAGGCGTTCTGGCGCTCGATCAGCGTCATGCCCTCGGCGATCAAGCGCTCCAGTTCGACGGATTTCACCTCGCTGCCGTCCTGTTCGCGCTGCGCCCGCTTCTGGGCCTGCTCATTGTCGTCCAGTTCCCGGCCGATCCTGTCGGTGGCGCGGTGGAAGACGTTGACGGTCGACCAGAGGAGATCGTCGAGGTCGGGTTCGAGGCGCGTGTCCTCCAGGGTGCCGATCAGGGCGTCGAAGATGTCGGCGACAGCGCCCGCGACCTGGTTGCCGTCGGGAAGAAGTCGCTGGTCGGGCTCGTCTGCGAAGGGGCGATAGCCGTGAAGCTGGAGTTCGTCGAGGACATGGTCGGTGGGTGAGGATTCGTGGTGCGGTTCGTAGTCGTCGTGATCGCGCATGGGATGCTCCGTCGGTTGGACCGCGACCGTCGCGGCCTTCATGGCGACGAAGCCCACCAGCCGGACGGCCGGGCACCCGGAGCGCAGCGCAGGGCTCGATGGCTAAGGCCGGCTATTTTGCCTCGCGATGGAAAGGCCCGCAGGGCCGCCGGAAAATAGTCGGCCGCCGCCATTGCCCGGCTGGCCGACTTGTGGGCCGATCGCCCTCTCGAAGGCCGAGGCGCGGTGCCCCTCCGATGGATTGACGCATCCGCCGAGCGCGGCGGCGAAACCGCAGGCCCGTTCTCCTGCCGGCTATGCCGCCAACGCCATGAAGCGGGCGACGTCCTGCGGCGCGACCTGCAACCGGGCTTCCATGCGCAGTGCATCGAGGCCGAGCGTGCGCAGATCTTCGTTGAAGTCGTCCAGCTCGGGCGAGATGACAATCGCTTCGATCCCGGTCGCGTTCGCTCGTTCGATCAGGGTATCACGCGCCCCGTCACCGGCCGGATCGTTGTCGCGGACGATGTAGAGCCGCCGTAGTGTGTCGGGGAACAGGATGGCGGCGAGATGAGCGGCTGAGAGCGCCGCCAGCATCGGCATGTCGGGAAGGACCTGGCGGAGCGACAGGACGGTCTCGATGCCTTCGCCGGCCGCCATCACCTCGCCGCCGATGCCGAAGCGAACAGCGTTGCCGAGAAGATCGCCCATTGCCCGCCTCGGCGTGTCGATCGGCGCCTTGTCGCGTCGGCGGGGATCGAGCCAAGTGCGATGCGCCCCGGTGATCTTGCTGTCGAGGTCGGTGACGGCCGCGATCATCGCCGGCCAGGTCTCGGTCGGCGAATGCTCGTCTGGGCGATAGTAGCAGTGCGGGTGGAAATGCAGGCTCCCGGTTCCACGTAAATCCGTAATGCCGCGTTCCCGTAAATACGCCTGTACAAGCGTGCCGTAGATCGGCTGCGACATGCGGACCAGCCGAAGGGCGGCCGCGGGCGACCCATGCGGCGCCGGGCTTTGCCGCGGTTGCTGGCGAAATTTCGGCTCCGGCGGTGGCATGCTGAGGAAGGTCCGTGCCTCGTCCGTGACGTCCTTGAAATCGATCAGGCCGCAGCTTTCGCGGATGACGTCGAGGAGATCGCCATGCTCGCCGGTCGCCGCGTCGGTCCATTTGCCGGCTGGGCCTTTGGGCGTGTCCTTGAGCCGGACGTACATCGAGCGGCCGGGCGTGTTGCGCACATCGCCAACCAGCCAGTAGGTGCCCTCGCGGCGTCCGCTGGAGAGGTAGTGCCGGCACACCGTTTCGGCACGATCGGCGAGGCGACGTGCAAGATCATGCGGATTTTGGGTCATGGTCGTTTCCCATGCGAAAAGGCCCGCCGTCTCCGGCGGGCCAGTCTCGCAAGTCGTTGACGGTTATTCGGCCGCGACCGCGTGGGGAGCGGCGTCGGCGATCTCATCTTCCGCGAACGGCTCGTCTTCGACCATGGCCGTTTCGCCGCCGATTGCCGTCGATTGTTCGACCGCCTCAACAAATTCGTTGCTCACGGTGAGCTCGACATTCGACGCCCCCTGATCGGCGGTGCGCAACGGTTCGGGCAACCAGCCGGTATCGGCGAGCAGCGTTTGCGCTTCCGCTGCCATGTCGCCCTTCTTCAGATGCTCGATCCGATCGGCGGCGCGCTGCCCCTTCGCCTGGGAAACCGCCTGAAGGATGCGAGCCTTCGTCACCCTGCCGAGGAAGTTGTCCACGGTCGGCTTCCACCCGGCCGCCGCCATGTCGAGGTCGACCGTCTGGGCCAGCCGGTCGGCATGGGCGGCAGCACGGGGCCGCCGGTTCCAGGGCTCGTACACGGCGTTCACCGAAAGGCTGACGATGTGGGCGAACAGGCCCGCCTGGCTGTCGCCGTCCCATTCCCGCAGCGCGTCCCAGAGATCGGCCAATTCCTTGGGAAGCGCCTTCGACCAGCTTTCGTGGCGCACGCGGATCGCCTCAGCCGATGCGCTGTCGTTTAGCCCCGGCGCCTGCGTCCCGAAGCTGACACTCTTCAGATCGAGCTCGAGGCAGCTATCCGAGCCGTAGTGGTAGAAGGTCTTCAGCGTCAGAACGTGCAGGGCTGCGACGAAGGCAACGTCCGGCCGCTCGCCCAGCGCGTGGCGCAGGCCAAGCGTCCGGTGCGAGGTCAGCTCGGTCATCAGGCGGTCGGATATGGGCGAGAGACCCTCGTCCTCCTCCGGCTCGGCGTCGGGCTCCGCCGTCATGACGGCCTCGTCGCCCTCGTAGCCAGCGGCCATAGCGCGTTCATCGTCGCCGTCCGCGTCGGGCTCGGACGCAGGCTCAGCCAGCAATTCGTCTTCAGGTCGGACATAGCCCCGCTCGACGCGAAGCTGACCGTCGGTGCCGATGCTGACGAAAGCGCCGGCGCGAGCGATCTCGGCGGTGTCGAACACCACGGGACGGTTGTCGAAACCCTCGATCAGCGTCTCCAGCTCCGACAGGCGCTCATCCACTTCATCCGGAAGCTCGTCGGCGTCCTGATATTCGTCCGACAGGCGGTCCAACTCGGACTGAAGCGCGTAGCGGCTTGCCTCCTCCTCGGCGGTCAGCGCGACGGTCTCGCCACGAAGCTGGCGCATACCGAAGGCATGGCCGTAGGCGAAGTCCGGCGCGACTTCGATCCACTTCCAGCCTTCGGCGGCGACCACCTCGGCGTCCGCCTCCAGCTTGTCGGCGGTCATCTGGTCCACGAGCGGAACATCCTGCAGCCAGCCGCCATCGTCGCCTTGGAACAGGTCGCGCAGGACCGTGCCACCGGCCGCGACGTAGGCATCCACGCCGATGAACTGCGCCCGCTTGTCGGAGGCACGGACCGCGCCCTCGGTCAGCATCCGGCGGATGACGTAGGGCTGCCTGTCGAAGGAAGCCTTCAGGCGCTCGAAGACCTGCTCTTGGCGCTCGTGGTCGCCGGAGACGGTGAAGGCCATGAGCTGGTCGAGCGTCATGCCGTCCTCGGCATAGACGTCGAGCAGCGCTGGCGAGACCGACGCCAGCTTCAGGCGCTGCTTCACCACGTTGACCGAGACGAAGAAGGCGGCGGCGATCTCCTCCTCGGACTGGCCCTTCTCGCGCAGCGCCAAGAAGGCGCGGAACTGGTCGAGCGGATGCAGCGGCGCGCGCTGGACGTTCTCGGCCAGGGAGTCCTCCTCCGCGATGCCGCCCTCGCGGACCACGCAGGGGACGGGCGCGGTCTTGGCGAGGCGCTTCTGCTTCACGAGCAATTCCAGCGCCCGGTAGCGCCGGCCGCCGGCCGGGATCTCGAACATGCCGGTTTCGACGCCGGATTGGTCGACGACAGCGCGCACGCTGAGGCCCTGCAGGAGACCGCGGCGGGCGATGTCCTCGGCCAGCTCCTCGATCGAGACGCCGGCCTTCACGCGCCGGATGTTGGACTGGCTTAGGAGGAGTTTGTTGAAGGGGATGTCGCGCGAAGGCGAGAGGGTGATCTTTTGAACGGCAGTCGCCATGGGATGTACTCCGCGACGAGCGCCGAAAGCCTCTCTCTCGGCATCAACTCGTCACGAAGCGCAGCGCCGCCCTCTCACTCTGGAGGGCAGCGCCGCGGGACCGACGATCAGAAGAAACGGAAAGGCACGAAGCCGGAGACACGCCGTTCCGCATCTCCGGCTTTCCGGGTATCAGGCCGCCCGGTCGAGCAGCTTCTTCGCCCGCGCCTCCAGGTCGAGCCGCGCGTCCTGCTGGGTCTTGTCTCGCGCGACGGCGGTGATGCCCTGGACGAAATCGAAGACGCTTTCGGGCTTGCGCCCCTCTTCGGCCAGGACGGCCTCAATGATCTTTGCCGTCTCGCTCTTGGAAAAGCCGCGCTTGCGCAGGAAATCGCTGCGGTCCTCGTCGTTGCGCGCGACGATCTTCTCCCGCGCCGCCTTGATGCCGTTGACGAAAGGCAACGGCGAGGAGTTGGCGAAGCGGGTCAGCGCCGGAGCCGCCTCATGCGCGAACCGCGAGGCGGCGTATTTCGAGTGGCGGATCGTGATCTCTTCGAAGTCCTCGACGCCCCAGAGATTGCGGTTCTGGCAAACGGCGCGGAGATAGAAGCTCGCCATGCCGAGCGTCTTCGCGCCCACCTCGGAATTCCAGCAGTAGAAGCCGCGGAAGTAGAGGTCCGGCGAGCCGTCGGGAAGACGCCCGGCCTCGATCGGATTGAGGTCGTCGACCAGGAAGAGGAAGACGTCGCGATCGGAGGCGTAGAGCGTCGTGGTGTCCTGGGTGATATCAACGCGCGGATTGTAAACCCCCGTCCACCAGTCGAGTACGCCCGGCACTTTCCAACGGGTGTCACCCGTGCCGTTGCCGGCGATCCGCTGAACCGCGGCGACCAGTTCGTGGTCGAAGATGCGGCCGTAGTCGGGGCCGGTGACGGCCCGCAGTTCGACGCGACCATCTTCGATCTCCAGCGTCTTCACCTGCTCGGCGCGATGGGAGGTCAGCCCATACTGCAGGTTGATGCCCGCCAGCGGCGCAGGAAGCTGACGCAGATAGGCCGCCGGCGCGCCGACCAAGCTGGCAAGCTGGCCGAAGCTCCAGTGGGTCGGAGCGATCGGCGTGTCGGAGCCCGGCAGCATCAGCGCCAAGCGCTCGGCGTCGTCGCGGCTGGCCTCCACGCGGATCGCCGCGCTCTCCACCGTCCGGGTCCGACTGCGCTCGGTCCGGCCGCGCACCGCAGCGTGGAGGTCGGACAGCGATAGGTAACGCTCGTCCGCCGGCCGCGAGAACCACTCGGAGGACACGCGGCCGATCCGCTCTCCGCGATTGACATCCACTTTGTAGCCCTGCCGTCCATCACGATCGGCGTCCAGAATTTCCACCTGGGTCATTGGTCGTCTCCAGGACGGGCGCCGGAAGCCTCTCTCCCAGCCTCAACCCGTCACGGAAACCCGGTCCGCACTCTCGCTCTCTTGCGGGGCAGCAGGCCCTGCAGAAGGGGTCGGCCGAGACCGCGGGCTCGGACGCAGGGGAAGGCTTTCCCCGCCTGACGGTCGTCTCCTTGTGAAAGAAGCCTTTCGGTTTTGTGCACCTTTTCTCGGCATATGGATGGTGATACGAATCCTCGGAGAATAGACCTCATACTCCGAGCCTACGTATCTTGCCCGAGCCCGCATCCCAGCGCCGAATTGCCCACACCGTGCTGAAAGCGCGCGGTATCGCGCGTCTGGCGGAACTGCGCGCGGAGGGGGTGACCGCGGCTACCATGAGCCGCATGGAGCGGGATGGCGAGGTGCTCCGGCTTGCACGGGGGCTTTATCAGCTCCCCGATGCGCCTCTTGACGCCCACCACAGCCTCGCAGAAGCGGCGAAACGCGTGCCCAAGGGCGTAGTCTGTCTCGTATCGGCCCTCGCGTTCCATCAACTGACCGATCAGCTCCCGAGGCAGGTATGGATCGCCATTGGCCAAAAAGATTGGGCGCCAAAGGCTGATGGCACGCCGGTTCGGCTGGTGCGGTTCACGGACCGTCTGCTCACGGAGGGCGTTGAATCCCATACCGTCGAAGGGGTGCCCGTAAAGGTTTTTGGGGTCGCGAAGACGATCGCCGACTGCTTCCGGTATCGCAACAAGATCGGCCTGTCGGTGGCGATTGAGGGCCTCCAGGAGGCACTGCGTCAACGCAAGACGACTCCCGGCGAAATTGTCAGGGAAGCGGAGCGAGGAGCGATCGCGACAGTCATTCGACCCTATCTCGAGGCGCTGGCCGCCAATGGCTAAGGAGCTCAAGAATGTCGGCGCTTCAGTGCGTGCCCGCCTCCTGCAACTCGCCAAGACGAGTGGCCAAAGCTTCGATCTTGTCCTGACGCGTTTTGCGCTCGAACAACTCCTCTTCCGGCTCAGCCAATCACCCCATGCGAACCGCTTCGTTCTGAAAGGCGCGATGCTGATGATGAGTTGGTTTGAGGATCCGCATCGCGGCACGCGTGACCTCGATCTGTTGGGGTTTGGCGATCCTGAACCCGAGGCGATGCTTGCGACATTCCGGGACATCCTGGCGCTAGAAGCTGACGATGGCGTGGAATTTGACGCCACCTCTCTTCGTATCGATCGCATCCGCGAAGAGCTCGAATATGGCGGGCTTCGACTGCGAACGACCGCCTCGATCGGCGGCGCCAAGATCAGTCTGACAATCGATATCGGCTTCGGCGATGCGATGGAACCAGGGGCAGAGATGCTGGACTACCCCTCCATGCTGGCGTTTCCGGCGCCGCGGCTACGCGCCTATGCGCGAGAGACCGTGATCGCCGAGAAATTTCAGGCGATGGTGGCGTTGGGGCGTGCCAACAGCCGGATGAAGGACTTCTACGACATCTGGATTCTCAGCCGCTCGTTCACCTTCGACGATGACAGACTGGCTCGGGCAATCGCTGCCACTTTTGCGCGGCGCCGGACGGCAATACCTCAAGACCCGCCGGATGCGCTGACGTCAGCCTTCGCCGAGGACGCGGATAAGAAGCGACAATGGCGCGCCTTCGTCGGAGGAGTAGCCGCTCACGATCCGGGGGAGCTAGCCGTTGTAATTAATGATATTTCCGCTTTCCTCATGCCGTTTGCAATCTCCGCCCGAAGCTTGGTCATTGAAGGATAATCTGCATTGAAAACTGTCAGAAAAGAACATAGAATCCTGACAGGAGAGCGGTGTGCAGCGGTTGACCGAACAAATTCTTGATCATGCAGATGACTTGCCCGAGGGAAGTGCTATCTCGGCTAAAGGCTTGCTCCACCTCGGCAACCGTGCCGCGGTGGATCAGGCATTGTCGCGCCTTGCGGAACGAGGCCAACTGATCCGCGCCGGGCGCGGCCTGTATCTACGACCTGTTTCCAGTAGACACGGCGTCCGCTCGCCATCGGTACAAAAAGCTGTTGATGCGCTCGCAAGCCAGAAAGGCGAGGTCATCGTGCCGAGCGGCGCCGCGGCTGCCAATACACTTGGCCTTACAACGCAGGTGCCAGTGCGATTGGTCTACCTGACTTCGGGCCGTAGCCGTACGATCTGTTTCGGCAACCATGTGATCGAACTGAGACATGCGCCTCGCTGGCAGCTTGCTCTGGCTAATAGTCCCGCGGGTATCGTAATTCGAGCGCTCGCTTGGCTCGGGCCCGAGAAGGCCGATGCCGCTCTCGTGGCACTGAAGCGTGACCTGCCGCCGTCTACGTTTAACGAACTTATCGCGGTAGCGCCGCAGCTACCGACTTGGCTCGCGCGAAGCGTGGGAAAGGCCGTTCATGGCTGATCCCCGCCTTCGATATCTCGCTTTCGCCCCGGGGACACCCCCTCGAGCTTTGATCCACAAAAGCATTATGTATTCCGCTGTTCTGCCGCAGATGCCTGAAGGCTCGTCGCCTGATCGAGTGCTAGGTCGGGAAATAGCCGATAATGGAGAAACAAAATGAAGGCGGCCCGTAAAAAGAATAGTGGAGACTTAGTTAAGAGAATCTGGGGTCTCTGCCATATACTAAGAGGGGATGGGGTCAGTTATCATGAGTATATTTCTGAGCTAACCTATCTTCTGTTTCTCAAGATCGCCGAGGAGACTGATACCGATAGGGCTCTGCCGGAAGGGTATCGCTGGCGCGACCTCATAGAGTACCGCGGAGCTGATCTTCTAACTTTCTATCGCGACATGCTGACATACTTAGGTGGTCATGCGGAGAGTCGCGTGGTTCAAGAGATTTATGCATTTCCTACGACCGTATTTTCTCATTCGGAGAACCTGCGGGCGGTCATCGATGGAATCGCCAAGCTTGACTGGCATTCCGTTGATGCCGACGGGATGGGTGATATTTATGAGGGGCTCTTAGCCCGTAACTCTCAGGATGCGCGATCGGGTGCGGGGCAATACTTTACGCCCCGGCCACTGGTCGACACAATGGTGCGCCTGGTGCAACCCGCTGCTGGTGAGGTTGTACAAGATCCGTCATGCGGAAGCGGCGGATTTTTGATCTCAGCCCAGCAGTTCTCCAAAGTTACGTCTCCCGGCTCTATCCCACCTCGTTTCGAAGGTGTCGAGATCGAGAAAGGTACTTACCGTATCTGCCAAATGAACTCTTTTTTGCATGGACTAAATGCGGAGTTGATACTTGGCGATGCACTAACTGCGGACTCGGCGGCACTGACGCCTGCTGACGTCATTTTGGCCAACCCGCCGTTCGGTAACAAGGCAGGCAGCGCGCGAAAATTAAGAGACGATTTGCCACATCGAACCACCAATAAGCAGTTGGCGTTTCTCCAGCACATTAGGCTCGCGCTTAAGGAAGGTGGCCGTGCCGCAGTAGTCGTGCCGGACAACGTGCTTTTCGAGGGCGGTGTCGGGCGGGCAATTCGCGTCGACCTCATGGAAGAATGCGACCTCCACACCATCCTAAGGTTACCGAACGGCATATTCTATAGTCAGGGCGTAAACACAAACGTTCTTTTCTTTACGCGCAGGACAAAAAACCCGCAGAACTCGAGCCGTATTTGGGTCTACGACTTACGGACAGAAATGCCTCGTTTCGGTAAGACACGTCCCTTGCGGCCTGAGCATTTTAGAGAGTTCGAGGCCGTCTACGGAACGGACCCTTTTGGCAGCAAACGCCGTCCGGAATCTGCGGACATTCCCCGGTGGCGGTCGTTCAAACGGGAGGACATTGCGGAAGCGGGGGACAATCTCGACCTAATATGGATGACGCCGCGTGACGCTGATGAACCCGATAGCTCGACGTTGCAGGATGTGGCATCGGCCGTTCTTTTTCATCTCCAGTCTGCGATAGCCGAAATCGAATCGCTGATGGAAGATCTGCCGGCGGACGAGGTGGAGCGATGAGGGAGCTTCCCCGCGGATGGGTGCAGACCTCCATTGGCGCAATCGCGGATCTTATAAATGGTCGAGCTTTTAAGCCTTCTGACTGGGGTGCGAGAGGTCTCCCGATCGTCCGTATCCAAAACCTCAATCGACAGGACACGTCCTTCAATCACTTCTCAGGAGATGTCGATGAGCGCCATCTCGTGCGCGACGGCGATCTGTTATTTGCGTGGTCGGGTACACCGGGTACGTCGTTCGGTGCACACATCTGGCGCGGCCCGGAAGCTGTGCTCAACCAGCACATATTCAATGTTCGTGTAGATTCAGAAGCGATCAACCGGGAGTTCCTCAGAGCTGCAATCAACCACACCCTCGATCAGCAGATCGCAAAAGCTCATGGCGGTGCGGGGCTACGCCATGTCACAAAAGCGGCTTTCGAGGCCACGGCGATCGCGCTGCCTCCTCTGGCTGAGCAAAACCGCATCGTGGAGAGGCTCAATGCCTATGAGCAGCGGATAGCTGCGATCCGCTCGAGTCTTGATGAGGGGGCCGTCGCTGTGGAGAAGGGGCGCTCAGCGCTGTTGGCTGCAGCCTACGATTTAACGCTGCTCCCTTCCAAGGGGCCAGATAGCTCCCCTGAGAAGGCGCCTTTGGTTTCAGTTGGGGATATTTCCGTCAGCATCGCTTACGGCTCAAGCGCAAAGTCTTCTCCCGCAGGAAAAGTAGTTGTTCTCCGAATGGGTAATATTCAACGGGGAGAACTTGACTGGTCCGACCTCGTCTTCACTTCGGATGATCGGGAAATAGAGCGCTACCTATTAAAACCTGGAGATGTTCTGTTCAATCGTACAAACGGAAGCCCGCAGCTGGTCGGGAAGACGGCGGTTTACCATGGAGAGATGGCCGCGATCCATGCGGGTTATCTCATTCGGATTAGATGCGACGATCGCGTTCTTCCTGATTATCTTGGATACTGCTTAAACAGCCCCGCTGGTCGCGAATACTGCTTCACCGTTAGAAGCGACAGTGCAGGGCAGTCCAATATCAACGCAAAGAAATTGGCTGCATTTCAACTACGTTGCCCTAGTCTCGAGGAGCAGCAAGCCATCGTGGATATAGTGCGGTCTGGCATGCGTCGGCTTGCAGCCGGTGAGGCCGCCGTGACGCAGGCCTTTAAGACGCTAGAGAGGCTGCGTCGTCGAATTATGGATAATGCTCTGGCGGGGCAGCTTAACACCAATGACAGCGGCGACGAGCCGGCGAGCGCGCAGCTCGACCGACTAATCGCCACAAAGCAAAAACCCAAAATCCGCACACAGACACGGAAGAGCGGAGCGAAGATCATGAAGCGCACGGTATTGGAGATTTTGCAGGAAGCCAAAGCACCGGTCTCAGCCCAGCAAGTGGCGGAGCTCTATGGCATAAAAGAAGGTGCGGCGCCTGAGGAGGTGGAGCCGTTTTATGCTGAGCTTCGAGCGCTGGACCAGGATGGACTATTGATT
The DNA here is from genome assembly GCF_034653275.1 of Nitrospirillum guaranorum. NCBI lineage: Bacteria > Pseudomonadati > Pseudomonadota > Alphaproteobacteria > Rhodospirillales > Azospirillaceae > Nitrospirillum > Nitrospirillum guaranorum. The sequence continues at coordinate 2,355,662 of NZ_JAYEES010000003.1, read as the reverse complement.
GCAGAGCCTGTCAAGGATGATACCGGCGTCAAACTCGGTGACCGCCTCCTCCTGAAAGCTGCCAGCTGATATGCGCGTAGATAAGCTCACGATTGGATCTCCGAAAGATAGCGCCACGCACAGGTTCAAGAACCTGAAGGACGTTACCATCGACTTTGATCAGGACGACTGGGTTACAGTCGTTATCGGCTGGAATGGCACGGGAAAGTCGAACGTGCTTGAAGCTTTGGCAGTGATATTTCGCGAGTTAATAGACACACGGCGCTCTCCAAAGATCGATTTTGCTTTTGTTCTGAAGTATCGAATCGGAAGGGGCGATCTCCACCGATCAGTCACTATATCGCATGATCCTGATGAAAAAGAGCCGTTTAACATCGTCGTGACGTTTATCCCTATCGCAGAGGGGGCGTCGGAAATGTCTCCAAAGCGCATGAGGATTGGGACATTCCTCAAGGACGATTCAAATCTACCGCGTTATGTCTTTAGCTACTACTCTGGCGAGAGTCCCCGGATGGGGGAAATTTTTGCTCCCTATCTCCAATGGTACGATGAGCAGTTGCGGAAAGGGCGAGACCCTGGGCTTAAGCGGTTATTTTATGCTCTTCCGGTGCATAGCCAATTCGTTCTTCTTGCCTTTCTTATTGGAGGATCGCCTGCCGCCGAAAGCCTACTACGTGATCATCTGGGTATCGATCCAGAGCACGGCTTCGAGTCGGTTCTCTTCGTGTTGCGGCAGCCGCCGTGGCCTCCCCACCGAGACGGTGATGCTCGGTTTTGGGGCGCCCGCGGCGTCGTCAGCAGCTTCCTAGATAGACTTCAAGAGGTTGCACTTGCGCCAATCAATGTGCAACGGCGGGTCAATACATCACTCTGGAACAAAACGCGGCTAGAATTCAAATATTTATACATAAAGGACATCGCAGCGTTGCGCCGGCTGGTCGGTGATCAGCCTCCAGCGCATTTTTTCCGCGACCTCGAGAGCACCTATGTCTCTCAGTTGGTTGAGGAAGTGCGGATAAAGATCAAGGTCGACAATGGCGACGGGACCGTTACCTTCCGCGAATTAAGCGAGGGGGAGCAGCAGCTTTTAACGGTGCTGGGTCTTCTTCGTTTTACTGCAGAAGAAGAAAGCCTGATATTGCTGGACGAGCCTGATACGCACCTCAACCCTAAATGGAGCGTGAAATACCTGGAATTTCTTCGCCAGTTCATTGGCAACACAGCTAGTGACCAAGAAACAAGCCACGTGATAATGACGACGCACAATCCGATCGCGATTGCTGAGCTGTCGTTGCAGCAAGTCCAAATTCTTCAGACCAGGATTGAAGCCGGACGTCGCAAAGTCGTGGTGTCGTTTCCAGACGAGCATCCGCGGGGGATGGGATACGCCTCGATTGTGACGAGCAATATGTTCGGAATAGCCTCGCAGCTCGACGAAACGACGCAGCTTGATCTGGAGCGACAGCGGCATCTCGCGTCTCGTGACGAACTAACTCCAGATGAAGCGACCGAGCTAGATGCTGTCAATGCGCGCCTAGACCAACTTGGCTTCCGGTTCTTCTTTCCGGATGACGAATACTCGCGGTACCTCCGAATTCGAAATCAAGAGCTGGAGAGGAAATTCAAGACAAAAGATGTGGAAGTCTTGGCGCGCAGGGTCGTCGATATGACCTTGGAAGAGCGCGAAGATCTTGCTCGCCGTCTCATATCTACACTCGAGGAAGATGGGGGCGACATAGCGTGAGATATGTTGACATCGGTGATCTGCGTTTGGATGACGGTTGGCCGGCGTTGGCGGAAGCAGCCTGTCGAGACGTCATTGAGAACGGCGCCAGTATTGCTGACCACGATGATTTATGGCGGGACACTAAGAAGCGCTTGGGCGCGTTACTTCACGACAAGTGCTGGTTCTGCGAAACACCCGTCGATCGGTCGGATAATGCGGTTGATCATTTCCGCCCCAAAGGGAGAGTAGCGGACGCTCTTCAGGAGCATAACGGTTATCGCTGGTTGAGTTTTGAGAGCCGGAATTTTCGTTTTGCATGTACGTTCTGTAATAGTCGAAGGGTGGATATCGAGAATGGGACTGCTGGTGGCAAAGCTGATCGCTTTCCCCTCGTTGATGAGGGCGCGCGAGTATACGCCGTTGATCCGGCAGTGATCGACTACGACGATTTGATTGCTACTGTAGATGCCGAAACCCCGGCGATTCTCGATCCATGTGACCCAGATGACTGGCTTCTGCTCGGATGCAAACGTGAGAACGGAAAGCCATGTGCTACCAGCTCCGAGCCCGCCGCCGTCCGGCGTGTAGAGCAGTCAATCGAAGTATATCATCTCGACTATGAACCCACATGCAAACGGCGCCATACCATTGCTGGCCAGCTTCTCGAAAAGGTGCGCGAGGCAAAAAAAGCATTTCTGGAGATCGATGAGACAGATTTGAAAACCACACGACGCTTTAAACAGCTCTTTGTGGAGATACATCGTATGATCAAGATGAAAGCCCCCTTCAGCGGCGAAATGCACTTCTTGCTGCAGGGGCAGCGTTCTCCAGATCACCCGTGGATCGAAAACGTCCTTAGCGCAGGGGGATGAGGTGTGTCCAAACTGCTGTCGAAAGGTCTGCTGGGTGAATCAGGGTATTATGGCTGGCTACGCAGTTTGCGATCCCACCTACGGTGGGCAGTTCTTTTGATTTGAGAATTCCGAGCTGTAGTCCTCGGGATCTAACGAGCGATAAAATGGCCAGTATCGATCGAAGCTTCCGCAAGGTCGTGCGGCGATGCTTATTAAGGGGAAGAGATGATCGCCGGTGCCGGACAGCTGCCGTGGCAGCACATAACGATACGTGTGCCTTGGCATGATGGTGGCTGGAATGGGCGTGTCTGCACCGCACCGTCGGCGAACACTTCATGTCTGGTCCTCGGACGCATCGCGTCGGCAAAACGTGAAGATCAGGATGCTTTAGCGGGAAGGTTGTTCGATGAGCTCGGACCGGCGGAGCTACCGCCATGTGTCGATGAGCGCGTCGGCTTTATGTGCGACCACGACCTCGTTCTGACCAAGCAGCACCCCTACAAGCTTTCGAGCCCTACGACGCACGGCCATTTCGGCGAGACGAAGCTGCGGATCGAAGCCTATTCCGCAGCATGCATTCCCTTCGGATGGATGTTGAAATCAAACATTGAGGGCGACGGGAGCGAGGGTGAGCTCGGCAAGGCAACAGCGTTGCGGCTAGCCTACGATCCCGAGCGCGAGCCGGACCTGTCGTTTGAAACTGGCTGGGTTCAGGACAAGACAAACCAGCTCATCATGCTGGACACGTTCTTCGGGGCCCTCCAGCCGAAGACGTCACTCTGTTTTTTCTATGCGAAGAAGACGCCGCTCTCGGAAAGCGCAAACCGTGTCATCGTCGGTGTTGCCAGGGTCAACGGCATCGGCGGGCATACCGAATACGCCTATGACTCGCCTGGTGACCTTAAGGGCGTGCTCTGGGAGCGATGTGTCCGCCATTCGCTTCGCCCCGGCGGTGACGATGGCTTCCTCATGCCTTATTATGACGTGCTTGCCGCTGCACAGGCAGATGCAAGCGTGCCCGTTGAAGATTGCGTGGCCTTCGCGCCTGATGATCAGTTCGACGCGTTCTCATACGGCGCAGAGCATCTCGGCCATGACGGCGCCATAGCGTCGCTGCTTGCTTGCGCCGCGGCTTTGCGAGCGACGGCGAAGGTCGTTGAAACCGACGTTTCTGGCTCTCTCGCGTGGATCGATCGTGAGATTGCGCGTCTGTGGAAGGCGCGAGGCGTTCATCCGGGACTCGGAAGTGCTCTGAGCGCTTTCGGTCTGGAGCATGGATCGCTGCTCGCGCACGAGATCGTGCGTGTGGGGAGTCGTGAAGGCGAGGTGTTCGACGCCTTCGCGTTTATCGACCACATCGTGAAGAAGCCCTCAGCATGTCCGCAGGCCGAGAAGCTCGGCTTCGGTTCGACTTATCGCGAGAAATGGAAGAGCCTCGCGCCGCCACGCCGCCAACTGCTCGATCTGGTCGCGCGCTGTAGCCTGACCGCCGACCAAGCACTCCGAGCCTATCAGGCTACTCAGCGTAGCGTCTTCACCGAGGCGACGAGCGACGCCGACATCTTGGCCAATCCGTACCTTCTCTATGAGCGGGACGAGACGGCGGCCCAAAGGATAGCCTTTGGCATCGTCGATCGTGGCGTATTCCCGGCCGATGTTATTCGCGAGGTCGCGCCGCTTCCCGCTCAAGCGGCGATGACCGACGGGATCGACAAGCGTCGAGTTCGCGCGCTGATCACCGACATGTTGGAGCATGCTGTCCAGAACGAGGGGCACACGCTTCTCCCGCGGGGCTGGATCGTTAGCCGAGCGATCGAAGCGCCGCTCGACCCACGCTGCATGGTGGACGAAGACGTGATCGATATGGTGGCGGACTACCTCGCGTCCACGTTGGAAAGTGCGCGAACCTCCGACGGCGAAATCGCGCTGAAGCTTCGGCGTTATGGAGCGTCGCGCACTGCGATCACGAACGCGGTCCGCAAACGCGTCGGTGGCAAGCGCCACGCGATCGTCCATAAATGGCGCGCGCTCGTCGATGCGGTGCTGCCTCCGATGGGAACCGGGCCTGAGGCCGAGGTCGAGGAACTGGCGCGACGGGAGAAATCGGGCGCACTTGAGCAACTCGCATGCGGACGATTCTCCGTCCTTATCGGTCCAGCGGGTTCCGGCAAGACGACCCTCCTGAAGGTCCTTTGCGACCTTCCAGAGATCGGTTCGGGCGGGGTCCTTCTGCTGGCGCCGACCGGGAAAGCGCGCGTCCGCTTAGAGGAAGCGACCGAACGTCTTGGCGAGGGCCAGACACTGGCTCAGTTTCTACAGCGCTATGAGCGGTATGACGGGGCGAGCGGACGGTACTTCCGTAATCCAGAAGCGCCGCGCGAGAAGGGGTATCGGTCGGTCATCGTCGATGAATGTTCGATGCTTACCGAGGACCAGCTTTCGGCACTGATCGACGCGATTGAGGGCGTTGATCGCTTGATTTTGGTTGGTGATCCTCGCCAGCTTCCGCCCATTGGCGCCGGCAGACCGTTCGTGGACATCTGTCGGAAACTCGCGCCTTCAGAGGATATACCTCAGTTTCCGAAGGTGGCCCCAGGATATGCCGAGCTCACCATCATCGGCCGCCAGCGTGGGACAGACCGCGGCGACGTGCTGCTGGCTCGGCAGTTCAGCGGCGAGCCCCTGGATGCCGGCGCAGACGAAGTGTGGGAGGCGCTAAGGTCCGGCACGCTGTCGCACGTGCGGACCGCCCATTGGGCTTTCCCCAGCGAGCTGGAACCGCGCCTCACCGACGAAATTGTACGGGGTCTTGCGCTTGCCGACCGCGCTGATCAGCGCGGCTTCGAGCTGAGCCTAGGCGGAAGCGAATGGGAAGGACACGTGCTTTTTTGGGCACGGCGCGCCGGCGAAGCCGAAGGCGGCGCTGCCGAGGCAGCTCACGACTGGCAGATCCTTTCACCAGTCCGGGCGGGCCCCCCCGGTGTGGAAGCGATCAATCTCGCGATCCAGCGTCGGTTCCGGGACAAGGTACGCGACCGTGCGCTCACCCCATATGCAAAATATCCTAAGCCTGCCGGTCCTCAAGGCGTGCTGTGGGGCGACAAGGTGATCAACCTTCGCAACAACGGCCGGCGTCGCACTTACCCGCGACAGGAACGGGCTTACGTCGCGAACGGTGACATCGGAATCGTCGTCGGGGGCTACAAGACGGGAAAAATGAAGTATCGCCCACGCGACCTCGAAGTCGAGTTCGCCAGTCAGCCCGGCGTGAAATTCACCTACTATGCGAGCGAGTTCTCGGGCGAGGAGGGAACTCCAGAGCTCGAACTCGCCTATGCGCTCACGGTTCACAAAACACAGGGCAGTCAATTCGATCGCACGTTCGTTGTGCTGCCGCGCAATTGCCGGCCCTTGTCGCGAGAGCTGCTCTACACAGCGATCACGCGACATCAGGAAGAGCTGATCCTCCTCCACGAAGATGACATCGGCGCGTTGCGGCAATACTCGGATCCGTCGGCCTCCGAGATAGCACGGCGAATGACGGATCTCTTCGAGGCGCCTGGGCCGGTCGAGGTGAAGACGGTCTCAGGTCCACGGTTTCTCGACAAACATCTTATGCATCGCACGAGCCGGGGCGAGTTCGTTCGGTCCAAATCGGAATTGGCCATCGCAGAAAAATTGAACGGCATGGGCGTCGGCTACGTCTACGAGCAACCCCTGCAGCTCGACGGCAAGACCCGCTGGCCTGATTTCACGATCGTCGATGAGGACTCTGGGGTCACATATTATTGGGAGCATCTCGGCATGCTGTCGGACCCGCAATATGCGGCACGATGGCAGATCAAACGCGCGGGCTACCTGGCGGCAGGCATTCGGCCGATCGATGAACAGGCCGGGGGAGATGTCCTGATCGAGACCAAGGAAACGGCGGGTTCGGGCCTGGACATGGTCGAGGTTGACCGGCTTGCCCGCTTGATCGTTGGATGGTGAGCGCCTCTGTGATCCGGGCCGGGAAAAGTGGCCCGAGCCTCGGATGGAGCCTGGGCAGATCGTACAGGCCCCGTGCCAAGAGGGGTCAGCTTGCCGTTGTTCGCGAGGCGAGAGGCGGCCTGATCGATAGCCGGGCGCTTGGCGAGGTCCAAGAAGTCGCGGGGCGTGCACACGCCTCCTGGCCCTGCGCGTGCGCGTAGGTGCCGGATTCTGCCGAGGCTGACGGTACTTTTAGCCGCGATCTGGGTTCGAGTGTGAGGGGTGGAATGGCGTGCAAGGAGCCAATAGTAGTCGATCGATGGCTTACGGAGATCGGTGGAAATTCCTCAATGATATCAGCAGTGTAGGTTTCTGACGGACCATGAGCCGGTAGTATCTGAGCACAAAAATATTTTCTGCAATGAATTCAAATGGTTAATATGGACCCGAACAATCGAGTGGGAGTGAGGGGAAGCGGCGGGAGTCGGTGCTTTTCGCGCGAAATGTCGCGAAAATGCCAATGATTCACGCAGTTTGTGCTTGGCGTTCCCTTGCCAACCCATTTCTGCCATCCTGGACGGCATGAAACGCTGATGGCCTTGGCATTGGGGCTTTAGCGGCCGTCCGATCCGGGGGTGGTCCAGAACGTCGGCCGCAGGACCGATTGGCTGTCGCGCAGGGTCAGCGCTTCATCGACGGCCCGGGCTATGGTTTGGGCCCGGTCCTCGATGCCGCTCCACACCGCGCCGCGCACGCGGGGGTCCACCTCCAGCAGTTTTACGCCGGCCGGCACCTCCATGCCGTCGCGCACCACGCCCCGCAGGATGCCGTCGATGGGGGCGGCCACCGGGTCACCGGCCAGGTAGCCCACGATGTAATCCTTGAAGACCCGCGAGCCGATTTCCATCGCCGTGTGCCACCGGCCGGGGCTGGTCGAATAGACGAAGCGTTCCGCTCCCCGGTCGCCCAGGCGGCGGACGACGCGGTCGGCCGGTTCCGTGGCGCCCCGGCGGACCAGGGCGCCTTCCTTGCGGGGCTTGGTCTCGATGGCGAAATCGCAATTCTGGCCGGCGGTGAAGCCCGGGCCCAGGCCGATGGTGAACTGTGCCAGGCGCCGCAGGTCGGGCGTCGACTGGTATTTTTGCAGCCGGGCGTCGATCAGCACGTCCAGCGCGCGTATGACCATCAGGTCCAGCAGGCCCAGGTCGGTGATGACCACGCCGTCGCGGCGCCGCAGGCCGCCCACGACGGCCACGCCGCTGTCCGCCCGCTGGGCGGTGACCCCGGCCAGGACGACGGGGTCGTCGAACAGCGCGTCGTGAAAGGCCATCTTGCGGCGGATGACGGGCGGCAGCGGGTCATGGGACATGACGACGCCGTAGCCCTGCTGGTGCAGCCGTACCGCCACGGCGGACGCGATCTCATTGGTGCCGAGGATGACCGCGTATCGGGCGCGGCGGTCACTGGACGAAGACGGGCTGGACGGGAAGGGGGATGTCATCGCGGGCATTCCGGGCCATGTGTTCCAGGGATGGGCGGGACGCGGGCGCCGGCAACGGTCAGTCGCGGGCGGTGGTTGGCGTGGGGCAGGGCGGATGCCCGTCCGGATGTGCGCAGCCGGTAAGCCGGGCGTCGCCGTCCAGGGCCAGGCTCAGGTTCCGGCACAAGGCATCGAACCCCGCGCTGCGCCGGCCGTCCACCTCCGCCAGCGGACGGCGGATCAACAGCGGGTCGGCCAACATGTGGGCCAGCGCGGCGTCCGCATCCAGGGCGGTGGGGGCGATGGCACCGGCCTTCACCGCGCGCGCCGCCGGGTTGAACCAATCGGCCACGGGCGCATCGCCGAAGAAGCCGCGCAGGCGGTCCGCCGTCCAGGGCTGGTTCAGCAGGTCGCGCACCACCACGGTGTGTCCCGCCGCCTGCAAGGCGCCACGCTGCCGGGCGTTGGTCTGGCAGCCCGGCTTTTCATAGAAGACGATCAAACTCATGCCGGCCGTCCCAGGACGCCGCCGCCCAGCTGGACCAGCGCCTGGCCGCCGGCGCGGCCCAGCACCGTGTCGACCTTGCGGCGCACCTCCGCCAAGGTGAGGGGTTTCAGCAGCGCCCCATGGGCGCCGGCGCGGAGGCCCGCCAGCGCCAGCGCCTCCTCCGTTTTGGTGCAGACGATCAGCACGCGCACGCCGGGAAAGGTCCGCAGAATATCCCCCACCAAGCCGACGCCCCGGTCGGCCAGCAGCGACACGCCCAGCAGCACCACATCCGGTCGCAGCCAACCCACGCCCTTGGCATAAGCCTCCTCCGGCGTGGCCAGTTCATGGGTCTCGATCTCGTCGTGCAGCATGAACTGCAGGGCCGCGCGCGTGATCTCGTCCGGATCCACGACGAAAACCCGCCTCTGGTCCACGGCCTTGGCGGTTTCGACACCGATCTGCATGGCATGCCCTTTCGATGGGAGCTGCCCGGTTCGGGCATTGGCATCGTCCCAGCAATTTCCGTTCCGGATGGGCCGTGCTCCCGTGAAACGCTGTTTCCCACCATTCCGATGAGGGCGGCCGATGTCCAGGCCTTGTCCCGTTTGCGACAGCCGGACATCGGCTGTCGGGTTCGGCACATCTTTGTCGGATGCCGAGCTCGGAATAAATTTCAATATAAATCAATGCATTATCATATTTCATCCACTTGGCACACCGGTTGCTGAAAGACCGGTCGGCTAGTGAGGGCTGAGTGCACGCCTACGCGCTGTCGAGCGATGTGCTCCTTCCCGAAAACCGCGAGCCAGTTCTGCGAACGAGGAACGCCCCGGCCCTGGGGCATTGGCAATCGGCATAACAATCGGTTCAAGGAGACCCTGAATGTCGGCTCTGCGACAAATCGCTTTTTACGGTAAGGGTGGCATCGGCAAGTCCACCACCTCCCAGAACACCCTGGCGGCCCTGGCCGAGATGGGCCACCGCATCCTGATCGTCGGCTGCGATCCCAAGGCGGATTCCACCCGCCTGATCCTGCACGCCAAGGCGCAGGACACCATCCTCAGCCTGGCCGCCGCCGCCGGCAGCGTCGAGGACCTCGAACTGGAAGAGGTCATGAAGATCGGCTACCGCGACATCCGCTGCGTGGAATCCGGCGGTCCGGAGCCGGGCGTGGGTTGCGCCGGCCGTGGCGTCATCACCTCCATCAACTTCCTGGAGGAGAACGGCGCCTATGACGACATCGACTACGTCTCCTACGACGTGCTGGGCGACGTGGTGTGCGGCGGCTTCGCCATGCCCATCCGCGAGAACAAGGCGCAGGAAATCTACATCGTCATGTCCGGCGAGATGATGGCCATGTACGCGGCCAACAACATCTCCAAGGGCATCCTGAAGTACGCCATGTCCGGCGGCGTCCGCCTGGGCGGGCTGGTCTGCAACGAGCGCCAGACCGACAAGGAGCTGGAGCTGGCCGAGGCCCTGGCCAAGAAGCTGGGGACCCAGCTGATCTACTTCGTGCCCCGCGACAACATCGTGCAGCACGCCGAACTGCGCCGCATGACGGTGCTGGAGTACGCGCCGGAAAGCGAGCAGGCCAACCACTACCGCAACCTGGCCAAGCGCATCCACAACAACGCCGGCAAGGGCATCATCCCCACGCCCATCACCATGGACGAGCTGGAGGACATGCTGATGGAGCACGGCATCATGAAGAAGGTGGACGAGTCCATCGTCGGCAAGTCCGCGGCCGAGCTGGCCATCGCCTGACCGCACACCGCTTCCGCCGTCGGCGTCCGGCCCCCGCATCCGGGCCGGGCGCCGGTACCGGCCATCCCGGGTAGAACGAGGACGATGAAATGAGCGTTTCAGAAACCGAAAGCGTTGCGGAGATCAAGGCTCGCAACAAGGAACTGATCAACGAGGTCTTGGCTGTTTACCCGGAGAAGACCGCCAAGCGGCGCGCCAAGCACCTGAATGTGCATGAGGCCGGGAAGTCCGACTGCGGCGTGAAGTCCAACCTGAAGTCCATCCCGGGCGTCATGACCATCCGCGGCTGCGCCTACGCCGGGTCCAAGGGCGTGGTCTGGGGCCCGATCAAGGACATGATCCACATCAGCCATGGGCCCGTGGGCTGCGGCCAGTATTCCTGGGCCGCGCGGCGTAACTACTACATCGGCACGACGGGCATCGACACCTTCGTGACCATGCAGTTCACGTCCGATTTCCAGGAAAAGGACATCGTCTTCGGCGGCGACAAGAAGCTGGCCAAGATCATGGACGAAATCCAGGAGCTGTTCCCGCTGAACAACGGCATCAGCGTCCAGTCGGAATGCCCCATCGGCCTGATCGGCGACGACATCGAGGCGGTGTCCAAGGCCAAGTCCAAGGAATACGGCGGCAAGACCATCGTGCCGGTTCGGTGCGAAGGCTTCCGCGGCGTGTCGCAGTCGCTGGGCCATCATGTGGCCAACGACGCCATCCGGGACTGGGTCTTTGACAAGGCCAACCCCAACGCCCCGTCAGGGTTCGAGGCCACCCCCTACGATGTCGCCATCATCGGTGACTACAACATCGGCGGCGACGCCTGGTCCTCCCGCATCCTGTTGGAAGAGATGGGCCTGCGCGTCATCGCCCAGTGGTCGGGTGACGGCACCTTGGCGGAGCTGGAGGCCACGCCCAAGGCCAAGCTGAACGTCCTGCACTGCTACCGGTCGATGAACTACATCTCGCGCCACATGGAAGAGAAGTACGGAATTCCTTGGTGCGAATACAATTTCTTCGGCCCCAGCAAGATCGCCGAATCCCTGCGCCGCATCGCCAGCTACTTCGACGACAAGATCAAGGAGGGGGCGGAACGGGTCATCGCCAAATACCAGGCGCTGATGGACGCCGTCATCGCCAAATACCGGCCGCGCCTGGAAGGCAAGACGGTGATGCTGTTCGTGGGCGGCCTGCGCCCCCGCCACGTCATCGGCGCCTATGAGGATCTGGGCATGGAGGTGGTCGGCACGGGCTATGAGTTCGGCCACAACGACGATTATCAGCGCACGGCCCAGCATTACGTGAAGGACGGCACGCTGATCTACGACGACGTGACGGGCTACGAGTTCGAGAAATTCGTGGAGCGCATCCAGCCGGACCTGGTGGGGTCGGGCATCAAGGAAAAGTACGTCTTCCAGAAAATGGGCGTGCCGTTCCGCCAGATGCATTCCTGGGACTATTCCGGGCCCTACCACGGCTATGACGGCTTCGCCATTTTCGCCCGCGACATGGACATGGCCATCAACGCGCCTGTCTGGAAGATGGCCAAGGCGCCCTGGAAGGCGGCGCCCAAGCCCACCCTGTTGGCCGCCGAATAAGGCTTACCCGCGCGGCCCTTTCCGAACCGACGGGAAGGGCCCGCAAGGACCTGATTTGAAAGGGCTTAGATCATGACACAGAATGCCGAACACGTGCTCGACCACCTGGAGCTTTTCCGCGGGCCCGAATACCAGCAGATGCTGGCGAACAAGCGCGCGCTGTTCGAGAACCAGCGGGACCCGGCGGAGGTGGAGCGGGTGCGCGAATGGGCCAAGACGCCCGAATATCGCGAGAAGAACTTCGCCCGCGAGGCGTTGACCGTGAACCCGGCGAAGGCCTGCCAGCCGCTGGGCGCGGTGTTCGCCGCCGTGGGGTTCGAAGGGACCATCCCCTTCGTCCATGGTTCCCAAGGCTGCGTCGCCTATTACCGCAGCCACTTCTCCCGGCATTTCAAGGAGCCCAGCTCCTGCGTCTCCTCCTCCATGACGGAGGATGCGGCGGTGTTCGGCGGCCTGAACAACATGATCGATGGCCTGGCCAACACCTACAGCATGTACAAGCCCAAGATGATCTCCGTCTCCACCACGTGCATGGCGGAGGTGATCGGCGACGACCTGAACGCCTTCATCAAGACGGCGAAGGAAAAGGGTTCCGTCCCGGCCGAGTACGATGTCCCCTTCGCCCACACCCCCGCCTTCGTCGGCAGCCACGTCACCGGCTACGACAACGTGATGAAGGGCATCCTGGAGCATTTCTGGGACGGCAAGGCCGGCACGGCCCCCAAGCTGGAGCGCCAGCCCAACGGCAAGATCAACTTCATCGGCGGGTTCGACGGCTACACCGTCGGCAACCTGCGGGAAATCAAGCGCATCTTCGGCCTGATGGGCGTGGACTACACCATCCTGGGCGACAACAGCGACGTCTGGGACACGCCCACGGATGGCGAGTTCCGCATGTATGACGGCGGCACCACGCTGGAAGAGACGGCCCAGGCCGTGCACGCCAAGGCCACCGTGTCGATGCAGGAACACTGCACGGAAAAGACCCTGGGCCTGATCGCGGCCCATGGGCAGGAGGTCGCGGCCTTCAATCACCCCGTGGGCGTGGCCGGCACCGATCGCTTCCTGATGACGGTCGCCAGCCTGGCCGGCGTGGAGATTCCGCAATCGCTGGAAATGGAACGGGGCCGCCTGGTCGATGCCATCGCCGACAGCAGCGCCCACATCCATGGCAAGAAGTTCGCGATCTATGGCGACCCGGATCTATGCCTGGGCCTGGCGGCCTTCCTGCTGGAATTGGGGGCGGAACCGACCCACGTGCTGGCCACCAACGGCAACAAGGCTTGGGCGGAGAAGGTGCAGGCGGTGTTCGACAGCTCGCCCTTCGGGAAGAACTGCCATGTCTATCCGGGCAAGGATCTGTGGCATATGCGGTCCCTGCTGTTCACCGAGCCGGTGGACTTCCTGATCGGCAACACCTACGGCAAGTATCTGGAGCGCGACACCGGCACGCCGTTGATCCGCATTGGCTTCCCCATCTTCGACCGGCACCACCACCATCGCTATCCGGTGTGGGGCTACCAGGGGGGGCTGAACGTGCTGGTGTGGATCCTGGACAAGATCTTCGACGAAATCGACAAGGCCAGCAACGTGCCGTCCAAGACGGACTACAGCTTCGACATCATCCGCTGACCCTTCCCCGTGAGCGCTTCCCCCAAAAAAGCGCTGCCTCCTGGCCGCGCCGCCCGGTTTTTGAAGTTCAGGCGGCGCGGCCCCTTTTTGGGTTCCCGAGGTCGAGGAGAGACGCCATGAGTTCCCTGTCGGCCACCATACAGGCTGTCTTCGACGAGCCCGGTTGCGGCAAGAACGCCAACAAGTCGGCGGCGGAACGCAAAAAGGGCTGCACCAAGCAGCTGCAGCCCGGCGGGGCGGCGGGGGGGTGCGCCTTCGACGGCGCCAAGATCGCCCTGCAACCACTGACCGACGTCGCCCACCTGGTGCACGGGCCCATCGCCTGCGAAGGCAACTCCTGGGACAACCGGGGTGCCAAGTCCTCCGGCCCCACACTGTGGCGCACCAGCTTCACCACCGACATCAACGAGACCGACATCGTCTTCGGCGGGGAGAAGCGGCTGTACAAGGCCATCCGCGAGATCGTCGAGAAGTACGACCCGCCGGCCGTCTTCGTCTATCAGACCTGCTTGCCGGCCATGACCGGTGACGACATCAACGCCGTCTGCAAGGCGGCGACGGCCAAGTTCGGCACGCCCGTCATCCCCATCAACGCCCCCGGTTTCGTGGGGCCTAAGAACCTGGGCAACAAGCTGGCGGGCGAGGCTTTGCTGGACCATGTCATCGGGACGATGGAGCCGGAGGCCACCACGCCCTACGACATCAACATCATCGGCGAATACAACCTGTCGGGCGAGCTGTGGCAGGTGAAGCCGCTGTTGGATGAGCTGGGCATCCGTATCCTGTCCTGCATCTCCGGCGATGGCCGCTACCGCGAGGTGGCCCAGTCGCACCGGGCGAAGGCGGCGATGATGGTCTGCTCCAAGGCCATGATCAACGTCGCCCGCAAGATGCAGGAACGCTATGGTATCCCCTTCTTCGAGGGGTCCTTCTACGGCATCGGCGACACCAGTGACAGCCTGCGCGAGATCGCGCGCCTGCTGGTGGAGCGCGGCGCCCCCGACGATTTGCTGGCCCGCACGGAGGCCGTGATAGCGCGGGAGGAGGCGCGGGCCTGGGCCGCCATCGCGCCCTTCAGGCCCCGCTTCCAGGGCAAGAAGGTGCTGCTGATCACCGGCGGGGTGAAGTCCTGGTCGGTGGTGGCGGCCTTGCAGGAGGCCGGGCTGGAACTGGTCGGCACCAGCGTCAAGAAATCCACCAAGGAGGACAAGGAGCGCATCAAGGAACTGATGGGCCAGGACGCCCACATGATCGAGGATATGACCCCGCGCGAGATGTACAAGATGCTGAAGGACGCGCGGGCCGACATCATGCTGTCGGGCGGCCGGTCGCAGTTCATCGCGCTGAAGGCGGCGATGCCCTGGCTGGACATCAACCAGGAACGCCACCATGCCTACATGGGCTACGTCGGCATGGTCCGGCTGGTGGAAGAGATCGCGAAGACCCTGTTCAACCCGGTGTGGGAACAGGTGCGCCGCCCCGCGCCCTGGGACGTGCCCGGCCACAGCTGGCAGGACAAGGCCATCGCCCAGATGGATGCGGAGGCGGCGGAGCTGGCGGCCGACCCGGTGCTGGCGGAGGCGGCGCGCCGGGCCCGCCCCGTCTGCCTGTGCAAGGGCGTGGACCTGGGTGCCATCGAGGACGCCATCCAGGCGCACGGGCTGGCGACGGTGGATGGGGTCAAGGACCACACCCAGGCCACCGGCGGCTGCGGCGCCTGCGCCACGCGGGTCGAGGAAATCCTGATGGCGGCGGAGTGACAGCCATGGCGACGGTCACGCATCTGAAGAAGGCCTGCACGGTCAACCCGCTGAAGATGAGCCAGCCCATCGGCGGTGCCTTGGCCTTCATGGGCTTGCGCGGGGCCATGCCCCTGCTGCACGGCTCACAGGGCTGCACCTCCTTCGGGCTGGTGCTGTTCGTCCGCCATTTCAAGGAGGCCATTCCCCTGCAGACCACGGCCATGAGCGAGGTGGCCACGGTGCTGGGCGGCTACGACAATGTCGAGCAGGCCATCCTGAACATCCACAAGCGGACCAAGCCGGAGATCATCGGACTCTGCTCCACCGGTGTGACGGAGACCAAGGGCGACGATGTCGAGGGCTACATCCGCCTGGTGCGCGAACGGCATCCGGAGGTGGCGGACCTGCCCATCGTCTATGTCTCCACCCCCGACTTCAAGGATGCCTTCCAGGACGGCTGGGCCAAGGCGGTGACGCGCATGGTGGAAACGCTGGTGCAGGCATCGCCGGCCAAGGCGGCCCGCGACGCGGCCCGCGTCAACGTCCTGCCCGGCTGCCATCTGACGCCCGGCGACCTGGATGAGTTGCGCACCATCATCGAGGATTTCGGCCTGCGGCCCAGCTTCCTGCCCGATCTGGCGGGCTCGCTGGACGGCCATATTCCGGAGGAATTTACACCCACCACCATCGGCGGCATCGGCGTGGACGAGGTGGCGGCCCTGGGCACGGCCGGCTGGACCATCGCCATCGGCGAGCAGATGCGCGGCGCCGCCCAGGCGCTGCACGACAAGACCGGTGTGCCGTTCCACCTGTTCCAGCGTCTGTGCGGCCTGGGCCCGACCGATGATCTGATGATGCTGTTGGCGGAGATCAGCGGCCGGCCGGTACCGGCCAAATACCGCCGCCAGCGGGGCCAGCTGGTCGATGCCATGCTGGACGGCCACTTCCACATCGGTGGGCGCAAGCTGGCCATCGGGGCGGAACCCGACCTGCTGGCCGACGTCGGCGGCATGCTGCACGGCATGGGCGCGCAGATCACGGCGGCCGTGACGACCACTCATTCCCCGGTGCTGGCCGACATCGACACGGCCGAGGTGCTGATCGGCGACCTGGAGGATCTGGAGCGCCTGGCGAAGGACCGGGCCTGCGATCTGCTGATCACCCATTCCCACGGCCGCCAGGCGGCGGCCCGGCTGGGCATCCCCTTCTTCCGCATGGGCATACCCATGTTCGACCGGCTAGGGGCCGGGCATCTGACCATGGTGGGCTATCGCGGCGCCCGCGACCTTATCTTCGCCCTCAGCAACCTCGTGATGGCCGATGGCGAGGCCCATCACGAGCCGACGCCAGACACCTGGCGGACATCGCATGAGCACGGCGCCGTCGTCGGCGCCTGGACCCAAGGGGACATCGCATGAAAATCGCGTTCGCGACCCAGGACCTGAAGCGCGTCGACGCCCATTTCGGCTGGGCGCGCAACATCGCGATCTACGAGCTGAGCCCCGAGGGGCATCAGTTCCTGAAGGCGGTGGAGTTCGCCGGCGATCTGCAGGAGGACGGCAACGAGGACAAGCTGGCACCGAAGATCGAGGCGATCAAGGACTGCGCCATCCTATATGTCGCCGCCATCGGCGGGTCGGGCGCCGCCCGGGTGGTGGCGAACAACATCCACCCGATGAAGGTCAACCAGCCCGAGGCCATCGAGGACCTGCTGGGCCGGCTGCGCGAGGTGCTGGCCGGCACGCCCCCGCCCTGGCTGCGCAAGGCCCTGGCCAAGGACGCACCCCGCACCCTGAATTTTGAGGATTGAGGTAAAGCATGTCCGACATCGCGGAAATCGCGCCGCCCGAGGCGGCGGCCCAGGCCCCCTTCATCAAGGAACTGGTCAAGGTGTGGCGGGCGCAGGATGCCCACGGCACCTGGGACGCCAAGTCCGACCTGGATTTGCTGGAACCCTACATCCTGGACCGGGAGAAGCGGCGGGCCCTGCCCATCATGGGCGACCCTGACCCGGAGACGATCTGGCGGCTGGAGCTGTTCTTCAACGCCATCGCCCTGTCCATCGAACGCGCCACCGGCGTCATGGTCTCCCCCATGCTGAAGATGAGCCATGAGGGCTTCGGCCGCATGGTGCTGCTGGGTGGACGGCTGGTGGTGGTCAACAAGCAACTGCGCGACGTCCACCGCTTCGGCTTCGACAACCTCGCCAAGCTGGCGGAGGAGGGGGCGAAGTACGTGCAGGCGGGTATCGACATGATCGCCCGCTTCCCCGATGTGGCGCGGTATTGAGGAGGGCGGGCGATGAGCGATGCCGAAGCGCTGAAGGCCGAGATCAAGAAGCTGTCGGCCAAGGCCATGCAGGCCAAGATGGACCTGCACGACCTGTCGGAGGAGTTGCCGGTCAACTGGCCCACCATCCTTGAGGTGGCGCAGCGGGCCCACGACGCCTTCGCCATCCTGGAAAGCAAGCGCGCCAGCCTGAAGACGCTGGAGAATGCCTGACCCTTTTTTTGAGGGAGTGCCCATTCCATGTCCGCCTCCACCCGCGATGGCCGCGATTGGCAGCCCGACTATCTGATCGCTATCGATGCCAAGCGCTGCATCGGCTGCGGCCGCTGCTTTAAGGTCTGCGGCCGCGGCGTGATGCTCCTGAAAGGCCTGAACGAGGATGGCGGCCTGATCGACCTCGACGGTGGCGATGACGACGATGAGATCGAGAAGAAGGTCATGGTCATGGATGATGAGGGCGCCTGCATCGGCTGCGGCGCCTGCGCCCGGGTCTGCCCGGCCAAATGCCAGACCCACGGCCCCCTGAGGATGGAGGCCGCGTGACCCGGGCGGCGGCCACCCAAATTTATGCCCGGCTGATGGCCGGCACCGAAGGGGCCGTTTGTGACCCTTTCGACCAACACGCGGTGGCCAGCATCCTGTCGCTGGCTTGGGGCGAGGCCGTGGCGGCTCGCGACCCGCTGTCCGCCCGGGTGGGGTTGGGAGGTGATGCCCTGGGCCGGCTGGTCGCGGCGCTGTTTCCCGGCGCGCCGGCGGCCTTGACCTCAGACCCCGGTCCCCCGCCCATCCTGGGCGATGACGAGGTGGCGGTGCGCGATCTGCTGTGGATGTACGCCAGCACGGGCAGCCCCTTGCAGCGCGACCTGTCTGTCATGATCGCCCGGCGCTGCACCCGTCCCAACCATCTGTGGCAGGACCTGGGCCTACGTGACCGGGGGGAATTGTCGCGCCTGATGGAGCGCCATTTCACCGGCCTGAAGCGGCGTAACAGCCAAGACATGAAGTGGAAGAAGTTCCTGTACCGCATGATCTGCCGGTCGGAAGGCTTCACCCTCTGCTCGGCCCCGGTTTGCACGGATTGCGACGACTTCGACGCCTGCTTCGGCGCGGAGGAGGGGGAGGCCGTGCTGGCCCACATCCGCGCCGGGCGCGAGATCTCCCTCTAGCGATGGTCTCCCCCGCGCGCTGGTGCACACGGTTCGTGGCAGGTCATTCGATCCCCTGCTCACGCGCCTTCCACAGGGCGGCGACACGGAAGCGTTCCTGGATGGCCAGCGGGTCGGCCAGGACCCGGGTTTCCGCCTTATCCAGGGCGTCCTGCGCGACGGCCGCCTCGGCCGCGGTCAGCGGCACCCGCCCGGCCATATGGGTGGCGTCTGGCGCCACGTTCATGATGGTCCGGTAATGGGGGTGGCGCGCCACCTCGACCAACCCTATCGCCTCCAGCGCGCCGGCCAGACGCAGGGCCAGCCCCACCACCTCCAACCGTCGGCCGTCCTGAGTGACCTTCACCAATGTCGTCATTTCCGTGTCTTCCTTCGTGTTCGGGTGGCCCTCTGTCCGACGGGCCTTTGTCGCAAAGCCGACGTTTCCGGACGGAAGCCGTCAGGGCGTGGCGGGCAGGGGGAAGCCGGGGCGGGGCTTGCCGTGGTAATAGTCCGGCTGTTCCGGCCAGCCGCCCTCGGCCATGACGAGGAAGGCGGTCAGCCGAACCGGGGCGCCTTCGGAACAGGACACCTCCGCGAACTTGATCTCCCGTGCGCCGGGGCCGGCCGAGAAGTCGGCGACGACGGTGCCGTCCGCCGCCCGCGCCCGGACGAAGCCCGGCACGCCGCCATCCTGCGCCGGCACGGGATTGGCCAGGAAAAGCGGCTGCTCCAGGCCGTCCACGGCGCTGTCGAATGCCGGGTCGGCGAAGGTGAACACGGCCAGCACGCCGCTGCGGTCCACCGCCTGGTCGGCGGATGGCGGCCGGGCGACGGAATGCACGGTCAGGGTGCCGCCCGCCAGCCTGGCTTTGACCTCATCCAGGCTGAGGGTGGCGTATGGGGTGGCGAGGTTCATGTCGTATCTCCTCAGGATTTGATGGCTTGGCGACTGTTCAAATCAAATTCCGTGCCATGGCTCCGCGCGGTTTTTGCCTCGCGCGGTTCTTGCATAGGAGGTGGCCGGTTCCCCCTTGCCGGAAGAGGTTCCCCGTGACGGACAGCCACGCCACTCCCGCCATCACCCCCGCCGTCGCGTATGCGATCTGTGCCCTGGACGACATTCCCAGCCGCAAGGCCCGTGGTTTTCACCTGTTGCGCCGGGGGGACGACGGTCAGGCCCGCCCCTGGGCCATCATCGTTGTCCGCTGGGGCCGGCAGGTGTTCGGCTACGTCAACACCTGCCCTCATGATGGTGTGCGCCTCGACTGGGAACGGAACCAGTTCCTGGATCCCGAAGGCACCCGTCTGATGTGCGGCAAGCACGGCGCCCTGTTCGACCTGGGCACCGGGCGGTGCGTGGAGGGGCCGTGCGCGGGGGATGGGCTGCGGCCGGTGGCGCTGGCCGTCCTGGACGGCGATGTCTGCGTCACCGGCGTGACCCTGGTTGAGGATGTCGGGGTTGAGGATGCCGGCGGCTTCCCCTGCGAAGATGCCGGCCTTTGAGAACGGTTATGATCAGACCGGCCGGTTCTCGTTCCGGTTCTTGACTGGATACATGCCGGCCACGCCCTCTTCGAAGGTTATGGCCTTGTACCGCCCCTCGTAGCGCAGGGCGATGTCCAGCAGCACGTCCAGCTTGCCGGCGGTGTCCAGTTTGCGGGTGTCGTTCTTGTCGATGCCCATTAGGTCCATCATCTCCTTCCACACGGTGGACTCATCGCAGGGCAGGATGATGAAGGGGATACCGCGCAGGGTGACCTGGTAGGCGGCCAGCAGGTCGATGTTGTTACAGAAGATGAAGTACTTCCCCGACGGCTTCAGCAACCCGTCCAGCACCTCGGCCGCCGTTTCCAGGTAGGCGAAGGAGTGGAGATAGCCCGCCAGCACGGGGATCGTTGCCTCCCCCTCCTGGGCGAAGGTCAGCACCTGCTCCATGGAGATGTCCGGCGGGCGTTTCTCGTCGGCGATCTGCGGCTGGAACTTCAGCGCGATATCGCCGCGGAAGCCGAAGCGGCCCGGCTTGGTGGTCGGTGCCTTCAGCACCGCGTTGAACAGGCGGCCTTCCTGATCCAGGCGGCCCAGCGCCGTCTTGTCGATAGTCGTCATCTTTATCCTCTCATCTGTCAGGGACGCGCCCGGCCCCGTTCCGGGAACCGGCCGCTTCCTCCTTGCAAGGGCTTTGCCGGATGGGCGCGGCGGCGCAGGGCCTTGCGCGGGCAGGGGGAAAGGGCCGCCATCGCGTGTCGCGAATCCGACAGGGGGTCGCAAAGGCAACAGGGTGATGTGGGAAATATCCGGGCTTTCCAACGAATTATGCGATGGCACGCGTTTTGCGGAATGGCCTTGCGCCGGGTTCGCGAACCCACCTCACCTCCCATAAAGGGTGCCGCCATGATCACACTGACCAACAGCGCCTTGAACGCGGTGCGCAGCGCCATCGCTGGCGCCGCCGACCCCGCCGGCGGGCTGCGCATCACCGTCGATGCCGGCGGCTGCGCCGGCTACAAATACATGATGGGCCTGGTGGGCGAGGCGGGCCCCGAGGATACCGTCGTCGACCAGGATGGCGTGAAGGTCTTCATCGACAGCAAAAGCCAGGAGCTGCTGGCCGGCACCACCATCGACTTCGTGGTGGCGCTGGAAGGGTCGGGCTTCACCTTCGACAATCCCAACGCCAAGTCCAGCTGCGGCTGCGGCAAGTCCTTTGGTTGAGGGCCGCGCCATGCTTCTTCCCACGCCCATATCCGAGCCCACCGACCCTGTCGCCCCGGCCGAAGACCCGCGTGCCAGCGTCATCCGGGATGCCATCGCCGAAATCCGCTCCGCCCTGCAGCGTGACGGCGGCGATTGCGAATTCCTGGGTATCGACGGCGATACCGTCAGGGTGCGCCTGGCCGGCGCCTGCGTGATGTGCCGTCTCAGCAGCGCCACGCTGGAGGGCATCCAGGCCCGGGTGGTCGAACGGCTGGGCACCTTCGTGCGGCTGGTGCCGGTGATGGGCCGGCCGGGGGCCAGCCACTAAGCTCACGCATTGAACGGGGCAGCGATCCATGCAGCCGATCTATCTCGACAACAACGCGACGACCCGCACCCATCCCGCCGTGGTCGCGGCCATGCTGCCCTATTTCAACGAGCGGTTCGCCAACGCCTCATCCAGCCATGGCCCGGGGATGGCGGCGGCGGACGGGGTGCGCGCCGCGCGTCGTCAGTTGCAGGCCCTGCTGGGGGCCGCCCATGACCATGAGATCATCTACACCTCCGGCGGGACGGAGGCCAACAGCACCGCCTTGATGTCCGCCCTGGAGGTGCAGCCCGGTCGGAATGAGATCGTGACCACGGCGGTGGAACATCCGGCCATCCTGGCCCTGGTGGCACACCTGGAAAAGACCGGGCGGGCCAAGGCACACATTATCGGCGTGGACGCCGATGGCCGGCTGGACATCGACGATTTCGAGCGCGCCTTGGGCCCGCGCACGGCGCTGGTCAGCGTCATGTGGGCGAACAACGAGACCGGTGTGCTCTTCCCCATCGCCGATCTCGCCCGGCGCGCCCGTCGGGCGGGCGCCCTGTTCCACACCGATGCCGTGCAGGCGGTGGGCAAGCACCCCGTCAACCTTCAGGGCCTGGACATCGACATGCTGTCCCTGTCCGGCCACAAGCTTCATGGGCCCAAGGGCATCGGGGCCCTGTACCTGCGCAAGGGTGTGCCGTTCCGGCCGCTGATCCGGGGTGGCCGGCAGGAACGGGGCCGGCGCGGCGGGACGGAGAATGTACCCGCCATCGTTGGGTTGGGGGTGGCGGCCGCGCTGGCGGCCAATACCTCGCCGGATGGCCTGGCGCGGGTGCGCCTGCTGCGCGACCGCCTGGAGGAGGGGCTGCTGCGGCGTGTGGAGCGCTGCGTCATCCTGGGGGACGCGGGCGACCGGCTGGCCAATACCACCAACATCGTCTTCGACTATGTGGATGGCGAAGCCCTGCTGCTGATGCTGGACCGTGCCGGCATCGCCGCTTCTTCCGGCTCGGCCTGTGCCGCCGGGGGTATGGAGCCGTCGCATGTCCTGCGGGCCATGCGCGTGCCGTCCCAGGCGGTGCGGGGCGCCGTCCGCTTTTCCCTGTCGACCGAGACCACCCTGGCGGAGGTGGAGCGTGTCCTGGCGGTGCTGCCGGACATCGTCGGCCGCCTGCGGCTGAATTCTCCGCCATGGCGCGACCTTGCGGCCGTCGCCGAGCTGACCCAATCCGCCCTTTGCCCGTGAGGAGTCTCCCCATGATGCTGAACGCTCCGCCCATCATCATCAACGACACCACGCTGCGTGACGGCGAGCAGGCGCCCGGCGTCGCCTTCACGGTGGAGGAGAAGGTCACCATCGCCCGCCGGCTGGAGGCCGCCGGCGTGGATGAGATCGAGGCCGGCGTTCCCGCCATGGGCCCGGCGGAGGTCGATGCCATCGCCGCGGTGGGGCAGGCCGTCAGCAAGTCGGCCGCCATCGCCTGGTGCCGGATGACCGAAGCCGACGTGGACGCGGCGGTCCGCACCGGCCTGACCCGCGTCAACCTGTCGGTGCCGGTGTCCGACCGCCAGATTTGGGTGAAGTTCCAGAGCGGTCGGCAGGAAATCCTGCCCCGCATCCGGCGGGTGGTGTCCTACGCCCGCGACCGTGGCCTTGCCGTCGCGGTGGGGGGCGAGGACTCCAGCCGCGCCGATCTGGATTTCCTGATGCGGGTGGTGAACGCCGCGGATGACGCCGGCGCCCACCGCTTCCGCTTCGCCGACACCGTGGGCGTGTTGGACCCCTTCCGCACCCATGAGATTTTCCGCCAATTGTGCGCGGAAACCGATCTGGAGCTGGAGTTCCACGGCCACGACGATCTGGGCCTGGCCACGGCCAACACCCTGGCCGCCATCCGGGGTGGCGCCACGCATGCCAGCGTCTGTGTGCTGGGCCTGGGCGAACGGGCGGGCAATGCCGCCTTGGAAGAGGTGGTGGCGGCTCTGGGTCCCATCGCCGGCCGGCGCACGGGCGTGGACATGACGCAGTTGACGGACTTGGCCGAACTGGTGGCCACGGCGGCCGGCCGGCCCATCGCGGCGGCCAAGTCCATCGTCGGGTCGGCGGTCTTCACCCATGAATCCGGTATCCACGTATCGGGCCTGCTGCGCGACCCGGAAACGTATGAGGCGCTGAACCCCGCCTGGTTCGGGCGCGTGCGCTCCATCGTCCTGGGCAAGCACTCCGGCATGGCGGCCATCAACAACGCGCTGGCGGCCCTGGGCCTGGCGCCGGACGAGGGCCGCGCGCGCCGCGTGCTGGAGGAGGTGCGCAATTGCGCCGTCGCCTGGAAGCGGCCGGTCAACGAGGGCGAACTGCTGAAGTTCTACGAGGCCACGGGCGATTGAGGAGGGGAGGATGCCGCCGCGCGACGCCAGCCTATGGGCCCAGGTGGCCGAGGACATCGCCTGCGTGAAGGGGCGTGATCCGGCGGCGCGGCACGCCCTGGAAATCGCGCTGACCTATCCCGGCGTGCACGCCGTCCTGCATCACCGCGCGGCCCACCGGCTGTGGCGGCGCGGATGGCGGTTCCCGGCACGTCTGCTGGCCTGGTTCGCCCGGCTGGTGACCAACGTTGACATCCATCCCGGCGCCCGCATCGGCCGGCGCTTCTTCATCGACCATGGCGCCGGTGTGGTGATCGGCGAGACGGCGGAGATCGGCGACGACGTGACGCTGTACCATGGCGTCACCTTGGGCGGGACCAGCTGGTCCCCGGGTAAGCGCCATCCAACCATCGGCGACGGCGTCCTGATCGGTGCCGGGGCCAAGGTGCTGGGCCCCATCACCGTCGCCGCCGGTGCCCGCGTCGGCGCCAACTCCGTCGTCGTGTCGGATGTGCCGCCGGCCATGACGGTGGTGGGCATACCCGGCCGCATCGTCCGCGATCCGCGCGACCGCCGGGCCGCCGCCGACCAGCCCTATGGGCGTATCGACCTGGAACACCACCTGATCCCCGATCCGGTGGGGGAGGCGCTGTCGCTGCTGATCGACCGCGTCGCCTTCCTGGAGGCGCGGATGGGTCACCTGCAAGGCCGCGTGGCCGAACTACAGGCGCAGCTTGGCGGCCGGGAGACGCCGGCCGCCTGCGCGTGATCGAACCTCAAATGAAGGGTGATGCAATGGGCGTGTTGGCGGAATTGGGACGGCTGTCGGCGGCCGAGGAATTCTTCGTCTTCCTGGAGGTACCCTACGACGTCGCCGTCGTGCGCGTGGCCCGGCTGCATATCCTGCGCCGCATGGGCCAGTACCTGCGGGGCAGCGAGGAGGAGGCCGCCTTCGACGGGTTGGACGAAGGGGCGATCCGCGCCCTGTGCCGCGCCCACCTGGAACAGGCCTACCAGGATTTCGTGGCCTCCTCCCCCATCGCCGAGCGGCTGTTCAAGGTGCACCGGGACGCCGTTGCGCCCAAGGCGGCGCCGGCCAAGCCCTTCGTGCCGCTGGCCGCCTTGGGGCCGGTGGTGGAATAGAGGCGACATCGATGTCGCCTATCCGACAAGGCGGCGGGTGAAGGTGGCAGAGGTATTAAGTGTTTCCAATGGCTTGGCCGATGGCACGGCCCTTGCGTTTCATCGAGGGAACACCCGTTTAGGAGAGGACCGATGCATATCGTCGTCTGCATGAAGCAGGTGCCCGACAGCGCGCAGATCCGGGTGCATCCGGTGACCAACACCATCATGCGCCAGGGTGTGCCCACCATCATCAACCCCTATGACCTGTTCGCGCTGGAGGAGGCTTTGCGCCTGCGGGACCGGTTGGGGGGCGAGGTGACGGTCCTGACGATGGGGCCACCCATGGCCGAGGATTCCTTGCGTAAGGCGATGACCTACGGCGCCGACCGGGCGGTGCTGCTGACCGACCGGTCCTTCGCCGGGTCCGACACGCTGGCCACCAGCTTCGCGCTGGCGGCGGCGCTGGCCAAGATCGGCGAGGAATTCGGCGTGCCACCCATCGTCTTCACCGGCAAGCAGACCATCGATGGCGACACGGCCCAGGTCGGCCCCGGCATCGCCAAGCGCCTGGGCCTGAACCAGCTGACCTACGTATCGCGGATCGCCGACCTGGATGCCGCCGCCGGCACCATCACCGTGGAACGGCGGGCGGAGGGCGGGGTGCAGGTGCTGTCCACCCGCATGCCGGTGCTGATCACCATGCTGGAAGGCGTGAACGAGATCCGGCGCGGCAGCCTGGACGACGCCTACCGCGCCGCCCGCGCCACCGTCATCAAGTGGAACGCGGCCGACGCCGGCATCACCGACCTGGCCAAGTGCGGCCTGCGTGGATCGCCCACCATCGTCAAGAAGGTCTTCGCCCCGCAGGCGCGGGCGGAAAAGGTGCGCCAGGTGCCGACCACCGATCTGACGACCGAGGCCCTGGCGGCATCGGTGATGGCCGAGCTTTTCAAATACCAGCCGGGGCTTGAGGGCGAGTTGTTGCGTTTTCCGCCGGCCAGTGAGCCGGGGCATTGCAAGGGACAGGGGGCACATCATGACCGACGCACCCAAGCCGACGCCAGCCGGCCGGGCCGGCACGAAGCGCGAATTGCCGGAGCATTTCAAGGCCTACAAGCATGTCTGGGTGGCCGTGGAGTGCGAGCACGGCGTGGTCCATCCCGTCTCCCTGGAACTGCTGGGCGAAGGGCGCAAGCTGGCCGACAAGCGGGGGGTGGAACTGGCGGGCGTCATCCTCTGCGGCGATGACCTGACCGCCGCCCAGGTGGCCGCCGCCTGCTTCGAACACGGTGCCGATCTGGTCTACACCGTCACCGATCCCGTCCTGGCCCATTACCGCAACGAGGCCTACACCCGGGCCATGACCGAGCTGGTCAACACCCACAAGCCGGAGATCCTGCTGCTGGGCGCCACCAACCTGGGTCGCGACCTGGCGGGATCGGTCGCGACCACCCTGCAGACTGGCCTGACGGCGGATTGCACGGAACTGGCCATCGATGACGAAGGATCGCTGGCGGCAACGCGGCCGACCTTCGGCGGGTCCCTGCTGTGCACCATCATGACCCTGAACTACCGCCCGCAGATGGCAACCGTGCGGCCCCGGGTCATGGCCATGCCCGCCCGCCAGCCCGGCCGCTGGGGGCGCATCCTGGTCCACCCGCTGAATCTGGCGGAGGACGACGTGGTCACCAAGGTGCTGCGCTTCGTGGCCGACCGGGAATCCGACAAGGCTCAACTGGCCTACGCCGATATCGTCGTCGCCGGCGGCCTGGGCCTGCGCTCGGCGGAGAATTTCCAGCTGGTCCGGGCGTTGGCGGAGGTGCTGGGCGGCGATTATGGCGGCTCCCGCCCCCTGGTGCAGAAGGGCTGGATCAGCGCCGACCGGCAGATCGGCCAGACCGGCAAGACCATCCGGCCCAAGCTGTACATCGCCGCCGGCATTTCCGGCGCCATCCAGCACCGGGTGGGGGTGGAGGGGGCGGACACCATCGTCGCCATCAACACCGACCCCAACGCCCCCATCTTCGAATTCGCCCATCTGGGCGTGGTGGCCGACGCCATCGAGTTGCTGCCGGCCCTGACCGAGGCCTTCCGCGCGCACCTGTCGGTCAATCGTCTCGCTGGGTGAGGGAGGAAGGCATGATTGAAGAACGGTTTGACGCCATCGTCGTCGGCGCGGGCCCCTCCGGTAACGCCGCTGCCTACACCATGGCGAAGGAGGGGCTGAAGGTCCTGCAGCTGGAGCGGGGCGAATATCCCGGATCGAAGAACGTGCAGGGCGCCATCCTTTATGCCGACGCCCTGGAACAGATCATCCCGGATTTCCGCGAGGACGCGCCCCTGGAGCGTCATGTGATCGAACAGCGCTTGTGGACCATGGACGACACGTCCTACGTCGGCATGCACTACCGGTCGGAGGACTTCAACGAGGAGAAGCCCAACCGCTACACCATCATCCGCGCCCAGTTCGACAAGTGGTTCAGCGGCAAGGTGCGCGAGGCCGGGGCCGTCCTGCTGTGCGAGACCACGGTGACGGAGCTGTTGCGCGACCCGCAGGGCCGGGTCATCGGCGTGCGCACCGACCGCGACGGCGGCACCGCCTTCGCCGACGTGGTCATCCTGGGCGAAGGGGTGAACGGCCTGGTGGGCCAGCGCTCCGGCCTTCGTCCTGAGCTGAAGCCCGACACCGTGGCGCTGGCGGTGAAGGAGATGCATTTCCTGCCCCGCGAGGTCATCGAGAGCCGCTTCAACCTCAAGGGCAACGAGGGCGTGGTGATCGAGGCCATGGGAACCATCACCGACGGCATGACGGGTACGGCCTTCCTGTACACCAACCAGGAATCCATCAGTGTCGGCATCGGCTGCATCGTGTCCGACATGGTGGAAGGCGGCCGATCCCCCTATGGCCTGCTGGAGGCGTTCAAGCGCCACCCCAGCGTGCGGCCGCTGCTGGAAAACTCAGAATGCAAGGAATACGCGGCCCATTTGATCCCGGAGGGCGGCTTCAACGCCATGCCGGAACTCTATGGCGATGGCTGGATCGTGGTGGGTGACGCCGGGCAATTCGTCAACGCCGTGCACCGCGAGGGTTCCAACCTGGCCATGACCACCGGCCGCATCGCGGGTGAGACGGTGGTGTGGCTGAAGCGGCGGCGCGAGGCCACGACCAAACAGAACCTGGCGGAATACGAACGCCGTCTGAATGAGACCTTCGTCATGAAGGATCTGAAGAAATACCGGCGCATTCCGGATTTCCTGCACCGGAACAAGCAGGTGTTCGGCCTCTATCCCAAGCTGATCAGCGCCGCGGCCCAGACCTGGTTCCGGGTGGACGGCGTCGACAAGCGCACCAAGGAAAAGCAGATCTTCAAGGCGCTGCGCCAGGGCCGGACGCTGCCCGGCCTGATAGGCGACGCCGTCAAACTGGCGAGGTCATGGCGATGAGCATGGTGGATGTCGGACCGGCCGGGCCGGTCGTGAAGGTCGAGGAGCGCCTGTTCCAGAACCGCTATCTGGTGGATGCGGGGCGGCCGCACATCAGGATCAAGCCGCACGAGGCGCCATCCAAGGCGCTTCTGGCCCTGACCCACCTCTGTCCCGCTGGCTGCTACAGCCGGAATGACAAGGGGCAGGTGGAGGCGGTGGTGGACGGTTGCGTGGAATGCGGCACCTGCCGTGTCGTCACCGCCAAGACGGGCGAGGTGGAATGGAACTACCCGCGCGGCGGTTTCGGCGTCCTGTTCAAGTTCGGCTGAGCCCATGGATGCGGACGGCGACACCCAGGCCTGGCGCCTTTCGGATGCGGAGATCGAGCGCCTGGTGGAGGAGGACTTGCGCTTCGGCGACCTCACCACCCGCGCGCTGGGCATCGGCGCCCGTCCCGGCCGCATGACCTTCGCCGCCCGGCCGGCGCTGGTGCTGTCCGGGGTGGACGAGGCGGCGCGGCTGCTCATGCGCCTGGGGGCCACGGTGCCGTTCGCGGCCGAGGCCGGCGGAACTTACGCGCCGGGCGCCCCTTTGCTGACGGCCGAAGGGCCGGCGACGGCCCTGCACGCGGGATGGAAGGTGGCGCAGACGGTGATGGAATGGGCCTCGGGCATTGCCACGCTGACGCATGACATCGTCGCGGCGGCCCAGGCGGTGAAGCCCGGCATCCCGGTGCTGTGCACGCGCAAGTCGGTCCCCTACACCCGCCATCTGTCCCTGAAGGCGGTCATCGCCGGCGGAGGCGAGGTTCATCGCCTGGGCCTATCCGATACCCTGCTGGTCTTCCCGGAACACCGGGCCTTCCTGGGTGACGATCTGGCGATGGCGATCGCCATCCTGAAACGGCGGGTGCCGGAGCGGGCGGTGATGGTCGAGGTGACGTCGGAGGCCGAAGCCATGGCCGCCGCCGCCGCTCGCGCCGACGTCATCCAGCTGGAGAAGTTCCCCCCGATGCGGTGGCGGCTCTGGTGCGCCGCATCGCCAAGCACGGCGACGGCCGCCCCATCATTGCCGCGGCTGGTGGCATCAACGCCGGCAACGCCGCGGCTTATGCCGCCGCCGGCGCGGATACGCTGGTCACCTCCGCCCCATTCCATGCCCCGCCGACGGACATCCAGGTCAGTATCTCCCCGGCATGAATACTTCCTTAGTCTTTTTAATTTGCCGGCTGAACTAATGATCGTTCGGGTTTTGAAAATAAATTCTCTTGCGCCTGCGTTTCGCACCTGCGAAACTAACTATAGACAGTTGGTTATTCGGTTCACGACGACCGATACCGGATGTCGGATGGTTAGGCCTCAGACAAGAGGAGACGTCCGATGCCTATGACTGGTGCCGCCTCATCGCTGTCTGCCTCCCCGCTGACCCTTTCCGCACCGCAAGCGGGTGGGGCGTCACGGAGCAGCGAATTCTCCACCCGTGCGGAAATCGCGCTGCACGGCGTCTATGAGATTTCCAAGATTCTGGCCGTCCCGGCTCGGTTGGAAACCACGCTGTCCAACGTCCTTGCGCTGCTGTCCAGCTTCCTGGAAATGCACCACGGCATCATCGCCTTGCTGGGTGACGACGGCTCTCCCGAGGTGGTGGTGGGCCTGGGATGGACGGAAAAGAACGCCAAGAGCTATTTTGACCGGTTGCCGGAACGGGCCATCGGCCAGGTTGTCACCACGCAGATGCCGGTGGTGGTGGAAAGTGTGGCGGACAGCCCGTTGTTCGCCGATTGGTCGCCGGTGGAATGGGACACCGACGCCCGCGTCTCGTTCATCGGCGTGCCCATCAAGGAACGGGACCGGGTCATCGGCACGTTGACCCTGGACCGGACCTGGGACGGGCGGACCATGGTCCGCCTGGATGAGGATGTCCGCTTCCTGGTGATGATCGCCAACCTGGTCGGCCAGACGGTCCGCCTGCACGACGTCATCGGCCGGGACCGCGAACGACTGATGAGCGCGCAGCGCCGGCTGGAGAAGGAGCTGTCGGAAACCGTGCGGCCGGACCGTGAGGCCGGGATTCAGGCGAGTGGCGGCCAGGGGACGGGCGTCCAAGGCATCGTGGGGGCCAGCCCGGCCATACGCGCGGTGGTCGACAAGATCAAGATCGTGGCCCGCAGCAATTCCACGGTCCTGCTGCGCGGGGAGTCCGGCACCGGCAAGGAGCTGTTCGCCCGCGCCACCCATGACCTGTCGCCCCGCCGCAAGGGACCGTTCGTCAAGTTGAACTGCGCCGCCCTGCCGGAATCCATGCTGGAGTCCGAGTTGTTCGGGCATGAGAAGGGTGCTTTCACCGGCGCGCTCGCCCAACGCAAGGGCCGGTTCGAGCTGGCGCACGGCGGCACCCTGTTCCTGGATGAGATCGGGGAGATCTCCCCATCCTTCCAGGCCAAGCTGCTGCGCGTCCTTCAGGAGGGCGAGTTCGAGCGGGTGGGCGGCTCGCGCACCTTGCAGGTCGATGTCCGGCTGGTCACGGCGACCAACCGGAACCTGGAGGACGCGGTGGCCAAGGGGGAGTTCCGCGCCGACCTCTACTATCGCATCAACGTCGTCTCCATCGCGCTGCCAGCCCTGCGCGACCGGCGGGAGGATGTGGACCTGCTGGCCAGCGAATTCCTGCGGCGCTTCAACCAGGAACACGGCACGCACATGGCCTTGACCACCTCGGCCAAGAACGTGTTGGAAGCCTGTTATTTCCCCGGCAACGTCCGCGAGTTGGAGAACTGCGTGCGGCGGACGGCGACCCTGGCGAAAGAGCCCAGGATCGTGGCGGACGACTTCGCCTGCCACCATGACGAATGCCTGTCGTCCACCCTGTGGAAGGGTGCCATCGGCACGGGTGCCTCGTTCAAAATCATTCCCCGCGTGCCCCCTCCGCCGTCTCCGACGGATGGCCCGGTGGACGCCGCCGCGGCGCGGCCCGGCGCTTGCCCGCAATCGGGAAGCTGCAGCGTGGCGCAGGGCGATGGCCTGTCGGAGCGTGAGCGCTTGCTGCAGGCCATGGAAACGGCCGGGTGGGTCCAGGCCAAGGCCGCCCGGCTGCTGAACCTCACACCCCGGCAGGTCGGCTACGCGCTGACCAAGCACAACATCCCGGTCAAGAAGTTCTGATCCCTCCGTCGCATCTCCAGAAGGCAGGTCTCCACAATGAAGCTCAGCGCGCGCAACGTTATCGAAGGCAAGGTCGTTTCCGTCACCAAGGGCGTCACCACCGCCCATGTGAAGATCGAGATCGCCAACGGTTGCCTCATCACCTCATCCATCACCAATGAGTCGGTGGACGACCTGGAGATCAAGGTGGGCGACACCGTGTCCGCCATCATCAAGTCGTCGGATGTGATCATCGGCAAGTAAGGCGCGAAGGGCGACCAGGCCAGGGGAAGGGGGCGGCTGATGGCCTGCCCCCTTTTTCGTGTCAGGCGGCGGCCTCGCCGACGCTGTCCCGTCGCCGGGCGGCCGCCCAGCGTGAGGTCTCATTCCACCAGTCGGCGATGATGGCGCCATCGCACAGCAGCGTCGTGCCGTAACCGCCGGTAAAGGCCAGCCAGGCGCCATAGAAGCGTTCCGGCACGGCGGTCAGCACGGGCAGGCCGACGCCGATCGCCGCCGCCAGTTCAGTGCGCAGGCCCCCGCCCTCAGCCTCGGTCTTGCCGAATTTGTTGATGATGACCAGGTCCACGCCCTCGCCGATGGCCTGGCTGACGGCCTGGGCGGCATCGGCCAGGCCCGCCTGGTTCAGCCGGCATGAGGTCGAGCCCGGCCCCAGGTTCTGGCAGATCGGGATGACCCGATCCGTCCGTAAGTCCACCACTTCCATCAGCTTCACCGGGCCGCACTCGTTGCGCATGTTGCGCTGGACGATGCCGCCGATGGCATGGCCGGCGGCGCGCAGGCCTTCGGCGAAGGTGGCCAGCAGGCGGTCGACATCATCCGCCGGCTGATAGATCACGGCGGCCAAGTTCAAAAGATTCCGGGTGTAGGCGAGGCTGTCAGGCATGGGGCCTCCTGTCGGCTGGAACGGTCCCGACGACGTGCGGGAATTATCCGCTGGATGCAGGCGTCATGCCAATCCCCAGCCCCACCGATCCCGCACCCGCAGCCACCGACGAGGGCCAATCCGGTCGCGGATGCGACAGGGGCTGTCGGGTTCCCGACGTTGGCGGAAGGCGGGCCAAAACCGTGAAACCCCAGCTATTCCGCCGTCTCTCCGCGCGGGTGGCGCCTGGCACGGCCCTTGCTGAATTCAAGTCACTCCCCCCGAGACCAGGATCAAGGAACCGGTCGATGAAGGTGATGATCCGCCGCTCGCCCGAGAGCGGCCTGTCGATTTATGTGCCCAAGAAGGACCTTGAGGAACCCGTGGTGGCGGCGGAGCACGAGACGCTGTGGGGCGGCTGGGTGCGCATCGCCAACGGCTGGGTGCTGGATCTGCCGCCCATGGCGGCGGACACGCGCCTGCCCATCACGGTCAACGCGCGTAAGCGCGGTGATGAGGAGGACGGGCAATGACCATGGCGCTGGCGTTGCCCGACACGACGGCCGCGGCGGAAGACCTGCTGGCCGACCTGGCCGCCGATTTGCGGCAAGGCCGGGTAGTGCCCTACCTGGGGGCGGGCCTGGCCCAGCTGCTGACGCCCGGTGCGGCGTCACCGGCGCCGGCTACGCCCGAGGCGCTGGCGGATTTCTTCGCCGGCAAGGCGGCCCTGCCGCGCCGCGCCAAGGGCAACGCCTGGGCATCCGCCCAGCATATCGAAAGCTACAAGCACCGCTCCACCCTGTCCGCTTGGATGGCGGAGGCGTTCCAGGCGCCCGTGGCGCCCACGGCCCTGCATCTCCACCTGGCCGGCCTGGGCCTGCCCCTGATCGTCGACACCTGGTACGACGGCGCCATGCGCTCCGCCCTGGCGGCCCAGGGGGCCGACTGGGGGGAGGTGCAGGGCATCAGCCGCGCCGGCATCGGCGAGGATCGTTGGTACCGCTTCTACGACGCGGGTGGAGCGGAGGTGGGCCGCGACGCGGCGGCCGGGTGGACCACCCTGCTGTACAAGCCCCATGGCGGCGCCCTGCCGGCGCGGAACTTCCTGATCTCCGACGCAGACTATGTCGAGGTGCTGACGGAGATCGACATCCAGACGCCCATTCCCGATGTGGTGAAGGAGCGGCGCCGGGACCGCGGCTTCCTGTTCCTGGGCTGCCGGTTCCACGACCAGCTGCTGCGCACCTACGCCCGCCAAGTCACCAAGCGGTCGGGTCCGACGCACCATGCCGTTGTCGATCCGGACGTGCTGACCCGTAACGAGGTGAAATTCCTGGTGTCGCAGGGCGTCACCCCCATCGCCCTGCCGTTGAAGCGCGCCGCCGCCATCCTGGCTGGGGCGGCCTGACCCGCCTGTCGCATACGCCTGTCGCGAAACCGCCGTGCGATGACACGGCCCTGACATACGACCGCCGGCCTTCCGCTCCGCAAGCGGGGGCCGCCCATAAGCGAGGAATGACCATGCATGCATCGACGCAGCAGGATGGGCCCGCCGCCAGCCCCCTTACCACGCCCCTCGTCACCATTGACGCCGTGATGCAGCAGGTGGCGGAGCATAAGGGCTGCGGCACCCAGGGCGGCAGCGGCAAGGCCAGCTGCGGGTCCGCCGCGGGCCAGGGCGACCTGCCCACCGAGATTTGGGAGAAGGTGAAGAACCACCCCTGCTACAGCGAGGAGGCACACCACCATTACGCCCGCATGCATGTGGCGGTGGCGCCCGCCTGCAACATCCAATGCAATTACTGCAACCGCAAGTATGACTGCGCCAACGAATCCCGCCCCGGCGTGGTCAGCGAGCGGCTGACGCCGGAGCAGGCGGCCAGGAAGGTGGTGGCCGTCGCCTCCACCATTCCACAGATGACCGTGCTGGGCATCGCCGGCCCGGGCGACCCGCTGGCAAACCCGGCCAAGACCTTCAAGACGTTCGAGCTGATTTCCCAGACAGCGCCGGACATCAAGCTGTGCCTGTCCACCAACGGCCTGGCGCTGCCCGACCATGTCGACACCATCGCCCGCTACAACGTCGATCACGTGACCATCACCATCAACATGGTGGATCCGGAAATCGGCGCGAAGATCTACCCGTGGATCTTCTGGAACCACAAGCGCTACACCGGCGTGGAGGCGGCCAAGATCCTGACGGACCGGCAGTTGCAGGGCCTGGAGATGCTGACGGCGCGCGGCATCCTGTGCAAGGTCAACTCCGTCATGATCCCCGGGGTCAACGACCGGCACCTGGTGGAGGTGAACCGGGCCGTGAAGTCGCGCGGCGCCTTCCTGCACAACATCATGCCCCTGATCTCAGCGCCCGAGCATGGCACCGTCTTCGGCCTGACCGGCCAGCGCGGCCCCACTGCGCAGGAGCTGAAGGCCCTGCAGGACAGCTGCGAGGGCGAGATGAACATGATGCGGCACTGCCGCCAGTGCCGGGCCGATGCTGTCGGCCTGCTGGGCGAGGACCGCAGCGCCGAATTCACCACCGAAAAGATCATGGAGATGGAGGTCGCCTATGACCTGGATGGTCGCAGGGCCTACCAGGCCAAGGTTGAGGCGGAGCGCGTGGCCAAGGTGGCGGCCAAGCATGAGGAACTGGCCACCCTGGCGGGGGAGAGCAGCGACATCACCCTGCTGGTGGCGGTGGCGACCAAGGGCTCCGGCCTGATCAACGAGCATTTCGGCCACGCCAAGGAATTCCAGGTTTATGAGCTGTCCACGGCCGGCGCCAAGTTCGTCGGCCATCGGCGGGTGGATTTGTACTGCCAGGGCGGCTACGGCGACGAAGGCGGCCTGGAAACCGTCATCCGCGCCATCAACGACTGCCACGCCGTTTTTGTCGCCAAGATCGGCGGCTGCCCCAAGGACGACCTGACCAAGGCTGGCATCGAACCCGTGGACGGCTACGCCCACGAATTCATCGAGAAGTCGGCCATCGCCTGGTTCAAGGGCTATCTGGAAAAGGTGGCCAGCGGTGCGCTGGAACACCGACCGCGCGGCGACGCCGCCATCCGCCAGGGCGCGCTGATCGTCGCAGCCTGAGGCGCCTGGCGCGGCCGGGGCCCGCATCCCCGCCGCGCCAGGATATCCCCCAAGAGGAGCATCCTGTCATGGCCTTGAAGATCATCGCATCCCAGTGCACCAGCTGTTCCGCCTGCGAAGCCGAATGCCCCAACGTGGCCATTTCGGAAAAGAACGGCACCTTCGTCATCAATCCCAAAAAGTGCACGGAGTGCCTGGGCCATTTCGACGCGCCGCAGTGCGCCGCCGTCTGCCCGGTCGACAACACCTGCGTCATCGACACCTCGTACCCCCGCTACCAGTTGCCGGCGTAAAGGAGACTTTGCTCATGAGCTTCACCATCACCCCCGCCGCGGAGCGCTTCATCCGCTTCATGGTGCGTGCCGACGGCGGCCCAGGCAGCGGCTTCCGCCTGGTGTTGAGCCCGGGCGGCTGTTCCGGTCTGTCTGCGGACATCAGCGTGGAGAGTGCGGCCCGGCCGGGCGACGCCGTCGTCGAACGCGACGGTCTGCGCCTGTTCCTGCCGGTGGAGAGCCGCCTGCTGCTGCAAGGTGTCACCATCGATTTCGCCGACGGTGGTTCGCACACCGGCCTGGTCTTCCACGACCCCAAGGCCGTGTCGTGCGGGTCGCATCACGGCGCGCCGGTCCAGATCCAGTAAGGCGGGCGGGGAGGACCTGACGCATGATGGCTTCGGGCGCATGGGGTGATCGGCGGATGGCCGTCGCGGAGGACGCGATGCTGGCCGACGCCCTGCTGGGCGGCGGCTTGCCGCCCGAGGCCGAATACCATTTGAGCGCCGCCGGCCAGGCCTACCACCTGGACGAGGTCGCCCTGGGGCACCTGCGGCACGCCCGGCTGGCGGCCCCGGGGCATGCCGCGGTCCTGATCGCCTTCTACCGCTTCTATTTCTACAAGGGGCGACTAGGCGACGCGCTGGACGTGGCGCGGTTGTGCCTGGCCAAGGCGGCGCGGGACAACAGCCTGCCCGCCGACTGGCGCCAGGTCACCGCCAGTGATGCCGCGTTCGGCCGCTATGACGCCCAGTTGCCCCGCTTCTTCCTGTTCACCTTGAAGGGTTACGCCTACCTGCAGATGCGCCTGGGCAACCTGGATGAAGGGTTGGCCGCCGTGCTGAAGCTGCTGGAATTGGATCCCACCGACAAGGTCGGCGCCGAGGTCCTGCTGAACGTCATACAGCGCATGGGGCAGGACGATCATGATTGATATCGACGAGGCGGTGGATTGGCTGGGGGCGGCGGTGTCCTGCGATGTCTGTGGGCATCTGGCCTTGCGCGACGCCGGCCGCTGCCGGCTGATGCACGCCTGCGTCAACGACCGCTATGCCCGGCGCATCGACCGCTTTTTCAACTGGAACCCGGACCAGGCCAACGGCTATCTGCGCCATCCCCATTTCGAGGTGCGGGCCATCGCGGCCAAGCACGCCGACGTCTTCCTGCTGCCGCCTTTGCTGGACGACGCGGAGGAAACGGTGCGGTGGAACGCCGTGCGCCGTCTGCCCAAGCGTTATGTCCTGCGCCTGCGTGACGATCCGCATCGGGAGGTGCGCATCCGCGTCGCCACCTTGCTGGCCGATGCGGAGTTGATCCCCATGATGGCCGACCCCGACTATTACGTCCGCCTGGTGGTGGCGCGGCGGGTACAGGCCCCCCTACTGGTGCGGATGATGGCGGACAAGGAGCCGGAGGTGCGCCGGGTGGTGGCCTGTCGCATCCCCGCCGACTGGCTTCTGCCCATGGTGGCCGACGCCGACGCCATCGTTCGGCTGGAGGTGGCGAGGCGCCTGCCGGCGGACCTGCTGCCGCGCCTGGGCCGCGATCCGGACTGGCGCGTGCGGTTCGAGGTTGCGGGCCGGGCGCCCCTGACCCAGGTGGCCACCCTGGACAGAGATGAGGACATCCTGGTGCGCGAGATGGCGCTGTCCCGCCTGTCCGCCGCCGGGGGCGATGCGCACAAGGAGAGGGTGCCATGAGCAACATCGTTCGCGACAGTGACGTGGTGGAGATCGTCGATCCACCGGTCTTCACCTATGGCGACAAGGTGCGGTCCCGCCGCACCATCCGCAACGACGGCACCTACGCCGGCAAGGAGATCGGCGACATCCTGGCCCGCAAGGGAGAGGAGGGCTACGTCGTCAGCATCGGCACCTTCTTGCAGCAGTTCTACATCTACGGTGTCGAATTCGTGGACACCGGCTATCGCGTGGGCATGAAGCGCAAGGAGCTGGACGCGGTGGCCGCCGCCGAGGATGACGCCGACCTGCCGTTGCCCACCGCGCGGCCGCGCGTCTGGGAAGGGGGGCCATCATGATCGAACCCCGCCTGCCCAAATACCAATGGGGCCAGCGGGTCCATGTCTTGGCCGACCTGCGCAACGATGGTTCCTACCCCGATGCCGGGGTGGACGCGGTGCTGGCCCGTGCCGGTGAGACCGGTGAGATCGTGCAGGTCGGGACCCACACGGAAACCAATACCCCCGTCTACCTTATCGAATTCGCTGGTCTCCGGGTCATCGGATGCCTGGAGGAAGAGATCGAGCCGCTATGAACGGATCGCTCTTGAACCGAAACGCCGTGAGGCACCTGGATCGAAGCAGGATGTGCAGGATGGCAGCACCCCGGCAAAGCATCGCGCCGTTGGGATGGGGCGCCCACCCCAACGACCTGGACCGCAAGCGCATCGAACGCGCGCTGACGGCGCGCAAGCGCTACCTCTACGTCCAGCCCAGCGTTCTGCCGGCGGCGGACGGCTACCGTGTCGAAAGCCCCTGTTGCTCCCGCAACGTCGATGCCAGCGGCGGGGTCATCGACGTCGCCCTGATCGAATGCCGTCAGGGCACCTGGTTCCTGTACCGCAAGGACCATCGCCGGGGGGCCTGGGAACTGCACGGCAGTTACGGCCGGCTGCGCGACCTGCTGGACCCGCTGACCGTGGATGCCGACCGGCTGTTCTGGCAATGAGGGAGGGGGCGCCATGGTGGTGAGCACGGAGGATTTGGGGCTGATCGATGGCCTGCTGGACATGCCGGCTCCGGCGGACGGCGTGTTCGCCGATCTGCGCCGGCACCTGCCGCACCTGTCGTGGACACGCTGCGACGCGACCGACGTGGCGGAGGAGCCGTTCCGCAGATACCCCCGCTTCGACCTGCATCTGCTGGACGCCAGCGACCACTGCGTGCGCCTGACCCCGGACCCGGCGCACGCCACCGGCGTGGTGCTGGCCCGGCGCGGGAAGGGGGCGTGATGGCGGCGGAGATGGAGGCGGTGGATGATGGCGACGCTCTGGACGCCATCCCGCTCAGCGATCCCGATATCACCGCCGCCGAACTGGAAGCGGTGGCGGCGGTCATGCGCTCCCCCCGCCTTTCCGCCGGCGTGGTGGTCGAGGAATTCGAGGCGGCTTTCGCCCGTTACTTGGGGCGCCGCTATGCGGTGGCGGTGCCCAGCGGCACCCTGGGCCTGCTGATGGCGCTGGATGCCCACGGCATCGGCGCGGGGGACGAGGTGGTGGTCTCGCCCCATTCCTTCCGGGAGACGGCGCACGCGGTCAGCCTGTCGGGCGCCCGCCCGGTGTTCGCCGACATCGACTACTGGGCCGGCACCCTGTCCCCGGAAAAGGCGGCGGCCCGTATCACGCCCAGGACGCGCGCCCTGGTCGGCGGCAACAGCAATGGCCATCCCGCCGACTGGACCGCCCTGCGGTCCCTGGCGGCGGGGCATGGCCTGATCCTGATCGAGGATTCGACGGAGGCCATCGCTTCACGCCATCGCGGCGCCCTGGTGGGCACCTTCGGGGACACGGCCGTGTTCGATTTCTCCCAGCCCTCGCCGTTGACCTGTGGCGAGGGGGGCATGGTGGTGACCGACGACGTCGACATCGCCATGGCCCTGCGCCGGCGGCGGTCGCACCGGCCGCAGGAACGCGCCTCGGTGGTGATCGGCGCCACGCCGCCCTATCAGGCGGGGACCAGCGATTTGGCCGCCGCCCTGGGCCTGGCCCAACTGCGGCGCCTGGATGAGATTCTGGAGCGGCGGCGGCGGGTCCAGCACCTGTACTTCAAGCACGTCCGGTCGTTCGAGGGCATCAAGGACCCCTACGTCGGGCCGGACGCGACCGAGGTGAACTGGCTGTTCTACCTGGTTCAGCTGGGTACCCGCTTCTCCCGCTCCAGCCGCGACGCCATCATCGAGGACCTGCGGCTGGAACAGGTGGAGGCCGTGGCCTACAGCCACCCGCTGCATCTGCAACGCCACTATTTCGATCTGGGCTACCGCCGGGGCGACTTCTTCGTAGCGGAGAAGGTGGCCGACCGGGCGGTGGCGCTGCCCTTCCACGCCCATCTCGATGAGGACCGGATCGCCTTCATCGTCGCCACCATGAAGGACGCCTCGATCAATGTGGGCGCCGGGGCGGCGATCTACTGACTGTCCGCAACAACAGTCCCGCTTTTTGAAATAAAGGAGCTTCGCTTATGTCCCTGCTGACCATCATGCCATCGGGCAAGACCATCAACGCCGGCGAAGGCATGACGCTGCTGGCGGCCATCCTCGCCGCCGATGAGGCGTTGGCCCACAAATGCGACGGCAAGGCCTCCTGCGGCAGTTGCCACATCTTCGTCCAGGAGGGGCGCAAGGGCCTGTCGCGCATCGCCAAGGAAGAGAACGAGAAACTGGATGCCATCGTCGGCGTCGGCTCCAAGTCGCGGCTGGCCTGCCAGGCCATCGTCCTGGGTACGGAAGACATCAAGATCGAACTGCTGGGCTTCGGCTCGGGCTTTTGAGGGAGGGCTGTCATGGAAGTCGAGAGCGTCATGATCCACGTGCGTTTCGCCCCCAACGGCACAGTGACGGAGATCGGGGAACGGCCGGCGACCCTGTCGCCCCAGGACTGGTTCAACCACCTGAGCCTGAAGGCCGGCGTCCATTACCAGACCTTCGTCGGCGGGCGCGGCCTGTTCCGGCTGCCACGTCCGGAGATCGAGGACCTGAAGGCGGCCGTCGCCGCCTAGGCGTCCGCTTTCCAGGAGAGCGCCGTGGTTCCCGCCGTGGTTCCCTCGGGGGGGGGGCCACGGCGCTTTTCAATTTTGGCCTTCTGGCTGGTTGCGCATCCAGTCGGCCAGCGGCGTCAGGGACGCCAGGATGGCCAGGCGGGCGTCGGCCGACTCTATCGTCTCCTCCAGCGCCCGCGTCATGCACGCCAGCCAGGCGTCGCGTTCCGCCGCGCCGATGCGGAAGCCCATGTGGCGCGCGCGCAGACGCGGGTGACCCCGCTCGGCCGAATAGTCCGCCGGGCCCCCCATCCACTGCGCCAGGTACAGCTTCAGCACCCGCTTGGTTTCCCCCAGGTCCGGGGCGTGGATGGCGCGCAGGCCGCGCGCCTCCGGCAGGGTGTCCATGAAGCGGTAGAACGCCTCGACCAGGCGGTCGATGGGCCCGGCTCCGCCTATCCGCTCGTAAACCGTCAGCTCCGCTGTGCTTCCCGTGGTCATGGCCTGGCTCTCCCGTGCTCGTGGCTGCTTACCGGGCTGCACGAAACATGCCGCCAGGGGCGCGGCCCATCGCCGTTGGGAAAGGGCGCTCCCTGGCCGCTTGGTGCCGAATCCCCCTGTCGCGATTGTGACAATCGTCGCGATCCGGACGGGACGCTGGTCACCAATCCATTGTGAATCCGCCATTTTTCATCTGGCATGGCGGTTGCGACAGGGACTGGCGTGAAGAAGCCAAGACAGGACGCATCCGCCATGTCCGATCTCGCGACGACCGAAAAGCCCCAGCCCGCCGCCGATCCCCTGGACGCCCTGGTCCAGGGGGGTGGCGATGGCTACAAATACGGCTTCGTCACCGACATTGAGGCCGACGAGGCGCCGCCCGGCCTGGATGAAGGGACTGTGCGCTTCATCTCCGCCAAAAAGGGGGAGCCGGCCTGGCTGCTGGACTGGCGGCTGAAGGCCTTCCACCGCTGGCAGCGGATGTCCCCGCCCGATTGGGCCAAGCTGAACATCGCGCCCATCGACTACCAGGCGTCGACATACTATTCGGCACCGAAGACCGGCACGGGTCCGAAATCCCTGGACGAGGTCGATCCGGAGCTGCTGAAGACCTATGAGAAGCTGGGGATTCCCCTGGGGGAGCGCGCGGCCCTGGCTGGTGTCGCCGTCGACGCGGTGTTCGACAGCGTGTCGGTGGCCACCACCTACAAGGACAAGCTGGCCGACCTGGGCATCATCTTCTGTTCCTTCGGCGAGGCGGTGCGCGAACATCCCGATCTGGTGCGCCGCTATCTGGGGTCCGTCGTGCCCCAGGGCGACAATTTCTTCGCGGCGCTCAATTCCGCCGTGTTCAGCGACGGGTCCTTCGTCTACGTGCCGCCGGGCGTGCGCTGCCCCATGGAGCTGTCCACCTATTTCCGCATCAACGCCGCCAAGACGGGCCAGTTCGAGCGCACGCTGCTGATCGCCGACCGGGGCGCCTATGTCAGCTACCTGGAGGGCTGCACCGCCCCCCAGCGCGATGAGAACCAGCTGCACGCCGCCGTGGTGGAACTGGTGGCGCTGGAGGATGCGGAGATCAAGTACGCCACGGTCCAGAACTGGTACCCGGGCGATGAGAACGGCAAGGGTGGCATCTACAACTTCGTCACCAAGCGCGGCGCCTGCCGGGGCGCGCGGGCCAAGATCAGCTGGGCGCAGGTGGAGACGGGATCGGCCATCACCTGGAAATACCCCAGTTGCCTGCTGGAAGGCGACGGATCGGTTGGCGCTTTCTACTCGGTCGCCATCACTAACAACCTGCAGCAGGCCGACACCGGCACCAAGATGATCCACATCGGGCGCGACACCAGTTCCACCGTCATCTCCAAGGGCATTTCCGCCGGCCGGGGGCAGAACACCTATCGCGGGCAGGTGAAGGTGATGCCCAAGGCCGACGGCGCCCGCAACTACACCCAGTGCGACAGCCTGCTGATCGGCAAGAAATGCGGCGCCCACACCGTGCCCTACATCGAGGTCCGCCACCCCGGCGCCATGGTGGAGCATGAGGCGACGACCTCGAAGATCAGCGAGGACCAGATGTTCTATTGCCAGGCGCGCGGCCTGACGCAGGAGGACGCGCTGTCGCTGATCGTCAACGGCTTCTGCAAGGAAGTGCTGAAGGAACTGCCCATGGAGTTCGCGGTCGAGGCGCAAAAGCTGCTGGCCGTCAGCCTGGAAGGCAGCGTGGGCTAGGGGACCGCGACCGCGCGTATCATGGCAACAAGGGGACCGGGCATGAGCAAGCTTCTGGAAATCCGCGACCTGCGGGCCCGCATCGTCGGCGGCCGCGACATCCTGAAGGGCATAGATTTGGACGTGGCCCCGGGGGAGGTGCACGCCATCATGGGGCCGAACGGGGCGGGCAAGAGCACGCTGTCCAGCGTGTTGGCCGGCAAGCCGGGCTATGAGGTCACGGGCGGTTCCGTCCTGTACCAGGGCCGTGACCTGCTGGCCCTGCCGGCGGACGAGCGGGCGCGCGAGGGCATCTTCCTGGCCTTCCAGTACCCGGTGGAAATCCCCGGCGTGAACAACATGTATTTCCTGCGCGCGGCCCTGAACGCCGGGCGGCGCCAGCGGGGTGCGCCGGAGCTGGACGCCTCGCAGTTCCTGAAGGCCGTACGCGACAAGCTCAAGCTGCTGGACATCGGCGACGACCTGCTGCGCCGCGCGGTGAACGTCGGCTTTTCGGGTGGGGAGAAGAAGCGCAACGAGATTTTCCAGATGGCGATGCTGGAGCCCAGGCTGGCCATCCTGGATGAAACCGACAGCGGCCTGGACATCGATGCCCTGCGGGTGGTGTCGGACGGGGTGAATCGCCTGCGCGACGCCAACCGCGCCATCATCCTGATCACCCATTACCAGCGGCTGCTGGACTACATCGTGCCCGACCATGTGCATGTGCTGAGCGAGGGGCGCATCGTCGCCTCGGGCGACAAGACCTTCGCGACCGAGCTGGAGCGTACCGGCTACGCCCACCTCGGCACCGCCGCCTGAGGGGAGGGCAAGCGATGATCGCGGCCGATCTCCCCGCCCCTGGCCAACCTCCCTGGCTGACCGGCCACCGCGCGGCGGGCATGGCC
Organism: Nitrospirillum guaranorum; assembly: GCF_034653275.1. NCBI lineage: Bacteria > Pseudomonadati > Pseudomonadota > Alphaproteobacteria > Rhodospirillales > Azospirillaceae > Nitrospirillum > Nitrospirillum guaranorum. The sequence goes on along the minus strand of NZ_JAYEES010000003.1, from coordinate 2,311,815 downwards.
CGCTTCGCCGCCCTAGGCTATCCCACCCGTAAGATGGAAGCCTGGCGCTTCACCGACCTGCGCCCGCTGACCGCGTCCATCTTCCCGCCCGCGCCGGCGGACCCGGTGGCGGTGACGGCGGCAACGCTGGCGCCCCATCGGCTGGCCGGGCCGGCCCATCGCGTCGTACTCGTCAACGGCCGCTTCGCGCCGGCCCTGTCCGATATCGGCGCTTTGCCATCCGGCGTCTGGTTGGGCGCCGCCACCGACGCGCTGCGCACGCGGCCCGATATGATGGCGTCGGCGTTCATGGCGGACGAGGCGGCGCTGGCGTCCCTGAACACCGCCCTGTTCGCCGATGGCTTCGTGCTGGCGCTGGAACCGGGGGTGATCCTGGAAACGCCGGTGGAGGTCATCCACCATGCCGACATGGGGGTGCCGGCGGCGGCCCACCTGCGCAACTGTCTGATTATCGGCGCGGGCGCCCGTGCCACCGTGGTGGAGATGTCGACGGGCGTGGGCGCCAGCTGGCTGAACACCGTCACCGCCATCGCCGTGGCAGCGGGTGGCGCCTTGCGCCATGTGCAGATTCAGCGCGACGCGGATGAGGCCATTCACACCGCCGTCATTCGGGCGACGGTGGCGCGTGACGGCCGCTACGACGGCTTCAGCCTGATGGCCGGCGGGCGGTTGTCGCGCCGGGACATCCACGTCACCTTGGCGGAGGCGGGGGCCGGCGTCGCGCTGCACGGCGCCTATCTGCTGCGGGATGGGCAGGAGGCCACATTGGCCCCCGTGGTGGTCCACGCGGCGCCGGGTTGCCGCACGGACGAGGTGGTGAAGGGCGTGATGCGGGATAGGGCGCACGGCGTCTTCCTGGGCACGATACAGGTGCGGCCCGGCGCCGACGGCACCGACGCGCGGCAGTTGAACCGCAACCTGCTGCTGAGCCCCACGGCCTGGGTGGACACCAAGCCCGAACTGGAAATCCTGGCCGACGACGTGAAGTGCAGCCACGGCGCCACGGTGGGCAGCCTGGATGAGGCGGCGCTGTTCTACCTGCAAGCCCGGGGCATCGACCCGGCCACGGCGCGCCTGATGCTGGTGGAAGCCTTCGCCGCCGACGTGATCGACGGCGCCGGCTTGGATGGCCCCATTCGTGACCATGTGCATGGGCACCTTCGGGCCTGGCTGGATGGCATGGGGGGTGAGATATGAGCGCGCTGCTTCAGGAACGGCCCGCCGTGGCGCCGCCCACGCGCGCCGCCTTTGATCCCAAGGCCGTGCGTCGGCAGTTCCCCGTCTTCGCCCGCAACCCAGGCCTGGTGTTCCTGGACACGGCGGCCAGCGCGCAGAAGCCGGACTGCGTCATCGACGGTCTGGCCGAATATTACCGCGCCGACTACGCCAACGTGCACCGCGGCGTCTATGGCCTCAGCGCCCGGTCCACCGCCCGGTTCGAGGCGGCGCGGGACCGTGTCGCCCAGTTCCTGAACGCTGCCGATGCCAGCGAAATCGTCTTCGTGCGGGGCGCCACGGAAGGTATCAACCTCGTGGCCCAGGCCTGGGGACCGGCTTTCCTGAAGCCCGGCGATCAGATCGTGGTGTCGGAGCTGGAGCATCACTCCAACATTGTGCCCTGGCAGATGCTGTGCCATCGGCTGGGGACGGAACTGGTGGTGGCCCCCATCGATGACGGCGGCGCCCTGGACTTGGCGGCGTTCGCGGGTCTGCTGACATCCCGCACCCGGCTGGTGGCGATGACCCATGTGGCCAATGTCACCGGCGGCGTTGTCCCGGTCGAGCGGGTGGTCCAGTTGGCCCATGCGGCCGGTGCCAAGGTGTTGCTGGACGGTTGCCAGGCGGTGCCGCGCCTGCCGGTCGATGTGCAGGCCCTGGGTTGCGACTTCTACGTCTTCTCTGGTCACAAGTGTTATGGGCCCACCGGCATCGGCGTGCTGTACGCCCGGCGCGCGGTGCTGGACGCGATGCCGCCGTGGCAGGGCGGCGGCGACATGATCCGCACCGTCACCTTCGCCGAGACGACCTATCAGGATGCCCCCCAGCGGTTCGAGGCGGGGACGCCCGATATCGCCGGCGCCGTCGGCCTGGCCCTGGCGCTGGACTTCATGGACGGCCTGGGCATGGATGCGATCCGGGAGCATGAGGCGGCGCTGACCCGCCATGCCCGCTCGGCGCTGTCGGGCCTGCCGGGTGTCACCATCGTCGGTGCCGGGGCGGAGAGCGTGGGCGTCGTCTCTTTCGAGGTTGATGGCCTCCATCCCCATGACCTGGCCACCATTTTCGATCAGCACGACGTGGCCATCCGCGCCGGCCATCACTGCGCCCAGCCGCTGATGGACCGCCTGGGACTGGTCGCCACCGCCCGCGCCTCTTTCGGGGTCTACAGCGACGAGGACGACGTGGCGGCGCTGGTCGCCGCCGTCCGCGCGGCCCAGCGCCTGTTCGGCCTGGTCTCGGCACGATAGGGGGAAGCCATCCCATGGATTTGCGCGACCTTTACCAGGACATCATCCTCGACCACGGGCGCCATCCCCGGAACTTTCGCGTGCTGCCCGGCGCGAGCCATTTCGCCCACGGCCACAACCCGCTGTGCGGTGACAAGGTCACCATCTTCGTGCGGCTGGAGGATGGGCGCGTGGCCGACGTCAGCTTCGAAGGAAAGGGCTGCGCCATCTCCATCGCCTCCGCCTCGCTCATGACGGAGATCATGCTCGACAAAACGATGGCGGAGGCCCAGGCCCTGTTCGCCCATTTCCATGCACAGGTCACGGGCGGAGACGAAACCGACCTTTCACCGGGCCTGGCGGAAGAAGGCGACCGGCTGGAACCGCTGGCCGGCGTCCGTTCCTACCCCGCGCGGGTGAAGTGCGCGACGCTGGCCTGGCACACCTTCGACGCGGCGATGGCGGGCGCGGCTGGCGGCAGCGGCCCCTTGAAGACGGAATGAGGTCATGAGGATGCCCGGGGAAGCGATAAACTTGGCGGACCCGCTGTCGCCGCAACTGGCGGCCGCATCCAGGCCTCCGCAACGCCCCCAGCCTGACGAGGGGGACCCGGTGCTGGAACGGGAAGTGATGGCGGCGCTCCGGACCGTTCGCGACCCGGAACTTCCGGTGAACTTGGTGGACCTGGGCCTGATCTACCACGTCATGGTCCGGCGGGACGGCTTGGTTTATATCGAGATGACGCTGACGACCCCTGTCTGCCCGGTGGCGACCGCCCTGCCAGGGCAGGTCCAGCACCTTGTCTCCCTTGTGCCAGGCGTCAGCATCGTCCTGCTGGAAATGGTCTGGGATCCGCCCTGGGCCCGGGAGCGCATGAGCGAAGACGCGCGGCTGGAACTGGGACTGTTGTAGGGGGATGGTGGACGCTTTCCTTGAAGCCGATGCGTCAGCCGCAGTGGGAAGGATTCGAGGGCCGGAGGCCCCGTCCTTCCCCGATAGATGGCGAAACTGAGATTTTTGGAAGCCGCGTAAAGATGTCAGCGATTTCAAGAGCCATCGTTATTGGCGGCATGTCCGACGGCTTGTTTGCGGCGGAGAGGTTTTCGTGCGGTCATTTCAAATGCTTATCTAACCGGTTGATAAACGAGTGGGAGTGACGGGTCGTAGTTTTAGATAGTTCGAGACCCCTCGTCGTGATATCGGCGGTACGGCTTTGCCGATAGACACCGACCGATATCCGACGGTGCGCAATTCGTGCCCTGTGGCGCGGCTTCGGTTATTGCGATCCCAGATAGTTGCCCAGGCCGATGACGCAGGTGGACAGCACCAGCACGGCGATGCCCAGGCCCAGCACGGCGCGGGTGCGGCGGCTGGAGCCGGCCCACTCCTTCAGCATGAAGCCCCACAGGGTGGCGAAGATGATGATGCTGGCCATGTGCAGGGTCCAGCTGGAGAAGCCGAAGCGGCCCATTTGGCTTTCGCCCATGGTGTAGAAGAAGAACTGCAGATACCAGGCGATGCCGGCCACCGCGCACAGGGCGTAGTTGCGCAGCAGGGGGGGCGGGGCCGCCACCGCGCGGCCTTGGCCGCCGGCGAATTCCGGCAGGCAGCCGTCGCGCAGGATGAGGTACAGGCACCAGATGAAATTGCTGGTGAAGCCGCCGGACAGCACCACCACCAGCACCGGCAGGCCTTGCGACAGCGGGTCGGTACCCTGGGCCAGGGTCAGTTGGCGGATGGGTTCGCCCGCCGCCAGGCCGTAGGCGAAGCAACTGCTCATGACGCCGGAGAAGAGCGCGATCAGGATGCCGCGCCGGAAGTCGAACTCGGCCACGCCCTGCTGTTGCGCACCGTCCTTTTCCTTCAGACGGCCGGCCCAGCCGACGACGGCGATGCCCGCCAGGCAGAGGGCGACGCCGCCCAGGATGACCAGGCCATGGCCCGTCCCCGCCAGGGCGGCCAGCTCCCCGCTCACCAGCGGTGGGATCAGGGTGCCGAAGGCGGCGGTCAGGCCCAACGCCACCGCCATGCCCAGGGACATGCCGAGATAACGCAGGGTGAGGCCGAAGGTCAGGCCGCCCAGGCCCCACAGGGCGCCGAAGAGATAGCACAGGAACAGGGTGCGGGCGGGGGCGGCCGCCAGCACCGCGCCCAGGTTCCGGGTCTGGACCAGGGCGAACAGCCAGGGGGCCAGGATCCAGCTGAACACCCCGCCCACCAGCCAGAACACGGGCCAGGACCAGTTGCGCACGCCGCGATAGGGCACGTAGAAGCTGGCGGAGGCGAGGCCCCCCAGCCAGTGGAAGAACACGCCCAATACCGGATTGGCCCCCATCTGCCTCTCTCCTCCCAATTCCTTATGTGTCAGTCCAGGCGATAGACGCGCGTCGCGGTGCCGCCGAACAGGGCGGCGCGGTCGCGGGCCGAGAAATCGCGGGTGATGTCGTCGTAGGCCTGGAAATAGGCGCCGAAGCGTCCGCCCAAACCATCGACGGGGAAATTGCTGGCGACCATGCTGCGGTCGACCCCGAACAGGTCGATGGTGTGCAGGACGAAGGGGCGGATGCTGTCCGTGGTCCAGGCCCGGTCCAGCATGCCCAGGCCGGAAATCTTGACGTGGACGTTGGGCTGGCGGGCCAGCGCCGCCATGCCCGCGCGCCACAGGGCCAGGGCATCGGCGTCCCTGTCCACCGGCATGCCGGTGTGGTTCAGGATCAGCGGGATGTCCGGATGCCGCGCGGCCAGAGCGGCCGCCGCCGCCATCTGGCCGGGATAGATCTGCAGGTCGAAGGACAGGCCATGCCGGGCCAGCAGGCCGAAGCCCGCCTGCCAGGCGTCGTCCCGCAACAGGTCGCGCGGGGTGTAGGTCTTGGCCGGATCGGGGTGCCAGTTCAGGATCTGGCGGATGCCGCGCGCGTTGGGAAATTCGCGATGCCCCGCCAGCACCCGCGCCGCGTCGGGCGCCTCCAGCGCGGCATAGCCGACGATGCCGTGGGGGAAGCCCCGGCTGTCGGCCAGCCGTTGCAGCCAGGCGCTTTCACGCAGCGCATCGTCCGGGTGGGCGCCGGCGTCGACATGGACGCTTTTCCCCAGGATCCAGCCCTTGGGCAGTTCGGACGCCGCCGTCAGATAGTCGTCCACACCGTGGTCGCGGGCGATGGGTGTGACGTCGCCATTGACCCCACCATCGCCGAGGGGCGGCGTCAGCCAGGGATAGCGGATATGGGCCAAGTCCCACAGATGCATGTGGGGATCGACCAGGATCAACGCGTCGGCCATGGCCCGCCTGTCCCTCCCGTTTGCTTTATTGTTCCGGCCGAGCGCTAACCCGACCGGTATTCGATATTCACATTAACGGCATGGGGCCAAGCCTCATGCCGTTGTAGGACGCGCCCCCGCAGACGTGTATGGGGCCGCCGGAGCTTTTTTGGGAAGCCGCAGGCGGACCGGAAAGCGAGGACAGCCAAGCCAGCGGATGCTGGCGCCCGGCGCCCGAGGGAAGTCTTAATAAGTCGTGCGGCCGCCGGACGTGTCGAAGGTGGACGCGGTGGTGAAGCTGCATTCCTCGCTGGCCATGAAGCAGACCATGGCGGCGCTTTCCTCCACCTGGCCCAGGCGGCCCATGGGGATTTTCGAGCGCATGTAGTCCACCTGGCTTTGCGGCAGCTGATCCAGGATGGGGCTGTCGAAGGTGGCGGGCGTGATGCTGTTCACCATCACGCCCTTGCCGGCCAGCTCCTTGCCCAGCGACTTGGTGAGACCGATGACCCCGGCCTTGCTGGCGGAATAGGCGGAGGCGTTGGGGTTGCCCTCCTTGCCGGCCACCGAGGCGACGTTGACGATGCGGCCGTAGCCGTTGGCCAGCATCAGCGGCACGATGGCGCGGCAGCAATAGAACAGGCCGTTCAGGTTGATGTCGATGGTGCGGCGCCAGCTGTCCAGCGGGAACTCGTGCACCGGCACGGTGGCGCCGGTGATGCCGGCCGACGCCACCAGGATGTCCACCCGCCCGCCCAGCGCCTGGTGGCTGGCCTGGGCCGCCGCTTCCACCGCCGCCGCGTCGGTCACGTCCAGGGCCACGGTGTGGGTGGCCCCCACCTCGGCCGCGGCCGCCGCCAGACCGTCCTTCTGCACGTCCCACAGGGCGACTTTGGCGCCCTCCGCCACAAGGCGGCGGGCGGTTTCCTTGCCCAGGCCCGAGGCGCCGCCGGTGATGATGGCCGTGCGGCCGTCGAAGCGGCCTTGAAACACTGTCGTCACGCCTGTTCCTCCCGGTTGAACCACGCCACCACCTTCTGCCGCTGGGTGCCCAGCTTCTCGATGCCCAGGGTCATGACGTCGCCGGCCTTCAGGAACACCATCTCGGGCTTCTGGCCTTCGCCCACGCCCGGGGGCGTGCCGGTGGTCAGGATGTCGCCCGGCTCCAGGGTGATGAAGCGGCTGACATAGGCGATCAGCTCGGCCACGCCGAAGATCATGGTGCGGGTGTTGCCCGTCTGCATGCGCCGGCCGTTCAGGTCCAGCCACATGTCCAGGTCCTGCGGGTCGCCCACCTCGTCAGCCGTCACCAGCCAGGGTCCCACGGGGCCGAAGGTGTCGTGACCCTTGCCCTTGTCCCACTGGCTGCCGCGCTCCTTCTGGTTGAAGCGTTCCGAGACGTCGTTGACCAGGACATAGCCGGCGACATAGTCCAGCGCCCGGTCCTGCGGCACATAGCGGGCGGTGCGGCCGAACACCACGCCCAGCTCCACCTCCCAATCCGACTTGGCGCTGTCCTGGGGCAGCATGACGTCGTCGTCCGGCCCGTTCAGGCAGCTGGTGGCCTTGGTGAACAGGATGGGCTCGCTGGGAATGGGCAGGTTGGCTTCCTTGGCGTGGTCGGCGTAGTTCAGGCCGATGGCCAGGAACTTCCGCACGTGGGCCACGGGCACGCCCAGGCGGGGATTGCCGCCGACCACGGGCAGGGTGGCGGGGGCTAGGGCGCGCAGCCGGTCCAGCCCGGCGGGGGACAGCACATCCGGGGTGATGTCGGCGACGTGGCCGGACAGGTCGCGGATGCGGCCATCCGCGTCCAGCAGTCCGGGCCGCTCCTGGCCCTTGGGGCCGTAGCGCAACAGCTTCATGGGGTATGACCTTGCAGTATCAGTGCGTATAGGGGCGGTGCAGGGTGACGGCGGGGTTGAGCTCCACGCCGAAGCCCGGCTTGTCCAAGGCCGTGGCCTTGAGGCGGCCGTCGGCCGGCACGGGCTCGCCCAGCAACTGGGGATGGAACATGGGCACGACCTGGTCGGCCTGGGGCGCCATCATCAGGAACTCGGCGAAGGGGCTGTTATGCCGGGTGATGACGAAGTGGTAGCTGTAGACGCTGGAGCCATGGGGGATGACCATCACGCCCCGGCTGTCGGCTATGGCGGAAATCTTGAGCAGCTCGGTGACGCCACCGCACCAGCCCACGTCGGGTTGGATGATGTCGCAGCAGTCCATCTCCATCAGCATGCGGAAGCCCCAGCGCGTGGCCTCATGCTCGCCCGTGGTCACCAGCATGCCGGCGGGGGCGGCCTTCTTCAGGGCGGCGTAGCCCCAGTAGTCGTCGGGGCTCAAGGCCTCCTCGATCCACTTCAGGCCGTATTCCCGGGCCTTGTGGGCCAGGCGGGTGGCGTAGTTCAGGTCCAGCGCCATCCAGCAATCGAACATCAGCCAGAAATCATCGCCACAGCGCTCGCGCATGGTGGCCAGTTCCTGGATGTTCTTGGCCAGGCCGTCCTCGCCCTCGGCGGGGCCATGGTGCAGGGGCATCTTGCCGCCGATGAAGCCCATGCCCTTGGCGAGATCGGGGCGTGACCCGGTGGCGTAGAAGCTCAGCTCATCGCGCACGGCGCCGCCCAGCAGGTGGTACACCGGTTCCCGCCGCAGCTTGCCCAGCAAGTCCCACAGCGCCAGGTCGACGCCGGAAATGGCGTTCACCACCAGGCCCTTGCGGCCGTAATACTGGGTGCCGAAGTACATCTGGTCCCAGATCTTCTCATAATCGGTCGGGCTGCGGCCCTCCAGGAAGCGGGCCAGGTGCTTTTCCACGATGTAGGCGGCGGGCTCACCACCGGTGGTGACGGCGAAGCCGACGGTACCGTCGGCCGCCTCGATCTCGACCACCAGGGTGCCCAGCACGTTGATGCCGAAGCTCTGCCGGCTCTGCCGGTACTCCGGGTACTTGGCCATGGGCGTGGCGATGTGGTCATCGATCCAGTGGCCGGCGCCCTGGTCGTGATAGTCCGCGCCACCGCCGCGCACGGTGTAGGCGCGGACGTGTTTGATCACCGGAAAGCCCATGGGGGCGACACTCCCTTTCGTTCCCAATTTTCCAAAATCAATACTATATGGGACAAATAAAGACAATATGGGATTTATGCCACCATGCCGCGGGCGCGGTAGAAATAGGTCGGCGTGCAGCTCCAGGCGTGGCAGTAGCTGTTGATGTGGATGTCGCCGTAGGGGGAGCTGAGCGGCTTGGCCGGGTCGTAGACCTCCCAGAAGGTGTCGGCCCCGGCCTTGACCATGCCGCCCCAATAGCTTTCCACCAGGGCTTTGGCGTCCTTTTCCAGCCCGCTGTCCAGCAGGGCCTCCACCATGTAGTGGTAGAGGTAGGGGGTGACCGGCCTCACCGCGTCGGGGCGGGCCAAGGCCGTCTTCAGGGCGATGGCGCAGTCCTTGGCCGGCATCACACCGCCGATGGCCATCCAGGCCTGCGAGGCCCAGGACACCTGGCGGGTGGGCCCGCTGACGAAGGCCTTGGCCGAGGCGTCCCAGAAGCCGCGGGCGGCCGTGGTCATGCGCTCGATCAGCGCGGGATAGTCCGCCACGTCGCGCTCCACCCCCAGCTTGCGCGCCAGGTCCAGCGTGCGCTTGTGGGCGAAGACCAGCAGGCCCTGGATGGCCGCGTCCTTGTGCAGGTCGGGGGACCAGTCGATGAAGATCCAGACGTTGCCGGGGTCGACATAGCGACCGTCGGCGTTGATGCGCTGGCCGATGATCTCCAGCTGGCGCTTGGCCACGGGCCACAGCTCCCGCGCCGTCGCCTCGTCACCCGTGGCTTCCAGGTAGTCCGCCAGGGCCACGTTGAACAGGGCGGCGTAGTCGACGATGTGGATGCCGCCGTAGCGCGCCTTGGGCTTCTCATAGACGCAGGCCGCCACCAGCCCGTCCTGCCGGCGGTAGGCCGCGAACAGGTAGAGGCAGCGCTTCACCAGGTCGTTCCGCTTGAAGGTGGCGTAGTTGGCCAGGGCCTGCAGCCGCAGATCGCCCACCCACAGGCGCTGGTCGCGGCGGGGGCCATCCTCGAACGTCGTCTGCATGCAGTCGCGCAGGGTGGCCAGGGCCACGGCGTCGATGCGGCGCGCCAGGTCGGAGTATTTGGACGGCAGCGGGGCGGGGGTGGCATTGGCGGAGGTCAGGCCGATGGCCTTCACGTCCTCGAACCGGATGCTGAAGCCGGAGGAGGTGTCGATGACCTCTACCTTCACATAGCGGAAGGCGTAGCGGCGGGGTAGCTGCACGGCCTGGGGCAAATAGTCGATGTTGACGATTTCATCGGGCAGCCAGGCGCCGCTCAACATGCCGGTGTAGGGATACAGCGGTTCCGCCACGTCGCTGGGCACCTCGCCGAAGGTCAGGCGCAGGCGGGCGGGGGCGTCGGGCTCGCGCCCCACGGTTTCCAGGCGGAAGGCCAAGTGGCCGGTGCGGTGGCCGCCGAAATCCAGGATGAAGCTGTCGCCCTTTTTGAACGTGCGCCCGGCCAGGCCCTCGCCCTCCGGCTCCATGCGCCAGCGCAAGGGCGCGCCGGGGTCGGCCACGGCGCGCACCAGGGCCAGCGGCGGCTGCGCCGTCTCGGTCAGCGCCGGTGTCAGCGCGTCGGCCTTGGCGCCCCAGGCGGCGTTGGGCTCGCCGGCCACGGCGGGCTCGAACTCCTTGGGTTGGGCCTGGGCGGCCTTGGGCGCCACCACGGAAGAGGCGGCGGCCGCCACGGCGGCCCCCCCACGACCAACAGCATTTCCCGGCAATTCATGGTTAGTCGCGCGCTCCCTGTCAGGCTTGTCGTTCTATGGGATCCTGAGCGTGGCAATACCCGGCCCCGGCTGGAATGGAAAAGTGCGGGTGCCGCGGAGGATCGTTCGCACCATCGACCGCGACACCCGCCAGGGGAGGAAGTGAATACGGAGATGAGACCGTACGGGGTACTAGGGTGCCGGGCGGGACGGCGGTTCAACCGCGCCCGGCGATCGGCCTCACCACTTCTTGGTCAAGCCGATGGAGATGACGCGGCCCAGCGGGGACGCGGCGGTCAGGTCGACACCGGAGATGCCGTTGGTGTTGTAGAAATAGGGTGGGTCGGTATCGAAGACGTTGTTCACGTCCAGCGTCGCCTGGATGCCACCCATCATGCCCTGGCCGGGAACGTTCCAGGCCAGGTGCAGGTCGGCGGTGGTGAAGCTGTCCACCTTCTGAACCCCCAGGCCGCCCGTGCTCGCGTTGCTGTAGCCGTTGGTGTAGTTCACGAAGACACCGGCGGTGTAGGCGTCCAGGGTCCACATCAGGCTGGCGCGGGCCTTGAAGTCGATGGCGTAATCGGTGTTCAGCAGGGTGTTGATGGACGTGGCGCCCTTCACCTTCTGGTCGAATTGCCACAGCCAGGTGCCGGCCAGCCCGGCCGTGAAGGCGCCCACCCGGCCGGCGTCCCAGCCATAGCTGATGTCGAAGTCGACGCCCTGGATGAACTCGTCGGCGAAGTTCTGGCGCCGCAGGTCGTAGATGGCGGTGGGCAACTGCGCCGACAGGTCGAAGTTGCCGTCGTGGCGGAAGCCGTTGGTCAGCGCCAGGGCCTGGGCCAGCGTCGGATTGTAGACGCGATAGGCGTCATAGACCGGGTTCTGTGGCTGGGTGACGGGATTGAAGGTGGGGAAGGTGATGACGTTGTAGTAGTCGATGCGGAAATAGCTGGAGCTGACCTTCAGGCCCGGCAGTTCCTTGGGTTTGTAGTCGAAGCCGGCGGAATAGGTGTCCGCCGTTTCCGGCTTCAGCTTGTTGCCGCCCGCCAGGATGATCGAATACTTGTTGGGGGCGAAGCTGACGAAGTCGCTGAAGCGGATGGCGCGGGTGTCGATGGCGGTGCCGGCGTCCGCCAGGCTGGGCGCGTGGAAGCTGGAACCGAAGCTGCCGCGCAGGGTCAGGCCGTCGAAGGGGGTGTAGGTCAGGCCGACCTTGGGATTGGTGGTGTCGCCCACGTCGCTGTAGCTGTCGTAGCGGGTGGCCAGCGACAGGTTGACGGCGCGGATGCCGGGCACGGCGTTGTCGTCGCCCACGATGGGCACCGACAGCTCGCCGAACACCGACTTCACGTCCCGTTCCCCGATGGAAGAGAAGGAGGAGACGGCCGCCTCGCTGGCGGTCAGCCAGCTGGCGGGATTGGTCGGGCCCACGCTGTTGCTGGCGGCGAAGCGCTCATGCCGGATGTCGGCGCCCACGGCCGCCTTGATGGTGCCGCCGGGCAGGTCGAACAGGGGGCCGTCCGCCTTGAACAGGCCTTCCTCCAGGAACTGCTCGCCACTGTAGCGGGTCTGGTAGTCGCGCAGGGCGCTGGTCACGGCGGGGCTGTTGGCGGCGCCGAGGCCGGTGGGGTTCAGGGTGCCGGCGGCGGCGAGATCCGTGGCCAGGGTCTGGTTCAGGCCGTTCTGACGCACGTCGTCGCGCTCGAACCCGAAGTTGCCCACCACCTTGCCCTGCCAGCCGTGGGTCAGGTCGATGTCGGCGCCGACATTGGCCACCTGGGTGCTGGTGGTGGTGTGGTTCAGGAAGGAGCCGCCGGGGTAGTAGGTGACCGTCTCATCCCCGCCGCCCAGGCCGGGCACGGGGACATAATAGGGGCTGCTGCCGGGCACGGTGACGGAGAAGCCGCTGTTGTTGGGCGAGGCCTGGGCGGAGGTGGAGCTCATGCGCGTGGTCATGACGCGCCGGCTGTAGATCTCGTTGGCGAACAGCTCGATGCCGTCGGTGATGGCTTGGCGGATGGAGATCAGGCCCTGGTCGCGGTGCTGGTCGGGGTAGAGGTCGTCGTCCAGCCGGCCTTCACACTTGTTGGGCTGGCCGGCCTTCAGGGCGCCGGTGGCCGTCAGGCCGTAGGTGACGCCGCCGGCCGTGATGTTGGCGACCGGGCAGTTCTGCACCCGGTTGTCGCCCCAGCCCTTGGACGTGGCGTTGTCCGACATGTAGGAGCGGCTGCCGGGCTTCAGCTCCGAATTCCCGGAATGCTCATAGTCCAGCAGGATGGAGCCGCCACTCCACGTCTTGCCGAACAGCTGGCTGAAGTTCTGCGTGTCGTAGGAATTGCCGAAGCCCGCCTGCAGGTGGGTCTCCGCACCGTCGTAGTTGCGGCGGGGGATGAAGTTGATGACGCCGGCGACCGCGTCGGAACCATAGATGGAGGAGGCGCCGTCGGCGATGACCTCCACCCGTTCCAGGGCGGAAACGGGGATGGCCGACGGGTCGGGGGCCGTCTGGTTGATGCCGGCGCCCGGCAGGCGCAGGCCGTCGAACAGCACCAGGGTCAGGCCGCCGCCGCCGTTGCCCACGCCCACGCCGTGGATGGCGGGCTGGTCGACGAAGTTGGCTTGGCCGAAGCCGGTGTTGCTGCCGGTGGAATTAAAACTGCCCACCTGGGGCAGGGAGCGCAGCAGTTCCGTCGCCGTGGTCGATCCCGTGGCCACGATGTCGTCGCGCGTCACCGTGCTGACGGCGGAGGAGGGGGCCTGGATGCCACGGATGCTGGTGCCGGTGACGATGATTTCCTCAAGCGGCTCGTTCGTGTCGGCCGCGGTTCCGCCCTGGGCGACGGCGGGGGCCACCTGGGCCAGGGCCGAGACGCTGGCGGTGCCCAGCAGCAGGGCCAGCGCCGCGGCCAGGGGCGTGGCCCGGGGCATGGAGGCGCCAGATCGGCACAGGGGGTGACAGCGATGTCCCATTTGAGCTTCTCCCTTTGTATTTTCGTTGTCGTTTGCGTCGAGGCTGGGCAAGCGAACCCGTCTCCGGAAACCCCGGTGGGGAAGGCCGGTCGGGTTGCCACCCGGATAGTGGTGATGGGGATGCCGTGCGCGTGGCCGGCACGCGCCGAGGGCCTCAAGTCTTTGAGGCTCTTAAGCGTTTTGTCCCTGTCTGATCTCTTATGTGCGGGAATGCTATCGCCGCCGGCAAGGGGAGTCAAACCATATTGTGCATACTGCAATCAGAATATGAAATTACTGCCCGTCGACCTGATGGATGCACCGAGGGCGGAGAATGGCATGCCCCGACGGCGGATGGCCATCATCCGCCGTTGCGATGCGACTGTTCGCAATTTTAATGATGTTGCTGGCACCTTTACCGCCTATGCTAAGCGGCACATACGACCGTGAGTGGCGACGATATGCTTCAGATTTCGGGATTAATCTGGAATTGGCGGCCGGCATGCCCATCGTTCGGGCTAGGTCTTGAAATAAATTCCATTATGCGATACTGGAACCGTGAATATGGTACAGACTAGGAAATCCAGTGACATGGACCCCGATGACGAGATCAAGGGAGCGCCGTCCGGTAGCCAAACCCTGTTCCGGGGGCTGGATGTCATCGACGTGGTGGCGGAGGGGAGCATCGCCCTGCCGGCGTTGTCGGAGCGCCTGGGGCTGACCAAATCCACCACCCATCGCCTGGCCTCCGCCCTGGTGGAGCGGGGCTACCTCACCTTCGTGGCGCGGGGCGGTTACAGCCTGGGGCCCAAGCTGCTGGAACTGGGCTGGCTGGCGCAGCAGCAGATGCACCTGCCAAGCCTGGCGCGGCCCCACCTGGAAAGCTTGGCGGCCGCGACGGAGGACACGGTCCACCTGGGCATCCTGGATGGTTTCCAGGCCTTGTACCTGGACAAGGTGCCGGGCCGGCGCCGGGTCGTAATCGGATCGCGCGTGGGGGAACGCCACCCCATCGCCTCCACCGGCTTGGGCAAGGCCTTGATCCTGGACCATGACGAGGCCGCCTGGCGCGAGTTCTACGAGGCGCAAGGCTCCAGCGTCGGCTTGGCCATCTGGCTGGAGCGCATGCGCGCCTACGCCGCCAAGGGTTACGCCTTCGATCTGGAGGAGAATGAAGACCAGATCCGCTGCGTCGCCGCCCCCATCCGGGGTGCGGGCGGCGAGATCGTGGCCGCCATCAGCGTCTCCAGCGCCGCCCAATACATGAGCGACGCCCGCATGGAAGGGCTGACCGCCCAGGTCATGGGCGTGGCCCAGGATATCAGCCGCGAATTGGGGTGGAGCGAGCGGGTGGGCCAGCGCCGGCCGCGTAAATCCAAGGCCTAGAAGGAAAAGCCATGCTGCTGCAAGGGAAGACGGTCCTGATCACCGGCGGGTCGCAGGGGATCGGACGGGCCGCCGCCATCGAATGCGCCCGCGCCGGTGCCGACGTCGCCATCAACTACCTTGGGGAGGAGGGCGAGGCGGCGGAGGTGGTGGCCGCCGTCACCGCGCTGGGCCGCCGCGCCATCGCCGTGCGTTCCGACGTGGCCGATCCGGAGGCGGCGCCCGCCTTCGTCCAGGCGGCGGTGGCGGCGTTCGGGGGCATCGACGTCTTCGTCAGCAACGCCGGCATCTGTCCCTTCCACGCCTTTCTGGACATGCCGGTCGAGGTGCTGGAGCGCACCATGCGTGTCAACCTGCATGGCGCCTATTTCATGGTGCAGGCCGCGGCCCGGCGCATGGTGGAACAGGGGCGGGGTGGGGCCATCATCGCCGTCAGTTCCATCAGCGCGCTGGTCGGGGGCGAGTACCAGACCCACTACACCCCCACCAAGGCGGGCGTGCATTCCCTGATGCAGTCCTGCGCCATCGCCCTGGGCCGCCATGGCATCCGCTGCAACTCCGTCCTGCCGGGCACCATCCAGACCGCCATCAACAAGGACGACCTGGCCGATCCCGAGAAGCGCGCCCGCATGGCCGCGCGCATTCCCCTGGGCCGCCTGGGCGTGCCGGAGGATCTGGCCGGCCCCATCGTCTTCCTGGCCAGCGACATGGCGCGTTACGTCACCGGCGCCGCCTTGCTGGTGGACGGTGGCGCCTTCGTCAATCTTCAATAACCCAGCAGGGGGCCCGGGAACGATGCGCGGAAAAATAAGCCTGGTCGTCATCGGTGCCGTGTTGTCCGCCGCGGGCGCTTGTGGAATTGCCGGGGCGCAAGAGGCGGTGGTGGGCGCCAAGGACGCGGACGCGCTGTTCATCAGCGCGGATCCCGTTCTCAACCGCAACAAACAGGCCGCGTACCATATCGTCAAGGACCTGCTTGAGGCCGACCATTGGGACGAGGCGGATCGTTGGCTGACCGCCGACTATCACCAGCACAATCCGCTGGTGCCCTCGGGCCGCGACCCTGTGGTGGCGTTCTTCACCAAGGTGCTGAAGCGGATGCCGAAGCCGGTGCCTGAGAAGATGGCGACACCCGTGGTCGCCGTGCTGGCGGAAGGTGACATGGTCACGGTGGTCTTCCCGCGCGTCCTGAAGGATCCGAAGGACCCGTCGAAGACCTACACGACCACCTGGTTCGACATGTGGCGTTTCAAGGATGGGAAGGCGGACGAGCATTGGGATCCCACGAGCAAGGATCTCCCTCCGGGCCCGTAACCAGTGGTCCGGAGCGTGACTTATGCGTTCGTCGCCCCAGCGGCGGAATAATGGATTGCATGGGGTTCCTCGTACACCCATCCTCATGGAACCCCCGCCCGGGGGTTTGCCTTCTTCCATAAAGATCAGCAATCCGGCCGGAGGCGTTTGTGGAAATTCGTGTCGGGTGCCTGATGACCTATGAGTTGGCGCAGGTCACGCCCATCATCCTGATGTTGAATGTCCATGCGTCGCGGGTGAACGATCTGACGCAACCGGACACGGTGGCGACCGATCCTCCCGTGCCGATGACCGGCTATCACGATGGCTTCGGCAACTGGTGCACGCGTCTGGTGGCCCCGGCCGGCCGCTTCACCATCCGGACCGACGGCATCATCCGCGACAGCGGCCTATGGGACACCCGCGACGCCAGCGCCCGCGAAGTCGCGATCCCCGACCTCGAGCCGGAAACCCTGGTGTTCCTGCTGGGCAGTCGCTATTGCGAGACCGACCTGCTGTCGGAGATCGCCTGGAAATTATTCGGGCAGTCGCCCCCTGGATGGGCACGGGTGCAGGCCATCTGCGATTATGTGCATGATCACATCGGTTTCGGTTACGAGCATTCGCGCGCCACGCGGACAGCCGCCGAGGCCTTCAAAGAGAGGCGAGGGGTCTGCCGTGATTATGCGCACCTGGCGCTGACTTTTTGCCGCTGTCTCAACATTCCCGCCCGGTACTGCACGGGATACATCAGCGATATCGGTTTGCCGCCACCGCACGCGCCCCAGGACTTTGCGGCCTGGATTGAAGTCTTCCTGGAGGGCCCATCCGGCGGGCGCTGGCATGTCTTCGATCCGCGCAACAACGATCCCCGCATCGGACGGATATTGGTCGCCCGGGGCCGGGACGCGGCCGATGTGCCGCTGTCGCTCACTTTCGGCCAGCACACCCTCACGAACTTCCAGGTGACGGCCGACGAGGTGGTGGCTTCCCCCGGCACGTGATCGACCTGATCCACAGGGACGGCCATTCTGCCTGGCCGCCCACCGTGTTGCCGGCTCGGTAAAGCTCTCCCGCCAGGGCGTGGACTTCCTTGCCGTCCGTCACGTGTCGTCGCTGGTCCGGTTGGCCGCGGTGGTGACGACAGGCTCGTCAACGGTCAGCTTGGGCTTTGGGTCGCTTGGCGGGGCCTTTTTCCAATGTGGAATTTGCCGCCCGCTTCCGTTGGGCCCGCTTCCGTTGGAACGGTAGGGGGAAGGCGGCGCCGCCAGGCAGCGGAAGATGCGTTGGCGCGCCTCCTCGGATAAATCGGATTCCTTGAGATGCCGGACCTGCGGGAACGTGGGCGCCTCGGACGCGGGCGGCACCGTCTCACTATCGCTCTTGATCGGGTCTGTCTTGCTCATCGTGTGGGTTTCCAATCGGTTAGAACGCAACGGCGAAGAACGGCAAGGCGGCGTTTCAGGGTTTCTTTCGACCAGCCCCGGAGCGCATCTCCTCCTGAAGAGAAGCGGGTGATGGCGCCGATATTCCGGCGCTTCCCAACGCGGCCAACTGGCTTTCGCGAACAACCCTCTCCTGACCACCGACGTCGACCTTGATGTGGTACAGCGGCTCGCCCCCTTCCACAGGCAGCAGGCGTGTGATGCTGACGGCGGCACTGCCGGGGCGATCGTCACGCACGGCGGGCCGCATCACCGCGTTCTGACCGACTTTGAATTTGTGTGTAAGCATTCAGGGGGCTCCGAAGGAGGGGGCGGTTTGCCCGTTGACGCCGCCGTACGGGCGGGACGCCTAAGGGGGGCTCAGGCGGAATTCGGTCAGCATCGCCATGTAATGGCAGCCTGCGGCCGCCAGGACCATGAGGTGCCAGACCACGTTGTGGTAGCGCAGTCGCTCCAGCAGATAGGCCCCGACGCCGGCCGTGTAGATTAATGCGCCGATCCCGATGAGCATGCCTGTTCCTGGCCGAAGCTGGCCTGAAAGGACGGGGACCAGCGGCAGGCCGATCCAGCCGAGGCCTAGATAAAGGGCCAAGCCCAGGCGCTCGTACCGGCGTGGCGCTGAAATCTTCATCACCACACCGGCCGCCGCTATCACCCAGACCGTCGCCAGGGCCACCGTGGGTGTCGCAACGGTCTGCGTCGCCGGGAGACGCAGCAGCAGCGGCGTGTATGTGCCCGCGATGGCGAGGAAGATGCCGGCGTGGTCCAGTCGCCGCAGCCATTCCTTGAGGCGTCGGCGTCTAATCAGGTTGTAGGCGGCCGAGGAGGCCAGCATGCCCGTCATGGCGACGGCATAGGCGGCCAGGGCCAAAGCCTCCGACATGCTGCCGGAAATCGCGCGTGACACGAAAATCCAGGTGCCGGCGACCAGCGCCGCGGAGACACCGACGACATGTACGGCGGCATCCGCCTTGTATTCCAAACCGGTGTAGCGTGGAACGGCGTTGCCCGTCAGGGTGACGGCGGTGCTCATCGCTCGCTCTTCTCCGGCCAAGGCCCGTGTCACGGCGCTTGAAGTTGGGTTTCGCGCACCATCCGTTCCTGTCCGCTGCTGGTGCTGCGGATCCGGTACAGAAACTCCCGTCCGTCCAATGGCATAAGGCAAATCACCTCGTAATGGCCGTCGGCGGGCATCTCCTCCAGCCGGTGAGGAATGAAGTCTAGGGTCTGGCCAACCCTGAATTTGTGACGACGCAAAGCGCTTGTTTCCCTCTGTCCATTTCCGGCGCGCCGTCCGTGACCCGGTGCGGCTCTCACGCATCCGGTCCGCAGTGCGGGCGATGATCGAACGGCTTCCTTCGTCAGGGCGGCCACCGGGGGAGCGAAATCAGGGCGCCAGAAGGGTCAGGTCGCGCGCAGGTTCTGGGCTGAGGATTCGAAACCGAAGCCTTTGGTGCTGTTGAACCATTTAACGACACCGGTCGCCATGGCAGGCTCCTGGGGCTTTCGCGGTCGGAATTTCCCTGCCAGCGCGGTGGGGCATCAAACATCACGACGGGGAAAAGGGCCGGCTATGCCGGTCGATAGCCCAGAAGCAAGATCGACGTGCCGACTGTGGGCGCCTTGCACCGACATTGCAAGCACCGCCTTCCATGACCGTGATGCCCGCGACACGGAACCTTCGGCCGGTCGGACTAGTTCACCGCTCGGGTGGGGATGCGCATGACCTAACCCAATCGGCCAAGCCCATTGAGAAGCTTGGCCTAAGAAAACGAGCCACCACCTCATGTTACGGTGAGAAGGTGATTGAAGAGGTTTCCCATGCCTGATGTGACGGAAAGAATCTCGACCGGCAATACTGGCCTGGATGAAATTTTACGCGGCGGTCTGCCGCCCCGGCGGCTTTATTTGATCGAGGGCGCGCCCGGTTCGGGCAAGACGACGTTGGCGCTGGAATTTCTTCGCGCGGGCGCGCGGGCGGGCGAGAGGGCCCTGTACATCACCCTGTCGGAAACGCGGGAGGAGCTGGCGGTGGTGGCCGCCTCCCATGGCTGGAGCATCGAGGATTTCGACGTCTTTGAACTGAGCGCCGTCGACGCGTTGATGGGCGAGGGGCGCCAGCAATCCATTCTCCATCCCTGGGAGATGGAACTGGGCGAGACCGTCCGGCTGATCCAGCAGGAGGTCGAACGTATACAACCCCATCGCGTGGTGTTCGACAGCCTGTCTGAGATGCGCCTGCTGGCTCAGGACCCGTTGCGCTACCGCCGGCAGGTGTTGGCGCTCAAGCAGTTCTTTGCCGGCCGCAATTCGACCGTCATCTTTGTGGACGACATGACCGGCATCGCCGATGGGCAGGATTCCCACCTGCACAGCATCTGCCACGGTGTCGTGACGCTGGAGCGGCTGACCCTGGAGTTCGGGCCCGCCCGGCGGCGCCTGCAGGTTCAAAAACTGCGCGGCGTGGATTTCGTCGCCGGCTTCCACGACTTCACCATCCGCGCGGGTGGGCTGGAAATCTATCCCCGGCTGATCGCCGCGCAGCACCACGCCCCGTATAACGGCGAACCGGTGGAAAGCGGTGTGGCAGAGCTTGACTCCCTCCTCAACGGGGGACCCTTGCGGGGGACCAGCACCCTTATCACCGGTCCGGCCGGCACCGGGAAAACGACGATCACCTTGCAATACATACACGCGGCCTGCGAGCGCGGGGAGTCCGCCACGCTTTACGAATTCGACGAACGGATCGGCACGTTGCAGTCCAGGGCCGCAGCCTTCAACCTCGACATTCAACGCCATGTGGAAAGCGGGCGCCTGCGCATCGAACAGGTGGATCCGGCCGCGCTGTCCCCCGGGGAATTCACCGCCCGCGTCCGGCATGAGGTCGAGGAGCGGGGGATAAGGATGCTGGTGATCGACAGCCTGAACGGCTACATGGCGGCGATGCCGCAGGAGAAGCAACTCATCCTGCAGATGCATGAGCTGCTCTCATATCTCAGCCAGAAGGGGGTCGTCACCTTCCTGGTCAATCCCCAGCAGGGCCTGCTGGGGACGATGGCGACGAACCTGAACGTTTCCTACATCGCCGACGTGGTTCTGCTGCTCCGGTTCTTCGAGGCGGAAGGCCGCATGCGTAAGGCCATCTCGGTACTGAAGAACCGGGCGGGGCGCCACGAGGACGCGATACGGGAATTCAAGATCGACGCGTCCGGCCTCCGCGTGGGTCAGTCGCTGACGGACTTCCGTGGCGTCATGACGGGTACGCCTGAATACACGGGCGATCCCGGGCCGCTGATGGAAGACCGTGGCGCCAATGCATAGGACCGCCGCCGAAGGCCACCGCGTGCTCATCTGTGCGCCGTACGGGCGGGACGCTGAAAGCGTCGCGGGTCTACTGGCCGGGGCCGGCTATCATGCCGTTGTCCATGCGGACATCGGCGCCTTGGCATCGGGGATCGACGACGAAACCGGCGTCATCCTGCTGACGGAAGAGGCGCTGGGCCACAGCATCGCGACGCTGCGCGCGGCGCTCGCCGTCCAGCCGGATTGGTCCGACATCCCCGTCGTCCTGCTGGCGGCGCAACGCACGGCGCAGACGCGGGCGCTGGAGGCGGCGCGCGCCCAACTGTGGACCTTGTTCAGCAACGCGCTGGTCCTGGAGCGTCCGCTGAGTGTGCAATCCCTGCTGAGCGCCGTGGACACCGCCATGCGGTCGCGGCAGAAGCAATTCGAAATGCGCGACCGGCTGCAGGAGCGTGACCGGGCCCGCCGCGCGCTGGCGGAAAACGAGGCGCAGCTCCGCTTGGCCACCGACGCCGCCGAGATCGGCTTCTGGGATGTCGATCCCGTGAACGGCACGCTGTTCTGGCCGCCGCGGGTCAAGGCCATGTTCGGGATATCGCCGCAGGCCCAGGTGTCGATGGCGGATTTTTATGCCGGCCTCCACCCGGAAGACGCGCAGGCCACGTCCCAGGCGTTCGCGGCGGCATGCGATCCCCGGCGGCGATCCCTGTATGACGTGGAGTACCGGACCATCGGCAAGGAGGATGGGGTGGTCCGCTGGGTCGCCGCCAAAGGAAGGGCCATCTTCGATGACGACGACCGCTGCGTCCGGGTAATTGGCACCGCGATCGACGTGACGCGCCGGAAGGTCGCCGAACTGGAGTTGAAATCGCTCAATGAGACCCTGGAAGAACGGGTGGCGGAGCGTACCGGCCGGCTCATGCGGGCGGAGGCCGCCCTCCGCCAAAGCCAGAAGATGGAAGCGGTCGGCCAACTCACGGGCGGCATCGCGCATGACTTCAACAACATGCTGACCGGGATCATCGGCTCGCTGGACATCATGCGTCGCCGCATCGCCGCCGGCCAGGTCGACAAGCTGGATCGCTACATGGACGCGGCGACCACCTCCGCCCAGCGCGCCGCGACGCTGACGGCGCGGTTGCTGGCGTTTTCGCGCCGGCAGTCGTTGGATGCCAAGCCGCTCGACATATGCCGGCTCATCCGGTCGCTGGAGGACCTTCTGCGCCGGACGATCCTGGAGACCATAGAGTTGCGGATCATCGACGGGATGGATCTGCCCTACGCCGTGGCCGACGCGAACCAGTTGGAAAACGCCATCCTCAACCTGGTGATCAACGCGCGCGACGCCATGCCTGACGGCGGCCAACTGACGGTGGAGACCAAGGTGGTCGACCTCGACGCCGCCTATGTCGCGACACGCCCGGAGATCACCATTGGCAAATACGTGGTGATCACCGTTTCCGACACGGGGGTGGGCATGTCGGCGGACGTGATCGAAAAGGCGTTCGAGCCATTTTTCACGACCAAGCCGGTGGGGCAGGGCACCGGTCTCGGGCTGTCCATGGTCTATGGCTTCGCGCGGCAGTCGGGGGGCCAGGTTCGCATCCACAGCCAGCCGGGTGTGGGGACGACGGTATCGATTTACCTGCGTGCGGCCGATGCGCCGCCGCAGGAGGAGGCCGCGGCCCAGGCCCCAGCCCTGTCCGAGGGGAAAGGCCAGCGCGTGCTGGTCGTCGAGGACGACACGTCCGTCCGCCTGCTGATCCGTGACGTGCTGGAGGAACTTTCCTATGAGGTGGAAGAGGCGGGCGAGGCCAACGCCGCCATCACCGTGCTGAAGTCGGACCGGCCGATCAGCCTGATGGTCTCCGACGTCGGCTTGCCCGGAATCAATGGTCGGCAACTGGCCGAGATCGCGCGCGAGCATCGCCCCAACCTGCCCGTCATCTTCGTCACCGGCTATGCCGAAAACGCGGCGATCCGCGCGGGTTTCCTGGGAACCAACATGACCATGATCACCAAGCCCTTCACCCTGGAGGTGCTCGCGGCCAAGGTGTCGGAGATGATGGAGCGCGGCAAGGATGCGGCACCCCCCATGCTCTAAAGTTTCCCGCTCGTAATCTTGTGGCACCAGCCCGTTAGAAAAGCGAAAGCCTGCCGCCGGACGCGACGTAGTCTTTGAACGCGGCGAAGCGCTCCTCGCTGGAAACGCCCAGGCGCGGGCCGGTGGTGTCGCCCAGGCCCATCACCGTGGGCGCGCCGGGGGCCACCCGGGGCCAGGCGGCACCGGGGACGGTGGGATCGCCTTGCTTCATGAAGGCCAGCCAAAGGGCCTGGATTGCCCGTGAGACGGCTCGATCCCGGTCGGTGAAGGTGCGGCCGCCCTTGTCCAGGGCGCCCATCACATAGGGCACCTCGGCGGTATGGAAGGCGCCGAAGTCCTGGCCATCGACGGTGGCGGGATAGGGATGGTCGTAAAGATAGGCGTAGACCGTCTGCCCCTCGGCCGCCCGCGCCTGGGCCCACAGGACCATTCCGGCCATGTAACGGTCCTCCGCCAATAGCTGGTATGAGGCGCGCGCCTCGCCATCGGTGGCGTGGGGGTAGAGGGCCAGCAGCCGGTCGGCGGATGTGCCGTAGCGCTGGCGAACCAGGGTGGTGAAGTCGGCGGCCGTCAGTTGGCTGTTGCCGAAAAGGGTGCCCTCATCGGCGTTGAAGCCGGTCATGACTGGCACATTGCTGGCCACGGGAGCCGTCGGATCCTCCGGATCCCCGGCGACGACGATGGCGTCCAGGTTCGGGGCGAACACGATGGCGGGTACCGATGGTTTGGCGCCGGGTTTGGGCGGCGGGACGTTGGCGGCTTCCTGCAACGCGTCGGCGGGCATGGCGCGCAATTCGGCCAGCGACGTGGCGCCCACCTTCCGCGCGAAAGAGAGGCCCGTCGCCTCCGCCTCGGCCAGCGACGGCATGTGGATGCCCATGGCCGAACCGCTCTGCGCGATCGCGCGCTGGAACAGGCCTTTGGCAAGCGGTGACATGATCAGGTCATTGACCGAGGCGGCGCCGGCGGACTGGCCCGCGATGGTCACGCGGTCGGGATCGCCGCCGAATTTGGCGATGTTGGCGCGCACCCATTTCAGCGCCGCGATCATGTCGAGCAGGCTGTAGTTGCCTGAGCTGCGCAGGTTCGACTCCCGGGTAAGGTCCGGGTGGGCCAGGAAGCCGAACACGCCGAGGCGGTAGTTGATGGTGACGACGACCGCGCCGTTCGATGCCAGGCCGCCGCCTTCGTAAACCGGAACGGTGCCGGACCCGCTGCCGAAGCCGCCGCCATGGATGTAGACCAACACCGGCAGCGTGCCCTTGGCCTGGCGCGGCCTCCAAACGTTCAGGTAAAGGCAGTCCTCCGACACCGGGCCCTGGATCAGGAACTCCGACGTGAAGGGGCCGAACCTGCCTGGCGGGCCCTGGTAGCACGCGGGCGCCGCCTTGGTGGCGTCGCGCACCCCCGGCCACGCCGTGACCGGCAAGGGATCGTGCCAGCGCAAGGGGCCCACCGGGGCCTGGGCGTAGGGAATACCCAGGAATTCGTCGACCTTGCCTTTTTCCGCGCCACGGATTTCGCCGGAGCTAAGCTGGACGGTCGGCTGCGCCGACACGGCGGCCGGCAACAGCAGCAGGGCGATGGCCGCGCCCGCCAACATCTTGTACGCCTTCATGAGGTGCGCCTCCCGATTTTATATTGGTGATGGTTTACAACAACGCGACCGTGCCGCCAATCGATAAGAATAAAAATTCTCATTATGATATAGGTCGTGATCCCGGCTCTTGGCGGGCCTATGGCGGCGGAGAGGAAAAAAGGCCGCCCACCTCCGTGCTGGGAGGGGGCGGCGGGGGAGCGCTGGGATGGGAGTGATTATCGCCAGCCGGACCATCATAGCGCATGCCATATAGAATTATAATCTGAATTCATGTTATGGCTGGCGAAGCGCTGGCTGAACGCCGCCGCGACAATAAAGGGGAGGAGCGACATGCGTTGGTATCGGGCCGCCGTGTTCTGCGTGATGGGGATCTTAGGCGCCGCGGCGACGGCGCGCGCGGCGGAGGCGGGTGACTGTTCCCCGGGACAGGCCGCGAGGCAGGGGGATCCCGCGGCCCTGTTCCAGGCGTTCGCGACCCAACTGCTGGCGCGCAAGGATGCCCGCGGCGCTTACGAAACCTTCGCCGCCGCCGACATGGTTCAGCGCAACTCGCCGTTCGGCGCCACCCGCGACAGCACCATCGCCCAATGGGAAAAGATGACCGGCCTGCCGGACTCGCGCTTCGTCATCGAGACGGTGGTGATGGACGGCGACGTCGGGGTGATCCACTTCCGTGGCCAGCTCAAGGCCGGGGAGGCGGGTGCCGTCATCACCCAGCACGATCGCCTGCGCTGCGGCAAGATCGTCGAGGAGTGGGCGGAGTTCAGCGCGGGGGCCAAATGACCGGCGGGGCTTCGGCCAGACCCCGGCCCGGGGCGGGGTCCGCCCTGGAACAGGCCGCCGCCATGTCTCCGGGGCGTCGGAAGTCGGCCCTGGTCATCGTCGCCGGCGCGTTCATGATGGACCTGATCGACCTCACCATCGTCAACGTCGCCTTGCCCTCCATCCAGCGCGACCTGGGGGCCGGGGCGGCGGCGATGCAATGGATGGTGGCCGGCTATGCCGTCGCCTTCGCCGTGCTGCTGATCACGGGCGGCCGGCTGGGGGATACCCACGGCTACCGCCGCCTGTTCATGGTGGGGGTGGCCGGGTTCACCGCGACATCGCTGCTGTGCGGCGCGGCGGCCAGTCCCGCCATGCTGGTGCTGTCGCGCCTGGCGCAGGGGGCCGCGGCGGCCTTGATGCTGCCCCAGGTCATGTCGCTGATCCAGCTGATGTACCCACCGGCGGAGCGCATCGGCGCCTTGGCCGTTTTCGGTGTGCTGGGCGGGTTGGCGGCCGTCCTCGGGCCCATCCTGGGCGGCCTACTGATCGAGGCCGACCTGTTCGGATTGGGCTGGCGGCCCATCTTCCTGATCAACGGCCCCCTGGGCGTGGCCGGCCTGGTCGGCGCCTGGCGGGTCCTGCCGTCCGGCCGGTCGTCACGGGCCAGCGGCGTGGACCTGCTGGGCACCGTGCTGATCGCCGGGGCCTTGCTGGCCGTCATCCTGCCGCTGATGCAGGGGCGGGAGGCCGGCTGGCCCTGGTGGCGCCTGTCGTCGCTGGCCCTGGCGCCCCTTTTGGGCTTGCTGTTCGTGCGGCATATCCGGCGGCGGTCGGCGACCGGCACCGCCCTGGTGGATCCCGGCCTGTTCGCCAACCGGGGCTTCACCGTCGGTGTCTGCATCTCCCTCTGCTTCCAGGCGGTGACGGCGGGGTTGTTGTTCATTCTGACCCTGACGCTGCAATACGGCCTGGGCTGCTCGGCCCTGGAAACGGCCTTGGTGCATGTGCCCTACGCCGTCGGCGCCTCGGTGGCCATCGGTGTCGTCGCGCGGCGGGCGCTGCCACGCATCGGCCTGCGCCTCATCGGCATCGGCGTGGTGACCATGCTCGCCGGCCTGGCGGCGCTGTTCGCCCTGATTTTGGCACAGGCGCCCCTGGTCGCGATTGGCGGCGCCCTGCTGGTGACCGGGACGGGCATGGGACTGACGGGTGGACCCCTGGGCCCCGTTACCCTGTCGGATGTGGACGTGGCCCATGCCGGCGCGGCGTCCGGCACCATGAAGGCGGTCCAGCAGTTGGGCGCCGCCTCGGGTGCCGCCCTGATCGGCAGCCTGTACTTCGCGCTGGCCCATGATCTGGATCCCGATCACGCGCGCCGGAGTTTCCTGACGACCCTGCCCGTGGTGGCGGGGCTGTTGCTGGTCGTGGGTGGGCTGGTCACGCGCCTGCCCAAGGACCTGCGGATTTTCAGCAAGACATGACTGGAAGGGAGGAAGGGATGTCCAATCCCGTTCTGCGCCTTGGCCTCATCAGTGGCGGCCCAGGCGGCTTCATCGGGCCTGCGGTCAGGTGCGACATCGTTCGCGGGGCGATTGATTTTTCAGAACAAGAATAATAATATTGATACTGATATCGTTTCGTGACGGCCCCCGCCGGTTTCCCGGCGGACGTGGCCGCCATCACCGGGCGATGCCGCGCGGGGAGGCGCGGGTTCGCCATCCGGACTCCAAGAGATCGGGCTCCAGCCTGAGACCGCCGTCCAAACCGGCTCCCGGCGGGGCCGCATCTGACAAGGACAGCCTTCATGTCGACGTACGACATCAAGCGGGGCGTCAGCCTCTACAGTTACCAGGAAGAATATTTCCTGCGGCAGAAGTCGCTGGAAGACCTGATCAAGGTCTCGGCCGAGATGGGCGCCAACGGCATCGAACTCATCAGCGAGCAGACGTTCCCCGACTATCCCAACCCCCTGGACCCGTCGGTCTACGAGAACTGGCACGCGCTGATGGCCAAGTACGGCACGACGCCCGTCTGCCACGATTTCATGCTGGACTATAAGAAGTACAAGGACCGGCCGATGCCGTTCGAGGAGCAGGTGGCCTCCTGCAAGGTCGACATCGACCATGCGGCCCGGCTCGGCTGTCCCTACACGCGCGCCCTGGTGTCCATTGATCCCAAGGTGCTGGTGGCGTGCGCTGACTATGCGGAAAGCCGCAACGTGCGCATCCTGATCGAGGTGCACGCGCCGCTGCACTTCGATCATCCCTGGATCATCCGCCATGCCGAGGCGTTCGAGAAGTCGGGCTCCGACTATCTCGGCTTCCTGCCGGACATGGGCATGTTCCTGTTCGCCTTCCCGCCCGTGTGGAAGGAGAAGTTCATGCGCGACGGCGTGCCCCAGCACATCGCCGACTACATCTGCAAGGCCTACGAGGACCGGGTCTTGAGCGAGTACGTAATCTTGGAGGTGGAGAAGATGGGCGGTGTCGGCCCCGCCATCGGCATGGCCACCACCCTGCGCCACAACGCGGCGTTCGAGCCCAAGCGCATGCTGGACCACATGGACCGCATCTGGAACATCCACGCCAAGTTCTATGAGATGACGGAAGATTTGGTGGAGCCGTCCATCCCGTACGAAGAGATCATCCGCGTGCTGAAGCAGGGCGGCTACAAGGGCTACATCTGCTCCGAATATGAAGGCAACCGCTGGATACAGGACGCCTTCCCGGTGGATTCCATCGAGCAGGTCCGCCGCCAGCAGGAAATGTTCAAGAAGCTGATCGGCGCGCCGCAGGCCGCCGTCGGCGCCGCGTGAGGGAGAGGCCGCCATGTTCGACAAGTACATGATCTGCGAGGACGGTTTCGGCAACGTGGTCGAGGACGGCCAGGTGGTGGGTTTCACCTTCCTGGCCCGGCTGCCCTACTATCGCGGCATCGGCCTTTCCATGGTCGAGGACATCGGGGTCGTCATCGATGGCGAGCCGGTTTCCCGCCAGGATGTCCGCTTCTCCGTCCGGGGCCGCACCTGGACGCTGGACGAGATGGAAACGGAATACACGGAACGCTGGAACTTCGGTGAAAAGGCGGCGGTGACGGTGCTGCGTCCCAATGGCCTGGCCCCCGGCCGCCACCGCCTGCAACTGTCGGAGCGTATCCGTGTCTCCTACCTTCCCTTCGTGCCGACCACGCGCGACGCGAAAGAACTGGTGATCCCGGCATAGCTCTTCCATTCCATGCCGGTATTGCGGCCGGTATTGGGGCGCGGCGGCTTGACCGTCGCGCCCCTTTCTTATGCCGGCTTCAGGCTTGGCCGCGCTTGGGTATGGCCGGATAGAAGCTGATGCAGATGATCTGCAGCAGCAGCACGACGATCGCGGGACCATAGTAGAGCGCGTGCACCATGTGCACGGCGCCGTCGCTGACGGCGGTGGGGGTGTAGTCGACCCAGGCCAGCCCATAGGCGATGACGGCGCCGCCCAGGGCCATGCCGATCTTGGTCGACAGGCTGATGCCCGCCGACAGCAGGCCCTCATGCCGCACGCCGAAATGGGCCGCGTGATAGTCCACGGTCTCGGCCGCCATGGCGAAGATGGCCGTCATGGTCACGCTGATGAGGACCGAGGCCAGGATGTAGATCGCCAGGAACAGCCAGGGCTGGCCCTCCGCCAGGGGCAGGACCAAGTATAGTCCGGTGGCGGCGATCAGCACCAGGCGGTTGCCCTGGCGCATCCCGAAGTGGCGCAGATAGGGCGGGGCGATGGCCGACCCGATCAGCAGCGTGCCGGAGATCGCCGGCAGCAGGATGGAGATCATCCACGGCTGGTGCAGGACGTTCAGGGCGAAATACGCCGTCACCGCCAGCACGGCGCCGAAACGGATGAAGTTCAGGGTGGTGAACAGGAACACCACCTGCCAGGCGCGGTTGCGGACCATATTCGCCACGGCGGACAGGGTGGCGGGCGCTTCGTCCCCCCTGTCATGGATCACTTCGCGGCAGTTGGCGAACAGGTTCAGGATCAGCGCCACCGACACGCCGGCCGCCAGCAGGGCGGTCAAAAGGAAGCCCTGGGCCTTGTCCCCGCCACCCAGCGCCGTCACCAGGGGCATGGTGCCGGCCGTGGCGAAGATGACCGACAGGGCCGTGCCGGCGGAACGCAGGCTGCCGACCTGCACCCGTTCCCGCTGGCGCGCCGTCATCATGGGCAGAAGCGCGCTGTAGGGGATGTTCACGACGGAAAACAGCAGGCCCAGGATGATGAAGGTGGCGCCGGCCCAGACCAGCTTGCCCGTGTCCCCCAGGGGCGGGACGTAGAAGACCGCCACCGAGAACAGGCCGAAGGGCACCGCGCCATAGAGGAAGTAGGGCCGGGTTCGGCCCCAGCGGCTGCGCGTGCGGTCCACCAGCAGGCCGACCACGGGGTCGATGCCGGCGTCCAGCAGGCGCGACAGCAGGAACAGCGTGCCGACGATGCCCACCGGCAGCAGCGCCACGTCGGTGTAGAAATAGAGCAGGAAGGCCCCGACCATGTTCCAGCACAGGCCGAAGGCGAAGTCGCCGGCGCCGTAGCTGATCTTGGCGCACCAGGGCAGGGCGGCGCCCGTGGCGGCCGGGGGGAGTCATCGCCGGTACCCGGGTGGCCAGGGGTCGGGTGGCCAGGGACCGGGTGGGCTGGGACTGGGTGGGCTGGGATCGGGGCGGCGATGCCGCCCCCGGTGTGCGTGGACATCGCCTTCGCTCTCCCCAGGTGAGGTTACAGGCCCAGCGCGGCGCGGGCCGTCGCCAGGGTCTCCAGGGTTGGGCCTTCGGGCTTGTATTCCAGGCCCACGGCGCCGGTATAGCCCAGCTCCCGCAGCACGCCGACGTAGCGCTGCCAATCCACCGTGCCGCTGCCCGGCTGATGCCGCCCGGGCACGTCGGCCACCTGGATGTGCCCCACCAGGTGGAAGCGGCCCGCCAGCACCTGGGCCGGGTCTTCCCCCATGACGGTGGAGTGGTACATGTCGTAGAGCAGGCGCAGGTTGGGGCTGCCGACCTCCTCCACCATGTCCAACCCCTCGGCCGTGCTGTCGAGGAACATGCCGGGATGTTCGACCCGGGTGTTGAGCGGTTCCAGCAGCAGCAGGACGCCGGCCTGTTCGGCCAGGGCGGCCGCCTGTTTCAGGATGCCGACGGCGAGGTCATGCTGTTCCGCGCGCGACACGTCCGGCCGGGTGAAGCCGGACGCCACCACCAGGGCCGGCGCGCCCGCCTCCTTGGCGGCGCGCAGGCTGTCGCGCACCGCCGCCAGGAATTCCCCATGCTGCGCGGGGTCGATCAGGCTGCGCCGGGGTTCGACAACCATGCTGGCCAGCCGCACGCCGGTTTCCTCCAGGGCGCGGCGCACCTCCGCCAGCGGCTTGTCCCGCCAGAGGTGGAACTCCACCGCCGTCAGCCCCGCGGCCTTGGCGGCGTGGATGCGGTCGGCGAAGGACGGATGCTCGGCGGCGAACAGCCACTCGATACAGGCTGCCAGGTACATGGGGTAACTCCTCGATTGGGAAAGGGCCATCGCGCGCCCCGGCATGGGGCGGCCTCATGGCCGAATGATCCAGCGGGTGCGGGTCAGGGCACCGCGTCCAGGGGGGCCGGCTTGGCTTTCAGCAGGGCCGCCACGGCGGCACCGGCGGCGGCGAGGGCGACGAGGCCCATGGTGATGAAGGCTGCCCGCACCGTTCCGCCCGTCAGCGCCTTGGCGCCGGCGACGAAGAAGGGGCTGGTGAATTGGCCGAGGAAGAAGCAGGAGGCCCAGATGCCCATGCCGCGCCCGCGATGGGCGAAGGGCAGCACGCTTTGCGCCCAGGCGATCAGGGACGGCACCGTCATGCCGGCCCCCATCTGCTGCAGCAGCAACAGGGCCAGCATGACCTTGTAGTCGCCCGCCAGGCCGACGCCGGTCAGGCCCACGCCCAGCAGGGCGAAGACCCCCGCCAGTTGCAGCGCCGTGGCGCGTTTGCCGAGATAGCCGAACAGCAGCGTGCCGATGGGGACGCCGATGCTGGCCACGGAGATCAAGGTGCCCACCCTGCTGGGGCTGTCGACCCCCACCTCGCGGAACACCAGGCCGCCCTGGATGATGAAGACGTAATAGATGGTGGAGGCCAGCAGGGTGACGGCGCCGTACAGCGCCACGGCCCGCGCCGGGAAGGATGGGACGGGCCCGGCATCCCCCGCCGACCGGATCTGGGGTGCCGCGGCCTTTTCCGGCTCGAAAATCAGGACGTACATGCCCAGGAAGATGGGCAGGGCGATGAGGTAGATGAGGAAGACGCCGTTCCAGCGCAACTCGGTCAGCACGCCCGACGCGGCGATCACGGCCGGCGCCAGGGCCGAGCCGGTGACCCCCTGGATGACCAGCCATTTGCGCCGGCCCGCCGGGTCGTAATAGTCGGCGATCAGCGTGTTGACGATGGTCAGGATCGCCGCCTCCGCCACGCCCAGCAACAGCCGCGACGCGATGACCGCGTTAAGGCCCTCCAGGAAATAGGGCAGGGCGCCCGCGATGCCGTACAGCAGCGTCGACCAGACCAGCAGTGGCCGCCGGCCCAGCCGGTCCACCGCCAGCCCGGCGAAGGGGGCCAGCACGGCGATGGCCAGGCCGGGCGCCGAGACCAGCACCGGCACCAGCAGCGACGCGTTCGCGACATCATGGAAGTGATCCAGGATGGTCGGCACGGCCGGGGCCAGCGAGATGATCGCCAGGATGGGCAGGAAGCCGCTGATCACCAGGATGATGCCCTGTCCCAGGCCGGCCTTGCGCTGGGTGCCCTCTGTCGGCGCGACGATCGCCCGATCCACCATGACCCTCCTCCCTCCGGCGCGGTGCGCCATAACAGAATTATTATTTTGAAAATAATGAGGACGAGGGAACTGTTTTGTCAACGCGGGAGTCGGTCGCGGGGCATAAGAACCACCGCTTCCCCCGCGAGGAGCCGTTTTTCTGCGCATGCGGCCGGTTTCGATTGACGGCAAGCGATTTCGTCAGTTACAGATTAAGAATAACAATTCTAATTTCCATGCCGGAGCCGGCGTGATGGCCAACGGCCGGGCCGCGGCAGAGCGGGCACGCGCCGGAACAGGGCGACCTAACGGAGGAAACAGTGCGCTTCTCGACCTTTCTGAACGCCCGCTCCATGGGGCCGGAGCAAGACCGCGCCGTGATGCTGGGCATGATCGACCATGCCGAACGGGCCGAGGCGTCCGGTTTCGACGCCGTCTTCCTGCCGGACCATCATTTCACGGGCTATATGCCCATGGCGTCCGATCCCTTCCTGTTCGCGGCCTACCTGGCGGCGCGTCTGAAGCGGATGCATTTCGGCTTCTCCGTCACCACGGTGCCGTTGCATCACCCCGTGCGGTTCGTGGAGCGCATCAACATCCTGGACCAGCTGACCGAGGGGCGCATCCTGGTCGGCGTGGGCAGCGGCACGACGCCGGAGGAGATGATCGGCTTCGGCGTGAACTACAAGGAAGCCTCCCGCCTGGCGGAGGAGAACCTGGCCATCGCCGAGCGGCTGTGGGCCAAGGCCGCGCACGACGCGCCGGTCGTCTTCGACAACGGCCATTACAAGGGCGAGGTGGTGCAGCGCATCGCGCCGGTGGCCTACACGCCGGGCCACGCCAAGCTGATGCCGGTGGCCATGAAGGAGACCAGCGCCCGGCGCGCGGCCGACCATGGCTGGCCCGCATTCATCCCGGCCTTCACCCCGCCCCGGATCGGCGGGACGGAGCCCATGGTCCATGTACGCAAGTATTTCACCGCCTATCGCGACATGCTGATGGCTGCCGGCCATGCGCCCGAGGTCGTGGCCCATGCCCTGTCCTGGTCGACGCACACCTACCAGTGCGTGCATGTGGCGGAAACAGACGCCCAGGCCCGCCGGGAACTGGAGGACATCCTGACCGTCTACCAGGAGGCCGTCGACCGCGAGGCGGCCTTCAACGCCAAGGCCGAGGCGACGGAGGCCAACAAGAAGACGGACCGGACCCCCAACGCCCTGACGGAAGACTGGATCGGCACCTGGTGCCTCTACGGCAGCCCCGAGACGGTGGTCGAACATCTGCGGCCCTACCAGGAACTGGGCATCGGCAACATCCTGTGCGGCATGCTGACCGGCCCCCTGACGGAACGGCGTATGGCCTACGCCAACCAGACGCTGGATCTGATGGCCCGGAAGGTCATCCCGGCGCTGAGGGAGGGTGGGCGATGAGCCGGCCGCTGATCGTCGGCTTCGGCGGCACCACCCGCCCCGGCTCTTCCGGCGAGCGCATGGTGGCGGCCGTGCTGTCGGCCGCCGCGGCGCTTGGGGCCGAGACCCGGCTTTTCGGCGGTGCGGCCCTGGCGGCCCTTCCGCACTTCGCGCCGGAAAACCGCCAGCGCACGGTGGAGCAGCGCGACTTCGTGGACGCGGTGCGCGCCGCGAACGGCCTGGTCATCGGGTCGCCCGGCTATCACGGCGGCGTCTCCGGCCTGGTGAAGAACGCCATCGACCTGCTGGAGGATTTGCGCGACGACGACCGCCCCTATTTTGACGGGATGCCGGTCGGGCTGTCGGTCACGGCGGCAGGGTGGCAGGCGGGCGGCGTGACGCTGACGGCGTTGCGCGGCATCGTCCATGCGATGCGGGGGTGGCCCACCCCGCTGGGCATCGCCGTGAACACCGTGGCGCAGAAGCCCTTCGATGCCGAGGGGCACCTGGTCGATGCCGGCATCCTGGAACAGGTCCAGGTCCAGGCCCAACAAATCATGCTGCTGGCCGACCTCTGATCGCCGGCACCTTGAGGGGAATTTCCGAATGTCTGTCGATTTGCCCGACGATCCCGCCGCCATCGCCCCGCTGACCAGCGGCCGCGACATGTGGTCGACGGCCGAGCTGCCCGGCATCCGCTCCATCAAGATGGCGGACGGCCCCATGGGCATCGCCTCGGGCCGGGTGGACGAGCGGGACGTCGCGGTTCTCACGCCCTGCGGCACCGCCCTGGGGGCCAGCTTCGACGCCGACCTGGTGGCCCGCGTGGGCGCCATCGTGGGCGAGGAGGCGCGGCGCCTGGGGGTGGACGCCGTGCTGGCGCCGAACCTGAACCTGCAACGCAGCCCCCTCTGCGGCCGCGCGTTCGAGCTGTTCGGCGAGGACCCCTATCTCGCCGGCGCCCTGGGGGCCGCCTGGATCGCCGGCCTGCAGAGCCAGGGCGTGGGCTCCGTCGCCAAGCACCTGGTGTGCAACGACAGCGAGACCGATCGCGACAGCATGAACGCCGTGGTCGATGACCGCGCCCTGCGTGAGGTCTACCTGCTGCCGTTCGAGATGGCGGCGACGGCCGGCTGCGTCGGCATCCTGGCGGCCTATAACCGGCTGAACGGCCATTATTGCGTGGAACATCGCCAGCTGCTGACCGACATCGTCAAGGGCGACTGGCGCTACCCCGGCTTCATCGTGTCCGACTGGTTCGGGGGCCGCGACACCCTGCGTTCGGCGCTCGCGGGATTGGACCTGGACATGCCGGGCCCCGACCGGGTGCTGGGGACCAAGTTCGCCGCCGCGGTGGCGGCCGGCGCGGTGCCGCCGGACCGCCTGGCCGATGCGGCGGGCCGCGTGGCCGGGGCCGTGCGGGCCATCGACGGGCTGCCGCGCGGCACAGCCGTGGCCGACCCGGACGGCGTGCTGGTCGAGGCCGCCGCCGCCGGCTTCGTGTTGCTGAAGAACGAGGGCGACGTGCTGCCGCTGGCGGCGGACGCCGTGCGGCGGCTGGCGATCATCGGTCCCAACGCGGCCAGCCCCTGCCTGCAGGGCGGCACCTTCGCCAAGATCGCGGTGCGTCCCGATTTCGTGACACCGCTGCGGGCCATCCGCGAACGCTTCGGCGACACCGTCCAGGTGATCTATGAGCAGGGCGTGGCGCCGGAATACCGCCTGCCGCCCTTGAGTGTCACCCCCGCCCGTGACCTGGGCGACGGGGCGTCGCGCGGCATGACGGTGGAGTTCTTCACCGGTGACGATGACGGCGAGCCGGTGTTCGCCGAAACGCGCGACACCAATTCGCTGACATGGTTCGTCGGGCTGCCGGGAACGGACCACCTGAGGCAGGCCGGCCGCATCCGGGCCAGCGGCTGGTATGTGCCGGAACGGGACGGCGCGCACCGCATTCACATCGGCGGCACGGGCACGCTGCGCCTGGCGGTGGACGGCCGCGACGTGTTCAGCGGCGGCGGCCCGGTGGCGCCGTCCGACCTCATGGGCATGCTCAAGGGCGGCGACAGCCAGTCGGTGGTGCTGGACCTGGCCGCCGGCACGCCGGTGCTGCTGTCCTTCGAGGTGGCCTACACCCCGGCGCGGGCCCAAGGCCTGTGGTACGGCATGGCGGGCCCGGACCTGCCGGCCGAGATGCTGGCGCGCGCCCTGGCCGCGGCGGCGCAGGCGGACGTCGTGCTGCTGATGCTGGGGGAGACGGCGGACGCCGGCGTGGAAAGCAAGGACCGCCCCGGCACGTCCCTGCCGGCCGCCCAGATCGAGTTGCTGCATCGCTTGCACGCGGTGAATCCCAATATCGTCGCCATATGCAATGTGGCCCACGCCTTCGACGTGTCCTGGCAGGAGATGGTGAGGGGGCTGATGGTCACCTGGTATCCCGGTGAGCAGTATGGGCCCGCCCTGGCCCAGGTGCTGGCCGGCGACCGGGAGCCTGGCGGCCGTTTGCCCCTGAGCATCGCCCGCCGGGACGGCGATTACCCGGCCTTCAGCCTGAAGCCTGGGGCCTCGGGCGACGTGCCGTACCGGGAGGGACACCTCAT
The DNA here is from genome assembly GCF_034653275.1 of Nitrospirillum guaranorum. NCBI lineage: Bacteria > Pseudomonadati > Pseudomonadota > Alphaproteobacteria > Rhodospirillales > Azospirillaceae > Nitrospirillum > Nitrospirillum guaranorum. The sequence goes on along the minus strand of NZ_JAYEES010000003.1, from coordinate 2,275,658 downwards.
CGGCTACAAGGGCATGCAGGCCACCGGCACGACGCCGCTGCACGCCTTCGGCGCCGGCTTCGGCTACACACGGTTCACGGCATCCGACCCCGCGTTGACCCCCACGGATGATGGCGGCGCCGTGGTGGCGGCGCGGGTGCGCAACGTCGGTCCGCGCGCGGGCAAGGCGGTGCTGCAGGCCTATGTCGCTGGGCCGGACGGTGTCCGGCACTTGCGCGGTTTCGTCAGCGTCGTCGTGCCGGCGGGGGAGGAGATGCCGGTTCGCCTCACGCTGCCGTCGCGCGCTTTCGCCCACTGGGACACCTCGGCGGGCGCCTGGCGGACGGCCCCAGGCCGGCACGAGGTGATGTTGGGCTGGAGCAGCCAGGAGCTGCCGCTGCGGCTGGTCATCGGGCCGGCGGCCGCGCGTCAGGCCGGATGACGGCACGCGCGGCGAAGGGGTGGGGGCGGGCGTTCAGCCCGCCTTGGCCCTTGTGCTGGGCCTGCCGCGCGGCTTGCGTTGGGGAAGGGGGGCCACGGCTTCGGTCCCGGGTTGTATGTCGCCCTGTGGTTCGGGCTCTGCCGGCAAACCCGGCCAGCCGCCATCAGGGGCGACCGCCTTGGCCACGCGCGGTTCTGTCATGAGATAGGCTGCGAAGGAATGGGTGAGATCGCGTTTCAGCTGTTCCCACTCCCACGCATCCCCCTGTTCCCGGTTCGACCCCAGCCCCAGGACGCGGGCCAGGGCCGAATACATGATGTTGAACCCCGCCTGCACGGCGCGTTCCGGATCAGGATGCGCGATGGCGTCGCGGTATCTTAGAACCGCCAGCTTGATGTCGCCGATGGCCGCCTGATGGGACATCTTGCCCAGGCGGGCCACCACCGGGTCGTGGTTGGCGCGCAGCATCATGGCCCGCAGAATGTCCGCGTGATGGCGCAGGTGCTCCGCCATGCCCGCGGTCAGCGCCGCGACCAGGTCATACAGGTTGCTGGTTTCCAGGGCCACCCGCGCGATCAGCTGCCGCTGTTCGTGCTGGATGTCCGTCTGGACACGCTCCTGCACCACGCGGATCAAATCATCCTTGCTGTCGAAACGGCAGTAGATCGAGCCGACGGATACCTTCCCGACCCGGCTCACGTCGGTGAGGGTGAATTCATCGTTGCCATGGATCTTGAGCAGCTCCTGCGCCGCCGCGAGCATCCGTTCGTACGAGGCCTTGCTGCGACTTTGCACGGGCTCGCGCTGCGGGCCCGGCTTCACCGCTTTCCGTTCACTCATAAGCTCCGCTTTCCCCAAAAGGCTCGTGGTGATTTGGAATCATAGCGCTGATACCATTTTCGGCCGCCTGCTGGAAACCGCAATGACCTGGGCTCAACCATGCCCGAAAAAGGGCGCGCCGGCAAACCGGCCGCCGCCAACCGGGTATGGCCACCGATGCCACCAAATCTGTGGCAAAGGGCCTCAGGAATATAATGGTTATTCTGATATTGGCGCGGGTAATGTGAGTTTTTTGGGAATAGGGCGGGGCTTTTACCCTTTCGGCGGGTGGTGACGCCGTGCGTCGGCATATCGGCGGATATTTTAATCAAGCGTCTGATTATACTGCGCTATTTTAGAATCCTCACGACGGGCGCCCCTTATTTCGGCGTGTGCCGCGCCATGCCCGCCCGCCCCGTGATCCAGAGTGTGGACATTGCGACGGATTGACCCTGGACAAGAACCATAATCCAGGTTCTAATTATCTCCAACAAATGCGGGGAGGAATGGATGGGCCGGTAAACCGTCGGTCACCTTCCCGACATCACAGGGGAGGGTGTCCATGAAACCATCGATCAAGTTGCTGCTCCGCGCGTCGACGGCGCTGTTCCTGACGACCGGGGCCGCCGTGGCGCAGACCGCGCCGGCGTCCACCGGCGCCAACGCCGCCGACACCTCCCTCATGGAAATCGTGGTCACGGCCCAGAAGCGCAGCGAAAGCGTGCAACAGGTGCCGATTTCCGTGACCGTCATCGGCGCCGATCAGCTGGCGCGGCGGGGCGTGCAGTCGGTGCAGGACCTTTCGCAGGCCAGCGCCTCGCTGGAGTTCACGGCGCCGGCCGCCGCACCCGGTGGTGGTGGTTTCGTCCGTGGCATCGGCACCAACCAGGTGGGCAACGCCACGGCGGCCAGCTCCGTCAGCATCGTGCTGGACGGCGTCGTGTTGGGCAACGTGCCGGTTTCGGACATTTTCGATACCGAGCGGGTGGAGGTGCTGAAGGGCCCGCAGGGCACACTGTTCGGCAGCTCCGTGTCGGCCGGCTTGGTCAACATCACCACCAAGGCGCCCGTCCTGGGGGAGACCTCGGGCTATGTCACCACGGAATTCGGCCTCACCGGCCTGGGCTCGGGATATTCCCGCGATGTCGTGCGCGCCGCCCTGAACGTGCCGGTCACCAGCAATTCGGCCCTGCGCCTGGCCGCGCACTTCTACGACAACTCGGGCCTGACCAACGACACCGTCACGGGCAAGGATGAGGACCAGAGCAACTACGGTCTCCGCGCCCGTTACCTGGCTCAGCTGTCCGACAAGCTGACGTTCAACCTGATCGGCGACTACAACAAGACCGACGACCGGGATCCGGGCGGCCTGATCTATCGGGCGGCCACCGCCGGCTCGCCGCTGGCCCAGGCGCTGGGGGCGTGCGGCATCGTGCCCTCCGCCTCCAACACCAGCCAATGCAACGAGCAGGGGCTGTATGACAGGGCGCAGATCGGCGGCGTGTCGGGCCAGTTCGACCTCGACCTGAACGGCATGACGCTGACCTCCATCACCGCCGGGCGCCGCCTGCACGACACCACCGCCGTCGACCTGATCGGCATCACGCCGTCGGTGGCGCGCCAGTACATGCAGAACTGCAATTTCGCGGACTGCTTCCCGGTCGTGGCGCTTTATTCCGGCACCACCACCACCCCGCAGGTGAGCAATCATTCCTTGTTCTCGCAGGAACTGCGCCTGACCTCATCCGACAACCGGGACCTGGAATGGGTGGGGGGCTTGTATTACCAGCGCACCACCTTCGCCAATTCCAAGCCGGCGCTGCTGATCATCCACCCGGCGGCCGTGGGCATGGACCTCACAATCGCGGATGGTTCGCAAATCATCCACGCCGATAGTGAAGACTATGCCGCGTTCGGCAACGCCACCTGGTACCTGGAACCGGAAACCCGGTTGATCGGCGGCCTGCGCTTCACGCATTCCCGCGTTCACGAGGAAGAGGCCGACCCCGTCAACGCCGGCGTGCCGGACACCTTCGCCGCGACCGGCTACGCCAACGCGGCCACCTGGCGCGCGGGCATACAGCATGATTTCGACCGGGACACCATGGTCTACGCGACGGCGTCCACCGGTTACAAGGCGCCGCAGATCAACGACCAGCTGACGACCACCGACCACACCCTGGACCCCATCAAGGCGGAACGTCCCCTCGGGTTCGAGGTGGGGGTGAAGAAGACCATGTTCGACGGCCGTCTCTACGTCGATGCCGACCTGTTCTACACCGACGTGCAGGACTTCCAGACCCAGTCGTGCGTTTCCAGCATCAACGGCCTGAACTGCTCCAACATCAACGTGTCCAAGGTCGTCACCAAGGGCTTCGAGTGGGAAATCTTCGGCCACCCCTTCCCGGACACGACCGTCAACGTCTCCGGCATCGTGAATATCGCCGAATACCCGCAGGGCTTCATCGGCGCCGACGGGTCGGACATGTCCAACAAGCAGCTGAACTACGCGCCCAAGTTCAAGATGACCATCTCGGCCGAGCGGCAGTTCAGCCTGTCCGACACCTACAACCTGGTCCTGGGGGCGGACGCCACCATCCGGACCAAGCAATCCATGTATCTGTCGGCGGACCCGGTCTACGTCGTCCCCGGCCAGACTATCTTCAACGCCCGGCTGACCCTGAAGTCCGAGGACGGCTGGTCGGTGGGCTTGTTTGGCCGCAATCTGGGCGACAAGGTATATCCGACCCAACTGTACCCCACCACGGCCTTCGCCCAGGGCGGGCTGTGGCAGGCGATCGATCCCAACGCCCGCCGGATGGTGGGCATACAGGCGGAAGCCAAGTTCTGAACATGGTCGGCGGTGGTGCCCGGGCGCGCCGCCGGACCCTTCGGGAGGGATAACCCATGGATCATCGTACTCGCGATGCGGGGGGCGCTGGCCGGCGCCAGTTCCTGATGGCCATGGCGGCCGTCGGCGCCGCGCTGACGCCCGCCGCCCTTTGGGCCCAGGTCAAGACCGGTACGGACGCGCCCGCCGCCAAGGCCTTGGCACCGTCGCAGCGGGCGCTGCTGGACCGGGTGGCCGACCTGACGATACCGGACAGCGACACGCCCGGCGCGCTGGCGGTGGGTGTGCCGGCCTTTGTCACCCTGGCGCTGGCCCATGGTTTGGAAGGCGCGGGCGCGCCCGTTCCCGCCGCCCGCTTCACAGGCGGCGCGGGCCCGGCCGATGCCACCGTGCTGGACTGGCTGATGTTCGAGCTGGATCTGAAGGCGGGTGGCGCCTTCCTGGCGGCGGCGCCCGCCGTCCAGCTACAGGCGCTGACGGCCCTGGACGGCGCCGCTTACGCGCCCGGCGGCCAGGCATCGCCCTGGCGCCTGCTGAAGGGGCTGATCGTCACCGGGTACTACACCTCCGAGGCTGGCGCCTCGCAGGAACTGCAATACGAGCTCGTTCCCGGGCATTGGGACCCGGACGTGCCGGTCGGCCCCCATGGGCGGGCCTGGTCTAACGATTGGACGGCGGTGGACTTCGGATGAGCACAGAGTTTGACGCGATCGTGGTCGGTTCCGGCATCACCGGGGGCTGGGCCGCCAAGGAACTGACGGAGAAGGGCCTGAAGGTCCTGATGGTCGAACGCGGCCGCATGATCGAGCATGGCGGCGGTTACGTGACCGAAACCCTGGCGCCCTGGGAAATGCCCTTCCGGGGTGAGGGCGACGCGGCGCTCTACGCGCGCGATTTCGCCGTCCAGTCCAAGAACCGGCACTTCACCGAGTTCACGCAGAACCATTTCGTGAACGACAGGGACAACCCCTATTCGGTGGCGGAGGGCACGGAATTCAACTGGTGGCGCGGCTACCAGCTGGGCGGGCGCTCCCTGACCTGGGGCCGCCAGTCCTACCGCATGAGCGATTATGACTTCGGCGCCAACAAGAAGGATGGCCACGGCAGCGACTGGCCCATCCGCTATGCCGACCTGGCGCCGTGGTATGATCATGTGGAACGCTTCATCGGCGTGTCCGGCCAGGCGGAGGGCGTGGCCTCCCTGCCCGACGGTGTTTACCAGCCGCCCATGGCCCTGAACGTGCTGGAACAATACACCAAGGGGATCATCGAGCGGCGCTGGCCCGAGCGGCGCCTGACCATCGGTCGCACCGCCAACCTGACACGGGAGAAGGAAGGGCGGTCCGCCTGCCAGTACCGCTCCATCTGCGCGCGCGGGTGCTCCTACGGCGCCTATTTCAGCACGCAGAGTTCCACCCTGCCGGCGGCCCAGAAGACGGGCAACCTGACCCTGGTCACCGACACGGTGGTGGAGCGGGTGGATTATGATGCCCGGACGCGGCGGGCGACCGGCGTCTCGGTGCTGAATGTGAAGACGGGGGAACGGCGGCGGCATACCGCCCGCATCGTCTTCCTCAACGCCGGCGCCTTCAACACCAACCACCTGCTGTTGCGCTCGCGGTCCGATGCCTTCCCCATGGGGCTGGGCAATTCCAGCGGCCAGCTGGGCACCCACATCATGGACCATGCGACCACGGTGGGGGCCGTCGCCCTGTTCGACCGCTTCCAGGACCGCACGACGTACGGCAACCGGCCCACGGGCATCGTCATTCCGCGCTTCCGCAACCTGGATCGGCAGGAGGGCGACTTCCTGCGGGGCTACAGCTTCCAGGGCGGCGCCCTGCGCAGCACCTGGACGCGGGCCAAGCGCGAGGCGGGCGTGGGCACGGACTTCAAGGCCGCGATGCGCGGCCCGGGCGGCTGGCGCATGGTGCTGGTTTCCTTCGCGGAAAGCCTGCCACGGCCGACCAACCGCCTGACGCTGGATCCGGTGAAGACGGACGCCGTGGGCGCGCCGCTGCTGAAGATCGACTTCACCCATGGCGAGAACGAGCGGAAAGCCCTGGCCGACGCGGGGCGCGAGGCCAGCGCCATGCTGACGGCGGCGGGCGGCAAGGTCGTGCTGTCCCTGGACCGTCCCGGCGTTGGCGGCAGCGCCATCCACGAGATGGGTGGCGCCATGATGGGCGACGACCCGCGCGCCTCCGTCACCAACCGCTGGAACCAGCTGCATGACGTGCCCAACGTCTTTGTCAGCGACGGCGCCGCCATGGCCTCATCGGCCTGCCAGAACCCGTCGCTGACCTACATGGCCCTGACGGCCCGCGCCTGCGATGCCGCGGTGCGCCTGCTGCGCGAGGCTAAAATCTAGGAAGTGGCTTATGGGCTCAAGCGGCGACGCCGGCGGCGCGGCGCAGGGCCGGCAGCATGTCCTCGGGCTCGGGCCGGTGGGTGTAGTCGGGATTGACCTCGGCGTAGAGGATGGTCCCGTCCGGCGCGATGACGTAGCGGGCCGGCATCGGCAGCGTCCAGCTCTGGTCGCCGTTGAAGGCCGGGAGATCGTTCCTCAGGCCCCTGTAGAGATCAACAAGGTAGCCGGGCAGGGCGAAGCGAAGGCCGAAGGCGGCGGCCACGTCGTTGTGCGTGTCGGACAGGATGGGGAAACTGAGCGCGTTCTGGCGGGCGGACTTGCGGCTGTTCACCGGCAGCTGGGGAGAGAGGGCGACCAGGCTGGCGCCCAGCGCCTCGAACGCCGGCAGGGCGGCCTGAAGCGCCTGCAGTTCCATATTGCAGTAGGGGCACCACACACCGCGATAGAAGCTCACCACCAGCGGTCCCCTGGCCAGCAACGCCGCCGATGAGACGGGCTTGCCCTCGGGATCGTGCAGCGTGAAGCGGGGGGCTTGGTCGCCGGCCTTCAAGGCGCGCGTGGCGGCACCACTGGCGATGAGTTCGGCGGTCGCGCGGTGCATGGTCTCGATTACCGACGGCGGCACGCTGTAGGGCGGCTTGCCGGCTTCGAAGTCCGCCTTGAAGGCGTCGAGCTTGGACTGAAGGGACATGGGATGTCTCCGAGAAAGGGGGGCGGGGCTTATTCCCCACCGGAATTGCGGGTCAGACGGAAGGCAGCAGGGCGTTGACGCGGGAAAGGGCGCGCTGGACGGCGGGGCGCGCCGCGACGTGGGCGTACCAGCGCGCGACATGGGGCGTGTCCTCCAGCCCGACGCCGGCGAACTCGCGCCGCCAAAGCCAGCCGAAATGGGCGATGTCGGCGATGGTAAAGGTGTCGCCGGCGGCGTAGCGATGCCGTGACAGCAGCCCGTCCAGCACGGACACGGTGCGCTTGGCCTCACCCAGGAAGCGCTCGATCGCGATGGGCTGCGGCTCGGCGGCGGAGCGCTGGAAGAAGCCCGACTGGCCGAAGGCCGGACTCAGCCCCGAGGCATGGAAGAAAAGCTGCTCGAACACCCGCGCCCGGCCATCGCCGGAGACTGGCAACAGGCGGCCGGTCTTCTCGGCCAGATGGACCAGGATGGCGGCGGACTCGGTCAGGACAAGATGGCCATCGACCAGTACCGGCACCTTGGCGTTCGGGTTCAGCGCGACGAAATCGGGCGCCTTCTGTTCACCCTGGCGGACGTTGATGGGGTGCAACTCATAATCAAGCCCCAGCTCCTCCAGCGCGATCGGCACCTTTATGCTGTTGGGCGTGGCGAAGGCATAAACCTCAAGCATGGTGGTCTTCCTTGTGACGCAGCCCCGCGCGCAGGATTGGCGCCGCCAGCGCGAGAAGCACTGGGACCGGGCTGCCGGTGATTTGAAAGGCGAGGATCCCGTCCAGCAGGGATGGTGCGACGGCGGTTCCCATCAGCCAGCGGACCATCATCTCGATCTCCTCGCCCCTTCGGTCCATCCGAAGGCATGACCATGAGTGCCTCTTCCGTGCTCGACGGGGCAGTGGGCTCTGGGCGATAATGTTCATTCCAAGGAGGAATGACGTGGACCGATATCAAGCGATGGCGGCGTTCGTGCGCGTGGTGGAGACCGGCTCCTTCTCGGCGGCGGCGCGGCAGCTGAGCGTCGGCCAGCCCGCCGTGTCGAAGACGATCGCCCAGCTGGAAGACCGGCTTCAGGTCAACCTGCTGATCCGCTCGACCCATGGGCTGAGCCCGACCGAGGCAGGCCACCGCTTCTATGAGCGGGCCAAGGCCGCCATTCGGGAGGCCGATGAGGCGGACCTGGCCGCGCGCGGCGCGGGGGCGGGGCTGTCCGGCTGCTTGCGGATTTCGGCCGCGACCACCTTCGCCCGCCTGCATATCGTGCCGCAGCTGCCGCGTTTCCTAGAACAGCATCCCGAGCTTGAGATCGACGTGATCCTTGACGACCGCGTCATCGATTTGGTTGCCGAGGGCATCGACGTGTCGTTGCGGATGGGCGCGCTGCCCGATTCCTCCGCGGTCGCGCGTAAGCTGGCGATGGGCCCGCGCTCCGTATTGGCCACGCCGGCCTATCTGGCGCGCCGGGGAGAGCCACGGAGCCCCGCCGACCTGGCCGGGCACGAGGCCGTGATCCACAGCCACCTGCCCACGGTGTGGTGCTTCAGCCGTGAGGGCACCGAGGCGTCGGTTTCCGTGCGCGGGCGCGTCAAGGTGAGTGCCGCCGAGGGGCAGCGGGCGGCGGTGCTGGCTGACATGGGGCTGACGATCGCTTCGGACTGGATGTTCGCGCCGGAACTCGCCAGCGGCGCGGTACGGCGGGTGCTGCGGGACTGGGCCCTGCCTGCCCTCGACCTCTGGGCGATTTTCCCCGGGGGCCGCATGGCCAGCACCAAGGCACGCGAATTCGCCCGCTTCGTGGAAGCGGTGATGGCCGAGCCCTATTCCCCGCTGGAATAAGCCATATCGCCCCGCGCCCTCGTCCGTCCCGTCCTGGGTTGGCCTAACTAATCCGTCACGCCGCCACTTCCGGACGGCTTGAGATCAGGGATCAGTACCATGGCCAAGTTCGAGACCTATCGCGACGCTTTCCCCAACGCCCGCCTGACGCGCAAGGACAATGGCGTCCTGGAAGTCGCCCTGCACACCGATGGCGGCAAGCTCGTCTTCAACGGGCATACGCATGAGCAGTTCGTGGAGCTGTTCCACCAGATTGGCGAGGACCGGGACAACCGCGCGGTGATCCTGACCGGTACGGGCGACGCCTTCATGGACATGATCAACCCCGAGGGCTTCGACTTCTTCACGCCCCAGGGCTACGACAAGATCCTGCGCGAGGGCCGCAAGGTGCTGTCCAACATCCTTGACATCGAAGTGCCCATGATCACGGCGCTGAACGGCCCGGTCTTGCTGCACAGCGAATACGCGCTGTTGACTGACATCATCCTGGCGACGCCGGACACCGTGTTCCAGGACAAGCCGCACTTCGAGTTCGGCATCGTGCCCGGCGACGGCATGCACCTGCTGTGGCCGCATGTTATCGGCTCGGTCCGGGGCCGCTACTTCCTGCTCACCCGCCAGGTGCTGGACGCCCAGACGGCGCAGGACTGGGGCGTCGTCAACGAGATCGTGCCGGCTAAGCGCCTGCTCGCCCGCGCCCATGAGATCGCCGACGGCATCGCCGCGCTGCCGCCGCTGACCGGCCGCTACACCCGGATCGCGCTGACCCAGCAGCTCCGCCGCCTGATCGATGAAGGTACCGCCTTCGGCCTGGCGCTTGAGGGCATCAGCGCCGCCGACGTGGCCCGCCGCATGGCCGCCCAGGGCTGAGATCACAGCCGCCGCCCGGCAGGCGCCGGGCGGCGGCCCCGTCACGGTCAGGGCAGCAGTTCGGATTCCCAAGGGCCCAGCACCAGGGTGCCCTCATAGCGCCGATTGCTGACGAGCCCGGTCTTGGCGCCCGTGATGGCCACGCGCTGCGTTTCCCGCGTCGTGTTCACATACAGCGTTCGCCCATCCACCACCCGGGCGTAAACGCCCTCCGGGGTTTGCGGCCCCTGGTGCACGCCCGCCAGGCCGTAGGCGTAGCCCAGCACCGGCGCCATGGCGGCGGGGGCGGGCTCCGTCGCCAGGTACAGGGCGGTGCCCTTGCCGAACTTGTTGGCGGTGACGGCCGGCGTATGGTCGGGCGTGTTGTCGAAGGTCGCCAGCACGGTCGCCGTCGTCGGCGCCAGCACCTCATAATAATGCGTGGTGGTTGGCGTCGATGCCGAGCCCAGGCTGTAGCTCAGCGGCGCCTCCAACCGGTAGAACGCGTTGGTCTTCAGGCCGAACACGTCGGACAGGCGGCCCGGCAGGGGTGTGTCGAACCACTGCGCGTGCTCGTCCACCTTGGCCGAATAGCCGGTCATCAGCACCGTGCCGCCGTTCTGGACATAATCCCGCACGGCCTTGGCGCTGGCCGGGTCCATCACATAGTCGGCGGGGATGACCACCAGCTTGTAGGGTGCCAGCGTGTCGTGCCCGATGTTGATGATGGCGGTGTCGATGTTGGCCTTGAACAGCGGCTCGAACGCCGCCTGCACCATGTCCCCATAGGCGCCCTGGAAATACTGCCGCGTGGTGCTGGACGGTCCGTTGGGGTGGGAGGCGATGGCGGATTCGAAGGAATAGGCGATGGCCACCTCGGGATGGGTGTGGCGCGGGAAGCCGTAGCGGGAAAGCCGCTTGAACTCCCCGGCGATGCGGCCGAACTCGTCCACCTTCCAGGACGGCGTGCCGTCGTGGTCGACCAGGCCGAACAGGGCCTGCTCCTCCCCGCCCAGGTGGCTGTTGAAGGTCCAGGCCAGGATGCCCTGCGCCCCCAGCAGCAGCCCAAGGTAGGCGTACATGCGGCTGCGGCCGGGCGTGCCGTAGTCGCCCCCGCCGCCGGCGGTGAACTCGTTGAACCAGATGGGGGTGGGCAGATCGCCCTTGGTCATCAGGGCATTGAACGCCCCGCCTATGGGGTCGGCGGGATAGAACCCCTCCGCGCCGTAGGAGACGTAGGATTTGTAGGTCGCCAGATAATCGAAGCCGCGCCGGGGCGCATAGTCCCAGAGGTTGGAGAGGGTGGGCAGGTCCGGCATGGCGCGGCGGCGGATCGCGTCCAGCTCCTTCAGCCGGTCCACGGTGACGTCGGACCAATAGCGGTGCAGGTCCAGGAAGCGCTCCGCCGGGCCGGGCCCGTCGGCCAGGGGGAGGTCGACATCCTCGAAATCGTTGAGGCGGCGGGACCAGCGCTGCGTCGCCCAGGCCTTGTTCAGGGCATCGATGCTGCCGTACTTGGCGCGCAGCCAGGTGATGAAGCGCTGCCGGTCGGCCTCGGAATAGGACATGAAGCCGTTGCCGATCTCATTGTCGTATCCCACGGCGATCACCGCCGGATGGTGGGCATAGCGCTTGGTCAGGGCTTCGGCCAGGATGCCGGCCTCGCGCACGTAGTCCGGATCGCTGATGTTGTCCATGTAGCGTTCCGCCGGCGGCAGCCTCGCGCCCGCCTGGTTGACGATGTCGACGCCTGGATAGGCGCGGTGCAGCCAAATGGGGGCGGGCGTGCCCGGGATGTCCAGGATCACCCGGATGCCGGCGGCGTGCATCTTGTCCAGCACGGCGTCGAACCAGTCGAAGGTGAACTTGCCCTGCGCCGGCTCGAACGAATCCCAGGACAGGTCGCCCATGCGCACCACGGTGAAGCCCGCGTGCTTCATGATGGCGATGTCCTGGTCGATCTGCGCCGGCGTGCGGTCGATCGGCTGGTAGCAGGCGCCGACGAACAGCTGGTCCGGGCCCGGCCAGCTGGCGGGCACCTGCGCCTCCCGCGCGTCGGCCACGCCCATGGACACGGTGCACAACAAGGTGGCCAGCAGCGCGCGCAGCGCCTGGCGCCGGAAACCGGCTGGAAAACGCGATGCCATATCTGTCTCACATGATCTGTTCTGGCCCCGTCGGGCCGGCGCTTATCGGATGCGGAAGGCGGGGGTGAAGGTCGGCCGCCGGTCCGGCAGGGTCACGGTGACGCCGTCGTCGCCCTGCTTGAACTCCAGGGCGCCGCCGCCCAGCAGGTCGACGCGCTGGATGGGGCGGGCCGCCGTCGTCAGGGTCCGGATGGTCAGGGACTTCCCGGCTGGCCATTCCTGGGCATAGGCGTAGAGGGTGTCGCCCTTCACCATGAAGCGGATGTCCTCCGCCGTGAAGGGACGCAGCTTCGCCTCGTTGAACTTGCCCGCCGCGACTTCCGTCGGGCCTTCGCCATAGCTTGTCCAGGGGCGGGAGTCGAAAATCCCCTCGCTGTTTGCCGCCATCCAGCCCACCAGATCCTCCAGGATGCCGCGTTCCAGCTCATCGATGGTGCCGTCGCTGCGGACCGGTACGTTCAACAGCAGGCAGCCGTTCTTGCTGACCACGTCCACCAGGCGCTGCACCACTTGCAGGGCGGTGAGGTAACCCTTGCGCTCATAAAGCGGGCGGCTGTAGTGCCAGTCGCCCAGGCAGGTGTCGGTCTGCCAGGGCTCCGGCACGATGTGGTCGCTGAACCCCCGCTCGATGTCGGCCACCACGGCGCGGCGCTGCAGGTCCGTCAGTTCCTTGCAGTTCACGACCACGTCGACGGCGCCCTTCCGGGCCACGCTCTGATTGTAATAATGGGCGGTGGCGCGCAGGCCGTATGCGCCCAGGGGCAGGCCGGTGTCGTCGAAATAGACCAGGTCCGGCTGATAGCGGTCCATCAGGTCCTGGCACCGCTTCAGCCAGGTTTCGGCGAAGGCCCGGTTGGGCGGCACGGATTCATCCCACACGCCATCGTGGGCCTGATGCCAGGCGGTCATGGCGGCCTGGTCGGTGATGCCGTCCGGAATCACGATACTGCGTCCGGTATACAGATCCTGGGGGTCCAGGCCCCGCCACCATTTTCCAGCGCCATCGGCCTTGGTCAGGCGGAAGGCGTCGTAGCGCTGGCCCGCCCGGGAACCGGTGGCGTCATAGCCATAGGCCGTCTGGTACCAGTGCCAGGCATGGCTGGCGTGGTTGCTGACGCCGAAGCGCAAGCCGTGCTTGCGCGCGGCGGCGGCCCAGCCGCCCACGATGTCCTTGCCCGGGCCCACCCGCGTGGCGTTCCAGGCATGGTGGCGGGAGTCGAAGTTGTCGAAGTTGTCATGATGGCAGGCCATGGACACCAGGTACTTGGCGCCCGCCGCCTTGTAGAGCTTGGTCAGCTCCTCCGGATCCCACCGCTCCGCCTTCCAGCGGTTGATCAGCTCCATGAAGCCGAATTGCGTGGGGTGGCCGTAGGTTTTGACATGGTGTTCGTAGCTGGGATCCCCCTGCATGTACATGCGGCGGGCGTACCAGTCGCCGAACTCCGGCGCGCATTGCGGCCCCCAATGGGCCCAGATGCCGAACTTGGCGTCGCGGAACCAGACCGGCGCCTGGTACCCGGCGGCCAGGGAGTCCCAGGTGGGCTGGAACGGGCCGGCCTCGGCCCGCGCCTTGGCGGCGGCCGGTCCGGCGGACAGGGTGAGGGCTGAGACCGCGCCGGCATAGCGGACGAGGTCCCGACGCGTCGGGCTGACCATAAGCTGTTATCCCTTCGGGAACCGGATGGTGGAGGCGCGCGCCACCAGGCGCGGCGGCACGAGATCGACATGGGGCGGCGGTGCCGCGTTCTTCGTGCCGGCCAGGCTGGTGGCCAGCTCGGCCACGCGCCGGCCGATGGCTTCGGCGCCCTGGTCGACGGAGGAAAGGGGGACGCGCAGGAAGTCGGCGTAGGAAAGGTTGCCGCAGCCGATGATGGCGATGTCGTCCGGCACGCGCAGTCCCGCCTCCAGCACGGCGCGCATGGCGCCCAGGGCGGAGGGGTCGTTGTAGCAAAACAGGCCGTCCGGGCGGGGGACAGCGCCAGCAGTCGCCGTGTCGCGGTATAGCCGGCTTCCTCGCCCCGGTGGTCGCCCGACGGCCCCAGGTCCATCACCAGTTCCGGCGGCGCCGCCAGCCCCTGCTGGGCCAGCGCCTGCCGGTAGCCGGACAGGCGCCCGGCCGCCGTGCTCACCTCCGGCCCGCGCAGATGGGCGATGCGCCGGCATCCTTGCGCGATGAGATGCGCGGTGGCCAGCGTGCCCACCGCCTCGTCGTCGTTGCCGACGAAATGGGCCTCGGCGCCCGCGAACCGTCTATCCAGCAAAATGCAGGGTGTGCCCCGCCGCTTGATCTCCCGCAGGCCGTCCATGGTCGTCTGGGTGGAGGCCAGCACGATCACATCCACCTGCCGGGCCAGCAGATTGCGGATTTGCTGCCGCTCCGCATCCGGCTCTTCATCGGAGGAGGAGATCAGCAGCCCGTATCCGTGGGCCCGGATATCGTTGGAGATGGCCTTGGCGATGCCCGCGAAGAACGGATGGAGGAGGTCGGGGACGATCAGGCCGACGGTCCAGGTCTGGCCGGTGACCAGCGACCGCGCCATCAGGTTAGGCTGATACCCCAGCTCCGCCACCCGCTCCAGCACGCGGCGGCGGGTCGCTTCCCCGATATCCGGATGCGCGCGCAGGGCCTTGGACACCGTGACGACCGACAGCCCCAGTTCCAGCGCGATGTCTTTCATGCGGGCGGTCAAGATGCGCGCCTCTCCCCAAGGTGCGCCGACGCGGGGCCCTTGGCCTGTTTCGCGCGGCAGTTAACGTTAACTTTAGCGATTAAGCATATTTATAACAAGTCCGTTTTCTGAAAAGCTTTGGTCTACGGCGAGGGGAAGCGCCGCGCGCCGTGCGCCCCCCGGTATGGGACCTAGGAGGAAAGGACGTCCATGACCCGTCATGTCCTGATGCTGGATTTGAAATCCGATCCCGTTTTGATCGAGCGTTACCGCCAGTGGCACGCGCCCGGCCAGGTGCCGCCGGCGGTGCTGGGCGCCATCCGCCGGGCCGGCATCCTGGACATGGAAATCCATCTCTGCGGCGACCGGCTGGCGATGATCGTGGAGGTGACGGAGGACTACGACCCGGCGGCCCAGGCCGCGGCGGACGCCGCCGACCCGGATGTCCAGGCCTGGGAAGCGCTGATGGACACGTTCCAGCGCCGCTTGCCCTGGGCCAAGCCGGGTCAGAAGTGGGTGCCGGCGGATCGTATTTTCAGCTTGGCCAAGCAGTGACCCGGCCCGGCGCCAGCCAGTTCCCGGGCGGGGCCTTTCGACGCCGGCGGTGTTCCCGCTGTCAACGCGAGGGGGCGGTGTCCGGCTTGGCGGGCATGTAGCCAAGCGTGGCCGAGATGTTTCCGGCGGCGCCGCGCAGCAGCCCCTGGGCCGTTTCGAAGTCGACCTTCTGCGATCCGTCGATCAGCGCCAGGAAGGGAATGGTCAGCGCGCCGGCGATATCCCGGTCGAATCCAAACACGGGGTAACTGATGTCGGTCACGCCGTGGGTGATCGGGCTCTTGCGGTGATCGAAGCCGTCCCGCCGGATGGTGTCCAGCCGCTGGCCCAACCCGTCGCGGTCGGCCGACACGCCCTGAATCGCCTCGGCCTCGGCGATGATGCGGTCGGCCTGTTCCGGCTTGGAAAAGGCCAGGATCACCTGGCCCGAGCAGCTCTTGAGCATGTCGATCGCCGCACCCAGCCGTAGGGAGAATCCCCGCGTGCCGGGATTTTCCTCCCGCGCGATGACCAGCCCTTCGCCACCGTTGGGGACGACGAAATGGCAGGACTGTCCCGTCTCGATCGCCAGCCGCCGCATCTCGGGAAGCGCCGCGTTCAAAAGATTCTGCGTGGGCGTCGCGCGGTAGGCGAGGTCGAGCAGCTTGTAGGCCGCCGTATAGCGATCCGACTTGGCGGACTTCTGAAGATAGCCCAGCTGTTCCATCACGATGACGACACGGAACAGCTCCCCGACCGAGCGATTGAGGTGCGCCGCCATCTCGCTGACCAGTGCCCCGTCGCGGTGCTCCGCCAGCATCTCAAGGATTTCAAACGCCTTTTCTATGGCCGGCGCGGCATAGGTGCCCTTAGGGCCCGCTCGGGTCATGTGGTTCCCCCTGATCATCAACGCGGTCGCGTCCCATCGATACCCCACATTCCGGCGGCTCGGAAAGCCTTGGGGGCCCCGGCGCCACGGCGCGCGTCTGGCGGCTCGATCCATGAGCGACCTGCTCTCAAAATTTGTATTGCATATATGATAATTGAATTGTACTGGTGAAAACCATTCCGGGCATAAAAATCATCAGGGGAGAACGCACATGTCGCGTGGGCGCCATTCATCGAGACTCATGCCGCTGCTGGCCGGCTTGCCGTTGCCGCTGGCGTTGATCTGGTCCGCACCGGCCATCGCGCAGACGGCCGCCACTGCGGCCACCACCGCCGGCACGGCCTCGGCGAACGATCAGGGGGACCTGAACGAGATCGTCGTCACGGGGGTCCGCGCGAGCTTGAAATCGGCGGAGGCGATCAAGCGCGATGCGCCGGAGATCGTCGATTCCATCGTCGCCGAAGACATCGGCAAGCTTCCCGACCGCAACGTCGCCGAGGCGTTGCAGCGGGTTGCCGGCATCCAGATCCAGCGCAATTACGGTGAGGGCAGCTCGGTCGCCATCCGGGGGTTGACCCAGGTGCGCACCGAATTGAACGGCCGGGATATTTTCACCGCCGGCGGTGTCGACATCCTCAACCTCGAAGACGTGCCGGCCGAATTGCTGGCGGGCATCGACGTCTACAAGAATCCGTCGGCCGAACAGATCGAAGGGCAGCTCAGCGGCGTCATCAACTTCCGCACGCGCAAGCCCTTCGACTTCGACGGCTTCAAGTTCGCCGGCGGGATCACGGGCAATTATTACGACCTGGCCGACAAGACCGGGCCATCCGGCTCGGTGCTGATGAGCGATCGCTGGAACACGGGCATCGGCGAGATCGGTCTGCTGGCCGACATCGCCTACCAGAAGGACTATTTCCGCGACGACCAGATCACGACCGAACCCTTCTACACCCTGAACCAGAGCCGCAATCCCGACGGCAGTTTCGTCAACCCTTCCGACGCGGCGACGGCGGCGGCCATGGGCCGCTCGGGCCAACTCACCACCATTCCGCACGGCGGCGGCCTGAATAAGAATTACGGCGACCGGCAGCGCTTCGGCACGGACGTCGCCCTGCAGTGGAAGCCAACGGACACCCTGGATTTCACGGGCGAGGTGCTGCGCAACAATTACAAGTTCAACATCCGGGGCAACGCCTTCTTCGCCACCACGGGGGACGGGCCCATCACGCCGCTACCGGGCGCCGACTTCAAATTCGCCGGCAATGGCGATTTCATCAGCGGCACGTGGGAAGACGTTCCCCTGGGGTCCTACGCCAGCCTGACGACGCGCGATTCGACCACGACCGACTATTCGCTGAAGGCGCATTGGACGCCGATGCCGAACCTGGAGATCACGGCGGATGGCCAATACATCCGGTCGGACACCAGCCAAAGCAATTTCATCGTCATCACCAACGGTCCGAATACCGTTTTCCATCAAAACATATCGGGGGACGTGGCGTCGTTCTCCACCATCCCGGCCAGCCAGACGACCAATACCGCGCTTTATTCCAACAACGGCTTCCTCGACGACTTCTCCAATTCCATCGGTGAGGAGAAAAGCGGCCGGCTGGATGTCAAGTACAGCTTCGACAACAGCCTCCTGAAATCCCTGCGCGCCGGTTTCCGGTACACGGACAGGACGAATTCGACCCGGGACACCGGCTATCGCTATTCCAGCGTCAATGGCCGGGGCGGGCTTGTGAATTACGACCTGAGCGACATCTTCCGCGGCGACGCGAATGTGTTCGGCAGCGTGGTCACCTTCCCGCTGGAGACCATCGGCAACTACGCCAACACCCTGTCGGCCTTCGGGCTCAGCGGCGCGCCGCCCTTCCTTCCCAGCGGCTCGAACGCGCAGAGCCAGCAGACCTACGCGGAATACGCCGCCGCCTATTTCGACGCCAGCCCCCTGTCCATTCCACTGGATGGCAATATCGGGGTGCGCATCGTCACGACCAATCTGGGCGTGTCCGGGTACTACCAGCAGGTGCCGCAGATCGCGCAGCCGGACGGATCGACGGCGACCGGCAATCCCCAATACGCCACCATCGCGTTCCAGGACACCTACACCAAGGCCTTGCCCAGCCTGAACCTGCGCTATCACCTGACGGATGCCCTGCAGGTCCGCCTGGCGGCGTCGACCAACCTGGCCGCGCCCACCTTCTCGCAGTTGAACCCCAGCTTGACGCTGACCGAGCCTGGGCCGTCGCAACATGCCGAGATCCATACCGCGACCGGCGGCAACCCGCTGCTCAAGCCGATGACGTCGCGTAACCTTGACGCCTCGCTGGAATGGTATTTCTCGGACCAGGAGTACGTGTCGGTCGCGGGCTTCTATAAGAAGATCAACGGCTACATCCAGACCGCGATCACGCCGCGCGACATCACCTTCCCGGACGGCAAGACCTACACCTACCAAGTCACGTCCTACACCAATGCGGCCGATGCGGAGGTGAAGGGCGCCGAATTCTCATTCCAGCAGTTCTTCGATTTCCTGCCCGACCCGCTGGACGGCCTCGGGATCCAGGCGAACTTCACCTATGTCGACTCCCAGGCGCCCAGCCCGGCGACGTCGGGTCCCGTCACCAGCGTGCCGCTGGAGCTGTTGTCGAGGTACAGCTACAACCTGATCGGCATTTACGAGAAGGGTCCGCTGTCGCTTCGGCTCGCCTACAACTGGCGCAGCAAGTTTGTCGAGACGACGGCGGGTGTGGGTACCGGCAACCTTCCCATCTTTGATCAGCCCTATGGTCAGCTCGATGGTTCCCTGACTTACCAGGTGACCCAGAACTTCTCGCTGGGCGTTGACGCGCGCAACATCAACAACGCGCTCAAGCAGTCGTATTTCGGCATCGCGACGCGCCCCCGCACCGCCACGATCTCAGACCGGCGCCTTAGCTTCACCGCGCGCGTCACCTACTGATCATCGTGCAAGAGGGAACGGCCCAGCTTGGTCCCTCGGGACTGATCTGGGCCGTCCCGTGGCGAAACACTTCGCGCCTCACCCGTCCATCAAGGGTCGCTCGTTCGCGGCATCGTATTTCCGGATGTCGCCTGCCATCCGGCCCTGCCATTTATCCACGAACGCCCGCGTGTCAGGGGCGTCGAGGTGGGCGGAAAGGGAAGCCTGGTCGCGCCAGCGCTCCGCGACCAGCAACCGGCCGGCGCTGGGATCCTCCACCGCCACCGCGTAGGACAGGTTGCCCTCGCGCCGCCGGACGGATCGCGCGAGCGCCTGGATGTCGGTGGCGAACTCCTCCATCGCGGAGGGGGCGACCTGGACATGGCCCATCACGATAAGCATGGTTGCGGACTCCTGGGTCTCTCCGGTCAGGCGACGGTGAGGGCGATCTTGCCCTGGATGTTGCCGCGCGCGGCGCGTTCATGCGCCTGGGCGGCCTGGGCCAGCGGGAAGGTGCTGTCGATCACGACCCGCACGGTGCCGTTGTCGAGCAGGCGTGCGGCCTGATCCAGCTGCGCGCCGCTGGAGCGGACCTGCGTCGTCGAAACCGTGATACCCAGCGTCTCCGCCTCCCCATGGCCGGTGAAACCCAGGGGATAGACGGGGAAAAGCGCGCCACCCCGCTTCAGGGTGCGCAGGAAGCGGCCGGTATCGGGACCGCCGACGGTGTCGAGCACCAGGTCCGCATCACGCACCACCTCCTCGGTCGGCGTGCGGGTATAGTCTATGAACCGGTCGACGCCCAGGTCGCGCATCAGGCCTTCGTTCTTGCCGGATGCCACGGCGATGACGCGCGCGCCCTGCCATTTCGCCAGTTGCACGGCCAGATGTCCGACACCGCCGCCAGCCCCGTTGATCAGCACCGTCCGGCCGCGCAGCGGCACCGGCTCATGCTTGTAGGGCTGGAACGGGTTCGGCTCGTCGTGCCCCAGCTCGATCAGGAACTGCCAGGCGGTGAGCAGGGACATGGGCGCGCCGGCCGCGTGGACGTGATCGATGCCGGCCGGCTTGCGGGCCAAATCCGATACCGGGACGCTGACATACTCGGCATAGGCCTTGCTGCCCTCCATGACATGGTGGGGGAAGCGCACCATGGCATAGACCTCATCGCCCACGCGGAAATCCCCGACGTCGCCGGCCACGGCCGCGATCACACCCGATATGTCCGACCCCAGGATCAAGGGGAAGGTCGGGTGCGGCTGCCACTCGGGCGGAAGCGAACGGTAGCCGTCCCGCAGGTACCAGTCGGGCGGGTTGAGGCCGATGGCATGGACCTTGACCAGCGCCTCGCCCGGCGCGGGCGTGGGACGGGGCGCATCCTCATGGCGCAGCACCTCGGGGCCGCCGAACTGGTGCAGCCGAACCGCTTTCATCGTGTCGCTCATTATCTCGTTCCTTTCGTGCTTTCAAAGTTGGGACATAGTTTGGTTCCTTTGCCTGAATTGACAATCAGGCTGGGAACCGCTTCAGTATTTCCATGAAGGAACAAATCGGACTTGAAAGACTGACTGGCCTCATCGCCTTCGCCCGTGTCGGGTCGCTGGGCAGCTTCACCGCGGCCGCCCGCTCGCTGTCGATTTCGCCCTCGGCGGTGAGCAAGAGCATCCAGCGGCTGGAGCAAAACCTCGGCGTCGCCCTCATCACCCGCACGACACGCTCGCTGACCCTGACGCCGGAGGGCCGTGACCTGCACGAACGCGCCCTGCGGCTGCTGCGCGAGGCGGAGGAGATCGAGCAGGCGGCGAAGTCCGCGCGGTCGGAGCCGTCGGGGACCCTGCGCATCGCCGCGTCCCTGCCCATCGGCATCCATCTGATCGCGCCGGCCCTGCCGGCGTTCCGCGCGCGCCATCCCCAGGTGGCGGTGGACCTGCGCTTGAGCGACCAGTTCGTCGACCTGATCGAGCAGGGGATCGACCTCGCCGTGCGGATTGGTGACCTGCCGGATACGCGGCTGCTGTCGCGGCGGCTCGCCCCTCATCGGTTCTGCTGCTACGCGTCGCCGGCCTATTTGGCCGCCCGGGGGACGCCCTCGCATCCGGACGACTTGGCGCGGCACGATACCGCGACCCTCCGCTATCAAAGCTCCGGACAGATGCTGCGCTGGCCCTTCCTCATCGGGGACCGCGAAATCGAGATCGTGCCCCCGTCCGGCATCGTCATGGACGCCAGCGAGGCGCTGATCGCGGCCCTGGTCGCCGGCGGCGGCATCGGCATCAGCGCCGACTTTGTCGCCGCACCCTATGTGGCGCGTGGGGAGCTTGTGCCGGTGCTGTCCGACTATGCGGTCGAGCGGCACAACATCACCGCCGTCTGGCCGGAAAGCCGCCGCGCCAACCCGGCGGTGCGTGCCTTCCTGGCCCACCTGCAGGATGCTCTGCCGGTGGCCGGCAAGGGCCGGCCATCGCCGCCGGCCGCGTGACGCGCGGAAGAAAAATGGTGAAGGAGGTGTCGGCCTGCGTCCGCGCCGTTCGTCGTTCCGGTGACGGCGCGCGCGACGCGAAGATATCGTACAATCGCAGGGGAGGTTGTCCCGTGAATCCCACCAATCCCACCATCACCGCCTTTGAGCGGTCGCCCGATCGCGGCCGCGGCCTGGCGCGGGACATGCGCGTGCGCTGGGCGCTGGAGGAGGCGGGACGGCGGTACGATGTCCGGCTCCTGTCATTCAGCGCCATGAAGGAACCCGCGCACCGCGCGCTGCATCCCTTCGGCCAAATTCCCACCTATGAGGAGGGCGATCTCGCGCTGTTCGAGTCCGGGGCGATCGTCTTCCATATCGCGGAAGGCCACGCCGGCCTGCTGCCACGGGATCCCGCCGCCCGGGCGCGGGCGATCAGCTGGATGTTCGCGGCCCTCAACACGGTCGAGCCGCCCATCCTGGACCTCCAGACCGTCCTGTTTCTGGAGCGGGACAAAAGCTGGTTCGAGGAACGCCGGGCCATGGTTAAGGACGCCATCCGCCGGCGACTGGAGGAACTCTCCAACCACCTGCGCGATGCCGATTGGCTGGACGGCGGGTTCACCGCCGGCGACCTGCTGATGGTGTCCGTGCTGCTTCGGGTGAAGGCCACCGGCATCCTGGGTGAGTATCCCAACCTCGCCGCCTATGTCGCCCGGGGCGAGGCGCGTCCGGCCTACCAGCGTGCCTTCGCCGCCCAGCTGGCGGTTTTCACCGCCGCGTCAGGGGACTGAGGAGGCCGGGGGCGGGCGAAAGCGGGAAAGCCGAAAGGCGCCACCGCAGGGCTTGACGAACAACCTACTAGAAGGTAGGTTTCGCGCATGAGCACTCCATCCTCCACCGCTGATGAGATTTTGGCCTGCGCGCGGTCGCTGGTCATGGCGGGTGGCTATAACGGCTTCAGCTACGCCGATATCGCCGCCGTCGTCGGCATCCGCAAGGCCAGCATCCACCACCATTTCCCCAACAAGGTGGATCTGGTCCGGACGTTGATCGCCCGCTATCGCGAAGAGGCCCGCACCGGAATCGCGGAGCTGGAGCGCCATGTCTCCGACCCGCTGGGGCAGCTCCGCGCCTATACGGGATATTGGGAGGGGTGCATCACCGACGCCAGCGCGTCCTTCTGCATTTGCGCCCTGCTGGCCAGCGAGTTGCCCATCCTGCCGGAAGAGGTGGCGCTGGAGGTCAGGGCCCATTTCCGCTTCCTGTCGGCCTGGCTGACCTCGGTGTTCGAGCGGGGGACGCAGCAGGGGCTGCTCCGTCTCAGCGGCACCCCACGGGCGGAGGCGGAGGCGTTCATGGCCGCCGTCCATGGGGCCATGCTCTCCGCACGGGCCTATGACGACCCAAAGATGTTCGGGGTCATCACGACACCCCTGCTTGACCGGCTTTCCGCCCGATAGGGATGCCGCCCTCATACCGGGCGGCATCGCCGCGCACCTAAGATACCTACCTACTAGTCGGATGTTTTTGATATCAGCCGCTTCTTTTCCGAACCTCTTGGAGATCGACATGTTTGGAATTTCGCCCTTGGGCTGGGTGCACACGCTCGGCAGCCTGCCCGCCATTCCGCTGGCCCTGTACATGTTCATCCGCCATGGGCGGATCGTGCCGCGGTCGGGACCCGGCGCCGTCTATTTCGTGTCGATGCTGATCGGGGGCGTCACGGTGTTCCTGGTCGCCCACCAGTCTGTCAGCTACGGCATCGCGGTGGTGACCATCCTGCTGTTGCTTGCCGGGTATGGGGTCGGCCGCGTCCCCGGCCTGGGGCGCGCCGGCAGGTATCTGGAGACGATTTTCCTCAGCCTGACGGCCTTCCTGCTGATGGTGCCGACGGTCAGCGAAACCCTGCGCCGCGTCCCGGATGGCCATCCCCTGGTCACCGACCTGAAGTCGCCGCTTTTGCTCGGCGCCCAGGCGGGCCTTTTCGCCGTGCTGGTCATCGGCCTGGCCGCCCAGATCCTTTTCCTGCGCCGGCAGGGACGGGCGGCCGTCTCATGACGGCCCTGTCCCTGGCCGCCGGCCCCGCCAACAAAAACCTCCGGCATCGTCCAAACGGGACATGCATCTACAATCAAAGGTGCCCCAAGACGGTATAGGGATGGCGAAACAATCAGGCGAGGGGTTCGGGCCCCTCGGTTTCGCGAGGACCGTCCCCATGCTGAGATTGCTTGCCGCGAGTGTGGCCGCCTTATGGTGCCTGAGCGTTGGTGCCGCCGGCGCCAAGGTCATGCCGTTCCCGTCCACATGCCACGCGCGGGAGGTTCCGACCAACGGCACCACCCTTCACGTCCGCGTTTGCGGCAGCGGCCCCGCCGTCGTCCTGGTGCATGGCTACGGCGAGACTGGCGACATGTGGGCGCCGCTGGCCGCCGACCTGATGCGCGACCACACCGTGATCGTGCCCGATCTGCGCGGCATGGGCCTGTCCGCGCGGGCCACCGGCGGTTTCGACAAGAAGACGCAGGGCCAGGACATCGCGGGCATGCTGGACGCGCTGGGCATCGGCAAGGTCGACCTGGTCACCCACGACATCGGCAACATGGTGGGCTACGCCTTCGCGGCGGAGAACCGGGACCGCGTCACGCGTTTCGTGCTGATGGACGCGCCCATTCCCGGCGTCGGTCCCTGGGACGAGATCCTGAAAAGCCCGTTACTTTGGCATTTCCGTTTCGGCGGGCCGGATATGGAGCGGCTGGTGGCGGGGCGGGAGCGCATCTATCTCGACCGCTTCTGGAATGAGTTCTCCGCCGATCCGCGCCGGTTCGACGAGGCGTCGCGCCAGCACTACGCCGCCCTCTATGCCCGTCCCGGCGCCATGCATGCCGGGTTCGAGCAATTCAAGGCCTTCGACCAGGACGCGAAGGACAACCAGGCCTTCCTGGCCCAGGGGCCGCTCACCATGCCGGTCCTGGCCATCGGTGGCGACCATTCCTTCGGGCCCACCATGGCGGTGGTGGCGCGCGCCGCCGCCAGCACCGTCCAGGAACTGGTCATCCCCCAGTCCGGCCATTGGCTGATGGAGGAACAGCCGGCGGCGACCGTGGCCGCCATT
Source organism: Nitrospirillum guaranorum (assembly GCF_034653275.1). NCBI lineage: Bacteria > Pseudomonadati > Pseudomonadota > Alphaproteobacteria > Rhodospirillales > Azospirillaceae > Nitrospirillum > Nitrospirillum guaranorum. The sequence continues at coordinate 2,251,064 of NZ_JAYEES010000003.1, read as the reverse complement.
CGCGCCTTCCTGGACGCCAAGGTGTGATCCCGGCCGTCAGTGGCCCGATGGCAAATGAATGCGCCGCCTTGACGGCTGCCCCAAGCCCGGCGCGGCGTGTGGAAGCAATCCCAGCCTATCCACCCACGATCTTGTCGGCCGGATAGGGTAAGTCCACGGCGCGGCCCCGAAGGCAACGACATGCCACAGGCCTATGTCGCCTTGCCGGTTGGACGGGAACGGGGGCGCTGCCGTAGGGTGAAGCCTTCTGGTAGCGATCCCATTCCGGAGCGACGTTCATGGCCGATACCCCCACCCCCGCCTCGGAAACTCCCGTCTGGCTCATCACCGGCTGTTCCACCGGCTTCGGCCGCATCCTGGCCCAGCGGGTGCTGGAGCGGGGATGGCGGGTGGTGGTCACGGCGCGCGACGCCGCCCAGGTGATCGACATTGTGGCGACGGCGGATGACCGGGCCATGCCGGCGGCGCTGGACGTCACCCGGTACGACCAGATCGACGCCGTGGTGGCGGCGGCGCAAGAGCGGTTCGGCCGCATCGACGTGCTGGTGAACAACGCGGGCTATGGTTACCAGAGCGCGATCGAAGAGGGGGTGGAGGCTGAAATCCGCGCCCAGTTCGACACCAACGTCTTCGGCCTGTTCGCCATGACGCGGGCGGTGCTGCCCCTCATGCGGGCGCAGGGCGGCGGGCATATCCTCAACATCACCTCGGTCGCGGGCCTGGTGGGTTACCCCGGTTCCGGGTACTACGCCGCGTCCAAGCACGCGGTGGAGGGCTGGTCCGACAGCCTGCGGGCGGAGGTTGAGCCGCTGGGCATCGGCGTCACTTGTGTCGAGCCGGGACCCTTCCGCACCGACTGGGCCGGCCGCTCCCTGCGTCAGACGGCCAGCCGCATCCCCGATTACGCCGACACGGCGGCCAAACGCCTGGCCGCCACCAAGGACATCAGTGGCAACCAGGCCGGCGACCCGGTGCGGGCGAGCGACATCATGATCGAGATCACGCAGCAGGCCACGCCGCCGCGCCACGTGGTGCTGGGTGCCTGGGGGCAGGACGCCGTGGTGGCGCGGCTGCGCCAGCGGCTGGCGGAAATCGAGGGCCAGCGCGACCGGGCGCTGTCCGCCGATTTCCCCAGCGCTTGAGGCGGACGGCTGGTTACACGCCCAGCGCCTGCCACATCTCCCGCTCCTGCCCATCCGGATCCAGGGCCACCTGGCACTGGCTGTTCAGCAGCATGACGGCGCGGTCCTTGGTGTCGTAGCGGGGCCAGGCCGGCTGGCCGGCGGCGCTGGGCACACCGTCGCGGGCGAAGCTGGTGAAATAGCCGCTGACGGCCTTGGCGGTCTCCACCAGGCCGGGGCCGTCACCCTGCAGGTCCGGCATCTCCGTGTTCAGGAAGGTGATGGAGATGTCGATGGCGTGGCCGGCCCGCAGGGTCCAGTCGGTGCCCTTGATGGGGACGTTGGACTGGAAGTCGTTGCGGTAGCGATAGACGGGGGCCGGTTGCGCCGCCTTGCGGTCGGCCAGGGTGGCGGTGCCGGCGCCCATGGACAGGGCGGTCTCGATGGCGATGCCCTGTTCCACCGGGGTGGCGCTGGGGCGGGTCCGCCGGTAGGTGGCCAGGATGCGCTCGGCGTCCGCGCCGAAGGCCTGCCGGGCGCGGGCGGTCAGGGCGGCCGCGTCCATGTGGAAGAACTCCGGATGGTCGCGCTCGAAGAAGGCGGCTTCGTCCCGCATGTTGCCGATCAGCAGCGGCACGTTGGCCACCATGGCGGGCGCCGCCGGATCGAAGGGGTGGGCGGGCAGGACGGTGCCGTCCACCACGGGGCCCCAGGCGCCGGGCTTGGGGGCGCGGTTGGCCGCCAGGCTGGGCTTGGGCGCGGGGTGGCCGGCCTGCCATTCCTTCGTCGCCACGGTCAGGGGGCCCTGGCCCTTCTCCGCCGCCAGTTGCAGGTCGATGAATTTCTGCGCCGGCACGTCGTGCAGCTTGGCGAAATCCTTGGGATGAATGTCGAAGGCGGCCAGCACACGGCGCGCCGTCTCCGTCGCCACGTCCTTAGGCAGGCCGCGCAGCATGGGGCCGCTCTGCATCCCGGCCTTGTGGAACAGGCCCTGGGCGGTGGGCATGCCCATGATGGCGCAGGTCTTGGCGCTGCCGCCGGACTCGCCGAACACCATGACGTTGCCAGGGTCGCCGCCGAAGGTGGCGATGTTCTCCTTCACCCAGCCCAGGGCGGCGATGATGTCCAGGATGCCCTGGTTGCCGGAGGCGGCGTAGTCCGCCCCGCCCAGGTCGCCCAGGTAGAGATAGCCGAGCAGGCCCAGGCGGTGGTTGGTCGCCACCACCACCACGTCATAGGTGGCGGCCAGGCGGGCGCCGTCCTGGATGCGCTGGCCGCCGCTGCCGGTGGTGAAGCCGCCGCCGTGGCAATAGACCATGACCGGCCGCTTGGCCCCGTCGTTCACGGCCGGGGTCCAGACGTTCAACACCAGGCAGTCTTCGCTGTAGGCCGGTTCATGCTCCCCATAGGTGGTGCCGGGGCCCTGCATGGCGGGCGGACCCAGGCGGGTGGCGTCGCGCACCCCTGTCCATGGCGTGACCTTGGGCGGGGCCTTGAACCGGTTCTTGCCCGAGACCGAGCCAGCGTAGGGGATGCCCTTGAAGGCCAGGGCGCCGCGGTCGTGCCCGCCCCGGAGTCGGCCGGCCGACGTCTCCACCTCCACGAACGGTCCCACCGTCTGGGTGAACCAGACGCCGTCGTCCGCGCGGGCGGGAACCCAGAAATAGGGGGCGGCGACGGCGGCGGCGCCGGCCCCCAGCAAGGCGCGGCGGTTCAGGGATAGGGTCATGATTTTCCTCCCGGTTTTATTCTTGTGCGACTTGGGCGCGAAGGCCGCGTCGAGGGGAGGTGGCTGGCCGGGGCAAGGGATGCCGCCAGCCGGTCCCTTTTCAACGCGGGGCAATCGGCGTATGAGTCTCTGATAACGGTAACATAAAAACCGGGAGGAACAATGAGCGTCCGGAGGACAGGGCCGGGAATGCCTGCGCGCATTCCGGCGGCCGAAACCGACCCCGTTTCCCTCGACAGCGCCGCGACCGATGGCGGTTCGGGCACCGGCGAAAACGGGATTTCCCGCCGTCTTCTCATGGGGTTGGGCGCCGTCGGCGCCGGCACGCTGCTGATGCGCCCGGCCTTCGCGTCACCCGCCGCCGGTCCGGCGGAGGGGGAGGGGGTGGGCTTCGCCGTCGTCGGCCTGGGCAGCTTGTCGCAGGGGCAGATCCTGCCCGGTTTCCGCAATGCCAAGCGGGCGGCATTGACCGCCCTGGTCAGCGGTCACCCTGACAAGGCCACGCGACTCGCCGCCAAATACGGCGTGGCCAAGGACGCGATCTATACCTACGAGACCTACGACCGCATCGTGGACGACCCGCGCATCCAGGTCGTCTACATCGTCCTGCCCAATGCCCTGCACGCGGAGTTCACCATCCGCGCGCTGAAGGCCGGCAAGCATGTGCTGTGCGAGAAGCCCATGGCGACCAGCGTGGCTGACGCGGAGGCGATGATCGCCGCCGCCAAGGCCGCCGACCGCAAGCTGATGATCGCCTATCGCTGCCATTATGAGCCGCTGAACCTGGCCGCCATGCGCCTGATCCGCTCGGGCAAGCTGGGCAAGCCCCGCATGGTGGTCACGCAAATGGGACGCCAGGCCTCGCTCAGTGATCCGGCGGACGTGTGGCGGCTGGATATGAAGATGTCCGGCGGCGGCGCTTTGGCCGACATGGGCATCTACGGCATCAACGGCGCCCGCTACCTGCTGAACGAGGAGCCGGTGGAGGTGCGCGCCTGGGCCCAGACCGACCGCAAGGATCCGCGTTTTCGCGAGGTGGAGGACCTGATCGCCTGGCAGTTCCGCTTCCCCAGCGGCGCCATCGCCAACGGGTCCACCAGTTTCGACTACGCCCCCACCATGTCCTACCAGGTGGAGTGCGCGCAGGGGCGGCTGGTGGCGGACCCCGGCGCCTTCTACAACGGCAACCGCCTGACGGTGCAGAGCGGGTACCGGTCGCAGGTGCAGGCGATCCACGAGATCGACCAGTTCGCGCGCGAGATGGACTGGATGGCCGACGTGGTGCGCGGCAAGGCGCCCCTGGTTTCCACCGGCGAGGAAGGCCTGCAGGACATGCGGTTGATGAAGGCCATCCTGGACTCGGTCGCCCAGGGCGGCGCCACCGTGTCCACCGCCTTCGGCTACCGCCGCGCCGCCGACCCGGCCACCACGGTCGACGTGCCGGCCTGACCGGCGATTTGTGAAGTACGTTTGTCTTCATGGGGTGGGCGTATCCCAACGGCCGTCCCGGACTTGAAATGATAACGCTAACAATGGGAGGGGCGGATGGGTCGTTCCGTGTTTGGCGCCGCTGTGCTGGCGGCCATGGGGCTGGCGGGCATCGGATCGGTGGGTAGCGCGCAAGCGCAGCAGGCGGCGGCCAAGCCGCCCTACCTCGACCCCAGCCTGCCGGTGGAGCGCCGGGTGGATGATTTGATCAGCCGCCTGACCCCGGAGGAGAAGGCCGCGCAGCTGACCAACCAGGCCCGGGCCATCCCGCGCCTGAACATCCCCGCCTACAACTGGTGGAGCGAGGCGCTGCACGGCGTGGCCCGCAACGGCGAGGCCACGGTGTTCCCCGAGCCCATCGGCTTGGCCGCCACCTTCGATCCCGAGGCCATCCGTCAGATGGGGGTGGCCATCGGCACGGAGGCGCGGGTCAAGTTCAACCGCGTGGAGAAGGCGGGGGCGGAGCACCGCATCTACCAGGGCCTGGATTTCTGGTCGCCCAACATCAACATCTTCCGCGACCCGCGCTGGGGCCGGGGGCAGGAGACCTATGGCGAGGACCCCTACCTGACCGGCAAGCTGGGCGCCGCCTTCGTCCAGGGCATGCAGGGCGATGACCCCAAGTATTACCGGGTGATCGCCACCGCCAAGCACTACGCCGTGCACAGCGGGCCGGAGCCGACGCGCCACGAGGTGGACGTGGCCGCCAGCCGGCATGACATGGAGGATACCTACCTGCCGGCCTTCCGCGAGCTGGTGACGGCGGGCAAGGTGGCCTCGGTCATGTGCGCCTACAACCGCGTGAACGGGCAGCCGGCCTGCGCCAGCGATTTCCTGTTGAACGACCAGTTGCGCAAGCGCTGGGGCTTCAAGGGCTACGTCGTGTCCGACTGCGACGCCATCGCCGACATCCAGCGTGGCCACCATTACACCAAGACCCTGGCGGAGGCGGCGGCCGTGTCGCTGAAGCGCGGCGTGGACAATGACTGCACCCAATACAACCGGCCGCCGGACGAGCCGGATGATTTTGATCTCTACCGCGACGCCATCACCCAGGGGCTGGTGACGCGGGAGGAGGTGGACGCCAGCCTGCGCCGCCTGTTCACCGCCCGCATGCGCCTGGGCCTGTTCGATCCGCCGGCCAGCGTGCCCTATGCCCAGGTGGATGACGCGCAACTGAACGCGCCGGCGCATGTGGCGCTGGCCTTGCGCCTGGCCAACGAGTCCATGGTGCTGCTGAAGAACAACGGCGCGCTGCCGGTGAAGCCGACGGTGAGGAAGATCGTCGTGGTGGGCCCGCTGGCCGATCAGGTCGATGTGCTGCTGGGCAACTACAACGGTCAGCCCATCCACCCGGTTACGGCGCTGGACGGCATCCGCGCCGCCTTCCCCAACGCCCAGATCGTCTATGAGCCGGGCAGCAACTTCCTGCGCGGGGCCTCCACCATCCCGGCCAGCGCGCTCAGCGGGCCGGACGGCACGCCGGGCCTGAAGGGTGAATATTGGGGCAACCGCGACTTCAGCGGCGCGCCGGCCGTGACCCGCACCGACGGCACCCTGAACCTGGACCGCGACATGACCCCGGTGGTGGAGGGCCCCGCCATCTCCGCCCGCTGGACCGGCTTCGTCACCGTGCCGGCGACGGGCGAGTACAACATCGGCCTCAGCGGCGCCAACGCCACCTTGTGGGTGGAAGGGGCCGAGGCGGTGAAGAACGGCGATCGCCAGCGCACACCGCAGATGAAGGCCCTGCATTTCGAGGCCGGGCGCCGCTACGCCATCCGCATCGACCAGACGCCGGCCAAGGGACCCGTCATCCGCCTGGTGTGGAACCCGGTGGTGACCGATCCGCTGAACCGCGCCGTCGCCGCCGCCAAGTCGGCCGACCTGGTGGTGGCCGTGGCCGGCATCAGTTCCGCCCTGGAGGGGGAGGAGATGACGGTGACCGTCCCCGGCTTCAAGGGCGGTGACCGCACCAGCCTGGACATGCCGGCGGAGGAGGAGACCCTGCTGAAGGCGGTCAAGGCCACGGGCAAGCCCATGGCCCTGGTGCTGATGAACGGCTCCGCCCTGTCGGTGAACTGGGCCGCCGCCCACGTCGATGCCATCATCGACGCCTGGTACCCGGGGGAGCAGGGCGGCACCGCCATCGGGCAGACCCTGTCGGGCGCCAACAACCCCTCCGGCCGCCTGCCGGTGACCTTCTACAAGGGCGTGGACGGCCTGCCGCCCTTCGAGGATTACGGCATGAAGGGGCGGACCTACCGCTACTTCAGCGGCAAGCCGCTGTACGCCTTCGGCCACGGCCTGAGCTACACCACCTTCGCCTACACCCCGCCGGCCCTGTCGGCCGCCACGCTGAAGGCGGGTGAGACACTGGGCGTGAACGCCCAGGTGCGCAACGCCGGCGCGGTGGCGGGGGATGAGGTGGTGCAGCTGTACCTGGGCTTCCCCCAGGTTCCGGGCGCCCCCATCCGGGCGCTGCGCGCCTTCACCCGCGTCCACCTGGCGCCGGGCGAGGCCAAGACCGTGCACTTCGACCTAGACCCCCGCGACCTGTCCAGCGTGACGGAGGCGGGCGACCGGGTGGTGGCCGGCGGCGCCTACACCCTGACCGTGGGCGGTGGCCAGCCCGGCACCGGCGTTCCCGGCGCCACGGCGGGCTTCACCGTGGCCGACACCACTCCTGTGGCGGAGTGAGGTGGCCATGGAAGCCAACCGCCGTGAGTTCGCCCTGATGGCCGGGGCGGCGCTGGCCGTCGTTGGGACAGAGGGCGCCGGGACGGCCTTCGCCGCGCCCGGGCCCGCCGCCTACCCGCCGGATGCGTGGCACCAGCGCATGAAGCGCATCGTCCACGTCAATTTCAACGAGCGCGATCCGGAGACCTTCGACGTCGGGACGTGGGTCGACTACCTGGCCTCCTGCCAGGCGCAGATGACCTATCTCAGCGGCACCAACGTGGTGGCCTTCTACCCCACGGCGTTGCCCGACCTGCCGGTCAGCGCCTGGCTGAAGGGCCGCGACGTGTTCGGGGAGTGTGTGGCGGCGGCCAAGGCGCGGGGCATCCGCGTCATGGGCCGCTTCAGCATCGACATCGCCAAAAGCCAGCTGGCGGACACGCATCCCGACTGGTTCTGCCGCACCCAGGACGGGGCGCTGGTCCGCCGCTCCCTGGTGGGGTCGCCGGACGACCCATCGGCCTCGTCGGAGTTCGCGCCCACCTGCCAGTTCAGCGACTATTACACCACCTTCGTGCCGGCGCTGTTCGATGAGGTGCTGAGCCGCTATCCCATCGACGGCATCTACAGCAACGGCTGGCCCAGCCCGGACGCCGTCGTCTGCTATTGCCCCATCTGCCGCACCATCGGCGACCCGCATAGCCGGGCGTACGAAGACGCCTTCCTCAAGCGGGCGGTGGAGTTGTGGTCCCGCTACGACGCCCTGGTGAAGAAGCACGACGCCCGGCTGATCTTCACCGGCAACCTGGGCGGCGGCTTTCGTGGCGGTACCCTGGACCTGTCGGCGCTGGCCGCCACCGCGCCCTGGTTCATGGCCGACAACCAGGGCCGGGGCGGCATCGGCGCCCCCGCCTGGGACGCCAGCCAGCAGACGCGCATCGGCAAGGCCATCGTCGGCAACTCAGGGGACCGGCCCGTCACCAACATCACGGCGGGCTATGAGATCGCCGGCGACATCCGCTGGCGCAACGTCACCGGCAACGCGGTGGAGGTGCGCTCGCGCATCCACCAGACGCTGGCGGCGGGCGGCGTGGTGCACTACCACTGGCTGGGCTTTCAGCAAGGCTTCATCGAGGACCGGCGCTGGCAGAGGGTGGGGCGGGAGGTGCTGGCCTGGCAGGCCGCCAACGACCGTCATTTCCACAACCGCCGTTCCATCGCCAGTGTGGCCCTGGTGGTTTCCCAGCGCGGCAACCGCCTGTACGACCCGCCGGCGGGAACGGACACGCTGGACGCCGTCCAGGGCATGTACCAGCTGCTGACGGAGGCGCGCATCCCCTTCGACGTGGTGCTGGACCGCGACCTGACCGCCACCACGCTCAGCCGCTACCAGACCCTGGTGCTGCCCAACATCGCGCTGATGGGCGACGCCCAGGCCGCCGCCGTGACGGCCTTCGCCAAGGCCGGCGGCAGCGTGCTGGCGACCTTCGAGACCGGGCTGTACGACGAGGCTGGACGCCCCCGCGACGATTTCGCCCTGGGCGCCCTGTTCGGCATGCGCCGCGCCGGCAAGCGTGAGAGCTTTGGCCAGGCGGCCACGCCCAGTCAGCCGCGCTTCCCCGGATCCAGCGCCATCCAGCGCATCGAACGGCGCCATCCCATCCTGGCGGGGTTCGAGGAGACGGACTGGATCCAGGGCTCCAGCTGCCGCGTGCCCATCACCATCGAGGGTCCGCCCCTGCTGACCCACGTGGCGCAGTATCCCTGGTACCCGACGGAGGGCGTCTACAGCCGCCAGCCGCACACCGACCAGCCCACCATCGCGGTGCGCGAGGCGGGCGGGGCGCGGCTGGTCTATCTGGCGGCGGATGTGGAGGCCGGGTACTGGCGTTCCGGCGCCGCCGACCTTGGCGACCTGGTCACCAACGCCCTGCGCTGGCTGGCCCCGGCCCCGCCCATCACCGTGCGCGGCCCGGGCCTGGTGGAGGTGTTCGGCTGGGAGACGGAGCCGGGCTACGCCCTGCACCTGGTCAACCACACCAGCCCCGGTTTCCGCGCCAGCGCCGCCCGCGCCTTGAGCCCGCTGGGGCCGCAGGCGGTGCGCATGACCCTGCCGCCTGACCAAGGGGGACCCAAGCCCATCCGGCAGGCGACCCTGCTGCGCGCCGGCCAGCCGCTGCCCCTCCGGCAGGAGGGGGCGGTGGTGGAGTTCACCGTGCCCAGCCTGGACGAATACGAGGTGGTGGCGCTGGAGGTCTGATCTTTCGACGCAAAACAAAGCAGGGAGGAATCATGAAGAAGACTTTGATCGGCGCGCTGGCGCTTTTCGGCCTGTGCGCCCCGGCGCAGGCCGCCGCCCCGGCGCGGCCCCCCATCGTCGCCGTCTCGCACCTGGCGATCTACGCGGCGGACATGGCGAAGTCGGAGGCGTTCTACGTCCACGACCTGGGCGCCACCAAGCTGCCGGATCCGGAAGACCCGGCCGGCGCGCGCTATTATTTCAGCCCCACGCAGTTCGTGGAGGTGCTGCCCCTGCCGGCCGGGTACACGGGCATCAACCGCCTGGCCCATGGCGCCTTCAACACGCCGGATGTCGCCGCCATGCGCGACTATCTGATCGCCAAGAAGGTCGCCGTGCCGGGCAAGGTGCGGCAGGGGGCGGACGGCAGCCGCTGGTTCGACGTGACCGATCCCGAGGGCACGGTGATGCAGTTCATGCAGGCGCCGGCCACGCCGCCCGCCATCCCGGCCAACGCCCTGTCCAGCCACATGATGCACTTCGGCTTCATCGTCCATAACCGGGCGCTGGAGGACGGCTTCTACCAGCAGGTCCTGGGCTTCCATCCCTATTGGGCGGGCGGGATGGAGGATGACAAGCCCACCTGGATTTCCCTGCAGCTGCCGGACAGCCGCGACTGGATCGAATACATGGTGGTGGGCACGCCGGACACGAAGGGCATCCCGCCCGACCTGTCGCAGGCCACGCTGGGCGTCTTCAATCATTTCGCCCTGGCCATCCCCAACGCGGAGGCCGCCTACACCCTGCTGTGGAACGGCGATCGCCTGAAGGGCCAGGACAACCTGCCCAAGATCGGGCGCGACGCGAAGTGGCAGATGAATTTGATCGATCCCGACGGCACCCGGGCGGAACTGATGGAACTGCACGCCATCGGCACACCCTGCTGCACCCCCTTCGGCGCGCCCGATCCCGAGAAGTGAGCGGCGCCCTCCAAGAACAGGAAGCATGACATGACCCATCGCATGATCGCGCTGGCCGCCTGCCTCATGGCCGCCCTTCCGGCGGCGGCGCAGGAGGTGCCCGGCACCTCGCCCGCCAACAGCGCCCCGGGCGCACCCACGGCGCCGGACTGGGCCTATCCCGACTATCCCGGCCATCGCCAGGTGGCGCCGCCGGCGGGCTTCCACCGCCCGTCGCGCGTGGAGGACACGCCCATCGGCCTGTTCGACGGCCAGGCGGACGTGGGCGGCGCCCTGGTGCCGGGGCAGGGGACGTTCCAGGACGGCCGGTACACCATCACCTCGGCCGGCTACAACATGTGGTATGGCCGGGACGAGTTCCGTTTCCTGTGGAAGAAGATGTCCGGCGACGTGTCGTTGGCGGCGGATGTCACGTTCCCCAACCCCGTGGGCTACGGCGACCGCAAGGCCCTGCTGGTCATCCGCCAGAGCCTGGACGACGACGCGCCGGAGATGGTGGTGGGCCTGCACGGCACCGGCATGTTCCATATCGCCTGGCGCCCCGCCAAGGGGGCCGAGATGGTCGACATGGAATACAAGGTGGGCAGCCGCGGCGCCTTGAAGGGCGAGGCCGTCGGCGGCCTGGTCACCCTGCATCCCCAGCGCATCGGCATCGAAAAGACGGGCGACGCCTTCACCCTGTGGGTCAGCGAACAGGGGGAGCCCATGCACCCCTACGGCGCCCCCATCCCCCTGAAACTGACCGGGCCCTTCTACGCCGGCATCGGCTTCGTCTCCCATCTGCCGACCACGGCGGACACCGCGGTGCTGTCCAAGGTGACGCTGGAGAACGCGGCCGGGAGGGTCCGGTAGGCGGTACGCTGGCCCGGATTATCTCGTTAAGGGAGATTCCGGGCCAGCGAGGCCTGTGCCAGGCTGGGCCCAGATGCGATCATCCCCGAAGGACCGCCCATGACCGCCCTGCTTCCCGCCGAGCTTGCCTGGTACGCCACCGGCCGCTTCTACGGCACCAAGGACGGGGAACTGGCCGACTATGGCTATTTCCTGCACCTGCCGTTCGACGGGGTGCCGCTGTTCGACGGCACCCCGTCGGAGAGTGCCGCGCACTTCACCTTCGCCGCCCGGCCGTTCAAGGCGGCGCGGGTCGATAACGGTGTGCTGACCCTGGGGCTGGATCCGGTGGGCGAGTTCTCGCTGTACCTGCAACGCCGGCCGGCGGCCACCTTCGACAACCCCGCCTCGTTCATGGAGGGAGAGCGCATCGCCACGTTTCGCCGCGCCAGCCTGGCGGTGGGTACCACGGTCGCGGTCACCGTTGGCGCCACGCCCGCGCCGGTTATCGGCACCAACGTGTTTTCCGCGCGCCTAGTGGCCAGCATCCCGTTCGACTTCGCCGGGGCCCGCCACGACCTGGCGCGACACATCGGCCGGGGCATCACCCAGTTCGGCACCGCCGCCGCCACGCCGGTCACCCCGCCGCCGCCCGGCTACGAGGTGGTCCTGCCCTTCACTGGCTCCGCCATCGCTTTGGGCTGAGCTAAGTGCGCGCCGTGGACGCGGCGATCGCGCGCGAACCTCGACATGAAGGATACTTAACGCCCTTCTGTTGCCGCTCCTGGCTTACTCCGCCGAGCGCGTCATCTCCACCCGGTTGCGGCCGGATTGCTTGGCGACGTAGAGGGCGGCGTCGGCGCGGACGTAGAGGGCATCCAGATCCTCGCCGTCGCGCAGGTCGGCCAGGCCCAGGCTGGCGGTGACGCGGATTTGGGCGCCGCCGTCGAGCGCCACGCATTCGTCGCTGATGGCTTGGCGCAGGCGGTCGGCCAGCAGGCGGGCGCCGTGGGCGGCGGTGTGGGGCATCAGCAACGCGAACTCCTCACCGCCGATGCGGCCCACCAGGTCGGTGGAGCGCACATGGCTGGCGATGACGCGCCCCGTGAGGGCCAGCACGGCGTCGCCGCCGGGGTGGCCGTGGGTGTCGTTCACGCGCTTGAACTCGTCCAGGTCCAGGATGGCCAGGGTCAGGGGCGTGCCGTGGCGGCTGGCCAGCGCGATCATGTCGCGCGCCCGCTCCATGAAATGGCGGCGGTTGGCGCAGCCGGTCAGTGGGTCGGTGGTGGCCAGGTGGGTCAGGCGATCATTGGCGGCGCGCAGGTCGGCGGTGCGGTCGGCGATCTGGTTTTCGAGTTCCGCCTGCCGCCGGCGCAGATAGCTGGTGCGCCAGCGCACCAGCAGCGTCACCGCCACCACCGCCAGCGCCACCGCCAGCAGGCGCAGCCACAGGCGCTGGTACCAGGCCGGCATCACGCGCAGGGGCAGGGTCAGGTCCCGCTCCGTCCACACGCCGTCGCGATTGCTGCCCCGCAGGCGCAGGGTGTAATCGCCCGGCGGCAGGTTGGTGTAGACGGCCAGGCGGCGGTTCACGTCCGCCTCGTTCCAATCGGCGTCGTAACCCTCCAGCCGATAGGCGTAGCGGTTGCGGCCGGGGGCGGTGTAGTCCAGGGCGGCGAATTCCACCGCCAGGCTGTTGGTCTCGGGCGTCAGCACCAGGGGGCCGGTCGCACTCACCCGGGCCACGGGCACGGGGTGGCCGCCCACCCGCAGGTCGGTGATGACCACCGGGGCGGGAAAGCGCCAGGCGGGCAGGGTGCCCGGGCGCACCACGGTCATGCCGCCCTTGGACCCGAACAGCGCCTCCCCCGCCGGGGTGGCGGCGCTGGCGCCCACGAAATAGTCGACCAGGGCGGAACCGTCGGCGCGGCGCACCGCCCGCACCTCCAGCGTGCCGGGATCGATGCGGGCCAGCCCGTCGTCGGTGCCGGCCCAGATGACGCCGTCGCCGTCCATCGCCAGGCTGCAGACATTGGCGTGGGGCATGCCCTGGGCCAGGCCAAAGTGGCGGAAGCGTGGTTTGCCCCCGGCGTCCCGGCCGGTCATCAGCGCCAGGCCGCCGCCGAAGGTGCCGACCCAGAGGCGCCCCTGGCGGTCCACCAGCAGGCTGCTGACATAGGGGTCCGGCAGGCCCTGGGGATCGCCGGGGCCCGGGGGGATGCGTTCCACGGCGCCGGTGGCGATGTCGACGTGGTTCAGGCCGTTGCGCGTCCCGACCCACAGGTCATGCCCGGCGCCGGCCAGCAGGGCGCGGATGGTGCGGTCGGACAACCGGGCCTGGTCGGCCGGGGTGGCGCCGAACACCAGCCGGCCGGGCGTGCCGCCGGGACCGTCCAGCGTGTAGCCGCGCAGCCCATCCTCTTCCCCACCCACCCACAGCATGCCGTCGCGGACGATGAGCGACATGGTGGGGGCGGCCGGGTCGCGGCCGCCGGGCAGGATGACGCGACGCACGGCGCTGGCCGCCGCATCGGCGCGGTACAGGCCCCGCCGCGTGGCGATGTAGACGCGGCCCGCCTCATCCTGCGCCAGGGAAAAGACGATGTCCGGCGGCAGGGCGTCTTCCGGCCGGTTGGGATCAGGGCGCAGCGCCGCCACCCGTCCCCCTGCCGGATCGATGACATCGATGCCGCCGTCGAAGTAGCCCAGCCAGGCCCGGCCATCCCGCGCGGACAGGAGGGCGAACACGTCGCTGGCGCTCAAGCCTTCCCGCCGGCTGCCGCCGAAGACGGTGGCGACCAGGCCGGCGTCGTGAGGGTGATAGCTGAGGCCGCCGGTGCCCCCCACCCAGATCGATCCGGCGCTGTCGCGCAGCAGGGCCCAGATGTCGTCGTGGGCCAAGCTGGCGGGCTGGGCCCGGTCATGGCGGATGGGGCGCATGGCGCCGGACCGGGTGTCGATGGCGATGATGCTGCGGTTGCGCAAGCCCACCCAGATTTCATGCGGGCCCGAGGCGCAGATGGCGGAGATCCAGCCCGTCAGGTCGGTGGCATCCGGGTTGACGGCCCGGGGCGCGGCGCCCGGCCGGTCCACGGCGTACAGGCCATACCGGATGGTGCCGACCCAGATGCGCCCCTCCCCGTCCTGGAACAGGACCGAGACATTGGTTTGCGCGGTTTCGCCCAGCGGCACGGCCGTGAAGCCGGTGCCGCCGGGCTTGCGGTAGGCCAGGCCCTGCGCTGTGCCCACCCACAGGCCACCGGCGCCGTCGCGCAACACCGCCTGCACCCGGCCGGCGGGCAGCCCGTCCGCCTCCGGCGTCCCGGCGCGCAGCACCGTCACCGTCCGGCTGTCGATGTCCAGGTGGCGCAGCCCGTCGTCGGTGCCGATCCACAATCCGCCGGCGCCGTCGTCGGTGATGGTTCCGATGTCCGGCCGCCCATTGATGGCGCCCAGGGGTATGGTCTCGAACCGATCGCCGGCGGCGTCATACAGCGCCAGGCTGTTCGCGCCCACCCACAGCCGTCCCTTGGGGTCGATGAACAGGCTTTTGATGAAGTCGCTGGGCAGGCTGCCCGGCACGTCCTGCTTGGCCGTGTAACTTTTGAAGCGGTAGCCGTCCCAGCGGGCGAGGCCGCCCTGGGTTCCCACCCAGATGAAGCCGTCATGGTCCTGCGCCAGGGCGGTGGGCACGGGATGGGGCAGGCCCTGGTCACGGCCGTAATTCTGGAACACCGTTTCCGCCAGGCCGGACCAGCGGTCCGCCGGCGCGGCGCGAACCAGCGAGGGCAGGGCGACAAGTCCCAGCAGGAAGGCGACACGGCACAGCCGCAATCCGCCAAGGACCAACCCGCTTACCCGCTTCACGCTCAAGATGCTGCCGCCCATCGCCCGTTCGACATAGGAACCATAACAGGTATGGCGTGTCTTAACACCGGCGTGTCGCTACCAACACGCTATCTTCTGGTCAGGGATAATGGATATCCGTCGGTTACGGAAAGGTTTTTCAAGGGACTAATTCAGCGGCCCTTGTCTGCCGGCGGCATTTCGGCACATCGTGCGTCCAAACAGGGCACCATGGGGGACATCCGTTGCGCACGTCATCGCTGGCCGTGTGGGCCGCCGCGTTGGTCTTTTCCACCGCACCCATCGCCTTGGCGGCGGCGCCCGCCGGGGCCCCCGTCGGTGCACCCCCGGGGGCGGCCTCTGGCCAGGCCGCGGCCCTGCGGGACCTGCCGGCGCAGGACGGCCTGCTGCCGGTGCGGGTGGACAGGGCCGCGGGCAAGATCTTCCTGACCCTGCCGGCGCCGGGGGCCGACGGCGTGATGGCGCGCTTCCTCTACACGCCGGCGCTGCGCACCGGCCTGGGCTCCGCCCCCACCTTTCTGGATCGGGGACGCGTCGGGCAGACGCAGGTGCTGGCCTTCCGCCTGCTGGGCGCCAAGGTCGCCCTCCAGTTCGAGAACCCGCGCTTCCGCAACCCAACGGCCGCCGGCGCCAGCGCCGACTTCGCCACCTCCATCGTCTGGATGGGGGACGCCATACCCTTGTCCGACGGGCGGGTGGCGGTGGACATCGCCAAGTTCCTGACCGCCGACATGCTGGGCATCGCCAAGTCGCTGGGGCAGGAGGGCGACGCCATCGGCACCGGTGGCGCGCCGCAGGGGGCGGGCAAGGGCTTCAAGCTGGACGGGGGCTTGAGCGCCGCCGACCCCACCTCGCTCAAGCTGTTTCCCGACAACCTGGAGATCGACGCCGTCCAGACCTACACCTCCGACCATCCGGGGGCGGAGGTGGAGAACATCGCCCCCGATGCCCGCCAGGTCAGCTTCACCGTCCATCACAGCTTCGTGCGCCTGCCGGGCCCCGGCTTCACCCCGCGCTCCTTCGATCCGCGCATGGGCGGCTTCTCCACCCAGGCGGTGGATTACGGCCGGCCCCTGGGCCAGGACGTGGTGCACGACGTGGCCAACCGCTTCCGCCTGGAAAAGCTGGACCCGGCCGCCGCCCGTTCGCGAGTGAAGAAGCCCATCGTCTTCTACCTGGACCGCACGGCGCCGGAGCCGATGCGCACCGCCCTGCTGGAGGGCATCAACTGGTGGGCCCAGGCCTTCGAGGCCGCCGGCTATATCGACGCCTTCAAGGCGGAGCCGCTGCCCGAGGGCGCGGACCCCATGGACGTGCGCTACAACATCGTCAACTGGGTGGACCGCGCCACCCGGGGCTGGTCCTACGGACAGGAGATCGTGGACCCGCGCACGGGCGAGATCGTGAAGGGCATGGTGGTCCTGGGCTCCGAACGGGTGCGGCAGGACATCCTGATCTTCGAAGGCCTGGTGGGGGCGGACAAGGTGGGAACCGGCGGGCCCAACGATCCGGTCCAGGTGGCGCTGGCCCGCCTGCGCCAGCTGGGCGCGCACGAGGTGGGCCACGCCCTGGGCTTCGCCCACAACTTCGCCGCCAGCACCCAGGGCCGCGCCTCCGTCATGGACTATCCCGCCCCGCGCATCGGCCTGGTCGACGGCCATCCCGACCTGTCGGACGCCTATGGCGCCGGCGTGGGCGCCTGGGACAGGGCGACGGTGGATTGGCTGTACGGTGCCGCGCCGGCCGGAACCGTGAATCCCGGCCAAGACGACCAGGCGGCGGCCGACGCCAAGGCCACAGCGGCGGTGGCCGCCGGCCTGCGCTATGTCCAGGACGACAACGCCCGACGGCCGGACACGGCCCAACCCTGGGGTGGCCTGTGGGACGACGGCGCCGACCCGGTGGCGGAACTGACACGCCTGATGGCCGTGCGCCGCGCCGCCATCGAGCAGTTCGGCCTGCGGGCCCTGGCGCCGGGGGAGGCGGTGGCGGAACTGCGCCGCCGCTTCGTGCCCATCTGGCTGCTGCACCGCTACCAGGTGAACGCCGCCGCCAAGTCGGTGGGCGGCGTCACCTTCGCCTATTCGGTGAAGGGGGATGGGCGGGAGGCGTCGGTGCCCGTGGCGGCCGACACCCAGCGCGCCGCCCTGTCGGCCTTGCTCTCCACCCTGTCGGCCGACCAGCTGCGCGTCCCGGCCGGCCTGCTGCCCCTGCTGTCCGCCGCGCGCAACGGCAGCGACAACCGCCAGTTCGATATCGAGCTGTTCGCCACTGCCGGCGGCCCGGTGTTCGATCCCCTGGTGGCGGCGGATGTCGCGGCCTCCGTCACCCTCAACACGCTGCTGGCGCCCACGCGCCTCGCCCGGCTGGCGGTGCAGCATGCCGCCGACCCCCAGGCCCTGGGGGTGAACGAGGTACTGGAACGGCTGGTGTCCGCCGTCCTGCCGGACAAGACGGATGCCGTCAGCCGCCGCGTCGCCTATCGCGCCATCGTCACCATGGCCCAGGTCGCCCGCCGTCCCGGCACCACGCCGGAGGTGGCGGCCGTGCTGGACCAGCGGGTGCATGAGGTGGCGGAGACCCTGGCGAAGGGCCACGGCGATGCCGACGAGCGCGCCTGGGCCCTCAGCCTGTCGCGCCAGCTGCTGGACCCGCAGCAGGCGGACAAGCTGCTGGCCGACCATCCGCGCTCGGTGGAGGTGCCGCCGGGCGACCCCATCGGCGGGGAGAGCGATTGGATGGACCTGCCCTGACCCGTCAGGCGCGGCCCGGCTGGGCGTGGAACCAGGCGTCGAAGCCAGTGGCGCCCAGGCGGGGCGCGGGCCCGGCCGGAACCAGGGAGCGTTCGTCCAGCCGGGCGCCAAAATAGCGGGCCTCTGCATCGCTCACCACGCGGCGCGGGTCATGCGTGGCATCCAGGTAGCGAGCCACCAGTTCGTTCAGGCGCAGGCGCTCCGGCCCCGCGATCTCCACCGTGCCGTTGGCGGGCGGGGCCAGGGCTATCTCCGCCATCAGGGCGGCCACGTCGTCCGAGGCGATGGGCTGCAGGTAGGCCGACGACAGGCGGATGGTGCCGTCGACGGCGCTGGCGTTGGCGATACCAGGCAGGAATTCGAAGAACTGGGTGGACCGCACGATGGTGTAGGGGATGCGCGCGGCCTTGATCAGGCCTTCCTGCGCCAGCTTGCCCCGGAAATAGCCGCTTTCCTGCAGGCCTTCCGTGCCCACCACGGACAGCGCCACATGGTGGCGCACGCCGGCGGCCATCTCCGCCGCCAGCAGGTTGCGGCCGGAGGTCTGGAAGAACGCCAGCACCGCCGTGTCCTCGAAGGACGGGGAATTGGCCAGGTCCAGCACCACGTCGGCGCCCGCCAACACCTCGGCCAGGCCGGCGCCGGTCAGGGTGTCGACGCCGGTGCTGGGCGCGGCGGCCACGGCCTCATGGCCGGCGTCGCGCAGGATTCTGACGGCCTTGCCGCCGATCAGGCCGGTGCCGCCGATAACCACGATCTTCATGATGCTACCCCTTGCTGTCGAATGCGCCGCCATGGCGGCCGCGTCGACCCTATGACGAGCGGGATGGGGCCAGTGTGACATGGGGCCAAAAAAAGTTTGTGCCGTCGCGGCGCCGGGCCGCTAGGGTCGTCGCAAAATTGTTTGAACGGGGAAGCGTATGTTGAAGGTTGCCACCGTCCTGGGCATCGTCCCGGCCCTCGCCACCATCCTGGCCGCCACGCCGACGCTGGCATCACCGCCGCCCGACACCCGCGCCATCCTGGGCACGGTGGGCAAGGTGGTCTCCGCCAACGGCATCGACGAGGCCAAGGCGGTGGAGATCGGCGGCATCCGGCAATGGATCACCGTGCGCGGCAAGGACAGGCGCAACCCCATCCTGCTGGTGATCCACGGCGGCCCGGCGGCGCCCGAGCTGCCCACCCGCTATCTGTTCGAGGCGCCGTGGACCGACTATTTCACCGTGGTTGAATGGGACCAGCGCGGGTCGGGCAAGACCTACTTGCTGAACGACCCGGCCAAGGTGGGCCCCACCCTGAGCGCCGACCGCATCGTCCGCGACGCGGAGGAACTGGTGGGCTATCTGCGCGCCACCTATGGCAAGCGGAAGGTCTTCGCCATCGGCCACTCCTGGGGCACCATCATCGGCCTGAACCTGGCGGCCCGGCGGCCGGACTGGCTGTACGCCTACATCGGCGCCGGCCAGATCATCGACACGGTGGCGGCGGAGAAGGTCAACTACGCCTGGGTGCTGGACGAGGCCAAGCGGCGGGGCGACGCCCAGGCGGTGCGCGAGCTGGAGGGCATCGCGCCCTATCCGGAAAAGGACGGCAGCCTGCCCATCGACAAGCTGGGGACCGAGCGCAAGTGGTCCGTGAAGTTCGGCGGCCTGACCTATGGCCGCGATAATTACGACTATTGGGAAAACGCGGAAAAGATTTCGCCGGACTATTCCGACGCCGACTTCAAGGCCATCGACCAGGGCAGCGGCTTTTCCCTGCCCAAGCTGCTGCCCGACCTGGCTGGGGCCAACTTCACCGGCCTGACCAGGCTGGATTGCCCCCTCATCATCTTCGCCGGCCGGCACGACTACACCACGCCGTCGGAACCGGTGCAGGCCTGGTTCCGCACGCTGTCGGCGCCGTCCAAGCGCTTCGTCTGGTTCGAGAACTCCGCCCATATGATGTATGGCGAGGAGCCTGGCCGGGTGCTAGTCCACCTGGTGCAGGACGCCCGGCCGCTGGCGGCGGCCGTGGGCGACGTGGCGCCGGAGGCGGACGGCCCGTGATGGGGTCCCTGATCTGGCCCTTGAGGTGAGAAGGAGGGCACGGCGATGATGCGGCTGAACGACGACCTGACCGTGCGCACGGCGGTGCATGCCGGCGGCTTGGATTGGGTGCCAAGCCCGTCGCCGGGCGTGGACCGCCGCATGCTGTCCCGCATCGGGGATGAGAAGGCGCGCGCCACCTCCATCGTCCGCTATGCCGCCGGCAGCCGCTTCCCCACCCACGGCCATCCGGGCGGGGAGGAGTTCCTGGTGCTGGATGGCGTGTTCCAGGATGAGACGGGCGATTTCCCCGCCGGCACCTATGTCCGCAATCCGCCCGGCACGGCCCATGCCCCGGGTTCCGTCCCCGGCTGCGTCATCTTCGTGAAGCTGTGGCAGTTCCGGGCCGAGGACCAGGCCCGCGTCGTCCTGCGGCCCGGCGAGGGGGAGGCGCTGCCCACCCGCCCCGGCGTCGAGCGCGCCCTGTGCCTGTTCGCCGATGGGCATGAGGACGTGAGGCTGGAGGATTGGCGGCCGGATGCCGAGGTGCGCGTGGCCAACCCGCTGGGCTTGGAACTGTTGGTGCTCTCCGGCGGCTTCGCGGAGGGGGGTGAGGATTTCCGCGCCCAGTCCTGGCTGCGCCTGCCCGCCGGCCGGGATCTGGTGGTCCGCACCGGCGGGCAGGGCGCCCGTATTTGGCTGAAGGCCGGGCCGTTGCTGCACCCGGACGTCTGCGCCTTCTGATCAGGCCAGGACCGGCGCGCGCCGGGCGGGCCAGAAGCGGCTGTTGCGCAGCAGGCCGGCGGAGACCAGCGACACCAGCACGCCGACGGGGAAGATCTCGTTGAAGGTCAGGGACAGGCGGTAAAGGGGGTTGGCGTACTTCGCCCTCATCTTGTCCATTTCCGCCGTCAGGGCGGCCAGGGCCTCATCCGAGGCGCCCTTGGCCTTCTGCTGGCTGATCATGGCCTGGGCGTAGTCGTTGACATAGTCCATGTGGTTCAGGGCCTGCGTCACCTCCCACGCCAGGGCGTAGATCACCCCGCCGACGACGCTGATGCCCAGGCCCAGGAATAGGGCGGGCCAGAAGCGGATGACGCCGCCCAAGGCGGTGTCGCGGTGGCGCTTCACCGCCAGGAAGATGGTGCTGAGCGCCACCAGCATGGTGGCGTAGCCCAGGGCCATCTCCACGGCCATGGGCAGGTGGCCGTGCGGGACCGTGGTCAGCACCCCCATGGCCAGGCCCGAGATGAGGCCGGCGGCCAGGCCGTAGGTCAGTATTTTGCGCAGCATGCGAACGCCCCTTTGGTTCCGTGTGTCCTGCCCCTCACTGGCCCGCAAATCCGGCCCCCGGCAATCGCCCGAACGGGTGATTTGGCCGGATTCACCCGTAATTCAGGGCACCAGGCCCAGTTCGCGGGCGCGGTTGACGGCGTCGGTGCGGCGCTGGGCGCCCAGCTTCTCAAACAGCCGGGCCAGGTGCGTCTTGACCGTGTTGGGGGAGATGTCCAGCACCAGGGCGATCTCCTTGTTGGACCGTCCGGCCGCCAGCTCGCGCAGCACGGCCATTTCACGCGCGCTGATGCCCAGGCCGGCCTGGGCCTGGACGTTGCCCTCGGCGGGCAGCGGCGGGGCGGGACGCATGAGCCGCATCCCCACCATCACGCCCAGGGCCAGGAAGCCCGCCGCGATCAGGAAGATATAGATGTCGTCGGAATGGGCGCGGGCCAGGCGCTGGTAGTCCAGCCATTGCAGAACCGCCGTGCCGGCGGCCAGCGCCAAGCCGTAGAGCGTCACGCGCCGCAGGGCCGGCAGCCAATCCCCCCGGCGCTGGAGCACCGCCCGCAATCGCTGCGGCAACACCGGACGGCGCATGGCTTTCCTTCGGGCTGGACGGACCGTTCGCCATGAAGGTCCGCCGGGCGCCAGCCGTCTGTCAAGGTGGCCTCAGCCGGCGGCGTAGGCCACCGCGATGCGGGCGGCCAGGGCGGCGTTGTTCTTCACCAGGGCGATGTTGGCCGTCAGGCTGCGGCCGCCCGACAGCTCGTTGATGCGGGCCAGCAGGAAGGGCGTCAGGTCCTTGCGGCCGATGCCCCGGGATTCCGCCTCCGCCACCGCGTCCGTGATGGTGCCGTCGATGAAGGCGGGATCCAGGGCGTCGGCCTCGGGGATGGGGTTGGCGATCATGATGCCGGTGCCGCAGCCCAGATCGCGGTGCAGGCGCATGGTGGCGGCGATCTCCTCAGCGCTGTCCAGGCGATGGTCCGCCTTGTGGCCGCTGCTGCGGGTGAAGAAGGCGGGGAAGTCGTCGCTGCCGTAGGCGATGACGGGCACGCGCTGGGTCTCAAGGAATTCCAGCGTCTTGGGGATGTCCAGTATGGACTTCACCCCGGCGCAGACCACGGTGGTGGGCGTGCGGCCCAGCTCCGTCAGGTCGGCGGAGATGTCGAAGGTGGCCTCCGCCCCCCGGTGCACGCCGCCCACGCCGCCGGTGGCGAACAGGGGGATGCCGGCCAGGTCGGCGATGCGCATGGTGGCGGACACGGTGGTGCCGGCGCTGCCGCGCCGCGCCATGACGGCGGCGAGATCGCGGCTGGACGCCTTCACGACGCCCTTGGCCTGGGCCAGGCCCTCAAGCTCCGCCCCCGTCAGGCCGGCGCGAGCCACGCCCCGCACCACCGCGATGGTGGCGGGCACGGCGCCGTTGGCCCGCACCACATCCTCCACCGCCAGCGCCGTCTCCAGGTTGGCGGGATAGGGCATGCCGTGAGTGATGATGGTGGATTCCAGCGCCACCACCGGCAGGCCGGTGGCGAGCGCGTCGGCGACCTCGGGGCTGAGGACTGGCTTCAGAAGAGACATGGGGGACCTCAAGTCGTCAGGCGGGGCAGGTTGGCGGCCAGCAGTTGCGGCGACAGGCCGGGATGGACGCTGGCCTTGCTTTCGGTGGTCAGCGCCCCCACCAAGGCGCCCGTCCTGGCGGCGGCCAGCAGGCCGTCGCCGGCCACCAGACGGTGCAGGGTGCCGGCGATCATGGCGTCGCCGGCGCCGGTGGTGTCGACGGGCTGGGCGGGTATGGCCGCGAAGGTGGCGGCGGTGTCGTCGCCGGCGATGGCCGTGCCCTGGGCGCCCAGGGTGACGACGGCGCCGGCCGCCCCACGGGCGCGCAAGCCTTGGGCGGCCGCCTGTGCGCCTTCCAGCCCCGCATGGCGGGTGCCCAGCAGGGCGTTGGCCTCCTCCAAATTCATGAACAGCAGGTCGATGGCGGCCAGATCCGGGGGCAGGCGCGCCAGCTTGGGGATGGAGACGGCGTCGATCGCCAGGCGGAAGCGGGCGCCCCGCCGCCGCGCGACCAGGGCCGCCACCGTTTCCGCCGGCAGGTTGCAATCGGCGAAGACCCAGCTGGCCGCCGCCAGGTGCGGCCAGGCGCGATCCAGCAGGGCGGGGGTGAACAGGTCGAAGATGCGCATGTCGGCGGCGGCCACCGCCAGATCGCCATCCGGGCCCAGGATGGCGGCGTATTCGGCGGTGGTCGCCTCCGCCGTGGTCGCCGCCTGGCTGACGTCCACGCCGATGGTGCGCAGGTGGTTCAGGATTTCGCGGCCGGCCTCATCCTCCCCCACCAGGGTGATCAGGGCGGTGGGCACCGCCAGGCGGGCCAGGTTCTCCGCCACGTTGCGGGCGACGCCGCCGGGGCTGCGCACGCCGGTCACGGGGTTGGAGGTGGCGGGCACCAGGGGGGCCAGCGCCTGGTACTTGCGGTCCAGCACCGCGCCACCCAGGCAGACCACGCGGCGCCCCGCCGGCAGGATATAGCCCCGGCCCAGCAGCCGGCCCTTCTGCGTCAGGCTGACGACATGGGCGGCGACCGTGGAACGGGCCAGGCCCAGGGTGTCGGCCATGTCCTGCTGGCTGACGAAGGGGTTGGCCTCGATGGCGGCCAATACCGCGCGTTCCTGGTCGCTGAGGTTGGTCATGGGGGGTATCCGTCGGTACGTCTCCTGACCTTATAAACAGATGTTCTGATAAAAACATATGTTTTAGGCGCTGGTCGTTGCCTTGCGGGACGACGCACAGGTCCTGCGGGGACGAGTGGCGGCACGGCAGCCTAAGTTGTAAAACGACTTTCTCACCACCCGTATACGAATAGGCCCTTGGCGTCCCCACCCCGAAACGCTCATACTCCCGGTTGTTGATCTTTTGATTAATGCGTTCATGGCGAGCAAGCGGCCGGGGCGCCTTGCGGGAGGATGGACTGATGGGGGATGGGATGCGGCGGCCGGTGACCGCAAGGGCCCGGTGGGGCGGCCTGTGCGCCGCCGTGGCGCTGGGCGTGGGGCTGGCGGCGGCGTCGGCCGCGCAAACGGCGGCCGACGCCGCCGGCGCGCAGGTGGAAATCCTGGTCCATGGCGATGCCCGGACGGGCGCGCACTTCGACTATGTCACCTGGGCGCCTAGCCCGACCCTGGTGCGGGTCCGTCCCGGCGCGGCCCTACCGCCCGGCGCCACCGTCACCGTCGTGCTGACCAACGGCGCCGCCCCCGCCGAGGGCCAGGGCCACGTCAATTTCGCCCTGACGGCGGACGACTACAAGAAGGCGGTGGAGGGCGGCGGCGCCAAGGACCAGATCACCCTGACGCTGAAGGCCGACGGCACGCCCCAGCCCATCGTGGTGGCCGGCGACTTCCCGCACTTCAGCCGCGATGATAAGGACACGGCCATCGTCGCCCACCAGGGCAGCGCCACCGGGCCGGTGGTGGGCGGCGCCCAGGTCATGGTGCGCGTGCGCCGCAATGAGGAGACGCTGAGCGCGGAGGAGCGCAGCCGCTTCCTCTGGGCGCTGGCGGCGCTGCGCTTCCAGAAGTCGCCGGACCCGCGCTGGCGCGACACCTACACCTTCCTGGTCGACATGCACGACATCGGCGCCCGTGGCTTCGCGGAGCCGGCGGACATCGGCTACCCGGACCAGGAACACAAGGCGGCGGCCTTCGTCGCCTGGCATCGCGCCTTCCTGCTGGAACTGGAACGGGCGCTGCAGAAGGTCGACCCCTCGGTCACGCTGCCCTATTGGCCCATGTATTACTCGCCGGGCAAGGACGGCGCGACGGTGTTCCACGCCGACTTCACCGGCGCCAACACGGTGGCGGTCGACCCGGACTTCATGGCGACGGACCTGATCCGCTTCGACGCCGGCAACCCGCTCTACGGCTGGAACATGCCCGGGCGCGGGCCGCTGATGCGCTGGCGGCAGGATCGCGACAACGTCAAGCTGTTCAACACGCCCGGCATGCTGCTGGACAAATCCAAGGCGGGGCTGAAGTCCAACTATTCCTTCATGGCCGGTTCGGTGGAGGCCAACCCGCACAACATCGGCCACGGCTGGTCCGGCGTGTGGATGTCCAATTGCATGATCTCGCCCAGCGATCCCATGTTCTGGCCCTTCCACACCTATTTCGACTGGCTGTGGGCGGCCTGGCAGCAGCATTACGACCGCTTCCGCTCCGACGGTGCCGATCCCGCGCAGTACTGGCCCAACGACGCCTATGCCGACGGCAAGCCCAGCAACAAGACCAACCCCTTGGGCCATCACCTGCGCGACACCATGTGGCCGTGGAACGAGGAGATCCAACCCAAGCCGGTGGAAACCTTCAGCGCCCGCCGGCCGCCGCAGACGGTGGGCGGCCCCTTCGCGCCCTCCGGCGTGCCGGGCCTGTGGCCGCAGGCGCCGGCCAGGCCCACGCCGGGTGAGCTGATCGACTATGCCGGCTATGTCACGCCCGACACCGACGCCGGCGTCGGCTATGACAACCTGCCGTGGTCGCCCAGGCAGCAGGCGTCGCCCTTCCAGGGGGACGCGCCCTCGGCCGCCACGGCCCTGGCCGCCTTCCTGGCCAAGGACCGCCCGGCGGCCGACCGGGTGGAGCAGGCGGCGCAGGTGGATCTGGCGGCGGCGTCCGACACCACCGCCAAGAGCGCCCTCCAGGGCGTGGCCCTGGCAACGGCCGAGGATCCGGAGGTGCGCGCGGCCGCCCTGGACATCCTGGCCCGCGTCGACACGGCCACCGCGGTGGAGACGGCCTACAAGGTTGAGGGCGACGCCAAGCATCCGACGCTGGCCCACGCGGTGGAACGGGTGCGTGCCATGGAGATGTTCGCCAACCGCCCGGTCGACACGCCGGCGGAAGCGGCTGCGGCGCCCGCGCCCAAAGCGGTGTCCGTGCTGGACAAGGGCCTGTACGCCGCCGCCCGCAACGGCGTGCCCGACAACAACCCCTGCGTCGTGGGTGGCCTGACGGTGGAGCTGCAGCGCTTCCTGGCGAAGCCGACCGACGCGGTGCGCATCTTCCCGCAGGACGCGACGGCCTTCGTCGCCGCCACCAACCTGTTCGAGGCGGTGCCGGCGGCCAACAGCCGCCATGTCCATGGCAAGGCCAACGCCAGTTGCGCCACCCCGTTCAACAAGGCCGTGACCTTGGACACCATGCGCCGCCTGTTGAAGGCGAGCGCCACCACGCCCACCGGCGTGGGGGTCGATTGGTGGAAGACCAAGGCGCTGGCCGCCACCGTGCTGGCCCACAGCGGCGATACGGCGACCATCAGCCTGGTGAAGGGCCTGGCGGCGGACGCCAAGGCCACGGTCGATGCTCGCGCGGCGGCCGTGAACAGTCTGCGCCACCTGAACGAAGCGGCCTTTGAAAATGCGGTGGGCAGCCTGGACCGGGACCGGACGGCCCCGGCGGCGCTGAAGGCCCAGGCCATCGCCGCCGTGGGCGCCTATGTCCAGGACCATGGCCGCGACCTGCCACCGGACCAGCGCGCCCGCCTGGCCCACCTGCTGGACACCCTGTCGGCGGCCTCGCCGGCGGAGCAGGCGGCGCTGAAGACCGCGCGGCGCATGCTGACGCTGGCCGCCGGCTGACCCCCGTCATTTCATCCCGCCGGACGGCGCCGTGGCCCGCATGCCCCGCCGTCCGGTCCTTGCCCCAAGGAAAGTCCCCATGGCCAATCCGCCGACCTTCGCCGACGTGCAAACCATCCTGTTCACCATCACCGCCTCCGAGGACGATGTCCAGGCGAGGTATGAGATCTACGGCCGCCACGACGCGCAGGGCCGCTACAGCTGGGAAAGCGAGCGGGAACTGCTGACCTCCATCGCCAACCCCTATGGCGGCGGGCAGGCCGGCAGCGACACCCCCCGATTCCCGATCTGCCTTATGCCACCATGAGCGACGCCGACATCACGCAGAAGTGCGCGCTGGTGCGCATGCTGTCGCCCGGCGCCGACGGCAGCCCCGCCCGCATGCCGGTGCTGAGCCCTGCCACGGCGCGGCGCCGTGCCACCCCGGATGAGTTGGCGACCATCCGCAACTGGCTGCGCACCGTGCCCTATCCGCGCGGTTTCTGAAGCCTGGCGACCGCGACTCACACGGCTCGTTCGCGGATACGATATCCCGCACGCCGGTGGGGAAGGGCCCGGGCGGTTGCGCTGAGGGCCGTCTTGGGGCCATTCATCAACCCAAGGTCCGGCCCAAATGGCCCCCCGATGCCGCAGGGGGCGCCCTGGGCTTGCGGCGGCGGTGGCGACCATGGTCTAAAAGTCGCCATCAGGCACTTGAGATGCCGACCGATCAGGGGGACCATCCTTCATGCGCATCACCACGTTCGTCTCGTGTTTCGCCCTGCTGATGGCCATGGGCGCGCCCACCTACGCCGCTGACAAGCCCGCCGACAAGCCGGGCAAGGAGGCGCCGAAGGATGATGGCGAGCTGGCGCCGTTTCCGGCCCCGAAGTCCGTCAAGCAGACGGCCACCATCGCCGGCAAGCGCGTCGAGTACACGGCCACCGTCGGTTCCCTGCCGGTGAAGGACGAGAAGGGCAAGACCATCGGCGAGGTGGTCTACACCGCCTACACCGTCGCCGGCTCCGGCGCCACCTCGCGCCCGGTGACCTTCGCCTTCAACGGCGGCCCCGGCGCCTCCTCCGTCTATCTGAACCTGGGCGCCATCGGGCCGAAGCAGGTGGCCTTCGGCAAGGCCGGCGACAGCCCGTCCGACCCGGCGGTCCTGAAGGACAACGCCAACAGCTGGCTGGACTTCACCGACCTGGTCTTCATCGACCCCATCGGCACCGGCTTCTCCCGCACCAAGGTGGATGAGGAACAGACGAAGAAGGCCTTCTACACGGCTGATTCCGACATCCATTACCTCAGCCGCATCATCTACGACTGGCTGCTGACCAACAACCGCCTGACCAGCAAGAAGTATCTGGTGGGCGAGAGCTATGGCGGCTATCGCCTGCCGCGCCTGGCCTATTACCTGCAAAGCCGCATCGGCGTGGGTGTGTCGGGCATGACGCTGGTGTCGCCCTACCTGGACCCGCCGGCCATCGGCGAGGCCGACGCCCTGTCACCCCTGCCGTGGATGATCAACCTGACCGCCATGGCCGCCGGCAATTTCGAGCGCCAGGGCAAGCCCTTGAACGAAACCACCATGGGTCCGGTAGAGAAGTACGACCGCACCGAGTTCATGCAGGACCTGATGGCCGGCCCGCGCGACAAGGCCGCGACGGACCGCCTGTCCGCCAAGGTGGCGGAGTTGACCGGCCTGGATCCCAAGCTGGTGCGCCGCATGAACGGCCGGGTGGACATCGGCACCTACCTGCGTGAAATCCACCGCGCGGACGGCAAGGTGGGCTCGGTCTACGACAGCAACGTCACCGCCTTCGACCCGTTCCCCTCCAGCGCCGACGCCCGCTACAACGATCCGCTGCTGGACGGTCTGATCGCCCCCACCACCTCGGCCATGGCGGACTTCGTCACCAACCAGGTCGGCTGGAAGGTGGAGGCGCGCTACAACGCCCTGTCGTACGAGGTCAACAAGCTGTGGGACCGGGACGACACCGACAACCCCGTCACCGACCTGCGCAAGGCCATCGCCAACGACCCCAAGATGGCGGTGACCATCGTCCATGGCTGGAACGACCTGTCCTGCCCTTACTTCGGCTCGCGCATGCTGATCGACCAGATGCCGACCTACGGCGTGGCGGAGCGGGTGAAGCTGCGCATGTACCCCGGCGGCCACATGTTCTACGCCCGCCCGGACAGCGGCGCCTCCTTCCGCAAGGACGTGATGGCGATGTACGACGCGAAGTGAGCGTCTGATCCGATTTACAGAGCGCGCCGGCCGGGACCCGCTCCCGGCCGGCGTTTCATTTATGGGCCAGGGTTGCTCACCCGATGCGTGTTCCAGTGCCGGGCTGGAACAGCAGCGGCGCGCCGGGTGGTACCATCAGGCCCACGGCGTCGCCCGGCGCCAGCGGCCGCGTGTCCATGGTGAACAGTTTCAGCCGCTGGGCGCCCAGGGCCAGATGGACGACGCGGCCGGTGCCGGTGGGCTCCACCATGTCGACGCGGACCGGCACGCCATCGGCCGGCGTGGTCAGGGCCAGGTGTTCGGGGCGCAGGCCCAGGGTAACCGTGGTGCCGGGCGGGAGGCTGAGGGGCGCGCGCACCAGCGTCTGCCCCTCCACCACCAGGGCGCCGTCCGGCGCCAGCGTCGCGTCCAGGAAATTCATGGGCGGGGAGCCCAGGAAGCCGGCCACGAACAGGTTGGCGGGGTTGTCGTAAAGGTCCTGGGGGCTGCCCACCTGCTGGATGGCGCCGTCGTTCAGGGCCACGATGCGGTCGGCCATGGTCATGGCCTCAACCTGATCGTGGGTGACATAGACGCTGGTGGCGCCCAGCTCGCGGTGCAGCTTGCGGATTTCATAGCGCATCTGCTCGCGCAGGCGGGCGTCCAGGTTGGACAGGGGCTCGTCGAACAGGAAGGCTTTGGGATCGCGCACGATGGCGCGACCCATGGCCACGCGCTGCCGCTGGCCGCCGGACAGGGCCTTGGGCTTGCGCTCCAGCAAGGCGGTCAGGCCCAGCTTGGCCGCCGCCGCCTCCACCGCTTTGGTGATCTCGGTCTGCGGCAGGCGGCGCTGCTTCAGCGCGAAGCTCATGTTCTCCCGCACCGTCATGTGCGGGTAAAGGGCGTAGGACTGGAACACCATGGCCAGGTCCCGGTCCTTGGGCGCCACGTCGTTCACCAGCCGGCCGTCGATATGGATTTGGCCGCCGCCCGGCTCCTCCAGCCCGGCGATCAGGCGCAGCAGGGTGGACTTGCCGCAGCCTGACGGGCCCATGAGGGCCACGAACTCCCCCTCACGGATTTCCAGGTCGATGCCGCGCAGCACCGGGCCGCCGCCATAATCCTTGCTGACATTGGAAAGGGTGATGGTGGCCATGGGATGGGGTCAGCCTTTCACGGCGCCGGCCGTCAGGCCCTGCACCAGATAGCGTTGGATCAGCAGGAAAAAGGCGCCGACCGGCAGCAGGGCCAGCACGCCGGCCGCCATCATCTGCCCGAAATCGACCGAGAATTTGGAGACGAAGCCCAGGAGCCCGGCGGGGAAGGTGCTGACGGCGGCGGAGGAGTTCAGCATCAGGCTGAACAGCAACTCGCTCCACGCCGCGGTGAAGACGAAGCCCCCGGTCGCCGCCAGCCCCGGCAGGGTCAGGGGCAGGATGACCCGACGCAGGGCCTGGAAGCGGGTGGCACCGTCCATCATCGCCGCCTCCTCCAAATCCTTCGGGATGGCCTCGAAGAAGGACTGCATGAGAAAGGCGGCGAAGGGCGTGTTGAAGGCGGTGTAGACCACCACCAGACCGGTCAGGCTGTTGGTCAGGCCCAAGGGCGACAGCAGGCGGAAGATGGGCGCCACGATGATGACCAGGGGGAACATCTGGCTGACCAGCATCACCCCCACCACCCAGGCCTTGCCCCGGAAGTGGAAGCGCGAGAAGGCGTAGCCGGCGGCCGAGGCGGCGGCGGTGGCGAAGAGGCCGGTCGCGGCGGAGACGATCAGGCTGTTGCGGAAGAACAGCGGAAACTGGGTGTGGCGCAGGACGGACCCGTAATGGTCCAGCGTCACGCGGGACGGCCACAGCCGCACGCCCTCGCCATACATCAGGTCGTCCGGCGTCAGCGACACCTTCAGCAGCCAGAACAGGGGAAACAGGGCGAAGGCGACGAAGGCCGCCAGGGCCGCGGCATGAGCGATGCGGGCCAGGATCTTGCTCATGCCCGCTCCGTCATCGCGTGGCGCAGCACCATGACGGCGGCGGCATAGGCCAGCAGCAACAGCAGCAGCACGGCCGCCACGGCGGAGGCGTAGCCGAAGTCCAGGCGCTGGAAGGCCAGGGTGAAGATATAGCTGGACAGGATCTGGGTGGCGTCGGCCGGCCCGCCCTTGGTCATCACCACGATCAGCTCGGCGAAGTTGGCCACCCACACGGTGCGCAGCATGACGGTGATGGCGATGGTGGGGGCCAGCAGGGGCAGGGTGACACGGCGGAAGCGCAGCAGCGGGCCGGCGCCGTCCATGGCTGCCGCCTCGTAAATATCCTTGGGGATGGACTGCAGGGCCGCCAGCAGGGTGATGGCGAAGAAGGGGATGCCCCACCAGACGTTGGCGGCGATGGGCCCCCACAGCGCCCGGTGCGGGTCGGACAGGATGTTCTCCGGCGTGGCCAGCAGGCCCAGGCCGTGCAGCCAGTGGGGCAGCGGGCCAATCACCGGATTGAACAGCCAGGCCCAGGTGAGGCCGGAGAGGAAGCCCGGCACCGCCCAGGGCAGGAAGACCAGGGCCTGCACCAGGCCGCGCCCGGGGAACGGCCGATCCAGCAGCAGCGCCAGGATAAGGCCAAGGCCGAACTGCAACGCCACCGACACCGCCGTCCACACCACCGTGTTGCGCAACGCCGTCCAGAAGCCGTCGTCGTCCAGCATCTCCCGGAAGTGGTCCAGGCCGACGAAGTCGCCGCTCAAGGGGTCCAGCAGGATCAGGTCATGGAAGGCGTAGGACAGGCCGGTGACCAGCGGCACCAGCATGATGGCGGCGATCAGCAGCAGCGATGGTGCCGCGTAAAAATAGGGTTCCAGCTTTCGGGCCAGGGTGCCGCTCATGGCTTCACACCCTCCATTTGCTTGCGCCGCGCCTTGGTCAGGTAGGCGGCCCACTGCTTGTTCATGGTGGCGGGGCTGATCTGGCCCAGCAGCGCCTGCTGGCTGCTGCGCACCACCAGACTGTCGGCGAAATAGGCGAAGCCCGGCAGGTAGGTGGGCATCAGGGTGGGCACCACGTCCGGGTCGGCCAGTTCCGCGAACCAGCCCTGGTAGATGGCACCGGCGTACAGCGGGTCCTTGGCGGCGGCGGTATAGACGGGCAGGGCGCCGGTCTGCTGGTTCCAGGCCAGGTTGCCGGCCGGGTCGTTCAGGGCGACCACCAGATCCCAGGCCAGGTCCTTGCGGGCGGACCGCTTGAAGATGGACCAGCCGGCGAAGCCCAGGGTGGGATAGGCCTTGCCGTTGGGGCCCTTGGGCCAGGGCGCCACACCGAAATCCTCCGCCTTCATGCGGGCCTTCAGCGCGATCAGGGCGTCGGGGTCCTGGTCCACCATGGCGCAGGTGCCGGTGTAGAAGCCGGCCACCACCTCGTTGAAGCCCCAGTTGACGCTGTCCTTGGGCGCCAGGCCCTGTTGGTACAGGTCGATCAGCCAGCTGGTGCCGGCCACCCAGCCGGGATCGTTCAGGGCGCTGGTGCCGTCCTCATGGAAGAAGGCGTTGCCGCCGGCGATGCTGGCCCCGAACATGACCCAGCCGTTCAGGCCGCCCGGCCCGCCGCGCAGGCAATAGCCGGACTTGCCCGGCAGCTGGGCGATCCTGGCGGCGTCGGCCCGCAACTCCTCCAGCGTCCTGGGCGCCTCGGCGATGCCGGCCTGGCGGAACACCGCCTTGTTGTAGTAGAGCGCCCGCAAGTAAAAGCCGTAGGGCAGCATGTAGGCGGTGTCCGCCACCGACCGCGCCACGGTCAGGGCCCGGTCGTTCAGGCCCTGGGTCTCCGGCCAACGCGCCAGATAGGGCTCCAGGCTTTCCAGTTGGCCGTTGCCGGCGTAGAGGGACAGCCAGCGGTCGGGCATTTCCACCACATCGGGGATGTCGCCCGCCGCCACCATGGTGGCCAGCTTCTCGAACGCCGATCCCCAGGCCAGGGACGTGATCTCCACATGCGTGCCGGGGTGCTTCGCCTCGAACCCCGCCACCAGGCGCTTCAGCGTCTCCGTCCGTTCCGGGCTGCTCAAGACCTCCACCAGCCGCAGCTCTTCGGCGTGGGCCGGAAGCGCGGACAATGCGAGCGCCAGGGTGAGGAGCAGCCGTTTCAGCATCAGCGCCCCGTGCCCTGCTTCCGGGCCATCCGCAAGGCTTGCTGCAGGTCGGCCCACAGCGCTTCCGTCCCCTCCAGCCCGACATGCAGGCGCACCATGGTGGCCGGCACGCCGAAGTCGAGGGCGGAGTTGGGGCCGGCGGCCTGGACGTGGGTGACCAGGGCCGGCACCACCAGGCTCTCATGCCCGCCCCAGCTGACGCCCAGGTGGAAGAATTCCAGCGCGTCGCACAGGGTGGGGATGTCGATGGCCTCATTCACGGTGAAGGAGAACAGGCCCGACGTGCCGGTCAGGCCCGGCGGCAGCGGGCCCATCAGCGCCGGGTGGTGCACCGCCGTGACGTCGGCATGCTCCGCCAGCCGCCGCGCCAGGGTCAGGGCTGACACCTCATGCGCCTTCATGCGGATGGGCAGGGTGCGCAGGCCGCGCAGCAACAGCCAAGCCTCGAACGGCCCCAGCTTGGCGCCGATATAGGGGCAGATGGTGCGGCGGATGAGGCCGGTCAGCTCCAGCCGCCCGGCCACCAAGCCCGCCACCGTGTCGCTGTGCCCGCCAATGTATTTGGAGGCGGAGTGAAGGACGAGGTCGACCCCCAGCGCCGCCGGCCGCTGGAAGACGGGGGTCGCCCAGGAATTGTCGATCAGGCTGACGGCGCCGTGCTTCTTGGCCAGGGCCGCCAGGGCCGCCACGTCGTGCGCCTCCATCATCCAGCTGTTGGGGCTTTCCAGGTACAGCAGGCGGGCGCCGGGCAGGGCCGCGTCGACGGCGGCCAGGTCGGCGCCGTCGACGTAGGTGGTGGTGACGCCCCACTTCTTCAGCAGCGTCTCGAACAGGCGGTAGGCGTCGGGGTAGACATGGCGGACGCAGACGATGCTGTCGCCCGGCTGAACCAGCGCCAGCACGGCGCCGGAAATGGCGGCCATGCCGCTGGGGAAGCCGATGGCGTCGTCCGTTCCCTCCAGCGCCGCCATCTTGCGCTCGAACTCCGTCACCGTGGGGTTGGTGGTGCGGGAATAGACGTTGCGCGCGCGTTTGCCGGCGTAGGTATCCGCCATCTCCTGGAAATTGGCGAAGGTGAACAGCGAGGTCTGGATGATGCCTGGCACCACCGCCTCATAGGCGTGGGCCATCTCGTCATGCGCCACCAGGCGCTGGGCGAGGGCGACGGGGTCTTCAGGTGCTTCGGTCATAGCGGGGAGCCGGCGGTGGGGGACATGGCCTGGATGTCTTCTTCGACGATGGCGAGGATGCCCAGGGTCTTCATCCGCGCCGCCTCGGGATCGCCGGCGCGGATGGCGTCGAACAATTCCCGGTGCAGGGCGAAGGATCGGCGGGCGAAATCGGGGCGGTCGAACGGCTTTTCGAAGAAATGCTCGAACGTCTCGCGGAACTGCTCCAGCAGCTGGCGGAACAGCGGGTTGTGGGTGGCGTCGTAGATCGCCAGGTGGAACTGCAAATCCTCCGGCCCGGCGGTGCCCTGCTCCAGGTGCACGCGCTCCATGGCGACCAGCTTTTCCTCCAGGACGGCCAGGTCGGCGGGGGTGGCGCGGCGGGCGGCGGCCTCGCTGGCCGCGACCTCCAGCCCCCGGCGGATCTCCAGCGTCTGCAACAGACGGTCGCGCAGCAGCCCGGCGTCGATGGTCAGCGAGACATGGACGGCGCCCGGCGTGATGGCCCGCAGCAGATAGGTGCCGCTGCCCTTGCGCGTCTCCACCAGGCCCCGCGCCTGGAACTGGCGGATGACCTCGCGCACCGTGGACCGGCCCACGGCCAGGCGGGCCATCAGCTCCCGCTCCGTCGGCAGGCGGTCGCCCGGTTGCAAGGCCCCTTCAGCGATGAAGGCCGCCAGGGCCGCGCTGACCGCCGCGATGCGGTCGGCGCTGGGCAGCGGCTGTAGAGCCGCGCTGGCAAGCGGTGTGACGGGAAGGGGGGATGCGGGCGGCGGTACCACGGCACCTCGAATCTCACTGAGGCTTCAGCGCTTTCCCGGCGCCGCCCCAAATTGGTCTGACATCTGATGATCGGTCGCGCGGTGTCGGGCTGTCAAGCGGCTCTCGACGCCTGGACCCCTCGACCCCATATCCTGCTAAGCGATCGCAGGAGGCAGCGCCATGACCGAGAAGACGATCAAGATTCCGGGCCCCGATCATCCCATCACCATCAAGCGCAATCCCAGGCGGGTGGTCGTGACCCTGGGCGGCAAGGTCATCGCCGACACGCGCGAGGCGCTCAGCCTGCGGGAGGCGCGCTATCCCGCCGTCCAGTACATCCCGCGCAAGGACGTGGACATGGCGGCGCTGGAGCGTACCGACCATGCCACCCACTGCCCCTACAAGGGTGACGCCTCCTACTTCAGCATCCCCGCCGGCGGCGCGCGGGCGATGAACGCGGTCTGGACCTATGAGGCGCCCCACGCCGCCGTCGGGGCGATCAAGGACCATGTGGCCTTCTATCCCGACCGGGTGGATTCCATCGCCGAGAGCGACTGAGGCGAAGGCGGCCCCGCTCAGGGCCGGCGGTTGGCCGACAGTTTTTCGCGCAGCTTGGCGGTCAGCCTCTGCGCGAACTCCACGCCGCGCGGATGCTCCTCCCGCAATTGCGGGCGGTGCAGCAGGCGCAGTTGGCGGCGCACGGTGGGACCGTCCAGGCGGATGCGCCGTAGGCGGTCCTCGGGAAAGCCCAGGGTGTACAGCCAGGGCATGACCCCGATGGCCAGGCCGCTCAGTACCAGGCCATAGAGGGAATTGACCTGGTCCACGCGGTAGCGAGTGGACGGCGCCAGGTCGTTCTGCTGCAGGGCGGCCGACGTCAGCTCACCAATGCTGCCGCCGGCGAAATGCACGATCTCCTGCCCGGCCAGGGCCCGCCACGGCAGGCGGTCGTGGGCGGCCAGCGGGTGGTCGGCCCGCGCCACCAGCAGCATCTCATCCTCGAACAGCGGCACGCCTTCCAGGTCGTCGTCGGGCAGGGCCTGCACTGTCACCACCAGGTCATAGGTGCCGCCGCGCAGACCCCGGATCAACTGGTCGGCGCGCCCGTCGTGCAGGTGGGGGACGACCCCCGGCATGTCGCCCGCCAGTTCGGCCAGCGAGGCGGCCACCGCCTCCATCGCCGTGGGGATGGCGCCGATGCGCACCGTGGCGATTTCCCGCCCCGCCACCTCATGCATGTCGCTGAAGGCGTTGGCCGCCGTGGTCAGCAGCCGCTGGGCGTGCGGCAGCAGCGAGACGCCGGCGTCGGTCAGCGTCACCTTGTGCGTCGTCCGGTCGAACAGGCGCACGCCCAGGTGCGCCTCGATCTGGCGGATGCCGGCGCTGATCGCCGGCTGGGACACCGACATCTCCTCCGCCGCGCGGCAGAAGTTTCCCGTGCGCGCCAGTTCCACGAAGAAGCGGAGCTGGCGCAGCGAGACGGGATTCTTCCAGGCGGGGGGCGCGTCGATGGTCCGGGACATGGCCTTTTTGTAATAAGACAAACTTATAAAAACATAAATGTAAAAACTTTCCCCTCTGAACCTTGCCGCGTCATACTACAGTCATAGTCCAAACGGGGCGGGCCCAAGCAGGGCAAGCAGGGTGGCGGGCAGCCACCGGCCGCCGGGCCGGATCGGACGGGCGACAGGCGGCAAGCCTCGCGCCACCTCGGGGGAGGAGCCGCCGACCGGGCAAGTGTCGGGCGCGAAAAAATCAGACGGGGGCTCCATGTCAATCAGCAGGAAGGCGCGTGCGCGCGCCGGGCGTTTCACCGCGACCATCGTCGCCATCGCCGCGGGGCCGCTGGCCGCCGGCACAGCCACGGCGCAGACCGCGTCCAGCGACACGACGCTGAGCGAGATCGTCGTCACCGGCTCGCGCATCCGCAGCCCCGACGCCACCAGCGTCAGCCCCATCAGCACGGTCAGCGGCGAGGAGTTGCAGCAGCGCGGCGTGACGCGGGTCGAGGACCTGATCAACACCCTGCCGCAGGCCTATGCCGACCAGGGCGCCGGCAACCGCGGCGGCACGGTGGGCGCCAGCGGCACCGCCACCATCAACCTGCGCAACCTGGGCAACCAGCGCACCCTAGTGCTGATCGACGGCCGCCGCCTGATGCAGGGCGACCCGGATCGCGCGGCGGCGCAGGCGCCCGACATCAACAACGTGCCGGCGGCGCTGATCGAGCGCATCGACGTGGTCACGGGCGGCGCCTCCGCCGTCTACGGCTCGGACGCTCTGGCCGGTGTCGTCAACTTCGTTCTCAAGAAGGACTTCGACGGCGTCCAGGTCGACACCACCAACGGCTTCTACAGCCACACCAACAACAATCCCATCCGCGCCGTCTCGGCGGCGGCCAAGCAGGCCTATCCCGGCGGCGCCACCTTCGACGGCCCGCAGAACGACGTCTCGATCACCGCCGGCAAGAACTTCGCCGGTGGGCGGGGCAACATCACGGGCTTCTTCAGCTATCGCCGCGCCGAAGGGGTGGGCACCTCGGACCGCGACTTCTCCATCTGCGGCCTGTCGGCCGGCGCCAGCGGCTATTCCTGTTCACTGTCCAGCGCGACCTACCCGGCCCAGTTCCAGCCGCTGAACCCGAAGACGGGTGCCGCGCGCGGCACCTACACGCTGGATTCCACCACCGGCAACACCCTGCGCACCTACAAGACGTCGGACGGCTTCAACAACGGCCCCACCTACGACCTGCAGTCGCCGGACCAGCGCTATAACCTGGACCTGTTCGGCCATTATGAATACGCGCCGGGCCACCAGGTCTATGGCGAGTTCATGTTCATGCGGGACGAGGCCGACATCCGCCTGTCGCCCACCGCCGTGTTCAGCGTGGCGGAGAAGGTCAACTGCAACAATCCCTACCTGTCGGCGCAAGAGGTCAGCGTCTTCTGCACCACGGCGGGGCTGAGCACCGCCCAGACCGCCAACGTGGTGGTGTCGGAACGCGACGTGCAGGCGGGTTCCCGCCACGACTACACCACCCACACCGCCTATCGCGGCGTGCTGGGGGCCAAGGGCGACATCAGCGACGACTGGCAGTACGACGTCTACGCCCAGTACGGCCGCACCAACTATGACTCGCGGCTGACCGGCGACATCTCGCTGTCCAACTTCGC
Organism: Nitrospirillum guaranorum; assembly: GCF_034653275.1. Classification (NCBI taxonomy): domain Bacteria; kingdom Pseudomonadati; phylum Pseudomonadota; class Alphaproteobacteria; order Rhodospirillales; family Azospirillaceae; genus Nitrospirillum; species Nitrospirillum guaranorum. Next base: position 2,212,979 of record NZ_JAYEES010000003.1, on the reverse strand, counting down.
CAACGCGCTGCAGGCCGTGACCAATTCCAGCGGCCAGGTCGTGTGCAAGACCGGGGCGGCCGGCTGCGTGCCCATCAACATCTTCGCCATCGGCGGCATCACGCCGGAGGCGCTGGGCTATGTGCAGCAGGACTTCTACCGCACCGGCTTCACCCAGGAAGTGGTGGCCAGCGGCGCCGTCACCGGCCAGCTGTCGGCCGTCACCAGCCCCCTGGCCCACAGCCCCCTGGGCGTGGCCTTCGGCACGGAATACCGCCGGGAGTCGATCGGCCTGACGCCGGACAGCCATTATTCCTCCAAGGACGTGGCCGGCAATTCGGGTGGCGAGTTCCCCATTTCCGGCGCTTTCGATGTGAAGGAGCTGTTCGCCGAGGTGACCGCGCCGCTGGTCCAGGACCGGCCCTTCTTCCACAGCCTGTCGCTGAACGCCGGCGCCCGCTATTCCGACTACAGCACCGCCGGCGACACCACCGCCTACAAGGTCGGCGGCGAGTGGGCGCCGGAAACCGACATCCGTTTCCGCGGCAGCTTCCAGCGCGCGGTGCGCGCGCCCAACCTGGTGGAACTGTACGGGCCGCAGCAGATCACCACCGCCAACCTGACCGACCCCTGCGAAGGCGCCCATCCCACCGCCAGCCTGGCGGCCTGCCAGGCCTCCGGTGTGACGGCCGCCCAGTACGGCAACATCGCCCCGGCGGCGGGGCAGAAGTCCGGCGCTATGATCGGCGGCAACCCGGGCCTGCGGCCGGAAGAGTCCAACACCGTGTCGTTCGGGGCCCAGCTCACCCCGTCCTTCCTGCCGGGCGTGACGCTCACCGCCGATTATTTCGATATCGATGTGAAAAAGCTGATCTCGACCGTGCCGGCCACGATCGAGCTCGGCCAGTGCATCGCCACCGGCACCTTCTGCAACCTGGTGGTCCGCAACCCCACCACTGGCTCGCTGGTCACCAGCGGCTACGTCGTCACCACCTACATCAACGCCGGCTACCTCGACACCTCGGGCGTCGATTTCTCGCTGTCGGCCAAGTACGACGTGGCCGACCTGATCGGTGTGAACGGCCTGGGCCGGGTGGGGCTAAACTTCTCCGGCACCTTCACCGACAAGTATGAGATCCAGGTGCTGCCCAACACGCCGGCCTACCGGTGCGAGGGCTATTTCGGCGTCACCTGCGGCATGCCCATCCCCAAATGGCGCCACCGCATGGTGGTGGACTGGACGCTGCCCGACGGCGTGGACCTGATGGCGACCTGGCGCTACATCGGCGGCACCCGCAACGACAAGTCCAGCAGCGCCGTCTACCTGGCGGGCGCCTACCAGCCCTATGACGCCACGCTGCCCAGCGTCAGCTATCTGGATCTCGGCGTGTCGCTGGCCCTGACCGACGACATCAGCCTGCGGGTGGGCGTCAACAACGTGTTCGACAAGGACCCGCCCCTGACCGCCAGCACCGGCGGCCAGGTTTCCAATGGCGCTTTCTACAGCGGCATCTACGATGCCCTGGGGCGTTACGTCTTCACCAACGTCAGCGCGCGGTTCTGATGGGTCAGGGGGGACCGGTGATGAAGCTCGTTCATGCGGCCGCGCTGGCCTTATCCTTGGGTGCGGCCTCTGGGGGTGCGGCGGTTCCCGCCGCCGCGTCCGACAAGACCCTGGTCTATTTCGACAACGATTTCCTGGGGCCCGGCCAGAGCAACATCCAGGCGATGATCCCGCTGCTGCGTGATCCCCAGGTCGAGCTGCTGGGGGTGGGCGTCGTCACCGGCGACGCCTGGCTGCAGGAGGAAACGCGGCACCTGCTGCGCTTCATGGAGATCGCCGGCCGGCCGGACGTTCCTGTGGCGAAGGGGGCGGAGATGCCCCTGCTGCGCACCCAGGGGGAGATGCGGGCCTGGGAACAGCGCTACGGCGCCATCCCTTGGAAGGGGGCCTGGAACGCGCCGCGCCCCGGCCGGACCTATCATCCCGACGACCCGGCGCTGGTGCCGCCCCTGCCGGAAGGCGAGCCTCGGATCGCGGCGGCGGCGGAGGACGCGGCGCATCTGCTGATCGGCCTGGTGCGGGCGCATCCGGGTGAGGTCACCGTCATCACCGCCGGGCCGCTGACCAACATCGCCCTGGCGCTGCGCCTGGCGCCCGACCTGCCGTCGCTGGCCAAGGAGATCGTGGTCGAGGGCGGCGGGCTGGACCTGGCCGTGGCCCGGGTCACCGGCAACACCGACTACGCCACCGACTTCAATTTCCTGTTCGATCCCGAGGCGGCGCACATCGTGCTGACCGCGCCGTGGAGGAAGATCACCGTCATGGGCAACGTCACCGGCAGCGTCAAGGTGACGCCGGAGCTTGTCGGCCAGGTGGCGTCGGCCGGCACGCCGCTGGCCCGCTATTTTCATGACTACGCCAAGGTCGGCCAGCCGCTGTGGGATGAGCTGACCACGGCCGTCGCCATCGACCGCTCCCTGGTCACGGAGGAGCTGGTGGCCCGCATGGATGTCGACCTGCTGCCGGGACCGGCCTATGGCACGGCGCAGATTTGGAAGGATGAGTTCGCCCCGCACCAGGGGGAGCAGACGGTGCACATCGTGCAGAAGGTGGACACCGCCCGCTTCCTGTCCGTGTTCACGGCCCAGGCGCGGAAATGAGGGGCCCGGCGATGAGGGCCCCGGCGATGAGGGCACTGCTCGACCGCCGCTTCCACCTGGGCCAGCGCGGCACCAGCGTGGGGCGGGAAGGCGTCGCCGGGCTCACCGCCTTCATGGCGGCGGCCTACCTGATCGTCGTCATTCCGTCGCTGCTGGCCAGCGGCGGCATGGATCGCGGGGCGGCCACCACCGCCGCCATCGTCGTCATGGCCGCGGGCAGCCTGTTCATGGGCCTGTACAGCAACCTGCCCTTCATCGTGGGGCCGGGCCTGGGCGGCTCCGCCATCCTGGGCATCACCCTGGCCCAGACCGAGCATATTCCCTGGCCGGCGGGCCTGGGCATCGCCCTGCTGTCGGGTGTCCTGTTCCTGGTGATGACCCTGACCGGGGCGCGCACCCTGGTGATGCGCCTGGTGCCCGCCCCCATCAAGCTGGGCCTGGGGGCGTCGCTGGGCCTGTTCATCGCGCTGCTGGGTTGTCGCGACGCCGGCATGGTGGCGCTGAACACCAAAAGCGTGGCGCTGTCGCTGGGGGATTTCAGCCAGCCCGGACCCATCGTGGCCCTGATCGGCCTGGGTGTGGCCGTGGCCCTGCAGTCGCGCCGGCTGCCCGGCGCCATGCTGGCGGGCATCGTGGCGGCGACGCTGGCGGGCATCCCGCTGGGGCTGACGGTGCTGCCGTCGTCCCTCGTGGCCTTGCCCCGGTCCTTCCAGCCCATCTCGTTCCAGGTCGATATCGGCAGCGCCTTTTCGCTGACCGCCTTGCCCTATCTGTTCGCCTTCTTCGCGGGGGAGTTCTTCTCCACCCTGGGCACCACGCTGGCCGTGGGCGGCAAGGCGTCGCTGACCGATGAGCACGGCAACCTGCCGGGCATCGAGCGGCCCTTCCTGGTGGATTCCGTGATGGCGACGCTGGGCCCGCTGATTGGCATCCCGTCCGGCACGGCCCTGGTGGAATCCGCCGCCGGGGTTGAGGCGGGGGGCCGCACCGGCCTGACCTCGACCTCTGCGGCGCTGTGCTTCCTCGCCACCCTGCTGGTCACGCCGCTGGTGATGGCGGTGCCCCGGCAGGCGACGGCGCCGGCCCTGATCCTGACCGGCCTGTCCATGTTCGGCACCATCCGCCACCTGGTGGCCGATGAGATCGGCGACCTGCTGCCGGCCCTGGTCATGGTGCTGGTCACCCTGGTCGCCAACAACTTCGGCACCGGCATCGCCGCCGGCATCCTGGCCTACGTCCTGGTGCAGATCCTTGCCGGGCGGCTGGCCCGTGTCCCCGCCGGGCTGCTGATCCTGTCCGTTCCGCTCGGCTACTACTTCTATGTCGCCGCGACCCGGCATTGAGCCGCCGCGGCGCTTATCATGGGCCTTTCATGACCATTCCCATCGCAGACACGCTTGCCACCGTGCCGCCAGCGCGGACCGGCCGCACGGTCACCGAGGCGCAGCGTGCCTTCTTCCGCGCCATGCCCAAGGTGGAGCTGCATTGCCACCTGCTGGGGGCGGTGCGCCCGCAAACCTTCGCCGACCTGGCCGCCAAGCACGGCGCGCCCATGAGCGGGGCGGAGATCGAGGCGTTCTACCGGCGTGGCGCCAAGCCCGTGGGCGTCCTGCACGTGCTGCGCGCCCTGGAACGCCATCTGCTGCTGGAGCCGGACGACTTCCGCCGCATCGCCTATGAGTACCTGGAGGACGCGGCGGCGGAGAGCGTGCGCCATGCCGAGTTCTTCTGGAACCCCACCGCCACCCTGCGCGACACCGGTCTGGCCTATCGTGAAGTACAGGCGGCCCTGGTCGCCGGCATCGCCGAGGCGGCGGCCGACCACGGCATCAGCGGCCTGCTGATCCCATCCATCGACCGTGAGGCCGATCCGGCCGCGGCACTGGAGATGGTGGAGCTTATGGCTGCCGCCCGCCATCCGTTGGTACCCGGCATCGGCATCGATTACCGCGAGACGGACCGGCCGCCCGAGCTGTTCGCCGAGGCCTATGCCTTGGCCCGCCGCCAGGGCCTGCGCCTCACCGCCCACGCGGGGGAGTTCGGCACGCCCTGGCGCAACGTGGAAACCGTGGTCGACCGCCTGGGCGTGGACCGGGTCGACCATGGCTACAGCATCGTCGACAACCCCGAACTGATGCGCGGGTACGCCGACCGTCGCATGGTCTTCACGGTGGTGCCGACCAACTCCTACTACTTGCGCACCCTGGCGCCGGAGCGGTGGGCGGCCGAGCATCCCATCCGCCGCATGGCCGCCGCTGGCCTGGCCATCCACCCCAACACCGACGACCCCACCCTGCACCGGGTGAGCCCGGCCGGGGCGTGGGAGCTGATGTACAGCCACCTGGGCTTCGGCATTCCCGATCTGCGCGGCATGATGACCGCCGGCATCGCCGGCAGCTGGGCCGACGCGGGGCAGCGGTCCGCCTGGCACGCCCAGTGGCCGGCGCTGTTCGACACCCTGGCGGCCGGGCTGGATTGGGAACCCTCGACCCTATGAGCGGCGCCACCCTGCAGGTCATCCGTCTCAGCCGGGCCGCCGCCGCGTCGGTGCCGGCCGCGACGGCGGCGATGGCCCGTCGCTGCATCCTGGATTGGTTCGGCCTGGCGATCGCGGGTGCGGGCGAGCCGGTCTGCCGCCGCCTGCGGGCCCTGGCCCTGGCGGAGGGGGCCCGGCCCGTCGCCACCGTTGTCGGCGGCGGCCAGGGACCGGGCGAGGGACCGGGCGAGGGAGCAAGCGCCCGCCAGGCGGTGTTCCTCAACGCCGTGGCGGGCCACGCGCTGGACTATGACGACGTCTCGCTGGCCATGCATGTCCACCCCACCACGGTCATCCTGCCGCCGCTGCTGGCGCTGGCGGAGCAGCGGGCGCTGGGCGGCGGGGCGGTGCTGGCGGCCTTCGTCGCCGGGTATGAGGCGGCGGGCATGATCGGGCGCTGGCTGGGGGCGGGGCCCTACGACCGCGGCTTCCACATGACCGGCACCCTGGGCGCCTTGGGGGCGGCGGCGGCCGCCGCCCACCTGCTGGGCCTGGATGAGGAGGCGACCGCCCGCGCCTATGGGCTGGCGGCGTCACAGGCGGCGGGCCTCAAGGCGCAATTCGGCACCATGGCCAAGCCCATCCACGCCGGCCGGGCGGCCGAGGCCGGGCTGTGCGCCGCCCTATGGGCTGAGGCGGGAATTTCCAGCCGCACCGACATCCTGGAGGCGCCGCAGGGCTACGCCGCCACGCAGTCGGCCATCCCCGCCGGCCCCATCACCTGGGACGGCCATGAACTGGACCGCAATTCCTTCAAGTACCACGCCTCCTGCTTCGGCACCCACGGCGCCATCGAGGCGATCGCCGCACTGCGGGCGCAGGGGGTGGTGCCTGGAGATGTGCGGCAGGTCCGCCTGACCGTGGACGCCGGCGCCGACCGGATGTGCAACATCGCCACCCCCCGCACGGGCACGGAGGCGAAGTTCAGCCTGCGCTTCGTCGCCGCCCTTGCCCTGCTGGGGGCGGACACCGGCATGCCGGGCCTCTTCACGGATGCCGTGACGGCCCGGCCGGACCTGATCGCCCTGCGCGACCGGGTGACGGTGGCGTTCGGCCCGCCGGATTGGCCGCCCGACCTGACGGTGGCGGAGGTCACGCTGGCCGACGGATCGCGCCGTGAGGCGTGCTGCGACACCAGCCTGATCGGCGCCGATGACGACCGCCTGCGCGCCAAGTTCCTGCATCTGGCGGACACGCTACCCGCCGGGCATGCGGGGCGCCTGGCCGACCAGGTGGCCGGCATCGAGGCTGTGACGGATGTGCGGGCGCTGTGCCGCCTGGCGACGCGGGTGGGGGAGGGCTGACGCCCGCGCGCCCGATTCCGGCGGCGGGCGTGGGCGCACAGGGCCGCCGCTTTTTCAACGAGGGGGCGAAAGGAGTCTTAAGCCTGCCACATTCCGGCGCGCATGATCCTGACAATCCTGTTCACAATCCCGAGGCGCAAGCCCGGGGTGGCGATCTTGCGCGGCGGGGCGCGGGACCGTTACAGTATTGCATTAAATGGGGGGTGGAATGCGCGACAGGCTGATCAGGCGCTGGGGTATGGGGCGTGCGGTCTGGGTGCTGCTGACGCTGGCGATCTTCCTGGGCCTGTTGTTCTGGGCGCGCACCGGCGGGGCCGCACCGGCGGCGGCCCGCACTTACAGCCCCGAATTGGTGGCGCGCAATTACATGGCGCCGGGGGGTGCCCAGCCCACCCATGCGCTGACCATCGGCAGCCTGGACATCACGGTGAAGATCATCGGCGGGGTGGCGCGCACCACGCTGTCGGCCACCTTCGCCAACCCCACCACGGCGGCGGTGGAGGGCGACTTCACCCTGGACCTGCCGGCGGGTTCCGTCGTCACCGGCTATGCGCTGGACGTGAACGGCCAGATGGCCGACGGCGTGCTGGTGGCCAAGCGCGCCGCCACGCTGGCCTATCAAAAGCAGGTGCGGCGCGGCGTCGATCCCGGCCTGGCGGAGGTGACGCGCGACAACGCCTTCCGCACCCACGTCTTTCCCATCTTCCCCAACCGGGGCCGCACCGTGCGGGTTGAGTTCGCCACCCCTATCGGCACGGACCAGCCCTACACCCTGCCGTTGGTGACCCTGGACCCGGTGGCCAAGGTCAACCTGCTGGTCATCGATGTGGATGCCGCCGCCCCGCCGGCCCTGGCGGGACCGGACGGGCTGGACCTGCGCTGGGCCCCCGGCACGGGCGGGTTGGAGGCGCGGGCGAACGCCAACGGCGTCACCCTGGGCGGCGCCCTCACCATCGGCGGCATGCCGCCGGTGGCCCCGGTGGTGCTGACCCGGCATCACAGCGGCGACACCTTCTTTGAGATCAATGCCGCCGTACCCACCGGCGGCGATGGCGGCGCCAAGCCCACCGGCCGCGTGCGCGTCTACTGGGACCGGTCGCTGTCGCGGCAGGAGACGGCACCGGCGGAGCTGGAGCTGTTGCAGCGTTATCTGGCGGCGGTGGGCCCGAAGGCGGTGGACGTGGTGCTGTTCGCCGACGACACGCCGCGCGTGCTGTCCTTTGGCGGCGCCACGGTGGCGGATGAGGCGGTGGGCGCCCTGCGGGCCGTGAGCTACGGCGGCGCCACGTCCCTGCAAGGGGTGCTGAAGGCGGCGCCGGCGCCTGCCGACGCCTGCCTGTTCTTCTCCGACGGGCGGGTGACCCTGGACGCCTACCAGGCGGAACGGGTGAATTGCCCGCTGTTCACCCTGTCCAGCGGCGCCGATGCCGACCACGGTTTCCTGGCGGCGCTGGCCCGCAAATCGGGTGGGGAGCATCTGGACCTGCGGGCGCGCGGCGTGGACGCGGCGCTGGCGCGCCTGACCAGCCCGGCCAGCCGCGCCATCGACCTGAAGGCGGCGGACGGCACGGCGCTGGACTTCACGGTGCTGCCGGCGGCACCCGATTGGGTGCGCGTCGTCGGTCGTGCCCCACCGTCGCTGGGCGCCGTCAAGGTGACGCTGGCCGACGGGCACGCCCTGTCCTTCGACCTGGACGATTTGCCAACGGCGGCGGACGACGCCCTGGGCGCCCTGTGGGCCGCCGACCGCGTGGCGGAGATGACGGCGTCCGATCGGCCGGATCAGAAGGCGGCCGTGGGCTTCGCCCGGCGCTACAGCGTCGCCGGCGGCGGCGCCGTCTTCCTGGTGCTGGAGCGGCTGCAAGACTATATCGATGCCGACATCGCCCCGCCCGACAGCCTGGGCAAGGACCTGCAGAACCAGTTCGCTGCCGCGCGGGCCCGCGCCCAGCAGATCAAGGACATCGCCGCCGCCAACCGTCTGGGCCAGGTGGTCTCCGCCTGGCAGGAGCAGAAGGATTGGTGGGCCGGCCGCAAGCCCCCGCCGCCGCCGGCCCTTCCACCCCCACCGACGCAAGTCGTCACGAACAGCGCCACGGTTCGGCCAGTGCCGCCGCCCATGCCCATGCCGGCGCCCGCGCCGCCGCCGGTGGTCATGACGGCCAAGCCGCCGGTGGTGGCGCCGCCGCCAGCCCCCATCGCGGCGCCACCCCCGCCGCCGCAGGCGGTGCGCCCACCCGCCTTCGCGCCGCCGGTGGAGGTCAATATGGAAACCCCGCCGCCACCCGCTATCGCGTCGACGTCGTCAGTCCGGTCCGCGCCCGTGGCGCCGGTCGGTGGCCGCGCGGCCGACCAGGTCGTCGTCACGGGGTCCCGGACGCAGGGCCACGCCGGCGACGGCGACGGCGACGGCGGTGGCGCCATCGAGGTGGCGCCCTGGGATCCCAACCGCCCCTATATCCGCGAGATCAAGGAGCACCTGGCGGACGCCGATGAGTTCCGGGCGGCGGTCACCGCCCAGGCCGCCCGGTACGGCAGCCTGCCGGCCTTCTACCTGGACGTGGCGGAGCTGTTGTTCCGCAACGGCAAGGCCGCCGAGGCCGCGTCCATGGCGCTGAGCGCCCTGGAATTGCCCAGCGCCGACACCGGCACGCTGATCATCGTGGCCGACGACCTGATGCGCTTTGGGCAGGAGGCCCGCGCCATCTGGCTGTATGAGAAGGTGCTGTACTTGGATGGCGACCGGCCCCAGCCCCGGCGCAGCCTGGCCCTGGCGCTTATCGAACGCGCGGAACGGGCGGCCAAGCGCGGCGCCCCGGCGGCGTCGGTGCGCGCGGACTACGAACGGGCCATGCGCCTGCTGAACGAGGTCATCACCCGCACTTGGGATCCCGCCTACACCGGCATCGAGATGGTGGCCCTGATGGAGGCCAACCGCATCCTGCCGCGCCTGGAGAAGCTGGGCGTGCGCGACATCCCGCTGGATGCCCGCCTGCGCGACAAGCTGGACGTGGACCTGCGCGTGGTCCTGGAGTGGAACGTGGACGCCACGGACATGGATTTGTGGGTGGATGAGCCCTCGGGCGAACGCGCCATCTACAGCCATCCCCGCACCGCCATCGGCGGCCGGCTGTCGCGCGACATGACCCAGGGCTATGGGCCGGAGGAGTATCTGCTGCGCCGGGCGCCCGGCGGCGAATACACCATCAGCGCCAACATCTATCGCACCGACCGCCTTAATCCCAACGGGCCCATCACCGTGCGTGCCCACCTCTACCGCAACTACCAGCGTCCGACGGAACAGGCGCAGGTGATGCAGATCGAGCTGAAGCCGGGTGAGGATGGCACGCGCGTGGTGGGCCGGGTCAGCGTGGGCGGCGGAACCGCGGCGGGCGGGTCGCAGGGGCCTTGAGCCCCGGGTCCGCTTTTCCGGGCCTTGCCAGGCTGGTGGCGCCAAGGGGGGGTGTGTCGCCGCTTTCGGGGCGGGGAATAGGGGGCATGCCGAATACGGGCGACGGACGGATGGCGTCATGCCGGATAAGGATGATCCCATCCTTCTTGAGGAATGTCGCCATGATCCCGCCCGCGCCGCTTCCGACCCTGACGCCCGAGCAGGTGGTGGACGGCCAGTTGCGCGCTTACAACGCCAAGGATATCGACAGCTTCATGGCCTACTGGGCGTTGGATGCCCGCATCTACCAGCATCCCGACACGCTGCTGGCCAGCGGGGCGGATGAGATCCGGGCGCGCCACGTCGTCCGCTTCCGGGAGCCCAACCTGCACGGCCGCCTGTTGCATCGCGTGGCGGTGGGCGCGACCGTCGTGGACCATGAGGTGGTGACCCGCACCTTCGCCGACGGGCCAGGCACGGTGGAGGTCATCGGCATCTATGAGGTGCTGGCCGGCCGTATCAGCCGCGCCTGGTTCGCATCCGGCGCGCCGGTGCTGGCATGAGGCGCGTCGGCCTCGAAGAACGTTCCATTCCGCATTGAACGAAGGATCAGCCGCCGTGGCCATCACCCTCTATGGCATCAAGAACTGCGACACCATGAAGAAGGCCCGCGACTGGCTGGCCCAGCGCGGCATTGAGTACGCCTTCCATGACTATAAGGCGGTGGGCATAGACGCGGCGCGGCTGCAGGCATGGTGCGCCGCGCTGGGTTGGGAAACGGTGTTGAACCGTGCGGGCACCACCTTCCGCGCGCTGCCCGACGCCGACCGCCAGGACCTCGACGCCGCCAAGGCGGTGGCCCTGATGGCGGCCCAACCCTCCATGATCAAGCGCCCGATTCTGGACCTGGACGGCACGCTCATGGCCGGCTTCAAGCCGGAACGGTATGAGCAGGCGTTCGCGGCCGCCGGCCGCTGATTCCATCCCTGGGGGCTGGGACACGGTCCAGGCCCCAGGGATTGCATGTTCTCATCGCGAGTCCAAAAAAGGAACATGATGAGAACATTTCCGCTTGTGGTTCCCGGAACGTTCTGGCAACACTAAGTCCATGAACGGCCGGGCGTCAGGAAACGCCGGCCCCGGATAGACAAACGGTGGAGGGGTGAATGGCGTACATTGCGGTCCATGACACGATGCACGGTGTCGGCTTCGCCCCGAAATCCACGCTGCTGGGCCGTCGCGCCCTGGGCCGGGCGGGTGCCAATGGCGGGCGCCTGGTGCGTGACTTCCTGGCGCTGGCCAGCCTGTTCGCCACCCTCTACGGCGCCGTGTTGGTCCTGGGCGCCACCATGGGCGGCTGACGCCGTCCTTCCTTTCCGCACCCCCACCTTCGGGGTGGGCGGCCCGAATGCGAATGCCCCGCCCGAGTCTCCTCGGGCGGGGCGTTTTCATAATCGGTACCGGTGGACGCTGAAAGCCGGGACGCTGGCCCCAGCCATGCACGCGATGGTTCAGCGGCGCTGAGCCCGGTGATAGGGGATGGGGATGGGCCGGGCCGCATGTTCTTCCTTGCGGCTGGCCGACATCTCGATCTCCATGCGGGCGATCACCTTGCGCAGCTCATGCAGCGCGTCGGTCAGACCCTGCATGCCACCCTCGGGATTGGCCTTCCAGGCGGTATAGGCCTCGGCGCTGCGCTGCGCGGCCGCGGTCATGCGCTGGTCGGCGGGTTCCGTCGGCGTCTCGGCAGCCTCCAGGCGGGCGGCATTGCGCTGCTGCTGGCGGTAGGGATATTCCGAACCCACCGGACGGTCGCTGTTGTAGGGGCGGTCCAGCAACTGGTCCATGCTGTCGGTATCGACCGGGGCGCGGTTGCCCTGGCGATCGCCATAGGGACGCTGGCCCTGGCTGACGGCCGGCGGCTGGCTGCGTTCCTGGGCGGCGTTCGCCACGGCCGCGCCGGTCAGGGTGCGACGCTCGCCCCGCTGTGGACGGTCACCGAACCGGTCGCCCCGGGGCTGGTCACCCTCGGCGCGGTCGGCCCGGGGTTCACGCTCCGGACGGCCTTCGCGGCCCTCCTGGGAACGACCTTCGTGCGAACGGCCCTCTTGCGAACGGCCCTCTTGCGAACGAATGGGGCGTTCGCCACGGGGGCCGCGCTCGCCGGCGGCGCGCGGGGCGCGTTGCGGCTGCTCGGCGGCGGCGGGCGCCGCTTCCACCGGGGCGGGGGCCGCCTGGGGCGCCGCAGGCGTCTCGGTCACCACCGGCTGCTCCAGCGGCAGGGCGGGGGCGGCAGGCGCCTCCGCCTTGGGCGCGCGGGCGGGCTTGGGCGCGGGCGCCGCTTCCGCGGTCGGCACGGGGGCGGTCGGCAGAGGGGCGGTCGGCAGAGGGGCGTCCCCGCCTTCACCGGGCTGCGCCGTCTCGGCCTTGCGCACGATGTAGGAAATGGCGCTGGGCGTGCAGTCGAATTCGCGGGCGATCGCCGACAGCGTGGCGCCGGCGCGATACCGTTCCAGAATGGACGGCCAAGCCGACTGCGGAATGCGGCCGCGCCGCTTGGGGGCGTCGCCGTCGGCTTCCTTCTCCACGCCTTCCTGGTTCTGGATATCGCTAGGCTGCCACAGGGGCTCTTGGGTCATGTCTGTCACACATCATCAAAAGGCCGGCAGCCGAACGATGGGGGGCTGACCCGGCGGTCACGGACGGGTGTGTGCAAGGCGCGCCGTCGACACGGGCCAAAGCCCGCCGTGGCGGCACCCCTGATGTCGCCGTCGTTCTTTTACAACGACGGACCACACCTTTTAAAAGCGATATTCAAAACCCCTAAGTATTCCGACGTCTTTTTAAGCAAAGACTAGGACACCGACGCACCGCCACACGGGGCCACGCCCGATGGGCGACGACGCAAGGTTTATGAAAATCCGGTTGAACTGAAGTGCCGGGTCGCCGTTGCGAATGTCCGCCAGGGCTGGCCGGTGACACCCAAGTCCTGACCTTTATTTAAAAGAAAATCCTTGGACTGCAAGCGCTGATTCCATCGTCATCGCTCTTTTTTAAAAACCTCATTCACCGACTCGCCGCCAGCCCCCCGGATGGCCGTGCCAACGGCGGTGTCGGCAGGCCCCCGGCCTAGGCGGAATGGGGGGCGGCTCACCCGGAAGGCCAGCATCCCCGGGCGTTTCGGCGCCGGGGGATCTGGTGCGCCGCCACCCCCGTCTTCCTTGACGCCCATTCCGTCCGCGACTCAGGCCCCCTGTCCGGCCCGCCTTGCCGTCTAAGGGTGGCGCTGCTATGCCCATGATCCATGGCCAAGCGATCCCCACCCCCCCGTTCCGCCGCATCCGTCCGTCAAGGCGGCAGCCGCAGGCAGGCCGCCCGCGCGCCGGGCTCGGCCCGGGAGGCGCCGGCCGCGTCCGCGCCGGTGTCCGTTCGCATCACGCCCCGGGCCCGGTGGCACATGGCGGCGGCGGCGCAGGTGATCATCGGCGCCGTGTTGATCCTGGCCTCGCCCGCGCTTTGGGCGGCCGTGGTCGCCCTGTTGTTGTTCGCGATAGCGGCCGGCACCCTCATCTGGGCCCGCCGCCAGGCCTGACCGCCATCTCCCAAGACGGGCTTACCAAGACGGGCCGCCGGCTGAAACGGTTAGCGCTGAATGGGCCAGAGCCAGGCGGCGCCGCGCACGCCGCTGGAGTCGCCGTGGCGCGCCGGGCGGATGGGCGTGGCGACATCGGGAGAGAAACACCAGGCCGCCAGCCGCCGCGGCAGGCGTTCGTAAAGATGGGCCATGTTGGACAGGCCGCCGCCCAGGACGATGACGTCCGGATCCAATAGATTGACCACGCCGGCCAGCCCGCGCGCCAGCCGGTCGACATGGCGGTCCAGGGCCGCCTGCGCTGTGCCGTCGCCGGCCGCGGCCAGGGCGGCCACCTCCACCGCCGGCAGGACGCGGCCGGTGGCGCGGGCGTGGTCGTCGGCCAGCCCGGGGCCGGAGAGCCAGGTTTCCAGGCATCCCCGGCGGCCGCAGTAGCAGGCGGGGCCCGGCCGCTCATCTTCCATGCCGGGCGCTTCCGGCGATCGCGGCCAGGGCAGGGGGCTATGGCCCCATTCGCCCGCGGCGGCGTGCCGCCCTGTGACGATGCGCCCGTCCACCACCACGCCTCCGCCGCAGCCGGTGCCCAGGATGGCGGCGAAGACGGTGGGACAGCCGGCGCCCGCCCCATCGGCGGCCTCTGACAGGGCCAGGCAGTTGGCGTCGTTCTGCAACCGCACGGGCCGGCCGATGGCCGCCGCCAAGTCCTGATCCAGCGCATGGCCGTTCAGCCAGGTGGAATTGGCGTTCTTCACCAGGCCGGTGAGGGGGGACAGCACGCCGGGTATGCCCACGCCCACGCTGGCGGGGCCTGGTGCCCCGATCTCGGCGTCCAGCCAGGCGACCAGCCCGGCCACAGCGGCGAGGGTGGCGGCGTAATCGTCGCGGGGGGCGGGAATGCGGCGGCGGGCCAGCTCTTCCCCCTGGTCACCCAAAGCCAATCCTTCGATCTTCGTCCCGCCCAGGTCGATGCCGATACGGGCCATGGCGTTTCCTCATTTTTGTGGAGTCGTCATGCCCCGGACCCCGCCCTTATGGGCTAGGTCGCGCCCGACTCTTGCTCATGGTGGGCATGCGGGGCTAAAAGTACAAGATGTGGTGGATGCGGGGGCCTGATCGCGGGCGTTCCCCCAGGCCTTTGACCGGCATTGGGGGATGTCTTCATGGGGATGTGCCGCGCCGCCGCCACGATGCCGATCGTTCCGATACTGATATGGATACCCGCGCCATGACGCGTGCCCGTTTGCTCGCCGCCCCCCTCCTGTCCCTTGTGCTGGCCGCCGCCGTAGGCGCGCCGGCCTTCGCCGCCGACAAGACGACGCCGGCCAAGAAGGCCGCGGCGTCCAAGGCGGCATCCAAGCAGGCCGCACCGGATAAGGCGGCCAAGACCTCCCCCAAGGCGGCCAAGGTGTCCGGCCCCTGCTATTCCCCGGCGGAGTTCGATGCCGAGCAGGCCATCCGCTACCACACCCGCCTGATGGTGATCGGCCTGACCTGCCAGCAGCTGGGCGGCAATTACGAAGGCCTCTACGTGCGCTACAAGAAATTCACTCTGGCGCACAAGACGCAGATCATCGCGTGGGAAGACGCGCTGATCGCCCGTTACCGCAAGACGGCCAAGGGCAACCCCAACCGCGCGCTGGACACCTTGCGCACACACCTGGCCAATGAGATGTCGCAGCACATAGCGGCCGTTTCCACCGACATCTACTGCGCCCAGCATGCCGACATGCTGGCCCAGGCCGAGTTGATGAACGATGCCGACGTGGTGAAGACCGTCACCAACGACGCCGTCGTCCGCGTGTCGGAACTGCCGCGCTGCGACCTGCCGCCGCCGGTCATGGCCGCCGCGACGGCCAGCGACCGCATCACCGGCCCCACGCCCGCGGTTGCGACCCCTACCGCCGCCGCCGCCAAGGATGCTGCCGGTGCGGCCAGCGGCGCGTCGCACTAAGGTCAGCGCCACAGGTCATAAGGCCCATGCCCGAATTTCCGGGTGTGGGCCTAGGGGCCAGCCCACGCGGGGGATGACGAAGGGCTGGTGACAAAGTAACGCTATGCCCATAAGCGTGGTGGAAATCGTAATGCCGGGGATTGTTTAATCCACTCCGCAAGTCGGCGCCCTTCCCGCGAGGCGCGCCTGATGAAAGGAGAATGGGTTATGCCCAATAGAATAGCTCTCCACGAGGCTCTGGATATTATGCCCGCTGGTGGTGAGCCTATTGAATTTTCGTCCACCCATGACCAAGGGACGAAAGTCGCACGCCCCACCCGCCCCACGGGTTCGGCGCTGCCCGATCCGACGGCATATGTCATTGAAATCGACGAGGAAGCAGTCGGGCTGGTGACGGTGCATCCCGACGGCATGGCGTTCCACGCCGTCCACATGCGCGCCCAAGCCCTCGACGGGCAAGTCTTCACCGATGCGGCGGCGGCCCGCGCTGCGGCAGAATCGGCATTTTACGGTCGCGAATGACATTGGGGCTAACTAAAGCCCTAGGACCGTGCAATATGCGAATGGCGGATAGGGCCTCCGCTACTTATGCAAACCGCGGCCCTTGAAAATCCCTGCCTCAGTTTCACCTCATTTCCATCCGATTAACGGCATGTCCTGACGGGCCGAACGGCGTAGCTCACAAGGCTGGGTTGCTCCCCGTTCGGTGTTGAAGGATTGAATTAACTCAGGACGTTGTCTAACCCTGCCGTTCGGCGGGACAATCAAAGGCGCCACGTCCTGGCGCGAAGGGTAGTCTTAATTCAACCGAGGGTTCCTTTGGGGAGACGTACCCCTCGGTCAGAAGGAGGAGAAACGACGAATGAAACTCCGTCATTCATTACTGTGCGCGGTGTTCGCGCTCGGTCTGCCGGCCACCGCGCTGGCCCAGACCAACGAGGGCTACTACCTCGGTGCCCAGGCCGGTGTGAACTGGGCTGACAAGACCGACCTGAAGGGCCCGGTCTACACCGACAAGGCCGACTTCACGACCTCGCCCACCGGCCTGGTCGAAGGTGGCTACAAGTTCGGCAACGGCGTCCGCGTCGGTGCGGAAATCGGCTACGGTGGCAGCACCGTCGGCGACATCACCGGTGGCGGCCCGGGCCGCGCCGGCGGTGCCGGCGACCTGACCGCCCTGACCTTCATGGCCGTCACCTATTACGAGTTCAACGTCGACAGCCCGCTGCGTCCGTATGTCGGCGCCGGTATCGGTTTCGGCCGCTACAAGTTCGACGGCGTGGGCGACCTGTACACGCCGGGCCTGTCGGTGGAGACC
This sequence comes from Nitrospirillum guaranorum, assembly GCF_034653275.1. Taxonomy (NCBI): domain Bacteria; kingdom Pseudomonadati; phylum Pseudomonadota; class Alphaproteobacteria; order Rhodospirillales; family Azospirillaceae; genus Nitrospirillum; species Nitrospirillum guaranorum. Next base: position 2,196,244 of record NZ_JAYEES010000003.1, on the reverse strand, counting down.
TCCACGACCGCCTTCACCTACCAGCTGGCCGCCGGCGTCGCCTACGCGCTGAGCGACAACCTGGACTTCACCGTCGGCTACCGGTTCATGGGTACGCCGGACACCACCTACGAGCCGTCGAACGCTCCGAAGTTCAAGGCCGGCTATCAGAACCACTCGGTCCTGGTCGGCCTGCGCTACACCTTCGGCGCCCCGCCGGCCCCGGCGCCCAAGCCGACTCCGACCGTGGCTCCGCCGGCTCCCCCGCCCCCGCCGCCCCCGCCGCCCCCGCCGCCGGCTCCGTCCATTTCGCGGAACTTCACGGTGTTCTTCGACTGGGACAAGACGGACCTGTCGGCTGATGCCAAGACCGTGCTGGACAACGCCGCCAAGGACGCTGCCACCGGCCACATCACGAAGATCAACGTGACGGGCTACACCGACCGCTCCGGTTCGGACGCCTACAACCTGAAGCTCTCCATGCGCCGTGCCGAGGCTGTGAAGGCTTACCTGACGTCCAAGGGCGTCGGCGCCTCCATCGCCACCGACGGCAAGGGCGAGTCCGATCCGCTGGTCCCGACCGCGGACGGTGTGCGTGAGCCGTCCAACCGTCGCGCCGTCATCATTTTCCCCTGATCCGGTCAGGGGACCGGTGAGCGGGCCTGGGCAAATCCCAGGCCCGGCTCCCCGGTCGGATGAGAGACGACGCCTTCCGGATGTCCGGCCCCAGGCTCCCGCCAAGGGGCCGGAACCGGGCGGTGAAAATAAGAAAGGGGCGCCACCCGGCTGGGCGGCGCCCCTTTTCTTTTGGCGCTGGAGGCCGCGTCGGCTGAGATATCCGTTTAGCTCAACGGACCGATGCCGCGCTGGATGGCCCAGACGGCGGCCTGGGTGCGATTCTGCGCGCCGATTTTGCGCATCACGTTCTTGAAGTGCATCTTCACCGTGGACTCGGTGATCTCCAGCCGCCGGGCGATGGATTTGTTGGATTGCCCGGCCAGCAGGCAGCCCAGGATTTGAATCTCGCGCCGCGACAGGTCGGCGGTGGCGGCCACCAGATCGGCCGGCGTGGGGCCCTGGGGTTGCTGCGCCTGAGCCACCAGCGCGGCGGCGCGCGGCGGGAACACGGCATCGCCGGCCAGGATCAGTTCCAGCGCGTCGCGCAGGGTGGCAACGCCGGATGATTTGGACAGGTGGCCGTCCATGCCGGCGAACAGGCTGGCCTTCAGCACCGAATCACTGGTGTCGGAGGTCAGCACCGCGATGCGGGTTTGGGGGGCGGACGCGCGCAGGCGCCGCAGCTCGCTGGCCACGCGCGGCGGGTCTATGCCCCAAGGGTCGACCATGATCAAATCGGGCGCCGCGATGTCCCGCAGCACCTTCATTGCTTCCTCAACCGAAGGGACGGGCGGTAACAGCTGGAAGCTATCTTCCCCCAGCAATGTACCCAGCGCCGCCCCGAACAACTGATCCTGGTCGATCAGAAGAACGCTGCGGCCTGTCATTGCCTATTCCCCCATTGTGATTGCGGTCTCCCCCACCGGAGACTGTTTATTAAAAATTTTACTAACATTGTCGTGGATACTCGTGAAATGTCGACGCTAACCTGTTAACGCCCTATTTGCCCCATGGCCAGGTAATAGATCGCCAGTTCTATTGCGACAATCCTATGGGAAAGTGACCCCGAACGCCATGTTTCTGTTGCGGCATGTCTGAAAACGGGTCACAGTCTGTCACATCGTGAGGTGGATCGTTTGGCCACCCGGGAAATCGGAAGCCGCCGAGGGGGTACCACGGCGGAAATGGGGTTCCCGGGGAAAAAAGGTTAGGCTGCCCCATTTTGGCCGTGTTCGAAGGGTCATAATGGCGAAGGTGTCGCTAACCAGTCAGGGTCACGCGTTCATCGAAAGTGTCGGTCCGGGGGCCAAAGGTACCGGAACCGTCGGGCGATCATCAGGGACCCGCTGACGCGGGGGCCCGATGCCGGATGAAGCGTTTTGGATGGCCTGGGCCGGAAGTGGCCGGACTCGAACGTGGGGTTTCAGATGATGAGCATGACCGCGCGTTTTCCCGGGACTGTCAGCAGTCTAGCCGAGGATGGTTTGGAAAACGGAATTGCCGGCGTGGGCGCTTCGCCCCGCCACCGCACTTTTCTCGTCGTGGATGGCCAGGCCCTGGTGCGCCGCGGCGCCGCCCTGATGCTGACCACCCAGTTCCCGGGTGCGTCGGCGCTAGAGGCCGGCACCGTGGAGGAAGCGCTGGCGCAGGCCATGTCGGCGCCGGGGATCGATCTCGTCCTGCTGGATCTGGACAGCCTGTCCGGCAGCCGGGTCGAGGCTATCGCGCAGCTGACGTCCGCTCTGGGCTCCGTGCCCGTGGTGGCGGTCTCCGCCGTGCAGGAGGGGGATGAGGTCATCGCCTCCATTCGCGCCGGCGCCCGCGCCTATGTGCTGAAGACGGGCCCGACCGAGGTGCTGGAGCGCACGCTGACCCTGATCCTGTCGGGTGAGAATTACGTGGCCATGCCGCGCCAGGCGCTCACCGCCGCCTTGGCGGGCGTGCGCGGCGCCTCGGGGCCCGCCATGGGCCAGGCCCCGGCCGGCCGTGAGGCCGCCTTGGCCGACCGGCTGACGGAGCGCCAGCAGGATATTTTCCGCCTGATCCTGGCCGGCTGCTCCAACAAGGAAATCGCCCGCGAACTGGGCGTGCTGGAAGGCACGGTGAAGGTTCATGTGCGCGCGGTGATGCAGAAACTGGGGGCCAAGAACCGCACGCAGGTGGCCGTCGCCGCCGCGCGCAGTGGCTTCGGCAGCATGGCCTTCATGGCCGGCGCGCTGACCAACTAAGTCGACGGCATGTTCCGGCCCTCCGGGGACCGGTGCACGGTGCAGGGGCCCTCGGGCCCCTGTTGCCGTTTATGGGGTCCGCCTCGACAAGCAATGCGGCCATAAACCCAACCACCGGCATGAGTTTTGGCTCATGCCGATGTAGGACGCGACTGCGTCCGCCGGAGTTTTGCGGGGAGCGTAGCGGACTGCAAAACGAGGACAAGCCAAGCCGGCGGATGCCGGTGCCCGGCGTCTGAGGGTCAATCAAAAAGCGCGTCGATGTCCGCCTGGGAGATGGTCTGGCCGCCATCCTTGACGGGCCCGTGCAGTTCCAGGCCCTCGTCATGCTTGTGGATGGAGGGGGGCAGGGGCATGGTCTCGAACTCCTTGGAGTTCCAAAGCGACATCATGGCCTCCACCCGCTCTTCGATGAAGCTCAGGGCCTGGACGACCTTGGTGATTCGCTGACCCGTGAGGTCCTGGAAGTTGCAGGCCTCGAAAATGCGCAGCGTTACCTCGTTCAGGTCTTTGAGGCGGGAGTTCTGGTAACCCTCCGGCAGCTGGGAGCGGACTTCGTTGGCGATGTCGTCGATCTCTTCGGCCGCCTGGATGATGCTGTTGGTGGCGGCTTCGGTGGAGGCGACGACGGCGGTCAGCTGTTGGCTGGCCTCCATGAAGGTGTCGTCCTTGGCCAACGGATGGCGCAGGGCCGCCATTTCAAGCTTAGTCGCCTTGATGCGCCCGGCGATGTCGGCGATCTCCACATGGATCGCCTCGATCTGGGTGTGGTCGGTGTTCAGGAACCGGTCCAGCTTCTGGCCCAGGTGCTGAATGGCTTCCATGACCTCCGACGTGTCCAGGCGGATTTCCTGTGCCGGGGTCAGCGGGGCCAGGGCGGCTGGATTCAGCGTGGTGGCCGACAGCGACAGGGCGTCAACGGTGCCGGGTTGGTCCTGCGCCCGCCGCTGCCGTTGAATTTCCGCCATGAAAGGCCGCTGACCGTTCTGCGCCATCCGCTGGATCCTCTTTCCCCGTCGTATCCACTGACGCCGCTCACAGCGAACCTAACCGAAAGGCTATGTCCTTAGGCAATATGTTCGCCGGCGACCCATTCAACATGGGCGATACCTTGGGTGAAGCCAAGGGCCTCATGCAGGGCCGGCAGCATTTGCCCTAAAGTTTCATTCAATTGCCAAGGCGGATTGACCAGAATCATGCCGGAGCCGTTCAGCCGGTCCATGCGGGCGTCATCGTTCCAGGTCAATTCGGCGGCCAGGATTTTCGGTATGCCACTGTCCTCCAGCCGCTGGTGCAGGCGCCAGCTCACGGCGCGGTCTTTGATGGGATACCACAGGGCGTAGATGCCGGTGGGCCAGCGGCCATGCGCCAGCGCCAAGCCGGCCACCAGGCGGTCGAAGTCATCGGCCGCTTCGAAGGGCGGGTCGATCAGGACCAGGCCACGCTTTTCCTTGGGCGGCAGATGGGCTTTCAACGCCGTCCAGCCGTCCATGTGGTGCACTGCCACCTGGCGGTCGCCCCGGAATACACCCTTCAAGGTCTGCGCGTCCTCCGGATGCAGTTCAGCCAGGATCAGCCGGTCGTTCCCCCGCAGGAAGGTGCGCGCCAGGCAGGGGGAACCGGGATAGCTGCCGACGGGGCCGGCGGGCTGGCCGGCGGCGGCGCGTACGGCCTCCAGGTAGGGGGCCAGCGCCTCGGCCGCGGCGGCGCCCAGGGTTCCCGCCTCGGCGGCCTGCAGCAGGCGCTGGATGCCCAGGGCGGCCTCACCCGTGCGCTTGGCCTCATCCCCGGTCAGGTCATAGCGTCCGATGCCGGCATGGGTGTCCAGGACGGCGAAGGGGGTGGGCTTGGCGGTTAGGCGGGTCATCAGCAGCGCCAGGATGGCGTGCTTCATGACGTCGGCCGGGTTGCCGGCATGGAAGGCGTGGCGGTAGTTCATGGGGCGGGAGCATGCCAGCAAGGGCCGGCACCGGCAATCGTCGTGGCCGCGACCCAGGAAAGCGAAAGGCCGCCCGGTGGGGCGGCCTGTTCAGCGGCGGATCAAACGGGGCAGGTCAAGCGGAAAGGGGCATCAGCCCACCGGCTCGGTCGTGGCGCTCTGGTAGGCACGGCGGGTGCGGGGGGTAACGGCCGTGCTTTCCGCGTCGCTGCAGCCGTTGCTGTCGATCAGGGAAGCGTTGATGGAGTTCAGGCTGACCAGGTTGCTGCGGACCTTGCAGGCGTAGGCATGGGCGGTCTTGCCGCTGCCGCCGTTGTAGCGGGCGACGGCGGCAGCCCAGCTGCCGGCCGTGGCGCGCAGGCGGGCCAGCATACGGGCCGCGTATTGCACGTTTTCCTTAGGGTCGACGATCTTTTCCACGGGGTGGAAGGCCGCCTTGTGATCGGACAGCGACAGCTGCATGCAGCCGGCGGTCACGTCCTGGCGCAGGTTGCCCTTGGGGTCGCGCAGGTACTTGGCGGCGGCGGTCGGCGTCGACACGAAATGGGCGGTGCCCTTCACGTTGACGGCATAGGCCTCAGACGAAATCGACTGGCCGCTTTCCACCAGGGCCACGGCCAGCAATAGGCCGGACGGCACGCCGGCTTCCTTTTCGGCCTGCAGGATGTGATCCAGGCAAGCGGCATGGGCGGCGGGGGCGGCGGCAAGCAAACCCAAGCTGACGAACAGCCCGGCGACGGCGGTCTTGAAGAGGCGGGAGGTGGAGCGACGGATGCCTGAAGACTCGGATTCGGACTCCCGGCCTAGAAGGGCGTCGCTCCGGCGGCGCGCGATCTGCATGAGAGTCCTCCATCTATCGTCACTGGCGTCGGCGACCTCGCGTCGCGACATCCATCTGGCGTCTGTGCCGGTTCCCCAAAGCACATCCCGCTCGCGGGCGGGGTATTCCATCAGATCACCGATACTCAGTGCGGTGACCGCTCCCTAACCGAATGGGTCAAACTACCGTTACCGTCTGTCCGTAAGGCCTATATCCATGCAACGGCCGCATAGCAATTGCAGACAAAACGCAGCAGGTCAATAAAAAATATGACCGGAGTGTGGCAGCCGCGCCACGCTGCGCCCCTGTCAGCGGGGGCACCATGCCCCATGCGGGTCGGGATTCCAAGCCCTTAGCGTGCGTCATGTTGCCCCCATGTGAACTGCGGAACCCTCTACAAATAGCGCGACGGCGCGGGTTGCCCCCCAGGAATGGAGGGGCCATAAGGGGCGCTTAGCCTGTGCCGTGACGTGCGAGTCCAACTATGACCTCCGACAGCTTTCCCGATTATGAACAGCGGATGGCGCGGGCCTATGACGCCCTGGACGCCGGGGACGAGGCCGGGGCGGAGGCGGCGCTGACGGCGGCCTTGTCTCTGGCGCCGGAAGCCGCCGAGGCCCGGGGTGCGCTGGGGGCGCTGCTGCGCCGCCAAGGCCGCTTCCATGAGGCCGCCGCCCAATTCGCCGTGGCCGCCGGCGCGGAACCCGGGCGCGCGTCGTGGGCGCTGGAGCAGGCGGCGTGCCTGGCCGACGCCGGCCTCACGGAAGACGCCTGGGCCCTGGCGTCGGCCGCCCTGGCCCGCCGCGCGGATGATGCCGCCGGCCATCGTCTGGCCGCGCGGCTGCAACTGGCGCGGGGTGAGACGGCGGCCGCCCTGGCCCATGCGCGCGAGGCCCGTTTCCTGGCGCCCCACGACCTGGACGGGGCTACCGAGGTGGGACAGGTGCTGGTGGATGCCGGCGACCCGCTGGCGGCGGCGGAGATGCTGGAGCCGCTGCTGGCCCACGCCCATCCGGCCGACCCCGCCCGCGCCGGCGCCCTGGTGCTGCAAGGCCGGGCGTGGGCCGCCCTGGCGGAGGGGGGCAAGGCGGCGCGCTGCTGGCGTCAGGCGTTGGAGGCGGATCCCGAGGATGCGGGCGGCGCCGCGCGTCTGCTGGCGGCGCTGGAGGCCGCGACAGCGGCCGGGGGGGCCGACCTGACGCCCACCTATGTGAAGGCGTTGTTCGATCGCTACGCCGACCGTTTCGACACCGACCTGACGCAGAAGCTGCGCTATCAGGCGCCGCAGCTGCTGCGCCAGGCGCTGGACACGGTGGGCGTGGGGACGGGGCTGGACATTCTGGACATCGGGTGCGGCACGGGCCTGGGGGGTGTGGAGGTCAAGCCGCTGGCCCGCTTCCTGGCCGGCGTCGACCTGTCGCCGCGCATGGTGGAACACGCCCGCGCCCGCGGCCTCTACGATCGGTTGTGGGACGCCGACCTGATGGGCGCCCTGGCGGAGGCGCCGGGCGCCTGGGATCTGGTGGTGGCGGCCGACGTGCTGGTCTACCTGGGTGACCTGGCGCCGGTGTTCCGGGCGGCGGCCGCGGCGCTGAAGCGCGGCGGCCGCTTCGCCGCCACGGTGGAACGCTGGCCGGGTGAGGGGCCCTACGCCCTGCGGGAAAGCCGCCGCTACGCCCATGCCCGGGAGCATCTGCTGGCCGCCGCCCAGGAGGCGGGCCTGGATGTGGAACATCTGGCGCCGGTGGCGCCGCGCTGGGAGAAGGGGCGGCCGGTGGACGGCCTGCTGTTCATCCTGCGGAAGGGAACCTGAGGGTCAGAGCAGCAAGGCCAGCAACAGCGGGACCGCCAGGGCGGTGATCAGGCCGTTCAGGGCCATGGCGATGCCGGCGAAACTGCCAGCCAGCGGGCTCATGGTGTAGGAGATGGCGGTGCCCACGCCGTGGGCCGCCATGCCCATGGACAGGCCCTTGGCCCGGTCGTCGCGTATCTTCAGCCAGCGCAACAGCAGCGGGCCGAACACGGCGCCGATGATGCCGGTCACCATGACCATGGCGGCGGTCAGCGAGGGGATGCCGCCGATGCTCTCCGAAATGCCCATGGCGATGGGGGTGGTGACCGACTTGGGCGCCAGTGACAGCACCGTTTCCTTGTCCGCCCCCAGCACGTGGGCGACGAAGACGGCCGAGGCGGCGGCCGTGACGGAGCCGGCCACCATGGCGATGGTCAGGGGCAAAGCGCCCCGGCGCACGTCGGCGCGGTGGCGCCACAGGGGCACGGCCAAGGCCACCGTCGCCGGGCCCAGCAGGAAATGGATGAACTGGGCGCCATTGAAATAGGTGGTGTAGGGCGTGTCCGTGATCACCAGCAGGATGACCAGGAACAGGGCCGCCAGCGCCACCGGGTTGGCGAAGGGGTTGCGGTTGGTGCGGGTGTAGATGCGCACGCCGATCAGATAGGCCACCAGGGTCGCCGCCAGCCACAGCAGCGGGCTGGCGGACAGGTAGACCCAGATGTCGCCCAGGCCCTTCTTGCTCATCATGGGGCACCCCCGGCGCCGCTGTTCGTATCGGTATCGAAAGGGTCGGGGCGGGCGGCTGGGTCCACTGGTGCGGCCCCCTTGCCGCCGAAGCGCTTGTCCGCCCACAGGAAGGCGTAGGCCGTGACGGCGATGGTCAGGATGGAGCTGGCGAACAGGGCGGTCACGATGGCCGGCCCCTGGGTCAGGAAACGCTGTCCATGCTGCACGATGCCGACGGCCGCCGGCACGAACAGCAGCGACAGGTTGCTGAGGATGACGTCGGCGGTGGTTCCCATGGTCTGGGTTGGGCCGCCGCGCCAGGCGAACCAGGCGACCAGCAGCAGCAGGCCCAGCACGGGCCCGGGGACGGGCAGATGCAGGCCATGCACCACGATTTCCCCGATGAGCTGGCAGACCACCAGCATGGCAAGGGCGCCGACCATGGCGAACTCCGTCATGTGAGGCGGTCCCGGCGGCGGAAAGTCCTGGGGATGCCTGACGCGGTGGGTTTGGTGGATGTGGATTATCGCGGGCGCCAAGCTGGACCCTGCGCGCCACCGGGGTCAACCGGCAAGGGCGCAGGCGTGGCCCGCGATTTCTACCGGCCGCCGCCGGTATTGGGGCCGTTATCCGGAACGCCTGTCGGCGGCACGGCCGGCCGCGCCTCCTGCATCGTCAGTTCCAGACCCCGGGCGCCCAGCCGCGCCTCCAGCCAGCGGGCGTCCGTCGCCAGGGTGGGCAGCAGGCGGTAGGATTCCTCCGCCGTTGGCGGCGCGCCGGGGCGCAGATGCACGACGTCCATGGCGGCGGCATCGCGGAAGCGGTCCAGCGCTGCCCCCAGGGTGCCGCCGCCGCCGCCGGGACGCAAGCGGGCCAGATGGGCGCGCCAGCCGGTGACGGGGGCCTGGGGGCCGCGTGCCAGGACCAAGGCCGCGCGGCAGCCGCGCAGCCGGTCCAGCCGCTCCGCCAGCATATCCGGGTCGGCGGCGGCATCCAGCGCCAGCACGCCCAGGCGGTTCAGCGTCAGGCCCTGCACCAGGTCGTTCGCGCCGGCCCAGGCGTTCTCCGCCTTGTCCTTCGCCCCCAGCCCTTGGGCAAGCAGGCGGTGCAGGGCGCGGGACCCGGCGGCCTTGGCCGCTTTCACTCCTGGCCCCGTCCAAGCCGCCAGGTGGGGCACGCTGGCCATCAGGGCGCGGCGCTCCGCCTGGGCGGGGCCGGCCAGGGTGCCGTCCGGCGTCAGACCGCCCACAAGGCCGCTGACGACGAACAGGTGCAAGGGCTGCACCCGGTGGCGGGACAGCAGGGCGGACCAGGGGGAGGGACCAGAGGGGGAGGGGCCAGAGGGGGAGGAGGCGGGCGCGGTCTCGCCGGCGGTATCCGCCAACGCCAGGCGCGGCGGTACCGCCATGCCGGGCACGGCGAAGGACCAGGGCGTGCCGAGGTCCAGGAAGCCATAGTCGGCACGCCCGTCCTGCGCGCCCCGGGGCACGGCGAAGTCGTAGCGCCAGGCGGCGCCCGTGCCTTGGGGCAGCTTGCCCAGCCAGCGGGGCGGCACGGGCAGGCCCACGCCCCCGACCGTTAGGTCCGGCGGCTCATCCTCACCGTCCGTGACGATCACGGCGCTGACGCGCCAGCGGTCGCCCTGGCCGCCCCGGGCCAGCAGCAAGGGCCCCAGCAGCAACGCGGGCTGTACGGGCCGTCGGGGGAGGGAGGGGCGGCGTTTCATGGCGGCGGACCATGAACGACGGGGGCCGGCCGGCGCAAGGGCGAAGCGGCCCTTCTATGCCTTATGCCGTCCTATCACCGGGGCCCATCACCCGGGCGATCATCCTTCAAGTGGTCCAAAACCCTTTGGTAGAGGCTGCGGCGGGCCAGTGCGTCCTCCAGCCGGTCGAGGGCGGCGGTCACGGCCCGCGCCTCGGCATCCAGTTCCAGCGCGGCCGCCTCCAGCGCCCGCCACAGGGGGCGCAGCGTGTCCACCAGCGCCACCCCCGCCGGGGTCAGGGCCAGGCGCCGGCGGCGCGCGTCGTCCGGATCGGCGGTGGTCTGGGCCAGGCCGGCCTTCTCCAGGGAGGCGCGCGTCTGACTGACGGAGACGTGGGTGATGCGCAGGCGGCTGGCCAGTTCCCCCACCGTCAGTGGGCCGTTCAGCACCAGCTGGTTCAGCACGCCGAACCAGCGCTGTTCGAACGTGACGCCCAGGGTGTCGTAGGTGCGGGTGGCGTCGCCGTCTATCGTTTCCGACAGGCGCCGCAAGCGGGCGCCCAGCGCGGCGCCACCCAGGCGGCGGGAATAGTCCTCCGGCGGTGTGATCTCATTGGATGGGGGCACGTCACAGGCTCTCTTGACAAATAGGTAGGTGCCTACAGATTATGGCGCCATCGGACCGGAATGTCCAGGATGGGAAGGGCAAAGAGCATGGAATTGACGCGTCGCCGTCTGGTCGCCACCGGTGTTGGGGCTTTGCTCAGCCGCCCCGCCCTGGCCGCGATCCCAGCCAAGGGGCTTGGCGACCTGGATCACGCCATCCGCGCAACCCTGGCCCAGGCCGGCATTCCTGGCGCCGCGGTGGGTTACGCCCGAGAGGGGCGGGTGCGCTTCGTGCGCGGCTACGGCCATGCCGATGTGGCCCGCCGCCGGCCGGCGACGCCGGACACGGTGTTCGCCATCGCCTCCATCACCAAGACCATCACGGCGGCGGCCATCCTGCGCCTGGCGGGGCAGGGGCGCTTGAACCTCGATGATCCGGTTGCCGCCCATCTCGACTTTCCCGTCGTGAATCCACACCACCCGGATGCGGCCATTACCCTGCGCCATCTGCTGACCCACACCTCCGGCATTTCGGATGAGAAGTACTACGCGGTGGATTTCCGGCACCGGGGCGGCGACACGCCCCTGGCGCTGCGCGACATGCTGGTGGGCTATCTGGTGCCGGGCGGCACTTATTATGATGCCGCGGGTTGTTACGCCGCCGCCCCGGGGGAGGCCTGGGACTATTCCAATGTCGGCTTCGCGCTGCTGGGCTACGTGGCCGGCCGCGTCGGCGGCTTCGATGCCCGCATGGCCATCCGCCAATTCCTGATGGCGCCCCTGGGCATGCGCCACAGCTACTGGACCTTGGGGGAGGTGCCGCCCGCTCTGGCCGCGACGCCGTACGACGGTAAAAAGGGGGCGCTGAAGCCCGTGCCCACCATGGGCTTCCCCGATTGGTCCGCCGGCATGCTGCAATCCTCCGGGGCCGATTTCGCCCGCTATGTCGCCGCCTGCGCCAATGATGGCGAGGCCACCAATGACGAAGGCGGCACCGTGCGCGTTCTGCCCGCCGGTATGATGGGGCAGATGCTGACGCGCCAGCCGGCGCCCAACCTGCCCGCCTGGCTCAGCGGCCAAGGCCTGGGCTGGATGGTGGGTCCGCTGGACGGCGTGGATCGGTGGGAGCATTGGGGCGGGGCGGAGGGCATCTTTACCGTGGCCTACCTCGACCCCGAGCGGCGACAGGGCGTGACCATCCTGACCAACGCCACCGCCACGGACGCCGCCAAGGCGGCGGTGAAGCAGGTCGCGGCGCGGCTGCTGCGGGATGGTCCTGATTTGTAAGGGTGGCCCCCGTGCGTCTGGCGCCACGCTGCGTTGCGTCGCGGCATGTCACGGAATTCTTGGCTTTTGCCAGCCACCCCCGTATGGTCCGCCTCGCCTGAGTGGCCGAGGGGCCCCCTGGCGCATGGTCACGTTCGTCCCCGCTTTCCAGGGGGCGACGCCAGCGCCGCTTCCATAGCCCCGCTTCTTTCGGGGTTGTGTCTGCCGGAATGGTCCGGCTTTCCACACGTTCCGACGTTGCGCCGCTCTTTCGTTGGCTGGTGCCGCCCGCCGTTTGTTCGGGGGCGCTGCGCTGGCTTGTTTGTTCGCGTGCCTTTCCCGGGCGGGAAGGGCGCGGCGCTGTTTTATACCGTGAAGGAAAGTCCCTTGGATTTGCCCGCTTCCGCCGAGAACGAAATCATCGAAACCGAAATCCTGGATATCGCCGACGACGCACAGGGCGTTGACGACGGCCGCACCACCTTTGCCGACCTGGGCCTGGCTTCCGCCTTGACCAAGGCGTTGGAAGAGGTCGGCTACAAGTTCCCCACCCCCATCCAGGAGCGGGCCATCCCCGTCGCCCTGGAAGGTCGCGACCTGATCGCCTCCGCCAACACCGGTACCGGCAAGACCGCGGCCTTCGTGCTGCCGGCGCTGCACCGCATGGCGACCACCCCGCGCCCGCTGAGCGCCGAGGGCCTGCAGACCTTCGGGCCCCGCCTGCTGGTGCTGACCCCCACCCGTGAGCTGGCGACCCAGGTGATGGACGCCGTTCGGGGCTATTCCAAGTACAGCCGCATCCACACCCTGGCCATCCTGGGCGGCATGCCCTACCGCCAGCAGCTGGAGATGCTGCGCCGCCGGGTTGACTTGGTGGTCGCCACCCCCGGCCGCCTGATCGACCATCTGGAGCGCGGCCGCCTGGACCTCTCCACCGTCGAGATGCTGGTGCTGGACGAGGCCGACCGCATGCTGGACATGGGCTTCCTGGAGCCCGTGGAGATGATCGCCAACGCCTGCCCGGAAAACCGCCAGACCCTGCTGTTCACCGCCACGGTGGACAAGGCCATGGTGCGCCTGGCCGGCAACCTGCTGAAGAACCCGGAGCGCGTGGACGTGGCCGGCGGCAGCGTCAACGTCAGCGCCATCGAGCAGCGCTTCCTGCGGGCCGATGGCCTGGAGCACAAGGAGAAGCTGCTGGCCCACCTGGTGGCCGATCCGTCCATGAACAAGGGCATCGTCTTCGCCGCCACCAAGCGCGACGCCGACCGCCTGGCCGACAGCCTGTCGGAGATGGGCTACGCCGCCGCCCCCTTGCACGGCGACATGCGCCAGCAGGAGCGTAACCGCACCGTCCAGGCCCTGCGCAACGGTCGCGTCCGCCTGTTGGTCGCCACCGACGTGGCCGCCCGCGGCATCGACGTGCCGGACGTGACCCACGTCATCAACTTCGACCTGCCGCGCCAGGCCGAGGACTACGTGCACCGCATCGGCCGCACCGGCCGCGCCGGCAACACCGGCAACGCCTTCAGCCTGTACACCCGTCATGAATGGGGCCTGGTGCGCGGCATCGAGGGCTACACCCAGACCCGCGCCGTGGAACACGTCATCCCGGGCCTGGAGCCGCGCGAGATGCCCAAGCGTCCGGCCGGCGGTCCCGGCGGCGCCCCCGGGGGTCGTCCGCGCAAGTCGTTCGGCGGTCACGGCGGCGGCTTCAAGCAAGGTGGCTTCAAGCAGGGCAACGGCTTCGGCGGCGGCCATGGCGGCCCGAAGCCGGAAGGCTTCCGCAGCGAAGGCGGCTATCGCGGTGAAGGCCATCGCGCCGACGCTCCCCGCGCCGAGCGCGGCGACCGTCCGGAAGGCGGCTTCAAGAAGTTCGGCGGCCCCCGCCCTGAAGGCCAGCACCGCCAGGATCGCCCGGCCCGCGCCCATGGCGCCGGTCACGGCGGCGGCAACGGTGGCGGTTTCCATCCGCTGGACGGCGCCAAGCCGGCCCGCGACGGGGCCCGCAAGCACGGCAACGGCCCCCGCCCGGCCCGGGTGCAGAGTGACGGCGGGACGGGGGGCTTGCGCCGCCCGCGTTCTTCCGCCAATTAAGTCCCGCGTTTGATGACGGGGCCGTCCAGCACCGGACGGCCCCGTTTTCGCCTTTTAAGACTTCAGCCTTACGTTTGGTCCCATGAGCGCGCTCCCCCAGGAAGTCCATAACCGTCGGACGTTCGCCATCATCGCGCACCCCGACGCCGGCAAGACCACGCTGACGGAAAAGCTGCTGCTGTTCGGCGGCGCCATCCAGATGGCGGGTGCCGTGAAGGCGCGCGGCGAGCAGCGGCGCGCCCGGTCGGACTGGATGAAGGTGGAGCGCGAGCGCGGCATCTCCGTCACCGCGTCGGTGATGAACTTCGATTATGCCGACCGCACTTTCAACCTGGTGGACACGCCGGGCCACGAAGACTTTTCCGAAGACACCTACCGCACGCTGACGGCCGTCGACAGCGCGGTCATGGTCATCGACGCCGCCAAGGGCATTGAGGCCCAGACCCGCAAGCTGTTCGAGGTCTGCCGCCTGCGCAACGTGCCCATCATCACCTTCGTCAACAAGATGGACCGCGAGGCCCGCGACCCCTTCGACCTGATGGACGAGGTGGAGCGCGACCTGCAGCTGGAGGTGACGCCCGGGTCCTGGCCCATCGGTTCCGGTCCGGACTTCCGTGGCTGCTACGACCTGATCCGCGACCGGCTGGTCCTGCTGGACCGCCGCCAGGGCGACGTCGCCAGCGAGGGCATCCAGTGCGACGGCCTGGACGATCCCAAGCTGGATGAGCTGCTGCCCGCCGACCAGGTGGCCAAGCTGCGCGAGGACGTGGCCATGGTGCGGGAACTGTGCCCGCCTTTCGACCTGGAAACCTATCGCGAAGGCCACCAGACCCCGGTGTTCTTCGGCAGCGCCATCAATAACTTCGGCGTGCGCGAGCTGCTGCTGGGCCTGGCCGCCTACGCGCCGTCTCCCCGGCCGCAGCAGGCCGACAGCCGTACGGTGCAGCCGGAGGAGCCCAAGGTCACGGGCTTCGTGTTCAAGGTCCAGGCCAACATGGACCCCAACCATCGCGACCGCATCGCCTTCTTCCGCCTGTGCTCGGGCCATTTCCGCCGGGGCGTGAAGTTGAAGCACATGCGCTCGGGCAAGCTGCTGGCGGTGAACAACGCCGTGCTGTTCCTGGCGCGGGACCGGGAACTGGCGGAGGACGCCTACCCCGGCGACATCATCGGCATTCCCAACCACGGCACCCTGCGCATCGGCGACACGCTGACCGAAGGCGAAGATCTGCGCTACACCGGCGTGCCCAGCTTCGCGCCGGAACTGCTGCAGCGGGTGAAGCTGGACGACCCCATGAAGATGAAGCACCTGCGCAAGGCGCTGGAGCACTTCGCGGAGGAGGGCGCCAGCCAGGTGTTCAAGCCGCTGATCGGCGCCGACTGGGTGGTCGGCGTGGTCGGTCCGCTGCAGTTCGAGGTGCTGGCCGCCCGCATTGATGCCGAATACGACATCAAGGCCAAGTTTGAATCGTGCGGCTATGATTCGGCCCGCTGGATCGAGTGCGATGACCCGGTGGTGCTGAAGTCCTTCCTGGACAGCAACCGCTCCGCCCTGGCGGAGGATCACGACGGGGCCCTGGTGTTCCTGGCGCGCAACGGTTGGCAGCTGAACCGGGCCCAGGAGGATTATCCCAAGATCCGCTTCCAGAAGACGCGGGAGCAGAGCCGCGCCGTCACCACCTCCGCCCTGGGGTGACGGTTCCCACAAGGCTCCGCCTTGTCTCACCAAGCCATTATCCTAAAAGGACGAAATGGCGCATCCGCCGGATGGCGCGGTGACAGGGCCGCGTCTTGGGCGGTATCATCCGCGCCGAAGATGGTAAGTCGGAAGGCGTGAGATGTCGGGTTCTTCCCGGTCACCGGGTTTCTTGGCGGGCGCCGGGCTGTCGCGGCGCGGCCTGGTCGGCGGCATGGCGCTGGCGCCCCTGCTGACGGGCGGACTGCCCGGCCTGGCGGGGGCGGTGGCCAGCCGTCCTGCGCCCATCCGTCCCGGCCGCACGGTTGTGGTCATCGGGGCCGGCCTCGCCGGGCTGGCAGCGGCTGGCGCGTTGCGCCAGGCGGGGGCAGAGGTCACCGTGCTGGAGGCCCGCGCCCGCGTGGGCGGCAGGGCCTGGACGGAGTCCAAGCCCTTCGGTTTCCCTTACGATATCGGCTGCGGCTCGCTGGAGGCCACGGCCGACAACCCCCTGCGCCGCCTGCTGGACGAGCGTGGCATGGAAACGGTGCCGGACGACGGCGCCGACGACCTGCTGTTCTTCGACACCAAGGAGGCCGACGGCGACACCGACGCGGCGGCCGCCGACGCCATCGACCGGCTGGAGAGGGCGGTGAAGGAGGCCGGCCGCGCCCAGGTCGACCGCTCGGCCGCCGAGCTGCTGCCCGACCTCGGGAACCTGGGCCAGCTGGCCACCGCCCTGGTCGGACCCCTGGACTTCGGTGTCGAGCTGAAGGATTCTGTCCAGCCTGGACGCCGCGCGCCGCCCGGATGCGGAGGCGGCGCTGTGGTTCCCGCGCGGCATCGGCACCGCCGTCGCCAGCCTGGCCAAGGACATGGCGCGCGACGTCAAGATCACCCTGTCCAGCCCCGTCAGCCGCATCGACTGGTCGGGCAGCGGCGTGCGGGTTACCACGCCTAAAGGCGTGGTCAGCGCCGACGCCGCCATCATCACCGTGCCCATTTCGGTACTGGCCTCGGGCGGCGTCACCTTCGACCCGCCCTTGCCGGAGGGCGTGCGCACCGCCTTCGACGGTCTGACCACCGGCTTGGTCAACCGCATCGCCCTGGGCTACAAGCCCGACAGCCTGGACTGCGATCCGTTCACCGCCCTGGACCAGGTGCGCGGCGACGGTCGTGTGCTGGACCTATGCCTGCGGCCCTTCGGCCGGGAATTGGCCATCGCCACGGTGGGCGGCGACCTGGCCCGTCAGCTGGAAACGGCCAAGGACCAGGAGGCGGTGGACTTGGTGCGCGACGCCGTGGCCGACGTCTTCGGATCGCTCACCCGCCGGCAGGCCACCGCCTGGCACGTCAGCCGCTGGGGCGCCGATCCCTATTCCCTGGGCTCCATGACGGCGGCCAAGCCGGGCCATGCCGAGGCGCGCCGCATCCTGTCGGAACCCGTGGGCGACCGGCTGTGCTTCGCCGGCGAGGCCTGCTCGCTCACCTGGCCCGGCTGGCTGCCGGGCGCCTATGAGACCGGGGTGGCCGCCGCGCAGCGCGTGCTGGCCCTGCCGTCGTGACCCCTGCCGTGCTGTCCCCTGCCGTGGTGCCCCCTGCCATGGCGAAGGGGCGGGCGGTCCTGAACGGCATGGCGCCGTTCTTCATCGTCCGCGACGTGGGGGCGTCGGCCGCGTTCTACCGCGACGCGCTGGGCTTCACGGTCACGCATCTGGCCCCGAATGACGCGCCCTTCTTCGCCATCGTCGCGCGCGACGGCGCCATGCTGTTCCTGAAGTCGGTGGGCGTGGGGCCGCTGCCCAATCCCGACCGCGCGGCGGACGCGCGGTGGGACTCGTACGTCAACACCGACGAACCGGATGCCCTGGCCGCTGAATTCCAGGCGCGTGGCGTCGTCTTTTCCGTGCCCTTGCAAGACACGGGCGATGGTCTGCGTGGCTTTGAATTGAAGGATCCCGACGGCTACACCCTGTTTTTCGGCCGCCCCCGCGGCTGAGGGGAGGCGGGACGGGGGACCTTCCCCCGATTTTGTTGAAAGGAAGGGTTAACGCCTTCATGATTATATGAACCTGCCCCGGACCGGGGCGGGACGGTGGGCCCTACCCGGACGGCGTTCGAACGGGGCCCGGTGCACGAGCGTTGCGGGGTAGCATGACGGCCATCGAAACGGATGGTGGGGGCGAACAGGAACTGCCGCGAAAGAAGTTCAGCGGCAAGAAGATCGTCATGTTCGTGGTGGTGCCGCTGCTGCTCATAGCGCTCATCGCCGGCGGCCTGATCTTCAGCGGCCTGCTGGACGGCCTGCTGGGCAAGAAGAAGGCGGAGGAGGTGGAGGAAAAGCCCGCCGCCGCGGAGGAGGCGTTCGATCCCAAGGCGCCCCCGGTGTTCTTCCCCCTGGGCGAATTGCTGATCAACCTGCAGACCAATGAGCGCCGCCCGGCCTTCCTGAAGCTGAAGATCCAGCTGGAGATCTACAAGGAAGAGGACAGGCCCAAGCTGACCCTGGCCACGCCGCGCATCGTCGACACCTTCCAGACCTATCTGCGCGAGCTGCGGCTGGATGATCTGAAGGGATCGGCCGGCATCTACCGCCTGCGCGAGGAGTTGCTGCAGCGGGTGAACGCGGCCGCCGCCCCGGTGCGGGTGAGGGACGTGCTGTTTGAGGAAATTCTGGTACAATCACAGTGAGATGAGGCGGGGCCTTAAACGGCCTTGTCATCGGTGGGGTGGTTAGGAGGCCATGCTTACTGGCATGGATATTGCCGCCCCATTGATCGTAAAATGGCCTGGTACGTGCATGTTTCTGAACATTCGGCGCCCCGCCCGGTTTCCTGATGGGTGGTTCCTCTGGGGCCGGGATGGGGGCCGGGGGCCCGCATGCGCGTTTTGGACGCTGGAGCGCTGACCGATGCCGGATCCGCAGGAGCTGAGTGAAGAGGAACGCATGGCCGCCGAATGGGCGGCCTTGGCGGACGAGGGTGCCGGCGACAGTGGCTTTGGCGACATGGGCGGCGGGGCGACCCGTGTCCTGAACCAGGACGAAATCGACAGCCTGCTGGGCTTCGACAAGGATGGCGCCGGCGACGGCGACAATTCCGGCATCATGGCGCTGGTCAACTCGGCGCTGGTGAACTACGAACGCCTGCCCATGCTGGAGGTGGTCTTCGACCGCCTGGTCCGCATGATGTCGACCTCGCTCCGCAACTTCACCTCCGACAACGTGGAAGTCAGCCTGGACCAGATCTCCTCGGTCCGTTTCGGCGACTACCTCAATTCCATTCCGTTGCCCGCCATGCTGGCCGTCTGCAAGGCGGAGGAGTGGGACAACTACGGCCTGATGGTCATCAATTCGGCGCTGATCTACTCCATCGTCGACGTGCTGCTGGGCGGCCGGCGCGGCACGGCGGCCATGCGCATCGAGGGGCGGCCCTACACCACCATCGAGCGCAACCTGGTGGAGCGTATGGTGCACGTGGTGCTGTCCGACCTTTCGGCGGCCTTCGACCCCCTGTCGCCCGTGACCTTCCGCTTCGACCGGCTGGAAACCAATCCGCGCTTCGCCACCATCGCCCGCCAGGCCAACGCCGCCGTGCTGGTGAAGCTGCGCATCGACATGGAGGATCGCGGCGGCCGGCTGGAACTGCTGATCCCCTACGCCACCCTGGAACCCGTGCGCGAACTGCTGCTGCAGATGTTCATGGGTGAAAAGTTCGGCCGCGACAGCATCTGGGAAACCCACTTGGCCAGCGAGCTGTGGATGACCGACGTGCACCTGTCGGCGGTGCTGGATGAGATCACCCTGTCGCTCTACGACGTGCTGAACTGGAAGGTGGGGTCGCGGGTGCTGCTGAACGTGGCGCCGGACGACACCATCGAGCTGCGGTGCGGCGACGTGCCCATGTTCCTGGGCCGCATGGGGCGGAAGGGCGGCAACATCGCGGTCCGCATCGACCGCGAGGCGCCCAAGCCGGAGACCGCGCCGACATGAGCCTGACCATCCTGCTTTCCTTGGCTTTGGATGTGGTGGTGGGCGGCCTGTTGGTCGCCACCATCGTTTACGCCCTGCGCCTGAACCGCCAGATCGCCCAGCTGCGCGACAGCCGCGGCGAGATGGAGGCCCTGGTGCGGGAGTTCAGCGAGGCCACCGCCCAGGCCGACGCCGGGGTGAAGGGCATGCGTAAGGCCGCCGCCGAGTCCGGCGAGGCGCTGCAATACCTGATCGGCCGCGCCGACAAGATGCGGGAAGAGCTGGAACAGATGACCCAGGCGGCCGACGCCCTGGCCGCGCGCCTGGAAGGTGCCGCCGGGCGCGCCCGCGCCAACGCCGCGCCGTCCGAACCGGCGCGCGACACCCGGCCCGAGCCCCGTGACCTGCCCCGGGCGGAGGCCTTGCGCGGCAGCGCCGCCGCCGGCGGCATGGCCGGCTTGGCAGGGGGGGCGTGAACGGCCACCGGGCGGAGGCGCCGCGTGGTGGCGCCGGCATTCGTCCCGACCCCCGCCCCCTGCCGGCCCGGCTGGAGGGGGAGCGCGGCGGGAGCGCGGCGGGTGGCGGCCAGGAACGCTCCGCCGCCGAACGGCAGCTGGCGGAGCGCATGGCGGCGGAACGCTTGATCGCCGAACGCCAGATGGCGGAGCGGCTGGCCGGCGAGCGTCAGGCGAATAACCCTATGAATGGGGAGCGGACGCCGGAACGCGCGCCCCGGCCTGAGCGGTCCGGTGATCGATATGGCAACGATGCTGGCCTGGACGAAGGCCGGCCGACGCCCCGCGCCGCGCCCGCGCGCCTGCCGGCGCCTGGTGCCGCCGCCTCCGGTGGTGATGTCGGCGCCGGTGGTCCGGGTGGTGGCGCCGGCCAGCCCGAGGCCCGCTCGCGGGCGGAGCGTGAATTGCTCCAGGCCTTGGAGAACATGCGTCAATGACGGCTGAACCTTCGGCTCCCCGGCAAGGCCGACTGACGGCAGCCCCCACCGGGACTGTCCCCAAGGCCGTCGCCCCCCAGGCGCCCCGGACCCAGCGCCCGGCGCCCGCGGGCACGCGGGCGGCAGTGGGCAAGGGCCGCGCGGCCAAAAAGGACGAGACACCCAAGATTCCGCTGTGGCGCCGTCTGCGCGTGCGCCTGCTGCCGGCCACCATCTTCGCCGCCGTGCTGCTGCTGGGCGCGCGGGCGGGGGATGTGTGGTGGACGCTGACCGTCGGCGCCGCTCCGCCCGACGTGCCGGCCGCCAAGGCGCAGAGCCCGGCCCCGGAGAAGCCCGCCAGCCAAGCGCCCTCGGGCCAGACCACCCCCGCCCCGGCGAAGGCGGCGGAGGCCCCGGCCGCCAAGCCGGCCGAGGGCGCCGCCAAAGGGGATGCCAAGGCGGAGGGCGGCAAGCCCGAACCGTCCGGCAGCCCCACCGACGGCCAGACCTTCACGCCCAAGGATGTGGAGCTGCTGCAGCGCCTGGCGGAACGCCGCGAGGCCCTGGACAGCCGCGAGCGCGACCTGGACCAGCGCGAGGCCATGCTGCAGGTGGCGACCCAGCGGCTGGACCAGAAGCTGGCGGAGATGCAGGCGCTGAAAAAGCAGCTGGACGGCCTGGTCAACCAGGTCAGCGCCGACCAGGCGCAGCAGCTGGACAGCCTGGTGAAGATTTACGAGACCATGAAGCCGGCCGAGGCCGCCCGCATCTTCGAGGCCATGGACGACAAGGTGCTGCTGAACGTGATCAGCCGCATGAAGGAGGCCAAGGCCGCCCCGGTGCTGGCCGCCATGACGCCCAAGCGGGCGGAGCAGGTGACCACCATGCTGGCCGACCGCAAGCGATTGCCCAGCGTGCCGCAATGAGCGAGCGGCTGAAACCGCGCCCTATACCAACCCGTTAGCCCCGACCCGTTCGCCCCAGCCCAGCTGCCACTAGGCCCGATAATCGGCCCCTTTTGACGAGACGAGAGCCGCCATGATCCGCCCCGCCGCCGACCCGATCCTTCAGGACCGGCTGGATGCCGCCCGCTCCCAGGCCCGCCAGCCGCTGTCGCGGGAAGAGGTCGCCCAGATCGTGTCCACCGTCGTCGCCTCCATGGGCGGCGACGTGACCCAGCACGACATCAAGCTTTACGGCGAGCTGGAGGGCCTGGCCCGCTTTATCCACAACGCCAAGAAGGAAATCGCGGCGCTGCAGCCCAGCGACATCCACGCGGAGCACATTCCCCGCGCCACGGATGAGCTGGACGCCGTGGTGGGCGCCACGGAGGATGCCACCAACCGCATCATGGACGCCTGCGACCAGCTGATGGGCATGGCCGGCGATGTGACGCCGGAGGTGTCATCCAAGATGATGGACATCACCACCGGCATCTATGAGGCCTGCAACTTCCAGGACATCACCGGCCAGCGCATCACCAAGGTGGTGAAGGCGCTGAAGCATATCGAGGCCAAGGTGGAGGCCATGCTGGTCGCCTTCGGCGAGGACGTGCAGCGCCGCCACCCCGACGGCCCGCCCGCCGCCGACACGCCCGCCGGCGGCACGTCCGACGACGACTTCCTGCTGCATGGGCCCCAGTTGCCCGGCCGGGCCATCGACCAGGATGAGATCGACCGCCTGTTGGCGAGCTTCGACTGATATCCCCAAGGGCGACGGGCATGACGGTTGGGGCGTCCAGGAACCGGCCCATGGCGGGGCTGGTGTCGGGGGGACGGAAGATCGCCCAGGAAGAGGGCGGGGTCTTCGTCCTCTACCTGTCGGTATTTTTCCTGCTGCTGGCGTTCTTCATCCTGCTGACATCGCTTTCCACCTTTGAGAACCGCAAGTTCGACGCCGTCGTGCAGGCCGTGCAGGACGCGTTCGGCGTCACCCTGACCCAGGGGCCGGCGGCGCAGGCCGCCCTGGCCCGCGCGGATGAGCGCCTGGGCGCCGTGGGTCGCCGCCTGGTGGCGGTGATGCCCGACGCCGTCATCGATCAGGGCGGCAAGGGCGGCACCCTGGTCGCGACCATGCCCACATCCAGCCTGTTCGCCACGACGGTGGCGGAGGGCGGCGGCGCCATCGTCACCGTCCTGCCCGGCCGCGAGGGCGTCTGGCACCAGATGGCGGAGGCCCTGCGCCCGGATGAGGAGACGGGACTGGCCATCGACCTGGAGTTCCTGGTGGGCGACGGCGGCAACCCAGGCGCCAGCCTGCCGGTGTTCCAGGCCGGCGCCATGGCCCGCACCCTGGCCGCCGCCGGCGTTGCCCCGCGCGCCATGACCGTGGGGGTGGAGAAGGGCAGGGCGGACACGGTGCGCTTCCTGTTCCGCGCCCGGCTGCCGCATGCCGGCCTGCCGGCGGTTCCGGTGACACCCGCCGGGGCGGAGGTGCGGCCGTGAGCGAACCCGATACCCTGCCGCCGGCCATCCCGGGCTTCCTGCCGTCGCTGGCGCCCAAGGTCCAGGCGCCCAAACGCATCTGGCTGATCTCCTTCACCGATTTCGTCTGCCTGATGCTGTCCTTCTTCGTCATGCTGTACGGCATGACGGCCCCCGACGCGCGGCGGGACCAAGTGTTGCAGGCCATCTTCGGCGGCTCCCCCGCCGAGCGGCACGGCAACGGCAACCTGGACCGGGGCACGGCCACCGACCTGGGCTATCTGGGCCGGGTGATGGAGCGCCAGTTGTCCAGCGACCCCGCCTTGGCGGCCGTCCGCGTTATCCATGAAGGCGACCGCCTGGTGGCCGCCCTGCCGGAGGAGGCGCTGTTCGCCCCCGGGGCCACCACCCTGTCCTCCGCCGGGTCCGCCATCCTGTTCGCGCTGGGCGGGGTGGTCAGCAACGTCGCCAACGCGGTGGAGGTGGTGGGTCATACCGGTTCCAGCCCCATCGTCCCCAGCGCCGTCGCCCCCAGCGCCGTCGCCAACGCCGCCTATCCCTCCACCTGGGAACTGTCGCTGGCGCGCGGCCGCACCATCGCCCTGGCTTTGGCGCGCGCGGGCTATGCCGAGCCCATCACCGTGCGCGGCCAGGCCGACGTCGCCGATCCGGCCACCCCGGGCGCCGCGACCGACGCCGACCGGGCCCGGGCCGAACGCCGCGTCGACATCGTCATCCGTGAATACGCCGCCCGGGACGGCAAGCCCCCGTCATGACCGCTTACGCCCCGCTTTTCCGCGCCCTGCTGACGGGCGCCGCCCTGGCGCTGGCGGCGATGCCCGCCCTGGCCGCCCGCCAGGAGACCAAGGAGGCGCCGCCCGCCGCCAGCCCGGCCCAGGCGTCCCCCCAGCCCCCCGCTACCGCGCAATCGGCGGAAGCGCCCGCCACGCTGCCCACCGTGGTGGTGCGCGCCGGTGAACATCCCGGCCGCAGCCGTCTGGTGTTCGATTGGACGGCTCCGGTGAAGTCGACGCTGGAACGCGACGGCGCCAAGCTGCTGATCCACTTCGACAAGCCGGCCAAGGCCGACCTGGGCGCCGCCCGCAAGGCCCGCTCCCCCCGCATTTCGGGGGTGGAGGCGGTGGCGGGCGGCCCGGGCCTGACCATCGCCCTGACCATCCCCGCCAACGCGACGGTGGAACAGTCCCGTTCCGGTGACAAGGTCGTCATCGACGTCGGCGACGGCAAGCCCGGCGCGCCGCCGGCCCCCGCCAGCGCCACCACCTTGACGCCGCCGGGATCTTCCCCGGCGTCCGCATCCGAGAAGACAACGCCGGCACCTGTCACCAAGGCGCCTCCGCCGGCGTCCGCTGCCGCGCCCACCCAGGCTAACGCCCAGCCGCCCGCGGCCCCCCCGGCGGCCAGTGGCGCCCCGCCCTCGGTGACGGCGCCGCCGGCTGACCCGCGCGCGGTCAAGGAAGGCCAGCCGCTGTACCTGATCCAGCAGCAGCAGGCCACCAAGGAAGCCGCCACCAAGGCGGCGGCGCAGGCGGCCCCCCCCGCCAAAGCCCCCGAGGCGAAACCGCCTGAAACAAAGGCTGTCGAGGCCAAGGCGCCTGAAGCCAAGCCCGTTCCGGCCAATGGACATGCCGCGCCCGCGCCGACGGCCCACCCGCCTGGATCGCCGGCGACCGAGGCGGCACCGGCGACTCCCGAGGCGGCGGCCCAGCCGGGGGCGGACGCCCCACCGGCGCCGCCGCCCACCCTGGTGTTCGATCCCGGCCTGCCATCGGCCGTGGCGGTGTTCGCGCGGGCCGGCTGGCTGTACGTGCTGTTCGACCGCGCGGTGCCGGCCACCACCGCGCCCACGCAACCCGCCAACCAGCCCGCCGTGCTGGGCCAGGTGGAGCCCGTCGCCTTTGCCGGCGGTACCGGCTTCCGCCTGCCGGCGCCCGCCGTGCTGGAGCCCAAGGTGACGGGCGAGGGCGCCACCGGCTATCGCATCACCTTCGACCACGCCCCGGCCACCCCGGCGGAGGGCGCGCCGGCGGGCGTGCCGGTGGTTACCGACCCCGATTTCGCCCTGGGCCCGCGCCTGGTGGTGAAGACGCCCAAGCCGGTGAAGGTCTTCACCTTCACCGACCCGGTGGTGGGCGACACGCTCAAGGTCATCCCCATGAGCCCGGCGGCGCAGCTGATGCCGGCGCCGTTGCGCTATGCCGAGGCGCAGTTCCTGCCCACGGCCCAGGGCGTGGTCATCCGCCCCATCGATGAACGCCTGCTGGTGCAGCCGGCCAAGGAGGGCGTTGAGCTGACCGTGCCGGGCGGCCTGCGCCTCTCGCCCTCCACCGACGTCGCCACCGCCGCCCCGCCGCCGCCGGTGGTGGAGCCGGACCGATTCTTCGACTTCCAGCGCTGGGCCAAGGTGGACCCCAACGGCTTCGTGGCCGGCCGCGAGCATGTGATGAACGAGATCGTCAAGGCGCCGCCGGATGACCGGCCCAAGCTGCGCCTGGATCTCGCCCGCTTCTACGCCGGCAACGGCTTCGGGCAGGAGGCGCTTGGCCTCTTGGAGATGGCGCGCAAGGACCAGCCGGATTTGGAGAAGCGGGCGGAGTTCGCCGCCGTGCGCGGCACCGCCCGCATCCTGACGGGCGATGCCAAGGGCGGCCTGGACGACCTGACGGCGCCGGCCCTGCAGAACGAGCCGGACGTGGCCCTGTGGCGCGCCTACGCCGCCCACACCACGGGCGACGACGACACCGCCTATCGCCTGTTTCAGAGCCGCCGGGAACTGCTGCGGACGTATCCGGAACCGTTCAACACGCGCTTCAGCATGGCCGCGACGGAGGCGGCGCTGGCCAAGGGCGACGTGGACACGGCCAACACCCTGCTGGACCGGCTGGTGAAGCGCGGCGCCAACAAGGGCCCGGCCGAGACCGCCATCAACTACCTGCGCGGCGAGGCCGCGCGCCTGGCCGGCGACCATGAGAAGGCCATCGACTCCTACCGCGCCGCGACGGAGGGGACGGACCGCCTCTACCGCACCAAGGCGCGCATGGCCCTGGTGGATGAGGAGCTGGCCGCCGGCAAGCTGACCCCCGCCAAGGCGGCGGAGCAGATGGAGAAGATGCGCTTCGCCTGGACGGGCGACGACCTGGAACTGCACATCCTGCGCCGCCTGGCCGACCTGCACATCAAGGCCGGCAACTTCCCCCAGGCCTTCGACACCATGAAGCGCGCCATCACGCTGTTCCCCAACAGCCCCGAGGCGCCGCTGATCACCAAGCAGATGACGGACACCTTCACCGGCCTGTTCGTGCGCAACGGCGCCGACAAGATGCCGCCGCTGGAGGCCTTGTCGCTGTATGAGCAGTATAAGGAGTTGACGCCCCCGGGCCCGGACGGGGACACGGTCATCCGCGTGCTGGCGGAACGGCTGGTCGACGTGGACCTGCTGGACCGCGCGGCGGAGCTGCTGGACCGCCAGGTGCAGTACCGCCTGCAAGGGGAGCAGAAGGCCCAGGTGGGTACGCGCGAGGCCGCCATCCGCCTGCTGAACAACCAGCCGGACAAGGCCCTGGCCGCGCTGGACCAGTCGGAGGTGGCGGGCATTCCCGACACCATGGCGGCGGAGCGCCGGCTGTTGCGCGCCCGCGCCCTGTCACGCACGGACAAGGGGCCGGAGGCGGTGGCCCTGCTGAAGCAGGACAACTCCCGCCCCGCCAACCTGATGCGCATCGACATCGCCTGGCATGCCAAGCAGTGGCCGCTGGCGGCCCAGGCCCTGGCCGACGTCATCGGCCCGCCGCCGGCCGCGGGGCAGCCCATCGACCCCACGGTGTCGCGTCTGGTGGTGAACCGGGCCGTGGCCCTGTCGCTGGCCCAGGATCTGCCGGGCCTGCAAAAGCTGCGCACCGACTTCGGCCCGTCCATGGACAAGGGGCCGGACGCCAACATGTTCCAGGTGATGACCCGCCCGACCGAGGCCAACGGCCTGTTGGACGCCGCCACCATTCAGAACCAGGTCAAGGAAATCGACCTGTTCAAGAGCTTCCTGGACAGCTACCGCACCCGCCAGACCCAGGGCGCCGCCGTGCCCGGCGAAACACCGGCCGCCGCCGCGCCCGCCGGCGAAGGCGCGCCCAGCGCCGTGGCACCGCCGGCCACCCCATCCGCGCCGCCGGCTGGAGCCACGCCGCCGACGGCATCGACCGCGCCTTCCACCCCCGCCGCGGCCCCGCCCGCGCCGACTAGCCAGCGGCGTTGAGCGGAAGCCCTCGATCGTCTACTGGCAGTTCAGGCCGGCAGCCATGTTGCCGTCGGGCGACAGGGTCACGGTGCAGGTCTTGACCGTGGTGGGCATCTTGCTGGCGATCATGATGGCGGTGGCGTCATAGGCGCAGGCCATCCACAGGTTTTGCGCCTGGGCCGGCGTGAACTGCCAGGTCAGCGCCGTGCGCGACTGGGCGGCCGGGGGCAGGGGCGGCTGGCCGCCGGGTTCGCCGTTCCAGAACAGGATGGCGGCCAGCGGCAGGGGCAGGGCGCTGCCGTCCGGCGCCTTGGGCGGGTTGCCGTCCTGATACGCCTTGAAGCCGGCCGGCACGTCCTTGACCGTCTCGGTGACCGGCAGGGTCTTGGGGCATTGCGGGCCGGCCTGGGCGGCGGCCTGGCCGGCCCCCAACCCGGCGGTGGCGGTGACGGCGAACAGGGACAACAGACCGCTGGTCAGAACCTTCTTCATTTTCCTCACTCAAGTCATATGACAAGGCGTTGGTGCCCGTACCTTATACGAATTTAGGTGGGATCAGCCTGCCGAACAGCGGTGGCCCGCCTGCGACTTTGTTGCGCCGGCATCAAGGAAAGGCGCTATCCGAAGCTTTTCACCAGGCTGCCGACGATCAGGTACCAGCCATCCACCAGCACGAAGAAGATGATCTTGAACGGCAGTGAGATCATGGCCGGGGGCAGCATCATCATGCCCATGGATTGCAGCACCGACGACACCACCATGTCGATCACCAGGAAGGGCACGAACACCAGGAAGCCGATCTCGAACGAGCGCTTCAGCTCCGACAGCATGAAGGCGGGGATCACCACCTGGATGGGCAGGTCCTTGGCCGTCGTCACCTTGTCGATCTTGGCGATGTCGGTGAACAGCTGAAGGTCCCGCTCCCGCGTGTGCTTCAGCATGAAGTCCTGGAACGGCACGACGGCGTTCTTCAGGCCCGTCAGCTCATCCACCTGCTCATCGATCATGGGCTTGATGCCCGCGTCGTAGGCCGCCTGGAAGGTGGGGGCCATGATGAAGAAGGTGAGGAACAGGGCCAGGCTCAGCATCACCTGGTTGGGCGGCACCTGCTGCGTGCCCATGGCGGAGCGCAGGAAGCCCAGCACGATGATGATGCGCACGAAGCTGGTCATCATCACCAGGATGCTGGGCGCCACCGACAGCACGCTGATCAGCACCACCAGCTGGATGATGCGGCTGGTGGAACTGCCCCCCTGCGAGCCCAGGTCCAGGTTCAGGCTTTGCGCATAGGCGGTGCCGGCCAGCAGCGAGGCCGCCACGGTCAGCAGGATGGCCAGGATGGGCACGCCCCAACGGAACAGGCGGTTCGGGCTCCGGGTATTGGGCCCTCGAATGTGGGGGTGGGGGGAGGTGGTGCTCATGATAGGGGCCCCGGGGCGGGCGCCGGCGGGGCGGCGGCCTCGTTCAGAACGGTCTGGAAGGTGGGGGCGGTCGTGGCCTGGGGCGGGATGGGACCCTCCAGGTGCAGGTCCTGGGTGCCGCCGAGCAGCAGCAGATGTTCCACCCCGTCACGCCGGATCAGCACCAGGCGGCGGCGCGGGTCCAGGGCCATGGCCTCCACCACGCCCAGGCGGCGCTGGGCCCGGCCGGGCAGGCGTGAGAGGGCGCCGCCGCCGAAGCGGCGCACCAGCCAGCCGGCGACCAGGATGAAGCCCAGCACCAGCCCCAGCATCAGGGCGGCATAGACGTAATAGGCGGCGGAGGTGACCATGGGTTCAGCTGACATCCGGATCTTCGGCGCGGCGATAGGCGGCGGCGGCCCGGCCCACCGTGGCCTTGCCCTGCGTCAGCTCGTTGGCTTTCCTCACCACCGCCTCCAGCCGTTCCAGGGCGGCCAGCACGGTCTCCAGCCGTGGCAGGAAAGATCGCGCTTCCTGCGGCGGCAGCTGGACAACTGCATTGCATAATGCGGTGGCTTCGTCCTCTAGGCCGGCGAACTCCACCGCGTCGCCCGCCGCGACAAGGTCGGCGGTACGGTTCAGGATGGCCAGCAGGTCGTCCATGGCCGTGGCCAAGGCATCCGCTTGGGGGGAAAGGGGCGTGGTCATCTCAGCGGCGGTGTTCCGGACGTGGTGCCGGGCCCCGGCGACACGGGGGGGCGGTCATGGGGGTTGGGGCCATGGGGATTGGGGCCATAGGGGTTGGGGGCCTGGGGACCGGGGGCGGTGGCGTCCAGCGGGACGCCGCTGCTGAGGCGCCCGTTGGCACGGTAGACGTGGGCCAGGATTTCCGCCACCGCCGCCAGCGCCTCGATGGGAATTTCGCTGTCGATGTCGATGACCGACAGGATTTCCGCCAGGTCCGCGTCCTGCCGCACCTTGACGCCGTTGGCGAAAGCCAGTTCCAGGATTTGCTCGGCCACGGCACCCTGGCCGGTGGCGACGATGCGGGGCAGGCCCTCGGCCATGTGCTGCAAGGCCACGGCCACCTGGCGGCGAGGCTTGTCGCTGTCGCCCATGGGATCTTGAGGCGTCGGGCCAGGGGACGTCGGGCCAGGGGGCGGGGGGGCCAAAGGCGGATGAGTCCTTCGTTGAATTGAAAACCGGCGCCGGCCGGCCATATGGGACCTGGATGGCGCATGCAGGGACGGGGCCAGGGTATAACTCCCGGCCCCCCAACGCAAATGGCCCCGATGCGAAGGACCCGGACGCGGACGGCCCGGGTGCCGCCGCCGTTGGAAAATGCAGGGATGGCGGACCAGCGTCCGGGGGCGATGCAGGGGGCCGGCAAAAAATGCTGGAATCCCATTTGGTTTAGAGCGATTCTCCAGGCCATGGCTTGCAGATTGCATATGACCTGTCTATGGCGGTAGAGGTGCCTGGGCCTGACGGTTTGACGCATTGGGGACGGTGCCCCCCTGCTTTGACCCTTATGGGGTAGGTGAGTACGGATCATGGACCTGAACAGGCTGGGTATCTTCAAGCTGATGTCGGACAAGATGGCCTGGGACAACCAGCGCCAGGAGGTCCTGGCGCAGAACGTCTCCAACTCCGACACGCCGAAATACCAGGCGCAGGACCTGGTGCCTTTCGATTTCAAGCATCAATTGCGCGAGGCCGGGCACCTGGACCTGGTGTCGACCGACCCGGCCCACCTGTCGGCCAGCAGCACGGGGGCCGGCGGCTTCCGCTCCGCCAAGGACCACACGGCCTATGAGACCTCGCCCACCGGCAACGCCGTGGTGCTGGAGGATCAGATGACCAAGATCGGCCAGAACGCCATCGACTTCCAGGCGCTGACCAACCTTTACCGCAAGCAGATCGGCATGCTGAAGATGGCGCTGGGCAAGGGCTCCGGCTGATCCGGTCTCGGCGGGTTCTGGTTAACGTCTTCTTGATGTTCGTTTCGTATTTTAGGTTTCACGGTTCTAGGGTTTAGGGGACGAGGGTTTCGATGGATTTGATGAACGCCCTGAACTTGTCCACCGCCGGCATGAAGGCGCAGGGCACCCGCCTGCGCGTCATCGCGGAGAACCTGGCCAACACCGACAGCACGGCCGCCAGCCCGGGCGACCTGCCCTACCGCCGCAAGGTGGTGCTGTTCGCCAACAGCCTGGACAAGGCGCTGGGCATCAACACCGTCAACGTGAAGAAGGTCGACGTCGACCGCGGCGATTTCCAGCGCAAGTTCGACCCCGGCCATCCCAGCGCCGACAGCGAGGGCTATGTGCTGATGCCCAACGTCAACGGCCTGGTGGAATTGATGGACATGCGCGAGGCCCAGCGGTCGTATGAGGCCAACCTGGGCGTCATCGACGCCACGCGCACCATGCTGACGAAGACCATCGACCTGCTGCGCAACTGATCGCGAACCGGAGCTGAGTTACCAAGATGGCCATTCCCATTCCGAACGCGATCGCGGCCTACGCCAACACCGCCCGCCAGGGCTCCGGCCCCGGCATGGCGGCCCCCGTCAGCGGCCCCAGCTTTGGCGAGCTGATGAAGCAGGCGGCGGTGGACGCCATCGACACCATGCACCAGGGCGAGCGCATGACCGCCGCCGGCGTGGTGGGCAAGGCCGACCTGACCGACGTGGTGAACGCCGTCAGCAACGCCGAGGTGACGCTGCAGGCCGTGACCGCCGTGCGCGACAAGGTCATCTCCGCCTACCAGGAAATCATGCGCATGCCCATGTGACGCCGGTTCCGGAGCGGCATCCTCCGGGCTGGCCCTGTTTCACCTTTGTGGGACGGGTGGTTCTGGGGCAAGCTGGCCCCGACGGGGCGGTCGCCGCCCCTTTCGCGTTTGTGGACCCGCGCATGAACGAACAGGAAATCATCGAGATCGTGCGCCAGTCGCTGCTGACGGTCATCATCGTCAGCGGGCCCATCATGGCCGTGTCCATGGTGGTGGGGCTGGCCGTCTCGCTGTTCCAGGCGCTGACCCAGATCCAGGAACAGACGCTGACCTTCGTGCCCAAGATCATCGCCATGTTCGTGGCCCTGGTGTTCCTGGCGCCCTTCATGATGCACCACATGGTGACCTTCACCGAGGGGATCATGGACAAGATCGTCGGGGTCGGAACGGGCAGCGAGTGATGTTGCAGACCTTCCTCGTCAGCCAGTTCTACACCTACCTCATGGTGTTCGTGCGGCTGGGCGCGGCCTTCCTGATCATGCCCACCGTGGGCGAAACCTTCGTCTCCACCCGCATCCGTCTGCTGTTCGGCGTCATGGTCGCGCTGGCGGTGACGCCGGCCGTGGGCGGCACCCTGCCGCCGGAACCGGCGCAGCCCGCCGACATGGCCGTCCTGATCATCGGTGAGGCCCTGATCGGCATCTTCATCGGCACCATCGCCCGCACCATGATGGGCGCGCTGGAGACGGCGGGCAGCCTGATCGCCAACCATGTCGGCCTCAGCTCGGCCCAGGCCTTCAACCCCGCCATGTCGCAGCAGACGACGGTGGTGAACTCCATCCTGGGCATCCTGGGCATCCTGCTGCTGTTCGCCACCGACATGCACCACATGCTGATCCTGGCGGCGGTGCGCAGCTATGGCCTGTTCCCGCCCGGCGGGGCCATGCCGCTGGGCGACTTCACCGAGCATCTGACGCGCATCTTCTCGGAAAGCTTCACGATCGGCCTGCAGATGTCGGCGCCCTTCGTCGTCATTGGCCTGCTGTTCTTCCTGGGCATGGGCCTGGTGGCGCGGCTGGTGCCGTCCATCCAGGTGTTCTTCGTGACCCAGCCGCTGCAGATCGCCCTGGGCTTGCTGCTGCTGGGCGGCAGCCTGTCGGGGCTGATGGTTTACTGGCTGCGCGCCTTCCAGGGGCAGATGATGCCCTTCCTGTCGTCGTAAGGGGAAGGGAGCCATGTCGGAAGACCAGGATCCAGATTCCAAAACGGAAGATCCCACAGGCAAACGGCTGTCCGAGGCCCGGGACAAGGGCAACATCCCCAAGTCGCAGGAGGTGCCGCACCTCTTCATGCTGGGGGCCATCCTGGTGATGGTGGTGGCCGTGCTGCCCTGGACCTTCGGGCGCATCCACACCGTGCTGGTCCCCTTCATAGAACGGCCGGAGACCATGCCGGTGGACCGGGGCGGGCTGGGCCACCTGCTGACCGAGCTGCTGGGTCAGGTGGCCGTCGCCATGTCGGTGCCCTTCGCCCTGCTGATGATCGCGGCCTTCCTGGGCTCCGTCCTGCAGGTGGGGTTCGTCTTCAGCGCCGAACGGGTGTTGAGCTTCGACCTCAACCGCTTCAACCCCGTCACCAACCTGCTGAACAAGTTCAAGGTCAGCAACCTGATCGAGTTCGCCAAGTCCGTCATCAAGCTGACGGTGGTGTCGGTCATCGTGCTGCCGGGCCTCATCCCCCTGGGCCACGCGGTGGACCATTTCATCGGCCTGCCGCTGATGGGCCTGGTGGCGGAGACCAAGAGCCAGGCGGTGGGCCTGATCTTCCGCGTGCTGATCGCCCTGGGCCTGCTGGCCGGCGCTGACTGGTGGTACCAGCGCTGGAAGTTCATGCGCGACATGCGCATGACCAAGCAGGAAGTGAAGGACGAGCACAAGCAGACGGAAGGCGACCCGCTGATCAAGGGCAAGATCCGCGCCCTGCGCATCCAACGCGCCCGCAGCCGCATGATGGAGAATGTGCCCAAGGCCGACGTGGTGGTGACCAACCCCACCCACTATGCCATCGCGCTGAAGTACGACCCGCTGAGCATGACGGCGCCCATGGTGGTGGCCAAGGGCGTGGACTTCATCGCCGCCCGCATCCGCGAGCTGGCGGAGGAGCACGGCATCCCCCTGGTGCCCAATCCGCCGCTGGCCCGCGCCCTGTACGCCACCGCCGAGGTGGACGACGAAATCCCGGCGGAGCATTACAAGGCCGTGGCCCAGGTCATTTCCTATGTCTTCAAGTTGAAGAAGAAGACGTTTCCCAAGCGCTGACCTGAAGCGCTCTGCCGTAAGGGTCCCGGCGCCCCCGTTTTATTTCGTTCTTGGCGTCTCGTCCCGCGCGGCCGGTGCTGGTAGGATCGGGGCCCCGATCCCGAGGTGCCTGCCGGTGGCCGCTTCCCCCTCCCGCCCGTCCTCCGCCCCGTCCGCGATACCGTCGGAAAACCCGGCTGGCGGGGTTGGCGTGGCGCCGCTGGGCCTGGCGCTGGTGACCGGGGTGCCGCTGCTCGCGGCGGCGCTGTTCCTGGCGGCGGCCCTGTCCTGGTGGGCGTTGCCCGACCGCACCGCCAGCCTGGCGGCCATCGCCGCCGCCGGCGCCTTTCTGCTGATGGCAATATTGGGCGTCTTCTGGCTGCGCCAGGCGGCGGCGCGCACCGCCGTGCTGCGCGCGGTGGTGGAGGCGGTGCCCGACGCCTTGGCCGTGGCGGCGGCGGATGGGCGCCTGCTGGCGGCCAACGGCGCGTTCGCGGCCCTGGCCAATGCCGCCGACGCGACACGGGTGGTCGACATCCTGGCGCACCACTGCCGGGAGGGGGCCGACACCCAGCGCCTGCGCGACCTGGAGGAGGCCGTGCGCCGGGGTGAGGGCGGCGAGGCCTTCGTCGTGGTCGTCGATGACGCGTCCGGCCAGGCGGGCGGCGTGGGCCGGCCGGCGCCGCGCCTGGTGGTGGCGCGGCCCCTGGCCGCCGCGGGCCAGGCCGGCTTGTCGGAGTGGCGGGTGCGCAGCGGCGGCGCCATCCCGGTGGCGGGCAGCCACCCCTGGCGAGAACTGTGGGATCTGGCGCCCCTGGGCGTCATGCTGGTCGATGGCGCCGGCACCCTGCTGCGCGTGAACCTGACGCTGGCCGACTGGCTGGGCCATACCCGGGACCTGCTGGAGGATGGCAGCCGCCACCTGCGCGACCTGCTGGCCACCCCGCCCTTGGGGGAGCTGTTTCCCGGGCGCCTGGCCGGCATGGCGGAGGTGGAGCTGGCGGCCGCCCGCGCGGCCCCCTTGCGCGCCAGCGTGCTGCATGTGGCGTCGTCGCCCGGCGGCAGCCTGATCTTCCTGGGCGACCTCACCCGCGAGACGGCGCGGGAGGAGGAGCTGCGCCGGGCGGAGCAGCGCTTCCAGCGCTTCTTCCAGTTCGCGCCCACCGGCTTCGCCTTCGTGGACGGTGAATTCCGCCTGGCGGAGTGCAACCCCACCTTCCTCACCATGGCCGACCTGCGGCTGGGCGACGTGCAGGGGGAGCCCATCGCCAGCCTGTTCCAGCCGGAACACCGCGCCAACCTGCTGGCCCGCCTGGGCGAGGTGCTGGAGGGCCGGCAGCCGGCGGGCGCCGGCGGGGGCATGGGCACACCGGTGGAGGCGCGGCTGCGCGGGGCCTCCGGCGCCGTGGTGCACGTCTATTCCCGGCGCTTCGACGGCGAGGGCGACGGCGACCGCGGCCTGATCCTGCACCTGGTGGACATGACCGCCCAGAAGAACCTGGAGGCGCAGTTCGTCCAGTCGCAGAAGATGCAGGCCATTGGCCAGCTGGCCGGCGGCGTGGCGCACGACTTCAACAACCTGCTGACGGCCATGATCGGCTTCTGCGACCTGCTGCTGCTGCGGCACAAGCCGGGCGACCAGTCGTTCAGCGACATCATGCAGATCAAGCAGAACGCCAACCGCGCCGCCAACCTGGTGCGCCAGCTGCTGGCCTTCTCCCGCCAGCAGACGCTGCAGCCCCGGGTGCTGAGCATCACCGACGTGCTGGCCGAACTGTCCAACCTGCTGCGTCGCCTGATCGGCGAGAACATCGAGCTGCGCATGCTGCACGGCCGCGACACCGGCCTGGTGCGGGTGGACCAGGGGCAGCTGGAACAGGTCATCATCAACCTGGCGGTGAACGCCCGCGACGCCATGCCCAAGGGCGGGCGGCTGACCATCGTCACCGGCAACCTGCACACCACCGAGCCCATCCGCCATGAGACGGAGGAGATGCCGCCCGGCGACTGGGTGGTGGTGGAGGTGATCGACACCGGCATCGGCATCCCGCCGGAAAACCTGCAGCGCATCTTCGAGCCCTTCTTCTCCACCAAGGAGGTGGGGTCGGGCACGGGGCTGGGCCTGTCCACCGTCTACGGCATCGTGCGCCAGACCGGCGGCTTCGTCTTCGTGGAGAGCAAGCCGGGGGAGGGGGCCAAGTTCTCCATCCACCTGCCGCGCCTGGACGAGAAGGCGGCCCAGGCCGCGCCGGCGGAAGAGGCCAAGGACAAGGCCGCCGCCGACCTCACCGGCATGGGCACCGTGCTGCTGGTGGAGGATGAGGACGCCGTGCGCGTCTTCGGCGCCCGCGCCCTGCGCAACAAAGGCTACACCGTGCTGGAGGCCCGCAGCGGCGAGGAGGCGCTGGACCTGCTGCAGGGGGAACGGGGCGGCGACGTGGACCTCATCGTCACCGACGTGGTCATGCCCCAGATGGACGGCCCCACCATGATCGAGCAGGTGCGCCGCTTCCGCCCCGACGTGAAGGTCATCTTCATCTCCGGCTATGCCGAGGACCGCTTCCGCCATTCGCTGAAGGACGGCGCCGTGGTCGACTTCCTGCCCAAGCCCTTCAGCCTGAAACAGCTGGCGGCCAAGGTGAAGGAAGTGATGGAAGGCGCCCCGCGCACGACCGGCTGAAGGCCTTGGCTGGCCCTGCGCGAATCCGGAGCGCGCCCACTAAGCCCCAGCCGGGGCCGCCGCAGCAATTCGGGGAACGCGGTGCATTGAAATGCGAGGAAGCCCAGCCGGCGCCCGGCGTTTGAGGGCATCGAAACAAGAACAAAAAAGAACAAAAGATCAACAAAACCTCTTTCCAGACCAGAACAGACCATGTACGTTCTCCCTCACCACAGCCGTTGAACGCCCGTTGGCCGTATGCGACAAGAGGGGGACAGCAAGATGTCGGCACCACTTCGTCTGGTAGAAACACCCATGGATAAGCAAAAGGCCCTCGACGCCGCTCTCGGCCAGATCGAACGCGCGTTCGGCAAGGGTTCCATCATGAAGCTCGGCGCCAAGGAGGCGTCGATGGAGGTGGATGCCATCTCCACCGGTTCCCTGGGCCTGGATATCGCGCTGGGCATCGGCGGCCTGCCGCGCGGCCGCATCATCGAGATCTACGGGCCGGAAAGCTCGGGCAAGACCACGCTGGCGCTGCACGCCATCGCGGAGGCCCAGAAGAGTGGCGGCACCTGCGCCTTCGTTGATGCGGAGCATGCGCTGGACCCATCCTACGCCCGCAAGCTGGGCGTGAACGTGGACGACCTGCTGGTCTCCCAGCCCGACGCCGGCGAACAGGCGCTGGAGATCACGGACACGCTGGTGCGCTCCGGCGCCATCGACGTGCTGGTGGTGGACTCCGTGGCGGCTCTGGTGCCGCGCGCCGAACTGGAAGGCGAGATGGGCGACAGCCACGTCGGCCTGCAGGCCCGCCTGATGAGCCAGGCGCTGCGCAAGCTGACCTCGTCCATCTCCAAGTCCAACTGCCTGGTCATCTTCATCAACCAGATCCGCCTGAAGATCGGCGTGATGTTCGGCAATCCGGAGACGACGACGGGCGGTAACGCGCTGAAGTTCTACGCCTCCGTCCGCCTGGACATCCGCCGCATCGGCGCCATCAAGGACCGCGACAACGTCGTCGGCAACCAGACCCGGGTGAAGGTGGTGAAGAACAAGCTGGCCCCGCCGTTCCGCGTGGTCGAGTTCGACATCATGTACGGCGAGGGCGTGTCCAAGGTGGGTGAACTGATCGACCTGGGCATCCAGGCCGGTGTGGTCGAGAAGTCGGGCGCCTGGTTCTCCTATGACGGCCAGCGCGTCGGCCAGGGCCGCGAGAACGCCAAGCAGTTCCTGCGCACCAACCCGGCCATCGCCAAGGCCATCGAGGAAAAAGTCCGCGCCAACGCCGGCCTGGTGGCCGGCGCCATGATGGTCGGCTCCCCCGAGGCCGACGGCGACGCCGACAGCCCCGAGTGACCGGGGCTACGGAGCGGAGTTGAAACAAGGCGGATCGGCGACGGTCCGCCTTTTTCTTTGGATATTGTCGAGGGGGACTTCAGGGCGCCGCCACCTGCCCCAGCATGGTGCGCACCACCTGGCGGTGGAAGGGCATGATCAGGGTGAGGTAGGCGCGGCCCAGCCAGTTGTGGGTGCGCACCACCGTGGTGGCGGTGACCTGGCAGCCGGCGGCGTCCTGGCGCACATCGACCACGGCGCGGAAATCCAGGTGCTTGTCCGCCATGCCCAGCACCACCCGGTCCGGCCCGCTGCTGAGGATGGGGAAGATGCCGATGTGGCCGGCGCGCGGGGACTCGGAAGTCGCCGGCGGCCGGGGCGCCTTCAGGCCGAGGGGCGCCACGATGGCGTTGCGCAGGGCCATCAGCCGGCGCACCCAGGCGGGGGAGGTGCCCATCATGCGCCAGGCCGCGGCCGGGGCGTCGACGACGGTGCCGCCAGGCGCCAGCACCAGGCGAAAGGCGTCGGCGAACTGGGCGCCGGGCAGCAGGGTCCAGGTGTCGGCCGCAGGGGTGATTTCCCGGACGGTCATGGTGGTGCCTCCTCACGGTCCGCCCCCATCCTACCCCCGCCACCCCCAAAGGCGTAGCGCCGCTTAATTGCAGAACTGAGATCAAAAGCGTATCATTCGCACCGATCGCATGAATGCGAAGATCACGGGACCCAAAATGGGGGGCGGATGATGGTCACGACCACGGGCGCGTACGGCTATTCCCAGGCGCAAAGCCTGGCTTCCTCGGTGACGCAGCAGACGTCGCTGTTCGGTGCCGCGTCCACCGGCAACGCCCCCAAAACCACCGCCGAAAAGGTCGCCGCCGCCCTGCAGAAGGGCGACACCGCCGGGGCCATCGGCGCCTTCGTCGATGAAAAGACCCTGAAGAAACTGACCAAGCTGCAGGCCGACGCCACCCAGCTGGACAAGCAGTTGAAGCAGAAGTCCGCCGACAACGACAAGAAGGCGGCCCAGGACAAGGTCGATAACGCCAAGCGCCAGTTGAAGGCCCTGCGCATGCGCGCCCAGCTGGCCGCCGCCATGGGCGACAAGCAGGCCGCCGCCCGCATCGCGCGCGAGGCGGCGGACGTGGCCAAGTCCCTGGGCTCCGCCGCGCAAGAGTATGCCGGCGCCGTGAAGAACGGCGCCACGGTCGGCACCACCGGCGGCGACTCCTCCGCCGCCACCGGCGCCTCGGGTGCCAGTGGGGCGGGCACCGGCGGGGCGGCCACCGGTGGCGCCGCCACCGACGTGGCCGGCGTGGGCAGCGACGCCGCCCAAATCCAGGCCACCGCCGCCGGTACCCAGAACCCCTCCACCCCACAGGCGGGCGGCCAGGCCGCCACCGCTCAAGCCGTCAATGGGGCCGGCGCCGACGCCACCCTGCAGACGGGCGACGCCCAGGCCGCGGCCAACGACGGCAAGACCGACAAGCCCGGCGTCATCCAGGTCCCCAGCACGGAGGAGGAGACGGCGGCGCGGAAGGAGCGCATGGAGTTCATGGGCAACGTCCGGACCCTGATGGACCAGGCGCGCAGCGTTTATGCCCAGGCCAAGAACATCCTGGAGCGCAAGCGCAAGCCAGGCGATCCCCAGGACGCCGACCACAGCGCCCGGGACATCGCCGACGCCGCCAAGCAGGTGGACGCCGCCGACCAGGACCTGGCCGCCGGCACCACCCCCGCCGCCCCCACGGCACCCACGGTCGTCGCCACGCCCAACAACACGCTGCTGCTGGTCTGACCGGGCGACCGCGCCCCGTCCGGAATGGAAAGCGATGAAAAGCCACGTCCTCGGGATGGTTCGGCGCCCCCATCCCATGGACAGCCCCCGTATCCACACGCTACAAACCCTGTCCCGGTGTTTCGCGCCCGGGAATGTTCCTTCGCATGCTTAAGGCTGTTGCCCGATGAAGACCGCCAACGAGATCCGCTCCGCTTTCCTGGACTACTTCGTGAAGAATGGCCACACGGAGGTGGAGTCCAGCCCGCTGGTGCCGCGCAACGACCCGACGTTGATGTTCACCAACGCCGGCATGGTGCAGTTCAAGAACGTCTTCACCGGCAACGAGGTGCGCCCCTATACCCGCGCCACCACCTCGCAGAAGTGCGTGCGCGCTGGCGGCAAGCACAACGACCTGGAGAACGTGGGCTACACCGCCCGGCACCACACCTTTTTCGAGATGCTGGGCAACTTCTCCTTCGGCGACTATTTCAAGGCCGACGCCATCGAGCTGGCCTGGAACCTGATCACCAAGACCTTCGCCCTGCCCAAGGACAAGCTGCTGGTCACGGTCTACCACACCGATGACGAGGCCCACGGCCTGTGGAAGAAGGTGGCCGGCCTGTCGGACGACCGCATCATCCGCATCCCCACCGCCGACAATTTCTGGGCCATGGGTGACACCGGCCCCTGCGGCCCGTGCTCCGAGATTTTCTACGACCATGGCGAGGGCATCCCCGGCGGCCCCCCCGGCAGCCCGGACCAGGATGGCGATCGCTTCATCGAAATCTGGAACCTGGTGTTCATGCAGTATGAGCAGGTGACCAAGGAGGAGCGGGTATCCTTGCCCCGGCCCTCCATCGACACCGGCATGGGTCTGGAACGCCTGGCGGCCGTGCTGCAGGGCGTGCACGACAATTACGACACCGACCTGATGCGGGCGCTGATCGAGGCGTCGGCCGACGCCACCAGCTCGGACCCCAGCGGCCCGCACGCCGTGTCGCACCGGGTGATCGCCGACCATCTGCGCGCCTCCTCCTTCCTGATCGCCGACGGCGTGCTGCCGGCCAACGAGGGGCGGGGTTACGTCCTGCGCCGCATCATGCGCCGCGCCATGCGCCACGCCCACATGATCGGCGCGCGCGATCCGGTGATGCACACCCTGGTGCCGGCGCTGGTGCGTGAGATGGGCGGCCATTACACCGAGCTGCAGCGCGCCCAGGCCCTGATCACCGAGACCCTGCGGCTGGAGGAAACCCGGTTCAAGCAGACGCTGGATCGCGGCCTGAAGCTGCTGGACGAGGAAGAGGAAAAGCTGGGCGCCGGCCAGCCGCTGCCGGGCGAGGTGGCGTTCAAGCTGTACGACACCTACGGCTTCCCCCTGGACCTGACGCAGGACGTGCTGCGCGGCCGCAACCGCACGGTGGAGACGGACGGCTTCACCGCCGCCATGGAGCGCCAGCGGGCCGAGGCGCGCAAGGCCTGGGCCGGCAGCGGCGAGGCGGCGACCGAGCGCGTGTGGTTCGAGCTGAAGGACGAACTGGGCGCCACCGAGTTCCTGGGCTACGACACCGAGAACGCCGAGGGCAAGGTCACGGCCGTGCTGGACCGTCAGGGCAACAAGCTGGACAAGGCCACCGCCGGCCAGGATGTCATCGTCCTGGTGAACCAGACGCCGTTCTATGGCGAGTCCGGCGGCCAGGTGGGCGACAGCGGCGTCATCTTCGGCGCCGGTGGCGTCGAGGTGGCCATCAGCGACACGCAGAAGAAGCTGGGCGCCGTCTTCGCCCACGTCGGCACCGTCACCCACGGCGCCCTGGCGCCTGGTCAGTTGGTGGAATTGCGCGTGAACGGCCGCCGCCGCGGTGACATCCGCGCCAACCACTCCGCCACCCACCTGTTGCACGAGGCCCTGCGCCAGCGCCTGGGTGAGCATGTCACGCAGAAGGGCTCGCTCGTGTCGGCGGAGCGCCTGCGCTTCGACATCAGCCAGCCGACGCCGCTGTCCGACGACGACGTGCGCGTGGTCGAGGCGGCGGTGAATGCCCGCATCCTGGGCAACAGCGAGGTCGTCACCCGCCTGATGACCCCGGCCGAGGCCATCGAGCAGGGCGCCATGGCCCTGTTCGGCGAGAAGTACGGCGACGAGGTCCGCGTGGTGTCCATGGGTGGCCAGGACGAAGGCCTGAACCGCCAGTATTCCGTGGAGCTGTGCGGCGGCACCCATGTGCGCCGCACCGGCGA
Organism: Nitrospirillum guaranorum; assembly: GCF_034653275.1. Taxonomy (NCBI): domain Bacteria; kingdom Pseudomonadati; phylum Pseudomonadota; class Alphaproteobacteria; order Rhodospirillales; family Azospirillaceae; genus Nitrospirillum; species Nitrospirillum guaranorum. The sequence continues at coordinate 2,154,767 of NZ_JAYEES010000003.1, read as the reverse complement.
CATCGGCCTGTTCAAGATCGTGTCGGAGGGGGCGGTCTCCGCCGGCGTGCGCCGTATCGAGGCGCTGACCGGCCGGGGCGCGTTCGAATACCTGGAAGGGCAGGAGGGCCGCCTGCTGGCCGCCGCCGGCGCCCTCAAGGTCTCCGCCGCCGAGGTGCCGGCCCGCGTCGCCACCCTGGTGGAGGAGCGCCGCCGCCTGGAAAAGGAAGTGGCCGACCTGAAGCGCCAGTTGGCCCTGGGCGGGGGCGGCGGTGCCGCCGCCGCGCCGGAGAAGGTGATCAACGGCGTGAAGCTGTCCGCCCGCGTGCTGGACGGCATCGAGGCCAAGGACCTGAAGCCCCTGGCCGACGAGATCAAAGGCCAGATATGCTCCGGCATCGTGCTGCTGGTGGCCAAGGGTGAGGGCAAGGTGACCCTGGTGGCCGGCGTGACCGCCGACCTGACGGGCCGCTTCAACGCCGTGGATCTGGTGAAGGTCGCGGCGGCGGCCGTGGGCGGCAAGGGCGGTGGTGGCCGGCCCGACATGGCCCAGGCCGGCGGCAGCGAGCCCGACAAGGCCGACGCCGCCGTGGCGGCAGTCGAAGCGGCCATCGCCGGCTAAACCGCGAAACAAGACACCGGCGTGGGGGCGACCCCACGCCGATCTTGTTTCTGGCCCTCCCATCCAGCGATCTTTAATCTGGGACGCGACTGCATCCGCCGGCGCTTGAGGGAACAAGAACCATGAAATTCCAAGGGACGGAGACCTACGTCGCGACCGATGACCTGCGGGTCGCCGTCAACGCCGCCGTCACCTTGCAGCGCCCCCTGCTGGTGAAGGGGGAGCCGGGCACGGGCAAGACCGTGCTGGCGCAGGAGGTGGCGAACGCCCTGGGCCGGCCGCTGCTGCAATGGCATGTGAAGTCCACCACCAAGGCGCAGCAGGGCCTGTACGAGTACGACGCCGTCAGCCGCCTGCGCGACGGTCAGTTGGGTGACGCCCGCGTCAACGACATCGCCAACTACATCCGCAAGGGCAAGCTGTGGGAGGCGTTCGAGGCCGACGTGGCCCCGGTGCTGCTGATCGATGAGATCGACAAGGCGGACATCGAGTTTCCCAACGACCTGCTGCAGGAACTCGACCGCATGGAATTCTTCGTCTACGAGACGGGGCAGACCATCAAGGCGCGGCAGCGGCCGGTGGTCATCATCACCTCGAACAATGAGAAGGAGTTGCCCGACGCCTTCCTGCGCCGCTGCTTCTTCCATTACATCCGCTTCCCCGATGCGGAGACCATGGCCCGCATCGTCGACGTACACTTCCCCAATCTGAAGCAGGACCTGCTGCGCGACGCCCTGACCCTGTTCTATGACGTGCGCGAGGTGCCGGGCCTGAAGAAAAAGCCCTCCACCTCCGAACTGCTGGACTGGATCAAGCTGCTGATGATCGAGGACATCGACCCGGCGGTGCTGCGCCAGCGCGACCCCAAGAAAACCATCCCGCCGCTGCACGGCGCCCTGCTGAAGAACGAGCAGGACGTGCATCTGTTCGAGCGCCTGGCCTTTCTCGCGCGGCGGGAGCGGGACTAGATCAGTCAAGAGAATTTCTTCTGGCTATTTTGCAATGGAATCTTCTTCTTGTTCTAGATTCCTTAATGCAAGGCCAATTTTTTCGTTCAATGTTTGGGAAATATTGTAAATTTCCTTTATTGTTGAACTCCCTTCGTTCGGAGTTCTTGATGAGACGGCCTTTGAGGCTAGCTCGGTTAGACTGCTCGCAAAATGACGAATCTCGTCATCTCTAACCCGTGACGTGTAGATAAATACTTCCTGCTGAGCCTTCCTGAAGCCTTCGTCGATATCAGATGGCACGTTATCTTCTTGCCATCTTCCTGTTGTTTTATATTTATCAATATAGAATATGTGCGATCGTATAGTGTTTCTGGTGACTGAATGGGTGGCGTCTTGTAATTGGAGAAGTGTGGCTCTTTGGAATTCAGATCTTCTTAAATTCATTGTATCCAATCTCTGTTCTTTTCGTATTTCCTTTTCTCGTCTTGATGTTCTTTTTTCATTTAAGATATCAAGGAAATATTTTAGGAATGTACCAATAATCAACGTCACAATTGGGAACCATGTAGATGATGAAATATTTAAATCAATCATCTTATTTCTCTTCGTTATTTCTGGGAATTTTCTTATAATTTAGATTTGTACGCGTTTGGATTATTTTTCATGAAATATCATTGCCCGCCAAAGTGGTGGGGATATATTTCCTGAGCGGTAGGTATGCCACCATATCCCTAGTGGTCAGCTTATCATTGATTGGCGCCTACTTGCACGTCTGCTTCTGGCGCAAGCCTACCCAGCGCGGGACATAGTTAAACAGGAGGATTCCAGGAAAATCAATCTCTTGGCTCCTTCGGGTGGGATTTGCATCTTTTGTGCACTGCAACATTCATCACAGCACATCCGACGGCGTTTGCGGTAACACTGTTGATGTCTCAACGGTGTGCGAAGGATTCCGGTCATGATTGCCGGTGTCATGCGGCGGTGGATGGTGGCGGTGATGCTGGGCGGGCTGGTGGCGGTGCCAGGGGTGGCCCACGCCGGGGCCGGCCTGGGCCTGGAGATGGTGTGCGCCGACGCGGTGAACGCCGCGCCGGTGGTTGGCCGGGTTCCGCCCTTCGCCCGCCTACTGGGCCTGATGCCGGCGCACCCCGCGCCGGTGCCCACGGCCGCTTGCGTGGCGGGATACCAATCGCTGTGGACGCGCAAGCCCGCCACGGAGACGCCGGTTGCGGCTGAGCCCGCGCGCGACAGGGGCCTGGGACCGGTGGCCGCGGACGGCCGGGGAGAGGGGCGGCGGGAACTGGGGCTTTACACCCGCTATGCCGGCGCCCTGCTGGCCGGCCTGCCCGCCGAGCTGGCGGCGCGGGGTGGCGAAGTGCGGGCCGCCGCCGTGACGCGGCTTGTGGTCATCGGCCAGAGCCTGGCGGCCAGCGCCTATCGCCCCGTCGCGGCCCTGCGGCGCGCCTACCGCGATCCCACGGAACCGTCTCCCACGCGCATGGCACGCCTGTTGCGGCCCGAGGCGACGACGCAGAGCCCCTGACCCCCTGTCGGCGCATTCGACCCACACGGGCTGGCCCCCCGCGAGGCGGGCCGGCCGAAGGGGAGAATGTGCAAAATTTCCTGATAATTTATCCTGTATACAATATATTTACTTTCCGGGGTGTTCTGAGTTCTCCCGGATTGCAACCGGTTTCAGTCTCTTATTTTCGAAACTTAAATATAAAATCCGTTTATTGGGGAAGTTAAGACGAATAGAGAAACGTAGATTTATGGATTATTTTCCAGCGTATACTTATGGATACGTAAAAAATTATTTTGCATCCTCGCAAGCGTTAGCGTTTCCTTAATGCCTAAGGGGTGATCCTCGGCACCCATGGATTAACTCCTCAGGCTAGAGATGATGAACTTCCTATCCAGCATGAAGGTCGGGCGGAAGCTGGCGGCCGCTTTCACGATCATCGTCGCCATCACCGTGATCGCCTCCGGCATCAACTACCGGGCGCTGTCCACCATTCGCGACACCACGCAATGGACCGACCATACCTACAAGGTGCTGGAACGGCTCGACCACGCCATGGCGGCCATGGTGGATCGTGAATCTGGTCTGCGCGGCTATCTGATCGGCGCCGACGCCAAGTTCCTGGAGCCGTACCAGAAAGGCCAGGTGGCGTTCGAGGCGGCGTTCGCGGAGGTCAAGTCCCTGACGGCCGACAACCCCGCGCAACAGGCGCGCCTGGATGAGATGCGCCGGCTGGAGCAGGCCTGGCGGCAGGAGGTGGCCGACCGGGAAATCGGCCTGATGGCCAAGCCGGAAACCGTCGAGCAGGCGCGCAAGCTGGCGGCCAGCGGCATCGGCAAGGTGCACATGGACCCCATCCGCGCCAAGGTGGCGGAAATCGACAAGGTCGAGCGTGACCTGCTGGCGCAGCGGGCGACGGTCCAGGCCGACGCGCTCACCACGGCCATGACCGTGGCGCTGGTCAGCAGCGGCCTGTCCATCCTTCTCGCCGTCATCATGGCCTGGGGGCTGACCCGCTTGGTGGCCGCGCCCATCGTGACCATGACGGGCGTGATGAAGCGCTTGGCGGACGGCGACACCCGGGTCGAGATTCCGGCCCGCGAGCGCCAGGACGAGATAGGCGGCATGGCCCAGGCCGTGGGCGTGTTCAAGGACAACATGATCGAGGCGGACCGGCTGCGGTCGGAGCAGGAGGCGCTGAAGCAGCGCGCGGAGAAGGAGCGCCGGCAGGCGATGCTGGATCTGGCCGGCGCCTTCGAAAGCCGGGTGGGCGGCATCGTCAACGGCGTGACGGCCCAGGCCACGGAACTGCTGGCCACGGCGCAGACCTTGAACTCCTCATCCGGCCATGTGGCGCGTGAGGCGGGAACCGTGGCCGCCGCCTCCATGCAGGCGACGCAGAATGTGCAGACGGTGGCGGCGGCGACGGAAGAACTGTCCGCTTCCATTCAGGAAATCACCCTGCAGGTCTCGCGGTCCAGCCAGATGATTTCCGGCGCCGTCGGCCAGGCGGAGCGGACCAATGAGGAGGTGCAGGGCCTGATGCAGTCGGCCCAGCGCATCGGCGAGGTGGTGACCCTGATCAACGACATTGCCAGCCGCACCAACCTGCTGGCCCTGAACGCCACCATCGAGGCGGCCCGGGCGGGCGATGCCGGCAAGGGCTTCGCCATCGTCGCGTCCGAGGTCAAGTCCCTGGCCACCCAGACGGCCCAGGCCACGGAAGAAATCCGGGCGCAGATCGCCGGCATGCAGGCGGCGACCGAAACCTCGGCCAAGTCCATCCAGGGCATCGTGGAGATCATCAATCAGGTGGACCAGGCCGCCACCACCATCGCCTCGGCGGTGGAGGAACAGGCCGCCACCACCAATGAGATCACGCGCAACGTCCAACAGGCGGCCCAGGGCACCAACGACGTCAGCCAGACCATCTCGCGCGTCAGCGACGCGGCGCAAGAGACCGGGGGTGCCGCGGGGGAGGTGCACACGGCGGCCAATGATCTCAGCAAGAACGGCGAACTGCTGAAGCAGCAGGTCGACACCTTCCTGCGGGAAATCCGCGCCGCGTGAGGCGGGGAATGACTTGGGACCAGGGCTCGGGGCGGGAGGCGTTCTTGACGGAACGCGGGCCCGCCCCGGGCGCGTGAATCGCCACGATGCCGGACTTCCTGGGGGACGGCGCGGCATGACAGGATAGTGGGGAAAAGAGATGTTCGGGTTTTCGAAAAACAATGACGCCATCAGTCGGAAGATTTCGGCACTCGGCGCCTTGCGCGCCAAGGTGATGGTGGCGGACGAGGGTCTCAACATCGTTTACGTGAACCCATCCGTGGTCGCCCTGCTGCGGGATGTGGAGCACGACCTGCGCAAGGAATTGCCGCGCCTGAACGTGGACCGCCTGGTCGGCAGCAACATCGACATCTTCCATAAGAATCCGGCGCACCAGCGGGGAATGCTGGCCAAGCTGGCCAAGCCCCATGCCGCCACCATCAAGGTCGCCAGCCACCAGTTCGACCTGCTGGTCACGCCGCTGAACGAGGACGGCCGCCGCATCGGCTTCGTGGTCGAATGGGCGGACGCCAAGGAGCGGCTGGAGAACCTGGATTACGCCGGGCAGATCGCCGCCATCCGGCGGTCACAGGCGGTCATCGAATTCACCACCGACGGCATCATCACCAAGGCCAACGACAATTTCCTGACGGTCATGGAGTATCGTCTGGAGGAGGTGGTGGGCAAGCACCACCAGATGTTCGTCGACCGCGACTACGGCGCCACGGCGGAGTATCGCCAGTTCTGGGAGTCGCTGAAACGCGGCGAGTTCAAGGCCGCTCAGTTCAAGCGCATCTCCAAGTCCGGCAAGGCCGTGTGGATCGAGGGCGCCTACAACCCGATTTTCGATGAAAAGGGCCAGGTGACCAAGGTCGTGAAATTCGCCGTGGACGTGACGGCCCAGGTCACCCTCCTGAACAACCTGAAGGTCCTGATCGACCAGAACTTCGGTGAGATTGAGAGCGCGATCGGCCAGTCGACGCGCGAGGCCTCGTCGGCCGGGGCCGCGGCGGGAACCACGGCCAACAGCGTGCAGATGGTGGCGGCCAGTGCCGAGGAGCTGGCGGCCTCCATCGCCGAGATTTCGCAGAGCATGTCGCGCGCCCGGGCCGCGACCGACAGCGCGTTCGACCGTACCGTGCAGGTGGGCGAAAGCACCGACCGGCTGGCGGCGGCGGCCCAGGCCATGAACGGCATCGTCGGCCTGATCAACAACATCGCCGGCCAGATCAACCTGCTGGCCCTGAACGCCACCATCGAGGCGGCCCGCGCCGGCGAGGCGGGCAAGGGCTTCGCCGTCGTGGCCAGCGAGGTCAAGAACCTGGCCAACCAGTCGGCCAAGGCCACCGAGCAGATTTCGGGTGAAATCGAGGGGATACAGTCCACCTCCGCCGAGGTCGCCGGCGCCCTGAACGCCATCCGCGAGGCCGTGTCCACCGTGCGCGAGCATGTGTCCGGAACGGCCGCCGCCGTGGAGGAGCAGAGCGCCGTCACGCGCAGCATGTCCACCAACATGCAAAGCGCGTCCAGCGCCGTCTCCACGGTGACGACCAACGTCACGGCCATCTCCGCCGCCATCGGCCAGGTCGCCGCCGCGGTGGACAAGACCAAGGAGGCGGCCCAGGTGCTGGTGCGCTGAGGACACCGCCGGGGGTGGGCCGCTCCCCTGGCGGCTTCAGTGCCCGCCCAGTTGCACCACCCCTGGCGCCGCCGTTCTCGCGCGGTCCAACTCCGCCAGCGCCGCGTCGATGTCGTGCGGTGCGGCCATGAAGCGGCGGAAGGTGCCGCCGGCCGCCTCGGCCAGCGGCGTGGTGGCGTCGCGGTCGAAGTAGGCGGCGAAGCCGGCCGCATCCTCCAGCACCCGCCGCCCGGCGTCCTGGAAGAAGGTGCCGGCGCCCGCTGGGGCGGGGCCCCTGTCCCCCGGCCCATCGCGCAGCGGTGACACCATGGCGAGATCGCTGTTGAAACGGTCCAGTTCCGCCGTCTCCGCCAGGAAGCGCACGAAGCGCTGAACCTCCGGCCGCGCGGCCGCGCGGGGTGCCACCACCAGCACGTCCTGCGGCGCGTCCTCATAGCGGGGCATGCCGGGGATCAGCGTGGGGAAGGGGATGAAGCCCACATCGTCGCGCACCAGGGGGGAGAAGTGCATGGCGGCGAACCCGCCCAGCAACAGCATGCCCACCTGCTGGTGATAGAAGTAGGGCAGGGTGTCGCGCCAGCTGTCCCCCGGCTGGGGCGCGTGGAAGTAACCCCGGTCCAGCAGCAGCTTCCACCGCGCCATCACCGCGCGCGCGGCCGGATCGGTGAAGGGGATGTGCCCCGCCAGCAGGCGGCGATGGAAGTCCAGCCCGTTCAGGCGCAGGTCCAGGCAATCGAACCAGGCGAACAGCGGCCAGTTTTCCTGCGCGCCGAAGGCGAAGGGGGTGACCTCGGCGGCCTTCAGGCGCGCCGCCACGGCCAGCAGCTCCTCCCACGTCCGGGGCGGTGCCAGGTTCAGGCGCTGGAACAGGGATTTGCGGTAAAAGAAGCCCCAGGGGTAGGTCGACAGGGGCACGGCCGCGACCTTGGCGCCCACGGTGACGGCGTCGACGGCCGGCGGGCTGAACCGGTCGCGCACCAGCCGGGCGAGGTCCGGGGGCAGGGGGGCCACCATCCGCTGGGCGTAGCCGTCGCGCAGCGCTTTTCCAGAATCCCAGAACGCGACATCCGGCGCGTCGGGCCCACCGGCCTTGGCGCCGGCCCGTTGCCAATAGAGGTCCATGGGCACTTCGCGGTGGGTGATCTGGATGTCCGGGTTGGCGGCGGCGAAGCGATCCAGCAGGGCGGCCCAGGCGGTGTGCTTGTCGCGGCTGCCGACCATCATGTCGATGGTCAGGTGACCGGCCCGCGCCGGGCCTGCCAGGCACAGGAGCAGGACTAGAACCAGACAGAGAAGAAGGCCCGCCACGCCGCCCGGCCCCCGGCCCTTCCGCCGCGTGACCGCTACCATCCGACGGCCCTCGCCCCGCCTGTCCTATGCCGTTTCGATATCATGCTGGATAACCTTGGGGCAGGGAACCTTTGGACGGGGAACCTTTGAACAGGCAGGCGATGGACGGCAACCTGGGGATCGGAGCGCGAGGCTGGGGAAGGGATGCTACCTATACGGTACAGGCGCCGCCAATCCTACATGGAAATCCGGGTGGAATGCGGGGCGCCGGCGCCCCTGGCTCGGCCCCTGGCCCACCCCCTGGTCGCCCGGCCCGCCGTCGCGTAGACTGCGCCCCCATGTTCACCACCTTCTTCTTCCAACTGCGCCAGGCCCGTATTCCCGTCACCCTGCGGGAGTATCTGGCCTTGATGGAGGCCATGTCGGCCCATGTCGCGGGCTACAGCGTGGAGGACTTCTACCACCTGTCCCGGACCATCCTGGTGAAGGATGAGCGCAACCTGGACCGCTTCGACGTCGTCTTCGGCCAGGTCTTCAAGGGACTGGAAGGGACGGCGGCTGGGGACGGCGGCGACGTCGCCGCGCGCGACCTGCCCGAGGAATGGCTGCGCAAGCTGGCCGAGCGGCACCTGACGGAGGAGGAGAAGGCGCAGGTGCAAGCCCTGGGCGGCTGGGAAAAGCTGATGGAGACGCTGGCCCAGCGCCTGAAGGAACAGCATGGCCGCCACCAGGGCGGATCGAAATGGATCGGCACGGCCGGCACCTCGCCCTTCGGCGCCTATGGCTACAATCCAGAGGGCGTGCGCATCGGGCAGGAGGGCAGCCGCCACCGCCGCGCCGTGAAGGTCTGGGACCGGCGTGAGTTCCGCAACCTGGACGACACGGTGGAGCTGGGCACCCGCAACATCAAGGTGGCGCTGCGCCGCCTGCGCAAGTTCGCCCGAACCGGCGCGGCCGAGGTGCTGGACCTGCCCGACACCATCCGCGCCACCGCCGCCAATGCCGGCCACCTGGACCTGAAGCTGCGCCCCGAACGGCACAACGCGGTCAAGGTGCTGCTGTTCCTGGACGTGGGCGGTTCCATGGACGACCACATCCGCCTGTGCGAGGAGCTGTTCTCCGCCGCCAAGGGGGAGTTCAAGCACCTGGAATATTTCTACTTCCACAACTGCGTCTATGAGGGCGTGTGGAAGGACAACCGCCGCCGCCGCACGGAACAGATATCGACTTTCGACGTGCTGCACACCTACCCGGCCGACTACAAGCTGATCTTCGTGGGCGACGCCAGCATGAGCCCCTATGAGATCACCCACCCCGGCGGGGCGGTGGAGCATTGGAACCCGGAGGCGGGGCAGGTGTGGCTGAGGCGCCTGCTGGACGTCTACCGCCGCGCCATCTGGCTGAACCCGGTGCAGGAAGGGTACTGGCCCTACACCGCCAGCGTCGGCCTGATTAAAAATTTGATGGAGGGCCGCATGTATCCCCTGACCCTGCAGGGGCTGGAGGCGGGCATGCGGGAACTTAGCCATTGATTTATTAACGTTTCTTGGCGCCCGTCCCCGCAAGTGCAGGGGGGCAGGGGCGCCCAAAGCACAGTTGCCGCGCGGTGCGTCCCGGCATAGTGTCCGCGCGGGCTCAAAACTTTGAACCCAGGACGCGGGAGCTTCTCCCGAACCGCGCCATGTCCCCCGATGGTTGGGGAAAGGCGCCAGTGCCAAGGATGAAAGAGAAGATGAATTCTCCGACCAAGATCACCATCGCGCGCGGCGACGGTATCGGCCCCGAGATCATGGACGCCACCCTCGAGGTGTTGGCCGCCAGCGGCGCCAACCTCGAGTATGAGGAAATCCAGATCGGCGAGAGCGTCTACCGCCGGGGCATCATGAACGGCATGGAGCCCAGCGCCTGGGAAAGCCTGCGCCGCACCAAGGTGTTCCTGAAGGCCCCCATCACCACCCCGCAGGGCGGCGGCTACAAGTCGCTGAACGTGACCATCCGCGGCGCCCTGGGCCTGTACGCCAACATCCGCCCCTGCGTCTCCTACTCCCCCTTCGTCGCCACCAAGCACCCGTCCATGGACGTGGTGATCGTGCGTGAGAACGAGGAAGACCTGTACGCCGGCATCGAATACCGCCAGACGCAGGACGTGACCCAGGCGGTGAAGCTGATCTCGCGCCCCGGTTCGGAAAAGATCATCCGCTACGCCTTCGAATACGCGCGGGCCAACCATCGCCGCAAGGTGACGGCCTTCGTGAAGGACAACATCATGAAGATCTCCGATGGCCTGTTCCATCGGGTCTTCGACGAGATCGCCGCCGAGTACCCGGACATCGAGGCGGAGAGCATGATCGTCGACATCGGCGCCGCCCGCCTGGCGGACACGCCGGAGCACTTCGACGTCATCGTCACCCTGAACCTGTATGGCGACATCATCTCCGACATCGCCGCCCAGATCACCGGCTCGGTCGGCCTGGCCGGCTCCTCCAACATCGGTGACCAGTGCGCCATGTTCGAGGCCATCCACGGCTCCGCCCCCACCATCGCCGGCAAGGGCATCGCCAACCCGTCGGGCCTGCTGCTGGCCTCGGTCATGATGCTGGTCCACATCGGCCAGTCGGAAGCGGCCGAGCGCATCCATAACGCCTGGCTGAAGATGATCGAGGACGGCATCCACACCGTCGACATCTTCAAGCGCGGCGTCAGCAAGGCCCGCATCGGCACCCGTGACTTCGCCGCCAACCTGATCGACCGCCTGGGTGACCGCCCGGCCACCCTGGTGCCCGCCAGCTACCCGGCCGGCGTCGCCAGCAGCTTCAGCGGCATCGCCCTGAAGGGCGCCCCCGCCCAGGCCAAGAAGCTGGTGGGCGTGGACGTGTTCCTGGAGCGCAAGGGTGGCAACGGCGACGACATGGCCGCGCTGTTCCAGCCGCTGCTCCCCGCCGGCCTGAAGCTGGTGATGGTGTCCAACCGTGGCCAGAAGGTGTGGCCGGACGGCGCGCCGGAAACCTTCTGCACCGACCACTGGCGCTGCCGCGTCATGGCCGACGGCGCCGATGAGCTGAAGCACGGCCAGGTGGCCGAGCTGCTGGCCCGCGTCGCCAAGGAAGGCCTGGACTTCGTCCAGAGCTCCAACCTCTACACCTTCGACGGCGCCAACGGCTTCTCCGCCGCCGCCGGTCAGTAAATGCGTTGGGAGGCGGGCATGGGAGCGGTCCCATGCCCGTCGCCATTTTAGGGGCGCCCGTTCCCTCTTAACTCCCCTTTAATAGGGGATGAATGAGAGTGGGCCCGCTAGGAATAGTGGTTGTGCCTGGGGTATACCCACAAAGGAGAGGGGTGGCGGCTTTCCCTAGGCTGCCTGCGGATCTTCGGCGTGGATTCTGTATCCGCGGTCAAAAAACGAGTCGGAATCACCTGTTCAGGCTTTGGCAAGTTTGGTAGTGTCACACGCATCTCGATACCAAATCTTGTTGGTGGGAATTTCCCGGTATCGACTGCTGGAGCGGGGCGCTCGGCGGTGACGGCATGTTTTTGCGCGCCCGCCGATCTCGGGGGCTAAGGAGCGAGGGCTTCGATGGAAGAAGAAAAAGCGTCGATGAGTTGGACTGACGAGCGTATCGAGCGCCTGCGCCAGCTGTGGGGCCAGGGCATGAGCGCCAGCGAGATCGCCGATCTGTTGGGCAACGTGACCCGCAACGCGGTGATCGGCAAGGCGCACCGGCTGGGCCTGTCGGGCCGGCCGTCGCCCATCAAGAAGAAGCCCACGCGCGGCGCGACCATCCTGTCGCTGAACGAGCGCATGTGCAAATGGCCGGTGGGCGATCCCAAGCACGCCGATTTCCATTTCTGCGGCTGCCCCTCGCTGCCCGGCATGCCCTACTGCCGTGAGCACGCGCAGATGGCCTACCAGCCCGCCAAGAAGCGGGACGACGAGCGCAAGCTGGTCATGGCCTGAGGCCGTTCCGCATACGGAATTAAGCGAACCCCTGCCGGCGACGGTGGGGGTTTTGTTTTTGAGGCCAAGGCTCGGGAAATTCGCCCCGACGATGGGCCGGCACCCCCAAGGCCGTCGATGACAACGGGCCCTTGCGGGCAAACAAGTCGTCCGTGAATGATTTCTAAGCCGTTGGCCGACCATGGTGTTTGGCTGGTAGTGCTGTAATCGAATTTGCAGGAAAGAGGGGGCTTGGCCTCCGCTTTCTTGCAATTTGGAGATCCCCTTTTGGGCCATTTCGTGATTCGATTCCCCCTGTGAACAGCGGTGGGAACAGGCCATGTCACGACCCCGGGACACCCGACAGAAAGACCTTCTGCGTCCAGCCCTGGACCAGATCATCGACCTGAAGCACCCACTGGTGGTGCTGTCGGGCAAGATCGACTGGGGCTTTCTGGAACAGCGCTTGGGTGGGGTCTATGGCGGCGGACCAGGCCAGCCGCCGTTGCCGGTCCGGCTGATGGCGGGCCTGCTGATCCTGAAGCACATGCACAACCTGTCGGATGAGGTGCTGACCGCCCGCTGGGCGGAGAACCCCTATTTCCAGTTCTTCTGCGGCGAGGAGGTCTTCCGCCACGACCTGCCCTTCGACCGGTCGTCGCTGTCCCGTTGGCGCCAGCGCCTGGGCGAGGAGCGGCTGGCCGCGCTGATCCAGGAGAGCCTGCGGGTGGCCCAGGCCACCGGCGCGCTCAGCACCCGCGACTTGGCGCGCGTGGCGGTGGACACCACCGTCCAGCCCAAGGCCGTCGCCCACCCCACCGACGCCCGCCTGACCCACAAGGCCATCGAGAAGCTGGTCGGCTTCGCCAAGGACAACGGCCTCACGCTGCGCCAGAGCTATCTGCGCGTGGCCAAGAAGGCCGCCATCATGGTCGGCCGCTACACCCACGCCCACCAACACAAGCGCGCCAACCGGGAACTAAAGTTCCTGCGCACCCGTCTGGGCCGCCTCATCCGTGACATCAACCGCAAGGTCGCCGCCAAGGGAGGCGCCGAGGCCCCAGACCTCCTGGCCCGCTACGGCCCCTTACGTGACCTGGCCATCAAGGTCAGCATGCAGACCCAGCGCCAGCGCGGGCAGAAAGTCTACTCCCTCCACGCCCCCGAGGTCGAATGCATCGGCAAGGGCAAGGCCCGCGCCCCCTACGAGTTCGGCTGCAAGGTCAGCGTCGCCGTCCCCATCACCAAGCCCAAGGGCGGCCTCTTCGTCCTCCACGCCCAGGCCCTGCACACCAACCCCTTCGACGGCCACACCCTGGCCAAGGCCGTCGCCGACATCAAAGCCAACACTGGACGCGAGCCGGACCGCGTCCACGTCGACAGGGGCTATCGCGGCCATGACCATCCCAACAAGTTCAAGGTCTGGATCACAGGCCAGGTCCGCAGGACTACCACCGCCATCAAACGGGAGATGAAGCGCCGCGCCGCCATCGAGCCCATCATCGGCCACCTCAAGGCCGAGCACCGCATGGGACGGAACTACCTCAAGGGACGCCACGGCGACCGTATCAATGCCGTCCTCGCAGCCGCTGGCTTCAACTTCCACCTCCTCGTCAGGTGGTTCCAGGACCTTTGGCGTGCCCTGCTCTGCGCTCTCCAAATCCAAAACGAAAGGGCCCTGATCAGCACGTAAGCAATTAGGGCCATTCTTCACGGACGACAAACAAAACGCCGGGCGGTGGCGCCGCCCGGCGTCTCTGTCACATTGGAACCGTCAGGGGAACCGTCAGGTGCCTCAGGCGTCGAAGCCCATGGCCTTGCGCAGGTTCTCGTCCAGCTTGGCCAGGAAGTCCTGGGTGGTCAGCCAGGGCTGGTCCGGGCCGATCAGGATGGCCAGGTCCTTGGTCATGAAGCCGGACTCGACCGTCTCCACGCACACCTTCTCCAGCGTCTTGGCGAAGTTGGTGACCTCCGGCGTGCCGTCGAACTGGCCGCGGTAGGACAGACCCTGCGTCCAGGCGAAGATGGAGGCGATGGGGTTGGTGGAGGTGGGGCGGCCCTTCTGGTGCTCACGATAGTGGCGGGTCACCGTGCCGTGGGCGGCCTCGGCCTCCACGGTCTTGCCGTCGGGGGTCAGCAGCACCGAGGTCATCAGGCCCAGCGAGCCGAAGCCCTGGGCCACGGTGTCGGACTGCACGTCGCCGTCGTAGTTCTTGCAGGCCCAGACGAAGGCGCCGTCCCACTTCAGGGCGGAAGCGACCATGTCGTCGATCAGGCGGTGTTCGTAGACGATGCCCTTGGCCTTGAAGCGCTCGGCGAACTCGGCGTCGAAGATTTCCTGGAAGATGTCCTTGAAGCGGCCGTCATAGGCCTTGAGGATCGTGTTCTTCGTGGACAGGTACACCGGGTAGCCGCGCTGCAGGCCGTAGTTGAAGCAGGCGCGGGCGAAGCCGGCGATCGATTCGTCCAGGTTGTACATGCCCATGGCCACGCCGGCCTCGGGGAACTGGAACACGTCGTAGGTGATGGCCTCACCGCCGTCGTCGGGGGTGAAGGTCATGGTCAGCTTGCCGGCGCCGGGCACCTTGAAGTCGGTGGCGCGGTACTGGTCGCCGAAGGCGTGGCGGCCGATGACGATGGGCTTGGTCCAGCCCGGCACCAAGCGCGGCACGTTCTTGCAGATGATGGGCTCACGGAAGACGGTGCCGCCCAGGATGTTGCGGATGGTGCCGTTGGGCGACTTCCACATCTTCTTCAGGCTGAACTCGGCCACGCGGGCCTCGTCCGGGGTGATGGTCGCGCACTTCACGCCCACACCGTACTTCTTGATGGCCTCGGCCGCGTCCACGGTCACCTGGTCGTTGGTGGCGTCGCGGTGCTCGATGCCCAGGTCGAAGTACTTCAGGTCGATGTCGAGGTAGGGCAGGATCAGCTTGTCTTTGATGAACTGCCAAATGATGCGGGTCATCTCATCGCCATCAAGCTCGACGACGGGATTGGCAACCTTGATCTTCTGCATTCTCAATGCCTTCTGCGTATAGGTAATTTTTATGACAGCCGGCGCCGCGTTCGAGCGCGCCTCGATATGCCAGAACCGTTTCCCGGGTAAGAAACGACCGCGATTGGGCGGCCAGTATATCGGACGGCCGGTATAAGAGCCCATTCGGGCCCGGGGATCAAGCAAGCGGGGCGGGCAACCGGCGTGCGGTCCCCGCAACGGTGTCCCCCCGCATGAACCGGGGCCGTCCGCCCTTGAAACCGGCTACAGCCGTTCCACCGCGATCTTCTGCAGGGCGTCCGGCGCCCGCCGCAGCGCCGGCAGGATGGCGTGGACACTGTCGACGAAGGTGAAATGGTCCTCGATCTCGCCCCGGCCGAAGCCGGTCGTGCGGATGTGCGTCAGCAGGGCGCGCAGCGGATCCCAGTAGCCGCCGATATTGGCGATGACCACCGGCTTGTCGTGCAGGCCCAGCTGGCGCCAGGTGATGATCTCGAACGCCTCGTCCAGGGTGCCCAGGCCACCGGGCATGACGACGAAGGCGTCGGACTTCTCCACCATCATGCGCTTGCGCGTATGCATGCTGTCCACCACGTGCAGCTCGGTCAGGCCGCCGTGGTCCACCTCGCGCACCTGGATGTGGTCGGGGATGATGCCCACCACCTCGCCCCCGGCCGCCAGGGCGGCGTCGGCGGTGATGCCCATCAGGCCCACGCGGCCGCCGCCATAGACCAGCCGCAGCCCGGCGTTGCCGATCAGGGTGCCCAGGTCGTGGGCGGCCTTCTTGTATTCCTCCGACACCTGGCCCGAGGATCCGCAATAGACACAGACGCTACGCACCTTGGACATTCCTCTCATCCTTATGGAACGGACGGGCTTATGGATCGGACGGGATGGGGTGGAACCACCCCATCCCCGACCGGGATGCCGCCGTCCGATGGCCGCCAGCGGGGCTTGCCGGACGGGTGACGGCCCGTTACACCATCCTTGCGGGCCGACTGCAAGCCATCCGGCAGGCCGTGCAAGGCGGCGGATGGCATTAGGCGACCCGGACGGGTGGCGGGCAAGGCCATAGAGATAAGTGGTTACAATCAGGGCAGGAGAGAAGAATGCCGCGTGCTTTTCGTGATGTCCCGCAAGCCTTTCGCGCCGGCCCCGCCGTGCGGGTCGCCGCCGGCCTGGCCATGGCCGCCGCCCTTCTGGGGGGCAGCGTCGCCCACGCCGCGCTGGACCCGGCGGAAATCGTCAAGGCCCGCCAGCAGGACATGAAGAAGCTGGGCGGCGGCATGAAGGTTTTCATGGGCTACCTGAAGGACGACAAGGGCACCGCCCAGGACGTGGCCGCCGCCGCCGCCGCGATGCAGGCCGTGACCAAGGGCCTGCCCGACCAGTTCACCGAGGGCACGGCCGTGGGCGTGGGCGAAAGCGAGGCCCTGCCCGCCGTCTGGCAGGAGAACGCCAAGTTCCGCCAGGGCTTCACCGACCTGGCCCAGGCGCTGGACAAGATCCTGGCCCTGCCGGCCACCGCGGACAAGGCCGCGATCGGCCAGGCGGTGCAGGCCGTGGGCGGCACCTGCAAGCAGTGCCACGAAACCTATCGCCAGAAGAAGTAAGCCGGGCATGACGCCCGCGGATCAGGGCGGGACCCCGGGGGGCGCATCCCCGTCTGGGACCTGCCCATCCGGCTGTTCCACTGGCTGCTGGTCGCCGACCTGGCCGGGCTGTGGTGGACGGCCACCCATGACGATCTGGCCCTGCATTTCAAGCTGGGCTACGGCGCCCTGGCCCTGCTGCTGTTCCGCCTGTTCTGGGGCGTGGCGGGCAGTGACCAGGCGCGCTTCGCCCGCTTCCTGAAGGGGCCGGCGGCGGTCTTGCGCCATGTGCGCCACATGGCGGCGCCCGGTCCCCTGCCGGTGGAGCGGGGGCACAACGCCCTGGGCGGCTGGGCCGTGGTCGTGCTGCTGCTGGTGCTGCTGGCCCAGGTGGGGACCGGCCTGTTCGCCGTGGACCACGACGGGATGGAGGAGGGGCCGCTGGCCCACCGCGTCAGCGGATCGGTCGCCAAGCTGGCGCGCCGCCTGCACCATATGAACTTCAGCCTGATCCAAGGGGTGGTGGCCATCCACGTGGTGGCGGTGCTGTTCTATCTGGTGGTCAAGCGCGAGAACCTGGTGCGCCCCATGATCACGGGGTGGAAACGCCTTACCTTCCTGCCCGATGGCGACCTGGGACCCAAAGACGCCCGGCGGGAGACCCGGGGGGAGACGCCCCGGGGGCGGGATGGCCATGGCTGGGTCCCGCTATGGCGGGCCGGCCTGCTGGCCGCCATCGCCGCCGGACTGGTGGCGGGCTTGGCCGTTTTCGCCTGACGCGCCGATCTTCCAGGCTTGATCGCGCGGGCGCCGCCGGGCTATTCCGGGGTGCACCCGGGATCGTATCCAAGATCGTTGGCAAGATCGTTGGGGGGCTCATGAACCGGCGGCCGGGGGTCAGCCGCCGGGACAATGACAAAGGAACCGACTGTGACGCAGAACAAGGTCATTGCCGCCGTTGTCGGCGTGGGCGCGCTGGCGCTGCTGGTTTGGGGTTTGTCCCATATGCAGGCCGACCGCACCGCGGGCACGACGCAAACCGCCGCCCCGGCCGTGGCCGAGGCCCCGTCCGGCCCCAGCGCGGTTCCCACCTTCGACGTGGTGCGCGTCAGCCCTGACGGCACGGCGGTCATCGCCGGCCGCGCCATGCCGGGCGCCGCCGTCACCATCTCCGACGGCGACAAGGAACTGGGCACCGTCACCGCCGACAAGCGCGGCGAGTGGGTGCTGACCCCCACCCAGGCGCTGACCCCCGGCTCCCGCACCCTGTCCCTGAAGATGAAGACGGCGGAAGGCACGGAGGTCGCGGCCGATGAGACGGTGACCCTGGTGGTGCCGGACGCCAAGCGCGACATCGCCGGCCGCAAACAGAACGAGACCGGCGGGGCGCTGGCCGTCGTCACCCCGCGCCAGGGCGGCAGCCGCGTGCTGCAGAGCCCGGTCAAGACCGACAAGTCGCTGGCCGTCGCCATCGACACCATCGACTACAACCGCGCCGGCGCCGTCACCGTGGGCGGCGACGCCCCGGCCAAGGCGGAGGTGCAGCTGTACCTGGACAACACCCTGGTGGGCCACGCCACGGCGGACCTGCAGGGCCGCTGGTCCATCACCCCGGAGCGCCTGGTCGATCCCGGCCGCTACACCCTGCGCGTCGACCAGGTAGGCGCTGATGGCAAGGTGGCGGCCCGCGCCGAGGTGACGTTCGAGCGCCAGCCCATCGCCGACAGCGACAGCCGCGCCGTGGTGGTGGTGGCCGGCAACAACCTGTGGACCCTGGCCCGCCACCTCTATGGCGAGGGCATCCAGTACACCACCATCTTCGACGCCAACCAGGACCAGATCCGCGATCCCAACCTGATCTATCCCGGCCAAATCTTCATCCTGCCCACCACCAACGGGCAGGCGAATGGCGGACAGGGTGCCGGTGGCGCCGGCGGGCATCACTGAGCGTCCTCGCAAAGAAAACGCCCCGGGGAGCGATCTCCGGGGCGTTTTAACTTTGGGGGGGCCTTTGGGGGGGCACGGCTGGCCTTACAAATAGCTGCCGAAAATCCGCAGGTAGGGCCGCGCCTCCTGAATGAACTGCACCGTCTCGTACATCAGGTCGGTCAGGCTGACATGGCCCGGCACCTCCTGCTGGCTCAGCACCAGCACCTTCTGCTGTTCGTCAACGATGAAGCGGGCGGTGCGCAGGCTGGCCGTGGCGCGCAGGATGGACTGAAGCTTGGCGCGTTTCTCCGGGGCCTCGATGGTGTAGGGCAGGAAGCCGACCTCGGCCCAGATCTGGAACAGGGTGCTGTCGTCCTGCGGCGTGATCGAGACGTGGAACAGCAGGCCGTCCAGGTAGAAATGGTGGCGGGAGGGGGAACGGTCGCGGTTCAGCCGCACCGTGCCGTCCTCGCCGAACAGCAGGGCGTCCTTGCCCAGTGGCAGGCCCGCCTGGGCGCTTTGCGCCAGCCCGGCGAGGTTCTGGACGGTGACGATCGCCTGTTCCATCGACTGAACGCCCTCTCAATGCTTTAGCGCCGGTTCGGTAGCAGAACGAACCGGCCTCATGCTTACCCTCAGGCGCCGCCGGCCGTCCACCTTAATCCCGGGGGCCCGCTTGCCGTGAAGGCGCCCTATTGCCAAGGTGCGCATTGCGGCGCGCGTGAAGCGGGAGCATATCGGCAGAGAACTAACAAGAAGTAAGCGGCCAGTTCCTGGAAACGGGTGGGGAACGGGGTGGGAGGACGCGGACTTGAGCAGCGATATGGATGTGGCGGTCCTGGTGGTGGGGGCCGGCCCCACGGGCCTGGCGCTGGCGGCCATGCTGGGCCGCACCGGCGTGCCCGTGCGGGTGATCGACAAGGCGGCGGGCCGCTCCCAGAAATCAAAGGCGCTGGGCGTGCACGCCGGCACGCTGGAGGCGCTGTCGGACGTGTTCGGCGTGGGGCTGCCGGCCCGCATGGTGGCCACAGGCCAGCCGGTGCGCGCGGTGCATTTCCATTTGGGCGACCGCCAACCCATCCCGGTGGACCTGGGCGGCCTGCCCAGCCCCTACAACTTCGTCCTGGTGCTGCCGCAGGGGGAGACGGAGCGCCTGCTGGCGGAGCAGGCGGCGGCCTTCGACGTGGCCGTCGACTGGAACCATGAGCTGGCCGCCCTGCGGCAGGATGGGGACGGCGTGCAGTGCGAGGTGCGCCGGCCCGACGGCGGCATCGAGCGGGTGCGCGCCGCCTATGTCGTCGGCTGCGACGGCGCCCATAGCGTGGTGCGCCACCAGGTGGGCGCCAGTTTCGCCGGCGGATCCTATCCCGGGACCTTCCTGCTGGCCGACGTGACCCTGGACTGGGGCCCGGGGCATGGGGATCTGGGCCACGACTCCGTGCGCTTCTTCAGCACGGAGGCGGGCGCCATGGCCTTCTTCCCGCTGAAGGATCCGGATCACCCGACGCTGTGCCGCCTGGTGCTGATCCCCAAGGGCGCGCCGCCGGCGGCGGAGGCGGAGATCGACTTGGCCGCCTTCACCACCCTGGCCCGCGCCGTGTCCGGCCTGCCCCTGGTGCTGGGGGAGGCGGCGTGGCTGACCCGCTTCACCATCCACCACCGCATGGTGAAGCGACTGCGCCACGGCCGCGTGTTCCTGGCCGGCGACGCCGCCCACATCCACAGCCCGGCCGGGGGCCAGGGCATGAACACCGGCATCCAGGACGCCCTGAACCTGGGCGCCCGCCTGACGGAAGCGCTGCGCCGGGGCCCGCGGGGCAGGAAGGACGAGGGCGTGCTGGATCGCTACGCCCAGGACCGTCTGCCCGTGGCGCGCGGCGTGCTGCGGGGCACGGATTCTCATTTCCCGCGTGGGCCTGCTGGCCGACGGCTGGTGGGGCCGGCTGCTGCGCCGCCACATCCTGCCCCTGGTCATCGGCACCCCGTTCCTGCGGCGGCGGATCGCGCTGACCCTGTCGCAACTGCCGGTGTCGCGCCAGGAACGGCCGGTGCGGCTGGGGGCGCTGGACTAAACCCCGCTGCTGGCCATCTCCCGCGCCACCGCCTCGCCCTTGGCGCGGCGGAAGTCGACCAGGCGCTTGCCCGGCTCATCCCGGAAGGTCTGGTCCAGTACCTCCGAAGCCCGCAGGCGGTCCAAGCGGAAGCAGCGGAAGTCCGCCTTCAATTCGCACCAGGCGATCAGCAGCCACACAGGCCCGAAGAAGCTGAGCGACAGGGGGCGGACGGTTCGCTCGCTCAGGGTGCCGTTCAGGGTTTCGTAGGTGATGCGCAGGTACTGCCGCCGCTGGGCAGCGCGCTTCAACTGCAGCAGGTCCACCGCGGGCGGGTGGCGGGTCACCCAAGGGGGGGCCCATAGGACCTCCCGCGCCGCGCTGTCGCGGGCGGCCTGGGGCAGCACCGCCCGTATCTTGGTCAGCGCCATCTCCGCCTGTGCCGCCAGGGCGCCGTCGCTCCAGATGCTTAGCACCCGGGCGCCAAAGGCCAGGATCTCCGCTTCGTCCTCCGTCAGGGTCAGGGGGGGCAGGAAATAGCCCTGGCCCAGACTGAAGCCCACGCCGGCCTCGCCCCGGATGGGGACACCGGCGGCCAGCAGCGCCTCGATGTCGCGATAGACCGTGCGGGCGGAAACCTCCAGCGCCTCCGCCAAGGTGGCCGCCGTTACCACCGGACGACTCCGCAGCAGGTCCAGCAGGATCAACAACCTTTCCGCGCGACGCGCCATCTTGCCACCATGCTGTCAACAGGCTGACCATAGAATGCATGACGGCGCTGGCTTCCGGGAAGACGGTGCGGGTGCCGAAGCTGGGAACAAGAATGGGGGCGGCCATGGCGTCGGTGGAAGACGCGATCGCGACATTGGAACGCAACATAGAGGCGACATCGGGCCAGCCGGTGGCCGTGTGGGTGGGACGCATCCAGGCGCAGGGCCTGACCAAGCATGGGGAAATGGTGGCCTGGCTGAAGGCGGAGCACGGATTCGGCCATGGCTATGCCAACCATGTCGCCAAGTGCGCGCTGGCCGCCGCGACGCCCCGTTCCGCTGACGATCCCGTGGCGCATCTGTTCGAGGGCAAGGCGCAGCTGCGGCCCCTTTACGATGCGCTGGTCGCGGTGGTGATGGCTCTCGGGCCCGACGTCGAGATGGCGCCCAAGAAGGCCAATGTCAGTATCCGTCGGCGCAAGCAGTTCGCCTTGATCCAGCCGTCGACGCGCACCCGCCTGGACCTGGGGCTGGTGTTGAAGGCCCATCCGCCGGAAGGCCGGCTGGAGGCGTCGGGCAGTTTCAACGCCATGTTCACCCACCGGGTGAGGCTGGAGGCTGCGGCTGACCTGGATGCCGACGTGCTGGCCTGGCTGAGGGAGGCATACGATGAGGCGGTTTGAGCGGGGATTGGCCGCGACCGCGCTGGCGGTGGCGGCGTTGATGCCCCAGGCGAAAGCGGCGGAGCCGCTGGCGGCCCTCTCCTTCCTGGCGGGCCAGCGCGTCGCGGACCCGGCCCCCGGCGCGCGGCCCAACCAAGGGGGCACGTCTGAGATCAGGCCGGACCTGAACGGTAGCCTGCTCGTCCGCCGCGATCATACCCACATGGCCGAGGGTGGCGACCTGGACATGCTTATGACCATGTATGCGGAGGGCGGACGCTTGCGCGCCGATTTCTTCGACACGGCTGGGCATGTCATCCATTATCACGTGACGGAACTGGCGCCGGGCCGGCGCGTCCAGTTCACCAGCGATCCGGCGCCGGCGGCCCCCACCTTCCGCCTGACATACGAGGGGCTGGCGGGTGGCCGCCTGGCCGTCCGGTTCGAGATCGCGCCGCCGGGGCCGCAACCGTCCTTCACGCTGTTCACCGAGGGGACATTGTCGCCGGCGCCGTGATAAGTGCTGTCCAGGCGGTTCCATTCCCTTCCGCGCATGCCGCCCGACCGATGGCGGCGCTTTGATCCATCCGGTGGCCTGGGTATACAGGGAGGGGTGCGATGCCCTAGCGACAGGATGGCATACCGGTGGTCAGACGCGTCTATTCCCGCAAGGAAGTGGTGGGCCTGCTGGACGCGTTGGAGCGTCAGGCGCGCGAATCCACCCAGCTGGCCAAGCAGGCCGAGGCCGCCGCCGCCCGCGACAGCTTCGAGGCCTACAACGCCTTCCGCAACAAGGTGGGGGAATTCCGCGCCCTATGCATCCTGGTGGAGGGGCGGCTGCGCAGCATGGACGGCCCGGTGGATGACGTGCGCGAGCGCTACGCCCAGCTGGACACCCTGATGCTGAGCCTGCTGGTGCGGGCCAGCATGCGCTTCTTCTTCGTGCTGTCGGCCAAGACCGTGCTGCCGCTGGGCGCCCGCGAAATCTTCGTGACGGAGCTGCGCAGCCTCTATGAGGCCAGCGAGAAGCTGCGCAAGCCCGAATACGCCAGCCGCCTGAACGAATCCATCCGAAGCGAGCTGGAAACGGCCGAGATGATCCTGGAAGAGATCATCGACAAGGCGCCGTCCATGCTGCAATTCAGCTGAGTCTTGACGCCCTCAGTCGCCGGGCTATGGAGGCATGATAGGGATCTCATCCCTCCGGCGTGACCGGGGTGATCGCGGTGGGCAGCCGCACCACGTCGCGATAGGCGTGCCAGCTGGCGTGCCCGATCAGGGGCAGCAGCGGCACCAGGCCGATGAACAGCGTGGCCATGCCCAGCGCCACCGCGAACGAGATCAGGCCGGCCCACAGCAGCATGGCGCGGGGGCTGGCGCGTACCGCCGTGATGCTGGTGGCGACGGCGGTGAGGACGCCGACGTCGCGGTCCAGCAGCAGGGGCAGGGTCACCACGCTGATGGTGAAGGTGGCCAGCGCCAGGGCCGCGCCCAG
Organism: Nitrospirillum guaranorum; assembly: GCF_034653275.1. NCBI lineage: Bacteria > Pseudomonadati > Pseudomonadota > Alphaproteobacteria > Rhodospirillales > Azospirillaceae > Nitrospirillum > Nitrospirillum guaranorum. Next base: position 2,131,345 of record NZ_JAYEES010000003.1, on the reverse strand, counting down.
CAGGGTGCCGACGATCAGGAAGGGCAGGGCCGCCGGGGTCAGCAGGGCGGCGGCCAGGCCCTCCGGCGGCACGTGCACCTCGCCCAGCATCAGGGCGTAGAGCAGGGTGGCCAGCCGCACCCAGAACAGGTGCATCAGCAGCAGCACGACACCGAAGGCGCCGATGGCGGACAGGTTGCCGCGCCAAGCGTTCAGGCAGGCGGCGGCGTCGGGCGGCAGCCCCCGTTCCCGCCGGCGCGACGCCTCGTAGAAGGTGACGGACAGCAAGGGCGCCAGCAGCATGAAGCCGCCGGTCAGCGGCAGCAGCAGGGCCAGCCAGCCGTTCAGGATGGCCACGGCCGTGGCGAAGAAGCCCACCGCCGCCAGGATCAGGCCGTAGCCCAGGCTGATGGGGGGCGTCGCCGCCATGTCGTCCCACCCCAGCCGCAGCCAGTGCCAGGGCCGGTCCATCGGCACCCGCCGCACCGCGGGCGAGGGATGGGTGAAAACCGGGATCAGGGTCCCGTCCGTCGTCGCCGTCATGGTCTTGTGCCGCTCCGCCCAGGTTGCAACGCCAACCGCGCCAACGGAGGCCTTCTTGCCGGGCCTTCCGTCACTCACCCAACCATACGCCAAGTTGATGGATGGCGGCTTGACGCAGGTCAATGCGGCTGGGTGTGCCCACCATCACAGTGCCGACGCTGAGGAGCATCGGCCCCGTCGCCCGACGGACACCGCCTGGGAAACCGGGCCCGCCGATGCCCGCAATCGTTGTCTTAAGAGACGAGGTCCGGGGTTCAACCCAGGCCCCTGCCGCTTGAGCCCATATTCGGGGGGTGTCATGAGTGTAGCGGTTTCCGGGGGGGTGCCCATCACGGCGGCCCGTCCCGCCAGCCGGGAAGCCTATGTGGAGGATGTGGTCCGCGCGTTCACCATCGCGACCATGTTCTGGGGCATCGCCGCCTTCACGGTCGGCGTCCTCATTGCCTTTCAGTTGGCGTTTCCCGCGCTGAATTTCGGTTTGGAATGGACCAGCTTCGGCCGCGTGCGGCCGCTGCACACGTCCGCGGCCATCTTCGCCTTCGGCGGCAACGCGCTGCTGGGCACCTCCTTCTTCGTGGTCCAGCGCACCTGCCGCGCCCCCCTGTTCGGTGGCGCGCTGCCGGCCTGGTTCATCTTCTGGGGCTATCAGCTGTTCATCGTGCTGGCCGGCACGGGCTACCTGATGGGCATCACCCAGGGCAAGGAATACGCCGAGCCCGAGTGGTACACCGACCTGTGGCTGACCATCGTCTGGGTCGCCTACCTGATCGTGTTCGCCGGCACGCTGATCAAGCGGCGTGAGCCGCACATCTACGTGGCCAACTGGTTCTACCTGGCGTTCATCATCACCATCGCCATGCTGCACATCGTCAACAACCTGGCGGTGCCCGTCAGCTTCACCGGCACGAAGAGCTACGGCGCCTTCGCCGGCGTGCAGGACGCGATGATCCAGTGGTGGTACGGCCACAACGCGGTGGGCTTCTTCCTGACCGCCGGCTTCCTGGGCATGATGTACTACTTCATCCCCAAGGCGGCGGAGCGGCCGGTTTATTCCTACCGTCTGTCCATCATCCACTTCTGGGCCCTGATCTTCCTCTACATCTGGGCCGGCCCGCACCACCTGCACTACACGGCCCTGCCGGACTGGACGCAGACCCTGGGCATGGTGTTTTCCATCATGCTGTGGATGCCCAGCTGGGGCGGCATGATCAACGGCATCATGACCCTGTCGGGCGCCTGGGACAAACTGCGCACCAACCCGTCGCTGCGCTTCACGGTCACCGCCGTCGCCTTCTACGGCATGAGCACCTTCGAAGGCCCCGTCATGTCGGTGAAGCCGGTGAACGCGCTCAGCCACTACACCGACTGGACCATCGGCCACGTGCACTCCGGTGCCCTGGGCTGGGTCGCCTTCGTCACCTTCGGCGCCCTGTACTACCTGGTGCCGGTGCTGTGGCGGCGTAAGGGGCTGTGGAGCCAGGCGCTGGTGGAATGGCACTTCTGGACCGCCACCCTGGGCATCGTGCTCTACATCACCTCGATGTGGGTGTCGGGCATCATGCAGGGCCTGATGTGGCGCGCCTACGACGACATGGGCTTCCTGCAGTACTCGTTCGTCGAGACGGTGGCCGCCATGCACCCCTACTACATCATCCGCGGCACGGGCGGCATCTTGTTCCTGACCGGTGCCCTGATCATGGCCTTCAACATGTTCCGCACCATCAAGCACGGGCAGCCGCTGGCGGAAGACCGGCCCGCGGGCCTGGTCGCGGCCGAGTGAGCGGAGGGGACCGAAAATGAAATTCTCTCACGCCATCGTCGAAAAGAACGTCGTCATCCTGGCGCTGCTGACCCTGATCACCGTGTCCATCGGTGGCCTGGTCCAGATCGTGCCCCTGTTCTCAATCGAGACCACGATCGAGCGGGTGGGCGGGGTGCGCCCCTACACCCCGCTGGAGCAGATGGGCCGCAACATCTACATCCGCGAGGGCTGCTACGTCTGCCACAGCCAGCAGATCCGCACCTTCCGCGATGAGGTGGAGCGCTACGGCCCCTACAGCCTGGCGGCGGAAAGCATGTACGACCATCCCTTCCAGTGGGGGTCCAAGCGTATCGGTCCGGATCTGGCCCGCGTCGGCGGCAAGTATTCCAACGACTGGCACGTCGCCCACCTGAAGGACCCGCGCGCCGTGGTGCCGGAATCGATCATGCCGACCTACGCCTTCCTGGCCAGCCGTCCGCTGTCGGTGCCCAACATCCAGGATCACCTGAAGACGCTGCGCACCGTGGGCGTTCCCTACACGGACGACATGATCGCCAACGCCGCCGCCGACCTGAAGGCCCAGGCCGACCCGGACGCCGACACCAGCGGCTTGCTGAAGCGGTACCCGAAGGCGGTGGTGGGCAAGTTCAACACCGAAAGCCCCGAGCTGACGGAGATGGACGCCCTGGTCGCCTACCTGCAGATGCTGGGCACGCTGGTCGAGTTCAGCAAGCTGCAGCCCGAAGACCTGCATCAGTGAGGGGGACGCCATGGAAGAGTTCCACGCCCTGATCTCGCAGGTATGGCTGCTGTGGTTCGTGGCCTTGTTCTGCGGCATCGGCATCTGGGCCTACTGGCCCTCGCGCCGGCGCCGCCTGGACGACTGCGCCCGTATCCCGCTGCTGGATGACGCCGACCACCCGCTGCCCGTCAGGGCTACGCCCCGTGGGCCCGCGCGGCGGTCGGCGCCGACTATGAAAGGCTGAGGTCCCCCATGTCGACCCACACTGACAACCATGCCCCCGCGGGCAAGGAAAGAGACGCCCATACGGGCCGGGAGACCACCGGCCATGAATGGGACGGCATCAAGGAGCTGAACACGCCGCTGCCCAAGTGGTGGCTGTACACCTTCTACGCCTGTATCGCCTTCGCGCTGGTCTACACCGTGCTCTATCCCGCCTGGCCCAGTCTGCACTCCCATACCAAGGGCGTGCTGGGCTGGACCCGGCGCGACACGGTGAAGTCCGAGCTGGATACCCGCCAGCAGGCGTTGGCGCCCGTGAAGGCCAAGTTGCTGGCCACGCCCATCGGCGACGTCGAAAAGGATCCGGAGCTGCGCACCTATGTGCAGGCCGCCGGCCACATCGCCTTCGCCGAGAACTGCGCCGCCTGCCACGGCGCCGGCGGCGCCGGGGGCAAGGGCTTCCCCAACCTGGCCGACGACGATTGGCTGTGGGGCGGGACGCCGGAGCAGATCCTGCAGACCGTCACCTACGGCGTGCGCAATTCCAACCCGGACTCCCGCGTGTCGGACATGCCGCGCTTCGGCGCCGATGGCCTGCTGACCAAGGAGCAGATCAACGACGTGGCGGAGTACGTGCTGAGCCTGTCGAACACCGGTACGGACAAGGCGGCCGCCGGCCGTGGCGCCCAGGTGTTCGCGGACAACTGCGCCGCCTGCCACGGTGAAAAGGGCGACGGCAACCCCGACGTGGGCGCCCCCCGCCTGAACGACGCCATCTGGCTCTATGGCGGGGACAAGGCCACGGTCGTCCAGACCATCACCTACGCCCGGCGTGGCAGCATGCCGGCATGGAGCGAGCGCCTGGATCCCGCCACCGTCAAGCTGTTGGCCGCCTACGTGCACACCCTGGGCGGTGGGAAGTAAGGCCGACGGGGGCGGGACAATCCTTCCCCCCGCCCCCTGACGCCCCTTCCGAGGGACCCCGCCCCCGGGGTCGCATGCCAGGGGTCGCACGAGAACCCCCGCCGCATCCCCATCCGGCGGGGGTTTTTCTTTGCCCGGATCACAGGCGCGGCGTTTGGCAAGCGGTTGTTTTCACGGCTGTGACCTGCCGTCGCGGCCGGGGGCCGCCAAAGCCGGGTTGATCTATCGCAAGGCGAGGGAAGCGGCGCGGGCATAGGGTCCGTCCATATCCGCGTTGGTGGCCCAACCGTTGGGGCCCCGCCACGCGGTCGACACGGAATGGACCGACCCATGGACACGACCCCCACGGATGGCCGCCCCGCCAAAGAGGGACAGGACGGCGAGGTGCTGGACCGCCCCGCCGCGAAGGCGACCCGGGCCCCCGCGGTTCGCGACGGCCGCCCGCGCTCCGTCAAGGTGGATCTGGAGAACGGCGACACCAGCAGCCTTTATGCCGAGCACATCAAGATTTATCCCAAATCCGTGTCCGGCCGCTATCGCACCATCAAATGGGCCGTGCTGGCCCTGTGCCTGGCCGTCTACTACACCGTGCCCTGGCTGCGCTGGGACCGGGGCCCGGGGGCGCCCGGCCAGGCCGTCCTGATCGACCTGTCGGCCCCGCGCGCCTATTTCTTCGGCATCGAGATCTGGCCGCAGGAGGTTTACTACATCACCGGCCTGCTGGTCCTGGCCGCCGTGGGCCTGTTCCTGGTGACGGCGCTGGCGGGGCGCGTGTGGTGCGGCTACGCCTGTCCGCAGACGGTGTGGACCGACCTGTTCATGGCGGTGGAGCGCTGGATCGAGGGTGATCGCGGCGCGCGCATCCGCCTTGACGGCCAGCCTTGGACCCGCGAGAAACTGCTGCGCAAGACGGCCAAGCACGCCGCCTGGCTGGCCATCTCGGTCGCCACGGGCGGCGCCTGGATCCTGTATTTCGACGACGCGCCCACGGCGCTGAGGGGCCTATTCACCGGCCAGGCCACGATCAGCGAATATTTCTTCGTCGGCCTGTTCACGGCCACGACCTACACCTTGGCCGGCTGGGCCCGCGAGCAGGTCTGCACCTATATGTGCCCGTGGCCGCGCATCCAGGGCTCGATGCTGGACGTCCACTCCCTGGTCGTGACCTATGAGGCCTGGCGCGGTGAGCGGCGCGGGCCGCACAAGGCCGGCACCAGCTGGGAGGGCCGGGGCGACTGTATCGACTGTGGCCAGTGCATCGCCGTCTGCCCCACCGGCATCGATATCCGTGACGGCCAGCAACTGGAATGCATCGGCTGCGGCCTGTGCATCGACAGCTGCAACGACATCATGGCCAAGGTCGGCCGCCCGCCCAACCTGATCCGCTTCGACACCCTGGCCAACCAGGAAGCCAAGGCCCAGGGCCAGTCCAACCGCTATCGCCTGCTGCGGCCGCGTGTCGTGATCTACGCCCTGGTGCTGGCCGTGGTGGGGGGCGTGATGCTGACGGCCCTGGAGACGCGCACCACCATGGGCATCAGCGTGCTGCGCGACCGCGCGCCGCTGTTCGTCACCCTGTCCAATGGGGCCTTGCGCAACGGCTATACCATCAAGGTCATGAACAAACGGCGGGGCGAGGGCGAATTCCGGCTGGGCGTGGTCGGCCAGCCGGGCGCCACAGTGGCGGTGCAGGACGTGGGGGAGGCCCATGGCGCCGAGGGCGTGGCCCTGACCGTGCCGGGCGACGCCGTCGCCACCTTCCGCGTCTTCGTCAGCCTGCCGCGCCAGTCCATGACCCGCGACGGCGGCGCCCAGGGATCCATCCCCCTGGTGTTCAGCCTGACGGAGCAGGGGCCCACCCCCGCCCGTCCCACCTTTTACGAGGGGGTCTTCATGGGCCCCGGTGCCAAGCCCTGACCCCTAGGCCCTGATCCCGAGGCCCCGATCCCGAGGAGTGACCGCAATGACCGTCATCGACCTGCCCCGCCGGTCGCCGTCGCCCGCCCAGGCCAAGCGTTCCCTGATCCCCTGGATCTTCGTCGGGGGCATGGGCGTGGTGATCGTGGTGAACAGCATTCTGATCTACTACGCCATGCACAGCTGGACCGGCATCGTCACCGCCAAGCCCTATGAGCGGGGCATCGAGTACAACAAGGTGCTGGAGGCCCAGGCCCAGCAGGACGCCCTGGGTTGGGTGTTCGACGCGGATATCGAGCCGTGGGGCGATAGCAACATTTTGACGGTGCGCATCACCGCCCGCGACGGCGCCGCCCTGGATGGCATGGCCCTGACCGGCCGCCTGGTGCGCCCCATCGACATCATGCCCGACGTGCCGCTGACCTTCACCGCCGCCGGCAACGGCCGCTACACGGCCAGCGTGGTCCTGCCCAAGCATGGGCAGTGGGACCTGAAGCTGAAGGCGGAGAAGGGGGCCGACTGGTACCACCTCACCCGCCGGCTGTTCGTGAAGTAAGGGGCGGGGAGGACGGCCATGCCCTTGGACAGCGTGACGACGCATTGCCGGCACTGCGGCCAGCCCCTGCTGGGGGCGGCGACGGAGCGGGGCGCCTTCTGCTGCCAGGGATGCGCCGGCGCCTACACCCTGATCCATGATCTGGGCCTGGACGCCTACTACGACCGCCGGCCGGTGGAGGCCGCCGCCCCGGCCGTGGCGACTGACGGCGATGGCGCCGATCCCCTGCTGGGCCTGCCCGAGGCGGTGGCGACGGCACCGGACGGCAGCTGCCTGCTGCGCCTCAGCGTGGACGGCCTGCACTGCGGCGCCTGCCTGTGGCTGATCGAGGCGGCGGTGACCAAGCACCATCCCGAGGTGCAGTCCGCCCGCGCCAACCTGACCACCCGCTGCCTGACCCTGCGCTGGACCGGCGCGCCCGCCCAGGCCGTGGAGTATGCCCGGCTGGTGACGGGACTGGGGTATCGCGTGGCGCCCTTCGGCGTCGGCGGCACGGCGGCGGGTGCCGACCCGGCGGCGGCGCAGGAGCGGGCGTTGCTGCGCCGCCTGGCGCTGGCGGGCTTCGCCGCCGCCAACGTCATGCTGCTGTCCGTGTCGGTCTGGTCCGGCGCCGATGCCATGGGCGACGCCACCCGCACGCTGCTGCATTGGGTGTCGGCCCTGATCGCCCTTCCCACGGTGGCCATCGCCGGCCAGCCCTTCTTCCAGTCGGCGCTGGCGGCGCTGCGGGCCGGCCGCACCAACATGGACGTGCCCATTTCCGTGGGCGTGCTGCTGACCACCGGCATGAGCGTGGTGATGACGGCCCGGCATGGGGAGCACGCCTATTTCGACGGCGCCGTCATGCTGCTGTTCTTCCTGCTGGTGGGCCGCTACCTGGACAGCCGGGCGCGCGGTCGGGCCCGGTCCGCCGCCGCCCACCTGCTGGCGCTGAACCAGGCGCCCGTGACGGTGCTGGGCGCCGACCGCCTGCCCCAGGTGCTGCCGCCGGCCCGTGTGCCCCTGGGCGCCACGGTGCTGGTGGCGGCGGGCGAGCGCATCGGTGTGGACGGCACGGTGGCCGAAGGCGTGTCAGACCTGGACGCCAGCCTGGTGACGGGCGAGACGCTGCCCTTGGCGGTGGCGCCCGGCGCCCAGGTCTTCGCCGGCATGATCAACCGCACCGCCCCCTTGCGCCTGACCGCCACGGCCAGTGGCGAGGGCACGCTGCTGGCGGAGATGGTGCGCCTGCTGGAGGCGGCGGAGCAGGGGCGGGCGCGCCATGTCCTGCTGGCCGACCGCATCGCCCGGGCCTACACGCCGGTGGTGCACCTGACGGCCCTGGCCACCTTCCTGGCCTGGATGTTCTTAGGATCCGCCGCCTGGTACCAGGCGCTGCTGATCGCCGTGTCCGTCCTGATCATCACCTGCCCCTGCGCCCTGGCGCTGGCCGTGCCGGCGGTGCAGGTGGCGGCCAGCGGCCGGCTCATGCGCCAGGGCATCCTGCTGAAGTCCGCCACCGCCCTGGAGCGACTGGCCCCCATCGACACCGTGGTGTTCGACAAGACCGGCACCCTGACCCTGGGCCGCCCCGATCTGGTGCCCGACCCCACCCTGACGGCGGAGGAGCTGGAACTGGCCGCCCGCCTGGCCCGCGCGTCGCGCCATCCCCTGTCGCGGGCGCTGGCCCGCGCCGCCGGTCCCGGCCCCGTGGCCGACGGCGTGGTGGAGGTGCCGGGCGGCGGCCTGCGCTGGCTGGGGCCGCAGGGCTTCGTCCGCCTGGGGTCGCGCGCCTTCTGCGGCGTGGACGACGCCGGGGCGGGGCAGGCGGGACCGGAACTCTGGTTCAGCCGCTGCGGCCAGCCGCCCCGGCGCTTCCTGTTCGCCGACCGGCCCCGCCGCGACGCCGCCGCCGTGGTGGCGGAGCTGAAGGCCGCCGGCTACCGGGTGGAACTGCTGTCGGGGGACCGCGCCGTCACCGCCCACGCCCTGGCGGCGGAGGTCGGCATCGATATCGTGCGCGCCGACGCCCGGCCCGCCGACAAGTGCGCCCACCTGGCGGCGCTGCGGGCGGAGGGGCGGACCGTGCTGATGGTGGGCGACGGGTTGAACGACGCTGCCGCGCTGGCCGCCGCCGACGTGTCGCTGAGCCCGGCCAGCGCCGTGGACGTGACCCAGACCGCGGCCGACGTGGTGTTCCAGGGCGATGGGCTGGCGGCGGTGGCGGAGACGCTGGCCGTGGCCCGCCGGGCGCGCACCCTGGTGCGCCAGAACCTGGCCTTCACCCTGCTGTACAACCTGTGCGCCGTGCCGGTGGCCATGGCCGGCTTCGCCACGCCGTTCGTGGCCGCCGCCGCCATGTCGGGATCATCCCTAGCGGTCATGGCCAATGCCCTGCGCCTGGGCAGCAAAAGAACCCGTGATGGAGGTCAATGATGAACAGCCTGCTTTTCCTCATCCCCGCCGCCCTGCTGCTGGGCGGCCTGGGGCTGTGCGCCTTTCTCTGGGCGGTGCGCGACGGCCAGTTCGAGGACCTCGACGGCTCCGCCACCCGCATCCTTTACGAGGATGAGACGCCGCTGCCCAAGCGGCCCGTTTGAACCCCTGCCTGCCTTTATCTGACTGATGGAGTGAGTTCCCATGAAAGCGTCCAACACCCTGCCGGCCGTCATCGTTCATGGCATGGGCATCATCGTGGCCGTGCTGGGCCTGTTCTTCGCCGCCGGGTCCACCGACCTGGCGGGCTATATCGACGGCCTGCTGTTCGTGGCCTTCGGCGTGCTGGTCAACTTCTTCACCATCGCCCGCACCGTCGGTGGGCATGGCGACGAGCTGGCGCAGCAACCGGCGGAGTGACGCCAGCACCCGCCGTCTGGGGGTCGCATGAGGGTTAGGCACTGGCGCGGGATGGGGGGCGTCCCTATCTTTGCGCCATGCTGATCCCCGATGTCCTTGTTCCCGGCCTTCACTTGGTGTTTTGCGGTACGGCGCCCAGCCGCGCCTCCATGGCGGCCAAGGCCTATTACGCCAAGCCCGGCAACGCCTTCTGGCCCAGCCTGCACGCCGCCGGCTTCACGCCCACGCGCCTGACGCCCCAGGAATATCCCACCTTGCCGGCCTTGGGCCTGGGCTTGACCGACCTGAACAAGACCCAGTTCGGCAACGACGTGGACCTGGACCCCGCCGCCTATGACGTGGCGGCCTTCGTGCGGAAGATGCGGCGCCATCGCCCGGGCGCCGTGGCCTTCACCAGCAAGACGGCGGCGTCCGTTTTCCTGGCCGGGCACTTCGGCCTGGTCGGCAGCCCGGTGTATGGCCGCCAGGCCCAGGATTTCGAAGGCGCCGCCCTGTTCGTCCTGCCGTCCCCCTCGGGCCAGGCGCGGCGTTTCTTCACGCTGGAGCCCTGGCGGGAGGCGGCCGCCTTCGTGGCCGCGCGCCGGGCCACCTCCGTCCCGCTCCCCTGATTTTGCAGATCTGCATTTCCAGGTGGTGCGCCCGCACCATCCACTCCGGTAACGGTTGTGTGCTATTACCATTGTCAGGCTCGATGGTTATTTGATGGGCGCGCGATGTCCCGTCGCCGATGTCCCCGATTAATGGAACGGGCGGTACCCATCAATTTTCAGTGTCGCGGGACGGCGGACGCGAGATGCATATCCTGACACTTCTCATCGTCAATATTCTGCTTCATGTCGTCGCCGCGTTCTGTTTGTTTCCGGTGGGGCGCGCCCTGAAGGCGGGCAGGGCGGTTTGGTTCTGGGTCCTGTCAAATCTTTTGCATGCCGCCGGCCTGATGATGGTGCTGGGGCCCTATCCGACCCGGCCGACGCCGCTTTTCAGCCTGATCGGCAACCTGCAGATCGACTGGGGAACCATGCTGGCGTTCGTCGGCATCCAGTCATTCCTGAGCCGTTCGCGGCGGACCTTGTGGCTGCTGGTGCCCGCGGTGGCCCTGTCGTGCGCCAAGATCGGCGTCTTTCTCACGTTCGGCCTGCACATGCCCATCAACGTCATCCTGGGATGCGGTTGCCGCTTCCTGTTGGCCGCCGGCAGCGCTTGGTTGTTGCTGCGTCATGCGGAACGGGACCTGCGGATCGCCGCCTGGACGATGGCCGGCTTCAATTTGGCATGGGCGCTGGTGCTGCTGACCAGGATGGCTTGGGAAGCGCTGCAGGTGTTGCCGCATGACCCCGTCGTGATCGGTGACTTGAGGGAACCCACGACGGCGATGGCCTTGCTGCTGCGGGTCGGCGTCACGTTCACGCTGACCCTGGGGTATCTTTGGATGGTGGGCCGGCGTCTGCAGGCGCGCCTGACCCATCTGGCGGAACAGGACCCCCTGACCGGCATCGCCAACCGCCGCGTCCTCTGGGAAAAGGGGGAGCGCATGGTGGCCCGGGCGCGGCAGCGGGGCGGCATGCTGGCGGTGCTGATGGTCGACATCGACCACTTCAAGGCCATCAACGACCGGTGGGGCCATGGCGTGGGTGACATGGTGATCACCCGTGTCGCGCAAACCGTCGCCGGCGTCATCCGTGCCACGGATATCCTGGGCCGCGTCGGTGGCGAGGAATTCGCGGTGGCCCTGCCTGACGCCGACGCGGCCACGGTGGCCGCCGTGGCGGAGCGGATCCGCAAGGCGGTGGCCGACCTGGTCGTGGACCCGCGAACGCCGCTGCGCTGCACGGTCAGCGTCGGCCGCGCCACTCTGGCGCCCGGCGTGGATTGGGCCGCGCTGGTGCATGCCGCCGACCAGGCGCTTTATCGCGCCAAGACCGGCGGCCGTAACCGGGTGGAGGCGCACCTGTGGGATGAGGCGGTGCCGGATGCCGGCGTGGAGGCCCCCGGACTGGCGGCGGCCTGCTGGATATAGACGTCATCCCGCGCGTAGGGCCTCCATCCAAATCGCTGCTCCCTTGGCTGTCGGGTCATGGTAATGTCATCCGGTATCCCACGGGCGGGACTTGCGAATACGGGATCCGGCGACATGAGCAACCAGGACGATATCGACGCCATGTTCGACGGTGGCGGTTCCACCATGTCGGCGACCCCCGAGCTATCGGCCATCTATGACACGGTGGTCGAGGTGTCGGTGGTGCTGGGCACCTCCACCATCCGCGTGCGCGACCTGCTGAAGCTGGGCCGCGGCGCCATCGTGGAGCTGGACCGCAAGATCGACGACCTGTCCGACATCATCGTTTCCGGCCGCACCGTCGGCCGGGGCGAGGTCACCATCGTCGAGGACAAGATTGCCGTGACCTTCCGCGAGTTCACGCGGGTGAACGGCTGACGTCATTCCCCCGGGGACGTGCAAGGGGACGTGCCCAGGGGACGTGAGGGGCGGGGGCAGGGCACATGATGGCGGACGGCGGCGCGGCGGAGACGAGTACCGAGGGTTGGGCCCTGTGCCCCGTGACCCCCGGCTTCATCGCCCATATCGGCCCCTTCTGGGAGGGTCGGCCCGCCCGTGGCGGCGGGGATGGCGGCTGGGTCCGCGCCTTCGTGGCGGATGAACGCCACCTGGCCGGCACGGGTCAGATCCACACCTCCGTCCTGGCGTCCTTCGCCGAGCTGGTCTGCCTGCGCGCCATCAGCGACGAAGGCGTGCCGGAGGGGGAGGCGGCGCTGCTGAACCTGACGCTGAACCACCTGGGCAGCGGTCCGCGCGGCACCCTGGTGCAGGGTGAGGCGCGGCTGATCCGCCGCAACTGGTCACAGCTGGTGACCGAGGTCCGCGTCCATGACGGCGACCGCCCCCTGGTGGCCGGCACCGCCCTATGGAGCCTGGCCGGCGCCTGACGCCGACCCCATCGCCCCTTTTCCGCCCCTCAGGCTCAGCCCTCAGGCTCAGCCCTCAGGCTCAGGACGTGCGGGCCGTCTGCCAGGCGTTGGTCTGGTCCGAGGTGAACACGCCCAGCTGGTCGCCGCTGAAGGCGTTGGCCTGGTCCGACGACATCGCCACGATCAGGCTGGTGCTGAAGCCCGGGATTTGGTCCGTGGTGAACATCGGCACCTGGCTGACCGTGAACTCTCGGATGTCGTCCGTGGTCAGGGCGCTGATCTGCGCCGTGGTCAGGGCGTCGATCTGGGTGCTGTTCAGCAGGGCGACTTGGGTGCCGCTCAGCGCCGACAGGTTGGTGGTGCTGAGGGCCGCCAGCTGCGCCGTGGTCAAGGCCGTCACCTGCGCCGGCGTCAGGCTCACGATGCGGTCGGTCGCAAGGGCATCCAACTGGGCGGTGCCCAGCGCCTTCACCTGGGCCAGCGACAGGTTGGAGACCTGGCTGGTGGTCAGCGCGGCCGCCTGGGCGGTGGTCAGGGCGCTCACCTGCGTCGTGCTCAACGCCGCCACCTGCGCCGCCGTCAGGGTCGACACGTCGTCCGTCGTCAGGGCGGATATCTGGCTGGTGGTCAGCACGCCCAGCTGGGTGGCGGACAGTTCGCGGATGTCGGCGGTGGACAGCGCGCTCAACTGGCTGGTGGTCAGCGCCTGCACTTGCGCCGTCGTCAGAACCGAGGCCTGCGGCCCGCTGAGCGCCGAGAGGTTGTCGGTGTCCAGCCCCGAGATCTGCGCCGTGGTCAGCGCGGCGATGAGGGTGGGGGACAGGCCCCTGATCTGCGCCGTGGTCAGCGCGTTCAACTGGTCGGTGCTGAGCGTCTGGATCTGGGTGGCCGACAGGCTGCTCAGCTGCGTGTTGCTCAGCGCCGTCAGCACCGTGGTGCTGAGGCCGGAAAGCTGCGTCGTCGTCAGGGCGGCCAGCTGCGTCGCGGACAGCGCGCGGGCGTCGTTGGTCGACAGGGCGTTCAGCTGGTCGGTGCTGAGCGTCTTGACCTGGGTGGCCGACAGGCCGGCCACTTGGGCCGTCGTCAGGCCGCCGACCTGGGCCGTGGTCAGGGCGCCGACCTGCGCCGTGGTCAGCGCCGCGGTCTGGGTGGTGGTCAGGGCCGCGACATGGGTGGTGTCCAGGGCCGACAGCTGGCCCGTGGTCAGCAGGGCGACCTGGGCCGCGGTGAACTCGGTGACGTCCGCCGTGGTCAGGGCGTTCAACTGACCCGTGCCCAGCGACTGCAACTGGGCGCTGGTCAGGCTGTTCACCTGCGTGGCGCTGAAAGCCGACAGATTGTCGGTGCTGAGACCGGCGATCTGGTCGGTGGACAGGGCGGCGACCTGGGTGGCGGTCAGGGCGCGCGCGTCGGCGGTCGACAGGGCGTTCAGCTGGTCGGTGGACAGCACCTTGACCTGGGCGGCGGTCAGGCTGGCCACCTGGGTGCTGCTCAAGGCCTGCAGGAAGTCGGTGCCCAGGCCGCTCACCTGGTCGGTGCCCAGACTGCTCAGCTGCGTCGCCGTCAGGGCGCGCGTGTCCGCCGTGGGCAGGGCGTTCAACTGGTCGGTGCCCAGCGCATGCAGCTGCAGGGTGGTCAGGCTGGCCACCTGGCTGGTGGTCAGGGTGGACAGGAAGGAGATGCCCAGGCCGCTGATCTGGTCCGTGGTCAGGGCGGCGACCTGGGTGCCCGTCAGCGTCCGCACCGTGTCGGTGCTGAGCGCGTTGATCTGGTCGGTGGACAGCACCTTGACCTGGGCGGCCGACAGGCTGGTGACCTGCGCCGTCGTCAGCACCCCCACCTGGCTGGTGGTCAGGGCGCTGACCTGTGCCGTGGTCAGGCTGGGCACCTGGCTGGTGGACAGGGCGGTCAACTGGTCCGTGCCCAGGGTGGACAGTTGGGCCGTGGTCAGCTGGCCCACCTGGGTCGCCGTGAATTCACGCACGTCGGCGGTGGTCAGGCTGTTCAGCTGGCCGCTGGTCAGGGCCTGCACCTGGGCGCTGTTCAGGGCGCCCACCTGGGTGGCGCTGAGCGCCGACAGGGCGTCGGTGCCCAGGCTGGCGATCTGGGCCGTGGTCAGGGCCTGGACCTGGGTGGCGCTCAAGGCGCGGGCGTCGGCGGTGGGCAGGGTGTTCAGCTGGTCGGACGTCAGTACCTTGACCTGCGCGGCCGACAGGTTGCTGACCTGCGTGGTGCTGAGTGTCGCCAGGAAGCTGGTGCTGAGCTGCGACACCTGGGCGGTGGTCAGGGCCTGGATCTGCGTGGCCGTCAGGGCGCGGGCATCGGCCGAGGACAGGGTGTTCAACTGGTCGGTGGTCAGCGAGGCCACCTGCGTCGCCGTCAGGCTGGTCACCTGGGCGGTGGTCAGCGCCGACAGGTTGGCCGTGCTGAGACCGGTCAGCTGGGCCGTGGACAGGGCGGCCACCTGCGTACCCGTCAGCGTCCGCACCGTATCGGTGTTGAGCGCGTTCAGCTGGTCGGTGGTCAGGGCCTTGACCTGGGTCGCGGTCAGGCTGCTGACCTGGGCGGTCGTCAGGGTGGCCACCTGGTCGGTGGTCAGGGTGTTCAACTGGGCGGTTGTCAGGCCACCGATCTGGGTGGACGACAGGGCGGTCAGCTGGGCCGTGCCCAGGGCGGACAGTTGGGCCGTGGTCAGCTGGCCAACCTGGGTGGCGCTGAATTCCCCAATATCGGCGGTGCCCAGGCTGTTCAGCTGGGTGCTGGTCAGGGCCTGGATCTGGGCGCTGCCCAGGCTGGGCACTTGGGCGCTGCTGAAGGCTGACAAGTTGGCGGTGCCCAGGGCGGCGAGCTGCGCCGTCGACAGGAAGCCGACCTGGGTCCCCGACAGCTCGCGGATATCCGCCGTGGTCAGGCTGTTCAGCTGATCGGTGGTCAGCGACCGGATCTGGGCGGAGGTCAGGCCGGCCACCTGCGTGGCGTTCAGCGCCGACAGGGCGTCGCTGCTGAGCGCCGCCACCTGGTTGGTGGTCAGGGCCGTCACCTGGGTTGCGGTCAGGGCGCGGGCGTCGGCCGTGGGCAGGGTGCCCAGCTGGTCGGTGGTCAGGGCCTTGACCTGGGTGGCCGACAGGCTGGCCACCTGGGTGCTGCTCAGGGCCGTCAGGAAGCTGGTGCCCAGCGCCGCCACCTGGGCGGTGCCGAGGCTGGTCAGCTGCAGGGACGTCAGGGCCCGCGCTTCCGCCGTCGTCAGGGTGTTCAGCTGGTCGGTGGTCAGGGCGCCCACCTGGGCCGCCGTAAGGCTGACCACCTGGGCCGTGGTCAGGGCCGTCAGTGTGCCGGTGGCCAGGCCCGCCACCTGCGTGGTGGTCAGGGCCGAGATTCGGGTGGCCGTCAGCTTCTGCAGGTTGGCGGTGGGCAGGGCCGACAGCTGGTCGGTCGTCAGCGCCTTGACCTGGTTGGCCGACAGGGTCACCAGCTGCGCCGTGGTCAGGGCCGTCACCTGGTCGGTGGTCAAGGCCCCCACCTGGGTGGTGGTGAGGCCGGCCAACTGCACGGAGGTCAGCGCCGTCAGCTGGCTGGTCCCCAGGGCGGACAGCTGCGCGGTGGTGAGCGTCCCCACCTGGGTGGCGCTGAACTCCCGCACGTCGGCGGTGGTCAGCGCGTTCAGCTGGGTGGTGGTCAGCGCCTGGACCTGGGCGCTGGTCAGGCTGGGCACCTGGGTGCCGCTGAGCGCCGACAGGTTGGCTGTGCCCAGGCCGGACACCTGGTCCGTCGTCAGGCTTGCCACCTGCGCGGCGGAGAATTCACGGATATCGGCGGAGGTCAGGCTGTTGAGCTGGTCGGTCGTGAGGGCCTTGACCTGGGCGCTGCTCAGGCCCGTCACCTGGGTGGCGCTGAGCGCCGACAGGGCGTCGCTGCCCAGGGCGGACACTTGCGCGGTGGACACGGCCGCCAACTGGGTGGCCGTCAGGGCGCGGGCGTCGGCGGTGGACAGCGTACCCAGCTGGTCCGTGGTCAGCGCCCGCACCTGGGCGGTGGTGAGGGCCGCGACCTGGGCGGTGGACAGGGCCGCCAGGGTGCCGGTCCGCAGGCCGGCCACCTGGGCGGTGGTGAGGGCCGCGATCTGACCGGGCGTGAATTCCCGAAGGTCGGCGGTTCCCAGCGCGTTCAGCTGGTCGGTCGTCAGCGACTGGACCTGCGCGTTGGTCAGCGTCTGCACCTGCGCGCTGCTGAGCGCGGACAGGGCGTCGGTGCCCAGCGTGGCGATCTGGCCCGTCGTCAGCCCGGGAATCTGAAGGGAGGTGAGGGCGCGCAAGTCCGCCGTGGTCAGGGCGGACAGCTGGTCCGACGTCAGGGTGCGCAGCTGGGCCGTGGTCAGGTTGGCGACCTGGGCGGTGCTGAGCGCGGCCAGCACGTCGCTGCCCAGGCCCGCCACTTGGGCGGTGGTCAGTTGGCCCACCTGGGTGGCGGTGAATTCGCGGATGTCGGCGGAACTCAGCGCGTTCAACTGGTCGGTGGTCAGGGCGCGGATTTGCAGGCTGCCCAGGACGGCCACCTGCGCGCTGTTCAGCGCCGACAGGTTGTCGGTGGACAAACCGGCGATCTGCGCCGTGGTCAGCGCCGCCACCTGCGCCGGTGTCAGCTTCTGCACCGAGGCGGTGCCCAGGGCGCTGAACTGGTCGGAGCCCAGGCCCTTCAGCTGCACGGCCGTCAGGCTGGCCAGCTGGGCGGTTTTCAGGGCCGCGACCTGGCTGGTGGTCAGCACCGACACCTGGGTCGAGGTCAGGCCCGTCAGCTGCGCCGTCGTCAGCGCCGCCACATTGTCGGTATCCAGGGAGGATATCTGCGCCGTGCTGAGCGCCGTCACCTGGGTGGCGGTGAATTCCCGCACGTCGGCGGTGGTCAGACCGTTCAGCTGGTCCGTTGTCAGGGCGCGGACCTGGGCGGTCGACAGATTCTGTACCTGCGCGCTGGTCAGGGCCGACAAGTTGCCGGTGCTGATGCCGGCGATCTGCGCGGTGGTCAGGGCGGCCAGCTGGATGCCGGTCAGAGTCCGCACCGTGGCCGTGCCCAGCGCGTCCAGCTGATCCGTGGACAGGGCCTTGATCTGGTTGGCCGACAGGTTCGCCACCTGCGCCGTCGTCAGGCCGGCGACCTGGTCGGTGCCCAGGGCCGCCACCTGGGCGGTGCTCAACGCCGCCGTCTGGATGGTGGTCAGGGCGGCCAGGTTGCCGGTGCTGAGGGCCGAGATCTGCGCGGTGGTGAGGGCCGCCACCTGCAGGCTGGTGAATTCGCGGATATCGGCGGTGGTCAGGCTGTTCAGCTGATCGGTGGTCAGCGCCCGCACCTGGGCGGTGGAAAAGGCCGCCACCTGGATGGAACTGAGCGTCGACAGCACGTTGCTGGTCAGGAAGGAAACCTGGCCGGTGCCCAGCGCCGACAGCTGCGTCACCGACAGGGCCTTGGCATCGGCCGTGGACAGGGCCGACAGCTGGTCCGAGGTCAGCGAGCGGATCTGCGCCGTTGTCAGGCCCGCCACCTGCGCGGTGGTGAGGGCGGCGACGGCGTCGGTCGTCAGGCCGGAGGTCTGGCCGGTGCTGAGGGAGGCGATCTGGGTGGCGGTGAATTCGCGGATGTCGGCGGTGGTCAGCGCCGCCAGCTGGTCGGTGGTCAGGGCCTTGACCTGGGCGGCGGTCAGGCTGGCCGTCTGGGTGCTGTTCAGGGCTGACAGATTGTCAGAGCCCAGCCCCGCCAGCTGGGCCGTTGTCAGACCGCTCAGCTGCGTGACGCTCAAGGCGCGGATGTCGGCGGTGGACAGGGCCGCCAACTGGTCGGTGCTCAGGGCGCCGATCTGCGCCTTGCTGAATTCCTGGATGTCGGCGGTGGTCAGCGCCGCCAGCTGGTCGGTGCTCAGCGCCTGTATCTGGTTGGAGGTCAGGCCGGCGACCTGGGTGGATTTCAGGGCCTTGAAATCGTCCGTGCCCAACGCCGTGATGTCGGCTTCGCTGAACGCCTGCAGCTGAGTCGCGGTGAACACCATTTGGCTGACCTGGAAGGCCGCCGCCTGCTGCGTCGTCATCGCCCGGATCTGGGCGGTCGTCAGCGCCTGGACGTCCTGCGTCGTCAGCCGCTGGATATTCGTGGTCGTGATGGCGGCGAACTGCGCCGGCGTCAGAAGACCAATCTGCGAAACCATACCCACCTCCGACCGCATCTCTTTGAGACGCTTCGTATTCGGCGTAAACCCACACCCCTTCTGGGTGTCGCCACGGACGGGTGGCGATGACGTCCGCCTTTCCCCCGCCCCCTACTGGATGCGCCGGAAAAGGTACTTAAGACACGATCACCCCGCGCCCCTTTGGGGTCGCCATGACCGGGCGACGCGATGCCAATCACATGATTGCATTCAAGGGATGAATGTATCCGTTTTTGTAGTGCTCCGCATCCACGAATGCACGGGGCGGCTTAGTGCCGCGCAAGGGGCGCAAAGGGACGGGGCGTCCGGCCCGCGCCGGCCGGGATGAGCCCAAAAAAACGCCGGCTGTCTCAGGACAGCCGGCGAAGATGAAGGGAGCCTCATAAGGAGGTTGAAGGCTTGAGAGTGTCAAATCCGTCACGGTCAAGCCCCTCTTATATAGCTCCGACATCGATTGATGAAAAGTTAAAAAACCGTGGCAAGCGTGTCACACTTCAAAAAACTGACCTCATGGTTAACCCCAAAGGCTCAGTCGCCGCGCACTTCCTCCACCATCTCCTCCAATCGGGCGAAATCGCGGACCAAAAGGGAGTTGTCCTGGCGGACGACCAGCTTGTCGCGCGACAGGTCACCCAGCACGCGGGCGACCGTTTCGCGGGTGGTGCTGACCCGGGCGGCGATGTCGCTGTGAATCGGGATGGGAGAGATGGCGGCGGTGTTGTCGTCCTTCAGGGTGGGCTTGGCCAGGCGCAGCAGCTCGGCATGCACCCGGTTGTTGGCGCCCAGGGTCGACAAATCCATGATCCGTCCGGTGGCGGAACGAACGATGCTGGCCAGGCGGGTCATGACGCCCCAGGCGATGGTGGGGTTCTGGGTCACCACCTGCTGGAACAGGCGCGGCGACATGAAGGCGACCATGACCTCGCTCAGCGCCACGATGCTGGCCGACCGCGCCTCGCCATCGATGGCGGACAGTTCGCCCAGGTAGCCGCCGGCCTCGACATCGTCGAAGGTGACCTCACGGCCGGACAGGGAATAATTCACCACCCGCACCCGGCCCTCGACGATGAAGCAGACGTCACGGCTGTCCGACGCGCGGTCGATCACCTGTTCCTGCGGGTGGAAATGGCGCCAGCTACACTGCTTGGCCAGGCTGGCGCGCTGGTCCGCCGTCAGGGGGGCCAGCAATTCGATGCTGTCAAGGGACGCGGCTTCGATCACGGGAATGGGCTCCGGATAAGGTCGGCGCGATGCGGATACCTCCCCGGAATCCGCACCGGCCCCCTAACATTGTGTTCGGGGGCCGATTTAACAGGGTTCCCATTTAGAGCGGAACGCGATCAGGCGCAGTCACCTGATCGCGTTCCGCTCTAACAGGGACTGGCCGGACAATAACGGCCCGCGCGCCCGCCGTAAACGGCCCCACGCCTTTTGGTGGCGTCACCCTTACCCAATGCGCCGCCGCTCAGGCCTGGGGAACCACGTCGCGACGCGGCGCCAGGGCCGCCTCCTCCACCCGGATGCGGTGGGCCAGCAGCAGGGCGTTGGCGATGGAGAAGGCCAGGGCCAGCCGCCAGGCGCCAAAGGCCAGGGGCACGGCCGCGATCTCCGCCACCACCACGCAGTAGTTGGGATGGCGGACCCAGCGGAAGGGCCCGCCCCGGATCAGCGGGGCACGGGGCAGGGTGATGATGCGCGTCGTCCAGTAGGGCCCCAGGGTGCGGATGACCCAATAACGTCCGACCTGCAGCAGGACCAGCAGCGCCACCACGGGCCAGAGGACGGGTGCGTCGGCCGGGACCAGGAAGAACAGCGCCGCCAGCCAGGCGCTGTGCAGCACGATGAACAGGGGGTAATGCCCCCGTCCGACCTCGCGCCCGCCCTGGTCCAGCAGGCGGCGGGTGTTGCGGTTGGCCACGCGCAATTCCGCCAGGCGCTGGACCGCCAGCAGCAGGACGACGATTTGCGGCACGCCGAAAGCGACTCCCATGACGCCCTCTCAGAACCGCATCAGGCCCAGGGCCGCGACGAAGCCGGGCCCCAGGGCGGACAGCAGCTGCAGGCCCCGTGTTCCCTGGCGCAGGCGGCGTTCCAGCACGAACAGCACGGTGGCCGCCGACATGTTGCCATGCTGGCGCAGGACGTCGCGGGCGTCCCCCAGGCCCTCGGTGGCGGGGGCCAGCACCTCCGCCAGCGCGTCCAGCACCTTGGTGCCGCCGGGGTGGCAGATGGTCCCGGCCAGATCGGACAGCGTCAGGCGGTGGCGGTCCAGGAAACCGCCCACCACCTCGGGCAGTTTTTCCCGCACCAGGGTGGGGATGCTCTGGGCGAAGATGACGCCCATGCCGTCGTCCTCCACCTGCCAGCCCATGATGCCCAGGCTGTCGGGCCAGCGATGCTCCGCCGACGCCAGGAAGGCCGGACCGGTATCGCCGCCATTCGGATCCGCGCGCAGGATGGCCGCGGCGCCGCCATCGCCGAACAGGGCGGTCGCGATGACGTTGGCTTTGGACAGGTCGCCCCGGCGGAAGCTGAGGGCGCACAACTCCACCACCAGCAGCAGGACGTTGGCGCCGGGCCGGGCGGTGGCCCAGGTGGCGGCCCGCGCCAGGCCCAGCACGCCGCCGGCGCAACCCAGGCCGAACAGCGGCATGCGCTCCACATCCGGCCGCATGCCCAGGCGCTGCATGATCAGCGCGTCCAGGCTGGGCGTGGCGATGCCGGTGGAGGAGACGGCGACGATGGCGTCCACGTCGGTGGGCTTGAGGCCGGCCTGCTCCAGCGCCTGGGTGGTGGCGCGGGCCAGCACGTCGACCGCATGCTCCAGGTACAGCGCGTTGCGCTCCGCCCAGCCGTGCGGCTCCAGATACCAGTCCAGCGGCACGCAAGAGGCGCGGCCCTCGATGCCGGCATGGGTGAAGACGGGGGCCAGCCGGTCGAAATCGCGTAAGCGGTGGGCGAAGACCTGGCGGGCGCCGGCCAGGGCCTGTTCCTGCGTCAGGCGATATGGGGGCAGGGCCGTGGCGATGGACACCAGCCGGGCGGGTGCCGGCGGGGTGGCCGCGGGGGTGTTGGGCCCGGATGTGCCGCTGGCCATGGTCATGTGCGTCCTTCCCCTTGTGTCAGCCAGTAATACGGTCACCGACCGGTGATGGTTCATGTGGCATTGCCGGGGCATGGCGTGACCCGGGCACCATCATGCTAAGGGGAAGGGGCGTCCCCAACATCCGCCACTTTGGCGGGGTGGGCCGTCCGGCAACGGTTGGAATAAACCCGGGCGCCGCTTCGTCAGGACGTGCCGGAACGGCTGGCCCCGCCTGTCAGGATGGCGACCCGCCCCTATGTCATTGCGGATCACCCCCGAGGAAAAGGTCATCCCGTGGACGTGGAAGCCTCACACCATGTCGACTGTTCCGACATCGGGCCGGACGGCCTTCACGATTATTATTACGCCTACACGATCTGGAGATTTTCCGATGGGGGACCGCGTGTCCTGCTCGTGCGGGGCTATGATGATGAAACGGACGCCACTTTAAAGGCGTGGGAAAATCCGGACGGCACCCGCGACCCTGTGGGGGCGGTCGACCTGTTCCATCCCCTGGTCCGCCAGGCCATGGCCCACCTGCGGGGCGAGGGACGTTCGGTCCGATGGCTCAGCCCTTACGGCATCGTGCCGGCGACGGTCATCCGGGGGTGGGCGAAAGCGGTCAAGCTTGGGCTGGGCTATTGGCTGGCGATGATCATTTCATCACCATCAGGACCACCAGGCCGACAAAGATGAGGGCCAGCGGCGCCAGGCCCAGGGTCAGGCGCAGCCGGCCGATGGGGCTGGGCTGGTCGGCGGGGATGGAACGCGCGCGATAGGCCCCGACCAATCCCATGCTCGCCATTCCGCCCAAGGCGCCCCCCAGGATGGAGCCGACAAGGGCGCCACGGCTGGTCGGCAGCTCGTGCCTCATGATGAAGATCACCATCGGTATCAGGCCGAACCCCAGGCCCAACAGGGTGTGCCGGATGACCGTCAGCGTCCGCAGGCTGACCTTGTCGGCCGCTGGGCCCCTTGGGGTGGGCGCGTCGGAAGCTGGCGTGGCGGTCATGGTGGATCTCCTTAAAGGGCGTCACGGGCCCCATGGGACATACGGCACCATCACCTCGCCTCAACTGTACGGAGGAAATAGCCCGGCGGCACAAGTTTGTGGTTGCAGGAGTTCTTGATGCCCCATCCCATCGCTGTCGCCCTTTTTGTGCTGAGAGAGTAATGACCTGACAGTCCCGGCCACACCGGCCCCCGCGGGAGCCGGTGTGGCCATGCCACCTCTGGTAGGGTTTGATGGAGTTGCGAGCAACATCAACCCAAAGACCGGAGAACGACATGACCACGGCACAGAAGGTAGCACGCCGTAAGCTGAGCCTGCTTGAACTTGCGTCCGACCTCGGCAACGTCAGCAAAGCCTGCAAGGTAATGGGCTACAGCCGACAGCAATTTTATGAGATCCGCCGGAACTACCAGACCTTTGGCGCCGATGGCCTGATCGACCGTCTGCCCGGCCCGCGCGGCCCCCATCCCAACCGCGTGCCGGCGGAGGTGGAAACGGCGGTGCTGGACCATGCCCTGGCCCATCCCTGCCACGGCCCTCTGCGGGTGGCCCAGGAACTGGCCATGCGGAACATCCAGGTATCATCCGGCGGCGTGCGTGGCGTGTGGCAGCGCCACAACCTGCTGACCAAGCACGACCGACTGCTGCGCCTGGAGAAGAGCACGGCGGAGCGCAGGCTGACCCTCTCGGACGAGCAAATCCGCCTGCTGGAACGCTTCAGCCCAGAGTTCCGGGAACGGCACATCGAAGCGCCCCACACCGGCGCCCTGGTGGCCGTGGACACCTTCTTCGTCGGCGTCCTCAAGGGTGTGGGCAAGGTCTACCTGCAGACCGCCATCGACTGCCACAGCCGTCATGCCTGGGCCAGGCTCTACGCCAACAAGTTGCCGTTGACCGCTGTCCAGACCCTGAATAACGACGTGCTGCCCACCTTCGAGGCCGAGGACGCCACCGTCGAGGCCGTGCTTAGCGACAACGGCCGCGAGTTCTGTGGCCGCGAGGACCAGCACCCCTACGAACTGTTCCTTCAACTGGAAGGCATCGAGCACAAGCGGACCAAGGTCAAACGCCCGCAATCCAATGGCATCGTCGAGCGCCTGCACCGCACGCTGCTGGATGAGCACTTCCGCGTCGAAGGCCGCCGCACCTGGTTCGACACCATCGAAGAGATGCAGGTCGTGCTCGACCAATACCTGGTCGTCTACAATACCAAGCGGCCCCATCAGGGGCGCGGCATGAAGGGCAGAACACCCCTCCAGGCCTTCCGCGACGGTATCCCCAAGCCACAGAAGGAGGCGCCCGAAGCCGACCTCAAACCCGCCGCCTGATAACCTCACCAGAGGGGGCGACTGTCAGGGGATAACCATCTCTGTACACCCTTTTTATGGGCCCGCCGTAAGCGACGCGTCAAAGCCGGACATGACCGCCTGTGAGGAAACGATGTCATGCTCCTGGTAAAATTTCTCGATGCTTTCATCGGTCATGGATATGCCGCGAAATTCTTGGATTATTTTGTAATAATTATCTTCCAGTACGGTTGACGATGGGTTGAGGTTTGTGATGCAGACCGTGCCCGTTGGCGATGTGTCGACGAGTGTTATGTGCAGATCTTTTCTATATTTCTTCAATATCGGTATTATTTTCCAGACGTCGCCGGTCCACCACCCGGCATAGTTCTGGTCCCTGCGCTGTGACGCGTTATGCCGCCTTTCAGTCATTTCCGCGTTCACGGGTAGGCAGTCGTCCAGCATGATAAGGCTGTGCCGATGGCAGTTTTTCTCACTATTCATAAAGTCCCTGAGCAAGTATTCAAATTGATGGAGACCATCAAGGAACACCACATCAAGCGTGTCGCCTGATATCGCCCTCACATCGTGATCCCTGAAGAATTGATCGCTTGTTTTTTGATATAGGAAAAGGGATGGCTTCGTGCCAATCGGATTGGAATTGAACTGGAAATGAGGATCAACGCCAATGGCGGCGCAATCTATCATCGCCAGGGTGGAGCCATCGCGGACGCCGATCTCCATATAGGTCCGGGCCATTTTCGACGTCACCATTTTTTGTATGAACAGTCGGAAGTCGACGCCAGAATGATTATGGAGATACATGGCTTTCCCCGAATGAATTTATAAAATCAAATTAGCCAGATTTAGGTTCGGCTTTTCCCATTAAGTCGCCTAATGGCACCATTCACCAAAACACGACTGGCAGGGCGCCTACGAGTTGTTTCACCCCGAGCGCAGCGTGCGCACCGCCTCGTCCCGCTGAAACAGGTAGAGCAGCACGCGCAGGGCCTGGCCGCGCGGGGTTTCCAGGTCGGGGTCGCGGGCCACCATTAGGCTGGCGTCGTCGCGGGCGGTGGCCAGCAGGTCGGCATGCACGGTGATGTCGGCCATGCGGAACTCCGGCAATCCCGACTGGCGGGTGCCCAGCACCTCGCCGGCGCCGCGCAGCTCCAGATCCTTCTCGGCGATGACGAAACCGTCCTCGGTGGAGGTCATGACGTCCAGGCGGGCGCGGGCGGTCTCGCCCAGGGGGGCGGTGTACAGCAGCAGGCAGGCGGAGGCGCGCTCGCCGCGTCCCACCCGGCCGCGCAGCTGGTGCAGCTGGGCCAGACCGAAGCGCTCGGCATGCTCCACCACCATGATGGTGGCCTCCGGCACGTTCACGCCCACCTCGATGACGGTGGTGGCCACCAGCACCGACAGTTCGCCGGCGGCGAAGCGGGCCATGACGGCATCCTTCTCCGTGCCCTTCATCTTGCCGTGCACCAGGCCGACACAGTCGCCCAGCCGTTCCATCAGGGTGGCGTGGCGCAGGGTGGCGTTGGCCAGGTCCACCGTTTCCGACTCGTCCACCAGGGGGCAGACCCAATAGACCCGCTGGCCCGTCTTGATGGCGGCGGCCACGCGCTCCACCACCTCCTCGATGCGGTCGGCGGCGGCGGCGCGGGTCACCACCGGCTTGCGCCCCGGCGGCTTTTCCATCAGGCGGCTGACGTCCATGTCGCCATAGGCGGTCAGGGTCAGGGTGCGGGGGATGGGGGTGGCGGTCATGACCAGGGTGTCGACGCCGCGCCCCTTGGCCGCCAGGGCCAAGCGCTGGTGCACGCCAAACTTGTGCTGCTCATCGATGATGGCCAGCGCCAGGTCCTTGAACGCGACATCCTCCTGGAACAGGGCGTGGGTGCCGATCAGGATGTCGATCTCCCCCGACGCCAGACGGTCCAGCACCTGCTGGCGGGCCTTGCCCTTGTCGCGGCCGGTCAGCAGGGCCAGGCGGATGCCGGCGGCGTCGGCCAGGTCGGCCAGGCTTTCGGCGTGCTGGCGCGCCAGGATTTCCGTGGGCGCCATCAGGGCCGCCTGGGCGCCGGCCTCCACCGCCGTCGCCATGGCCATCAGCGCCACGATGGTCTTGCCGCTGCCCACGTCGCCCTGCAGCAGGCGCAGCATGCGCTCCGGCTGCCGCATGTCGGCGTCGATCTCCACCAGCGCCTGGGCCTGCGCGCCCGTCAGCTGATAGGGCAGGGCGGCCTGGATGCGGGCGCGCAGGCGACCGTCGCCCACCGTGGCGCGGCCGGCCAACCGCCGCTGGTGCCAGCGCACCAGGGCCAGGGCCAGCTGGTTGGCCAGCAGCTCGTCATAGGCCAGGCGCTGGCGCAGGGGGCTCAGCGGGTTGACGTCCTTCTCGCCCCTGGGGTCGTGCGCCGCCGTCAGCGCCGCCTTCCACGCCGGCCAGCCCTGGCGCTCCAGCCACGCCGGGTCCTGCCACTCCTCCAGCTCCGGCGCGCGGGCGAGGGCCGCCTGGAGGGCGGTGCGCAGCGGCTTGGGGTTCAGGCCGCCGGTCAAGGGATAGACCGCCTCCACCTCCTGCGGCGGGGCGCCCTCCTCCACGGGGGCGAAATGGTCGGGGTGGGGCATCTGCAGCAGGCCGTTGAATCGCTCCACCTTGCCGCTGACCACCACCATGGTCCCCTGGGGCAGCTTCTTCTCCAGCCAGTCGCCCTTCACGTGGAAGAACACCAGCTCCATCTCCCCGGTATGGTCGGTGCAGCGCACGCGATAGGGGCGGTGGCGCTGCACCGGCGGCATGTGCCCGTCCACCCGCACCGTCAGGGTGACGATGCGGCCCTCCGGCGCCTCGGCTATGCTGGGGGCGTTGGCGCGATCCAGGACGCCGGTGGGCAGGTGCCACAGGATATCCGCCACATGCGGGCCGGTCAGCCGCTCCGCCAGCTTGCCCAGGCGGGGCCCCAGGCCCGGCAGGCTGGTGATGGGGGCGAACAGGGGATAGAGAACGGGCGGACGCAACGGGGCAGGCTCCAGGACGCAAAACCGTAGGCTTATGCCTATATCCTAGCGGCCCGCCCTGTCGACGGGCTACCCCTCGCGGCCAGGTATGTTTACGATATGTTCCCGAGTGTGTATGGTGCGGCCATGCCGGGCACGCGGCCATTGAAGACGTGACAGCGCCGGGGTCTGCCGTTACTCCAGTGGCGGATGCGGCGCGGCTGGTGAAGCCGCCAAGCACTCCCATATCAGGTTTCCGATTTCATAAGGCCGTGCCCATGACCACCGATGTCCTGCCCGATGCTCCTGAAGGCGCCCTCGCCGTGCGGCGCAAGCGCCTGATCTTCCGCAGCTGGCATCGCGGGATGAAGGAGATGGACCTGCTGATGGGCACCTTCGCCGAAAAGCATGTGCCCACCTTCACCGTGGAACAGCTTGATCGGTATGAGCATTTGCTGGATCTGAACGATCCGGATGTCTTCGACTGGCTGCTGGGCCGCGCCCCCTTCCCGGATGACCTGGACGCGGACCTGATGGCCCTGCTGCAGGCCCACCGCGTCGCCTGATCCTTTCCGTCACCGCCCAACGCCTGGCTTCCCCCATGCCCCACACCGCGTCCGACACCGTGCTGCCGCCCGCCTTGCTCTCCAGCTTGAACCCCGACACGCCGCGCCGCCTGCTGGTGGCCGGCGCGCCGGAGGGGCATGACGCGCGCGTGCTGGCCGACCTGGCGCGGCGGGCGGGGGCCTCCGGCCTGCTGCACGTGGCGCTGGACGACACGCGCATGGCTCGCGTGCAGGAGGCCTTGGCTTTCTTCGCGCCCGACGTGGCGGTGCTGCCCTTCCCGGCGTGGGACTGCCTGCCCTATGACCGCGTCTCGCCCAACGGCGACATCGTCGCCCGGCGCATCGAGACGCTGACCACCCTGCTGGGCGCCCGGCCGAAAGGCGCCTTCGTCGTCCTGACCACCCTGAACGCCGCCCTGCAACGGGTGCCGCCGCGCCTGGCCTTCCGCAACGCGACCTTCAGCGCCAAGGTGGGCGGCCGCCTCAACGTGGATGAGTTGCAGCGCTTCCTGGCCAACAACGGCTACACCCGCGCCCAGACGGTGCGCGAGCCGGGTGAGTATGCCGTGCGCGGCGGCATCATCGACCTGTTCCCCCGGCGACGCCGGAGCCCTTGCGCCTGGACCTGTTCGGGGATGAGCTGGAAGGCGTGCGCGCCTTCGACCCCATGACCCAGATGACCACGGAAAAGCGGTCGGGCGTGGACCTGAAGCCCATGTCTGAGGTGTTCCTGGACGATCCTTCCGTCCAGCGCTTCCGCACCGGCTACCGTGAGCTGTTCGGCGCCGTCACCGACAGCGACCCGCTGTACGAGGGCATCAGCGCCGGCCGCAAGATGCCGGGCATGGAGCATTGGCTGCCCCTGTTCCATGCCGGCCTGGACACGCTGTTCGACTATGTCCCCGCCGCCATGGTCAGCCTGGACGCCCAGGCGGAGGAGGCGCGCGACGCCCGCCTGTCCCAGGTGGCGGATTTCTACGAGGCCCGCCGCACCTTCCAGGAGGTGGAGAAGAAGTCCGGCACCCCGGTGTACAAGCCGGTGCCGACGGCCGCCATGTTCCTGGACGGCGACGCCTGGGACCGGCACCTGGCCCTGCGCTGCGTGGCGCAGCTGTCCACCTTCGCCGCGGTCGCCCGTGAGGATGAGAAGGGCGGCAAGAACCCCAACCTGGCCGACGCCGGCGGCCGCCGGGGGCGCGACTTCGCCGACGCCCGCGCCAACCCGGACGTGAACGTCTTCCGCGCGCTGGGCCAGCACATCGACCAGATGCACGCCGACGGCCGCCGCGTGGTGGTGGCGGGCTACAGCCAGGGCGCCCGCGACCGCCTGGCCAAGATGCTGAAGGAGCACGGCATAGCCCCGTCGCTGACCGCCGACACCTGGGCGGAGGTGGGGGCGCAGGAGACGCGGGCCACCGCCGTCATCGTGCTGGGTATAGACAGTGGCTTCACCACCGGCGACCTGGCGGTCATCACCGAGCAAGACATCCTGGGCGACCGCCTGGCCCGCCCCTCGCAGAAGAAGCGTCGCGCCGCCAACTTCATCGCCGAAGCCGCCAGCCTGTCGCCCGGCGACCTGGTGGTGCACGTCGACCACGGCATCGGCCGCTATGACGGGCTGGAGACGCTGACCGTCACCGGCGCCCCGCACGATTGTCTGCGCATCCTCTATGACGGCGGCGACAAGCTGTACGTGCCGGTCGAGAACATCGAGGTGCTGTCCCGCTTCGGGTCCGAGGAATCGGGCGCGCAGCTGGACAAGCTGGGCGGCGTGGGCTGGCAGTCGCGCAAGGCCCGGGTCAAGAAGCGGCTGAAGGACATGGCCGACGCGCTGCTGCGCATCGCCGCCGAGCGCGCCCTGCGCAAGGCGCCGCCCATCGAGGTGCCGGACGGCGTCTATGACGAGTTCGCCGCCCGCTTCCCCTATGCCGAGACGGACGACCAGCTGAAGGCCATCGAGGATGTGCTGGAGGATTTGAACTCCGGTCAGCCCATGGACCGCCTGGTCTGCGGCGACGTCGGCTTCGGCAAGACCGAGGTGGCCTTGCGCGCCGCCTTCGTCGCGGCCATGAGCGGCCTGCAGGTGGCGGTGGTGGTCCCCACCACCTTGCTGGCGCGCCAGCACACCCGCACCTTTGAGAAGCGCTTCGCCGGGCTGCCGGTGCGCCTGGGGCACCTGTCGCGCCTGGTGACGGCGAAAGAGGCCAACCAGACCAAGGCCGGCCTGGCCGACGGCACCATCGACATCGTCGTCGGCACCCACGCCCTGCTGGCCAAGAGCATCCAGTTCAAGCGCCTGGGCCTGGTCATCGTGGACGAGGAACAGCATTTCGGCGTGAAGCAGAAGGAACGGCTGAAGGAACTGCGCACCGACGTGCACGTCCTGACCCTGACCGCCACGCCCATCCCCCGCACCCTGCAACTGGCGTTGAGCGGCGTGCGCGAGCTGTCGCTGATCGCCACGCCGCCGGTGGATCGCCTGGCCGTGCGCACCTTCGTGCTGCCCTACGATCCCGTGGTGATCCGCGAGGCCATCCTGCGGGAGCATTACCGGGGTGGGCAGAGCTTCTACGTCTGCCCGCGCATCGAGGATCTGCCCAAGCTGCAGGAACGGCTGGCCGAACTGGTGCCGGAGGTGAAGATGATCACCGCCCACGGCCAGATGCCGGCCGCCCAGCTGGAGGAGGTGATGACCGCCTTCGACGAGGGCAAGTACGATCTGCTGCTGGCCACCAACATCATCGAAAGCGGCCTGGACATCCCCAGCGCCAACACCCTGATCGTCCACCGCGCCGACATGTTCGGCCTGGCGCAGCTGTACCAGGTGCGCGGCCGCGTGGGCCGGTCCAAGGTGCGCGGCTACGCTTACTTGACCTACCAGCCCAAGACGGTGCTGTCGCAGACGGCGCAGCAGCGCCTGCACGTCATTGAGACGCTGGACAGCCTGGGGGCGGGCTTCCAGCTGGCCAGCCACGACATGGACATCCGCGGCGCCGGCAACCTCTTGGGTGAGGAGCAGTCCGGTCAGATCCGCGAGGTGGGCGTGGAACTCTACCAGCAGATGCTGGAGGAGGCGGTGGCCGCCGCGCGTGGCGGCCTGACGGAGGCGCAGGCGGCGGAAGAGCAGTGGACGCCGCAGATCCAGTTGGGCATGCCCGTGCTGATCCCGGAAGACTATGTCGCCGACCTGGGCATCCGCCTGTCGCTCTACCGCCGCGTGGCCGACCTGGTGGACCGGGCGGAGATCGACGCCTTCGCCGCCGAGATGGTGGACCGCTTCGGCACCCTGCCGGGGGAGGTGGAGAACCTGCTGCGCCTGGTGGAGATCAAGCGCCTGTGCCGCGACGCCGGGGTGCAGACCCTGGACGCCGGGCCCAAGGGCGCCGTCATCGGCTTCCGCAACAATGAGTTCAAGAACCCCGCCGCCCTGGTGGGCTTCATCCAGCAGCAGGCGGGCACGGCCAAAATCCGGCCGGACCACAAGCTGGTGCTGCTGCGTCCCTGGGACAGCGCCGAGACCCGCATGGACGGCGTGCGCAAGCTGATGAGCGACCTGGCGAAGATGGCGGCCGGTGAGACGGTCAAGACCGACCCGCCCCCACCACCGCCGCCACCCCCGCCGCCCAAGCCCCAGGGCAAGCCCGTCTCCGCCTGGGGCCACAAGCCGCCGCTGCCGGCCTCCAAGCTGAACCGTCCGGGTTTCTCCGCTCCGCCGCGCAGCCGGCGGTAGGCTTCCAGCAGATAGGCTTACAGGGCCCCGTGCCGTTCCAGCGCCGCGCGCAGCAGGCCCTTCATGGGCGCTTGCGGCACGGCGCCCTGCTTCTTCAGCACGGCGGTGAAGGCCGGCGCGCCGCCGTAGGCGGACTGGTAGCGTTCCACCACCTCGTCCGCCAGGCGGGACACGGCGTCGGCCGGGACGCCGTTGGGAAACTGGAAGAAGGCGCGGATGGGGCCCAGCAGGGTGCAGCCATCCGCCGTCAGCGCCAGGACCGCGCCCTTGGGCACCACGATGGGCTGGTCCTTGCGCCGCACCACCACCTCGCCCCCCAGCGCCCAGTACTGGGTGCCATCCACCTCCGTGCGGCCGAAGACGCGGATGCGGTCGCCCAGGTCGGCCTGGGCCAGGCCGGGGCAGCGGACGGGCAGGGTGTCCGGCGCCTGTTCGAACACCACGGTCTGCGGGTCGTAGATCAGGCCGAACACGGGCTCGATCATCTCTTCGGCGTGGGCGCCGCCCGCCAGGACCAGCAGGCTGGCGAACAGGCCGATCTTCACCGGGGTAACCTTGGGCATTTTCACGCTCCGGCAGCTGAACCGTCTTTGGGTCGCCCATCTGGGATTGCAAGAAAGAGTAGGGACGGTCTGTGGCCGGAAAAGGGCATCGCCCGTATCGCGAAACGGCTAAATCCGGCCTAATTTCGGTGGGTTGTGTTGCCGGATCGGCCTATGGAAAAGCGGCGGCATCGTGGGGCCGCTTCTTCGTTTTCCGCCATAAATGAAATAATTTAATAAGCGGAACTCCGCAGGTGCAATTTCCGGCATGTTGGGCACAATCGGCCCCAGTCCAAACAAGGATGGGAGATCGCCGCCATGGCCGTAGACAGCAAGCACCCCGAGACCCTGGCCCTGCACGCCGGGTACCGCGCCGACCCCGCCACGGGCGCCGTGGCCGTGCCCATCTACCAGACGACGTCCTATCAGTTCCAAAGCACGGAGCACGCCGCCAACCTGTTCGCGCTCAAGGAACTGGGCAACATCTACACCCGCATCATGAACCCCACCACCGACGTGCTGGAACAGCGCCTGGCGGCGCTGGAGGGCGGGGTGGCGGCCCTGGCGGTGGCGTCGGGCCAGGCGGCCAGCACCTTCGCCATCCTGAACGTGGCCAGCGCGGGTGACAACTTCGTCACCTCCACCGACCTGTACGGTGGCACCTGGAACCTGTTCGCCAACACCTTCAAGCAACTGGGCATCGAGGCGCGCTTCGTCGATCCGTCGGATCCGGAGAACTTCCGCCGCGCCACCGACGCGCGCACCCGCGCCTATTACGCCGAGACCCTGCCCAACCCCAAGCTGCGCGTCTTCCCCATCGCCGAGGTGGCCGCCATCGGGCGGGAGCTGGGCGTGCCGCTGATCATGGACAACACGGCGACGCCCATCATCGCGCGCCCGCTGGACCATGGCGCCGCCGTCGTCGTCTATTCCACCACCAAATACATCGGCGGCCATGGCACCAGCATCGGTGGCGCCCTCATCGACGGCGGCAATTTCGACTGGGAGGCGCATGCCGACCGCTTCCCCCTGCTGAACCAGCCGGACCCGAGCTATCACGGGGCGGTGTGGACCCAGGCGGTGAAGCCGCTGGGCCCCATCGCTTATATTCTGCGCGCTCGTGTCACCCTGCTGCGCGACGTGGGCGCCCCGCTCAGCCCCTTCAACGCCTTCCAGGCCATCCAGGGGCTGGAGACCCTGCCGCTGCGCATGCGGGAGCACAACCGCAACGCCAGCGCCGTCGCCGCCTTCCTGGCGGAGCACCCCAAGGTGGCCGATGTCATCCACCCCAGCCGCCAGACGGGGGAGCTGCGCCGCCGCGCGGACGCGGTGCTGAAGGGCGGGCATGGCGCCCTGGTGGGCTTCGAGCTTAAGGACGGCGCCGACGCCGGGCGCCGCTTCATCGACGCGCTGAAGCTGTTCTACCACGTGGCCAACATCGGCGACGCGCGCAGCCTGGCCATCCACCCGGCCAGCACCACCCATTCCCAGCTGTCGGCGGAGGACCAGGCGGCCACCGGCGTCACCCCCGGCTATGTCCGCCTGTCCATCGGCATCGAGCATATCGACGACATCCTAGCCGACCTGGGTCAGGCGTTGGCGCAGGCGTAAAGACACCGGTGGACGGGGCGCCGCCTGTACCGGCGTCCCGTCTTCCAGCTTGCGGTCAGGGTGGCCCCGGCTGGTGGTGTCCCGGCCGGTGGTGTTACGCCACCAGCCGGCGGTAGAGGTGCCAGGTGCTGTGGCCCAGCACCGGCATCACCACGATCAGGCCGACGAAGGCGGGCAGGGTGCCCGCCAGCAAGCTTCCCGCCACGATCAGGCCCCACAGCGCCATGACCCCCGGGTTGCGCCACACCGCCCGCATGGAGGTGCCGACGGCGGTGTGCAGCGGCACGTCGCGGTCCAGCAGCAGGGGGAAGCTGATGGCGGCGATGGCCAGCACTACGGCCGCGAAGCCGGCGCCCACGGCGCAGCCCACCGCGATCATGGTCCAACCGGCGCTGGTGCCCGCCACGTCGGCCGCGAACTGCGCCACCGAGGCCGGCGGCTGCGGGCCCAGCGTGGCGTCATAGATGCCCTGAGCGGCGTACAGCCAGGCGAAGTAAATGACCGTCAGCAGGAAACCCAGGGCCGCGATGGCGGCGATGGCCGGCGACCGCAGGGGCCCGAACGCCTCGCGCCAGCTGGGCTGGGCGCCGCGCTCCCGCTGCCGGCTCATCTCCAGCAGGCCGATGGCCGCCACCGGGCCAACCAGCACGAAGCCGGACGCCAGCGGGAACAGCATGGGCAGCATGTTCAGGTTCACCGCCGCCCGGGCCAGAACGCAGCCCAGGATGGGATAGATGATGCACAGCGCGAAGACATCGGTGCGGAAGGCGCCGAAGTCGCGGAAGCCGGCGGCGATGGCCTCGCCCAGGTCGGCCACGCCGATGCGCCGCACCACCGGCGCCTCATGCGCCCGCATGTCCTCCATATGGCCAATGGCCCGGCCGACGCTGGCGACACCCGCCGCCGCCTCCCCCAGCCGTTCCCACGTCCATTCCACGGGATTGCGTGTGCTGAGAGAGTAATGACCTGACAGTCCCGGCCACACCGGCCCCCGCGGGAGCCGGTG
This sequence comes from Nitrospirillum guaranorum, assembly GCF_034653275.1. Lineage (NCBI taxonomy): Bacteria > Pseudomonadati > Pseudomonadota > Alphaproteobacteria > Rhodospirillales > Azospirillaceae > Nitrospirillum > Nitrospirillum guaranorum. The sequence goes on along the minus strand of NZ_JAYEES010000003.1, from coordinate 2,096,903 downwards.
TGGCCATGCCACCTCTGGTAGGGTTTGATGGAGTTGCGAGCAACATCAACCCAAAGACCGGAGAACGACATGACCACGGCACAGAAGGTAGCACGCCGTAAGCTGAGCCTGCTTGAACTTGCGTCCGACCTCGGCAACGTCAGCAAAGCCTGCAAGGTAATGGGCTACAGCCGACAGCAATTTTATGAGATCCGCCGGAACTACCAGACCTTTGGCGCCGATGGCCTGATCGACCGTCTGCCCGGCCCGCGCGGCCCCCATCCCAACCGCGTGCCGGCGGAGGTGGAAACGGCGGTGCTGGACCATGCCCTGGCCCATCCCTGCCACGGCCCTCTGCGGGTGGCCCAGGAACTGGCCATGCGGAACATCCAGGTATCATCCGGCGGCGTGCGTGGCGTGTGGCAGCGCCACAACCTGCTGACCAAGCACGACCGACTGCTGCGCCTGGAGAAGAGCACGGCGGAGCGCAGGCTGACCCTCTCGGACGAGCAAATCCGCCTGCTGGAACGCTTCAGCCCAGAGTTCCGGGAACGGCACATCGAAGCGCCCCACACCGGCGCCCTGGTGGCCGTGGACACCTTCTTCGTCGGCGTCCTCAAGGGTGTGGGCAAGGTCTACCTGCAGACCGCCATCGACTGCCACAGCCGTCATGCCTGGGCCAGGCTCTACGCCAACAAGTTGCCGTTGACCGCTGTCCAGACCCTGAATAACGACGTGCTGCCCACCTTCGAGGCCGAGGACGCCACCGTCGAGGCCGTGCTTAGCGACAACGGCCGCGAGTTCTGTGGCCGCGAGGACCAGCACCCCTACGAACTGTTCCTTCAACTGGAAGGCATCGAGCACAAGCGGACCAAGGTCAAACGCCCGCAATCCAATGGCATCGTCGAGCGCCTGCACCGCACGCTGCTGGATGAGCACTTCCGCGTCGAAGGCCGCCGCACCTGGTTCGACACCATCGAAGAGATGCAGGTCGTGCTCGACCAATACCTGGTCGTCTACAATACCAAGCGGCCCCATCAGGGGCGCGGCATGAAGGGCAGAACACCCCTCCAGGCCTTCCGCGACGGTATCCCCAAGCCACAGAAGGAGGCGCCCGAAGCCGACCTCAAACCCGCCGCCTGATAACCTCACCAGAGGGGGCGACTGTCAGGGGATAACCATCTCTGTACAGATTGCGTATGGTCTCTTGTGTCATGCCCTCATCCTCCTGAACGCATTGCGGTATCAGGCAGGGGCCCAGAGATCGCTGGGGCCCAAGGCGGTGCTGTATCCTCTCTGCTGGCGCACGGCTTTGAGCGCCACGCCATTTTTAATGCTCAGTGTACGCCCCCTTCGTCATCTTGTTAAGTTAATGCACGGTTTAGCTAATGATGAGCTTCGGTTCCTTTTTGTGCTCAATATTGAATGAAGCATAAATATTTATGACGTAATAACGGCCCGTTAACGGGCCGAGTTGTTTAATAATTGACAACGGGATTGTCGGTGTCGTCAATTGAATGCCGCGTCTGTGGGGCGGTCTGTTTCAACATCTCTATTCGTGGCCGGGTTCGAAGTGCCGTGGGGTCACAGGCTGGCAGGGAAATAAGGGTGAAAGCATGCTGATACGCGGTTTTTCAAGCCCGCGGAACAATCTTCAATTGGGCTTGCTGTGGAGCAACCACGCGAACGGGAAGGAACTGCGTGGCGTGGTCTTGTCCAATGAGGATGTGGCCCGGATCGATAAGGCGGTTTCCGTTTTCATGATCCTGGCTGCGGTGTCCGTTGTCCTGAACGTCCTGGTTTTCAGTGTGCCGGGCGTGCTGAGCCGCTTGGTCGTCTCACCACTGCTGCTGCTGGCCTGTTTCTTCGCCGCCTGGTGGCATTCCTCCTCGCTGCTGAAGCGGGAGTTTGGGCGCCGGCCCAATAATCGCCGAGGGGAAATTCCGCGCGCCGATGCTATCGCACGGGGACAGCTGGCGATGCTGGACTATTATTTCCTGATGGTCCCCCTCCATCAAATCGTCGTCCTGACGATGTTGATCGCCACCTTGCCAAGGATGCTTCGGAATGAATCCCTTGTGCTGATTTGTAGTCTTGGGTTTGGCGTTTGTGGTCTTTTGGTTCTGGGGATGTTGTACCTGGGCCTGCTGAATGTCTGTCGCACCGTTCTGGCCCGGAAGGCGGTATGACGGCCCGTCGCTCCCGGCTTTCCGGTCGGTATTCGCCGGCGGGCGGGAGATGTCGATGGACCCGACCATGGAAGGACGGGGACCGGACGTGCAACGCGGTTGCCCTGGTCCGGTCCCGGCCCGTTCGGCGCGCTCGTCCCGTCGGGACTTGGCCGCCGTGTCTGGCTAGGGCTGCGGGGGAAGCTGGGAGGCGTCCAGGAACAGCGGCTCCCAGACGTGGCCGTCCGGGTCTTCGAAGCTGCGGCTGTACATGAAGCCGAGGTCTTGGCGCGGGTTCACATCGGCCTTGCCGCCGTGCCGGCCCGCGGCCTCGGCCATGGTGTCCACGGCGGCGCGGTCGTCGCAGGACAGGGCCAGCATCAGCGCGCCGCTGGCGTGCGTGTCCGTGATCGGCTTCTGGGTGAAAACCCGCCATTTGTCGTGGGTCAGCAACATCACGAAGATGGTATCGGAGAACACCATGCAGGCGGCGGTCTCGTCGGTGAACTGCGGATTGTTCACCGCGCCGATGGCGGTGTAGAACGCCATCGCCTTGGGCAGGTCCCGCACCGGCAGGTTGATGAAGATTTGCCTGGGCATTGTCCTCTCCTTTCAGGAAGTAGTCCCCGAAGGACGGGCCGGGCCCCCCGGAACCGACAGGGCCCTGAAATTTTTTCAACGGGGTGGGGGGCACCTCGACGGCCTACCGGGACGCCCGATCGGGACGGCCCATCGGGACGCTCAGCAGGCCGCCTTCTTCTCCACCCGCGCCATGAAGCGGGCGTAGTCGATCACGCCCCGGCTGTGGAAGCCTTCGCCGATCAGGCCGGTGGCGTCGTGGGCGGCGACCTTGAAGCGCAGGGCGCGGCCGTCGAAGGCGATCAGTTCCACGGTGGCGGTGACGGTCATGCCCACCGGGGTGGCGGCCACGTGGCTGACGTCGACATGGGTGCCGACGGTGCGCTCCCCTGGTTCCAGATAGGGCGCCAGGGCCTGCACGCAGGTCCATTCGATGAAGGCCACCATCTGCGCGGTGGCGAACACCGGCGGCATGTCATGGAAGCCGCCGAAGGCGGCGGGCAGGGCGGGCACCAGCATGCTGGCGTCGATGGTCAGGCTTTCGCTGTGGCGCAGGCCGGGTTGCAGGCAGGATTTCATGAGGGGCGGCCTCCTCTGTTGGGCGGCCGCCGTCCTTCAGGCCCCGGGGGTATCAGGCCCATGGGCGTCAGGACAGGGTCGCCAGGATGGCCAGCAGGATATCCTGCGACCGTCGTTGGCCATAGCCCTTGCCGTAGGCGCTGGAGGTGATGGCCACCACCAGGTCCAGCGACGGCACCACGTAGATCTTGTTGCCGCCGTTGCCGGAGGCGAAATGCACCGGCACGGTCCGCCCGTCGCTTACGGGCTCATCCTTGGCGTACCACATGTAGCCGTAGAAATCGGCATAGGGGTCGCTGCCGGCGATGGGGTGGATGCGGGCCAGGCTGTCGCTGAGCCAGCGCCGGCTGATGACGCGGTGGCCGTTATAGGTTCCCTGGTTCAGGACCATCTGGCCGATGGTGGCGGCGTCGCGGGCGGTAATCGACAGGTTGCCCTGGCCGGTGCCGTGGCCGCCGGGCAGCTGGCGCCAGCTGTGGGCCGCGATGCCCAGCGGCGCGAACAGGGCCTCCTGCGCGAAGGCGTCCAGGCCCTGGCCCGTGGCGCGTTCCACGATCAAGCCCGTGAGGAAGGCGTTCAGGGAGCAGTACTGGTAAGTGCGGCCCGGCGGCTCGCGCACCGGCACGGCCAGGGCGGCGGTGGCCCAGTCGCCGTTCTTCTCCGCCGCTTCGTCCAGGGTGTCTTCGTTGCCGGGGGAGGCGGGGTCGGTGTCGTCGGCCGCCAGGCCGGCGCGCATGGTCAGTAGGTCGCGGATGGTGATGGATTCCCATCCCGCTGGCCATCCCGCCGGCAAAGGGGCAGGCAGGTAGCGGGTGATGGGGGCGTCAACGCCCGCCACCTGGCCCCGGTCGATGGCGATGCCCATCAGCAGGCTGGTCAGACTTTTGGTGGCGGAGCGGATGTCGTGCAGGGTGGCGGCATCGTCGCTATTGTAATAGGTCTCCGCGACACGCTGGCCGTGCCGCAGCACCACCACGCCCTTGAGGTCGGGGTGGGGATCATCGCGCCAGCGGTCCAGCAACGCGGCCAGCGTGGCCGGGGCGGGCGCGGCCGATTCCGTGGCCCGCGCCATCGCCGGCACCGTGCCGGTGAGCGCCAGGCCCGCCAGCCCCCCCAGCACCCGGCGCCGGTCGCACCGCCATCCGTTCATGCCGCTGTTCCCCTCTCGTTGAGGCCTCAGCCTGGTCAGGTCTCGACGCCGGGGCAATGGCCATCTCGTTGGGCGGTCATGGAGCCACTTCGCGGCGGTCCGCTACAAACCTCTGCCGTTTTGTCACTTCCGCTGCTATGAAATCGATAACATGGAGATAATCAGGAAGGTGGGGAGGCGATATGGTGATGCGGGTGGCGTTTGCCCTGGTTTTGGCGGTGGGGCTGGGTGGCGGGGCTTCGGCCCAGGTGGCGGCCCAGGCGGCAGACAGGGCGCCGACCAGCCCGGCGCTGGAGGCGGTGCTGGCGGGTGACCCGCCGTTCCAGGCGCAGCATTTGCGCCTGGTGGACGTGCCGGCCCCGGCCGGGCCGGCGGTCAGCCTGTTCAACGGTCGCGACCTGGACGACTGGGACGCCTGGCTGGGCTATCCCGATCCGGCGCGCACCTACCTGGCCCAGCCGGGCCAGGCGCCCATCGGCGCCGACAAGGCCGCCGCGTCCAGGATTTTCCACGTGGTGACGGAGGAGGGGGAGCCGGCGATTTTCATCACCGGGCAGACCTGGGGCGGCATCGTCAACCGGGGCGACCACGCCAACTATCATCTGCGCCTGGAATACAAGTGGGGCAAGACCCGCTACGCCCCGCGCCTAGACCTGCCTTGGAACAACGGCCTGCTGTACCACAGCCATGGTGCCCCCGGCGCCGTCTACGGCACCTGGATGGCGGCGGCGGAGTTCGAGATCATGCTGGGCTCCGTCGGCATGGTGGTGCCGGTGGGCCCCAACGTGACGGCGGTGACCGAGGTGGGGCGTGACCGTGCGCTGATCGATCCCCAGCGCCGCTACATGATGGGCGGCCGCGCGATCACCGTGACGCAGCCGGCCTGGAACGTGGAGGCCGGCAGCAACGCGGAGAAGCCGGTGGGCGCGTGGAACGTGCTGGACCTCTACGTCCTGGGCGACCAGGCGGTGCACGTGGTGAACGGCGTGCCGGTGATGGTGGTGCGTGACCTGCGGATGCGGCAGGGCGAAGAATGGGCGCCCATGACCCACGGCCGCATCCAGCTGCAGTCCGAAGGGGCGGAGACGTACTTCCGCCGCATCACCCTGGAACCCATCACCAGCCTGCCCCGGGTGATCCGGGACTGAGGTGGCTGGGCATGCCTCTTGGCGAGGGAAGCAGTGACGTCCGCCAGCGCCGCTGCCCGCCGCTACGCTGCCCGTTATGCGATGCGCGGCTGAGTGCTATGGTAGTTTTACGTGCAGCGTGGGCGGTCGCGTGCGGGCGCCGCCGAGATGGAGACGGCCGATGACGACCTTCAAACCCGAATATAAAGCCGGCGATGGATACGCCCCGGTTTGCATGGTTATCAACAATAACAGCAACAGAACGCTGCTTTACGATTTCAGGTCCGTCACCGATGCCTTCGGCCAGCCCATGCGCGCCTACGGCTATCAGACGTCCGTGCTTTCCACCTATCAGCGCGCCCGGAACTCGCCGGCCGCATCCATCATCAAGGCCGGTCTGGCGCCGCTGTCGACCAGCCTGGCGACCCTGATCCTCAAGACCGCCTACTACACGGGCTCCGCGATCCACCAGAAAATCAAAAGCATTTCGGGTAAAACCGTCACCGGTATCGAGGGCGCGGTGACCGACCATCGCATCGGCGCGATTCCCCCCGGCACCGTGCTCTATGTCGAACTTGGATCCATCCCGGTGGATGGGCGCCTAAATAACAAGGGCTGGCCGCTCACTAGCGACATGGACAACTTTGTCGGTTCCTTCATCGGGCCCGCGACGCTTCACGGCGCGGCATTGGATGCGGCCTTGGAATCCAATCCTGAACAGATGTTGAGCGCCGCGCGTCGGGAAGGGGTAGGCGTCGCGTTCTGGGGCGAGAGCACGGGATTTTGGGCCCGGATAAAGAAGGACTTCTTCAACGCGAACGTCAATTTCAGGCAGATGCGCGATAATCTGACCGTCGAGACACTGGTGGACACGACGGTCATGCATCGCGTCAGGGTCGGCGGGATGACCTACGCCCTGGATGGCGCGGGTTTTGATCCGCCCTTGCTGGATTACGTGCAACTGACCGTTTCCGGGGGCTGAAGGCGGGCCATGGAAATTGGCGCTCGCGAAAGCGACCACGCCGCCAAGTGCCGATCAATCCCCCAGCGTGGGGCCGGCCAGGAAATCCAGCAACAGGCGGCTGACCGCTTCCGGCGCCTCACGTGTCGGGAAGTGGCCCACGCCCGGCAGCACCTCCCGGCGGTAGGGGCCGGTGAAGTGGCCCTCGTTGACCGCCGTCGTCGCGGGCAGGGTGCAGCGGTCATCCTCGCCCTGGATCATCAGGGTGGGCACGCCCAGGGTGCGGGCGGCGCGCTGGCGCTTTTCCATCTCGGCGTAGCGCGTGTCGGGTTTGGCCTCGTCCCAACGCACGCGGTAGGAGTGCAGGGTGATGGCCGCCCAGTCGGGGTTCTCGAAGGCGGCCGCCGTCCGCTCGAACTCCGCCTCCTCATACCAGCCGGCAGGGCTCCAGCTGTCCCACTGATAGCGGGCGAAGGCCTTGCCGTCATGGCAGATGGTTTCCGCCCCCCGCTCCGTCGTCAGGAACCACTGGTACCAGTAGCGCTGGGCCTGGGGCAGGGACGGGGTGGGCAGGCTGCCCGGCTCCCACCCCACCGACAGGGCGGCGGCGCGGCACAGGCGGTCGGGGGCGACGGCGGCCAGGAAATAGGCGATGCGGGCGCCCCAGTCGTGGCCGATGACGCTGAAGCGTTGCCAGTCCAGGGCGTTGGCGAGGTCCAGCGCGTCTTGCGCCAGGGCGGCGATCTGGCCGGAGCGGGCGGTCTGGCTGGACAGGAAGCGCGTGGGGCCGAAACCGCGCAGCCAGGGCGCCACCGTCTTGTAGCCCGCTTCCCACAGGGCCGGCGCCACCCGGTCCCAGGTGTGGGCGTCGTCCGGCCAGCCGTGCAGCAGCATCACCGGCGGCCCGTCGGCCGGCCCGCCGGTGATGTAGGCCACATCCAGCAGCGGGGTGGTGATATGGGCGATCTCGGGCGCGGTGTCGGGTTCGGTCTGGGACATGTCGCTTAAATCCCTTAGTGGGCTGGGCGGTTCCCGCTTTTGCGTGCACGGAAACTGCTGAAAAGCTGCCATCCGGCGATGCTCATCCCTGCTTAAGGTGGATGGGACGAGGATGCCGGGAAAGAGGAAATGATAAACAGTGGGGGCGGGGCGGGGGCCGGACACACGGTCTGGTGGTGTGACTGGCGGCCATTGGGGCCGCCGGTCTGGGGGGTACTGGCCCTCAGCACGATCATTTCCATGCGGCCCACGGTGGGGACCCTATGCCTTTGTTTGTTCATTGGCGGACCGGCGGTGCTGTGGGCCTTGGGGCGCCTTGCATGGCTATTCCTGTTCCGGGATGCCCGACGTGGGCTGATCATGATGGCGGTCGTCTGGCCTCTCATGGCCTTGGCCATGGTGGCTGGCGATTACATCCACTTCGCCTTGTGCGCCCCCTACTATGCCTGGGCGGTGACGCGCCTTCCGCCGGACCAGCCCCGGCATCTGGAGTTCCATTGGGGGGCGGCCGGCATGGTCGGCGACCCGCCTGCGGACAAGACTCTGATCTATGATCCGGCCGCGGCGCGGGCCGTACGTTTCCAATGTGAACCGATACCCGACTGGACGCCGGGGCCGTTACTGTGCACCCGGCCTTTGGTGGGCGGGTTCTACATGACCAGCCTGCGATAGGGGCGGTGGTTCCGGGTCAGCCTGCCACGCTGGCCACCACGCCCTCCGACCCCGCCAGGTCCAGCAGGGGCAGGAAGGCGCCCGGTTCCTGGGCGCCGGACAGGGAATAGAGTCGGTTGAAGATGAAGCAGGGCACCGCCTGGATGCCCAGCTGGCGCACGGTGGCCAGCGCCTGGCGCAGGGCGTCGCGGTCGGCGTCGCTGTGCAGGAAGGCGGCGGCCGCATCGGCGTCCAACCCCACCTCCCCCGCGATGGCGGCCAGCACGGCGCGGTCGCCGATGTCGCGGCCGTCGCGGAAGAAGGCGGCCTGCAGCGCGGCGGCCAGCTCCTGGGTGTGGGCGCCGCCCTGGCCGTTGGCGTCGGCATGGCGCAGCAGGCGATGGGCGTCCAGCGTGTTGGGGGTGCGGTGGATGCGGTCCAGGTTCAGGGTCAGGCCCTCGGCCGCCGCCGTCTGTTCCAGCAGGGTGTTGACCTGGCGGATGCGCTCCACGCTACCGAACTTGGACAGCTGGTCGATGGTGCGGTCGATGCCGCTGGGCGGCGTGTCGGGGTCCAGCTGGAAGGGCAGCCAGCGCACCTCCGGCTGTTGCGTCGGGCGCTGGGCCAGCGCGCGCTCCAGCCGGCGCTTGCCGATGTAGCACCACGGACAGACGAAGTCGGCGACGATCTCGATCAGCATGGGGTGGGTCGTGGTGGGGGCCAGGTCGCGAGCGTGGACGGACTATGCGGACTATACGGCGGTGGTGCCGGCCTGCCGAGCCTCGTCCGATGGTTTATACACCAAGGATGGTTGCAAGGCGGGGTCGGCCGGCGGATGCGGTCGGTTTCTTTTCCGTTCCGGTTCGGGGGCTCCTGCGCTAAACTTTTCTTATCTCTGCCTTATATGGGCATGCCGCCGGCCGTGGTCGATGGCGCCAGGCGGTGAGTGCGCGGCGATTTAGAAAGGCTGGTCCGGCGTGGACCGCCGGCCGGTGGGGGCCCGTTCCATGAGCGAAACCTACGTCACCATGAAAATCCGCGAGGCGATGGCCCAGGCGCAGGGCAGCCGCGCCCAGGCGCAGCGCATCCTGATGGCCTGGGCCCTGGCGGACGAGCAACTGATGCGCGGCCTGTGCAAGCCCTTCCTGAAGGGCATCACCGGCGCCGCCATCGAGCGGGCATACCGGGGCGGCCCCGCCGTGCCCGCCATGGCCCCCGCCGCCGCGGCACCCAGCGGCGCCACCAGCCGCCGGGCCCCGGCGCCGCAGCGCCTGACCCAGGCCCAGCTGGACGCCATCGTCGCCCGCATGGGCGGCACCCGCCTGGCCAACCAACCGCCCATCCTGAACGGCGCCCCGCCGCCCAAGAGCGAGGGCACGGTGAAGCAGGCGGCCTCCGTCAAGGCGCTGGCCGCCGCCTTCCACCGCAAGAAGTTCTGACGGGGTTGGCCGCTGACATCAAATCGAGGGGCGGGGCCGGTGGCTCCGCCTTTTGTTTTTTGGGCCGCTTCATGGTATCGCTGCCGGCCTTGGTTTTCCTGAAGGTCCGCTTTTCCCATGAGCCCTGTCGCCGTCCGTTTCGCGCCCAGCCCCACCGGCCGCCTGCACATCGGCAACGCCCGCGCGGCGGTGATGAACTGGCTGTTCGCCCGCCGCCAAGGCGGCAGCTTCATGCTGCGCATGGACGACACGGATCGGGAGCGGTCGACGGCCGAGTTCGCCGCCGGCATCGAGGAGGATTTGCGCTGGCTGGGCCTGACGTGGGACCGCTACGCCCGCCAGTCCGACCGGCTGGACCGCTACACCGCCGCGGCGGAGCGGCTGAAGGCCGCCGGCCGCCTCTACCCCTGCTATGAGACGCCGGATGAGTTGGGCCTGAAGCGCAAGGCCCAGCTGGCCCAGCACCGCCCGCCGCTGTACGACCGCGCCGCCCTGCGCCTGACGGACGCCGACCGCGCCCGGCTGGAGGCGGAGGGGCGCCGCCCGCATTGGCGCCTGAAACTGGAGCACGCCCCCGTCGTCTGGGACGACCTGGTGCGGGGCACCCAGCGCTTCCAGGGCCAGGACCTCAGCGACCCGGTGCTGATCCGCGAGGATGGCCAGCCGCTGTACACCTTCGCCTCGGTGGTGGACGATATCGAGCTGGGCATCACCCATGTCATCCGGGGTGAGGACCATGTGGCCAACACCGCCGTGCAGATTCAGCTGTACGAGGCTTTAGGCGGGCCGGTTCCCGCCTTCGGCCATTTTCCCCTGATCACCGACGCCAGCGGCGCCGGCCTGTCCAAGCGGTTGGGCAGCCTGAGCCTGAAAAGCCTGCGCGAGGAATCGGGGCTGGAGCCGCTGTCCATCCTGTCGCTGCTGGCCAAGATCGGCACGTCGGACGCGGTGGAGGCCAAGGGAACGCTGGATGAACTGGTGGCCGACTTCGACCTGGCCAAGGTCGGCCGGGGCACGCCCAAGTTCGATGCCGAGGACCTGCACCGCCTGAACGCCCAGATCCTGCACCACATGCCCTACGCGGCGGTGGCGGACCGCCTGCCGGCCCTGGGCATGACTGGGGCGGACGAGGCCTTCTGGCTGGCGGTGCGGCCCAACATCACCCACGTGGCCGAATCCCGGGGCTGGTGGGACATCACCCACGCGCCGCTGGCGCCCGTGGTGACCGATGCCGCCTTCCTGGCCGCCGCCGCCCAGGTGCTGCCGCCGGCCCCTTGGGGGCCCGACACCTGGGGCCAGTGGGTGGACGCGGTGAAGGCCGCCACCGGCGCCAAGGGCAAGGCCCTGTTCATGCCCCTGCGCCTGGCGCTGACGGGCCTGGAGCATGGGCCGGAACTGAAGACCCTGCTGCCGCTCATCGGGCGGGATCGGGCGCTGGCCCGCCTGTCCGGCCAGACAGCCTAAGGCGTCGCCGCTTAAATCGTTCGTGTTATCAAACCAGTATCGTCGTTATCTTCCAACCCAGGTCAACTCCACATGGCGCTCCAGCTCTACAACACGCTCACCCGCGCGAAGGAAGTCTTCGTGCCCGTCGACGCCAGCCATGTGCGGATCTATTGCTGCGGTCCCACCGTCTATAGCTACGCCCATATCGGCAACGGCCGCACCTTCACCGCCTTCGACCTGCTGGCGCGGGTGATGAAGCACCTGTACCCGACCGTGACCTACGCCCGGAACATCACCGACGTCGATGACAAGATCATGGACCGGGCCAAGGCCCTGGGCCAGAGCATCGAGACGGTGACGGAGACGACGACGGCGCAGTTCCATGCCGACATGGACGCCCTGAACCTGCTGCGCCCGGATGTGGAGCCGCGCGCCACCGGGCACATCGGCGCCATGATCACCATGATCGATCGGCTGATATCGTCCGGCCACGCCTATGCCGCCGAGGGGCATGTGCTGTTCAACGTGCCGTCCATGCCCGATTACGGCCGCCTGTCGCGCCGCAGCCAGGATGAGATGATCGCCGGCGCGCGGGTGGAGGTGGCGCCTTACAAGAAAAGCCCGGCCGACTTCATCCTGTGGAAGCCGTCGGCGGCGGACCAGCCGGGCTGGGACAGTCCCTGGGGCCGCGGCCGCCCTGGCTGGCATATCGAGTGCAGCGCCATGACCGCCGCCCACCTGGGCCCGGTGTTCGACGTGCATGGCGGCGGGCTGGACCTGATCTTCCCCCACCATGAGAACGAGATTGCGCAGAGCCGCTGCGCCCACGGCACCCCGGTCATGGCCAACTACTGGGTCCACGCCGGCTTCCTCACCATGTCCGGCGACAAGATGTCGAAGTCGCTGGGCAACATCTTCACGGTGGCGGAACTGCTGGACGAGGTGCCGGGCGAGGCCCTGCGCCTGGCGCTGCTGCAGGCCCACTATCGCCAGCCGCTGGACTTCTCCAAGGAAGGCCTGCGCCAGGCCAAGGCCACGCTGGACCGTTGGTACGGCGTGCTGCGCGCCGCCCAGGGGGAGATCGCCCAGGGGGAGGCGGGCGCCGTGCCGGCCGCCGATGTGCCGGCCGACGTGTTGGCGGCGCTGGAGGATGACCTGAACACGCCGCTGGCCTTCAGCCTGCTGCACGAACTGGCCAACCGCTTCCACAAGGAGACGGACGGGGCCGCCCGCCAGGCCGTGGCCGCCAGCTTCAAGGCGGCCGCCAACTTGATGGGCCTGCTGTCCCAGGACCCCGAGGCCTGGTTCCGCTGGACGCCGAAGGGCGCGGAAGGCCTGGACGAGGCCGCCATCCAGGCCGCCATCCAGGCCCGCAAGGACGCCCGCGCCGCCAAGAACTTCGCCGAGGCCGACCGCGTCCGCAAGGCGCTGCTGGACCAAGGCGTGGTGCTGGAGGACGGCCCCCAGGGCACGACGTGGAAGCGGGCCTGAGTGCCAACCCGAGTTGCGCCGGCGCTTCTGGCGGGCAATACTGGCGGAAGCTTCCCCTGATAAGGGGCGGGCGAATGAGGGGGCGGGGGCATGAGCAGGGGCGCGGGGGCGTTCGGCCTGGGGCTGCTGGCGGTTGCGGCCATCGTCAATTCCGCCGGCGCGCAATCGGCGTCGACCGCGGCGCGCACGAATTTCGATCGGCAGCACTGCGCGGAAGCTTCGGCGCAGGAGGCCATTCCCGCCTGTACCCGCATCATCGAAGCCAGGGAGCCCGACCAGGTTCGGGCCGGGGCCCTACGCAACCGGGCCTTTTACCTGCACCAGGCGGGTGACCTGGACCGCGCCATCGCCGATTACAGCGCCGCCATCGATCTGCGGCTGCGGGCGGGTCAGGCGGACGCCAGGCTTTACGTCGACCGTGGCCTGGCTTATGCCGAGCAAGGCGACGATGCGCGGGCGCTGGCGGATTATGAGCGCGCGGTGGCGGTGGACCCCAAGTTGCTGACAGGCTATGTCGACCGTGCCGCTTTGTTCCTGAAGCGGGGGAACCGCGATGCCGCGTTGGCGGATTTCGACAATGCCATCGCGCTGAAACCGGACGACCCCACGCTGTATGTCAGCCGTGGCGTGCTTTATCTCCAGCGCAACGAGATCGACCGCGCCATAGCGGATGAAGGTGCCGCCATCCGCCTGGATCCGGCCAACGCGGCGGCCTGGCGGTTTCGCGCGGCGGGCTATCGTGCCAAGGGCGACGCCACCCGGGCGCAGGCTGACGCTGCCGAGGCGGTGCGTCTTGATCCGCGCATGGCGGAGGCCTACAGCGACATCGGCTTGAGCCTGCAGGCGGCGGGCGATGCCACGCGGGCAATCGCTGAGTTCAGCAAGGCCATCGCCCTCGATCCCCAGGACGCCCGCGCTCTCAAGGCGCGGGGCGACAGCTATCTGGCGGTCGGCGCGCCAGATGCCGCCATCGCGGACTACGACCGCGCGCTGGCGATCGACCCTGGCCTGGCCGACGCGCGCAACAATCGCGGTGCCGCTTATATGGGCAAGGCGGCCTGGGACCCGGCCATCGCTGACTTCACGGCGGTCCTGGCCCGCGATCCTGCCAACGCGGGCGCGCATTTGAACCGTGGCTTGGCCTTGCAGGCCCAGGGCCGGGACGCCGCCGCGCTGACCGACCTGGATGAGGCATTACACCTCAAGCCGCACACGCCGCAGGCCCTGCTGCGCCGCGCCGCGATCTACCGTGCCCAGGATCGCATGGCGGATGCCCTGGCCGACCTGGACGCCGCTGTCGCGCTGGACCCGACCTACGCCGACGCGCTGCGCGCCCGGGGCGCGATCGCGTTGGACCAGGATCGCTACCAGGCCGCCATCGGCGACCTGAGCCGGGTCATCGCCCTGCGCCCCCGGGATGCGGCGGCCTTCCGCTATCGGGCCATCGCCTATGCAGCCCTGCATGACGAGGCTCGCGCCACCAGCGACGACTTGGCGGCGCAAGGATTGGCGCCGGAACGGAAATAAGGCTCACCCCACCGGCGCCTTGGCCCTCAGCTCCCAGGCGCCGGCCTCTTCCATGCGGCCCAGCCTGCGCAGGCAGGCGGCGCCGGCGGTGAGGGTGGCGGCCAGGCCGGCGGGGTCGCCGTGTTCGGCGGTCTCGGCGGCGTGGCGGTACCAGTCCATGGCCTCGTCGAAGCGGCCCATGCTGACCAGCGTGTCGCCCACCGCCTGCAAGGCGTGGCACAGGCCTTCCAGGTTCACGCGGCCAGCGGCGTCGCCATCCTCCACCGCCGTGACGGCGGCCAGCGCCCAGGGTAGGGCGTCCGCCGGGCGCTTCAGGTCCATCAGGCAGTGGCTGACGCGCAGGCGGGCTCGGCCGACGTCGTCGTGGTTCACGGGGGCGTCGGGGGCGCCGCGCTCCAGCGCTTGGACGCTGCGCTGGAACCAGACCAGCGCGTCCTCGACCAGGCCCAGGGCGTAGAGGCAGTCCGCCATCAGGTGCAGGCTGGCGCCCAGGCTGGCGTGGTCCACGCGCGCGGCGGCGTCGCCTTGCTCCTTGGCGGCCACGGCCTGCTGCAGCCAGGGCAGGGCCTGGTCGGGCTGGCCCTGGCGCGCCAGGCAGGCGGCGGCCTGGTGCAGGCTGTGGCCCACGGCCTCGCGGTCCACGTGGCCCTGGGCATCACCCCGGCTCGCCGCCTCCGCCGCCTGTTGGAACCAGGCGAGCGCTTCCGTATCCCGGCCCAGGCGGGCCAGGCAGGTGCCCACCAGGTGTTGGCAGGCGGCCAGGCTGTCGCCATGCACCAGGCCTTGGGCATCGCCCCGTTCCGCCGCTGCCACGGCCTCCTGGAACTCCACCAGCGCCTCGTCGGTGCGGCCCAGGTCATACAGGCAATAGCCCACGTCATAGAGGATGCGGCCCAGGCGATCCGCGTCGACGACCCCTTGGCTGTCGCCTTGCCGGGCCAGCAGGGCCGCATGCTGGAAGATGGGCAGCGCGTCCTCGGGACGGCCCTGGTCGATCAGGCCGCGCCCCTGCCGATGGAACCCGTCGGGATTCATGAAGGCGGGGTCGGCGAAGGGAATTGCGGTATGCGCCGGCATGCGAGGGATGGCTTCCTGCGAAGGGGGCCGGCCAAAGGTGGGCACTGCCCCCGGGGCTGTCAACGCGCGGCCGGGGCGGGGGGTCTTCTGGGCAGGGGCGCCGGATCAGGGCTATGGAGGAAGGGATACGGCGCGCGCCATACCCCACCCCACGAAAGGCCAAGGGGTATCGGATCGGCCGCGTGCGGTTCTTTCCCTTTCGACCAAGCGCGGGATTTCCGATGACGACGTTCCCCGGAACCGACCGTCGTCCAGTCGGTAATCTTGCCGGCGGTCAGGCGGCCGTTGCGGCCGGGGCGGACGCCACCGCACCACCTGTCAGGCAAGCAGCCATCCAACATAGGGACGATCCTGCCCCGTCCGCTGTCAATCATGCCAAGATTCGGCGAGGAGAAGGGCGCCAGGTGGAAGTCTATTGGCGGGTTCAGTTGGTCTGTTAGCGCGCCGTTTATTGATCAGGTAAGGAGTCGGGTCCTGAGATGATGGATTTGGTGCGGTTGTGCGGCGTCTGGCGAAGGAATGTGAGATGAAAATTATAACTATCAGGTATCTCGATGGAAGGAAAATTGCCGTTGGCCGGAACGCCACGGCTGAATCCTGTCCTGCCGCCAGCCTGACGGGGGTGTTCAACGCTCTGATTTTGCTTAGTCAGCCGAATTGATGTACAAACCAGGCAAATATGAGCAACTGCCTGTTATGAATGCCCCATGACACTTGGTTCGACTTGTCGCTGGGGATAATGCTTCGGTGGATTCAGTAATACAAAAAATTAAAGCTTGGCAGGAAAGATTCTGTGGTCGGTATTTTTTGTGACGCCTAATGAATCTCAGGTATTGAGGAGATCGATCATGCGTAAATTCGCTTTCTTCTGCGCTCTCGCTTTGCCCCTGTTGTCCGCCTCGTACGCCGGTGCGCAGCAATGCGACAATCAGCAGGAGCCGTCGCCGCCGTCGCGCGTGAAGACCGGCCTGAACCTGCAGAACACCACCAACAGCCAGATCAACGTGCTGTGGGCGGGATTTGATGGGGTCCTGACCCACTACACGACGCTGCAGCCGAAGCAGTCGACGGAGCTCATCACCTATGTCGGCCACATCTGGTATCTGGAGGCGTTCACGCCTGGTGGCGCTGTTTGCCTGGGCCCCATCCGCCCGGTGCAGGCCTCGGCCTGCAGAATGAAGATCTCCCTCCAGGGAGGTGATTTCGCCTACGAGCAGCAGGGCTGCCAGGTCGAATAAGCACCGGTGGGCGGGCGGCATCGGGCCCAGGGACACGATCCAGGGGCCCACGCCGCCCTACTACTTTCCCGCCCCCTTCACGCCGCCCGCACCGTCCCCAAAAACCGTTCCACCGCGCCGGTCAGCACCTCGGCATGCTCGGCCAGCTTGCCGGACGCCCCCTTGATCTGGGTGGCGGCGCTGCCGGTGGTGGTGGCGGCGGCGCTGACCTGGATGATGTCGCGCGACATGTCCTCGGTGCCGGTGGCGGCCTCGTTGATGCCGCGGGCCACCTCACGGGTGGCGGCGGTCTGTTCCTCCACGGCGGACGCGATGGCCATGGCGATGTCGGCCATGCCGGTGATGGCGCGGTGCATGCCCGCGATGGCGGCGGCCGTGCGCTCGCTCAGGCCCTGGATGCGCTGCACCTGGGCGGTCACGTCCTCGGTCGCCTTGGCGGTCTGCGTGGCCAGCGCCTTGACCTCGCCGGCGACGACGGCGAAGCCCTTGCCAGCCTCACCCGCGCGCGCCGCCTCGATGGTGGCGTTCAGGGCCAGCAGGTTGGTCTGCGCCGCGATGCCGGCGATGATCTCCACCACCTCGGTGATGCGGCTGGTGCTGTCCCGCAGTTGGCCCACCACCTCGGTGGAGGTGGCGCAGTCGGTGATGGCGTCCTGGGCTTGCAGGCGGGAGCGGTCGACCTGGCGCGCGATCTCCTGCACCGTGGCGGCCAGCTCCTCCGACGCGGTGGCGACCATCTGCACGTTGGCCGAGGTCTGCAGGGCGGTGCCGGCGACGGCGCTGGAGCGGTCGCGGGTGATGCCCGCCGCCTCCGCCATGGACTCCGCCGTGTCCTTCATCTCCCGCGCGGCGCCGGCCAGGGCGTCGACCAGGCTGGCCACCTGGGCCTCGAAGGCGTCCGCCACCGCCGCCTGGGCCGCCTTGCGTTCCCGTTCCGCCTGGGCGCGCAGGGCCGTCTGTTCCTGTTCCAGCCGCCGCACGGCCAGGGCGTTGTCGCGGAAGACGGACAGCGCCCGGCCCAGCAGGCCGACCTCGTCCCGCCGCTCCTGGGCCAGCAGGGCCACCTCCAGGTCACCGCGCGCCAGACGGCCCAACGCCTCCGCCATGGCGGTCAAGGGCCGGGCCACGGTGCGCGACATGGCCAATATGACCGCCAGTCCCAAGGCCAGGCTGGCGGCCAACGCCCCCAGCACGGCGGTGCGCGCCGCCTCGCGGGTGGCCGCCGCCGCCTGGGCCATCTCCCGTCCCTGGCGGGCGTTCCATTCCAGCGTGTCGGTCAGGGGGCTGATGACGGCGCGAAAGGCGTCCTTCAACGGACCGGCGGCGAAACCCTGCATGCCGGCATCGTCATGCGCATCGATCAGGCTCACCAGCTTGGCCGTGGCGGCGGTATAGCGCTGCCAGGCCTCGGTGAAGGTGCGCAGGAAGCGCCCATCCGGGCTGTCGGCGTTGACGTTGGCGGTGTAATCGCGGATGGCCGTCTCCACCGCCGCACGGGTCTTGGGCACATCATCCTCCGCGCCCTTGATGTCGCCGGCGTCGTGCACAGCGGCGGCCAGCGCCAGGCGCAGTTCCAGGCGGCGGTAGCGGTTCAAGCTTTCCATCAACTCCCCCAGCCGCACGGCGTTGGGCAGCGCCCGGCCGGCCAAGGTGTCCGTCGTCCGCCCCAGGCTGGCCTGGGTCCACAAGGAGGTGCCGCCCAGGGCCGACATGAAGACCAGGACGGCCAGGAAGGAGAGGAGGACCTTGGCGCGCAACGACAGGTTCAGCCAAAGCGTCATGGACGGTTTCCTTGAAAAGGGATGGATACCGGAGCGGGGCGGCGGCAGGGCGGGGCGCGAAAGGGGCGCCGCCTGTCAGTAAAAGTCGATAAAATTTTCGATATTAACTATAGCGGTTCGGAATACAGGGAGTTTCCCTATACAAAAAGTATAGGTTCCGAACAAAAGAACGCAACGTCCGTCTGGAGGCCTTCGCAAATTTGATTGGTTAATTCTATCCAGTGGCCGTTCTCGATTGTCACAGTCAGTCACATTGGGAGGCGGCCGGCGGCCTATATCAATGTCATCGCGATCCATCCCGTGGGGGCGCGGCCCCGGGCGGGCCGCATCCGGCAGGGCGGCCATGTCCGCGCCTGAGGGCTTGCAAGGTTGCTTCGTTGCGTGTGATGGGCCATTGTCGCAACTCCATTACGTTATCTGGCCTGGTTATGACCGATCGCCCCCGCATCTATCTGTACGACACCACGCTGCGCGACGGCGCGCAGACCCAGGGCGTGGACTTCACCGCGGCCGACAAGGCGGCCATCGCGCGGGAACTGGATGCGTTGGGCATCGACTATATCGAGGGCGGCTGGCCGGGTGCGAACCCCACGGACGACGCCTTCTTCGCCGACCCGCCCCGTTTCAAGCGGGCGCGGCTGACGGCCTTTGGCATGACCCGCCGGCCGGGGCGCAGCGCCGGCAACGATCCGGGGCTGAACGCCCTGTTCAACGCCACGGACGGGGTGGCGGGCGCCGGCGTCTGCCTGGTGGGCAAGACCTGGGACTTCCATGTCGACGTGGCCCTCAACATCCCGCGCGGGGAAAACCTGGACCTGATCCGCGACAGCGTGGCGGAGACGGCGGCCCGGGGGCGTGAGCCGCTGTTCGACGCG
Organism: Nitrospirillum guaranorum; assembly: GCF_034653275.1. Lineage (NCBI taxonomy): Bacteria > Pseudomonadati > Pseudomonadota > Alphaproteobacteria > Rhodospirillales > Azospirillaceae > Nitrospirillum > Nitrospirillum guaranorum. The sequence goes on along the minus strand of NZ_JAYEES010000003.1, from coordinate 2,077,836 downwards.
GAGCATTTCTTCGACGGCTACAAGGCCAACCCGGACTATGCCCTGGCCTGCGTGCGCGCGGCCTATGAGGGCGGGGCCCGCTGGGTGGTGCTGTGCGACACCAATGGCGGCAGCCTGCCGCACGAGGTGGAGGCCATCGTGGCGGCCGTGGCGCGGGAGATTCCCGGCGACCGGCTGGGCATCCATTGCCACAACGACACCGAGAACGCCGTGGCCAACAGCCTGGCGGCGGTGCGCGCCGGCGCCCGCATGATCCAGGGCACCCTGAACGGCCTGGGGGAGCGCTGCGGCAACGCCAACCTCATCTCCCTCATCCCCACGCTGTCCCTGAAGATGGGGTATGAGACCGGCGTGGATGAGGAGGGCATGGGCCGCCTGGTCCATGTCAGCCGCCTGCTGGACGACCGGCTGAACCGCGCGCCCAACCGCCATGCGGCCTATGTCGGCGAAAGCGCCTTCGCGCACAAGGGTGGCCTGCACGTCTCGGCGGTGGAGAAGGACCCCACCAGCTATGAGCATGTGCCGCCGGAGGCGGTGGGCAACCGGCGCCACGTGGTGGTGTCGGACCAGGCCGGCCGCTCCAACGTCCTGGCCCGCCTGCGCGAGGTGGGCATCAGCATCGAGCCCAGCGACCCGCGCGTGGGCGCGCTGGTGGAGGCGGTGAAGCGGCGGGAGTTCGAGGGCTACGCCTATGATGGCGCCGAGGCCAGTTTCGAACTGCTGGCGCGGCGCGCGCTGGGCACCCTGCCGGACTATTTCCGCCTCATCTCCTTCCGCGTGCTGGATGAGCGGCGCTGGAACGCCCAGGGGCAGCTGGTGACCCTGTCGGAGGCCACCGCCAAGCTGGAGGTGCCGGGCGTGGCCGACGCCCTGATGACGGTGGCGGAGGGTAACGGCCCGGTCAACGCGCTGGATACGGCGCTGCGCAAGGCCCTGATCCCCGCCTACCCGCATCTGGACGGGATGCGGCTGGTCGACTACAAGGTCCGCATCCTGACCCCCCAGGACGGCACCAAGGCGGTGACCCGCGTCATGATCGAAACGCGGATGCCGGACGGCGCCCCTTGGGTTACCGTCGGGGTATCCGCCAACGTCATCGACGCCTCGTTCAACGCGCTGTTCGACAGCATCACCTATTGTCTCTACCGCGCGGGGGCCACCGTCCCCGCCGCGTGAGGGACGAAAGCCAGTTCAGGACCCCCCGCCATGAGTGGAACCGACCGCCGTATGCTCGCCAAATCCCAGGCTGAAGGGACGGAGGAGGGCGCGGGCCCGGCCGTCATCCTGGTGGAGCCCCAGTTGGGGGAGAACATCGGCACCGTGGCGCGGGCCATGCTGAACCACGGCCTGACCGACCTGCGCCTGGTGAACCCGCGCGACGGCTGGCCCAATGAAAAGGCGGTGTCGGCGTCGGCCGGCGCCACCCTGGTGCTGGACCAGGCCCGCGTGTACGAGAGCACCAAGGACGCCATCGCCGACCTGCAGAAGGTCTACGCCACCACGGCGCGCCCCCGCTACATGGTCAAGACCGTGCTGACGGCGCGCGAGGCGGCGACGGAGATGCGGGCGCACGCCCAGGTGGGTCGCGGCGTCGGCATCCTGTTCGGGCCGGAGCGCACGGGCCTGGTCAATGACGACATCGCGCTGGCCGACACCATCATCACCATCCCGCTGAACCCGGGCTTCTCCTCCCTGAACCTGGCGCAGTGCGTGCTGCTGGTGGCGCACGAATGGTTCCAGGCGGGCTATGAGGGGCCGGAGCGGCAGCTCTACACCGGCAACTCCCGCCCGGCGACCAAGGAGGAGCTGGTCAACCTGTTCGAGCACCTGGAGCTGGAGCTGGACGCCACCGGCTTTTACACCAGCGAGGAAAAGCGCCCCAGCATGGTGCGCAACATCCGCAACATGCTGCAGCGCGCGCACATGACGGAGCAGGAGGTGCGCACCCTGCACGGTGTCATCGCCGCCCTCAGCGGCCGACGCAAGGACGGCGGCCCGGTGAAGGGCCACTGATCGTCAAAGGCCCGCTCACGTCACCACCGGCACATGGAAATCGATGATGGCGCCGGGGCGGGTGGGCGCGAATTCGCTGTCGTAAAGCTCGAAGTCCGGGCTGTCCGCCACCTTGAGGCCTGACGCCGGGATCAGCTCGCCCCAGATGCGGCCCATGGCCGTCTTGACCTGGGGGTGCAGGGGGCCGCCGTTCAGCGTGATGCGGAAGACGGCATAGGTCGCGGCCGGGATGCGCAGGGTGGTAAACCCCGCCGGCGGCGTGGCGTCGGGGGCGACACGGACGCCGGCCATGTAATCGAAGCTGCCCTCCGACCGATCGGCCGCCCACACCACGCCGTAGGTGGCCCAGCTGGGTTCCTGTCCCGCGAAGGGCAGGGCGCCGATCAGCGCCGGCCAAAGCTGGGGGATGGTGGCCTTGGTGGCGCCGTCGAAGCGCCGCGATGGGCCGGCGACGGTGAAGGCATCCAGGGGGACAAGGTTGGGCAGCTGGCTGACATCGACGTCGACGCTGTCGGGCAGGCTCATGGGATATTGTCCTTCAAAGGGGGTGGCGGCGTAGCCCTGCCGGAATTGGCCGGGGGCCACGCCGAAGAGGCGCCCGAAGGCGCGCGTGAACGCTTCCTGGGAGTCGAAACCGCAATCGAACGCCAGGTCGATCAGGCGCACATCGGGATCGCTGGCCAGGCGCTGCGCCGCCTTGACCAGCCGCCGTCCCCGGATGTGGGCCATGACGCTGCGGCCCATGCGGGCGGTGAACAGGCGGGAGAAATGATAGGGCGACAGCGCCATGCGGCCGGCGACGCCCTCCAGCGTCAGCGGCTGATCCAGGTTGTCCTCGATCCAGGACAGCAGGTCGGCAAGGCGGTCAGGCCGCGGGGGCCGGACCTGTGGGGAGTGGGGCTGGGTCATGCCGGCACTATGACCAATGCCGGCGGCCGCGTCCTGACCGGTCTTGCTGTTTTGGGCCCTTGCCGTTTCCGGGCAGGGCGATGCACCTTGGTGCCCGCCGGCCCCGACGGGTTGGCCAACGATCCGGCGAGGCGGGGGACAAATGCGGTCAGCGGGTATGATACGGGCGGCGGTCGCGGCCGCCCTGATGATGGCGCCCCTCATGGCGCCCCGGGGCGGGCATGCGGCGGAGGCCGCGCAACCGGCGGCGGCCGCGCCCGCGGCGAAGGCCCAGGCGCAGACCATCCAGCTGTTCGGCGCCTCCATCAAATACTATGAGGCGGGGCGGGGTCCGACCCTGGTGCTGGTCCACGGCCTGGGCAGCAGCGCGCAGGGTGACTGGGGCAAGGTCATGGCGGACCTCGCCAAGACCCACCACGTGCTGGCGCTGGACCAGTTGGGCTTCGGCGCGTCGGACAAGCCCATGATCGACTATGCCATTCAGACCTGGGTGGATTTCCTAGGGGAATTCCTGCGCCAGAAGAAGGTGACGGACTTCACCCTGATGGGCGAATCCCTGGGCGGCTGGATTTCGGCGCAGTACACCATCCAGGCCCTGGACGGCATCGCCGCCGATCCGGCCTTCGCCCTGCCCAAGCCGTCCCGGCTGGTGCTGTGCGACGCCGCCGGCCGGCATGACACCATGGCCAAAGCGTTCGGCCCCAAACCTGCTGGTACCGACGCCCCGCCGCCGGCCGCCTCGCTGGCGGGGCAGAAGGCCATGCTGGGCGCCATCTTCCATGACCCGCGCTGGTCCACCGGGCCGGCGGCGCTGAAGCGCGGCTTCGCCTGGAGCCTTTCCAAGGGCGACGCCTGGACCATCCACGCCGTCTACAGCAACCCGGCGCTGCTGAACGAGACGGTGGACGGCAAGCTGAAGGACATCACCATCCCCACCCTGGTGGTCTGGGGGGCGGAGGACAGGCTGCTGCCCCCGGCGGATGGCCAGTTCTACGCCGACGGCATTCCCGGATCCCGCCTGGTCACCATCCCCGACAGCGGCCACGCCCCCATGATCGAGACGCCCAAGGCCTTCCTGGCGGCGGTGGAATCCTTCCTCTAGAATTTGACCGCAAGAAAATCCCCTGTACCCTTGGCGGCAATGAAACCAAGGGGATGGGGATCATGATGCGCATGGGGCGGATGGCGGCGGCGGTATCCGGTTTGGCGCTGCTGGCGGGGCAAATGGGGGCCCACGCCTGGGCCGCGCCCACACTGCTGGTCAACGCCGTCATCCATACCGAGGACACGGCCCACCCGACCGCCAGCGCGCTGGCCTGGGATGAGAATGGCGTCCTGCTGGCGGTGGGCGACGCGGCCGACCTGACCCAGCGCTACCCCGGCGCCGCCACGGTGGATGCCGGCGGCGCCCCCGTGGTGCCCGGCCTGATCGACGCCCACGGCCATGTGCAGGAAGAGGGGGCGGCGCTGCTGACCGCCGACCTGTCCGGCAGCGCCAGCAAGGCCGAGATCATCACCCGCCTGAAGGCGCAGGCGGCCAAGCTGCCGCCCGGCGACTGGCTGCAGGGCTGGGGCTGGGACCAGAACCGCTGGGCGGACAAGGCCTTTCCCGCCGCCGCCGACCTGGACGCCGCCTTCCCCGACCGGCCGGTGCGGCTGGAGCGTATCGACGGCCACGCCGTCTGGGTCAACAGCGCCGCCCTGCGCGTCATGGCGGCCCAGCCCAAGGCCAAGAGCCTGGACGGCACTTGGCAGCCGCAAGGCGGCCGCATCGTGCGCCAGGGCAAGAAGGCCACCGGCGTGCTGATCGACAACGCCATGGACCTGGTGGCCGAGGCCCTGCCGCCGCGCACCGACGCCCAGATCCGCCAGGACTATACGCTGGCCTTCGCCGAGATGGTGTCGCTGGGCCTGACCGGCACGCATGAACCCGGCATCGACCTGCAATCCTTCCGCGTGCTGCAGGACATGGCCGCCAAGGGGGAGGTGCCGGTGCGCCTCTACACCATGGCCGATGGCGACCATGAGGCGCTGGCGTGGCTGTGCGGCCAAAACGGCGGCTACACCGACCCCACGGGCCGCGTGCGCATGCGGGCGGTGAAGCTGTACATCGACGGCGCGCTGGGCAGCCGGGGGGCCAAGCTGCTGCGCCCCTACAGCGACGATCCCGGCAACAGCGGCATCTACGTCACCAACCCCACCGACTATCCGCGCATCGTGGCCAAGGCCAAGGGTTGCCACCTGCAGGTGGCGACCCACGCCATCGGCGACGGCGGCAACCGCCTGGTGCTGGACACCTACGCCAAGGTGCTGGGCACCGACGCCAAGAGCGACCATCGCTGGCGGGTGGAGCATGCCCAGATCCTGACCCTGGACGACATCCCGCGCTTCGCCCAGCTGGGCGTCATCGCTTCCATGCAGCCCACCCACGCCACCTCCGACATGCCCTGGGCGGAAAAGCGCCTGGGCCATGACCGCCTGGCCGGCGCCTATGCCTGGCAGAGCCTGCGCCATGCCGGCGCGCGGCTGGCCCTGGGCTCCGACTTCCCGGTGGAGAAGGTGAACCCCATGCTGGGCCTCTACGCCGCCGTCACCCGCCAGGATCTGGTCGGCCAGCCCCCGGGCGGCTGGCTGCCCGACCAGAAGCTGACGCGGGAGGAGGCGCTGGCCGGCTTCACCCGCGACGCCGCCTACGCCGGCTTCATGGAGGGGGAGGTGGGCGCCCTGAAGCCGGGCCTGCGCGCCGACTTCGTCATCCTCAGCGCCGATCCCCTGACCGTGCCCCCGCGCCAGATCGCCGACATCAAGCCGATGTCCACCTGGGTGGACGGCAAGAAAGTGTATGCGAGGGGAAAGTGAGGTTTTTGTTCTTCCCGCAGGTTGCACCCCTGGCGCGCCGCAATCGCCCTGATAGTATGGTGCCTGGCCGCGATGATCGCGGCGGCGAATGGTTTGGGGGAAACATGCGCGCTTGGGTGTTGGCCCTTCTGTTGATGCCAGGTCTGATCTTTTGGGCCGGTTCCTCGTGGGCTCAGAGCCAAGGGGACGCTCAGTCCCAGGCCCAAGGTCAGGCGGCCCCGGCGCCCGCCGATCCCAAGAAGGCGGCGGAAGACGCCGAGGATCAGACCATGGTGCGGCTGCTGAGGGAGGGGGTGCAGGCGATGCGCTCAGGCCAGCCCCGCCAAGCCATCGCATCCTACGACCAGGTTATCGCGACCTACGAGGCGCGATACAAGGAACGCAAGGAAAGGGTTTATTGCGCCAGTACGACCGCGGAGACGCTGGCCTACATGGTGTTGGCGGCCAGTCAGAAGCAGTCGGCCATCGCCGTGACGCCCAACTGGGCCATCGCCTATTTTCTGAAGGGGTATGCGCAGGTGGAATTGCAGGACCTGCCGGGGGCGAAGGCCAGCCTGGAGCACGCCCGCGACCTCTCACCTTATAATCCCCAGTTCCTGATCGAACTGGCGAACCTGTACAAATCCGAGAAGAATTGGCCTCAGGCGTTGGAGACTTATCAGGCGGCCAAGGAGCATTCCGCCGCTTTCTCCCTTCCACAGGCCAAGGATACGGACGAAATGAAGGCCCTACATGGCATCGCCTTCGTCTATTCCGAGACCGGCAAGCTGGATGAGGCCGAGGCCATTTATAAGCAGTGCCTGGCCAAGAACCCGCAGGATGCCTACGCCCAGCATGAGCTGGACTATGTGGTGAAGGAGAAAGCCAAGCAGGCGCAGGTTCATTGAGGATGAGGGGCGCTGGCGGCCAAGCCCTGGCGGTCCTGGCGCTGCTGGCTGGCGCCGCCTGTGCGGGGGCGCCCGTGGGCGAGGCGGCGCGGCCCATTTCGGCCCATCCTTCGACCAGCGCTCAGCCGGCCCCCGCTTCCCTGCCCACCGCCGACCTGACCCCTGATCCGGTGTTGGGCAAGGCCTTGGTGGAGGGGCTGCTGGCGGTGCGGGCGGGAGATCCCCGGCGGGCGGTCGACGGCTCTTTCAATCTGGTCATCAATGCCTATGAAATGCGATACAGGGCCACACCGGGCCGGATCTACTGCGCGCGCACCATGGCGGAGGCCACCCGCTACATGCAGGACGCCGTGCGCGCCCATCAGCCGGCGCGCGTGGTCGAGGCGGGGCTGGTCCTGGCCTACGTCTACCGCGGCCGCGAATTGATGACCCTGGACGATTTGGCGGGGGCGCAGGCCGGGCTGGAGCGGGCACGAGCCCTGTCGCCGGCCAATGCCGCCGTCCTGTTGCAGCTGGGCGCCGCGTACAAGGCCCAGCACAAGCTGCCCCAGGCGCAGGAGGCCTTCCAGGCGGCGGTGGACTCGGCCGACCTGTCGCCGCCGGAAACCAAGCCGCAGGAAACGGCCGACGCCTTTTATGGTCTGGGCAGCACCTACGTCGCCATGGGCCGCCTGGATGAAGCGGAGGCGACCTACCGGCGCTGTCTCAAGGTGCTGCCCGGCAATGCCCTGGCGGAGATGGAACTGAAAGAGATTCAGCGCCAGCGGGCCCAAAGCCGGTGATGGGACCACTTCATCGCGGCCAATAAGACGCTCAAGGATTACTCGGGTTTTTCAACGGGGTGACGCTGGCACAGTGGCGGCAACCCTTCAAACCCCGGGAGTTTAAGTCATGAGCCAATCCGCCCTCACCGAAGCCGCCGCCGAGCCCACCCTGGCCCAGTTGTTCGCCGACCTGCACGCCCACCGGGTGGCGACCATGGATCCGGCCCAGTTGCAGATCAACATCGACCAGCGGCGGGAACTGGTGGAGACGGCCGACCGCGCCGCCTTCGTGCGGCCGGGCGACCGGCTGGTGGGCGAGGTGCTGCAGGATGTGGAGGGCGGCACGCTGCATCTGGGCGCGCTGCTGGCGCGCGGGCCGGTGGTGCTGGTCTTCTTCCGCTTCGCCACCTGTCCCGCCTGTAACATCGCGCTGCCTTACTATCAGCGCCATCTGGAACCGGGTGTGCGGGCGCTGGGCGCGCAGCTGGTGGCGGTCAGCCCGCAGGTGCCGGAGCGCCTGGTGGACATCAAGCGCCGCCATGGCCTGACCTTCACCGTGGCCAGCGACCGCGACAACGCCTTGGCCCGCCGCCTGGGCATCGTCTTCACCGCCAACGCCGCCTCCCAGGCCAGCCAGCTGGCCAAGGGCACGTCCCTGGGGGAGGTCACGGGCACCGGCACCTGGGATCTGCCCATGCCGGCGGTGGTGGTGCTGGGGCGCGACGGCGTGGTGCGCTACGCCGACGTCAGCCCCGACTGGCTGGTGCGGACCGAGCCGGGCCCCATCCTGGATGCTGTGCGCACCCTCATTGTTGAAGATGGGGCGGCGGAAAATCGGGCCAGCCGCGCGGCGGAATAAGGCCGGAAGCCTTGTGGTATGCGGGTGGGATGCGCTAAACCGCCCCCCGCATGGCCCGCCTGCGGCGCGCGCGTCCCGAAGGCTGCGGTTTCCGTTGACTTCGGTTCCGCGCTGCTTATAGTGCCGGCCTTCCCTTCCCGGGAAGGTGGGTCCGGGGGATCTCTCCCCTTGTCCCCGTCCATGGGTTCCGATCCGGATTTACGCCGGATGGGGCGCCATGGAACTACCGGGACAACAAGCCGCGTCAGCGGCACTCTGGAGCTTAGAGATGAGCAAGCGTTTAGAGTCCAAGTACAAGATTGACCGCCGCCTTGGCGTCAACCTGTGGGGCCGTGCCAAGAGCCCGGTCAACCGCCGCGAATACGGCCCCGGCCAGCACGGCCAGCGCCGCAAGAAGCCGTCCGACTTCGGCCTGCAGCTGATGGCCAAGCAGAAGCTGAAGGGCTACTACGCCAACATCGGCGAGCGCCAGTTCCGCCGCATCTACCAGGAAGCCGTCCGTCGCAAGGGCGACACCGGCGAGAACCTGATCCAGCTGCTGGAGCGTCGTCTGGACGCCGTGGTCTACCGCATGAAGTTCGCGCCGACGCCGTTCGCGTCGCGCCAGATCATCAACCACGGCCACATCCTGGTGAACGGCAAGCGCCTGAACATCGCCTCCTACCGCGTTAAGGACGGCGACGTCATCGAGGTCCGCCAGAAGGCCAAGCAGTTCGCCATCATCCTGGAGGCCTCCGCCTCGGGTGAGCGCGACATCCCCGAGTACGTGCAGGTCGATACCGGCGCGCTGAAGGGCACCTTCGTCCGCGCCCCGAACCTGGCCGACGTTCCGTACCCGGTGACCATGGAACCGAACCTGGTGGTCGAGTACTACTCGCGCTAATCCAGGGTCCTTCGGGAACCGACGAGATCAGGCCGCGCCCCTCGGGACGCGGCCTTTTTTTTGGTGCGCCGTCTGCTCCGGGACCTAAGCCCGGGGGCGGAGGCGGGGCGTCATGCGATCCATGATCCGGTCGCGCCACAGGAAGACGTGGACGGCCACGGCGGCCAGGTGCGCGCCCACCACGATCAGCAGCACGGTCACCAGGGTCTCATGCACTTCGCCCAAGGCCCGGCCGACGGCCGAGCCCGTGGCCACCAGCGCCGGCAGGTCCAGGACGCCGAACAGGGTCACGGGCCAGCCGCGCCGCGACGCGTCGGCCCATCCGGTCAGCACCAGGATGAACACCAGCAGGTACAGCAGGCCGTGAACGGCGGCCGCCGCCCTGTGCTGCCAGAGGGGAAGCCTGGGATCGGCCGGCGGCTGGGGCGTCAGTATCCGCCAGGCCAGGCGCAGGGCCATGATGGCGCCGATGGTCACGCCGAACGACAGGTGCAGGTTGACCAGGCCCTCCGGCGGCATGCCGCGGCGCAGCTCCGGCATGGTCCAGCCCAGGGCGTATTGCACCACCAGCAGGGCCACCACCAGCCAGTGGAACCCCTTCATGGCGCCGCCGTATTCCGGCTGGGATGCTGGGTGGGTCATGGTTTCCTCCTTACAGGTCAACGGCGCAGGTGATCGGCCCAAAGGGGCTTCACCATCTCCAGGGCCAGCACCATGACGACGGCGGCGACGAAGGCCACGGCCAGGTCGTCGGCATGTAGGGGCCCGAAAGCGAACAGGTCGGCGGCGGGCGGCCAGGCGAGGGTGGCCGCCATGACCGCAGCCATGACCCCCAGCACCGTCCATAGCGCGGTGTTGGGCCGCAGCAGCGCCGTCAGGGGCGAGGCCGCGAAGGAGCGGTTGACCAGCACCAGGCCGAAATTGATCAGCATGAGGGCGACGAAGGCCAACGCGCGGGCCTGGTCGGCCGGCATGCCGCCGTTCAACGCCGCCATGAACAGCACCGCCACGACGGCGAAGGCGACGATGCCCTGGGCCAGGCTCCACAGCACCAGGGCGCGGGAAAACAGGGTGCTGCCCGGTGGGCGGGGCGGACGGCGCATGATGTCCGCCTCCGACCGTTCCGCCTCGAAAACGATGGAGCAGACGGGGTCGATCACCATTTCCAGGAGGGCGATGTGCACCGGTGTCAGCAGCAGCGGCAGGCCCAGCGCCAGCGGCAGCAGCGCCAGGCCGGCGATGGGCACGTGGACCGCCAGGATGTAGCCCATGGCCTTGCGCAAATTGTCATAGATGCGCCGTCCCAGGCGGATGGTGTGGACGATGGACCCGAAGTCGTCGTCCAACAGCACCAGGGACGCCGCCTCGCGCGCGACGTCCGTGCCACGGCCGCCCATGGCGATGCCGATGTCCGCCGCCTTCAGCGACGGCGCGTCGTTCACGCCATCCCCGGTCATGCCCACGATCTGGCCGTCCGCCTGCAGGGCCTTCACGATCGCCAGCTTGTGCGCGGGGCGGGTGCGGGCGAACAGGGCGGCTCCCCGGATGCGGGCCGCCTGTTCCTGGGGCGGCAGGCCATCCAGTTCCGCGCCGGTGACCAGGGGGCCGTCGGGCAGGCCGGCCTGGGCCGCGATGGCGCGGGCGGTTTCGGGGTAATCCCCTGTGATCATCACCACGCGGACGCCCGCCGACAGGCAGTCCCGCACCGCCGCCGGCACCTCCGCCCGCAACGGATCGCTGAAACCCACCAGGCCCAGCAGGTGGCAGGGATAGTCGCGACGGTCGGCGGGCAGCGGGCCGTCCGCCTCGCCGCCGGCGACGGCCAGCACGCGCATGCCGTCGCGGGCCAGGCCGTCCACGGCGCGCAGCATCGCCGCGCGCGCGTGCTCGTCCAGCCGGCATAACGCCGCCACCGCCTCCGGCGCGCCCTTGGCCGCCACGATGGCCCCGCCCTGCGGCGATTGCCAGACCTGGGTCACCGCGGGTAGGCCCGGCTCCAGCCCATGTTCCCGCGCCAGGACCCAGGGGGACGCCGGCGGCGTCACGCCCAAGCGTTCGCCCAGGTCGCGGAAGGCGCGCTCCATGGGATCGAACGGCGTGGGGGCGCTGGCCAGCACGCCGTGCCACACCAGCACGCGGATGGCGGCGGCGGCCGTCGCATCCCCGGGCATCAAGCGTCGCGCCAGGTCGCCGGCGTCCCGTATCTCGGCGATGGCCATGCGGTTTTGCGTCAGGGTTCCGGTCTTGTCCGTGCACAGCACCGTGGCGGCGCCGAGCGCCTCGATCGCTGCGGCGCGGCGGGTCAGGACCCGCGCCCGCGACAGGCGCCACGCCCCCATGACCATGAACACGGTCAACACCAGGGGAAACTCCTCCGGGATCATCGACATGGTCACGGCCAGCCCGGCGAGCGCGCCTTGCAGCCAGCTTCCCCGCGCCAGGCCGTACAGCGCCATGACCAGGACGCTGACGGCCAGGCCGGCCACGGCCACGCCGCGGACCAGGCGCCGCGTCTGCCGGTTCAGGCGGGTGGGCTCCGGATGGATTCCCCCCAGGGCCAGCCCGATCTTGCCGATCTCGCTGTGGCGGCCGGTGGCGATGGTGGTGCCGCTGCCCCGGCCGCGCACCACCAGGGTGCCGGAAAAGGCCAGGGGCAGGTCGTCGCCCCCCGGGGCGGCGGCCCCGTCGTCCAGGCTGCCCGGGCGTTTGCGCACCGGCGCCGATTCACCGGTCAGCAGGGATTCATCCACTTCCAGATCCTGGGCGGACAGGAGGTGGATATCGGCTGGCACCCGGTCGCCTTCCTCCAGGAACACGATGTCGCCGGGCACCACCTCCCGTCCCGGAATGCGGACGCGCGCACCATCGCGCAGCACCTGGGCCCGGGGGCTGGTCAGGGTGCGCAGTGTGTCCAGCACCCGCTCGCTCCGGCTTTCCTGGGCGGTGGCGATGCCGACCGACGCGGTGGCGAAGGCCAGCAGCATCAGGCCCTCGCGCAGGTCGCCCAGGACCAGATAGATAAGGGCGCTGACCACCAGCAGGCCGAACATGGGTTCGGTCAGGATACCAAGCAGGATGCGGTAGAAGGGGCGCCTGTCCGGCCGGGGCAGTTCGTTGTAACCATCGGCCACCAGCCGGCGAGCCGCTTCCCTGGCGGTCAATCCGGCGATCGGAACGGGGGCGCGCGGCATCATGGCACCGGGGGCGGATGCGGTGTTCAGGCGAGCGCAGTGTATCCGGGGCAGGGGCGGGGGCGTTGATTCAGATCAGATGACATCTCCGACCCTCGGCCCCGGCGCCGGCCCTCCGCGGCCATGCCCGCGCCCCTTTGCCGCGCGTCCATCCGGGGCGTGGTCTTTTCTTTTGGTTGTGGCAATGCGATGCTGCGCCATCGAACCAGCAGCGGCCGGCAGGGCCAGCGGGGGAGCGGCATGGAACGGGTCACGGGCATTGGCGGCGTCTTCATGAAGGCGCGGGATGTGAAGGCGTTGAGCGCCTGGTACCGCGACGCCCTGGGTGTCCCGCTCAGCCCCTATTTCGCCGGCGCCAAGTTCAGCTGGCCGGAGGGGCAGCGCCCCGACCGGCCAGGCACCACCGCGTGGAGCCTGTTCCCCGAGGACAGCACCTACTTCGCCCCGTCCACGGCGCCCTTCATGATCAATTTCCGGGTGGACAACCTGGATGACATGCTGGCGCAGCTGCGGGCCTTCGGCGCCGCCGTGGATGAGCGGGTGGAACAAAGTGAGTTCGGCCGTTTCGGTTGGGTCATGGATCCGGAAGGCAACCGGGTCGAGCTGTGGGAACCGCCCCCCGGCAAGTAACCTACGTTCCATTGACCCTGTGTGCCGTCCGCCTGTCGGCGGGCCTCGTGCGCCTGTCGGCGGCCCAGCCCTGCGCTTGCGGCATGCCTCGGCGAAAATCGCCTGCTTGCCACCATCCCATCCAAAAAATGAAACCTACCGGCCTGTCACTGGCGGCACGCGCACGCCAGGGTGAAGGGATGGGGCCGAATTCGAGCTGCGGTCTAGGTCGAAGTAAATAATATTTGCAAATATGAACATTATTACTGAGCGCGGCCTATAACAATGGTCATGCCACATGTATATATAATGGATGATTTGGTTATAAGAATTCTAGCCGGAAGAATCTGCTTCCTGTGCACAAATGAAGGCAGGATTTTTAATCTCTCTGCGTAACAGGAAAGTCACGAAGAGAACCTGTGACTTGTGGACGCATCCCAACCTGGATTGATCCGGGAACGGTGCCGTTCGCCCAATCACTGTGATGGGGATTTGGTCTTGTCAAACGCCTATGCCAAGAATTGGGACAGTCAAAGTCGCGCCGGCACCCCGGTGGCCGGCCGCGCGCGGCCCATCAGCAGCCACGGCGGCACGATAGATCGGCTGCGGCGGCGCTTCGCCGATTTGCCGGACCCGGTGATCGTCTACAACAAGTCGCATTCCGGCAGCCGGCTGCTGGCCCAGATGCTGGACGACCAGGGCGTGTTCATCGGCGGCAAGTTGAACGAGTCCAACGACGCCATGGCCATCCTGCCCCTGGTGGAGCGGCTGGTGGAGGACTACTACCCCGATTACCACGCGCTCTGGGACCAGGAGTGGCCCACTGACCTGGAGGCCCTGTTCGTCACCGCGATGATGGAGCATTTGGCGGGCTATGACGGGCATTCGCCCTGGGGCTGGAAACTGTGCGAGACGACCTACATCGTCCCCATCATCGCCGCCGTCTTCCCCAAGGCGCGCTTCATCCACCTGTTGCGCGACGGGCTGGACGTGGCCTTCAGCGACCATGTGCCGCCCCAGGCCCGCTTCTGGCGCAAAGTCTATTTCAATAATGGCGACATCCAGGGCTGGCGCGGCCTGTCCATGACCAACCGCGCCTACGTCCGCCAGCCGCACGTCTACAACGCCCTGCACTGGATGAATTCGGTGGAGGTGGGGCGCACCTACGGCGCCATGCTGCAGGAACGCTATCTGGAGGTCCGGTACGAGGATTTGTGCCAGGACTTCATCCCCACCTCCCGCCGGATCCTGGCCTTCATGGGGCAGGCGCCGGATGAGGCCGCGCTGATGAGGCGGTCCGCCTCCGTCCGTAAGGGCGCCATCGGCAAGCACCATCGCCACCGCCGGCAACGGCGCCAAGTGGTGCGCCTGATCGAGCCCACGCTGTTATCCCTGGGATATCTGGAGGCGCCCAGCCAGCCCACGCTGATGTGGCGCCTGCGGGAGCGCTGGTACAGCGTGCTGCGCGAGGCCGGCAAGGGCTGGGGGCGGCTGCGGGGCCGCCGCCCGTAGGTCAACCGGCGGCGCGTCAGCCGGCGGCCTTGCTCAAGCGCCGGCGGTTGGCGCGCACCTTGCGGCGGTAGTGGGCCAGCACCTTGGCGGCGGCGCCGTCGGCGGTGGTGCCCAGGCCGCCGGTCAGCGCCCGCATCTGCAGGTCCAGGCCGGCGGCGATCTTCTCGCTCACCATGCGTTGCGCTTCCGTCTGCGCGGCGGCCCCACCGGCCGCCAGCTTCATGGTGCGCAGGGTGATGACCTGCAGGGCTTCCATGCCCAGCAGCCAACTGTCGAAGCCATTGCGCATCCAGGCGTTCTTCGCCATCGGTGTCTCCGCGATCCGGGTGGGCAAGCCCGACTTAAACGGGGCGCCGCGCCTCTTTGTTCCGGTACGCCCGATGTCGTCGCCTGGAACAAAATCCCTCTCCGCGGCGTTTCTATGGGCGTTGGCCCAGTCTCGTGGGGCCGCTCTCAAGAACTGAGAGATCGAGAACCGAGAAACAAGGAGATCGCGGCGATGCGATATGGGCTGTTATGGCTGCTGGGGGTGCCGTTACCCGTCCTGATCATCATCTATTTGATGTTTCATTAAGGCAGGGTACGCCGCGACCGCGTCAGGCGGCATTCCAGCGTGCTGAAAGAGAAAGGGCCGCGCCCGGAAACCCCGGGGCGGCCCTTCGTCCATAGGGTGCCAAGCCTTGAGCGGCGGGCCCTTAAGCGGCGGCTTGGGCGGCGACACCCTTTTCGGCCAGCAGCTGCACCAGCTCACCCAACTCATACATGTCGCGGATGATGTCGCAGCCGCCCACGAACTCACCCTTCACATACAGCTGCGGGATGGTGGGCCAGTTGGTGAATTCCTTGATGCCCTGGCGCAGGGCAGGATCGACCAGGATGTCGATGCCCTTGAACTTCACGCCCAGGTGGCTCAGCACCTGCACGACGGCGGCGGAGAAGCCGCACTGCGGGAAAACGGGGGTGCCCTTCATGTAGAGCACGACGTCGTTCTCGGTGATGTCGCGGCGGATGCGCTCTTCGACGGTCTTGTCCATGTACGATCGATCCTCTGGTGCCGGGGCCGCTTTCCTCCGGAGAGGAAGACGGTCGGCGGTCTAACCAAGCCGGCCAAACAGGGCCGGTGTCGCTGGCGCCCATGATACCGCCAGCGGCGGCCCGGTTCACCCAACAACGTGTACCCGTCATAAATGAGCGCGCGCCGGGCGTCTGTCCAGAGGGAATAGCCGGCGTATCGCCCCGCGATGGTCGCGGATCAGTCTTGCGTGGCCGCCGTGGTCAGGGCCAGGGCGTGCAGCTCATTGCCCATGCGGCCGCCCAGCGCGGCGTACACCATCTGGTGCTGCGCCACCCGGCTCTTACCCTTGAAGGCCGCCGCGGTGACGTAGGCGGCGTAATGGTCGCCGTCGCCCCGCAGATCCTCGATACGCACCTCGGCGCCCGGAATGCCTTCCCGGATCAGGCGCTCGATTTCAGAGGCGTCCATGGCCATGTGGTTTGTCCTTTCTGTGTTCCCTCAGGCGCCGGGCGGCCACATCCGCGGCCTTGGCTTATCCTCGATTTCCAGTCCGCTGACGCTCCCCAGAAATCTCCGGCGCCTGCGGTCGCAGGCTACGGCGGCATGAGAGGACTCATGCCGCCGGGTGCGCAAGCGTGGGGTGGCGCAGGTCAGGCGGCGTCGCCGGCCATGTAGGCGGGCAGCCAGCCTTCGTGCACCGCGCGCAGGTCGGCCAGCGCCAGGGCGCCGCCGCCCAGGCCGGTAATGGCGTCGCCACCCACCGTGCCCAGGGTGGTGACGGGTACACCGGCGGCCTTGGCGGCGTCGGTGACGGCGGCCACATCGCCGGCGGCGGCGGTGACCAGATAGCGGCCCTGGTCCTCACCGAACAGCAGGCCGGCGTCGGCGTTCTCCAGGCCGGTCAGGGTGACACCCTTCTTGCCGCGCAGGGCCATTTCCGCCAGGCCCACGGCCAGGCCGCCGTCGGCCAGGTCGTGGCAGGCGGTAAGATTGCGGGCCTCGATCAGGCCGCGCACCAGGTCGCCGGCGCGGCGCTCGGCCGCCAGGTCGACCAGCGGCGGGGCGCCTTCCTCACGGCCGTGGACCTCGCGCAGGTACAGCGACTGGCCGACATGGCCTTCCGTCTCGCCCAGCAGCAGGACCACGTCACCCTCGGCCTTGAAGCCGCTGCCGATGGCCAGCGTGCTGTCCTTCAGCAGGCCCACGCCGCCGATGGCGGGGGTGGGCAGGATGCCTTCGCCGTTGGTCTCGTTGTACAGGCTGACGTTGCCCGACACGACGGGGAAGTCCAGGACGCGGCAGGCCTCGGCCATGCCTTCGATGCAGCCGGCGAACTGCCCCATGATGCGGGGCTTCTCCGGGTTGCCGAAGTTCATGTTGTCGGTGATGGCGAGCGGCAGGGCGCCCACCGTGATGAGGTTGCGGTAGGCCTCGGCCACCGCCTGGGCGCCGCCGCGCACCGGGTCGGCGTAGCAGTAGCGCGGGGTGCAGTCGGTGGTCATGGCCAGCGCCTTGGGCGTGCCATGGACCCGCACCAGGGCGGCGTCGCCGCCCGGGCCGATCATGGTGTCGGCGCCCACCTGGCTGTCGTACTGCTCCCAGATCCAGCGGCGGGAGGCGAGGTCCGGCGTGCCCATCAGGGCCAGCAGGGTGTCGCGGGCCGACGCCTTCAGCGGGGCGTCCGCCGCGGCGATCTCGGCCTGCGGCGGGGTGGGCTCCGTCGGGCGGTTGTACAGCGGCGCCTTGTCGAACAGGGGCGCCAGCTCCACGTCGCACCAAGTGTGGCCGTGCATGCGGATGACCATGCGGCCATTGTCCGTCAGCTTGCCGATGACGGCGAAGTCCAGTTCCCACTTGTCGAAGATGCGCTTGGCCTCTTCCTCGCGGCCGGGCTCCAGGATCATGAGCATGCGCTCCTGGCTTTCCGACAGCATGATCTCATACGGGGTCATGCCGGCTTCGCGCTGGGGAACGGCGTCGAGATCCAGGTCGATGCCCAGGCCGCCCTTGCCCGCCATCTCGACGGAGGAGGAGGTGAGGCCGGCGGCGCCCATGTCCTGGATGGCGACGATGGCGTCGGTGGCCATCAGCTCCAGGCAGGCCTCGATCAGCAGCTTCTCGGTGAAGGGGTCGCCCACCTGCACCGTCGGGCGCTTGGCCTCGCTGTCCTCGGTGAACTCGGCGGAGGACATGGTGGCGCCGTGGATACCGTCGCGGCCGGTCTTCGATCCCACGTACACCACGGGCTTACCCACGCCGGCGGCCTTGGAATAGAAGATCTTGTCCGTCTGGGCCACGCCCACGGTCATGGCGTTGACCAGGCAGTTGCCGTTGTACGCCTTGTGGAAGTTGGTCTCGCCGCCCACGGTGGGTACGCCGACGCAGTTGCCATAGCCGCCGATGCCGGCCACCACGCCCGCCACCAGATGGCGGGTCTTGGGGTTGGCGGGCTCACCGAAGCGCAGGGCGTTCAGGTTGGCCACGGGGCGGGCGCCCATGGTGAAGACGTCGCGCAGGATGCCGCCCACGCCCGTCGCCGCACCCTGGTAGGGCTCGATGAAGCTGGGGTGGTTGTGGCTTTCCATCTTGAAGATGGCGGCCTGGCCGTCGCCGATGTCGATGACGCCGGCGTTCTCACCGGGGCCGCAGATGACCCAGGGCGCCGTCGTCGGCAGCTTCTTCAGCCACACGCGGGAGGATTTGTAGGAGCAGTGCTCAGACCACATGACGGAATAGATGCCCAGTTCCGTCAGGGTGGGCGTGCGGCCCACGCTTTCCAGCATGCTGGCGTATTCGTCGGGCTTCAGGCCGTGCTCGGCCGCCAGCTCGGCGGTAACCTTCGGTTCGCGGTCAGGGGTGTGGGTGACGCTCACGACAGGCTCTCCAGCAGGCTGGTAAACAGGGCGCGGCCATCGGTGTTGCCGTGCTGCGGGTCAAAGGCGCGTTCCGGGTGGGGCATCATGCCCAGGACGGTGCGCGTCTCGTTGAAGATGCCGGCGATGTTGTTGGTGGCGCCGTTGGGGTTGCCGGCCTCGTTCACCACGCCGTCGGCGTCGGTGTAGCGGAAGGCCACGCGGCCCTCGCCTTCCAGGCGCTTCAGCGTCTCTTCATCCGCGACGTAGTTGCCCTCGCCATGGCCCACGGGGATGCCGATGTGCTGGCCCGGGGTATAGTGGCGGGTGAAGGCGCTGTCGGTGTTCTCCACCTTCAGGTCCACCGTCTTGCAGATGTACTTCAGCGACTTGTTGCGGATCAGCGCGCCGGGCAACAGCCCCGCCTCCGTCAGGATCTGGAAGCCGTTGCAGACGCCGATGACCTTCACGCCCTTGGCGGCCCGCTCCTTCACCACCCGCATGACGGGGGAGTTGGCGGCCATGGCGCCGCAGCGCAGGTAGTCGCCGTAGGAGAAGCCGCCGGGCACGGCGATGACGTCGACCTCGGGCAGGTCGGTGTCGCGATGCCAGGCGTGAAAGGTCTTATGGCCGGAAACCTGTTCCAGGGCCACGGCGATGTCCCGTTCACAGTTGGAACCGGGAAAGACGATGACGGCGGACTTCATGGGGGCCGCATATCCAATCGTTGGAGGCCGGGGAAGGCGGGATTCCCGCCGATCTTAAGCCGGCGCTGCACCCGTCGTCTTGTGCGGCGGAAGCTAGCCGCGCCGCCCGGTGAATGCAAGGTGCCGGGGTGGGGGGCTACCCCGCGCGGATGTGGGGGCGTGGCGGTCGCTAGGGATGGGTCGGTCCGCACCTCCGTGGGGGCCTTTGATGCACCTCATGGCCCCCGGCGGGCGCGGGTGGTCGGATGGCGCAGGCCGGCCCCGGGGCCGGCCCCCAACGGAGGACGACGCCATGCCGTATGCGACCACCAATCCCTATACCGGCGAATTGCTGAAGACCTTTCCCGACGCCACCGACGCGGAGGTCGATCGCGCCCTGACGGACGCCCATGCCGCCTTCCTGGCCTGGCGGGAGACGCCCTTCGCCCACCGCGCCGGCATCATGCGGAAGGCGGCCGACATCCTGCGGGCCGAGACCGACGCCTACGCCCGGCTGCTGACGCTGGAGATGGGCAAGCTGTTCACCGAGGCGAAGGCGGAGGTGGAGCTTTCCGCCCGCATCTTCGAATACTATGCCGAGAAGGCGGAGGCGCTGCTGGCGCCGGAGAAGCTGCCGGTGGCCGACCCGGCGGAGGGCGAGGCCGTGCTGGTGTGCGAGCCGCTGGGCGTGCTGCTGGCCATCGAGCCGTGGAACTTCCCCTATTACCAGATCGCCCGCATCATCGCCCCGCAGTTGTCCGCCGGGAACACGATGCTGCTGAAGCACGCCTCCAACGTGCCGCAGTGCGCCGCCGCGTTCGAGGTGCTGATGCGCCAGGCGGGCCTGCCGGACGGGGGTTTCCGGAACCTGTACGCCACCCGCCACCAGATCGAGCGCATCCTGAACGACCCGTGCGTCCACGGCGTGGCCCTGACGGGGTCGGAGGCGGCGGGTGCCGTGATCGCCGCCCAGGCGGGCAAGGCGCTGAAGAAATCCACCATGGAACTGGGCGGGGCCGACGCCTTCGTCGTGCTGGCGGACGCGGAGTTGGACAAGACCGTCAAGTGGGCGGTGTTCGGCCGGCATTGGAACGGCGGCCAAGTCTGCGTCTCCTCCAAGCGCATGATCATCGTGGATGAGGTCTATGACCAGTTCCTGGACCGCTACATCAACGGTGTCGCCGGCCTGAAGGCGGGCGATCCCTTCGACGCCACCACCACCCTGGCGCCGCTGTCATCGCAAGGGGCCGCCGACGAGGTGAAGGAGAAAATCCGCGAGGCGGTGGCCCATGGGGCCAAGGCGACGGAGGTGGGCCCCAGGGTTCCCAACCAGGGCGCCTTCGTCCAGCCCACCATCCTGACGGAGGTGGGGGAGGACAACCCCGCCCGCTACTGGGAATTCTTCGGTCCCGTCTCCATGCTGTTCCGCGCCAAGGATGAGGACGACGCGGTGCGCATCGCCAACGACTCCCCCTTCGGCCTGGGCGGCTCCGTCTTCACCCGCGACACCCGGCGCGGGGCGGCGGTGGCGGCCCGCATCTCCACCGGCATGGTGTTCGTGAACCACCCGACCATGGTGAAGGCCGACCTGCCCTTCGGCGGCATCCGCCGTTCCGGCTACGGCCGCGAATTGCTGGGCCTGGGCATCAAGGAGTTCGTGAACCACAAGCTGATCGACGTGGTCGATATCGACGCGCCGTTCTGAGCGTTTTTGGGGGCGACACCTGGGCGCGGCATTGGCGCCGCGCCCAGGTGTTTGTACATCGTCAGGCTGGGCCGACGCTGGCTACCAGCGCCGCCTTTTCCAGGGACAGCTCCACCGTGGCCGCCTTCAGCCCCTCGGCCTTGGCGGTCACGCGCACCGTGCCGGCTTGCTTGCCCGTCTGCACGATGGCGCCGCACAGGCCCTTGAAGGCCTTGCGATAGGGTGCGTGGTCGGGTTCCAGGCTGGTGGGATCGCCGTTGCCGACGCCCAGCAGGCGGGCGCCGCCCTCAAGGGTGAAGGTCACCAAATGGTCGGCATCGGGCACCAGGCGGCCCTTGGCATCGACCACGCTGGCCGACAGCACCGCCACGTCGTCGCCGTCGGCCAACAGCTTGACGCGGTCTGCGGCCAGGGTCAGGGCGTGGGCCGGGCCGGCGGTTTCCTGCCGTTGGGTCAGCACGCGACGGCCGTCCTTATAGCCGTGGGCCTCGATGGCGCCCGGCTGGTAAGGCACGGTCCATTCCAGGTGGCGGTTGCGGGTGACGTCCTTGCGACCCAGGCTGCGGCCGTTCACGAACAGCTCCACCGCGTCCAGGTTGCTGTGGCACCAGACGGCGATGTCCTGCCCCTCCCGCCCCGGCCAGGTCCAGTGCGGGAACAGGTGCAGGTGCGGCTGGTCCGGCCGCCACCAGGCGCGGTAGTAGTGGTAGTTGTCCTTGGGGAAACCGCACAGGTCCAGGATGCCGAAGTTGGACACGGTGTTGGGCCAGTCGATGAAGGGCGTCGGTTCCCCGCGATAGTCGAAGCCCGTCCAGGCGAAGCCGCCGGAGAGGAAGGGGCGGCTGTCGTAAAAAGTCCACCACTGTTCCGCCGTGCTGGCCCACTTGGGATATTCGGTGTCGTAGGCGGGGACGTAATGGCGGGCGTCGTCATGGGCATAGACGCCGCGCGTGCACACGGTGCTGGCCGTTTCCGTGCCGATCATGGGCTGATTGGGGAAACGGGCGTGGAAGGCGTCGATCTCATCCAGGTAGTAGTTGAAGCCCATGACGTCCAGCACCGGGCTGGCGCCCTGGCCGAACTTGCCGTTGAACGCCTCCGTGACCGGGCGGGTGCCGTCCAGGCGGTACACCGCGCGCTTCATGCTGGCGGCGATGCGGGCGCCCTGTTCCGTGCCGCGGTGGATTTCCTCGTTGCCGATGCTCCACAGGAAGACGGACGGCCGGTTGCGGTCGCGCCGCACCATGCGTTCCAGCTGGCTCATACCCTCCGGGTTGCTGGACATCTGGCGGGTTTCCTCCATCACCAGGATGCCCAGCCGGTCGCAGGCGTCCAGCAAGGCGGGGGCAGGCGGGTGGTGGGTGGTGCGCCAGGCGTTGGCGCCCATCTCCTTCAGCCGTTCCACGCGATAGGCGTGCAGCCGGTCGGGCACGGCGAAGCCCACGCCGGCATGGTCCTGGTGGTTGCAGGTGCCCTTCACCTTCACCGGCCGGCCATTCAGGAAAAAGCCCTCGTTGGCGTCGAAGCGCAGGGTGCGGATGCCAAAGGATGTGTGATAGTGGTCGACCACCGCCCCGCCCACGCTGACCTCCGTCACCAGGGTGTAGAGCTTGGGCGCCTCCAGCGACCACAGGGCGGGCGCGGGCAGGGTGGCGGCCTGCGTCACGGCACCCGTCTCCCAGGCGCCCAGCGCCACCGGCGGGGCGTCCAGTCGCAGGGCGGCCTTGCCGTCGGGGTCCAGCACGGTGCTGCGGACGGTGAGAACCGCCGCCGGCCCCTCGTTGGCCAGCTCGGTGGTGATGGTGAGGTTGGCGCCACCGGGCGTCACCGTGCTGCGGACGAAGGTGCCCCACTGCGGCACATGGGCGGGCGCGGTCTTCACCAGCCAGACGGGACGATAAAGGCCAGCGCCCTCATAAGACCAGGCCTCGCCCAGGGTGGCGTCCACGCGGATGACCAAGGTGTTGGCGCCACCCAGGAGGACGAAGTCGGTGATGTCCACGCGGAAGGGGGCGTAGCCGCTTTCGTTGGTGGCGACGATGAAGCCGTTCAGCACCACCAGGCAGTTGCGCGCGACACCGTCGAATTCCAGCGACAGGCGCCGGCCGGCGTCACTGGCGGGCAGGGTGAAGGTGCGGCGGTACCAGCCCACGCTGGTCTCCGGGAACTGTCGCCCCAGGGGCTTGAAGCCCTGGTAGGCCATGGCCTCCGCCGCCTCCTTACCCGGCAGCCGCGCCTGGGCGAAGGGCAGGTCCACCGCCCAGTCGTGCGGCAGGGTGACGGCGGCCCAGTCCTTGTCGTCGAAATCGGCCTTGGCCACCGGTGCGCTGAGGTCGCCGGATTTGGCGTAGGTGCTGCGGTCGGCGCCGAAGCCGAAATCCTGCTGCGGGTCGGCGGCATGGCCCAGATGGAAGCGCCAGCCCTCGTTCATGCGCAGCCGCTCACGCGGGGCCAGGTCGGCGGGCACGGGGCCGGGTGTGGCGGCGGCCTGCGCTGGCGCCGCCATCGCCGATGGGACACCGGCCGGGGCCATGCCCAGCGCGGCCCCAAGGGTGGGCAGCGTGGCGGCGGTGGCCAGCAGGCGGCGGCGGGTCAGGTCAGGCATGGCAAGCGTCCCCCAGGGTGCGGCGTTTATAAATAATATATAATATCCAATTTGCGCTGCGTAAAAGCCTTATGACCTTCAAGATGCTTGATTGGCGTCAGTGGCCAACCGCACGCTGGCGATCTGTCGCTAGGGAGGGGGCCATACGGATCGTGAAGTGGGGGAACAGCCTAGCCATTCGGTTGCCTGTGGCGATGGTCAAGGCTCTGGGCTTGAAGGAAGGCGACGAGGTCTAAATCCATGAAGCGGGTTTGGAGATGGCAGGACGATGGGCTATCATGAGGATCAATGGAGGATAGTGCGATGCAGCTTCAGGGCTTCGTGCCGCAAGGCATTATTGGGACTTGGCGGCGCTTCGGCGTTGTCGGCCCAGTCTATGAAATCGTCAGCAAGGAAAAAGATCTTCCCGACGGTGACACGTTGATGCGTGTCCGTGTTGTTGAGACGGGTGAAGAGGTTGCATACAAGTTGACAGATATCTTGGATGACCCGAAGGAGCGCTAACCTTGTTCGCCATAGCCTTTGATCTGATAGTGGCCGACACGGTTCAGCATCACCCTAGCCATAATGCCTCCCAGGCTTACGCTGATATCCGCGCCACCTTGACTGGTCTTGGCTTCGAGTGGCGACAGGGTAGTCTCTATACGACCGACAACGACAGCATGGCATCGATCTTTGCCGCTATTTCGGCTCTGAAGGCATTGCCCTGGTTTCCGCTGTCTGTCCGCGACATTCGAGCGTTCCGCGTCGAAAACTGGTCCGACTTCACAACCATTGTTAAAGGGGGGGTATAGCCCTCCGCTTGCGTTCCTCCGCGCGCAGGGTCAGCACGCGCACGCCGGTGGCGGTCACGGCCACGGTGTGCTCGAACTGGGCGGACAGCCTGCCGTCCGCCGTCACCACCGACCAGCCGTCGTCCTTGGTTTCCACCTTGGCGCCGCCCTGGTTCAGCATGGGCTCGATGGTGAAGACCATGCCCTCCTTCAGGCGCAGGCCCGTGCCCGGCTTGCCGAAGTGCAGGATCTGCGGTTCCTCGTGCATCTCACGGCCGATGCCGTGGCCGCAGTACTCCCGCACCACGGTATAGCCGTTGCGCTTGGCGTGGCGCTCGATGACATGGCCGATGTCGCCCAGGTGGGCGCCGGGGCGCACCTGGCGGATGCCCTGCCACAGCGCCTCATACGTCGTCTGCACCAAGCGCCGCGCGGCCGGCGCCACGTCCCCGATCAGGTAGGTCTTGCTGGAATCGGCGATGTAGCCGTTCTTCTCCAGCGTGATGTCGAAATTGATGATGTCGCCGTCCGCCAGGATGTCGATGGCGGAGGGCACGCCGTGGCAGACGACCTCGTTACGGGAACAGTTTAGCACATAGCCATAGCCGTACTGCCCCTTGCTGGCGGGGCGGGCGTGCAACTCATTGACGATGTGGTCCTCGACCCGGTCGTTGATTTCCAGTGTGCTGAGGCCGGCCAGGGGCATGTCGTCCAGCATCTGGAAGACGCTGGCCAGCAGGCGCCCGGCCTCCTCCAGCTTTTCGATCTCGTCGGGGCGCTTGACCATCAGGGGGCCGGTTCCAATTGGCGCGGTTCCGGTTCCAGGTGGACGGATGCCATCTTCAGCTGGATGCGCAGGATGTCGTTCAGCGACAGGGTGGGGTTGGCCTCCGCCAGCATGCCGATCTTCATCCAGTATTCGGCCTGGGCGTTGATGGACCGGCACAGCACGGTGCTGGCCTTGCGCACCTCTTCATGCAGGTCGTCGTCGATCTTCACGATGCCCATGGAGTTCTCCGATATATGAAACGTATATGATTCATATAATGAGGAGCCAGGGCCGTCAATCGGCGCCGTCGATTCCGGATAGTCCGATTTTGGGGTGTCGACTCATCTTGACCGGGTGGCGACTCCGGATTAGAACATAACAAGAACATTTATCCCCGCGCCCTAAGAGACCAAGGCAGCATCCCCATGCCCGCCATTCCTCCCCCCATTTCCGCAGCCAGGCCAACACCTTGCCCTGAAGAGGGACAGTTTGAGGGCCCCCTGGACCGCCAGCGCCTGCTGGCGGTGCTGCGGGAACAGGTGCGCGCGGTGGAGGCGCCGGGGACCGGCCGGGGCGTGGTGCCGCTAGGGGTGCCGGCGGTGGATGCCCATCTGCCGGCGGCGGGCCCGGGGGAAAGCGGCGTCAACGGCCTGCCGCGCGCCGCCCTGCATGAGGTGGCGGCGGCGGGCGCGTTGGACGCCGGCGCCGCGACCGCCTTCACGGCTTTGCTGGCCGCCCGGCTGGCGGAACAGGTGCGCGGCCCCATCCTGTGGATGACGCGGGCACCGGACCTCTACGCCCCCGGGCTGGACGCCCAAGGGGTGGGGCCGGGACGGCTGGTGGTGGTGCACGCGGCAAGCGAGGTCGACCTGCTGTGGGCCATGGAGGAGGCGCTGCGCTGCCCCCGCGTGGGCGCCGTGGTGGGGGAGGCGGGCGGCCTGGACCTGACGGCCAGCCGCCGCCTGCACCTGGCGGCCGAGGCGGGTGGCGTGCCCGGCTTGCTGCTGCGCCTGAACGCGGGCAAGGCGCGCGCCATGAAGGGTTTGACGGGCGCCGGGCGGGGCAGCGCGCGGGGCAGCATCCAGGCCACCGCCGCCGTCACCCGCTGGCAGGTCGGCACGGCCCCCATCCAGGAACCTCTTGCCGGAGATCGGGGCACCGCCCCCTCCGCCTTCACCGGCCCCGCCTGGCGGGTGGAGTTGCTGCGCTGTCGCGGCGGCCGGCCGGGGGCGTGGACCCTGTATGAACGCGAAGGCTTGACGCTGGAGGCGGCGGGCCAGGCGGCCGTGCCGGCGCCGGCGCCGGCGCCGGAGACGCCGCCGCCCGCCTCGGCCGTCGTTCCCTTCACCTCGGCTCAACTCACGCCCGACCGGCTCACCCCCACTTGGCGCGCGGTGGGCTGAGCCATGCGTCGCATCCTCTCCCTCTGGCTGCCCACCTTCGCCACCGACCGCATCGCCCGTGGTCTGACGCCGCCGCTGGCCGCCGGCACGCCCCTGGTGACCCGCCTGTCGGACCGGGGGCGCCTGACCGTCGCCGCGGTGAACGCGGCGGCGCGGGCCAAGCGCCTGGTGCCGGGCATGGGCCTGGCCGACGCCCGCGCGCTGGAGCCCCAGGTCCACGTCGTGGATGCCGATCCGGAGGGCGACGCGGCGGCGCTGGGGCGCTTGGCCGACTGGGCCCGGCGCTACACCCCCTGGACGGCGGTGGACCCCGCCGATCCGCCCGGTTTCGGGAACGGTCCAGGATTGCTGCTGGACATCACCGGCTGCGCCCACCTGCTGGGGGGGAACATGACCTGCTGCTGGATCTGGAGCGCCGGCTGGCCAAGGCAGGGGTCGAGGGGCGGGCCGCCATCGCCGACAGCATCGGCGCCGCCTGGGCGCAGGCCCGTTTCGGCGCCCAGCTGGTGGTGCCGCCGGGCGGTGCGGCGGAGGCTCTGGCCGACCTGCCGCTGCCCGCCCTGCGCCTGGGACCCGATCTGGTGGCCAGCCTGCGGCGTGTCGGCCTGCGCCGGGTGGGGGAGCTGATGCGCATGGCCCAAGGAACAGGAGGGGGTGAGGGTTCTAAGAACCGGGCGGCCCTGGCCGCGCGCTATGGCGCCCAGGTCGCCCTACGCCTGGACCAGGCGCTGGGCTGGGTGGAGGAGCCGCTGTCGCCCCGCCGCGCGCCCACCCGCCATACCGCCCGCCTGACGGTGGTCGACCCCATCTCCACGCCCGAGGGCTTGGCCCAGGCGGTGCGCCACCTGTTGGGCCGGGTGGCGGCCAGCCTGACGGCGGCGGGGGAGGGCGCGCGCTCGCTGGAGCTGGAGGCTTGGCGCATCGACGCCGGCCATGACGCCCCGCCCCAGGTGCTGAGCGTGGGCGCCAGCCGCCCCAACCGCGACCCCGCCCATCTCTGGCGCCTGCTGGAACCGCGCATGGACCAGCTGGAGCCGGGGGCGGGTTTCGAGACCATGGCCGTTTCCGTCACCCACGCCGCCGCCTTCGACGGCGGGCAGGCGGTGCTGGGCGCCGAGGGGCTGGCCGACCTGGCGGGGCCGCCCGTGACGGGGGGCCAAGCGATCGACGGTAACCCCCTGGTGGCTGATCCGCCCATCGCGGAACTGGTGGACCGGCTGGGCGCCCGCCTGGGACCTGGCCGGGTGCTGCGTCTGCTGCCCCGGCAAAGCTGGATACCGGAACAGGCGGTGCGGGCGGTGCCGGCCGAGGCGCAGGACAACAGTCCGCCAGCGGCCCCGCCGGCACCCGCACCGCCCGCCTGGCCGGCGGACCGGCCGCGCCCCATCCGCCTGCTGCCCCGGCCGGAGGCGGTGGAAGTGGTGGCCCCCATCCCCGACGACCCGCCCCTGCTGTTCCGCTGGCGCGACCAGACCTATCGCGTGGGCCGGGCCGAGGGGCCGGAGCGTCTGCTGCCGGAATGGTGGGAAGGGGGTGAGCGCCGTCCTAACCCCAATCCCGAGCCCCGCGACTATTACCGGGTGGAGGATGGCGAGGGCCGGCGCTTCTGGCTCTACCGCCTGGGCCTCTACCACGCCGGCGGCCCGCCGCCCCGCTGGTTCCTGCACGGCTTTTTCGGGTGATGTCCGCCCCCACCCCTTAGCCGCGACCGTTTGAGGATGCGCCCCGAGTGCAGCGACTAGGCCGCGACCGCGGCCGCCGGAACGTTTCGGGGAGCGTCAGCGGACTGAAACGTGAGGATAGCCAAGGGCCGGGATGGCCCGCCGGCGCTTGAGGGAACTATGTATTCAGAACTTCAAGTCGCCAGCAATTTCAGCTTCCTGCGCGGCGTGTCCAAGGCCGTCGAGCTGGTGACGGCGGCCAAGGCGCTGGGGCATCGGGCCATGGCGCTGACCGACCGCAACAGCTTGGCCGGGGTGGTGCAGGCGCATGCGGCGGCGCGCGACCTGGACTTCCGCCTGGTGGTGGGGGCGCGGCTGGATTTGACGGACGGCCCCTCGCTGTTGTGCTGGCCCACCGACCGCGCGGCCTATGGCCGCCTGTCCACCCTGCTGACGGTGGGCATGCGCCGGGCGCCCAAGGGACAGTGCTTCCTGACCCGCGCGGATGTTGAGGAGCATGCCGCCGGCCAGATGATGGCGGTGGTGCCGCCGGACAGTCTCGACGCGGGCTTCACTGCCGACTTGGCCGATTACCGCCGCCGCTTCGGCCGCACCCTCAGCCTGTGCCTGACCCATCGCTACCAGGGTGACGACGCCCGGCGGCTGGACCGGCTGGCGGCCCTGGCCGAGGCGCACGGGCTGTCGCCGCTGGCCACCAACGACGTGCATTACCACCACCCCGCCCGGCGGGCGCTGCAGGACGTGATGACCTGCATCCGTGAGCATTGCACCATCCAGACGGCGGGCTGGCGCCTGGCCGCCAATGCCGAGCGCCACCTGAAGCCGCCGGAGGAGATGGCGCGCCTGTTCCACCGCCATCCCCGCGCCCTGGCCCGCATCCGCGATATCGTGGAGGCCTGCACCTTCTCCATCGGCGAACTGCGGGCGGATTACCTGTACCCGGCGGAGGTGGACGCCGGCGACACGCCGCAGGCGCGCCTGGCGCGGCTGACGGCGGAGGGGGCGGCCAAGCGCTACCCCAAGGAGCGCTATCCGGAGGGCGTGCCGGCGGAGGTGCAGGCCCAGATCGACAAGGAATTGGCCCTGATCGCGCAACTGGGCTACGCCTCCTATTTCCTCACGGTCTATGAAATCGTGAGGTTCGCCCGGGACCAGAACATCCTGTGCCAGGGCCGGGGGTCGGCCGCCAATTCCGCCGTCTGCTTCTGCCTGCATATCACCTCCATCGATCCGCACATCCACAAAGGGCTGCTGTTCGAACGGTTCATCTCTACCGCCCGCAACGAGCCGCCGGACATCGACGTGGATTTCGAGCATGAGCGGCGGGAGGAGGTGATCCAGCATATCTATGAGAAGTACGGCCGCGACCACGCCGCCATCGCCGCCACCGTCATCTGCTACCGCTCGCGCGGGGCGGTGCGCGACGTGGGCAAGGCCATGGGCATGAGCCAGGACACGGTGGGCCAGCTGTCGGCCATGATTTCCGGCTGGGGCACCGGCACGCCGGAGGAGGAGCGGGCGCGGGAGGCCGGGCTGGATCCGGAAGATCCGCTGTTGCGCCAGGTACTGGAGCTGACGGGTGAGATCTCGAAATTCCCCCGCCACCTGTCGCAGCATGTCGGCGGCTTCGTCATCACGCCCAAGCCGCTGGCCACCTTCTGCCCCATCATGAACGCGGCCATGGAGGACAGGCAGAACATCGAATGGGACAAGGACGATTTGGACGCCGCCGGCCTGATGAAGGTCGATGTCCTGGGTTTGGGCATGCTCAGCTGCCTGCGCCGGGCCTTCGACCTTTTGCGGAACCAGTACGGCCTGGATTACGACCTCGCCACCCTTCCGGCGGAGGATGAAAAGACCTACGACATGCTGTGCGCCGCCGACACCCTGGGCGTGTTCCAGGTGGAAAGCCGGGCGCAGATGTCCATGCTGCCCCGCCTGCGGCCCCGCAAATTCTATGACCTGGTGGTGCAGGTGGCCATCGTCCGCCCCGGTCCCATCCAGGGCGGCATGGTCCACCCCTACCTGCGCCGCCGTCAGGGGCTGGAGCCGGTGGATTATCCGTCCGAGGCGCTGAAAGAGGTGCTGGAGAAGACGCTGGGCGTGCCCCTGTTCCAGGAACAGGCCATGCAGATCGCCATCGTCGGCGCCGGTTTCACGGGGGCGGAGGCCGACGCCCTGCGCCGGGCCATGGCCAGCTTCCGCAAGCTGGGCGACATCGACACGTTCGAGGACAAGTTCCGCGCCGGCATGCTGAAGAACGGCTACACGGCGGAGTTCGCCGAGCGCTGCTTCAACCAGATCAAGGGTTTCTCCACCTACGGCTTTCCGGAAAGCCATGCCGCCAGCTTCGCCCTGCTGGTCTACGCCTCGGCCTGGATCAAGTGCCATTACCCCGATGTCTTCGCCTGCGCCCTGCTGAACAGCCTGCCCATGGGCTTCTACGCCCCGGCGCAGATCGTGCGCGACGCCCGGGACCATGACGTGGTGGTGCTGCCGCCGGACGTGAACCATTCCGATTGGGACAGCCGGCTGGAGCCGCCGGCGCGGGGGCAGCGTTTCCAGACCCTGCGCCTGGGTCTGCGCCTGGCCAAGGGCCTGAGCGAGGCGGCGGTGCAGCCCCTGCTGGAGGCGCGGGGGCATGAGCCCTATGCCAGCCCGCACGACCTGTGGCGCCGCGCCCGGCTGGCGCCCCGCACCCTGGAACTGCTGGCGGAGGCCGACGCCTTCCAGTCCATGGGCCTGGACCGGCGCCAGGCGCTGTGGGCGGTCAGCGCCCTGGGCGAACGGTTGCCGCCCCTGCTGGACCTGGCGCTGAACGCGGAGGAGGAGGGGACGGGCGACCCGTGGGCGGAGGACCCGTCCATCGCCACCCTGCCGGCCATGACCCTGGGCGAGCACCTGGTGGAGGATTACACCCGCCTGTCCCTGTCGCTGAAGCGCCACCCCATGAGCCTGGTGCGCGACGCCGTGGTGGCCCGGCTGGAACGGTTCGCGGCCAAGCCTCAGGAGAAGATGATCCGCCGCTACCCCCTGATGCGCATGGAAACGCTGGAGACCCTGGCGGACGGCAGCCGCGTGGCCCTGGCCGGCCTGGTGCTGGTGCGCCAGCGGCCGGGCAGCAGCAAGGGCGTCATCTTCATCACGCTGGAGGATGAGAGCGGCATCGCCAACCTGGTGCTGATGCCCGAGACCTTCACCGCCTTCCGCCGCCACATCCTGGGCAGCCGCCTGCTGCTGTGCCTGGGGCGGGTGGAGAAGGTCATCGCCCCCACCCAGGACAAGGGCCCCAGCGCCACCCCCGTCACCCATGTGCGCGCCGAACGTCTGATCGATTATTCCGACCTGCTGTCCCGCCTGGACGAACCCACCGGCGCCACCCCCGGCCGCCGCGCGGACGCCACCTTCCCCGATGGGCGGAACTTCCGGTGAGGGAAGGGGGCGTCGACCTGGAATTTGACAGGGCGGCAGCCTATGCTAAGGCATATGCCAATTTATGAGGGCATCATGTTTCCGGAACGTCACGTCAAACTGTTCAAGAACGGCCGCAACCAGGCGGTTCGCATTCCCCGGGAATTCGAATTACCGGGCGAGGATGCGGTTATGCGTAAGGAGGGGGACCGGCTGATCATTGAACCGGTTAAGCGCAAGTCCCTTCTGGCGCTGTTGGCTGAATGGGAGCCTTTGGATGAAGGCTTGCCCGAGATTGAAGACCTTCCGGCAGAGGATGTGAACCTGTAGTGCGCTACTTGCTGGACACCAATATCATTTCCGATCTGATGCGGAACCCTGATGGACCTGTGGTTGCCCGTGTGGCCCAGGTTGGTGAGGATGCAGTGTGCACCAGCATCATTGTCACGGCGGAACTGCGGTTCGGGGCGGCTAAGAAAGGCGCGAAATGGTTAACCGCCCGGCTGGAAGATGTGCTGGCGCGTCTGGAGGTCCTGTCCTTGGAAGCGCCCATGGACGTGGCTTATGGCCAATTGCGGTCCCGTCTGGAGGGGATGGGAAAGCCTATTGGTGCCAATGACATGCTGATCGCCGCCCAGTGTTTGGCGCTCGACTGCACGCTCGTGACGGATAACGAGCGCGAGTTCGCCCGTATCGAAGGATTGCGGGTGGAAAACTGGCTGCGCGGGTAGCGTTTATTCCCCCCGCTTGAACGCCTCTGCGAATTCCTCGGACGCCACGATGGCCAGGGCGCGGCGCAGGGCGGCGGACTCCTCCGCGCCGAACAGGGCGTCGAAGCGGCTTTGGGCCACGTGCCACAGCGCCTGGCCCTCCGCCTGCTTGGCCTCGCCCTTTTCGGTCAGGCGGGCGCGCTTGACGCGGCGGTCGCGAGCGTCGGGCACCAGTTCGACATAGCCGTCGCGGACCAGCGGCTTCAGGGTATGGCCCAGGGCGGAGAGGTCCATGACCATGGCGGCGGCCAGGTTCTGCAGCGTGCCGGCGGCGGGGTCGGACGCGGCCGCGGCCAGCTTCAGGTGGGTCAGCAGGGTGTGCTGGGTGGGCATCAGGCCGGCCGGCGCCGATATGTCGCCGTAAAGCTGACCCAGGCGGCGGGCGGCGCGGCGCACGGCCGTGTTGGTGCAATAATCCCAGCCCCAGCGATCCGACTGGCCTTCCCTCGGGCCTTCATCCAATGCCGGCGCCGTTGGCGCGGAGGCGGGGGCGGGTTCGTCCAATTCCGTGATCCTTTCAAGACCGGCTTTTCCAAGACCGGCGGGCGGGTTCCGGTCAATCTGCCATCCGACATCGCGACAGGGCCAGGATAGGCGCCCCCGGCGATGAGGGCCATTCCCACCGTCACAAGACTCACCGCACAGGGCCCACCGTCATAGGGACCCCCGTCCCGGCACGTCATATGGGGCGGCCGACCCGGCGCCGGCATCCGCCCTGCGATGCCGCCGGCGCGGGGCTCGAGGTTCATAAGCCCGATTGACTTGCATGATAATAGTGGCATATACCAGTTTCGTGATCAACGACGCCGACGGCGCCCCGCTTCCACCGTTTCTTCCAAAAGGAAAATCCCATGAGCACCAAAGGTACCGCCCTCGTCACCGGCGCCTCTTCCGGCATCGGCGCCACCTATGCCGACCGCCTGGCCCGCCGCGGCTATGACCTGATCCTGGTGGCGCGCAACCAGGACCGGCTGAACGAAGCCGCCGCCCGCTTGGCCGCCGAGACCGGCGTCAAGGTCGACGTCCTGCCGGCCGACCTGTCCAATCAGGCCGATGTGGAGACGGTGGAACGGCGCCTGCGCGCCGACGCCGCCATCACCCTGCTGGTGAACAACGCCGGCCTGGGCCCCAAGGGGGGCTCGCTGGACAGCGACATCGCCTACCAGGACACCATGATCGCGGTGAACGTCACGGCGGTGAACCGCCTGGCCATCGCCGCCACCGACGCCTTCGCCGCCAAGGGCGCCGGCACGGTGGTCAACGTCGCCTCCGTCGTCGCCCTGATCCCGGAGATGTTCAGCGCCACCTACGTCGGCACCAAGGCCTTCGTCCTGGCGCTGACCCAGTCGCTGCAGGCCGAGACCGCCAAGGCCGGCAAGGCCGTGAAGTTCCAGGCCGTGCTGCCCGGCCTGACGCGGACGGAGATTTTCGAGCGCGTGGGCAGGTCCTTCGACGACATGGACCCGAACATGGTCATGGAGGTGGGCGAGATGGTGGAGGCGGCGCTGGCCGGCCTGGACCAGGGTGAGCTGGTCACCATCCCCTCGCTGCCCGACCCGGCCGATTTCGACGCGCTGAACAAGGCCCGCTACGCCCTGGGCCCCAACCTGTCGCGCAACCACGCCGCCAGCCGTTACAAGGCCGGTTGATACCCGTGGCATTTGACCGTGAACGGTCAAATGCCCCCTCATCCGCCGGGCGCCAGCATCCGCTGGCTTGGCTTCCTCGCTGCGCCCTGCGGTACTCGCTCCGGCGCCCGCAGTCGCGGGCTACAGCGACACGAGCCAACATCTCGTGCCGCTGGTACAATCTCAGGGCGTGTCGATGTCCGTCCCGCTGGGCTTGCGGTCCTTGAAGTCCAGCGGGGCGGGTGTCACGGCGCCCAGGCGGAAGACGGCCCGGTCGACGTGGCGCCTCAGCACCACGTCGACGTAGGTCGTCTCATTGGGCCGCAGGGCCAAGGCCAGGCCGGCGCCGTCGGTGCGGAACTCCACCGGGGCATAGCCGACGAAGCCGTCGCCGGCGGCGGGCCGCGCCTGGACGCGCAGGCCGAAATGGGCGCCCGGCAGCCGCGCCATGACGTCGTAATCCAGGTAGTAGACCAGGCAGTTGGGTGAGACGCCGTTGCGCTGCCGGTCGACGAAGAAGCCCTTGGGCAGGTCGTCCGGGGTGTAGTCCGGGCCGCCCAGCAGGTAGAGGTCGAAATCGTCCACCGCGTCGCCCTGGTCGTCGCGGATGCGGAAGACCAGCTGGCTGTGGCGCTGCCCCTCGTCCGGCCGGGCCTGGGCCACGGCCTGCTGGGTGGCGTCGGTCAGGGCCGCCAGCGCCGCCACGCGGGCGCCATAGGCCGCCGGGCTGTCGACCTGCAGGCAGCGCAGGATTTCCGCCACCACCGGCTTGGCGGCGGCGTTGCCCAGGGTGACGCTGCCCATGATGCCCAGGCTGTCGCCGGAATGGCTGGCGTCGGGAATGACGCCGAAGGCCAGGGGCGGTCGCGGCATCCGGGGCCCGCCATCGGGGCTGAGCGCGGCGGCCGGTTGCCCGTCGAAATGCGGATGCGGGTTGACCACCAACGCCGCCGTTTCCACCAGCCTCAGGAAAAGGCAGTTCAGGTTGGCGCCCGCCACGCGCACCACGCCGTCCGATCCTTCCTCCGCCAGGTAGGAGTTGAGGAAGTCGTAGAAGTGGGCGTCGATGGTCTGCCCCGTCAGCACGAAGGGGTAGAGGCCCACGGCCATGGGGTCATAGTCCAGCCAGCGGCCGTTCAGGCGCCACTGGTCGGCGCTGCCCAGGGCCAGCCAGTCCAGGATGCGCTCCCCCGGTTCCACGCCGTTGAAGAAGGCCTTGATGCGGCCCACCCGCTCCTTGCCCAGGGTGGCGAGGGGGGAGCCGTGATTGGCCGGCGCCAGCATGACCAGGTGGCGCAGCGGCGAGGGGCCCAGCCCGGCGCCGGTATCCAACATGCGCGTCACCCATTCCCGCACCACCGGGCCGCCGGTGGAATGGGTGACGCAGGAGAAGTCGGGCAGGGGCGCGCCCGCCGGGGCGCCGGGCGGCAGCAGCGCGTCGCGCAGCGCCCGGTCGAAGGCCCGCACCACGTCGGCCATGGTGATCGCATCCTGGAAGCTGACGTAGCTGCCCAGGTGGATTCGCACCACCGTCAGGTTCAGGCCGGGCGCCGTCAGCGCCGCCTGCGCCGCCAGGGCGGCCGGCAAGCCGCCGTAGCTCGCGGTGCTGGTGACGCTCCAGCCGTGCACGAAGACCAGGATCATGGGGGCCCCGACACCGCTCTTAGTGACTGTTTCAAAAGTACCATTTTACCGAATGGTTTAATATTTGAGCCGCCAAAAGAGTACGAAGAATTTTGCAGGAGCATTGATCTGGACTGGGTGAAATCCAGGATAAATCATGTTATAAATTTTTAGCCGAATTATCTGGAAGGCAATTTGACGAGTTGCGGACCCGGACCCTCGCGCATTCTCCTCGACTCTCATCTGTGTAATATACTAAGAACCAATATATAATTCGACCAATAAGATATCGCATCTTGTCCTTCGTTCTGTAAAACTTCCCATCAGTTTCATAAATTAGTAAATTATGCGCCCATCAGCGGAGAACTCATATGCCATATGAAATACATAAATTCTCAATGGAAGTGAGCAGCACATCCATTCGAGAAATGAGTCTAATGTCATTGGATGAGTATAAGGAATACGTTCGAGAGTATCTGATTTGGGTGGATCATCATGATGTGTTGCGATCGACGCCAGCGGAATACCCAATAGCCACCAAGAAATCTCAACTTGATGCGTTAATTGAGGCTCTAAAGGAGATTCGTCACAAACTTAGTGACGATTAAACACGGGCCTACTCCATCCAGTGCTTGCCTTTCTCTCCACGAAGCTCACGTATGCGGTGATGGAGCGCACCTACGACTTTATCAGCTTCTGCAAATTCGATGGAATCCACACCCTTTGATATCGCCAAAGCATCAGCACGCTTTTTGGCTTCCACATATTCATTTTGGCAGCGCGTCAATTCGGCACCGTCTTCAAGGCTGATGATCATATTGTCCTCCTGTTATGGGATTTAGTATTTAGGACGCATTACCGCTTATCGATTCCCTCAAGCCATTAATACGAATCAGTGCTTTCGCGTTGAGTAGGATGAGATCAAATCGTCATACTCAGCGATATCCGCCTGAAGAGTAGCAATTGCCATCGGCGGATTGAGCCCAGGCCCTGACGTAAAGAATTCCACCTGCTGCTGTAACGCGGCTCGACTACATTCCCATTCAGGGATCAGATCCGTCACTTGCATCACGTCATCTCCTTCAAGGTTGCCATATCTAGGAATGTGGCGATGTCTGATGGCGGCTCAAGGCTGCCCAAATGGTCAGCCACACCCCCTACCCATACCCCTACCCTGATCAGTGTGACGCGGATTTAGCTGACGATAAGCTGTTGGCGCGAATCGGCTTTTCCGCGCTTTCTGAGGGACTTTCGAAACAGTCACTTGCCCAATTGCGCCCTATCACGGCGCGCAGTATAGCCGGGCGGCCCCGCAGGGCCAGCCGCGCTTCACCCAGCCGCGCTTCATAGGGCCCCCGCCGTCTCCCTCACCTGGACGAAGGTGCCGTGGTCCTGGAAGAAGGTCAGGTCGGGATTGGTGATATTGGTGACGATGGTGTGGCGGGCATAGTCCTCGACATGCACCACCGTGGTCTTGTCCGCCTCCTGCCAGGTCACCAGGAATTGGTCGTCGCGCAATTCCTCCACGCGGATGGCCACGGTTTCCGAGGGGCCCCGGCTGCCGTCCTTGCGGATGCCGGTGTAGGTCAGCGACGTGATCGAGGTGAAGTGCAATTCAACCCGGAAGGTGCTGAAGGTCACCAGGTAACGGTGGCCGACGGCGGGGAAGGGCTTGGCCATGGTTGGTCTCCGCACGGGGGATGCGCCGGGGCGGGGCGTCCTTCCCGGCATGCGTCACCTTAGCAGAGGCGGCCACGCTGAATTGCAACCATAAGGGGTGTAACCCTTCAGGGGATGGCGCTTGGCGTGTGACCTCAGTATTCAACCCGCACCCGCACGCCATACAGGCGGGGTGGGCGGATGCTTTCGGTGTTGTAGCCGGCGCCCAGGCCCTGGGCGGGCTGGTAGCCGCTGGTCACCACCGCCTGGTTCTCCACGTTGTTGACATAGCCCGTGACGCTCCACCACGCTTGGCCGGGGGTGTAGGTCAGGCGCAGGTTGGTCATGTGGTACCCGCCCTGCAGCTGCTGCGGCGCGTAGTCGTAGGCGGTCTGGTAGGAGGAGGAGAGGTGGACGTCCGCCGCCGCCGTGACCGTGCCACCGCCGTCCAGGCGGAAATCGTGCTGGTAGCCGAGGATGGCGGTCCAGCGCGGGGCGTTGATGGCCGGCTTGCCGGCGCAGTCCACCGTCCAGATCCTGGCGGCGCCGACGGGCTTGGGCACGGCCGTGGCCGAGGCGTTGGTGTAGGCGCAGCCCACGGCCGGCGTGGCCCCCAGGCCGCTGTAGTAGCGGTAGTGGAAGTCGTCGTAGGCGGTGTCCAGGTACTGGCCGCTGGCGGTCAGCAGGTCGTCCGCCGTCACCTGCCACTTGCCGTCCACCGCTAGACCGCGCATGTGCGCCCGCCCGGCGTTCTGCGTCACCAAGAGGGCGGCGTAGGGCGCCAGCGCCACGCCGGTCTGCACCGGGGCGGTATAGGTGATCTGCTGGTCGCGGTATTCGTAGTCGAACGCCTCCAGGTTCACCTGGGCCTTGCCGTTCAGCAGGCTGTTCTTCAGGCCCACGGTGTAGGCCGTCAGATGCTCCGGCCCATAGTAGTCGCGCTGGTTGACGGGGGAGGAGAAGAAGCCCCCCGCCTTGAAGCCGGTGGCGATGCTGGCATACAGCAGGGAGCCGGGGGCCACGTCGTAGTCCGCCCCCACCTTCCAGCTGGCGCCGTTCCAGTCGTGCCGATCTTGACGCGGCAGCAGGGTGGGGAAGGCGGCGGAGAAGGTGTTGCTGCCGAACAGGATGGCTTGCGCCTTCTCCTCGTGCGACAGGCGGCCGCCGGCCGTCAGCCGCAGGTCCGGCACCACGGCGTAGGTCACCTGGCCATAGGCGGCCTCGGACTCGGTATTCAGGTCGCCCTTGCCCACGGCGTGCTGGATGTAGTTGTCGTAGTACTGGTTGGCGTAGAGCTTCTCGTTGAAATAGCTGACGCCGCCCACCCAGCTCAGCGGTCCCTGGCCGTTGTTGGACGTCAGGCGCGCGTCGGCGGAGGTGGCGCGGGAGCGGCCCGTGAGGCTGAAGGCGCTGGGCACATAGGCCAGGTAATGCTCATCCATGCCGCGATAGGCCGGCGTCAGGGTCAGGGTGGCGAAGCCCAGGTCCTTCACGATGTCGGCCTTCAGGCCCCAGGACTTGTCGTCGATGAAGCCGTCGTCGCGGGCGTTGCGGATCAGCGGGTTCAGGCGGGCCAGCGGCGGCAGGGCGGCGTAATAGGCCTTCACCGCCGCCGGGTCGGACGGGCCGACCCAGGGGTTGTCGCCGTTCACGAAGGGGTACTGCACCTGGGCGTCGCCCTTGCCGCCCCGATGGGCGTAGTCGGCGGCCAGGCGCACATGCAGGTCGTCCGCCGGCTCCAGCAGCACCTGCACGCGGCCCGCCTGGCTCTGGTCGTCGTCATAGCCGTCGGAGAGATAGCCCCTGCGGTCCACCACCTGGGCCGCCACGCGCAGCGCCGCCTTGTCCGCCAGCGGCACGTTCAGCGCGCCCTCGCCCTTGCGCAGGTTGTAGTTGCCGAACTCCAGCGAGGCGTGGCCCGAGGTCTGGCCCAGCACCGGCACCTCGGGCACGACGTTCAGCACGCCGGCCGAGGCGTTGCGGCCGTACAGCGTGCCCTGCGGGCCGGGCAGCAGCTCCAGCCGCCGCAAATCATAGAACACCCCGCTGGCGCCGGCGGGGCGGGCGACGTAGACGCCGTCCAGGTTGAAGGCCACCGACGGCTCGGCATAGCTGCTGACGATGTAGCTGCCGATGCCGCGCACGTAGAGCTGCGGCGTGCCGCCGGCCGCCGGCGCCACCACCAGGGCCGGCAGCACGCGGGACAGGTCGGCGGTGTTGGTCAGGCTGCCGGCCGCCAGCGTGTCGCCGGTCACGGCCTGCACGGCCACGGGGGCGGACTGCAGCGTCTCCACCCGCTGTTCCGCCGTGACCACGATGTCTTTCAGCACGGCATCGGATGCGGCGTCCGCCGGGTCGGCGCCGCCGGTGGCGCCCGCGGCGGCGGCATAGGGCGCGGCAAAGGGGGCGGTGGCCAGGAAAAGGGTGGCCATGGCCGTCGCCGGCCGGAACAGTCGGTTCATCTGTGTCCCCAACGCATGGCGCTGTTCGCCGGGCCCGGGCGGGGTCCGGGGCGCCGCTTGGGCGGACGCCGGTCGTGCCTATGCAGACGGGGGCAGGAGACAGAAAAGAAGCGTTCCACGCAACGAAATAATAATACGATTTTATAAGAATTTGTCACTGATACCGGCGCAACACACCATTCACGGCGCCGCCCCGCCCCCGACCTTGCCCGGTGGGCGGAAACGGCGCCGTTCCTTCAATCAGTATTTGTGAAACACGGTTTTATTAATGTGCCCGGCCTTTCAATACCGCGGGGCCTTTCAATACCGCCGGCCCCTCAATACCGGACCGTGGCGCGCACGCCGTAGGTGCGGGGCGGGCGGATGTTGGCGTAGTTCAGGCCGTCGCCGAAGGCCTGGTTGGGCTGATAGCTGGTGCTGACCACCGCCTGGTTTTCCACGTTGTTGACATAGCCGGTGACGGACCACAGGTCGTCCGCCGAATTGTAGGTCAGGCGCAGGTTGGTCATGTGGTAGCCGCCCTGCACCTGCTCCGCCAAGTAATCATAGGCGGTGTAGTAGGAGGCGGAGAGGTAGACGTCCGCCGCCGCCGTCAGGCCGGACCCGTCGGCGAAGCGGAACTCATGCTCATAGCCCAGGTTGGCGGTCCAGCGCGGGGCGTTGGTGCCGGGCTTGCCGCTGCAGTTCACCGAATAGATGGCGGATGGCGGGACGGGCGCGGGGGCGGCGCCGGTGGCCACGGTGGCCGGACAGCCGACGGAGGGCGGCGCGCCGAAGTTGGAGAAGTAGCTGTAGCCGAAGCTGGTGTAGCGGCTGTCGATATACTGCACCGTGGCGGACAGCAGGTCCTGCGCCGTGGCCTTCCACCGCCCCTCCACCTCGACCCCCCGGATGCGGGAGCGGCCGACGTTCTGGGTCACGAAGATGGGGGCGTAGGGGGTGCTGGACGAACCGGTCAGCGTCGGCGCCAGATAGCTGATCTGCTGGTCGCGGTATTCATAGTCGAAGGCCTCGACGTTCAGCTGCACCTGGTTGTCCCAGAAGCGGTTCTTCAGGCCGATGCTGTAGGCCGTCAGATGCTCCGGGTTGTAGGTGTCGGGGCCGATGCTGGCGTAGAAGCCGCCCGCCTTGAAGCCGGTGCCGATGTTGGCGTACAGCAGCGACTGCGGCGCCACATCGTAATCCACGCCCACCTTCCAGGTGGCGGCGTTCCAGATGCGGTCGTCGGCGCGGGCGCTCAGCGCCGGTTTCACCGGGCTGAAGGTGGCGGTGCCGAACTGGCTGTCCTGCGTCTTCTCCTC
Source organism: Nitrospirillum guaranorum (assembly GCF_034653275.1). Classification (NCBI taxonomy): domain Bacteria; kingdom Pseudomonadati; phylum Pseudomonadota; class Alphaproteobacteria; order Rhodospirillales; family Azospirillaceae; genus Nitrospirillum; species Nitrospirillum guaranorum. Next base: position 2,037,006 of record NZ_JAYEES010000003.1, on the reverse strand, counting down.
ATGGGTGAAGCGGCCGCCGGCCGTCAGGCGCAGGGTGTCGGTCAGCGCGTAGGTCAGCTGGCCGAAGGCCGCCGTCGTCTCATCCGTCAGCTTGCTGTCGATCACCGTTTCCATGACCCAGTGGTCATAGTCCTGGTTGGCCGTCACGTCCTCGGTGAAGTAATAGACGCCGGCCAGCCAGGTCAGCGGCCCGCCGTCCTTGGACGCCAGCCGCGCCTCCACCGATTTCTGCGCGCTGTCGCTTCCCACCCGGAAGGCGGAGGGGATGTAGGACAGGTAGTCCTCATGCACCTCGCGGTAGGCGGGGATGACGGTCAGGGTGGCGACGCTGAAATCGTGGCTGATCTCGGCATGCGTGCCCCAGAACTGGTCGTCGATGAAGCCGTCACCCTTGGCGTTCTCGATCAGCGGGTTGTGGGCGGAGGCCGGCGGCAGCCCGGCGTAATAGGCGGCGACCTCCCGGGGATCGGACGGGCCGATCCAGGGGTTGTCGGGATCGGCGTAGGGGTACTGCACCTGGCCGGAGCCCTTGCCGCCCCGGTGGTAATAGTCGCCGGACAGGCGCACCCGCCAATCCTCCGTCGGCTCCAGCAGCAGTTGCAGGCGCCCGGCTTGCCCCTGGTCGTCGTTGTAGCCATCGGTCAGGTAGCCCTTGCGGTCGATGACCATGCCCGAGGCGCGCAGCGCCGCCTTGTCGCTCAGCGGCACGTTGACGTAGGCGTCGCCCTTGCGCAGATCGTAATTGCCGATGTCCAGCGTGGCAGCGGCCGACAGCGCGTCCAGCTTCGGCGTCTCCGGCAGCACGTTGAGCGCGCCGCCCGAGGCGTTGCGGCCGTACAGCGTGCCCTGCGGGCCCTTCAGCACCTCCACCCGCTGGATGTCGTAGAAGAAGCCGTTGGCCCCGGCGGGGCGGGAGATGTAGATGCCGTCCAGGTTCACCGCCACCGACTGCTCGGCATAGGCGTTGCTGGCGAAGGTGCCCACGCCGCGCACATAGACCTGCGGCACGCCGCCCGCCGCCGGGGCGATCACCACCGAGGGCACGCTGCGCGTCAGGTCCGACACGTCGGCCACGCCCGCGTCCTTCAGCGCCGCCCCGCCCAGGGCCGACACGGCGATGGGCGCGTTCTGCAGGCTCTGCTCCCGCCGCTCGGCGGTGACGACGATCTCATCCAGCTGCGCCGGCTCGGTCGCGGCGGCGGCGTTTGCCTTCGCCGCCGGCGCCGCGTTTTGCGCCAGCGCGGTTGAGGAGAGGAGGGGGGCGCCCAAGGCAGGCGTCAGCATGAGGGCGACGGCAGCCGTCGCCGGACGCACGATCCGGTGCATATGTGTTCACTCCCTGCGCGGCCTCTGTTGGCCGGCCCCAGCCCCCACGGGGGAAACCCCGTGCTCTTCCAAGGGACTAGAGGCCGGGGCGCCGGTTCCCGGGCGCCTGCTGTGCCGCTACAGGCAAAGGTAGAACGCAACTATGCATTCATCAAATCGATAGACCGGATAGGGGTGTATCGGGGGAGGTGATTAAAGTTCGGTCTATCAAGGGAAATATTTAATAAGAGATGACATCTGGAAATTTTATTGTTCTCTCTGTTTGTGAATATGGTTCTCTTGTGTGCTTATGGATATAAATTTAAAATTGTATTTTCTACCTGTTATGCATTAGCGTTTGAGGAATAGCATTTGTCTCTATTGAGCATTAGGAGGAGACATGAAGGAACCCGCTGGCACGCTCGACGCTATGCCATCAAAGCGCCTGTTTCTTTCAATTATAGCAGATTATGACCTTAATAAATCAATCTGCGAATTGGTAGATAATGGGCTCGATGTTTGGGTTCGTGGAGGTCGGCGTTCAGCTATAAATATATGTATTGATGTCGATGTAGACCAGAAGACTATAAATGTAAAAGATGATGCCGGCGGGCTTCCTCGCACGGAATTGAGATACATTGTTGGTCCCGGACAAACTGGATCTTCAGCAAATGACGAGACGATTGGGATATTTGGCGTTGGGACGAAAAGAGCTGTTGTAGCTCTTGCTCAGGATATTAAAATAATAACAAGATTTAAAAAAGAGAAAACATACCAGATAGAATTTGATGATTCTTGGCTCAGCACTGAAAGTTGGGAGTTGGAAGTTTATCAGGTGGCCGACATTTCTCCTGGTTCCACAATAGTAGAGTTGAGTAAATTAAGAATACAACTCGACAATTTGAAATTGGAAAAACTAAAGACTCATCTTCAGGCCACATACGCAAAATTTATTAAAAATAATAATGTCAATATTATTTTAAATGGCGAGGCCATAGAGCCAATTTTTTTTGATAATTGGTCGTTTCCGCCAAATTACGAGCCGAGACACTATCATGGAGATTTATTCACTTCAGATAAAAGGAAGATCCGGGTTAACGCAATTGCTGGTCTTTCTAATGAATCTAGTCCAGGGCCGGGTGAGTATGGGGTTTATTTCTATTGTAACGACAGACTAATTGCTCGCGCACTAAAAACATTTGAGGTTGGGTTCATGAAGGGCTATGCAGGATTGCCGCATCCAAAAATATCTTTAACCAAGGTTATTGTATCTCTAAACGGTGATGCTCGGTCAATGCCGTGGAATAGCAGTAAGTCCGATATAAGCACCAAACATGAAGTTTTCCAGGCTTTGCATGATTGGCTGAATCAAGTTGTGAAAGATTACGCTGCCCTATCAAGGATATGGATGGGTGATTGGCCCGATAAAGTCTTTCAGTATAATGAAGGCGGTATAATTAATGTCCCTGTCGACAACTTCCCAACGGCTAGGAAATCCTATCTGCCCCCAGCGCCTAAATCCAAGCCTCGATATGCCGAAATTGTTGCTGAGTCAAATGTAAAAGTTGCAAAACAAAAGCCGTGGGCTCGTGGCTTGTACGAGGGTATTATAGCTGCGGATTTAATTTCCAAGCAACGGCAATTAGAGCAAAAGAATAAAATATCACTTATTGTTTTAGATAGTACTCTTAAGATCGCATTTAAGGAATTTCTAGTTAATGAATCTGGGGTGCATTATAGTGACCAGAAGCTATTAGATATCTTTTCGTCAAGACACAAAGTCCATCTTGAGGTTCAAAAATACGTAGCGATGAGCCAATCGGAGTGGCAAAAAATAAAATATTTCAGTGATATGAGAAATAGCTTAATACATAGGCGTGTTTCTGGGGCAGTTAGTGATTCTGATTTAGATGATTTTCGGAGTATTGTGGAGGATGTTCTTAAAAAATTATATAAATTGAAGTTTTAGGGCGCTTTACGTTTGAACGAGTTGGGGCTCCTTGAGCCATTGCTCCAAGGTCGAGGTGCGCTTTTGCTATCACTGAACACTAACATGTGAGTCATCTTCAGATAACGGTCGAACGACAGTCCCTCGCCTACGGCTAGGTTACTGCACCGCCAGACGACGCAGGGGTCACTTACCTCGGCCGAAGGGATGCTCGCCGCACACCGCCCTCTCATTAAGGGCGTCCGGCTTGGGCGCCTCCAGTGCCGCATAGAAGGTCACCACGATGGCGCCGTAGGTGGCGTTGGAGAGGGTGGGCTTGGGCCTCACGATGATGTGGCTCAGCTTCTTGGTGGGGCCGCAGCCGTTGGGGTCGGTTTTCCGGTTCAGGCCGGTGACCGTGTACAGGACGCCCTCGCCAAAGGGGCCGGCGGGCGTTACATCGTACGTGACCTTCCCCACGGTGATCTTGTCGCCGGTGATGTCAAGCGGGCCCATCGGATCGTTATTGGGGGCGGAGTCGGTCCATTTCCCCAGGAAGCGATCATCGGCCCGTGCCGATGCCATTCCGATCAGCAACAGAGGCAGCATCAGGATTGATGGAATGCGGTGGCTCATGTCGGTGGCATCGGGCGCGGATTGCCAAGCTTCACTTGTTCCGTCCAAAGGGGTGCTGGCCGCAGACGCCGAAGTCGGTTTTGATCGTTTCCGGCTTGGGTGCGTTTGGGCCGGAGTAGAAAATCACCACGATGGCGTCCTGGTTGACGGACGGGTCCGGCGGCAAGGGGTTGACCACCAGATAGGTCAGCTTTCCGGTGGGGCCGCATCCGTGCGGATCAGTCTTGCTGTTCAGGCCTTTGACGGCGTAGATCGTGCCCTGGCCAAAGGTGCCCTGTGGCGCCACGTCATAGGTGACTTTCCCCAGGGTGATCTTGTCGTTGGTGATCTCCAGACCCCCGATGGGATCCCGTTGCGGGGAATTATCGGTCCATTTGCCGAGGAAGCGGTCGTGATCGTCGGCGCAAGCCGTCGTCGTACCCGCCAGGATCAGGGCCAGAACCTGCAGCCCTTTTAAAATACCAAGCTTCAAGAACTCCTCCCATTCTGAGTGGCGGCGCAATTTTGAAAAAGGGCCGCCGTCTGTCGGTTACGCTCGGCCGAGATCCCGTGCCGGAAACAGCATTTTGCCGCTTCCGCCCAGTTCCCGCTATTGACCGCATGGTTCATGTTTGAATAGGCCATGAGCCCGGTCGCTCGATGGTGTCGTGTTTTGCCATGCCCAGCGCCGAGGTTATAAATCATGTCAAAGAGCGCGATCTTCGCGTCATCGGGGAAGTTGTCAAAATTTGAATAGATCAGTTTCAAATGCAAGTGGTCGGCGTTGATGTGAACATCGAGAAGATCGTCTGCGGTCTGCTGCTGAATCAGCAAGTCCGTCTTGTCCCGGTAGTATGCCGCCGCGTGCTTGTGGCTCGCCTTTTTTTGCTCATCCTTGCCGGCTGCCAGGGCCTTCCAGGCTGATTCGATGTCACTCTTGCTCACCGCTTGGAATGTGTTTTTGTTATAGAAGGGAAGGGCGGCGGCACTTTCCGCTGTGGGAAGCATCGTGCCGCAGCCCACCGTCACCAAGCCCTCCGTGTCGAGATACATCCACAGTATTTCGCCTTCCCATCGGGCCAGGTTGGCTCGAATCTTATCCAGTAACGCGGGGAGTATCATGGTCGTTTCCCTTGGTTTCTTATTCCAAGAATGTCCCATGGGCGTCCGGGTACCGCGCGTTCGGCACCGTGGCGCACACGTCAGGGAAATTGAAAGATCGGCTGCGGTTTCAAGTCCTGCCTGAATGGTAGAGCGTTGTTCCCCTTTCCCCTCCACAAAAGGGCTTATCCCGGCGCGTCCCGGTCGTGCGGCTGAAACCGGCGCCGCCCGCTCCAGCGGCGTCCCACGGCCCTCACTCCGCCACGCACTCCCGCAAATACCCCCGCAGCCAGATCAGGCCGGGATCGCGGTCGAACTGGTAGTGCCACTGCATCATCTCGGTCAGCAGGGGGAACTCGATGGGGGCGGGGAGGACGCGCAGGGGCAGGTGCTGGGCGTACAGGCGGGCCAGGCGGGTGTGCATGGTGCTGATCATGTCCGTCTCCACCAGGATGGAGGCGACGGAGGAGAAGTCGGGGGCGACGGCGCCGACGGTGCGGGCGTAGCCATAGCGCTCCAGGAACCATTGCTCGAAGGCCGGGGTGCGCTTGCCGCCGATGATCACCACCACGTGCGCCATCTCCAGATAGCGCTCGAATGACAGGGTCTCGCCCACGTCCGGGTTGTCGCGCCAGACGACGCAGCTGTGCGTCTCCTCGAACAGGATTTCCTTGGGCTGGTCGCTGGTCAGGTAGGCGTCGGGGGAGATCACCAGGTCCACGTCGCCACGGTTCAGGCGGTCGTGGATGTCGTCGCCCACCACGCTGATCTCCAGCCGCACGCCCGGCGCCTCGCGCCGCAGGCGGCGGATGGCGCGGGCCAGCACCACCTCGGTCACATAGTCCGACGCCACCACGCGGAACACGCGCTGGGCCGTGGCGGGGTCGAAGGTGGGGCGCGCCTCGATGGTGGTCTGCACCCGGATCAGGATGTCGCGCACCGGTTCCACCAGGGCCAGCGCCAGGGGCGTGGGCACCATGGCGCGGCCCACCATCACCATGATTTCGTCATCGAAATAATCGCGCAGGCGGGCCAGCGCCCCACTCATGGCCGATTGGCTGAGGTGCAGGCGGTGGGCGGCGCGCGAGACGTTGCGCTCCTCCAGCAGCACGTCCAGCGCCACCAGCAGGTTCAGGTCGAAACGGCGGAAACGCATGGGCGCCCATCCTCCCTATTTTATTGTTCGAGGCGATACCTCGCCGCACTTTGGTACGACAAAACCGATAGATGGGCCAGTCTTTCGCTGAGCGCAAGGCCGGTCGGTGGCGGGTCCTGATATCGGCCGCGCCGATGGGGCCGCATCGGAAAATACGCCTCAACCGATGCCGCCGCCCGCCGTACCGTTGCCGCCATAACAAACGCCCAACAACCGGACGGGGAGGGAGGAACGATGGCGCAGCGTGTGGGCCGGGTGCTGATCGTGGGCGGCGGCATCGGCGGCCTGTCCCTGGCGTCGGCCCTGTGCGACCGGGGCCTGGCCGTGGACCTGGTGGAACTGCAGACGGAATGGACGGTCTACGGCGTCGGCATCATCCAGCAATGCAATGTCGTGCGCGCCATGGCGGATCTGGGCCTGGTGGACCGCTACCTCGACGCCGGCTTCCCGTTCGAGGCGGTGGGCATGTACGCCCCCGACGGCCGGCTGCTGGCCAAGATCCCCGGCCAACGCCTGGCCGGGCCGCAGTACCCCGCCAACCTGGGCATCTCACGCCTGGCCCTGCACAGGGTGCTGAGCGGGGCGGCCATCGAGAAGGGCACGGCCGTGCGCCTGGGCACCACGGTGGACCGGCTGGACCAGGACGACACGGGCGTGGACGTGACGTTCAGCGACGGCACCACCGGCCGCTATGACGTCGTGGTGGGGGCGGACGGGCTTTACTCCAAGGTGCGCGGCCTGCTGTTCGGTCCAGGGGAGGATGGGCGGCATAGGCCACGCTTCACCGGCCAGTCGGTCTGGCGCCACAACTTCCCCCGGCCGGCGGAGATCGACCATCTGGCGGCCTTCACGGGGCCGGACGGCAACGCCGGCCTTTGCCCCCTGTCCCACGACCTCATGTACCTGTTCGTGACGTCGGAGGAGCCGGGCAACCCCCGCATGCCGGCCGACCGGCTGCATGAGCTGATGCGCGACCGGATGAAAGGCTTCGGCGGCCTGATCGGGGCCTTGCGCGACCGGATTACCGACCCGGCCCAGGTGGTGTACAAGCCCATGGAGGTGCTGATGATGCCGGCGCCGTGGTACCGGGGCCGGGTGGTCCTGCTGGGCGACGCCGTGCACGCCACCACGCCGCACCTGGGCCAGGGCGCCGGCATGGCCATCGAGGATGCCGTGGTGCTGGCCGAGCTGCTGCCCCAGGACGCGCCGCTGGCCGACCTGTTGGCCCGCTACATGGAACGGCGGTATGAGCGCTGCCGCTTCATCGTCGACAGCTCCATCATGGTGGGGGAGTGGGAGATGGCCCGCCGCCACGACGTGGACCGCGTCGGCCTGGTGAGGAAGATGCTGGAGGTGACGGCCCAGCCGGTTTGACCGCCGCCGGCGCCGTCAGCTGTCCCGTCTTCAGGCCTCCCGCAGCCGGCTGACCAGCTGCGCCACGTTGGGCACGCCCAGGCCCGTCACCAGGTCATAGCCCGGGCCGGCGCTGTAGGCGCCGTTGCCGCCCTGGGTGATGTCGCGGAAGCAGGGCGTGCCCAGCAGGGGATAGAGCAGCGGGTTCAGGAAGGGCAGGGCGCCCTTGCCCGCCTTGGTCCGCGCCTCGTTGATCAGGGCGCAGAAGCCGGCCCACAGCGGCGCGCTCCAGCTCGTCCCGCCGATCTGTTCCTTCTGGCCGTTCAGGTACAGGAGCGCCCCCTCGTTGGGGTCGGCGGGGCCGGCCACGTCGGGCACCAGGCGCTGCCCGCCCGCCGGCACGCCGTTGCCTACCTGCCAGGCCGGGCGGGGGAAGTCCACGCTCTTGCCCCCGCCGCTGCCCGGCCATGCCACCTCCGCCGCCACATGGCCGTCGGCGCCCAGGCGCAGGGAGGTGCCGCCCACGCCGATGACGCAGGGGTCGCTGGCCTCATACTCCACCTGCAAGGGACCCTTGGAGGAATGGCCGGTGTCGTCGGGGTTGGAGCCGGCGTCGCCGCTGGAGACGAAGACGTTCACACCCGCCGCCGCCAGCTTCAGGAACTTCTGGTGCTGGGTCGCCATCTCGCCCGAGGGGCCCTGCAAATAGGTCTCGCCGATGCCCAGGCTGATGGACAGCTGGCGCAGGGCGGGCCGCTGGGCCGCGTCGGCGATGATGCGGTCCAGCGCCTGGTCCAGCGCGGTGAAGGAGAGGGAGCCGCAGGCGTAGACACGGATGCCGGCGCCGGGCGCGATGCCGCTGGTCCATTCCACGTCCAGGCTCTCCTCCCCCTCCGGCGAGGGCAGGGTGCCGCCGGCGACGTTGATCTTGGTGACGCGGGCGAGGTCCGCGCTGACGCCGTTGGCCCGCCAGAACAGGGTGAGGTCGCCGTCCAGGGGCACGGTGTCGATGAGGACGGCGATCTCCTGCCCCGCGCCCGTCAGGCCCAGCCCGTCGGCGCCGTAGGCCTTCAGGATGGCGGGCACGGTGTAGGGCGGCTGGGTGGGGTCGGCCGCCGCCGGCTTCTTCTTTTTCTTCTGCTTCTTCGCGGCCGTGCCCAGGTCGCCGGTGATGTCGCTGCCGGGGGCCTCATCGGGCGCCGGCTTGTGGTGGCTGATGCGGCAGTGCTTGTTGAGCCGCAGGAAGGGTTGCAGGCCGCCGATGTGGAACACCGGGCCGCCCACGTCGTCGGGCAGGCTGGGCGTGTCGCAGGCCGCCGTGTAGGCGTGGCCGTCGCGCGTCACCCGCACCATGCGCACGCCCAGGCTGGCCTCGATGGTGCCGGCGGGGGCGGTGGCGTAGACCGTGGTGTGGTCGGGCGTCACCTGGTCGATGGTGTAGCCCTGGGCCGTCAGCCATCGCGCCAGCCGGTCGGCCGCGGCGGGGTCGGCGGCGTAGTTCCGCGCCTGCTCCTCGAAGGGGATGACCTCGCCGGCCGCCACCCTGTCCTCCAGCTCCCGCTGCTTGCCCGCGGGCAGGGCGAGGGAGAAGTGCAGGGACATGGGGGCCGCCCGGTGCCGGGGCTCCGCCGGGCTGATCAGCAGGCCCTGGGTCGCCAGGCCCTGGCTGGCGGGCAGGGGGATCACGCTGTCGGGGAAAAGCTTTCTGCCGGGCATCGTCGCCGCCTTCTCGCGAGGGGTGCCAAGGGCAGCGCCGGTGAGGGCCCACCCAGGACGGGAAGCGCGCGCCGCCGCCGCCGGTTCCTGCGACAGGATGTAGCGGGGCTACCAGAGGCGGGTGACGATGCCGTCGAACATGGTATCGGCGGATACCAAGGGCAGGTTGTGATGCAGGGCCGCCGTCACCGCCCGCCTTCCCAAAGGTCCAGCTCGTCCTCCGCCATGGGCGGGAGGAAGTCGGGGCCGGCGTCCAGCTTGCCTTCCAGGATGCCGATCTTGAAGCCGCCCCGGCTGATGGGGATGAGGCGAACCACGGGCTTGCCGTCCTTGGCGATGATCACCTCCTCGCCGTTCAAGGCCGCTTCGATCAGCTTGGACAGATGGGTCTTGGCCGCGTGGATGGTGACCTGGCGCATGGCTGCCTCCGATGATGACCAATTTAGCCAGCCATGGGCGTTTAAGCAATTTGGCCTGTGGGCCGCGGCCCGGTGTAGAGCGCGCGGGGGCGGATCAGCTGGGCGTCGGCGTGCTGTTCCAGGGCGTGGGCGATCCAGCCCAGCGAGCGGCCCAGGGCGAACAGGCCGAAGGCGGCGCCCATGGGCAGGCCCAGATGGCGGCGCAGCGCCACCAGGGCGGTGTCGATCACCGGCGGCTGGCCCACCAGGCGCTGGGTCTGCGCCTGCACCACGGCCCAGGTGGGGTGCAGGGGCAGGATGCGGGCCAGCAGGGCGGCGGCGCGCGGGTCGCCGGCGGGGTACAGCGGGTGGCCATAGCCGGGGATGTCCTCCCCCCGCGCCAGGCGCTGGCGCAGGCGGGCGGCGGTTTCGCCATCCGCGCCCACCTCGTCCCACAGGGCCTCCACCCGCGCGGTCAGGCCGCCGTGGCGTGGGCCCCCCAGGGCCGCCAACCCGCCGATGACGGCCGCCCGCAGGCTGGCGCCGGTGGAGGCGACGCAGCGGGCGGTGAAGTTGGAGGCGTTCAGCTCATGGTCGGCGCACAGCACCAGGGCCATGCGCACCAGCTCGGCCCCGTCCTTGTCCAGCTTCCACGCCTTGGCGCATTGCTTGTGGATGGGGGTGGCGGCCGGCGCCGTGCCCAGCAGGCAGGATGTGAGCAGCCGCACCAGCGCCGCCGCCCCCTGGGCCAGCCGGCCGGGCGCCCGTTGCCAGGCGGCGGTGTCGGCGTCCTCGCTGGCCAGGGCCAGCAGGGGCAGTAGCGCCTCCTCCGCCCGGCGGCCGTGGAAGGCGGCCTGGGCCACGGCGAAGGCCGGTGCCGGCGCGGGCGGGGGGCCGCCGAACGCCTCCTCCGGCGCCACCCGCCACAGCAGGCCCGCCACCTCCTCCACGCTGGCCCGGGCGGCGAGGTCCACCGCGTCGCGGCCCCGGTAATAGAGGTGGCCGTCCTGGATCAGGGTGATGGCCGACTCCAGCACCGGCAAGCCCCAGTCCAGCGTGGCCTTGGCGATCTCCTTGGGCCGGCGGCCCCGGATGCGGGTCAGGGCCAGGCGGTCCACCTCCGCCGCCAGGTAGCGGCTCTCGCGCGTGTCGCCGCCCGGCTGGGCGCGCAGCAGCCCCCGGCTGACGTAGGCGTACAGCGTCTGGCGGGAGACGCCCAGCCGGGTAGCGGCCTGGGCGGCGGTCAGCAGGTCGGCCATGGGCATCCTCCAGTTGATTACCTTCGTCAACGTTGATTCAGTTAATCAACATTGACGATTATTGTCACCGGTCCATCGTCGGGGGCGTTCCTGTAGCCAAGGGAGAGCCACCATGACCACCCCCGACCGTCGCTTCCTGACCCGCATATGGCAGGCCCTGGGCGGCGCGCCCGCCGCGCCGGACCGGGTGCGCTTCACCGGCGCCGGCAGCCTGCCGTCCATCTTCGCCGTCAGCGACCTGGCCGTGGCCTCGGTGGCCGCCGCCGGCCTGGCCCTGGCCGAGTTGGTGGACGCGGACCTGGTCGACGCGGATGGGGTGGTGGCCGACCGCCGCCTGTCCTCCGCCTGGTTCGGCTGCGCCCTGCGGCCCCAGGGTTGGGATCTGCCGCCCGCCTGGGACGCGGTGGCGGGCGACTACCACGCCGCCGACGGCTGGATCCGCCTGCACACCAACGCCCCGCACCACCGCGCCGCCGCGCTCCGCGTGCTGGGCGTGGCGGCGGAGCGGGCGGCGGTGGCCCGGGCCGTGGCCGGCTGGGCGGCCGACGACCTTGAGGCGGCGGTGGTCGCGGCCGGCGGCTGCGCCGCGGCGATGCGCGGCGCCGACGCCTGGGCCCAGCATCCGCAGGGCCAAGCCGTGGCGGCCTCCCCCCTGTTGACCCTGGAGGCGGCGGGGCAGGGCGCGCGGGATTGGCGCCCCGATCCCGCCCGGCCCCTGGCCGGCATCCGGGTGCTGGACCTCACCCGCGTCCTGGCCGGGCCCACGGCCACGCGCTTCCTGGCCGGCTGCGGCGCGCAGGTGCTGCGCATCGACCCGCCCGGCTGGGAGGAGCCCAACCTGGAACCGGACATGACCCTGGGCAAGCGCTGTGCCCGCCTGGACCTGCGGCGGGCCGACGACCTCGCGGTCCTCAAGCGCCTGCTGGCCCAGGCCGACGTGCTGGTCCATGGCTATCGCCCGGACGCCTTGGCCCGCCTGGGCCTGGATGCGGACAGCCGCCGCGCGCTCAACCCCGGCCTGGTCGACGTCTGCCTGGACGCCTACGGCTGGGACGGGCCCTGGGCCGGCCGGCGCGGCTTCGACAGCCTGGTGCAGATGAGCGCGGGCATCGCCGAGGCCGGCATGCGCCTGCTGGGCCGCGACAAGCCCACGCCCCTGCCGGTGCAGGCGCTGGACCATGCCACCGGCTACATCCTGGCGGCCATGGCGCTGCGCGGCCTGGCGCACCGGGCGCGCACCGGCCAGGGCACGGTGGGCCGCACCGCCCTGGCCAGCACCGCCCGCCTGCTGCTGGATGGCGGGGCCGGCGTAGTGGACGCGACACCCCTGGCGCCGGAGACCGACGCCGATTTCAATCCCGTCCTCGAACAGACCGGCTGGGGTCCCGTCCGCCGCCTGGCTCCGCCGGTCACCGTGGCGGGGGCGCCGCTGGCCTGGGACCGGCCGGCGGGGCCGCTGGGCGGGGCCGCCGCCGTCTGGGAATGATGTTCGAAGTTGCAATTGCGAATTACTCTTATTTATAGTGCCGGGCGCTAAGGGCGCTGGCCGGGGGAAAATGGCCGGGTGCCCGCGACATCCTTGGGATTTGGGCGACGGCATGACGGCGACGATGGGCTTTTTGGGGGGCTTGGCCCTGACGGTGCTGGGCATCGTCCTGCTGCGGCGGGTGTGGGCCTCTGCCACGGCGCCGCGCTGGCACACCCTGCCGGGCTGGGGGTTCATCGCCGCCGGCTTCGCCGGCTGGTTGGCCGTGGCCGACGCCGACAAGGCCGTGGTCATCGGTGTCCTGGCCTTCTCCCTGGTGGGCTACGGCGTGGTGATCCTGGGGCGGGACCGGCGCCGCCGGCCGCACCGCGCGCCCAAGGCGCCGGTGGCCGCCCCGGCCGGGCCGGGCGGGCGGCCCTGGGTCGTCTTCCTGCGCGGGACGGCCCGCACCCTGCTGGCGGGCCCGCTGGCCGCCGCCACCGGCCTGGCGGTGGCGGCCCTGGTGGCGGTGCGCGCCGGCGGGATGGAGGCCGACCGCCTGGTGGCCGCCGGCTTCATCGGCCCCATCGGCTGGGGCATCGCCATGACTTGGGCGCTGGTGGACGCGCGCCTGGCGCGGGTGGGCCTGCTGCTGCCGCTAACGGCCGGCGCCGCCGTGGCGGCCGCCTGGCTGTCCCGCGTCTGAAGAGAAGGGGGAAGACATGCTGAAGCGCATCGCCGCCCGCGTCCTGGCCCGGCGCAAGGCCGATCCCACCACCGTCACGACCCGGCCCCGCGTAAACTCCCGGGCCCAGGGCGGCTTCGTCCAGTCCTCCCTGGCCGGGCATTCCGCCCTGGGGCTGGGGCTGGGCGCGTTGATCTACATCGTCTGCCTCAGCGGGGCCGTCGCCGTCTTCGCCGATGATCTCAGCCGCTGGGAATGGGCCGGCACGCCGGAGACCGCCGCCCTGGCGCCGGAGGTCGTGGACCAGGCCCTGGCCACCGGCCTGGCGCGCGCGGCCGGGCAGGCCAATGGGGTGGAAGCCGGCGGGGTGGAGAAGGTGACCGGCCTCTACGCCCTGCTGCCTCGGCCCGATTGGCCCCACCTGGCGGTGCGCGCCTTTACGCCGGCCGGGGCCGTCACCTGGCGGGCCGGCCCCGACGGCGTGCTGGCCGACACGCCGTCCGACGCCTGGACCGACTTCATCGGCGAGGTCCACATGGAACTGAGCCTGCCGGGAGTGTGGGCGGGCCTGGCCGTGGGCACGGTCGGCATCGCGCTGCTGTCGCTGCTGTTTTCCGGCATCCTGGCCCACCCGCGCATCTTCCGCGACGCCTTCGCCCTGCGGCTGACCGGCGCGCGGCGCCTGGGCCTGGCCGACCTGCACAACCGGCTCAGCGTCTGGGGCCTGCCCTTCCACATCGCCATCACCGTCACCGGCGCGCTGTTCGCGCTGGCCAGCCTGATGATCCTGACCGTGGCCCAGGTGGGCTATAAGGGCGACCTGGCCCGCGCCTACGCCCCCTTGAGTGGGGCGCAGGTCGCGGCCGACGCCGCCCCCCGGCCCTTGCCGCCCATCGCGTGGCTGCAGGCCCAGGTGGCCGACCCCACGCCCGGGGCCGAGCGCATCTCGCGGTTTTATTATGTCGAGCGGCCGGGGACCAAGGGGCAGCGCATCCTGTTGGACATGACCCGCCACGACGGGTTGACCCAAGGCGACCGCAACTATTTCGATGGCGAGGGCAAACTGCTGGCGCCGCTGGGCTTCCTGCAGGGGCCCGTGGGCATGCGCGTGTACGGCGCCTCGCTGGCCCTGCATTGCGGCACCTACGGCGGCCTGGCGGTACGCCTGGCCTATGGGCTGCTGGGCCTGGCGCTCAGCGTCGTCACCGCAACCGGCTTTTCCATCTTCCTGGCCCGCCGGCGCGACCGGGGCCGGCCGCTGCCCCGGCTGGAGCGGGCATGGGCCGGCGTCACCTGGGGCGTGCCCCTGGCGGTGACCCTGTCCGCCAGCCTGACCCTGGTGCCGGGCCTGGCGCGGGAGGCGGCCTATCTCTGGAGCTTCTGGGGCCTGGTGGCGGCCCTGCCGCCGCTCAGCCTGCTGCTGCCCACGGGTGTCGTGGCCGCGCGCGCCCTGCGCCTGGCCCTGGGCGTGGCCCTGCTGCTGCTGGCCGGGGCGCATGCCACCAGCCATGGCACGGAGCTGCCGGTGGCGGCCCTGGTGGTCGACCTGGTCCTGGCCCTGGCCGGCCTGGGCTTCACGGTCGGCACCGGCCTGCCGGGCCGCCGCACCCGGGCGCTGGCCGCTCAGGCCACCCCGGCGCCTTAAGCGCCTTCCCCCGGCGCCACCACCATGGTGCGCAGCACGGCGGCCACGTCCTCGGGTATGGGGGTGGGGCGGCGGGTGGCGTTGTCGACATAGACATGGACGTAGTGCCCGGCGGCGGCCGGCGTGTCTTCGTCATTGCGGAACAGCGCCAGTTCATAGCGCACGCTGCTGCGCCCCATGTGCGCCACCCGCACGCCCACCGTCACCCGGTCGGGGAAGGTGATGGGCATGAAATAGCGGCACTGCGTCTCCACCACCAGGGCAATGGCGCTACCCTTGTCCGGCGCCAGCACGCCCTTCTCGATCATGTGCTGGTTCACCGCCGTGTCGAAATAGCTGTAGTAGACCACGTTGTTGACGTGGCCGTAGGCGTCGTTGTCGGCCCAGCGGGTGGTGATGGGCTGGAAATGGCGATAGTCGGCGCGGCTTTCCGGGGGGGGCGTGGCCGGGGTGTTCGTGGCCGGGGTGTTCGTGGCCGGAGTGCTCATCAAGGTTCCTTGGGAATACGGGGCGGACGCGCTTCAGGAGATACCCGCGAAGACGGCGACGGCGCCACCGGTTTCACCGGGGCGCCGTCGCATCTCAGGTCGTTAGGCGGACTCATTCCGCCGCCGGCGCGGTCCTTGCCGTGGCCTGGGTGGCTTTGGCGCGTTCCTCCGCCACCAGGGGCTGCTTCCACAGCTTGCCCACGGCGGTCTTGGGCAGCATGTCGCGGAACTCCAGCGCCGCCGGCAGCTCATGCCGGCCCAGCTTGTCGGCCAGGAAGGCGCGCAGCTCCTCCAGGCCGAAGGGGGCGGCGCCGGGGCGCAGGGTGACGAAGGCCTTGGCGCTTTCGCCGCGATAGCTGTCGGGGATGCCGATCACGATCACCTCCGCCACGGCGGGATGCTCATAGATCGCCTCCTCCACCACGCGGGGATAGACGTTGTAGCCGCCGGACAGGATCATGTCCTTGCGCCGGTCGACGATGAACATGAAGCCGTCATCGTCCAGGTAGCCGATGTCGCCCGTGCGGAACAGCCCGTCGATAAAGGCCTCGCGCGTCTCCTCCGGCTGCTTGTAATAGCCTCGGGTGACGTTGCGGCCCTTGATGCAAATCTCGCCCTTCTCATTCGCGCCCAGGGCCTTGTGCGGGTCGGCCAGGTCGCGAATCTCGATGGTGATGCCGGGCATGGGGATGCCGGCGGAGCCCACCTTCCTCATGTGCGGCGGGGTGATGGTGCCGGCGGGGCTGGTCTCGCTCATGCCCCAGCCCTCCAACACCGGCTTGCCGGTGGCCGCCTCGAACTCATGGGCCAGTTCCACGGGCAGGGGGGCGCCGCCGCTGCCCACGAACTTCAGGCTGCTGAAGTCGATGTCCTTCACCCGGGGGCTGGAGGCGATGGCCCGGTGCATGGTGGGCACGCCGGCGAACAGGGTGGGCTTATGATCGCGGATGCTGTCCAGCACGGCGTCGGTGTCCCAGCGCGGGTGCAGGATCATGCAATAGCCGTTGCGCATGGCCCGCACCATCAGCGTGTCCAGCGCGTAGATGTGGAACAGGGGCAGCACCACCATCATGCGCTCCTGACCCGGCGTCAGGCCCATGAAGCGGCTGAACACGTCATAGGCCCCGGCCGAGGCGCTGAGGTTCTGGTGGGTCAGCATGGCGGGCTTGGGCAGGCCGGTGGTGCCGCCGGAAAACTGCAGCGTCGCCAGGTCGTCCAGCGCGCGCTTGGGCCATCCGGCGGCCGGCGGTTCCGCCGGGGCCAGCAGGGCGGTGTAGGGCAGGGCGCCGGCGGGCAGGGCCTCGGCCGGCAGTCCCTGGCCGACGAAGTCGGTGGGGCCGGCCACCACCAGCCGCACCCCCTCGGCCAGGGGCAGCTTGTCCGCCAAACCGGCGAAGCTGATGACCAGGCGGATGTCGGCCTTGGTCTGCTTGTGCGTCAGCTCCCGCTCCGCATCCAGGGGGCTCAGCGGCACGACCACGCCGCCGGCCTTCAGCACGGCGTAGAAGGCCAGCACGAAATGGGGGGTGTTGGGCAGGTGCAGGCCGACATGCACGCCGGGGCCCACGCCCAGCTTGGCCAGGTTGGCCGCCACGCGGGCGCACAGGGCGCCAAAGGTGGCGAAGTCCATGGTCTGGCCCATGCAGACCAGGAAGGGATTGGCGGGCCAGGTGGCGACGGCGCTGTCCAAATCCTCCACCAGGGTGGGCAGGGGCGGTTCGCTGTTCCACTCGATGCCCGGCGGATAGGACTTTTCCCACAGCATCGTCATGCGCTGGTCTCCTCCCATTATACGCCCGCCTTCATGCCGAGGCGGGGTTAGCGGGCGCTATGCTTTCACAAGGAAGGGCCCCTTGCCAAGGGTGAGGAATGACGCGGTCACATTGTTCAACAATGGGGGTAGGTCACGCTCACCGTTAGCTCGGGAAAGCGGCACTGGGTATGGTGCCTTGAATAAAGGCTTTTTGATTTTCGACCCCCGGCTTTCCCATCGAACTTTAAGGCGGCGTTGACGTCTCTTGGCGTCCAAGCCGGCACCCCGCCGGTCAAGAAGATCAAGAGATGCCTTCCCATGTCGCATTCCATCCAGTCCACCATTCCCCGCCGCCGCGCGCTGCGCGTTGCCGCCGCCACGGCGGCCTGCGCCCTGATGCTGGGGGCCGGCGCCGCCCGCGCGGATGAGGACGCCGCCGCGCCGTCGCCCCCTGCGGTAACCCCTGGGGCGCCCGCCGGCATCACCGTCAGCGGCCTGGTGGAGGCCGGGATCACCGCGGCGGACCATGGCGCCGACCGTGGCCCCAACTACGGCCACCTGTTCACCGACCGCACGAACCAGCTGGTGCTGAACCAGGCCGTGGCCACCATCGCCAAGGACGCGGCCCCTCAAAACGCACAGGACGGTGACGACTTCGGCTGGGGCTTCAAGCTGCAGGGCATGTACGGCACCGACGCCCGCTACACCCACTTCCTGGGTGAACTGGACCGCACCATCGGCGAGCGCACGCAGCTGGACATCGTGGAGGCCAACGTGGCCTTCCATCTGCCCGACGTAGCCGGCGGCAGCCTGGACCTGAAGGTGGGGCAGTACGCCTCGCCCCTGGGGGCCGAGACCATCGTGGCGTCCAGCAACCCGCTGTACAGCCACAGCTACATCTTCAACTTCGGCCTGCCCTTCAAGCACACCGGCGCGCTGGCCACCCTGCACCTGTCCGGCGGCATCGACCTCTACGGCGGTGTCGACAGCGGCGTGAACACCAGCCTGGGGCGCGACGGCGACAACAACGACGCCTGGTCCGGCATCTTCGGCTTCGGCTATGCCAACGCCGACAGCACCGTCACCCTGGTGGCGCTGACCCACGTGGGGCCGGAGGACGCCAGCACCAAGGCCCCGCTGGGCCTGGCCCACGCCAATGACGAGGCGCGCTGGATCAACGACGCCGTGCTGACGGTGAAGGCCAGCGACGCGCTGACCCTGATCACCGAGCTGAACTACGTCCGTGACGACCTGGTGAAGGCGGAGGCGTTCGCCGCCGCCCAGTATGCCACCTGGAAATACGACGACGCCGTGTCGCTGACCCTGCGGACCGAGGTGTTCCGCGACGTCCAGGGCTTCTACGTCGCGGCCTTCCAGGGCAACCAGGACTATGTCCTGGCGGAGGCGGGGCAGCCCACGCGCGCGCCGGTGCTGTCGGCTGGCCAGGGGGCCACCTACCTGGCGCTGACCGCGGGGGTGACGTGGAAGCCGGCGGCGGCCCTGGGATGGGACGCGCTGCCGGATGGCTTCGCCCTGCGGCCGGAGGTGCGCTACGACCGGTCGCTGGGCAATGCCCGGCCGTTCAATAACGACCAGGGGCAGACCACCTTCGGCCTGGACGTGCTGATCCCCTTCGGCGGCTGAGTCCCGACAAACTTCATAACAACGACGGCGAGGGTCCCATGAGGACGCTGCGATGGGGTTGCCTGGCCTTGGGCGCCGGGCTGGCGCTTGCGCCGGCCCTGGCCCTTGGAAACACCGTGGCGGCGGATGACCATGCCCCGGTCGGTGGCCAGGTCGGCAAGGCCAGCTGGTACGGGCGGGAGCATGCGGGCCACCGCACCGCCAGCGGCGAGGCCTACGACCCCGAGGGCCTGACCGCCGCCCACCGCACCTTGCCTCTGGGCACGGTGATCGAGGTGTCGGCCCACGGCCAGGTGGTGCAGGTGCGGGTGAACGACCGGGGGCCCTTCGTGAAGGGCCGGGTGCTGGACCTGTCGGCCGCGGCCGCCCGGGTCCTGGGCCTGGACCGCACCGGCACGGCCGTGGTCAACATCCGCCCCACCGGCGCCATCTGCCCCGCCAACCGGGCGTGCGATGCGCCGCCGCAACAGGTGGCGGAGGCGGGACCGCCCTGATATCTGGACGCCCCCACCTTGGCGAGGGCCGGCACGACACGCGCCGGCCCTTACCCTTTTTAGGCAGCGGCCAGTTTAGGTGGCGGCCAGCAGGACCTCCGTCACCTCATCCGAGAACCACTTTCTGTGGCCATCGATCAGGACGCCGCCCTGGCCGTCCGCCGGGGCCTTGGCCACGGGCATGCCGTGGGCCAGCAAGGCCTGGGCGCAGGCCACCCAGTCACCGCTATCTTCCGGCTGGTTGAGCGTCGCCCAGGACAGGGTGCCGCTGACGTCGTCGCCGTAGCCGTGCCTTTCCGTCCAGCAGGCGCCGTGGTCCAGCAGGAAGCGGGCGAGGGCGGCATCGCCCCGGAACACGGCGTGGTTCAGGGCGGTGGCGTTCCAGTCCCCCGCCGCCACGGTCAGGGGCCACCCCAGGCGGACCATGACGGCGATGGCGGCATCACATCCCCATTGCGCCGCCAGTTCCGGCAGCAGGCGCCGCTGGCTGTCCGACAGGCCGTCGGGCAGGTCGGGCCGCTGGGCCTGAATCGCGCGCGCCGCCGCCTCATCCCCGGCGGCACAGGCGGCGACGAACCGGTCCTCCAGCGACAGCGCCGTGCCGCCGCCGGCCTGGCGCAGCACCTCCGCCACCTCCGTGAGGCCGAAGCGCAGGGCGACCGTGTAGGCGCTGGTGCCGTCGGGTGTGCGGGCATTGGGGTTGGCGCCAGCATCTAATAAAGCTTTAAACAGGGAAGTAGAACAACGGCGATAGCAGGCCCACAGCAAGGGGTTTCCCCAGTTGGAAATGGGACTATTATGCGCCGGTTCGTTGGCGTCGGCACCATGGGCCAATAAGGATTGTAGCGCGTCAACTGAGTTCAGGTCTAGCGCCCGATATATTATATTCGAGCCAACTACCTTAGCGCCTGCCTTCAAAAGTAACTCCACGCAAACAGGACTCTCCAGCGCATGGTATAGGGACTCTCCGTCATTAGGGTCAGCGCTGGCTTTCAGTAACAGGGCGGTCAACTTGGGATCGTGGTTTCGCCCAGCAGCGCCGTAAAGGGCAGATAGCTGATTTTCGGATGGCGAGTCGACGGACGCCGGCGGAAACCTATCACTTACAGCTTGATTGGGATTAGCGCCTGCTTTCAGCAGCATATCGGCGCATGCATATAGGCGCTCGGCGAACCCTGGCACCCGTACCAGGCTGGAGTGCGTGACCGCCAGCAGAGGGGGCAGTTTCAGCGGGCCGCTGGCGCGGTTCACCCAGGTGCGATCCTGGGCGATGGCCTGGCGCACGCGCTCCACATCGCCGCTGGCGCAGGCCAGGATGGGATCGCCCGCCGTCAGATCCGGATCCTCCGCCAGCAGGCGGAGGGCTGCGGCTGGGCGCGGGCGGCGCATGCTGCCGCTGATGTCGCCGGGATAGACCAGGCGCAGCCATTCCAGCGTTGCCTCCGCCCGGTCAGCGGATGCGGCGCGGCGGCTGGCGACGTAGGCGTCCAGGTCGGCCCAGCCCAGGAAGGCATATTCGCGCGCCAGGCAGGACTGGGCGTCATGCAGGCGCAGGGCCAGCGCCGCCAGGGCCGCGTCGTCTTTGCCATGGGCCGCCGGCAGGTTGGCCCGGAAGCGGGCGAGGGCGTCGGCATCGCCGCGCCGGTACGACGCCAGCAGTTCCTTGGCCTGGCGTTTCAGCTGATCGATATGGGGATGGTCGGGAAGCGGTTTTGCCATGAGCGAACCTCCGTGCATGAGGCGCCGACGACCCGCAAATCCGGCTGCACAAAGGTCGGGTGTGACCGCGTGGGATATGGCCAGTGGGCTCAGCCCTTCCCGCGGGTCCGGTGGCGGCTTGGCGACCGCACGCCTGGACGATAGGGCAGGGGCCCCCACCGCGTCAACGGGCCCTTCGGCCGCGCACCCGCCAGCCGCCGGCCTTACCCACCGCCCACCGGCAGCGGCTCACCCAGGCAATGCTCGATGGCGCGCGTGTCGTCGCAGCGGGGGGCGCCGGCGCGTAGGCGCTGGGTCACGTCGCGCAGGCAGGTGGCGATGCCGCCGGCGCGGATGGCCAGGGGCGAGTCCAGGAAGGCGCGGTCCTTGTCGTGGGCGGCCAGGGCCAGGCCGAAGTCCAGCTCCTGCTCCAGGCTTTGCGCCAGGTCGCCCGCCAGGCGGTCGCTGCCCACCTGATCGCAGCGCTTGCCGCCCTTCTTGCGCGCCGCCGCGTGGGCCTGCACCACGGCGCGCCAATGGGCATCGCTGGCCATGACATAGGCGTAGGCCAAGGGGCTGTTGGGATAGGCGCTGCTGTAGGCGGCGTAGGCCTTGCCATAGTCGCCCCGGCGATAGGCCCGGTCGCCCTGCGCCGACAGGGCCCGCGCCGCCTTCACGTCTGCCGGCGTCTGCCGCTGGCGCGCGGCGTCGGCCTGGGCCAGGCGGTCGGCCCTGGTCGCGGGGGTGCCGGCGGGTGTGCTGGCGGTGGGCGGGGCATCGGCGGCCTGGGCGCCGCCGGCCATCGTCAAGGCGATCAAAGCGGCCAGCCAGCGAAGGCGTGTCGTCATGGATTCTTTCCCGCAGCGCTGGGGCGTCGCTCCCGCATCCCAGTCGGATCTTATCCGCTGTTTGCCGGGAATTGCCAAAGGGATTGCGGCCGGTCCATTCACCCCGCCTTTATTCGCGTCAACGCCGACTTCCCCGTTCATCCAATCGGGAAAGTCAATCAACCCGTTGAAATTATGGTGGTTTTCTCAAACGGTCCGTACCATCCGCGCCGGCCGCCGTTAAAATCCTTTTATTTCCAGCCCCCGGCTTTGCCATCGAATTTTGATGGCCATCGGCTGTCTCCTCAGCATCGACCCATCCTGCCCGGAAGCGCCCCGTCGAGGGCCTTCCGGGTTTCGTTCGTGAGGAACATCCGCATGCTCGACGTCATCCTGCTCGCCCTGCTGGTGGGGCTTTTCGGCCTGGGCGTGGCCTACGCCTACGCCTGCGAAAGGCTGTGACCGCCATGTTCGACCTGATCCTGGGCGCGGCCGTCTCGGTCGGCCTGACCATCTACCTCGTCTACGTCCTGATCCGGCCCGAGCGCTTCTGAGCGCGGCCTCGCGTATGCGGAGACCTTACCCGTGACGTTCAACGGCATTCTACAGATCGCGCTGTTCGCGGCGATCATCCTGGTCCTGACGCGGCCCCTGGGCGGCTTCATGACCCGTGTATTCAGTGGCGGGAACACCCTGCTGGGCCGCGTCTTCGGCCCCGTCGAGCGCGCCATCTACCGCGTCTGCGGTGTCGATGCGACGGCGGAGCAGCACTGGCTGACCTATGCCGTCGCCATGATGCTGTTCAACCTGCTGGGCGCCCTGCTGCTGTACGCGCTGATGCGCTTCCAGGCCCTGCTGCCCTTCAACCCGCAGGGCCAGGCGGCGGTGGCGCCGGACCTGTCCTTCAACACCGCCATCAGCTTCGTCACCAACACCAACTGGCAGTCCTATGGCGGTGAGACCACCATGGGCTACCTGGTGCAGATGGCGGGCCTGACGGTGCAGAACTTCATGTCCGCCGCCACGGGCATCGTGCTGGCGCTGGCGCTGGTGCGCGGCTTCAGCCGCCGCGGCGCCCGCACCATCGGCAACTTCTGGGTCGACCTGACCCGCGCCACCCTCTACGTGCTGCTGCCCGCCTGCGTGGTCCTGACCCTGTTCTACGTCTGGCAGGGCGTGCCCCAGAACCTGGCCGCCTATACCGAGGCGACCACGCTGGAAGGCGCCAAGCAGATCATCGCGCAGGGCCCCGTGGCCTCGCAGCTGGCCGTCAAGATGCTGGGCACCAACGGCGGCGGCTTTTTCAACGCCAACTCCGCCCATCCGTTCGAGAACCCCAACGCCCTGGTCAACCTGGTGCAGATGCTGAGCATCTTCACCATCGGCGCCGGCCTCACCAACGTCTTCGGCCGCATGGTGGGCAACGAGCGCCAGGGCTGGGCCATCCTGGCCGCCATGGGCGCCATGTTCATCGTCGGCGTCGGCGTCTGCTACTGGGCCGAGGCCCAGGCCAACCCGCTGTTCGCCGGCCTGCCGGTGGACCAGACGGTCAGCGCCCTGTCGCCGGGCGGCAACATGGAGGGCAAGGAGGTGCGCTTCGGCATCGCCAACACCGCCCTGTTCGCCACCATCACCACCGACGCCTCCTGCGGCGCCATCAACGGCTGGCACGACAGCTTCATGCCCCTGGGCGGCATGGTGCCCCTGGTCAACATGCTGCTGGGCGAGGTCATCGTCGGCGGCGTGGGCGCCGGCCTCTACGGCATCCTGCTGATGGCCATCATCGCCATGTTCGTGGCCGGCCTGATGGTGGGCCGCACGCCCGAATACATCGGCAAGAAGCTGGAGGCCAAGGAGGTGAAGATGACGGTGCTGGCCATCCTGGCCATGCCGCTGGTCATCCTGGTGTTCAGCGCCATTTCCTCCGCCATTCCGGCGGGTGTCGCCGGCATCGCCAACAACGGCCCGCACGGCTTCTCGGAAATCTTCTACGCCTTCTCGTCCGGCGCGGCGAACAACGGCAGCGCCTTCGGCGGCCTGTCGGCCAACACGCTCTGGTACAACGTGACCCTGGGCGTGACCATGTTCGTGGGCCGCTTCTTCATCATCATCCCGGCCCTGGCCATCGCCGGCGCCCTGGCCGCGAAGAAGTCCGTGCCCGCCTCCGCCGGCACCTTCCCCACCACCGGCCCGCTGTTCGTCAGCCTGCTGGTGGGCGTGATCCTGATCGTGGGCGGCCTGACCTACTTCCCCGCCGTGGCGCTGGGGCCGGTGGTCGAGCACCTGCAGATGATGGCCGGCACCACCTACTGACCCCCGGGTAGAAGCCTTGCATTGGCGTCATCCGTTCTTCGGAGATTTCGAGATGTCATCCCCTTCCATGTTCCACCCGGGGCAGCAGCCGGCGGCGCCGCAGCCGGCGCCGACCACCCGCCGGGGCGGTAAATCCGCCCTGCTGGACCCCGCCATCCTGGGCCCGGCGGTCAAGGCCAGCTTCACCAAGCTGAACCCCGCCACCCTGGTGCGTAACCCCGTCATGTTCCTGGTGGCGGCGGTGGCGCTGCTGACCACCGTGCTGCTGGCGCGCGACCTGGCCACCGGCGCCCAGGGCACCGGCTTCTCTTTCCAGATCGTGCTGTGGCTGTGGTTCACGGTGCTGTTCGCCAACTTCGCCGAGGCGGTGGCCGAGGGCCGGGGCAAGGCCCAGGCCGACAGCCTGCGCAAGACCCGCACCGAGACGGTGGCCAAGCGCCTGACCGGCCCCATGGTCGCCAGGGGGGCGGCCGTCACCAGCTTTCAGACGGTGGGGGCCGCCGACCTGAAGGTGGGCGACCACGTGGTGGTCGACGCCGGCGACATCATCCCCAGTGATGGTGAGGTGGTGGACGGCATCGCCACGGTGGACGAGTCCGCCATCACCGGTGAGTCCGCGCCCGTCATCCGGGAAAGCGGCGGCGACCGCTCGGCCGTCACCGGCGGCACCCGGGTGCTGTCGGACCGCATCATCGTCCGCATCACCGCCGCCCAGGGCTCCACCTTCCTCGACCGCATGATCTCCCTGGTCGAGGGGGCGGAGCGGCAGAAGACCCCCAACGAGATCGCGCTCAACATCCTGCTGGTGGGCATGAGCCTGATCTTCATCCTGGCGGTCGTCACCATCCCGGGCTTCGCGGCCTATGCCGGCGGCACGGTGTCGGTGGTGGTGCTGGTGGCGCTGTTCGTCACCCTGATCCCCACCACCATCGGGGCGCTGCTGTCCGCCATCGGCATCGCCGGCATGGACCGCCTGGTGCGCTTCAACGTGCTGGCCATGTCCGGCCGCGCGGTGGAGGCGGCGGGCGACGTCGACACCCTGCTGCTGGACAAGACCGGCACCATCACCCTGGGCAACCGCCACGCGGCGGAGTTCATCCCCGTCTCCGGCGTCACCGACAAGGAACTGGCGGAGGCCGCCCAGCTGTCGTCCTTGAGCGACGAGACGCCGGAGGGCCGCTCCATCGTCGTGCTGGCCAAGGAGAAGTACGGCCTGCGCGGCAAGGACATGGGGGCCCTGAACGCCCGCTTCGTCCCCTTCGCCGCCCAGACACGCATGAGCGGCGTGGATCTGGACGGCGGGGTGCAGATCCGCAAGGGCGCGGTGGACGCCGTGCTGCGCCACGTGACGGCCCTGCGCGGCAGCCAGCCGGTGCGCCATCCGGAGCTGGAGGCCATCACCGAGCGCATCGCCAAGGCCGGCGGCACGCCCCTGGCCGTGGTGCGCAACGACCGGGTGCTGGGCGTCATCTACCTGAAGGACATCGTCAAGGGCGGCATCCGCGACCGCTTCGCCGAGCTGCGCCGCATGGGCATCCGCACGGTGATGATCACCGGCGACAACCCGCTGACCGCCGCCGCCATCGCGGCCGAGGCGGGCGTGGACGACTTCCTGGCCCAGGCCACGCCGGAGGACAAGCTGGCCCTGATCCGGAAGGAACAGGCCGAGGGCCGGCTGGTCGCCATGTGCGGCGACGGCACCAACGACGCCCCGGCCCTGGCCCAGGCGGACGTGGGTGTGGCCATGAACACCGGCACCCAGGCCGCCCGCGAGGCCGGCAACATGGTGGACCTCGACAGCGATCCCACGAAGCTGATCGAGATCGTGGGCATCGGCAAGCAGCTGCTGATGACCCGCGGCGCGTTGACCACCTTCTCCATCGCCAACGACGTGGCCAAGTACTTCGCCATCATCCCGGCGATGTTCGCGGGGCTGTACCCGGCGCTGAACGCGCTGAACATCATGCACCTGGCCACGCCGCAGTCGGCCATCCTGTCGGCCATCATCTTCAACGCCCTGGTCATCATCGCGCTGATCCCG
The DNA here is from genome assembly GCF_034653275.1 of Nitrospirillum guaranorum. NCBI lineage: Bacteria > Pseudomonadati > Pseudomonadota > Alphaproteobacteria > Rhodospirillales > Azospirillaceae > Nitrospirillum > Nitrospirillum guaranorum. The sequence continues at coordinate 2,011,123 of NZ_JAYEES010000003.1, read as the reverse complement.
CTGGCCCTGAAGGGCGTGCGCTACCGCGCCCTGCCGGCCGCCAGCCTGCTGTCGCGCAACATGCTGGTCTATGGCCTGGGCGGCATCATCATCCCCTTCATCGGCATCAAGGCCATCGACATGGTCGTGACCGCCGTCGGCCTGGCCTAAAGGAGGCCTCAGAGCCATGCTCAAGCAAATCCGCCCGGCCATTTCGCTGGCCGTCTTCTTCACCATCGTCTGCGGCCTGATCTATCCCCTGGGCATGACCGGCATCGCCCGCGTCCTGTTCCCCAGCCAGGCCAACGGCAGCCTGATCACCGCCAAGGACGGCACGGTCGTCGGGTCCACCCTGATCGGCCAGAACTTCACGTCGGAGAAGTACTTCTGGGGCCGGCCGTCGGTGACCACCGACACCGACCCCAACGACAGCACCAAGACCGTCGCGGCCCCCTACAACGCCGCCAACTCCATGGGCTCCAACCTGGGGCCCACGTCCAAGGCCCTGGTGGACCGCATCGCCGGCGACGCGGAGAAGTACGGCGCCACCAAGGATCATCCGGTGCCGGTGGACCTGGTCACCGCCTCGGCCAGCGGCCTGGACCCCGACATCTCGCCCGCCGGCGCCTATTACCAGGTGGCGCGGGTGGCCAAGGCCCGGGGGATGACAGAGGCCGCCGTGCGCGGCCTGGTGGACGCCCATGTGGAAGGCCGCCTGCTGGGCCTGATCGGGGAGCCGCACGTCAACGTCCTGGCGCTGAACCGCGCCCTGGACGCGGCGCACCCGTCGGCTAACGATGCGGCGCATCCCGCGGGTAACTGATTGTCCTGAAAGGTTAAAGGCTCGCCGTTCCGGGGGCGTTGGCGCTATTGTCGTCGATGATCCCGGGCGGCGGCCTTTGCCGTTTGTACCGCCTCTGAAAGACCGTCCTTGAGCCACGACCACACCAACCGCCCGTCGCCGGACGCCCTCTTGAGCCAGGCCATGCAGGAGCGTCGCGGCAAGCTGCGCATCTACCTGGGCGCCGCCCCGGGCGTGGGCAAAACCTATCAGATGCTGGAAACGGCGCGGCAGCTGAAGGCCGAGGGCGTGGACGTGGTGGTGGGCGTGGTGGAGACCCACGGCCGGCGCGAGACGGAGGCCATGGTGGCCGGGCTGGAGGTCGTGCCCCGCCGGGTGCTGGAATACAAGGGCCGCACCCTGCAGGAGATGGACATCGACGCCCTGCTGCGCCGCCGTCCCCGTCTGGCCCTGGTGGACGAGCTGGCCCACACCAACGCGGCGGGCAGCCGCCACGCCAAGCGCTATTCCGATGTGGAGGAGCTGCTGGCCGCCGGCATCGACGTGCTGACCACGCTGAACATCCAGCATGTGGAAAGCCTGAACGACGTGGTGGCCCAGATCACCCGCATCCGCGTGCGTGAGACCGTGCCCGACAGCGTGCTGGAGATGGCGGATGAGATCGAGGTCATCGACCTGCCGCCGCAGGACCTGATCAAGCGCCTGAACGAGGGCAAGGTCTATATCCGCGAGCAGGCGCAGCGGGCGCTGAAGCACTATTTCTCCCCCGGCAACCTGACGGCCCTGCGTGAGCTGGCGCTGCGGCGCACGGCGCAGCGGGTGGACGACCAGATGCTGTCCTACATGCAGCGCCACGCCATCCAGGGCCCCTGGGCGGCGGGTGACCGCGTGCTGGTCTGCGTGTCGGAGGACAAGACCGCCGGAGGCCTGGTGCGCTATGCCAAGCGCCTGGCCGACCGGTTGAAGACCCGCTTCACCGCCCTGTATGTGGAAACCGCGCGCACCCAGCGCCTGACCGAGGCGGCGCGCGACCGCATCGCCGACACCCTGCGCCTGGCGGAGCAGCTGGGGGGCGAGGCCATCACCGTGCCCGGCCGCACCATCGCCGCCGACGTGCTGGGCTACGCCCGCGCCAACAACTTCACCCACATCATCATCGGCAAGTCCGAACGGCCGCGCTGGTTCGAGATCGTGCACGGCTCGGTGGTGCACGAGCTGGTGCGCAAGGCGGGCACCATCTCCGTCCACGTCATCGCCGGCGACGCGGTGGAGGCGGACGAGATCCCGCCCAAGATGGTGCGCACCCGGCCGGAATCCAGCGGCCTGGCGTGGCAGCCCTACGGCGTGGCGACGCTGATGGTGGGCCTGGCCACCGTGGTGGGCAGCCTGCTGGGCAACACCATGGACGTGCGCAACCTGTCGCTGGTCTACATCGCCGCCGTCCTGGCCAGCGCCATCCTGCACGGCTACGGCCCCTCGCTGTTCGCCTCCTGCCTCAGCGTGCTGGCCTACAACTTCTTCTTCCTGCCGCCGCTGTACACCTTCACCATCCGCGACCCGTCCAACGTGGTGGCGCTGGTGTTCTTCACCATCGTCGCCGTCTTCACCAGCCGCCTGACGGCGCGGGTGAGGGAGCAGGCGACCATCGCCGCCAACCGCGCCCGCATCACGGCCCAAATGTTTTCCTTCGCGCGCAAGCTGGCCGGCATCGGCGAGATGGAGGATTTGCTGTGGGCCACCACCCACCAGGTCGCGCTGCTGCTGAAGGTGCGCGTCGTGCTGCTGATGCCCGACGACCATGGCGCGCTGGAAGTGCGGGCGGGCTACCCGCCGGAGGACCAGGTGGGCGAGATGGACCTGGCCGCCGCGCGCTGGGCCTATGACAACGCCAAGCCGGCGGGGCGCGGCGCGCCCACGCTGCCCGGTACCCAGCGCCTGTTCCTGCCCGTGCGGACGGAGCGGGGCGTGGTGGCGGTGGTGGGTGTGGACACCGACGACCCCGGTCCCATCCTGACGCCGGACCAGCGCCGCCTGCTGGACGCCATCATGGACCAGGCGGCCGTGGCCATCGAGCGGGTGAAGCTGGTCCAGGACATCGACAAGGCCCGGCTGGAGGGTGAGACGGAGCGCCTGCGCTCCGCCATGCTGACCTCGCTCTCGCACGACTTGCGCACGCCACTGGCCGCCATCATCGGCACCGCCACCACCCTCAAGGCGGAGGGGGAGGGGCTGGAGCCCGCCACCCGCGCCCAGCTGACCGGCGACCTGCTGGTGGAGGCGGAGCGCATGGGGCGCTTCGTGCGCAACCTGTTGGACATGACGCGGCTGGAGGCCGGGCTGGACATCCGCCGCGAGCCGACGGACCTGGTGGACGTGGTGCACACCGCCACCCAGCGGGCCAAGCCCATCCTGGCCGGCCGGCCGCTGGACCTGGATCTGGCGGCCGACCTGCCCCTGGTGCGCACCGACTACCTGCTGCTGGAACAGGTGCTGTTCAACCTGCTGGACAACGCCGCCAAGTATTCCGGGCCCGAGGCCCGGGTGGCCGTGTCGGCGGCGCGGCGGCACAACCATGTCGTCATCCGCGTGATGGACGAGGGCGTGGGCATCCCGCCCGATAGCCTGGAGCGCATCTTCGACAAGTTCTACCGGGTGGAGGCGCGGGATCACCGCCAGGCCGGCACCGGCCTGGGCCTGGCCATCTGCCGCGGCTTCATGACGGCGCTGGGCGGCACCATCAAGGCCGCCAATCGCACCGACCGGACCGGCGCCGTGTTCGAATTGACGCTGCCCACCGATGACGCGCTTGATGCCTGGATGCTGGAATAGAGTTGAGACCATGACCAAACCCCATCGCATCCTGGTGATCGAGGACGAGGTGGCCATCCGCCGCCTGCTGCGCGCCGTGCTGGCGCCCCAGGGCTGGACCTTGGTGGAGGCGGCGACGGCGCAGGAGGGGCTGGTGCAGGCCCGCCTGCCGGGCGTTGACCTCGTCCTGCTGGATCTGGGCCTGCCGGACGGCGACGGCCTGGACCTGGTGGGCAAGCTGAAGGCCGAGCGCCCAACGCCCATCATCATCCTGTCCAGCCGCGACCAGGAGGAGGACAAGGTGGCGGCGCTGGACCTGGGCGCCGACGACTACGTCACCAAGCCCTTCGGCACGGCGGAGCTGATGGCCCGCATCCGGGCGGCGCTGCGCCACGCCGTGCAGCAGCAGGGCGGCCGGTCGGTGGTGAACGCCGGCGGGCTGGCCATCGACCTCATCAACCGGCAGGTCACGCGGGGTGAGGAAAAGCTGCACCTGTCGCCCACGGAGTTCGACCTGCTGCGCTTCCTGGCGGCGCACGCCGGCAAGATTCTGACCCACCGGCAAATCCTCAAGGAAGTTTGGGGACCCGCCAAGGAAGACGAGGTGCAGTACTTGCGGGTCTATATCCGCATGTTGCGCCAGAAGATTGAAAGCGACCCCAACGCGCCGGGAATCATTCAGACGGAACCCGGTATCGGCTACCGCCTGGTCATTAGTGAGGAATCTCTTTGATTCAATAGGGGATCTTAAGGAAACGAATCATGGACGGGCATCCATACCCTGCGGGCAGGCGCGTTATGCTGTCGCAGTTGGGGCTTCCCAAAGGCCCCAAGATCGCTTATTTGACGGCCATCGGTCACCAGTACGGTTGTTTTCATGCTCCGCTCCAGCGTGGCGTCCCGATGGGCCTTCGCCGCTCCCAAGGTCGCTGACGTCATGGCGTCGATCGCATCCGATCCGTCATCCGCCCCCGCCGGCGCCGGTTCCTCCCTGGCGCCGTCCTCCGTCGGGCTGGGCCTCACGGTGACCTCCAAGGACGCCGTCCTGAAGGAAATCGCGCTGCGCATCGCCGCCGCCGGCGCGCTGGACGTCGGCGCCGTCCTGGACGACCTGCGCGCCCGTGAGGCGCTGGGCTCTACCGGCGTGGGCGCCGGCATCGCCATTCCCCACGCCCGCTTCAGCAGCATCACCCGCCCCATCGGCGCCTTCGTCCGCCTGGCCAAGCCGGTGGAGTTCGAGGCCATCGACGGCGCGCCCGTGGATCTGGTCTTCGGCCTGCTGACCCCCATCCATTGCGGCAACGCCCATCTGCAGGCGCTGGCCCGCATCAGCCGCGCCCTGCGCACCCCCGGCCTGGCCGCCACGCTGCGCGCGGCACCGGACGCCCTGTCCCTGCACGCCCTGGTCGCCCCCATCCTGGACGCCGGCGCCGCCTGCTGATCCGGCGCCGCCCCGCCCCTTATGCGGTCCTGAAGGCGGACTTCAGGAAGGCGATGCCCGCGTCCACGGCCGCCTCGCCCGCCGGATTGTTGGCCTTATCCTTGAAGAACTGCATGAAGCCGTGCGTCTGCCCCGGGTAGACGACCGCGCTCGCGCTCACCCCCGCTTGGGCCAGGGCCTGGGCGTAGGCCACCCCTTCATCCCGCAGGGGGATCCTTCTCCCCTGTCTGAACCAGGGCCGGCGGCAGGCCCGCATGGCTTTCCGCCCACAGCGGCGCCACCAGCGGGCCGTAGGGATCGACGTCCGCCGGGATGTAGGCCGCCATGAAGATTTCCTTGGCCGCCCGTGTCGGGAAATGGGTGTCGCCGTATTCGGCCCAGGACGGGGTGTCCATTTTGTTGCTGACGGTGGGGTACATCAGCCATTGCGCGACGATGGCGGGGCCGCCGCGCTCCCGCGCCAGCAGGGCCGTGGCCGCCGCTAGCGTGCCGCCCGCGCTGTCCCCGGCCAGGGCGATCCGGCCGGCGTCGCCCTCAATCTCGCCGGCGTGGGCCCCCAGCCATTCCAGGGTGGCGTAGACATCGTTCAACCCGGCGGGGTAGGGGTGCTCCGGCGCCAGGCGGTAGTCGACATAGACCACCAGGGCCGCCGCCTTGTTGGCGATGGCGCGTGCCAGAACCTCATGCGTCTCCAGGTCGCCGGCGCAGAAGCCGCCGCCGTGGATGAACAGGACCACCGGCAGCGCCGTCCCCCGGGCGCCGTGGCCGGCACGTACAGGCGTGCCGGAATGGTGCGCCGGGGACCGCCGGCGGGGCCATCGGGGGCAGGGATGGCTAGAATCCGCTCCCGCGCCACCGGATCCGGCGCGCCGGCGGACGGGATCATCGCACGGTATTCCGCCCGCATATGGGCCACGGCTGCGGCGATGTCGTGATCAGTCATTGTCGATCTCGCTTGGGTTGGCAGGCCCAAACTGTACGGTTGGCTAGTGAACGTGATAAATCGCCGTGGCGTCGCGTCATTAGAAATGAAATGGATGGGATGGACCGCCTGACCAGCATGCGCATCTATGTCCTGGCGGTGGAACTGGGCTCGTTCTCGGCCGCCGCCGCCGCGCTGGACATGTCGTCCCAGGTGGTGGGCAAGCATGTCCGGGCCTTGGAACAGCATCTGGGCGTGCGCCTGCTCAACCGCACCACGCGGCGCCAGGGACTGACGGACATCGGGCGCACCTATTATGAACGGGCCAAGATCATCCTGGCCGAGGTGGATGCCGCCGACAGCCTGGCGGCGGAAAGCCGGGCCGTTCCACGCGGGCGTCTGCGTGTCAACGCCCCGGTCAGCTTCGGCGTCCACGTCCTGGCGGCCCGGCTGGCGGACTACATGCGCCGGTATCCGGAGGTCTCGGTGGACCTGACCCTGGCCAACCGCCGGGTGGACCTGATCGACGAAGGCTATGACGTCGTCTTTCGGATCGGCGACCTATCGGACAGCCGGCTGATGGCCCGCGCGCTGGCGCCCTACCGGTTGGTGCTGTGCGCCGCCCCGTCCTATCTCGACAGCCACCCACCCCTGATCCACCCGCTGGATTTGCGGGACCATGAGTGCCTGCTGTTCCCCAACACGGCAATACGCAGCACCTGGCCATTCGAGGGGCCGGAAGGGCTGGTGTCCGTCCCGGTCGAGGGCCGCCTCAGCATCGATAGTGGCGAGGCGCTGCAGGTGGCGGTGCGGGCCGGCCTGGGCGTGGCCTTGCAGCCGCTGGAGGTGGCGCGGGCCGATTTGGCCGCCGGCCACCTGATCGCCCTGCTGCCGGATTACACGGTGCCCGCCCGGCCCATGCATCTGCTCTACGCCCCCGACCGGCGCATGACGCCCAAGCTGCGCAGCTTCCTAGACTTCGCCACGGCTGAATTTGGTTAGGGCGACAATTGGATGGACGGCTGATTGATCGGTATCAAGGACGCCCCCGGTCCTGAGAGCCCACTATGGGTCATCCCAACCGGAGGATGCCGTCATGGCCGCGCCCGCCCCGACATTAGAGATTTTCAAACCCACCGCCGTCCGCCAGATCATGACGCCCGGCGTCCTGACCGTGCGACCGGACACCCCCCTGGTCGACGCCCTGCGCCTGATGGTGCGCAACCGCATCAGCGGGCTGCCCGTGGTGGAGGATGACGCCGCCGCCGACGGGGGCGGCTGCCGTGTCGTCGGCGTCCTGACCGAGGGGGACCTGATGCGCCGGGCCGAGACGGGGACCGAGGTCCATGACCGCTGGTGGCAGCGCATGTTCACCACCCCGGGCGACCAGGCCGACCAGTACAGCAAGGTCCATGGCCGCCGGGTGGATGAGGTGATGACCCGGGACGTCCTGACCGTGGACGTGGACGACGACATCGCCACGGCCGTCGCCCTGATGGACGGCCGCAAGGTGAAGCGGCTGCCCGTGTTGGCGCACGGCCATCTGGCCGGCGTCATCAGCCGCGCCGACGTGGTGCGGGCCCTGCTGCACACCTTCGACTTGGCCACCGCCCCGGGGGAGGAGCCGCCGCTGCTGGATGCCGAAATCCGTTACCGCCTGCTGATGGAACTGGCCGACAAGCGCTGGTGGGCGGACAGCCGGGTGGACGTGGTGGTGGAGAATGGCATCGTCACCCTGACGGGGGCCGTCTACGACGCCCGCGTGGCCCAGGCCTTCCGCGTGGTGGCGGAAAACGGCCCCGGCGTGCGCGAGGTGCGCGACCATCTGGTGGTTGCCGAGGGCCTGCCCGGCTGGGCCGGCGTGGACAACGCCTTCGTGGCGTGAGGCGGCGGCGTTCGCCCTGGCACGGGCGACAGATAAAAACCGCTTCCAAGGCGGCTTCCCAGCGGCGACCTTGACGACCCGCGTTTTCTAGCGGCTGGTCGGACCAAGGGAATAACGGTCCTGGCGGGCCCTGTCGCCTGCGCCAGCCTGGACATGTTGCCGGGACAACCAGGCATTGCCGCCGTGACCCGTGCGGTGGGGGCGTCGTCCCGGCCTGCCCCCGCCGGATCCCGTGCCCTGTTGACATTAAGCTGATTACTCAGACAAATAGCTGCGGATGTTAGCGCTATCACCGGCGCGGTCGCTTCCGGCTTGCCGAATGGCGAGCCGGGGCGGCCGCACGGTGGCGCCAGAATAAACAAGGGCTCGCTGTGACACGGGGGTGGCGGGTCCAGGGAGAACAGCGTGATGCCACGAAGCTGCGGCCAACTCCTGGCTCTGTCGGCGGTCCTCGCCGTCCTATCCACGACCGCCGGGGCGGAACAATGGCCCCTGGTATCCGGCTGGCGTGTCCATCGGGGTGAGGCGGCGGGGGCTGAAGCCCCGGCGTTTGATGACAAGGACTGGCGGCCGGTCACCGTTCCCCATGACGCTTCCATCGACGACCATGCCGATGGCACGCCGCCCTTCGACGCGCAGGCGGTCGCCGGGCAGGATTCCGGTTATCTGCCGGGGGGGCAGGCCTGGTATCGCCGCCACCTGGTGCTGGACGCGGCGCAGGCGGCCCGCGTCGTCCGCCTCAATTTTGAAGCCGTCTACATGGATGCCGACATCTGGCTGAATGGCCAGCCGATGGCGCGGCATCGCTATGGCTACACCGCCTTCAGCCTGGACCTGACGGGCAAGGTGCGCCCCGGCGACAACGTGATCGCTGTGCGGGTCAACCACCCCGACCCGTCGTCGCGCTGGTACGCCGGCACCGGCCTGATCCGTCCGGTCAGCCTGGACATCCTGGACCTCGTCCACCTCGACCCGGGGGGCACGGCCATCACCACGCCGGTGGCGACGGCGGAACGGGGGGAGGTGTCGGTGCGGTCGACGGTGGTGAACCAATCGCCGCGCGCGGCGACGGTGGACCTGCTGTCCCAGGTGGTGGCGGCCGACGGCACCGTGGTCGCCCAGGCGCGCCGGACGTTGCCGGTGGCGGCCAAGGCCCGCGCGGATCTGGACCAGCCGCTGCTGGTGAACCGGCCGGCGCTGTGGTCCCCCGACGCGCCCAATCTCTACACCCTGCTGCAGCAGGTGCGCGTGGGCGGCGCGCTGAAGGATGAACGGCGTACCCGCTTCGGCATCCGCACCATCACCGTCGACGCGCGCCAGGGCCTGCGCGTCAACGGGCGGAAGGTGGTGCTGAAGGGCGGCAACATCCACCACGACAATTACATGATCGGGGCCGCCGGCCTGCCGGACGCGGACGCGCGCAAGGTCGCGCTGATGAAGGCCGCCGGCTACAACGCCATCCGCAGCGCCCACAACCCCGCCAGTCAGGCGACGCTGGACGCGGCCGACGCGCTGGGCATGCTGGTCATCGACGAGGCGTTCGACGCCTGGGACAAGCCCAAGCGCGCCCAGGACTATGCCCGCGTCTTCGCGCAGGATTGGGCGGCCGACCTGGACAGTCTGGTGGTCAGCGGCCGCAACCATCCCAGCGTGCTGTTCTGGAGCATCGGCAACGAGATACCGGAGCAGGGGACCCAGCAGGGGGCGGAAACGGGCCGGCGGCTGGCCGAGCGCGTGCGCCGCCTGGACCCCACCCGCCCCGTGACCCAGGCGGTCAGCATCGACGGGCCGGACAACGCCCGCCAGTTCGCCGTGCTGGACGTGGCGGGCTACAACTATCGCGCCCACCTGTTCGGCCCGGATCATGCGCAGTTCCCCGACCGGGTCATGCTGACCACGGAGTCCACGCCCAAGGACGCCTTCCAGTACTGGCGGCCGGTGGAAACCATGCCCTGGGTGATCGGCGATTTCGTCTGGACGGCGGTCGATTACATCGGTGAGGCCGGCATCGGCTGGATGGGCTACAGCCAGGATTGGCAGCAGCTGGCGCCCTATCCCTGGACCCTGGCCTATTGCGGCGAGATCGACGCCACGGGCCGCAAGCGGCCGGCGGCGTATTACCGCGAGGTGCTGTGGAAGTCGGGCATCGACCCCATTTCCGCCTTCGTGCGCCAGCCCTCGGGGACGGAGGATCTACCCGACCGCCATTACTTCCCCATCCAGCCGCCGCACCTGGACTGGTCGCTGGATGACGTCCATCCCAGCTGGACCTGGCCGGGGCAGGAGGGCAAGCCGCTGGAGGTGGTGGTCTATTCCGAGTTCCCGGAGGTGGAGCTGTTCCTGAACGACCGCAGCCTGGGCCGCCGTCCGGTGGGCGTGGACAGCGAGTACAAGGCGACCTTCCAGGTCCCCTACGCGCCCGGCCGCCTGGTCGCCGTGGGCTACCGCGACGGCCAGCCGGCGGGGCGGTGGGAGTTGCGCACCGCCGGCGCGCCCGTCCAGGCGCGGCTGTCGCTGGACCGGGCGACGGTGCGGGCCAATGGCGCGGATTTGGCCTATCTGACGGTGGAGCTGGCCGATGCCGATGGGACGCCCGTCTATGCGCGGGATGCCGACCGCCTGGTGACCATACGGGTCGCGGGAGCCGGCGCACTGGCCGGCATGGGCAACGGCGACCCGCGGGACGCGGGCAGCTTCCAAGCCGGTGAGCGGCGCACCTTCCATGGACGGGTGGTCGCGGCCGTGCGGGCCGGGACTCGGGCGGGGCCCATCACGGTCGACATCGACGTCGTGGGGCTGCCCACACGACGGGTCACGCTCGACGCGATATCCCCGTGAAGCAAGCCCATAAACAAAACGACAGGGATGGCCATGCGCTCACCATTGAAGGATTTCATGTCCAGGCGTTTCCTGCCGGCCGTCGGCATGGCGCTGGCGCTCACGTCGGCGGCCCGGGCCGACACCGTGGTGCGGAAGCTGGACGGCGCCGACGCGCTGGCCTTGCGCACCGAGCGCGGCGTCCTCACCATCGAGCCCTGGCAGGACGGCATCATCCACGTCCGGTTCGGCACGCCCGGTTATGGCGGCAACTACAATCCGGCCGTCATCGCGCACCCCGGTGAGGTCGCCTTCCATGTGGACGAGACGGCCGACGCCTATGTGCTGACCACCGCGCGGCTGCATGTCCGCGTCGCCAAGCGGACGGCGGCCGTGACCTTCCTGGACGCCAAGGACCATGTGATCCTGGAGGAGGGGGACCGTGACGCCGGGGTGGGGGCCACCCAATGGTTCAAGACCGCGACGCCGGTCTACGGGCTGGGCCAGCACCAGAACGGCCTGCTGGACTACAGCGGCCACACCATCCATCTGCAGCAGGCCAACACCGACGTGGGCATCCCCATGCTGGTGTCGCCCACGGGCTTCGGTCTGCTGTGGAACAACGCCTCCGTCACCGATGTCGACGTCGCCACCGGCAAGGCGCCGCTGGGCATCCGGTCCGAGGCCGGGCCGGGCATTGACTATCATTTCATCCTGGGCCCCAAGTTGGACGATGTGGTCGCGGGCTATCGCGCGCTTACCGGCGACGTGCCGCTGATGGCCCGCTGGACCTGGGGCATGTGGCAGTCCAAGGAGCACTACAGCACCCAGGATGAACTGGTCGCCATCCCACGCCGCTACCGGGACATGGGCGTGCCCATCGATGCCGTGGTGCAGGATTGGCAGTATTGGGCGGCCGGCCAGTGGGGCAGCCACCGGTTCGAAGTGTCGCGCTACCCCGACCCCAAATCCATGGTCGGGGCGATCCATGACATGCACGTCCACACCATCATCTCGGTGTGGCCGCGCTTCGACCTCGGCACGGCCAACCTGGCGGAACTGGACCAGGCCGGCGCGGCCTTTCCCGACACCTTCAACAACGTCTACCCGGCCGGCGTCGGCCGGTGGTACGACGCCTGGAGCCCCAAGGGCCGGGAGATCTACTGGTCCCAGGTCATGCGGAACCTGGGCGTCCTGGGCTTCGACGGCTGGTGGCTGGATGGGGACGAGGCCGAGCTGGGCGGCCAGACCGGCGAGATGCGGGAGCAGTTGACCGCCGCCGGCCCCGGCATCGTCGTCAACAACAGCTTCCCCCTGATGCACACCGGCGGCGTCCACGACGGCATGCGGCGGGACCAGCCGGACAAGCGCGTGTTCATCCTGTCGCGCTCCGCCTATGCCGGCCAGCAGCGCAACGGCGTCATCACCTGGTCCGGGGACACCCACGCCAGTTGGGAGACGCTGGCCAAGCAGATTCCGGCGGCGCTCAATTTCTCGCTGAGCGGGGAGCCCTACTGGTCGGCGGACATCGGCGGCTTCTTCAGCCCCGACCCGGCGAAGGACAAGGCCTATGCCGAGCTGTTCGTGCGCTGGCACCAGTTCGGCGTCTTCAACCCCATGTTCCGCATCCATGGGGCGGGGCAGGGCAAGGAGATCTGGAATTTCGACCCGGCGATCCAGAAGATCCTGATCGACGATGTCAAGCTGCGCTACCGCCTGCTGCCCTATCTCTATTCCCTGTCCTGGGACGTGCTGAGCCATCGCGGGACGATGATGCGGGCGCTGGCCTTCGACTTCCCCGACGATGCCGACGCCCTGCGCGTCACCGACCAGTATATGTTCGGCAAGGCGTTCCTGGTGGCGCCCGTGCTGCAGGCGGGGGCTTCGACGCGCGGCGTCTACCTGCCGGGCGGCGGCCGGTGGTTCGATTTCTGGACGGGTGCCGCCCAGGCGGCCGGCCGGCGCGTGGACGCGAAAGCGGACCTGGCGACGCTGCCGCTGTTCGTCCGCGCGGGCAGCATCGTGCCGCTGGGCCCCGTCAAGGCCTATGCCGACGCCCCCAGCGACGAACCGCTGGAGCTGCGCGTCTACCCCGGCCGTGACGCCGCGTACGAGCTGTATGACGATGAGGGCGACGGCTATGGCTACCAGGCCGGCAAGCGCGCGGTCATCGCCATGGCCTGGTCGGACACGCAGCGCCGCCTGACGATCCAGGCGCGGGACGGCACGTTCCCGGGCATGGCGCCGTCCATGAGCGTCCGCGTGGTCTGCGGTGCCGCGGCGGGGGCGGAGGATGGCAAGACCGTCGTCTATACCGGGGCCGCCGTCACCGTCCCGCTGCCGCGCTGCGAGTGATGACGGCCCCTTTCACAGACTACCCGCTCAGGCGGCCGCCAAGCCCTCGGCCTTTCGCGCCGCCTGCACCTTGGGGCGCTGGCCCACGCGGGTGAAGAAGGCGGCGACCTTGGGGTGGGCGGCGAGGTCGATGCCGACTTGGCCCGCCCATCCCAGCACCACATAGGCATAGGCGTCGGCCACGGTGAAGGTCTCGCCCGTCAGGTAGCTGCGGCCGTCGGCCAGCGTCCGCTCCAGGTGGGTGAAGCGGCGGTCCAGGTTCTGCTTGGCCATCGCCTTGTAGTCATCCGGCGTGGCCGGGTTGAACAGCGGACTGAAGCCCTTGTGCAGTTCCGTGGCGATGAAGTTCAGCCATTCCTGCACCTTGTAACGCGCCACGCTGCCGGCGGCGGGGATCAGGCCGCTGGCGGGCGCCTGGTCGGCCAGGTACTGCGCGATCACCGCGCCCTCGGTCAGCAGGCTGCCGTCGTCCAACACCAGCGCCGGGACGGAGCCCTTGGGATTGGTTTCCAGGAAGTTGGCGCCCGTCTCGGTCACCTTGGTCCTCAGGTCCACCGCCTCGATACCGATGTCGAGGCCGGCCTCCAGGGCCACGATGTGCGGGGAGAGCGAGCAGGCGCCGGCCTTGTAGTACAGCTTCATGGAATTTCCTCTGCCATTTCCGGGCCCTGGGTCCAGGGCCCCACTTGGGAAGGTAAACTCCTAAGCGCGACCTTGCCGGATGCCAAGCGGCGAAATGGCCGCGCCCGCCGCTGCCCCCTCACTGGCCTGGCCGCTTACTGCCCGGCGTCACCCGCCACCAGGGCGGCGACCACCTGGGCCAGGGAGGTTTCGCCTCTCAAGGCGTGGGCGCCGGCATCGCGGAACTCGATCCAGCCTTCGTTGAAGCCGTCCAGCATGCGCATGCGGGGACCGGGGTGCCGCATGCCCTGGGCGCGGAACTGCGCCTCCCAGCCCGCCCGCGGCACGGCCTGGGCGGTTACCGGGCGGCCCAGCGCCTGGGCGAAGGCCTGGGCCAGGTCGTTGGGGGAAACCCGGACGGGCCCCTCCAGGTCCACCACGCGCAGGCCGGACCAGGTCTCGCGCAGCAGGCGGGCGGCGGTACGGCCCACGTCCCGGGTGGCGACCATGGGGAAGGGGTGGTCCAGCGGCTGCAGGTGGCTGTGCAGCACGCCGGTCTCGCGCGCGGCGGCCACGTCCCAGGTGGCGTTCTCCATGAACCAGCCGGGGCGCAGGAAGGTGATGGGCAGGTCCAGGGCGGCCAGGCGCCGTTCGCCGAGCGTGTGCTGGCTCAGCAGGTTGTCATGCGGGGCGTCGGCGCCGATGGTGGACAGGCTGACCACCCGCTGCGGCCGGGCGGCCGCCAGCGCCGTGGCCACCGCCTCGACGATACCGCGCGTGGCGGGGTAGCCCGGCTCGGGATCGAAGTTGGGCGGCAGCAGGACGAAGATGGCCGTGGCCCCCTGGAAGGCCCGGGTCAGGGCTGCCGCATCCTCCATGGCCGCCTGGGCGACCTCGCAGCCCTTGGCCGCCCAGGCGGCGCCCTTGGCGGCGTCGCGCACGACGGCGCGGACCGGCTGGCCCGCCGCCAGCAGCGCCTCGGCCACCGCGCCGCCGACCTTACCCGTGATGCCGGTGATGACGTACATGATCCTCTCCTCGATCCGATGCCGGCCGCAGGGGCCGCTGGCCCTGTTTTAGGCGGGGGAGGAATTTGAATCAGGCGCATCCTTGTCAGCGGAAGGATGATCTATAGTCATTATGATTTGAGGAGGAGGAAGGCGAATGGGCTTCGACGCGCGTCTGTTGACCGGCATCGGCGTGCTGGCCGCCGTGGTGGAGGCGGGAAACTTCGTGCGCGCGGGTGAGGTGCTGGGCCTGACGCCCTCGGGCGTCAGCCGCGCCGTCGCCCGGCTGGAGGCGCGGGTGGGCGTGCGTCTGTTCGACCGCAGCCCCCGCGCCGTGACCCTGACGGAGGAGGGGCGGCGCTTCCACGCCCAGGTGACGCCGCTGCTGGCGGGGCTGGAGGAGGCCGCGCTGGACGCGGCCGGGGCGGCGGCCACGGTGGATGGGCGCCTGCGCGTCTCCGTCGATCCCTGGTTCGCCCGCATGGTGCTGGCGCCCCGCCTGCCGGACTTCACGGCGCGCTATCCGGCCCTGGTCCTGGACATGACGGTCAGCAACCACCGGGAGGAGATGATGGCCGGCGTGGACGTGGCGGTGCGCTTCGGCCCGCCGGACGTGGCCTCCCTGATCGCGCGCAAGCTGCTGGAGACGCGGGTGCTGACCTGCGCCGCGCCGGGTTATCTGGCGCGCCGCGGCACGCCGGTGGCGCCGGCCGACCTGGAGGGGCACGAGGGCGTGCTGTTCCGCAATCCGCAGACGGGCCTGCCCTTCGGCTGGGAATTCCATCGCGGTGCGGAGCGGGTGACGGTGGCGGTGGCCGGCCGGGTGGTGATGGACGATCCCTCCGTGGCGGTCGCGGCCTGCATAGCCGGGCAGGGGGTGTTCCAGAGCTTCGAGCTGGGGCTGGGACCCTGGCTGGCGTCGGGCCAGCTGGTGCAGGTGCTGCCCGACTGGGCGGAGGAGCGCTATCCCCTCTACGCCTACCATCCCAGCCGCCACCTGCCGCCGGCCAAGGTGCGGGCCTTCCTGGATTTCGTGCAGGAGGTGGCGGCGGGCGCCTGACACCCCGCCGCCCCGCGCATCTTACGGTGTCGCCACGTGCCAGGCGCCGTTCGCCAGGCCGTCGCCGGTGATGTCGCCCGGCTTTTCGTCCTTCACGAAGGTGTAGAGCGGCCTGCCTTTGTAGGCCCACTGCCTGGAGCCATCATCGCGGGTGATGATGGTCCAGTCGCCCTTGGACCCGGCATCAGCGGTGGCCGGCAGGGCCGGCCAGTTCTTGGCGCACGCGGCGATGCAGTTGGATTGGCCGCTCATGTCGTGGTCGAAGGTGTAGAGGGTCATGCCCTTGGCATCCACCAGGGTCTTGCCCTTGGCGGTTTCCGCTACGGTGGCCCCCCCTGGGCCTTGCGCGACGGCTGGCGCCGCAAGGGCGATGCCGGCGGTCAGCAGGGTGGCGGCGGCGATCTGTTTCAGCATCCTGGATTCCTCCCGTGGTCGAGACATTGGCCCTTATGGGACCGCTCGGTTGACGCGCCCGGCCGGGGCCTTATTCCGCCGGTCGCCGAATTTTTACGCGTGCCGAATAGATGTGCATGCATGACGGTCTGCCATGCCCGGGCGGCACTTGTCAGGGGCCCGGCTTTGCCCAGATTCTCAAACGGCAGGTAGCGATTCTCTAGCGTCTTCCTTGGCCACCCGCGGCCCCCGGATGAAAGGCACTGTGACGACGATGCTCGTCGCCCTCATCATATCGTGCGCCCTGTTCATGGAGAACCTGGACGCCACCGTTCTCGCCACGGCCCTGCCGGCCATGGGTGAGAGCCTGGGTGTCAGTCCCATCCATCTCAGCCTGGCCATCACCGCCTACATCCTCAGCCTCGCGGTCTTCATCCCCATCAGCGGCTGGGTGGCCGACCGCTTCGGCTCCAGCCGTGTCTTCCGCGCCGCCATCGTGCTGTTCACCCTGGGCTCCATCGCCTGCGGGCTCAGCCAGTCGCTGCCGCAGCTGGCCCTGGCCCGCCTGCTGCAGGGCGTGGGCGGCGCCATGATGGTGCCGGTGGGCCGCCTGGTGCTGCTGCGCACGGTGCCCAAGGACCAGCTGGTCCGGGCCATGAACTACCTGACCACGCCGGCCATGGTGGGTCCGCTGATCGGACCGCCCATCGGCGGCCTGCTGACCACCTACCTGTCCTGGCGCTGGATCTTCTTCATCAATATCCCCATCGGCCTGCTGGGTCTCTACCTCTCCTGGCGCTACATCGCCGATCATCGGGAGGAGTCGGTGGCCAAGCTGGACGGCTGGGGGTTCGTGAACTCCGGCGTGGCCCTGGCCGCCCTGATGGCCGGGTTCGAGTCCATCGGCCGCGATGGCGTGGACTGGCGCGTGGCGCCGTCATTGCTGGCCTTCGGCGTGCTGGTCGGCATCATCGCCGTGCGCCACTCGCGCCGCCATCCCCACCCGCTGGTGGACCTGGACCTGCTGAAGACCGCCACCTTCCGCATCAGCGTGCTGGGCGGCTCCCTGTTCCGCATCTGCATGGGCGCCATCCCCTTCCTGCTGCCGCTGATGCTGCAGGTGGGTTTCGGCATGACGGCCTTCGTCTCCGGCCTGCTGACCTTCGCCACCGCCGCCGGCGCCCTGGTGATGAAGATGACGGCCGGCCCCATCCTGCGCCGTTATGGCTTCCGCCAGGCGCTGGTGATCAACAGCGTGCTGTCGGCCCTGCTGACGGGCGCCATCGGGCTGTTCCGTCCTGACACGCCGGTGCCGCTGATCCTGCTGGTGTTGCTGGTGGGCGGCTTCTTCCGGTCCCTGCAGTTCACCGGCCTGAACACCCTGGCCTTCGCCGACGTGCCGGCGGCCCGCATGAGCGCCGCGACCAGCCTGTCGTCCATGGTGCAGCAGGTGTCGCTGGGCATGGGTGTCGCCACCGGCGCCCTGCTGCTGCACACCACCCTGGCCCTGCACGGCGGCGCCAAGCTGGAGCCGCACGACTTCATGGTGGCCTTCCTGACCGTGATGGCGATCGGCCTGGCCTCGTTCCTCTTCTTCATACGCCTTGACCCGGACGCCGGCGCCGAGGTGAGCGGCCACCACAGCCATCCGCTGCGGCCGGCGACGGAGCATGCCGCCGGGGACGATTGAGGCGAGGGGCGGCCGCTTCCGCGGTTCTATACCGGGATAAGCCCCGGATCCGACCCAGATCCGGCCCCGGCCACGTCGCGGGCTCAAATACCCCTCAAGATCATAGTGAAGGCTCAAACGTTGCCTTGCGGCGCCATAGGCAGCGAGTCCGCCCGCCGCCGGCCATCCTGACCAGCGCGTCATGCGCCAACTCGGACCATCCTTCGCCAGCGCGGTCACGCCGTCGAAGCAAGGTGGATATTTTTACACGCGCCTTGTGACGATATTGTTTATTCATCACAGGTCACTTATCTTAAGGGTGGCGGGATGCTTCCATCCACGCATGACCCTACGACTACGAAAATTAGAGATGGCCATGTCCAAATCCCTCACTGTGGTTGTAACCGGTGTGTCGTCGGGTATCGGGCGCGCCGCCGCCGAGACCCTCGTCCGGCGGGGCTGCCACGTGTTCGGCACCGTGCGCAACCTTGCGACGGCGAAGCCGATACCCGGTGTCGTCCTGATCGAGATGGACGTCAGGGACGATGTGTCCGTTGAACGGGCCATGCAGGCCGTCATCGCCCAGGCCCAGCGCATCGATGTCCTGGTGAACAGTGCCGGCGTGAGCCTGCTTGGCTCCACGGAGGAAACTTCGCCGGCGGAGGCTCAGTCACTTTTCGATACCAACGTGTTTGGCGTGCTGCGGACGATACGGGCCGTTCTGCCCCACATGCGCGCGCAGCGCTCGGGTCGGATCGTCAATGTCAGTTCGGTGCTCGGTTTCCTTCCGGCGCCCTACATGGGGGTTTATTCGGCCTCCAAGCACGCCTTGGAAGGATTGTCCGAAACCTTGGATCATGAGGTTCGGGGGTTCGGGGTGCGGGTGGTTCTGGTCCAGCCGTCCTACACCAAGACCAGCCTGGACGTTAACGCGCCCCAGGCGGTCGCCAAGCTCCCCGCCTATGATGTGGAGCGCGACACGGTATTCCGCGTTATTCAACAAAGTCTCCGCAACGCGCCGGGACCGGACGGCGTCGCGGCCACCATCGCCGACGCCGCCCTGGGCGCTTGGAAGATGCGGCGCACGCCCAAGGGCGAGGCCTCGTTGCTCAGCAAGTTGCGTCGCTTCATGCCCTTCGGCCTCGTCGACGCCAGCTTGAGGAAGACATTCGGTCTGGCCAGGTGACCGGCCCGCTGGGCGTCACCCCCGGTACTTGTGCTCCGGCAGGCCCGGCACATCGACGCGGAAGCTGAAGATGCCGCCGGACTGCGGGTGGCGGGCCAGTTCGGCCTCATCCAGTTTCTGGCGGGCGGTGGTGACGTAGGCGGTCTTCAGGTCGGGGCCGCCGAAGGCGATCATGGTGCAGAGGCGGGCGGGGATGGCCACCTCTTCCAGGATGTCGCCCTGCGGCGACAGGCGCACCACCCGGCCGCCGTCGTACAGCGCCGTCCAATAGCAGCCCTCCGCATCCACCGAGGCGCCATCGGGCCGGCCCAGGCCGTGCGGGAACTGGTGGAAGACGCGCTGGCTGGCGATACGGCCCGACGCCAGGTCGAAATCGTAGGCGTAGATGACGTGGTTGGGCGTGTCCGACAGGTAGAAGGTGTGATCGTCGGGCGAGAAGGCGATGCCGTTGCTGGTGAGGAAGCCGGTGGCGACATCCGTCACCTGGCCATCCACGTCCAGGCGGTAGAGCGTGCCGTTCCGGTGCTGCTTGGTGCCGTCCAGGGTACCGGACCAGAACCGGCCCAGCCGGTCGCAGCGGCCGTCGTTGAAGCGGTTGTCGGCGCGCGCCTCTTCCACCTGGGCGCCCAGGGGCACGGGGTCGGCGCTGAAATCGGCCAGCAGGGCGAAGCCGTCCTTCATGCCCAGGGCGAAGCCACGGTCGCCGTGGCGGGCCAGGCAGGCGGCCGGCTGGGTGAAGCCGCGCCGAACGTCCTGGCCGGTGGCGGGGTCGAAGCGGTGCAGCGTCTTGGCGGGGATGTCCACCCAGTACAGCACACCATCGCCGGCGTCCCCTCCGTTGGGGTCCCAACGCGGGCATTCGCCCAACTGGGCCTGGGCGTCCAGAACGCAGCTGACTTCACGCATCGTCCGTCCTCGTTGACCTAAGCTCGTGATCGCCGGGCACCATACCGGCAGCGGGCCGGCCAAGGCCAGCGCGTCGACACACGCGGACGGGATTGGGCGCCTGGACAGCGTTGGACAGAATGACCGGTCGCGTTTTCAGGACTCCCCGCCGCCGGGCAAAAGGATTAAGGGTAGGCCCTGCAAGAAATGACCATCCCCTCCCGGCGCCCGCACGCCGGATTTCAGTTCGGGCCTGACCATGACCGCATCCCCCACGCCGCGCCGCGCCGCGCTGGCTTTCGTCTTCGTGACCGCGCTGCTGGACGTTCTGGCCCTGGGCATCGTCATTCCCGTCCTGCCTGATCTGGTGAAGGGCTTCGTCGGGGGCGACAACGCCCGGGCGGCGCACATGGTGGGCCTGTTCGGCACCCTGTTCGCCGCCATGCAGTTCCTGTTCTCCCCCTCATCGGCGCGTTGTCCGACCGGTTCGGCCGGCGGCCCATCCTGCTGGTCTCCTGCTTCGGCCTGGGGGTGGACTACCTGCTGATGGCCGTGGCGCCCAGCCTGGGCTGGCTGGTCGTGGGCCGCATCGTCTCCGGCATCACCGCCGCCAGCTTCACCACCGCCTCGGCCTACATCGCCGACGTGACCCCGGCGGAAAAGCGCGCCGGCGCCTTCGGCATGCTGGGGGCCGCCTTCGGCCTGGGCTTCATCGTCGGCCCGGCGGCGGGCGGCCTGCTGGGCGGGATCGAGCCGCGCCTGCCGTTCTGGGTGGCGGGGGCCTTGAGCCTGCTGAACGCCTGCTACGGCCTGTTCGTGCTGCCGGAATCACTGCCCGCCGACCGGCGCGGCGCCTTCTCCTGGCGGCGGGCCAACCCGCTGGGCGCCTTCGCCCTGCTGCGCGGCGCCCCCGGCCTGCTGGGCTTGAGCGGCATCGTCTGGCTCTACTATCTGGCGCATGAGGTGCTGAACAACACCTTCGTCATCTACGTCAATGACCGCTACGGCTGGGGGCCGGAGTCCGTGGGCCTGACGCTGGCGGGCGTGGGCGTGTGCAGCACGGTGGTGCAGGGCGGCCTGGTGGGCCGCGTGGTCAAGCGCCTGGGCGCGCGGCGCACCCTGATGGTGGGCCTGGTCGCGGGTGTCGCCGGCTTCACCACCTTCGGTGCCTCCCCCGTGGCGGCGGGCCTCTTCTGCGGCATTCCCCTGGTGGCGCTGTGGGGCATGGTGGGCCCCTCGGCCCAGAGCATGATGTCGGCCCAGGTGGCGGCGACGGAGCAGGGGCTGCTGCAGGGCACCCTGGTCAGCATCCGCGGCATCACCGGCATGATCGGCCCCATGCTGTTCACCAGCGTGCTGGCCGACAGCGTGGGCCCCTTCGCCATGCTGCCCCAGGGATCGCCATTCATGCTGGCCGCCGTGCTGCTGGTGGCGGCGCTGGCCTTGGCCTTCGTCGTCACCCGCCCGCAGCGGGCGATGGCGTGAGGCGGCGGCCTAGTAGTGAGCCTTTCTGGCTTGGCCTCATCCCGTGCAATTGAATTAAAAGCGGTCGATCTTCTTCATAATTAAAGTGTAATCTTTCGCAAACCGTCATCTGAAAGAAATATTCGGCCTATACAAAAGAGGGATGTCACGCCGGTGCCGGGCGCCTGGCGGCCCGTTCCGCGGCCCCGGACGGAGGGGTTTCGGGACGGTCCCGTGCTCCCAAGATCCTGGCGTGGCAGGAAAAATCCCAGGCCCCCCTCAGTCGGGGGCGCCGGCGGGGGCACCTCTCGAGTGGGCGATGGCCGATGTGGGAAGACAATAGTCCCGGGATTGCGGAGAAGACGCGGCCCCAAATACTGGTCGTCGACGACACGCCCGACAACCTCAAGATCATGAGCGGCCTGCTGAAGGACGACTATCACGTCCGGGTGGCCAATTCCGGTGAGCGGGCCCTGGCCGTGGTCGCCGCCCATCCCAGCCTGGACCTGATCCTGCTGGACATCGTCATGCCCGGCATGGACGGGTACGAGGTGTGCCGCCGGTTGAAGGCCAACCCCGCCACCCGCGACATCCCCGTCATCTTCCTGACCGCCCGCAACGAGGTGGCGGATGAGGAACGGGGCCTGGCCCTGGGCGCCGTCGACTACATCACCAAGCCCATCAGCCCGCCCATCGTGCTGGCCCGCGTCAGCGCCCATCTGCGTCTGAAGGCCATCGCCGACCTGCTGCGCGACAAGGCCGATTTCCTGGAGGCCGAGGTGGCCCGCCGCACGCGGGAGATCATGGCCATCCAGGACGTCACCGTCATGACCCTGGCCTCGTTGGCGGAAACCCGCGACACCGAGACGGGCAACCACATCCGCCGCACCCAGTTCTACGTCCGCGCCCTGGCCATCCGGTTGCGCCACCATCCGCGCTTCGCCGGCTACATCACCGACAGCCGCATCGACACCCTGTTCAAGTCGGCGCCGCTGCACGACATCGGCAAGGTCGGCATCCCCGACCGCATCCTGCTGAAGCCGGGCCGCTACGTGCCCGAGGAATTCGAGATCATGAAGCGGCACACCACGTTGGGCCGCGACGCCATCGAGGCGGCGGAGGACGCGCTGGGCGCCCCGGTCGAGTTCCTGACCTGCATCAAGGAAATCGTCTACTCCCACCATGAGAAGTGGGATGGCAGCGGCTATCCCGAGGGGCTGTCGGGGGACGCGATCCCCATCTCCGCCCGGCTGATGGCCGTGGCCGACGTCTATGACGCCCTGATCAGCCGCCGCGTTTACAAAGAGCCCATGCCGCACGAGCAGGCGGCGGCCATCATCGCCGACGGTTCGGGCAGCCATTTCGATCCGGACATCGTCAAGGCCTTCCTGGATATCGAGGACGAGTTCCGCGCCATCGCCGAGCGCTTCGCCGACCAGGATGGTTTCCTGGATGGGAAGCGCGATTACCTGATGATGGCGGCTGAGTATCGATAGAAGGAAGGCCGGCGAACCAAGGCCGGCATGGGCTGGGGACTGTGGGAAAAGACTTGGGGAGGCCCGGCTTCAGGCAGGGGCTGCATATGGACACTGCGGGTGCGGAGGCGGCGGCGACGGGTGAGGCCACGGCGGCGATGCCGGTGGTCTATCGCGCGCGCGACATTCTGCAGCCCGCCCAGGGCATCAGCGAGCGCACGCCCTGCGGCGACGTCGTGCAGATCTTCCTGGGTGCGCCGCTGCTGCCCTGCGTCGCCGTGGTGGACGACTGGGGCGGGGTGCTGGGGCTGATCGCCCGCGAATTCCTGCTGTCGACGTTCGCCCACCAGATCAAGTCCGAACTCTACCGCCGCCGGCCGGTGGCCTTCATGCTGGGCCGGCCCTACCTGTGCGTGGATGTCGACACCCCCCTGGACGATGTCAGCGCCATGATCGCCAGCGACCACCCCAAGGCGCTGACGGAAGGCTTCCTGATCACCGATCAGGGGCTGTACGCCGGCGTGGGCACGGGGGTGGCGCTGCTGAGCCGCATCGTCGCCATGACCCGCACCCGGGCGGTGGAGCTGGAGGCCGCCCGCCATAGCGCCGAGGCGGCGTCGCAGGCCAAGGCGGACTTCCTGGCCAACATGAGCCATGAGATCCGCACGCCGATGAACGCCATCATCGGCATGAGCCACCTGGCGCTGAAGACCGAGCTCACCCCCCGGCAGCGCGACTACCTGACCAAGATCCAACGGTCCAGCCAGCATCTGCTGGGCATCATCAACGACATCCTGGACTTCTCGAAGATCGACGCCGGCAAGCTGACCATCGAGCAGGTCGAGATCCGGCTGGACGAGGTGCTGGACGGTGTCGCCAACCTGGTGTCGGAACGGGCGGCGGCGAAGGGGCTGGAGTTCGTCTTCGACGTGGACGCCGCGGTGCCCGGCAACCTCATGGGCGACCCGTTGCGCCTGGCGCAGATCCTCATCAACTTCGCCGGCAACGCCGTGAAGTTCACCGAGACGGGGCGCATCTCCATCAACATCCGCGCCATGGAGGAGGATGAGGCGTCGGTGACCCTGCTGTTCCAGGTGGCGGACACCGGCATCGGCATGACTGCGGAACAGCAAAGCCGCCTGTTCCGCAGCTTCGAGCAGGCGGACACCACCACCACCCGGCGCTTCGGCGGCACGGGCCTGGGCCTGGCCATTTCCAAGCGGCTGGCGGAGCTGATGGGCGGCGCCGTCGGTGTCGACAGCGACTATGGCAAGGGCTCGTGCTTCTGGTTCACGGCCAAGCTGGGACGGGTGTCGGCCAGCCAGCCGCTGCTGCCCCGGCCCGACCTGCGCGGCCGCCGCGTGCTGGTGGTGGACGACAGCCGCAACGCCCGCCGGGTGATGTCGGCCATGCTGACCTCCATGTCCTTTCGTGTCGACGGGGCCGGGGACGGTCGCGCCGCCATCGCCGCCATCCGCGAGGGCGCCGCCGCTGGTACCCCCTACGACGTGGCCTTCCTGGACTGGCAGATGCCGGACCTGGACGGCATGGAGACGGCGCGGGGCATCCGCGCGCTGGGCCTAGCCCACCCGCCGCACCTCATCATGGTGACGGCCTACAGCCGGGACGACGTGCGCCGCGCGGCGGAGCGGAGCGGCATCGAGGACGTGCTGATCAAGCCGGTGAACTCCTCCGTCCTGTTCGACGCCGTCATCCGCGCCATCGCCGGCAGCGAGACGGCGGAGCCCAAGACCAGGGCCGGCGAGACGCCCTCCGACTTCGCGGCCCTGCAAGGCTTGTCCATCCTGTTGGTGGAGGACAACGACTTCAACCAGCAGGTGGCGGTCGAGCTGCTGGCCGATGTGGGCGTCAGCGTAGACCTGGCCGAGAACGGCGCCATCGCGCTGGAGAAGATCGCGGCGCGGCGCTACGACGTCGTGCTGATGGATGTGCAGATGCCGGTCATGGACGGCCTGACGGCCTCACGCCGCATCCGCGAGATGGGGGAGATGGCGCTGCCCATCGTGGCCATGACCGCCAACGCCATGGCGTCGGACCGCGAGCGCTGCCTGGCGGCGGGCATGAACGACTACGTCTCCAAACCCATCGACCCCGACCAGCTGTTCACCGTCCTGGCGCGCTGGGGGCAGGGGCGGACCGAGGCGGGGGGACCGCGCCCCGGCGCCGCTGGTCTTGGAAAAGGCGCCCGAGCCGGCGCCGGAACGCGCCATTGACATTCCCGGCATCGATGCGGAGGAGGGGCTGCGGCGGGTGCGCGGCAAGCGCGCGCTCTACGCCGATATCCTCCGCAAGTTCGCCGCCAACCAGCGGGCCACCCCCGCCGCCATCCTGGACCGCTGGCGCGGCGGCGACGCCGCCACGGCGGAGCGGCTGGCCCATACCCTTAAGGGCGTGGCCGGCACCATCGGCGCCGGCGAGGTGCAGCGCGCGGCGGCGGCGGTGGAGGCGGCTTTGCGCAGCGGTGCCGCCCCGGAGCGGACGGTGGCCGTCCTGACCCCGCTGTTGGAGGATGTGGCGGCCGGCATCGAGCGCTGGCTGGCGGAGGCCGCGCCGGTACCGCCGGTGGCCCCGGACGCCGATCCGGCCAAGGCGGCGGCCCTGATGGCCCGCCTGCGCGGCCTGCTGGCCGACCACGATCCCGAAGCCGAGGAATTGGCCGAAAGCAACCTGCATCTGCTGCGGACCATTCTGCCGGCCCCGCGCGCCGACGACTTCATCCAGTCAGTGCGCGGCTTCGACTTCAGCCGGGCGCTGGAGTTGATGGAGTGGTAGCTGGTCTGGCGTCATTCGCTTTGATATACTGGTCAGACAGACTAGTTGCTGGAGTTGGACATCATGCGGAAGCCGCGCGAGATGTCGAGGTCTGATGATCGCTGGCCCTTGCAAGATGCCAAGGCGCGGTTCAGTGAGCTGGTGCGGCGGGTCAAAAGCGATGGGCCGCAGCATGTCACGGTGCACGGACGCGATGAGGTGGTTGTTGTTTCAGCGGAGGAATTCCGTCGACTGAAAGGGGAGCTTTCTGGACAAGCCTTGGTGGATGTGCTCCAGGCGTGTCCGTATCCCGACATCGAGTTTAATGTTGAACGCATGGCCATGCCCGTGCGTGACGTGGTGCTATGACGGGGTGGCTTCTGGACACCAACGTCTTGTCAGAACTCCGTCGGCCCAAGCCGAATGGCGAGGTTGTCGCCTTTGTGGCCGCCCAACCTCTTGAGGCCCTTTTCATCAGCACCGTCGCTCTGGCGGAAATCCGGTTTGGCATTGAACAGGTAACCGACGCCGGCAAACGGTCGGAGTTGATGGACTGGCTGACGCATAAGCTGCGTCCGATGTTCGATAGCCGTGTACTGCCCATTAGCGAAGACGTGATGTTGAAATGGCACCTGCTGGTAGAGGCGGGCCGACAGGCACGCCACACTTACACACAACCCGATCTCATTATCGCCGCGACGGGACTTCATTATGATTTGACCGTGGTGACGCGTGACGTTGCCGATTACGTCCGCACAGGAGTTTCAGTCCTGAATCCGTGGGCCTGATAGAAACGGGAACCCTGCGATAATGTTTTCACCAGTGGCTATATGATCGCCCACGCGTGCTTCGCCTGCCGACGTTCGTGGAAGCTGACGGTACGGTTTGACGATACGGGAGGATGCGAGCGGTCCTGCCCCTCCTGCCGCGGAGGATTGGCTCTCATGGACCGGTCGTTCAAGGCGCCTGAGCGCACCGACGTTGCCCAGTGGCGGAAGGTGGGGGCGCTGTGGCGGCATGGCTATCGGTTCTGGAGCTATCGCTTGTACCCGGGGGCGGAATCGCTGCCGGCGGAGTTCAAGGAGGTGGCGGGCTTCTTGAGACGCACTCCGGACCATCCGATGCGCTTGAAATCCGCCCGTGCGACAGCACGCAAGCCGGCGGGGCGGTACTGACCACCCCGCCGCTCTTCGATCCTACTCCGTCGCCCCCGGCGCCGCCGCCTTGACGAAGCGGCGGACGTCGTCGGTCAGCTTATCCAGGGCGGCGCGGTTCAGGTACATCATGTGGCCGGCCTCGTAGTAGCTGAAGGTCACCCGGTCGGTGGGCACGCCGTTGGCGTTCATGGCGTTCTCGTTGGAGAAGAACGGCACGCAGATGTCGTACCAGCCGCCGGCCATGAACACCTTCAGCTTGGGGTTCTGGCGCATGGCGTCGCCGTACCACGGCGCCACATTGGCGTAGCCGCCGCCCTCGTCGCCCCAGGTCTTCCAGTCCCAGTTCTTGCCCACGTCGCCGCTGGTGCGGTACTCGCGGTCCATCTTGATGTTCAGGTCGCTCAGCAGATAGCTCTGCAGCGTGGTGGCGAAGGCGGCGCCCACGCCGTAGCCGGACGGATCGCTTTCCGCCGTGTCCCCCGCAGAATCATATTCCTGGCCGGTGTAGCGGCCGTCGTAGACGCCGACGACCTTGCCCTGGTCGCGCAGCAGTTCCTTGGCGAAGCGCACATCGCGGACGCGCAGGTTGGTGCGGTCGAGATAGGCGGGCGACAGGCCGGTGAAGCGCGACAGCTTGTCGATCGCGCTCTTGCGCTCCGCCGGGCTCATCCGGTTGCCCTTCAGCAGGGCCACCGGATATTCCTCCACCGCGAACTTGCGCACCTGGTTCATGAAGGCGTCGAACCCCATGGAGGTGTCGGCGATCTTCTTGTGGTACCAGGCCACGGCGGCGTAGGTCGGCAGGAAGGCGGGATAGGGCACGTCGTTGCCGCGGTTGAACTCGAACGCGCCATAGTCGACGGCGCCCGACACGACGATCAGCCCGTTCAGGCCCACCGGCGCGCCGTTCTCCAGCAATTCGGGCAACAGGGCGCCGATGCGCATGCCGCCATAGCTTTCACCGCCGATGAAGACGGGGGAGTTCCAGCGCTTGTGGTCGGACAGCCAGCGGCGCATGAACTGCGCGATGGAATGGGCGTCCTGCTTTACGCCATAATAATCCTTCTCATCCCCCTTGGGCAGGATGCGGCTGTAGCCCGTGCCCACGGGGTCGATGAACACCAGGTCGGCCACGTCCAGCAGGCTTTGCGGGTTGTCCTTCAGCGGGTAGGGCGGGCTGCCGGCGTTGGTGGCGTCGCTGGGCACGTCCACGCGCTTGGGCCCCCAGGCCCCCATGTGCAGCCACAGGCTGGCGGAACCCGGACCGCCATTGAACAGGAAGATGATGGGGCGCTGGGTCGCGTCCTTGATGCCCTTCTTCACATAGGCGGTGGAGAAGACGGTGGCCGCGTCCTCCTCCTTGTCGTTCACCAGGTGGGTTTCACCGGCCAGCACCTGATAGTCCACGCGCTTGCCGTTGAAGGTGCCGCTGCGGTCGATGGTGAAATGCTTGGGCGTCCAGTCCTTATCGGCACCGGCCTTGTCGTCGCCCTTGGCCTGGTCGCCCTTGGGTTGGTCGGCCGCCGGCTTGTCGCCGGCGTTGGCGGGCGTGCTGGTGATGGCCATGTGCGTGGTCAGCAAGACCATGGCTGTACCGGCCAGCAGGGCCGCCAGCTTCCACTTCGGTGCGGGCATGTGCAGGAACCCCCATTACCCCAGGTTTCGTTGCTGCCCGGCGTGCCGCACCTCCCCACGGTGCCGTCCCGGGCTTGGATGCAGTCTAGACATGAGCGGGGCTTGCGGGCAAAGGTCCCGTCTGTCGCGGGTCGCTTAAAACGGGCCGGGAAAGCGGTATGGCGTCGTCCTGCGGCAGTGGCCCTCGCAAATTTGCAAAGGGGGCCCACATTAGGGTGGGACCGGAATCGGTCCCGCTTATCAGGGGGAGAGAGAATGTTCGGTCGGTTTGGTTCGCGTGCGGTCGCCGCCGTGCTGGCGGTGTCCCTGGCCTTGGCGCCCTTGGCCGCCGATGCCCGCCCGGGCCGCAGTTCCAGTTCCGGCAGCCGCGGCAGCCGGACCTACACCACGCCCGCCACGCCGTCGGTGACGGGCCAGCCCATCCAGCGCAGCATCACCCCGCCGCCGGCAGCGGCACCAGCAGCGCCGGCCTATCAGCCGCGCCCGGCCTTCCAGCAGCCATTCGCCCAGCCGGGATTCGCCCAGCCCAGCTTCACCCAGCGCCATCCCTTCCTGTCCGGCATGATGGGCGGATTCCTGGGCGCCAGCCTGTACAACTCGCTGTTCGGCCATCACGGCTATGGCGTGGGCGGTGATTACGGCAGCGGCTCGGGGGGCGCCTTCGGCGGCTTCCTGCGCCTGCTGATCATGCTGGGCATCGCCTATCTGATCTACCGCCTGGTGCGCATGGCCATCAGCGGCCCGCGCACCGCCCCGGCGTCGGGCATGACGTATGAGATGTATCCGCCCCAGGACGCGCCCTACCAGGCGATGCCCTTCGGCGGGTCGGCGTCGGTGCCGCCGCCGGCACCGGTGCCCGCCATCGGCGTGCAGATGCAGGGCCAGGACCTGTCGGCGTTCGAGCAGATCCTGACCGGCGTCATGGACAGCTGGAGCAAGGGCGACCTGACGGCCCTGCGCCGCCACCTGACGCCGGAGATGCTGTCCTACTACGGCGAGGAGATGACGGAGAACCAGAGCCGGGGCATCCGCAACATGGTGGCCGATGTCCAACTGGTGAAGGGCGACGTGGTGGAAAGCTGGCACGAGGACGGACGCACCTACTGCACGGCCCTGCTGCGCTGGCGCGCCCGCGACTGGACGGTGGATGAGAACACCGGCCGTGTCGTGTCCGGCGATGACCGTCACGCGGAGGAGGTGCAGGAACTCTGGACCTTCGTGCGGGCGGATGGCGGCCGCTGGCTGCTGTCGGCCATCCAGCAGGTCTGAGTCCCAGCCCTACCGGCGGCGGCCGTCACCTCACGGCCGCCGCCAGCTTGCCCATGGCTGTCGCCAATACTGTGAGGCTGGAGTCCCAAACGGCCCAGCTTTCCTGGCTCAACGCATATTCGGCCATGGTGGCTGCCGTGACCACGCCATGGGCGGCGATCTGGCCGGCCGTGCCGCGCAAGGTATGAAGCTGGCGGGCCGCGTCATCGGGCCTGCCGTCCGTCACCGCCTGTCGCAACTCCTGCGCCGCGTCGGCGAATTCCCGCACGAACCGCTCGACCAGGCTGATGTACAGGTCCCCATGATCCTCCAGGCCCATGGCTTCAAGCCGTTGGTCCAGATCGGGCAGGATGGCGCGCAGGCGCGCCAGGGCGCCGGACGGCGGGGTGGTCGCCGCCATCACGCGACCCCGGCGCGGTGCCGCCCCCTTGGGTGCGTGGCGCAGGATGGTGGCGACCATCTGGTCCAGGTCGAACGGCTTGGTCATAAAGTCGGTGATCCCGGCCGCATGGGCGCGGGCGCGCTCCGCGTCCAGGACGCCGGCGGTCAAGGCCACGACGGGAAGCGTGCGCAGGCCCGGCTCCTCCCGGATCAGCCGGGTGGCCTCGTAGCCGTCCATCACCGGCATCTGCATGTCCATCAGCACCAGGTCCACGGAATCGGGCCCGGCGCGAAGCCGCGCCAGGGCTTGCGCGCCGTCGGCGGCGATGGTGACGCCGGCCCCCTCGCGCTCGAGGATCTGCCGGCCGACCTCCTGGTTGATGCTGTTGTCCTCCACCATCAGCAGGCGCAGCCCCTTCAGCCGTTTGACCCGCCGGGGCGGCTGAGTGTTGGCGGCGGCATTCGGCGGGGGCGCGGCCCGGAGCGCCTGGCCCGCCGTGTTCACCGGTGACGCCACATCCAGGGGCACGATGAACCAGAAGGTGCTGCCGGCGCCGGGCTGGCTCTCCACTCCGATCTCGCCTCCCATCAGCGTGACCAGGCGCTTGCTGATGGCCAGCCCCAGCCCACTGCCGCCATAGCGCCGGGTGGTCGAGCTGTCGGCCTGGGTGAAGGCGCTGAACAGCGTGGGGATGGCGTGGGCGGGAATGCCGATGCCGCTGTCGGTCACCGAGAAACGCAGCGCCGCCCGGTCAGCCCGGGGCCAGGCGATGACGCGCACGTCCAGCGTCACGCAACCGGCCGGGGTGAATTTGATGGCGTTGCCCAGCAGGTTCAGCAAAACCTGCTGCAATCGCAGGCGATCGCCCACCACCATCACCGGCGTGTGCGGCGCGATGGTCGCCGCCAGGGCCAGTTTCTTCTCATTGGCGTTGACCGACACCAGCGACACCAGCCCGTTCACCAGGTCGGGCAGCGGGAATTCCGCATGCTCAAGGTCCAGCCGTCCCGCCTCCACCTTGGAGAAATCGAGGATGTCGTTGATCAGCGCCATGAGGCTGCGGCCGGCCGAGGAAATCTTGGTGACGAAGTCCCGTTGCTGGGCGGACAGCCGGGAATCGGCCAGCAACTGGGTCAGGCCCAGGACGGCGTTCATCGGGGTGCGGATTTCGTGGCTCATGTTGGCCAGGAAATCGGTCTTGGCCCGGCTTGCGGCCTCGGCGGCGGCCTGCGCCGCCACCAGGGCGGCCTCGCGGTCGCGCACCTCGGTGATGTCCCAGTTCACGCCGATGATGCGGATGGGTCGGCCGTCGGCGTCCCTGTCGGTGATCGAGGCGCCCTTCACATGGCGCACGCCGCCCTCGGGGCGTACCACCCGGAACTCGGTGTCCAGGTCCGCCCCGCCGTCAAGCACGCGCCGGAACTCGGCCGCCACCCGCGCCGCGTCGTCCGGCTGGCAGTGGGTCCGCCAGATGGAAAAGCAGTCGGCGCCGTCGCGCCGCGCGCCATAGAGCTGGAACATCTGGTCGTCCCAATCCAGGCGGCCCGTGGCCACGTCGTATTCCCAGATGGCGATGCCGCTGGCCTTGGTGGCCAAGGCCAGGCGTGACGAGGTGGCGCGCAGGGCCTCCTCGGCCCGCAGCTGTTCGGTGACGTCGCGTCCCGATCCGCGATAACCGATGCAGGCGCCCGCGGCATCCAGGATGGGCGTGCCGCTGATGACGATGTGGCGCAAGACGCCGTCGTTGCCCATCAGGTCATACCGCAGGTCGCGGAAGGGCAGCCCCTGCCGGACGAAATCCTCATATTGGTCCAGGCGCGGGTCCTGGAGGTTGGCCGACAGCTCCCGCCGCGTCTTGCCGATCAGGGTGCGGTGATCCTGCCCGATGCGCGAGACGCCCTGCGACATGGCGGTGAAGCGGCCGTCGCCATCGGTTTCCCAGTACCAATCGGTGGACAGCTCCGTCAGCGTCTTGAACCGGGCCTCCCGCTGCGCCAGATCGGCCGTGCGCGCCTTGACCTCCCGCTCCAGCCTGTCGGTTTGGCGGGCGCTTTCCCGGCCGGCGGCCAGCCGGCGTGAGCGGTTCGCCATGTAAAGGTGCGACAGCAGGGTCAGCAGGACACCGGCGATGCCCACACGGAACGCCGCCAGCAAGGGCGGCGTGAGGTTCAAAGCCTGCGGCAGGGCGGGGGTCGCCTGGTAATGGATCAGCCAGCGGCGGCCGAAAATCGGCAAGACGTCGTCGTGGACCAGGCCGTCGACGAAGCCGATGGCCGGCGCGGGCGTCCGGTAGAAGGGCGGGGCGTCCATACCCTCGGTCACGTCGCTCACGGTGAAGCCGACGTCCGCTCGCATCAGTTCCGAGCCGGTGATCATTCTGCTGATGAGGAAGGGGGTATAGGCCCAGCCCACCGTCGCGGCCTCGCGCGCATCCGGGGTGGCGAGGTCGGCCCCCTGCCGGTAGATGGGCAGCAACAGCAGGAACCCCCCTTGGTCCCCCGGCGCCTGCACCAGGGAAATGGGGGCGGTCAGGTGCGGCTCGCCCGACCGCATGGCGGCGATGGCGGCCGCATGGCGCGCGGGCTCCGAGGCGATGTCCAGCCCCACGGCGGTGAGGTTGGCATCCTCCGGCTCCACGAATTGGATGATGGCATGCTCGCCATCGTGCGGATTGAGCTCCCAGATCCGGAAGCCGGGCCGGCCGCCCAGGTGTTCCCGCTGGACGAAGGCCTCCTCCTCGCCGGCGGGTATACGCCGCACGATGCCGAAGCCCGTCGCGCCCCGGAATTCGGTCTCCAGCGACCGCGTCCGGCTATAGTGCCGGAACTGGGCCTCGGTCAGGAATTCCGCCCCGGCGACGACCGCCGCGCCGCGGGCGCCGCGCAGGCCGTATTGGTACAGCGTCAGCTGCTGGCGCAAGTCTTCCGTCATCTCGCCGGCGCGGACGGACAGGCTGTCCGCGGCCAGGGTCCGGTTATGCGCGCTGGTGAGCCGGGCGACCAGCGCGCTCCCGGCCAGTGCCAACGCCAGGACCAGGAGGGGAACAAGCCTGTTCAGGCGACCGGCGCTGGGCAGGCCGTCGGCGCCCGGCAGCCGCCAGGAAAGGGGGGTGGGATGGTTGTCGCCGTTGCTGGAGAATGGCGGCGAATTCTGAAAACGCATCCCAACCTCACGATTCCTCAGCGGCCATTTTCGCCAGTTAGCCTGAAGAAATCGTTAGGATTAACCACACAGTCGGCCAATCTATACTTATAGGTATCGAATCCCCGATCGTTTGGCTTCTATTGGATTGGCCGCTTATCTTTCATGGGCGTTCCCCAGCCTGTGAGGACGCCCATCAGGCGGCGGCCCGGTGGCGGGCCACCAGGGCATCCACCGCTTGGGCGGCTTCATCGGTCAGGCGAAACTGGATGCGCGTGGTGTCGCCTTCCTGGGCGGTGACGCGCCCCCGGAAACGCCGGCCCTCCAGCTCGACCTCGACCTCATGGCCGGCGCCGCCGATGGCGGGGCCGATCACGGCGCATCCACCCCGGCCGATATTGACCAGGCGGTGCGTCGCGGGACCGGAAAGGGCTGCGCCCGGTGCGCCCACGCGGGCCGGCAGGTCGATGTCGTGGCGGTCGAATTGGCGGCGATCCTCGGCCGTCTGCATGGCGACCAGGAAATGTTCCACGTCCGTGCGCAGCTGTTCCGACTGCCGCGACAGCTCGTTGGCCGCGACCAGCAACTGCCCCGAGGCTTCCTTGGTAAATTCCGCGCTGTCCCGCACCAAGGTCAGGGATTCCGTCACCTCCTGGGTGCGGGCGGCGGCCTCCGCCACGTTGCGGCTGATTTCGCTGGTGGCGGCGCTCTGCTGGCTGACGGCGGCGGCGATGGCGCCGGAATTGCCGTCGACCACGCCGATGGTGGTGGCGATGCGGTTGATGATGCCGATGGCGTTGTCGGCCGCGGCCTTCACGCCGCCGACCCGCGCCTGGATGTCTTCCGTCGCCTGCGCCGTCTGGTTGGCCAGGCTCTTGACCTCGGTCGCCACCACGGCGAAGCCCTTGCCGGCCTCCCCGGCGCGCGCCGCCTCGATGGTGGCGTTCAGCGCCAGTAGGTTGGTTTGCGCGGCGATGGTCTGGATGAAGCGCACCACCTCGTTCACGCTCTCGGCCACGGTGGCCAGTTCATCCACCACGTTGCGGGCGTGCTCCGCCTCCTGCACCGCCGTTTTGGTGGTGGCGGCCGTCTGCTCCGCCTGCGCGCCGATCTCGTTGCTGCTGGCGGCCAGTTGCTCCGTCGCCGCCGCCACCGTCTGGGTGTTGGCCGTGGCGCGGGCGGCGCTGTCGTCGGCGGCCTGGGTGCGGGCGGCGGTGTTGTCGGCCTGGCCGGCCAGCGAGCCGGCGGTGGCCTCCAGTTCCGTGGCGGCGGCGGCCATGCCGCGCAGCTCGGCGCTGATGGCCAGCTGGAAGTCCTTGGTCAGGGTTTCCAGCGCCTGCTGGCGGCGCAGCCGCTTTTCCTGCTCCAGGGTTTGCGCCGCCTCCAGCGCATGGGTGCGCTGGGCGTTCTCCTTGAAGACGACCAGGGCGCGGGCCATGGCGCCGACTTCGTCCCCGCTGTCGGCGTGGTCGATGCTGGTGTCCAGGCGGCCCTGCGCCAGACCGGACATGGCGCCGGTGAGGTCGCTCAGCGGCGCGATGACGAAACGGCGCACCACCAGATAGACGGCGCCGCCGGCCACCGCGAACAACGCCAGCGAGATCAGCAGCACGCGCAGCTGC
The DNA here is from genome assembly GCF_034653275.1 of Nitrospirillum guaranorum. NCBI lineage: Bacteria > Pseudomonadati > Pseudomonadota > Alphaproteobacteria > Rhodospirillales > Azospirillaceae > Nitrospirillum > Nitrospirillum guaranorum. Next base: position 1,976,376 of record NZ_JAYEES010000003.1, on the reverse strand, counting down.
GTCGCCTTGAAGCCGCCGATGCGCGCGTTCAGCAAGCGCTCCAGATCGGCCGACGCGGCCGTGTACAGGGCATCCTGCGTCTTCAGCGCCGACAGCGTGTCCGCGTCGGCGACGCTGCCCTTCTCGGCGCCGGCGGTCAACGCGCCGGCGGCCTTCTGCAGGGCCGCGACCGGGGCCTCCAGCGCCTTCTTCACGCTGCCGTCGGCATTGCCGCCGTAAGCCGAGGTGGCGGAGGAATCGACGCCCGACAGCAGGGCCTTGACCCCGCCCAGGGCGACGAACAGGTCGACCTTGTTGTCCCCCGCCTGATGCGTCACCGCCCGCAGGCCCGTGGTCTGGTCCTGCAGGTCGGGCAATTTCACCAGGACGATGTCCATGACGTAGAAGCTGTCCAGGTCCGGATCCAGGATCAGGTTGGACTTGTCGCCGATCTGGGCGATCAGCGCGCGCAAGGCCGCGCGGGTGGCGGGGCTGCTGGCCCCGTCCTTCTTGCCCAGGGCCGCCACCAGCTCATCCGCCTTGGCGGCGCTGTCCATGTCTTGTCCCCAGGCGGCCTGCAACTGGCGCACCGTGGCGGCGCTGCCGGCCGCGTCCACGGCGGCCCCGCCCGTCTCCGCCGCGGCCAGCCGGGTTTGGATGGTCTGCAAGCCCCTGAGGTAGGCGGTGCCGGCCAGTTCCTTGGCCGCGAAGTCGATGGAGATCTGCTGCTGGGCGATCAGGGCGTAGAGCAGGTAGCCCACGGGAACCAGGAAAAGCAGGACGGCCAGGCCCAGCTTGTGGGCGATTTTGAGGGACTGGAGCATCGTGACAATCCTGTTACGGAAAAGGGTTAGGCCGTAGGTAATAGGCAATCTCTTGATGATGTCTTAATTTTCGCGCCGAATTTCCACGCTTAATTCACCATTGAAAATAAAATACCGGTTCGGCGGGCACAACTTTTAGTGAGTGAGCCGTCGCGGCGGCGGGGGACGCCTTGATGGGCGCCGGGCTGCATCGTCGCCCAAGCCGGTTGCGTTTTCACGCGATTCCGGCCATGAAAACCCCTCACTCCATGAATTGGACTTGATGGCGAAGACGATGGCTTATCGGATTGCAGGCGAGACGGGCGAATGGGAAGTGGTGATCGGGCTGGAGGTCCATGCCCAGGTCGTCTCCAATGCCAAGTTGTTCAGCGGGGCGGCGACCGCCTTCGGCGCCGCGCCCAATAGCCAAGTCAGCTTCGTGGACGCGGGCTTTCCCGGCATGCTGCCGGTGATCAACGAGGTCTGCGTGGAGCAGGCGGTGCGCACGGGCCTGGGCCTGAAGGCGCAGATCAACCTGCGCTCGGTCTTCGACCGCAAGAACTACTTCTATGCCGACCTGCCCTCCGGCTACCAGATCAGCCAGTTCCAGCAGCCCATCGTGGGCCATGGCACCATCGTGCTGGACCTGGCGGACGGTTCCACCCGCGAGGTGGGAATCACGCGCCTGCATCTGGAGATGGACGCGGGCAAGAGCCTGCACGACCAGAACCCGACCAAGACCTACATCGACCTGAACCGGTCGGGCGTCGCCCTGATGGAAATCGTGTCGGAACCCGACATGCGCACGCCGGAGGAGGCCGCCGCCTACCTGCGCAAGCTGCGCACCATCCTGCGCTATCTCGGCACCTGCGACGGCAACATGGAGGAAGGCTCCATGCGCTGCGACATCAACGTGTCGGTGCGCAAGCCGGGTGAGAAGTACGGCACCCGGACGGAGACGAAGAACGTCAACTCCATCCGCTATGTGCAGCAGGCCATCGAGTACGAGGCCCAGCGCCAGGTGGCGCTGATCGAGGATGGCGGCGCGGTGGTGCAGGAAACCCGCCTGTGGGACCCGAACAAGGGTGAGACGCGGTCCATGCGCTCCAAGGAGGAGGCGCACGACTACCGCTACTTCCCCGACCCGGACCTGCTGCCCCTGGAACTGGACGCGGCCTGGGTCGAGGAAATCAAGCGCACCCTGCCGGAACTGCCGGATGAGAAGAAGGCCCGCTTCATGGCCGACTACAAGCTGCCGGTCTATGACGCCGGCGTGCTGGTGGCGGAGCGCTCGCGCGCCGACTTCTATGAAGAGGTGGCCCGGGGCCGCGATCCCAAGATGGCGGCCAACTTCGTCATCGGCGACCTGCTGGGCGCGCTGAACAAGACGGGTGCCGACATCGACAGCTCGCCCATCAGCGCGGCGGCGCTGGGCGGCCTGATCGACCTGATCGCGGACAACACCATCTCCGGCCGCATCGCCAAGGAGGTGTTCGCCGACATGCTGGAGACGGGCAAGCCCGCCGCCCAGATCGTGGAGGAGAAGGGGCTGCGCCAGGTGACGGACACGGGCGCCATCGACCAGGCCATCGCGGCCGTGATGGCGGCCAACGCCGACAAGGTGGCGGAGTTCCGCAGCGGCAAGGACAAGCTGTTCGGCTTCTTCGTCGGCCAGGTCATGAAGGCCACCCAGGGCAAGGCGAACCCCGCCCTGGTGAACGAGATCCTGGCCGCCAAGCTGAAGGGCTGAAATCCCGAGGCCTAAGGTTAGGACCGGGCCCTTGGGCCTTGGTCCGGCAGGAAAAAATGGTGCGCCGCCCGGCGTTTTCCCGGGGGCGGCATGGGCAGGGGGGCCGGTTGGTCCCCCTTTTCATTTTCCCGCGATTTTTCCTCACCGTTATCGTTGACAAGGGGGCCGCCGCCCGAGTACATACGCGAACCGCCGACGACAGTCGGTGGACGGAGGGGTGGCCGAGTGGCTGAAGGCAACGGTTTGCTAAACCGTCGTACCGGGAAACTGGTACCGTGGGTTCGAATCCCATCCCCTCCGCCATCACTTGCCCAGGCCATATCAGCGGGTGAGTGAAACGGACAAGCCGCCCTTCGGGGCGGCTTTGTCGTTTCTGGTTCTGGGCGCGTAACGACGCGGTCCTTCCGCCTATCCCGCCACACGCGCGGCCGACGCGACCATTCTATTGAAAGATGACCTGACGGGTCACGCCGCCAGGCGCCGTTCCAGCGCCGCCAGATCGTCGACGAACCAGACGACCTGGCCCCGGTTGGCCTCATGGATGAAATCGCGCAGGGCCCCGCTGCCGGCCGTCCAGGCGCTGACGTCGCCGACGATGACCGGGCGCAGCTGATAGTTGGCGAACTTCTGGATGATGGCCCCCGCCTGACCCGTGGCCAGGGTGAGGAAGCCGGGCGCCAGGCGGCTGAGGGGGATGGCCACCACCCGGGCGGCATGTTCCCACGCCAGGCCGACCAGGGGCACGGCGTCCTGGTCACTGGCCAACAGCGGGCCGTCGTCGGCGCAGACCAGCACGCGGGTGCCCCGCAACTCCTGGGGAAGATCGGTCATGATAAGGCCTTCCGGGTCTCATTCCTGGCTGGGCGCCATTATAGCACCGCCAGGGCTTTGGGGCGTGACGGCCGCCGCCCGGTCGGCTACCTTCCCGGCGGCGGCGTGCCGGCGCCCTGATCCACCGGCCAACCGATAGACACATCCCTGCCACCGCGCCCGCGCCCCTTCTTCGGCGTTCCTGGGTGCGGTGACCTATGCGCGACGATTGAGGTTCCCGATGAATAGTGCGGCCGATGAAGAGTTTGTCTATGACGAGGCCACCGGCGAGTGGATCCCGGCCAGCCAGGCGGCGGCGAACGCCGCGGCAACCCCTGCACAAGGGGCCGTGGTCGAGGTGCGGGATTCCGTGGGCAACCTCCTGGCCGACGGCGACAGCGTCACCCTGATCAAGGATTTGAAGGTGAAGGGCGCCAACCAGGTGCTGAAGCGGGGCACGGTCATCCGGTCCATCCGCCTGACCGGCGACGCGCAGGAGATCGACTGCCGCCACGACACCATCAAGGGCCTGGTTCTGAGGGCGGAGTTCGTGAAGAAGGGGTAGGACGGCCAAAAATGAAAAGGGCCCGGAAGGTTTCCCCTCCCGAGCCCTTTTTCATTCGTCCATACCCGTGCCGATTACGGAGGCGTGGGGGCCGACTTGCCGCGCTTGGGCGCCTTGGCGGCCTTGTACATGTCCGCGGGGTCCCAGACCGCGCCACGGCGGCGGCGGGCCGGCTTGGCGTCGCCGCCGGCATCTTCCTCGCCGTCGCCGGAGGGCGCGGCGGAGGCGGCGGGGGCGGTTTCGGCGCCGTCGTCGTCATGCGATACGGCGCGCAGCAGACCGGCGACGCAGTCGGCGATGTCCGCCGGGGCGTTGCGCCAGGCCCGCAACAGATCCAGGTCGCGGCGCGACAGCAGGGGCGACCCCTCGTCCGGAGCGCTGAAGCTGGTGGGGGCGGGGCGGTCGGCGCCGCTCTCCAGGTCGTCGAAGAAGAAGGTCAACGGCACGTCCAGGATTTCGGCCAGCCGATAGAGCTTGCCCACCGAAACACGGTTCGATCCCCGTTCGTACTTCTGCACTTGTTGGAAGGTGATACCCAAGGCGCGGGCCAGATCCGACTGGCTCATCCCCAGAAGACCGCGCCGCAAACGAATGCGGCTGGCGACGTGGTTCTCAATCTTGCCTTCAAGTTCGGCAACAACCGTGTTCTTAGTCCTACGGGGCATGGGCACTACTCCAAGTCGATGACGCGCCATCTGAGTTCATCGGATGGGACGACAGCATAACCTACTAAGGTAGGAAGCCTGAATTGGGGCGAGAGTATGAAGGCGCCTTGGCGCTGACAACTGGCATTGTCTCCCCACACTCAACCTTTCCCCAACGTATCCTTCTTTAGAGCTGTTTAGCTGAGAGAATACAATAGTATTCATCTTTTCAGTCCCCGTAACAATCGCGAACACCAGGGAGCGGCGGTGATGCCAGGGGTATCACGGCTGAAAAGTTCAGGCGCCGATGGGTATGAGTGCCGACTCGCGCCACTCTTCCGTGGGGCGCCCAGCCCCGGGGGTCTCCTAATCGCGTAGGTCAGGGTAGGTTGGCGGCCTCCATCCCTGGCGGGCGCGCGGCCACGGCATCCGATCCGTATGCGACCAACTGGGCCTTGAGCACGTCCAGCAACTCATTGAGGCTGTCGCGGGCGTAATCATCGCGCTGGCGCGCCAGTTCAGTCCGCGTCAGCTGGATGAAGGCGTCGACCAGGCGATGATGGACGGCGGCGGCCCGCAGCAGGGCGGCGGGAAGCGGCTGCGGAGCCAGGGGAACAGAGGCCATGGCGCGTACCTACCGGGAACTGTTTACCGGGGTAGGATATGGCCTTCGTCATTAATCGCAAGTTAACATTGGGTCTGAGGGTTTCGCCCCTAACCTTTTGCGCGAATTAACCAAAATAGTGTTGCCGATTGGACATCAACCGGCCGTGCCCCGCTTCAGGTCCGTGGTCATCGGCATTTGGCGGCCCCCCATGCGGATGCGGTAGACGTGCAGGTTCTCCAGCACGCGCTGGACATAGTTGCGCGTCTCGTAGAAGGGCAGGGTCTCGATCCAGTCCACCGGATCCACCGCCTCGATGCGCGGGTCGCCATAGTCGCGCAGCCAGTTGGCCACCCGGCCGGGGCCGGCGTTGTAGGCGGCGATGGCCAGGATGTAGGAACCGCCGAAGCGGTCCAGCAGGTCCTGCACGAACACGCTGCCCACGCGGATGTTGAAGTCGGGGTCGTGGGTCAGCTTGGCGACCGTGTATTTCATGCCCTCGCGCCTGGCCAACTGCTGCGCCGTGGGCGGCATCAGCTGCATCAGGCCCAGGGCGCCGGCGCCGCTGGCGGCGTCCACCTTGAAGCTGCTTTCCTGGCGGATGAGGGCGTGGATCAGCGCCGGCTCCGGCTGCGCCGGCAGGTGGCTGGCGACGATGGGATAACCCGCGTCGGCCAGCACGATGCCCTTGTTCAGCGACAGCCGGCTGATGCCCACGCCCAGGTCGCGGCGGTGCATTTCCAGCGCCGCCCTGGCCACCAGCACGAAGTCGTCCGGCGTCTTGGCGTCCTGCGACAGCTTGCGCAGGAACAGGTCCACGCGGTCGTCGTCCTCGGTCAGCACCTTGTCCAGCAGGCGGGCGGCGCGCGCCAGTTCGTTCTTTTCGAACTTGGCGCGGGCGTCGGCGGAGGGCGTGGGGGCGATGGGGATGGCCTCCGCCTGGCCCAGCTTCTCCTGCGCCATCATGCCGTAGAAGGTGCTGCCGTACCGCGCGCCCAACTCGTACCACTGGCGGGCGCGTTCCGGGTTGCCCAGCTTCTCGCAGGCCCGGCCGGCCCAATAGGCGCCGCGCGACTGGCCGACGGGGGAGGAGACACCCTCATACAGGCGGGTGAAATGCTCCAGCGCCTGCTCCGGCTTGTTCAGGAACTGCAGCGACAGCCAGCCGGCCAGGAACTCCGCCTGGATGAAGCCCAGGCCGTCGGTCACGCCGTGGTTGGCCGCCAGGCGGTACGCGCGCTGCATCTGGCCCTGGTCCATCAGGTGGCGCGCCAGGATGTGGCGTTCCGTCCACCAGGCCTCGGGATGGCCCAGGTCGCCATTGGCGTTCTTGGGGCCCGCGTCCTTGGGCAGGTTCTCCAGGATCTCCAGCGCGCCGGCGTCCATCTCCTTGCGCCGGCGCCAGCGCAGGCGTTCGTAGGTGATGCCGGGCTCGCTCATCAGCGGGGCGGGCACCTGCTGCAGCAGGCGCTCCACGCCCGGGTCCAGGTCGGCCATGGCCAGGCGGGCCAGCGCCACGGCCTGGTGGCCGGGATCGACGATGGGCAGCATGCGCCGCGCGTCTTCCTCGTCGTTCTCCCACAGCAGGCGGTCCAGGCGGGCCCAATGGTCGGCGGGCCGCAGGATGGCCACGTACTTGGTGCGGAACGTCCGCTCATCCACCACGCCGAAGTTGCCCTTGATGTAGCGGTCGCGGATCAGGCCGATGGCCTTCTCGCTGTCACCCAGGTTCAGCAGGCTGTCGGCGTAGCGGTTGAAGCCGGCGGTGGTCAGGGGCGGGTGCTTGTCGAACCAGTCGCGCGTCGGCGTGTCGCCGAAATTGGGCATGCGGATCTCGGCGTTGCGGCGCAGGGCCGCCAGACCGGGCCAATCCGGATTCTTGTCGATGAAGTCCGTCAGCTCCTGGAAGCTGGCGTCGGTGTCGGCGCGGCCGAGATCCATCCAGGTCAGGACCTTGTCGGCCAGCGGGTCATGCCCGCGCTCGGCCAGCTTGTGGGCGTCGGCCCACTTGCCCCTGTCGGCCGCCTTGAAGGCGGCGCGGTAGGTGCTGATATCGCTGGACGACTGGGCGAGGGCGGTGACAGGGAGCGCCACGAGGGAAAGCGGCAGGATCAAGGCCGCCAGCCCCCGCCGGAACGAGGCCCAGGGGGCCTTTTCTCGTCGCTTGTCACCCAGGTGCCGGGCCGCTAAGGTTCGCGCCTTTCGGGTCGAATGCCCACGGAGATTGCAGAGATGACCACCGCCACGCCCGCCCTCGCCGGTTCCCTCGTCGCCCTGATCACGCCGTTCGCCGACGGTAAAGTGGACGAGCGCGCCTTCCAGGCCTTGGTGGACTGGCAGGTCAAAGAGGGCACGCACGGCCTTGTCCCCTGCGGCACCACCGGCGAGTCGCCGACGCTGAGCCATGAGGAGCACCGCCGCCTGGTCGAGCTGTGCGTCGAGGTGGCGGACCGTCGCGTCCCCGTGGTCGCCGGCACCGGCAGCAACTCCACGGCCGAGGCCATCAGCCTGACCAAGCATGCCAAGGCCGTGGGCGCCGACGCCGCCCTGGTGGTGACGCCCTACTACAACAAGCCGACGCAAGAAGGTCTCTACCAGCATTTCAAAGCCATCCATGATGCGGCCGACCTGCCCATCATCATTTATAACATCCCCGGCCGCAGCGTGATCGACATGTCGATCGCCACCATGGCCCGCCTCGCGGCGTTGCCTAACATCGTTGGCGTGAAGGACGCCACCGCTGATTTGGTGCGGCCGTTGCGCACACGGGTCGAGTTGGGCCCTGACTTCATCCAGCTGTCGGGCGAGGACGCCACCGCCACGGCCTTCCTGGCGCAGGGCGGCGTCGGCTGCATCTCCGTCACGGCCAACGTGGCGCCGCGCCTGTGCGCCGAGATGCAGAACGCCTGGGTGCGCGGCGACCTCACGGAGATGGCCCGCATCCGCGACCTGCTGATGCCGCTGCACCACGCCATGTTCGTGGAGACCAGCCCGGCGCCGGTGAAGTACGCCGCCAGCCTGCTGGGCCTGTGCCGTCCGGAACTGCGCCTGCCGCTGGTGGAAACAACGCCGGCGACTCAGGAGCTGGTGCGCGCGGCCCTGGTCCACGCCGGCCTGCTGAGCTGAGGGAAGGGGCCGGATAGCCGCCATGGCACGTGCCGACGAACATAAATACGCCGCGCAAAATCGGCGCGCCCGTTTCGATTTTTTCATTACCGAAACGATCGAGGCGGGCATCATGCTGACCGGGACGGAGGTCAAGTCGCTGCGCGCCGGCCGGGTCAGCATCGCCGAGTCCTATGCCGGGGAGCGGGATGGGGAGTTGTACCTGATCAACGCCCATTTCCCGGAATACCAGCTGGCCGGCCGCTTTTTCCAGCATGAGCCCAAGCGGGCGCGCAAGCTGCTGGTCCGCCGCCGTGAGATGGACAAGCTGTTCGCCTCCATCCGCCGCGACGGCGTCACCCTGATTCCGCTGTCGATCTATTTCAACGACCGCGGCTACGCCAAGGTCGAGATCGGCGTGGCCAAGGGCAAGAAGAAGGGCGACAAGCGCGAGGCGGAGAAGGAACGCGACTGGCAGCGCGACAAGGCGCGCCTGATGCGGGCCAAGGGCTGAAGCATTCGCCGTTTGGAATTGGGGAAGGCCGGGGCGTCGCCCCGGCCTTCCGCGCTGGGGGCTTAGGCGCCCAGGTATTGGCGCACCGCCTGGAACACGTCCTCGAACATGGCGTCGGTCAGGCGGCCGGTGTTGGTGTTGTAGCGGGAGCAGTGATAGCTGTCGAACAGCGTCACCCCGCCGCCCAGGTCGTGCCGGGCGCCGTGGCCGAAGGGATGGGCCGCCTGGCGCAGGCCGAAGGTGCGGATGACGCTGGTGTGGGAGACGGAGCCCAAGGCCACCACGGCCTTGAGCCTGGTCATCGCCTCCAGTTCCGCCACCAGGAAGGGGCGGCAGGTGTGCGACTCCTCCGGCGTGGGCTTGTTCTCGGGCGGCACGCAGCGCACGGCGTTGGTGATGCGCGCGTCGACCAGGGTCAGGCCGTCATCCGGCCGCTCCAGATACTGGCCCGTGGCGAAGCCGAACTTCAGCAGGGTGGCGTACAGCAGGTCACCGGCATAGTCGCCGGTGAAGGGGCGGCCGGTGAAGTTGGCGCCGCGCAGGCCGGGGGCCAGACCCACCACCAGCAGGCGGGCGTCCAGGCCGCCGAAGGACGGCACCGGGCCGTTGAACTTGTCGGGGAAAGCCGCGCGGTTGCGCAGGCGATAGTCCACCAGCCGGGGACATAAGGGGCAGTCATGCCCCGGCGGCGTCAGGTTCTGCATCATGGGATAAGGGCGCCCGTTACCGTGTCGTGTGGGCGCCGGATATCATTCCATCGGCGTGGTGTCGATAAGCTGCGCGTGCTCCACCGGCGGGCGGGGGGCGTGGGCGCGGGCGATGTCGGGCGCCAGATCCATCAGCTCGATGAAATTGTCGGCCTGGCGGCGCAACTCGTCGGCGATCATCGGCGGGGTCGAGCGCACGGTGCTGATCACCGAGACGCGCACGCCCTTGCGCTGCACCGCCTCCACCAGGCGACGGAAGTCGCCGTCGCCGGAGAACAGCATGATGTGGTCCAAATGCTGCGCCATCTCCATGACATCGATGGCCAGCTCGATGTCCATGTTGCCCTTGATCTTCCGGCGGCCGGACGCGTCGGTGTACTCCTTGGTCGGCTTCGTGACCATGGTGTAGCCATTGTAATCCAGCCAATCGACCAGCGGGCGGATGGGGGAATATTCCTGGTCTTCAACCAGCGCGGTATAATAGAAGGCGCGAATGAGCCGCCCACGCTTTCCGCAGAAATTCAGCAAACGCTTATAGTCGATATCGAAATTCAGCGCCCGCGCGGCCGCGAATAAATTGGCGCCGTCGATGAAGAGGGCGAGGCGTTCCTCGGGATAATGCAACATTTTATATTCCTTTGAATATTATTTGGAAGAGTAATGCAGCGGGTTCAATTATCAGTAGCGTGCCGTCTTTATAGCGCGCTGACAAGCGCCTACATAAAGTGAATGGGTTAACGCGTTCAAGCGAGATATGGTCGCAGCCGGTGTATTTAAAGTCGCATCTGCCTTTTGGGGATGCCATCCCCGGCGGCGGGCCTGGTGTTTAGGCCTTAAGAGTAGATGCTGGCGCCCCCGTGCGACGCGCGTCGCAGGGGTGCAACAGGGGTACGCAACAGGGGGGGGCGGTGAATGATTCTGGTGGGCGTGGGATCGAACCTGTCGGTGCCCGGCGTCGGCGGCTCGCGCGATGTGGTGGCCGCGGCGGTGCGCGCGCTGGCGGGCGAGGGGGTGACGGTGGTGGCGGTGTCGCCGTGGTACCGTAGCGCCCCGGTGCCCGCGTCCGACCAGCCCTGGTACGTCAACGGCGTGGCGTGGGTGGAAACGGACCTGGACGCCCCGGCGCTGCTGGCCGTCCTGCACCGGGTGGAGGCCGCGTTCGGCCGGGTGCGGCGGCAGGTGAACGAGGCGCGGGGGCTGGACCTGGACCTGCTGGCCTACCATGACCAGATCCGGGCGGCGGCGCCGATGCTGCCCCATCCCCGCCTGCACCAGCGCGCCTTCGTGCTGTTGCCGCTGCGCGACCTGGCGCCCGGCTGGCGGCACCCGGTGTCGGGGGTGGACGTGGAAAGCCTGGTGGCGGGCCTGCCGCCAGGCCAGGTGACGGAGCGCATCGGGGAATGAGCGGAGAGGGGGCAGGCCGATCCTCATGACGGAAACGCAGGAATGCGGCGGATCGGGCGTCGCCTTCCTTGCAACCGCGAAAACAGGCCCCTATAACTATGGGATGGTGTTCAGTGCCCCTATTCCCGGCACCCGTTTCGTTGTTGGAGTGAGCAAGGTATGGCCCGCGTTACCGTTGAAGATTGCGTCCTGAAGGTTCCGAACCGGTTCGAGCTGGTGATGATGGCGGCCCAGCGGGCGCGGGACGTCGCGGCCGGCGCGCCGCTGTCGGTCGATCGCGACAACGACAAGAACCCGGTCGTCGCCCTGCGCGAAATCGCGGACGAGACGGTGGTGCTGGACAGCCTGAAGAACTCCCTGATCAAGGGGCATCAGCGCGTCCAGGAGCAGGATGAGCCCGAGGAAGAGATCATCGAGCTGATGGCCGGAGAGCAGGCCTGGGCCGTGCAGGGCGCCGCCGGCGAGGATGACGACCTGGGGGCTGAGGATGCCGCCGAGGACGCGGCGCAGGGTGAAGACCTCGGCGACGACGAGGGCCTCTGAGCCGGTGGTGGGGCAGGCCGTGGGTAAGCGACCCGTCCCCCTTGGCTATTTTTCCATGGATAGCGCCCTGAACGGCCGTGCCGCGCCCGTCGCGGTCGGCCGTGCCCAAAAGGCCTGGGGCCGGGCAGGGCATCCATGATGCGCCAGTACGAGCTGGTTGAGCGGGTCCGCTCCTACGATCCCAACGCGGACGAGGACAAGCTCAATCGCGCCTACGTCTTCTCCATGAAGGCGCACGGGTCGCAGAAGCGCGCGTCGGGCGACCCCTACTTTTCCCACCCGCTGGAGGTGGCGGGGCTGCTGACCCAGCTGAAGCTGGACGGCGCCTCCATCATCACCGCCCTGCTGCACGACACAGTCGAGGACACGCTGACCACCTTGGAAGAGGTGCAGCGCCTGTTCGGGCCGGAGATCGCGCGCCTGGTGGATGGCGTGACCAAGCTGTCGCGCATCGAGCTGCAGAACCTGGAAAGCGACCAGTCCAAGCAGGCGGAGAACTTCCGCAAGCTGGTGCTGGCGATGTCGGAAGACATCCGCGTCCTGCTGGTGAAGCTGGCCGACCGTCTGCACAACATGCAGACGCTGCACTACCTGTCCAAGCCGGAGAAGCGCAAGCGCATCGCCCGCGAGACGCTGGAGATTTACGCCCCCCTGGCCGAACGCATCGGCATCCAGCGCTGGAAGGACCAGCTGGAAGAGCTGTCGTTCAAGGAACTGAACCCGGACGCCTACGACAGCATCACCAAGCGCCTGCAGGATTTGGAAGAGCAGGGGGCGGGCCGCGTCGACCGCATCATCACCGAACTGGTGGACACCCTGCACGAGGGCGGCCTGCCCAAGGCCACCGTGTCTGGCCGGCGCAAGGCGCCCTATTCCATCTGGCGCAAGATGCAGCGCAAGAACGTGACGTTCGAGCAGTTGTCCGACGTCATGGCCTTCCGCGTCACCGTCGAGTCCATCGAGCAGTGCTATCAGGCCTTGGGCGTCATCCACGCCCATTATCCGGTGGTGCCGGGCCGCTTCAAGGACTACGTCTCCACGCCCAAGCCCAACGGCTACCGGTCGCTGCACACCACGGTCATCGGCCCGGAACGCCAGCGCATCGAGGTGCAGATCCGCACCATCGAAATGCACGAGGTGTCCGAGCTGGGTGTCGCCGCCCACTGGGCCTACAAGCAGGACGGCAGCCAGCCCAAGACCGAGGGCCGGCAATACCGCTGGCTGCGGGAACTGCTGGACATCCTGGAGCATGCGGTCCGGCCGGAAGAGTTCCTGGAGCACACCAAGCTGGAGCTGTTCCAGGACCAGGTGTTCTGCTTCACGCCCAAGGGCGACCTGATCGCCCTGCCGCGCGGCGCCACGCCGGTGGACTTCGCCTATGCCGTGCACAGCCAGATCGGCGACACCTGCGTCGGCGCCAAGATCAATGGCCGCATCCAGCCGCTGCGCAGCCAACTGCAGAACGGCGACCAGGTCGAGGTTGTCACCAGCAAGGCGCAAACGCCGTCGCCGGACTGGGAAAACTTCGTCGTCACGGGCAAGGCCCGCGCCCGCATCCGCCGCTACATCCGCACCCAGCAGCGCGCCCAGCACATCGAGCTGGGCCGGGCCATGGTGCAGAAGATCTTCCGGCAGGAGGGCTACGACTATTCCGACAAGGCGCTGGAAGGCGTCCTCAAGATCTTCCAGTACCAGTCGGCAGATGATCTGATCGCCGCCATCGGCGCAGGCCTGGCCGGCGCCCGCGACGTGTTCAACGCCGTCTTCCCCGGGCACAAGGTGGTGCAGCAGGTCACGCCGGACGAGAAGATCGTCCAGCTGACCCGCGGCAAAACCACCAAGCCCAGGGGCAAGGACAGCCCGCTGCCCATCAAGGGGCTGATCCCGGGCATGGCCGTGCACTACGCCCGTTGCTGCCACCCCTTGCCGGGCGACCGCATCGTCGGCATCGTCACCACCGGCAAGGGCGTCACCATCCACACCATCGACTGCGAGACGCTGGAAAGCTTCCACGACAGCCCGGAACGGTGGATCGACGTCTCCTGGGACAACGAGGCCGACGGCGCGGACGAGAAGGTGGGCCGCATCACCGTGGTGGTGGCGAACGAGCCGGGCAGCCTCGGCACCGTGTCCACGGTGATCGGGAAGAACGGCGGCAACATCACCAACCTCAAGATCACCCACCGCACGACCGACTTTTTCGAGATGTTGATCGATATCGACGTGCATGACGTGAAACATCTGACCAATATCATCGCCGCGCTGCGGGCCACGCCGGTCATCAATTCCGTCGACCGGGCGCGGGGCCGCTGACGCCGTGCCCCCGGACGTGGTGCTAGGGATGGGCGTAGGGGAGGAACCGGTCGGTCCGCGGGGCGTGCGGCACGACCGGCCTAGACGAAGGTCATACGGCACTGGCGCGGCGGCGTGCCCAGGTCTAGAACAGTGCAAGTTTGTCGGGGGGCCGACACCCATCGCCCAGAGACTCACCCAGGGGCAGCAGGCTTATGTTCCGCCGTCGTGAAAAAAGGCCGTTCGCTGAAGCCGTGAAGCAGACCTTGTGGCCCCGCATGGGCTGGCGCCGCGCCGGCCGCTATTGGATGCACCGCATCGGTCGCGTGCCCGGCACGCCCTACGGCATCTCCGCCGGGTTCGCCAGCGGCGTGGCCATGGCCATGACGCCCTTCATGGGGGTGCACTTCCCCCTGTCCATCGGCCTGGCCTGGCTGCTGCGGGGCTCCATCGCGGCCTCGCTGCTGGGCACGCTGTTCGGTAACCCGGTGACCTGGCCCTTCATCTGGCTGGCGACCTATCGCCTGGGCTGCTTCGTCCTGCACATGCACCCCGGCCACGGCCCCATGGAGCTGTCGTGGAGCGTGCTGCGCCACAGCGCCTGGCAGGTGGTGGCGCCCATGACCGTCGGCGGCTTCCTGTCCGCCGCCCTGACCTGGCCCCTGGTTTTCCTGGTGCTGCGCCCCCTGATCGCGCGCTACAAGCATCACCGCATCGCCGCCAGCCACCATCACCCGGTTCTGAGCCATGAGCCCAAGCCGGCCGGAGATTGAGATGACGTCTGAAACCCAGAGCCAGCGCTTGCGCCTGGGCGTCAACATCGACCACGTGGCCACCATCCGCAACGCCCGCGGCGGCGCCCATCCCGACGTGCTGCGCGCCGCCCACCTGGCGGCCGACGCCGGCGCCGACGGCATCACCGCCCACCTGCGCGAAGACCGCCGCCACATCCGCGACAGCGACATCGACCGCCTGATGTCGGAAATCTCGCTGCCCCTAAACCTGGAGATGGCGGCGACGGAGGAGATGCTGGCCATCGCGCTGCGCCACCGCCCGCACGCCGCCTGCCTGGTGCCGGAGCGCCGGCAGGAGCGGACGACCGAGGGCGGGCTGGACGTGGTGGGCGGCTATGACCACCTGGCCCCCATCGTCGGCCGCCTGAACGACGCCGGCGTGCGCGTGTCGCTGTTCATCGCGCCGGACCGGGCGCAGCTGGACGCGGCCAAGCGCATCGGCGCCCCGGTGGTGGAACTGCACACCGGCCGCTACGCCGATGCCGAGAACGCCGCCGAGCTTGAGGCCGAGTTGGCCCGCCTGACCGAGGCGGCGGCCCATGCCGGCCGCATCGGCCTGGAGTGCCATGCCGGCCACGGCCTGCGCTTCGACAACGTGGCGCCCGTCGCGGCGCTGCCGCAGGTGCGGGAACTGAACATCGGCCACTTCCTGGTGGGCGAGGCGGTGTTCGTCGGGCTGGAGGCCGCCATCCGCCAGATGCGGGCGCTGATGGACCAGGCCCGTTCCGCCGGGACCGGGACGCCATAATGTCCTTCGGCGTTTTTCAGCCTGGCAGCGTCATCCTGGGCATCGGCAACGACCTGATCGACATCACCCGCATCGAGAAGACCCTGGCGCGGTTCGGCCAGCGCTTCGTCGAGCGGGTCTTCACCGACGTGGAACAGGCGAAGTCCGACCGGCGCGCCAAGTCCAACGGCCGCGCCGCCAGCTATGCCAAGCGCTACGCCGCCAAGGAGGCCTGTTCCAAGGCGCTGGGAACGGGGTTCCGCGAGGGCGTGTTCCACAAGGACATGGGCGTCGTCAACCTGCCCAGCGGCCAGCCGACACTATGTCTCACCGGCGGCGCCCTGGAGAGGTTGCGGGCGATGACGCCGCCGGGCATGGTGGCGCAGATTCATCTGACACTGACGGATGAGCCGCCCATGGCGGAGGCCTTCGTCATCATCACGGCGACGCCGGCCCCGGCTGGTGGCGCCACTAACGGTATCGCTTGAAAATCCCGGTGGGCCCGCTAGATCGGTGCCACCCACTCTCACGAGGTTGTTTCGTTCCATGAGCCAGCAGAATGATCGCGTCAGCCGCGCGGCCCCCCAGCCCCAGGCGGAAAGCTGGGGCGACGTGGTGCGGACCGTCATCTACGCCCTGATCATCGCGCTGGGCGTGCGGACCGTGGCGTTCGAGCCCTTCAACATCCCCTCGGGCTCCATGATCCCGACGCTGCTCATCGGCGACTACGTCTTCGTGTCCAAGTTCAGCTACGGCTACAGCCGCTTCTCGCTGCCGCTGGGCCTGCCGCTGTTTCACGGCCGCATCTTCGGCAGCGTGCCGGAGCGGGGCGACGTGGTGGTCTTCCGTCTGCCGACCGACACCAGCCAGGACTACATCAAGCGCGTCATCGGCCTGCCCGGCGACCGCATCCAGATGATCGACGGCATCCTGCACATCAATGGCGAGCCGGTGAAGCGCGAACGGGTCGAGGACTACACCATGGAGACGCCGTTCGGCCGCCAGAGCGCCGTGCCGCGCTACATCGAGACCCTGCCCAACGGTGTGAAGCACACGATCATCGAGATCATGGGCGACGACGGCGGGCTGGATAACACGCCCGTCTACACCGTGCCTGAGGGCCACATCTTCTGCATGGGCGACAACCGCGACAACAGCCAGGACAGCCGCGTCCTGAACGTCGTCGGCTACGTCCCGCTGGAGAACGTGGTGGGTAAGGCCCAGTTCAAGTTCTTCTCGCTGGAGGAGGGCGTGCACTTCTGGGAAATCTGGAAGTGGCCGACCGCCATCCGCTTCGGCCAGATCTTCAGCAAGGCGCATTGACGCCATGGCCGCCTCCGCTGGCCCGCTGGACACCGGCGGCGCCGACATCGCTACCCTGGCCCAATCCCTGGGGCATACCTTCACCGAGGCCCGCCACCTGCTGGAGGCGGTGACCCACCCCAGCGTGGCCGGCATCGGCCGGGGCCCCCGCGCCGCCACCGGCCATTATGAGCGGCTGGAGTTCCTGGGCGACCGGGTGCTGGGCCTGGTGATCGCCCAGTGGCTGCTGGAACGCTTTCCCGAAGAGAACGAGGGCGGTCTGGCCAAGCGCCACACCGCGCTGGTGCGGGCCGAAGCCCTGGCCGGCGTGGCGGAGACCCTGGACCTGGGGCGCTATCTGCACCTGGCCCCGGGTGAGGCTGACGCCGGCGGCCGCGCCAAACCCGCCATCCTGGCGGACGCCTGCGAGGCGGTGATCGGCGCCCTCTACCTGGACGGTGGCTTGGACGTCGCCGCGGCCTTCATCCGCAGGCACTGGGCCGGCCGCATCGACGCCGCCGAACTGCCGCCGGTGGAGCCCAAGACCGCCCTGCAGGAGTGGGCGCTGGCCCGTGGCCTGCCGCTGCCGGTCTATGAGCAGGTGGGCCGCACCGGCCTGGATCATGAGCCCGTGTTCACCGTGCGCGTGGCCGTGCAGGGCAAGGGCAGCGAGGCCGCCAGCGGTCCATCCAAGCGTGCCGCCGAAAAGGCGGCGGCGCTGGAGATGCTGAAGCGCCTGGGCTAGGGGCCTGTGGGCGATTGAGGGCAAGGCATTGACGACGGAGCTTTGTACGGCATCCTGCGGGTGTTCCACACCGTCAGGATGTCGCCATGGTTCGCCGCCGCCTCGCCCAGGTCCTTGTCGCCAGCGGTTTCCTGGCCGCCGCCCTCGGCGCCAGGGCGGAGCCGGACGCCCACTCCATCACCCCCTTGGATATCCGGATCCTGCGCCCGGCCAGCGTGGTGCCGGCCACGGACGGCCGCCATCTGGTGTTCGAGGCGCTGATCAGCAATTTCTCCCCCGTGCCCATGACGTTGGCGACAGCGCGGCTGGGCACGGCGGCTCAACCGGCCGCGCTGGCGCGATTCGAAGGCGCGGCCCTGGCGGATCTCCTGTCGCGACCCGGCCGTCCCCCTGGTGATGGCCAGCCGCCGGTGACGGTCATACAGGGCAATACCTTCGCCGCCGCCCTGTTCGACGTGCGTCTTGGCGATGATGCCGGGGTGGGGGACCTGCGGCTGGCGCTCACCATCGCGCCGTTCAAGCCCGATCTGCCCGAGTCCACGCTGAACACGGCGGTCGCCGTCCCGCTGGACCGGGCGCCGCCCGTCGTCGTCTCCGCCCCCGTCGCCGGCACGGGGTGGGTGGCCTTCAACGGCCTGTCCGCCGCCTCCATCCACCGGACCACGCTGATGGTGGTGGATGGGCAGGCGCGGGTGCCGGAGCGCTACGCCATCGACTTCATGAAGCTGACGGGGGACGGGCGGGAGTACGCCGGCGACCAGACGCGCAATGAGTCCTGGGCCGGCTATGGCCAGGCGGTGCTGGCCGTGGCCGATGGCGTCATCGAGAGCGTGCGCGACGGGTTTCCGGATAATGTGCCGGGCCAGCCGCCAGCGCAGAAGGTCACCCTGGACACCATCGCCGGCAACCTGGTGATCCTGCGCATGGCGGGGGGCGCGTACGCCGCCTATGCCCACCTTATCCCGGGCAGCATCGCCGTGCGGCCGGGCCAGGCGGTGCGCAAGGGCCAGGTGCTGGGTCGGCTGGGCAACTCCGGCCAATCCGATGCCCCCCACCTGCATTTCCAGGTGGGGGATCGTGGACATATCGCCGCCGCCGACGGCCTGCCGTTCGTCTTCGACGCCTTCACCTTGTTGGGGGTGGTGGCCGATACGGCGGCGGCCGACGCGGGCGGCGCTTGGACGCCCAGCCAGGCGCCGCAGCCGCGCCACGGTCAGTTGCCGGCGGAAAACGCGGTCACCGGCTTCTGACGATCACCCTCATAGGTTCTCGTGCGCGCCGGCCTCGCCGCGCAACCAGTAGCCCGACGCCCGCATCCACTGCGCCGGATGCTTGCGGTCCTCCAGCATGTAGGCGCGCAGGGTCTTGGCCACGGTGGCCTCGGCCGCGATCCAGACATAGCCGTCGCCGGGCGGCAGCGGGATGCCCTCGATGGCGCGGCGCAGAGTCGCGGCGTCGTCGGCGCCCTGGCTGTCGCGAGTGACCCACTGGGCGGTCCAGTTGGCCTTGGTCTCGATCACCTGCTTCTCGGCGTCGCTATCGACGGCGACCACGGTTTGGACGGGCACGCCGGGCCGCAACTCCTCCAGCCGGCGGCCGATGGCGGGCAGCCCCGTCTCATCCCCGACCAGCAGATACCAGTCGAAATCGTCCGGCACGATCATGGAGCCGCGCGGGCCGCCGATCTCCAGCGTATCGCCCACCTTGGCGTCCAGGGCCCAGGCTGTGGCCGGGCCGGCGTCATGCAGGGCGAAGTCCAGCGTCAGGGTACGGTCGGCCGGGCTGAAGGCGCGGGGGGTATAGTCGCGCATCAGCGCCTGCCCATCCGGGCCGGGGAAGAACAGCTTGATGTGGTCGTCGGCGCCCCGGCTGTCGAAGTCCGCCAACTCGGGCGAGGTCAGGACGACGCGCAGCATCTTGGGCGTCAGGTGGGTCACGCTGGTCACGGTCAGGGTGCGCCGACGGGTGTCGAAGCGCATGCGGCCGATCTGGTGGCGGGGGGTGTCGGTCATTCTGTCACCTGGGTCAGGTCTGTCGGGATGGGGGACGGCCGGGGCGGTTGGCCCGCCGTCCTTCGAGGGGGAGGCGGCCAAGATTTCCGCCGTGGCGCGCCGCAGGATGGCGGCCAGGCGGCGGGCCTCGGCGGCATCGCAGCCGCGCTTGCCGTAGAGGGCGGATTTCAGGGCGTGGCGGGCCTGGTGCAGGTCTTCGGACGCCTGGGGATCGGCGTCGGTGACGCCGGCGAAGGCCTCGCGCACCTGCTCCATGCGGCCGCCAATGCGGCGCAGGCCCTCCAGGATGGCGACGGCCGTCCCGCGATGGCCCTCCAGGTGGGCGCGGCCGCTGTCGGTGATGCGGTAGAGCTTGCGGTTGCCCTCCGGCTCCGCCGCGGCGTAGCCGATCTCCGCCAGGAAGGTCAGGGCCGGGTATATGACGCCGGGGCTGGGGGTGTAGAAACCGCCGGAATGCTCCTCCACCGCGCGGATCAGCTCATAGCCGTGGGCCGGCTTGCGCTCCAGCAGGGCCAGCAACAGGAGTTCCAGGTCGGCGGACGACAGCTTGCGGCTGCCGGGCATGCCGCCCCCGCCACCGCCCCAAAAGCCGCCGCCCCCGCCACCGAAGCCGCCACCGTGCTTCCAATGATGTCCTCCGCCGCGCCCGCCCATGGCGAGCAAAGGAGGACCGGGCAATGGAGGATGTGTAATGTCATGATCGGAAAACATATCGTACGATATAGCGAACGATACACCTATGGCAAGGGGCGGGCCAAAAGAAAACGCCCCGGCGGGGGAACCCGGCCGGGGCGTGGTGGAGAAATTGGGGAAAGGGGCCTGGCTCAGCGCTTCTTGCCCGGCACGGCCTCGACCGGGAAGGCCTTGGGCAGGGCGATGCCCTTGGCGGTGGCCGCCTCGCGCAGCAGCACCGGCTGGTCGGAGATGATGCCGTCCACGCCCATGTCGATCAGCTTGGCCATGTCCTCCGGCTTGTTCACCGTCCAGGGCACGACGGTCAGGCCCAGGCTGTGCGCCTCTGCCACCAGGCCGGCGTCGATATCGGTGTAGAGCGGCGACCAGATTGCGCCGCCGGCGGCCTTCACCGCCTTGGGCACGCTGCCGCCATGGTCCACGGGGTCGAAGCCGGCGGTCCAGGGCAGCTTGGCGGTCAGGCTGACCGACGGCTCGCGCGGGTCCTGCTCCGTCAGGTAGACGGTGGGGATGGCGGGGGCCTTGCGCTGCACCACCTGCAGGGTGCGCCAGTCGAAGGACTGGATCATCACCCGGTCCTCGAACTTCTCGGCCTTCAGCACGGCCAGCACCTTGTCCACGAACACCTCTGGCGACGGGCTGTCCTCCGGGTGGGTGGGGTCGATCTTGGTCTCGATGTTCATCTTCACGGTCTTGTTGCCCGACCGCTTCACCAGGTCGATGACCTCCTTCAGGGTGGGAATGGGCGTGCCGGGAATGGGGCGCTGGTCCGGGAAATGGCTGCCGTAGGTGCTGCCCGGGCGCAGTTGGCCCACGTCGTACTTCTTGATCTCCTCCAGCGTCAGGCTGAAGAAGGACGGGGTGGGGGCAGTGACGTAAGCGCCGTCCGGCCCCTTGGCCAGGTCCGGGTTCAGGTGTCGCTCGTGCGAGATGATGACGGCGCCGTCCTTGGTGATGTTCATGTCCATCTCCAAGGTGGTGACGCCCAGCGACAGGGCGTGGGCGAAGGACTGCAGCGTGTTCTCCGGCCACAGGGCGCGGCCGCCGCGGTGCGCCTCGATATCCAGGTCGCGGGCCTGGGCGGGGAAAATGACGGCTGAGGCCAGCAGGGCGGCCAGGGTCAGCCAACGCGGGGCCAAACGGTGCGGCAGGGACATCGAAGCGGGCTCCTGATAAACTGGTACCATGAACCGGCCGAAGCCGGCGTGGTCGAGCTATAGCCCGGGCATCCCCTAAGCCCTTGTTAAATTTCCAAGGCGGTGCTGTAGGGCGCCCGACCGCGCAATCCTTGGATGCCGCGCCGCCGCTGGTGCCCGGGCGCGGTCTGTGTCATGAAGCCGCGCATGCGGCGGCGGGTGGGTGCCAGGGGCATCCGGGCCCGCCGTTCCCTTTGAGGATATGAGTGATGAGCGACGTCGAACACGGCCAGGACGGCCTTCCCCCAGATGAGGACACGATGGCCGGTGCCGCCGGTCATGACCATGAGGCGCATGACGCCGACGCGCCCGAGGGTGAAGAAGACTATCTGGACGACGAAGACGACTATGAGGATGAGGACGAGGGGGAGGAGGGCCCGGCCCTGGCCCCCATGCGCTGCGGCTTCGTCGCCCTGGTCGGCGCGCCCAACGCCGGCAAGTCCACGCTGCTGAACGCGGCGGTGGGCAGCAAGGTGTCCATCGTCAGCCCCAAGGTGCAGACCACCCGGTCGCGCGTGCTGGGCATCGGCATGCATGACCGCGCCCAGATCCTGTTCGTCGACCTGCCTGGCATCTTCACGCCCAAGAAGCGGCTGGAGCGCGCCATGGTGGCCGCCGCCTGGTCGGGGGCGGAGGAGGCGGATCTGGTGGCCGTGCTGGTCGACGCCTCGCGCCGCGTGGATGACGACACCAACGGCATCATCCAGCGCCTGAAGGACAGCAAGCGCCAGGCCATCCTGATCCTGAACAAGATCGACCTGATCCCCTATGAACGCCTGCTGGAACTGGCGGCGCGCTTCAACGAGACGGGCGTGTTCACCGACATCTTCATGATCTCCGCCCTGACCGGCGACGGCCTGAAGGACTTCCTGGACAAGCTGGCCGCCCGCCTGCCGGAGGGGCCCTGGCTGTTCCCGGAGGACCAGCTGTCCGACATGCCGCAGCGCCTGCTGGCGGCGGAGATCACTCGGGAGAAGCTGTTCCTGCAACTGCACCAGGAACTGCCCTACGCCATCGCGGTGGAGACCGAGGCGTGGGAGGAGTTCGAGGACGGCTCCGTCAAGATCTCCCAGGTCGTCTACGTCCAGCGCCCCAACCAGAAGGCCATCGTGCTGGGCAAGGGCGGCAGCAAAATCAAGTCCATCGGCGCCGCCGCTCGCGTGGAACTTGAGGAAATCCTGGACCGCCGCGTGCACGTCATGCTGTTCGTGAAGGTACGCGAGGACTGGGCCGAGAAGCCCGACAGCTACAACCAGTGGGGCCTGGACTTCAACGCGTGAGCTGGCGGGGCGGCAGCCCCGCGCCGCCGTCATAGCGCGAGCCTTGACCCTCCCATCATGGGAGGGTCTATTTATCAGGGACATCTCGTCGAGGAGACTGGAATGTCCCATATCGCCGCCACTACCCCCTCCGCCCCCCAGGCCGTCGACATCCCCATCGGCGGGATGACCTGCGCCGGCTGCGTGCGCCGGGTGGAAAAGGCGATCGCCGCCGTGCCCGGCGTGGCCGCCGCCACCGTCAACCTGGCGGCGGAGCGGGCGCATGTGGAGCTGGCTGAGGGCGGGCGTCTGCCCGACGTGGTCCAGGCCATCGCCAAGGCCGGCTACGACGCCGGCACCCACACCGTCGAGCTATCCATCCAGGGCATGACCTGCGCCAGCTGCGTCGCCCGGGTGGAGAAGGCGTTGCGTGCCGCCCCCGGCGTGGTCGAGGCCACCGTGAACCTGGCGACGGAGCGGGCCAGCGTACTCCTGATCAATGGCGCCGATGGGGCGGCCGTGGCGGCGGCCGTCACCAAGGCCGGCTATGAGGCTAAGCCCCTGGTGCCGGAGGACGCGGCGGGGCAGACGGACCGGGAGCGGGAGGCGCGGGCGGCTGAGATCGGCGCCCTGAAGCGGGCCGTGGCGCTCGCCGCCATCGCCACCGTGCCGCTGTTCGCGGTGGAGATGGCGCGCCATGTCGTGCCCGGCTTTCATCATTGGCTGGTCGGTGCCGTAGGGGAACAGCTCTGGCGCTGGGTCAGCCTGGTGCTGGCGGCCTTCGTGCTGGCCGTGCCCGGCGGGCGTTTCTTCGCCAAGGGCGTGCCCAACCTGCTGCGGGCCACGCCCGACATGAATTCCCTGGTCACCCTGGGGGCGGGCGCCGCCTTCCTCTATTCCACCGTGGCGACGGTGACGCCGCACCTGCTGCCGGCGGGCACCGACAACGTCTATTTCGAGGCGGCGGCCGTCATCGTCACCCTGATCCTGGTGGGTCGCCTGTTCGAGGCCCGGGCCAAGGGCCGCACCAGCGAGGCCATCAAGCGCCTGCTGACCCTGCAGGCCAAGACGGCGCGGGTGGAGCGCGGCGGCCAGACGGTGGAACTGCCCATCGCCCAAGTGGTGGTGGGCGACGTCGTGCTGGTGCGTCCGGGTGAGCGCGTGCCGGTGGATGGCGCCGTGCTGGATGGCGCGTCCTTCGTCGATGAGAGCATGATCACCGGTGAGCCCCTGCCGGTGGAGAAGGGGCCCGGCGCCCCGGTCGTGGGGGGAACGGTCAACAAGGCCGGCGCCTTCCGCTTCCGGGCGGAGAAGGTGGGGGCGGCCACCCTGCTGTCCCAGATCGTCCGCATGGTGGAAACGGCCCAGGGCGCCAAGCTGCCCATCCAGGCGGCGGTGGACCAGGTGACGGCCTGGTTCGTGCCGGCGGTCATGGTGGCCGCCGTGCTGACCTTCGCCGCTTGGTACTTCTTCGGGCCGGGGCCGCAGCTCAGCTACGCCCTGGTCAACGCCGTGGCGGTGCTGATCATCGCCTGCCCCTGCGCCATGGGCCTGGCGACCCCCACCTCCATCATGGTGGGCACCGGCAAGGCGGCGGAGCTGGGCATCCTGTTCCGCCAGGGCGACGCCTTGCAGGGCCTGCGCGACGTGCGCGCCGTGGCCTTCGACAAGACCGGCACCCTGACCTTGGGACAGCCCACGCTGACCGACCTGACGGTGGTGGAGGGCTACGCCGAGGACGAAGTGCTGCGCCTGGTGGCGGCGGTCGAGGCGCGGTCCGAGCATCCCATCGCCCAGGCCATCGTGGCCGCCGCCCAGGCGCGCGGCCAGGTTCCGCCGGCCGTGGACGGCTTCCGGGCGGAACCCGGTTTCGGCGCGCAGGGGACGGTCGAGGGCCGCGTGGTGGCCGTGGGCGCCGACCGCTACATGACCCGCCTGGGCATCGGCGTGGCGCCGGTTGCGGAGGCGGCGGCCCGGCTGGGTGGGGAGGGCAAGAGCCCGCTCTACGCCGCCATCGACGGCCGGCTGGCCGCCATCCTGGCCGTGGCCGACCCGGTGAAGCCCGAAGCGGCCGAGGTGGTGCGCACGCTGCACGGCGCCGGCCTCACGGTCATCATGGTCACCGGCGACAACCGCCGCACGGCGGAGGCCGTGGCCAAGACGCTGGGCATCGATGAGGTGGCGGCGGAGGTGCTGCCGGAGGGCAAGGTGGCGGCCGTGAAGGAACTGCAGCGGCGCCACGGGCGCGTCGCCTTCGCCGGCGACGGGGTCAACGACGCCCCGGCCCTGGCGACGGCGGACGTGGGCCTGGCCATGGGCGCCGGCACCGACATCGCCATCGAGGCGGCGGACGTGGTGCTGGTGCGGGGCGACCTGCGCGGGGTGGCCACGGCCATCGCCCTCAGCCGCGCCGTCCTGGGCAACATCCGCCAGAACCTGGCCTGGGCCTTCGGCTACAACGTGGTGCTGATCCCCCTGGCCGCCGGCGTGCTCTACCCCGTCACCGGGTGGCTGCTGTCGCCCATGGTGGCGGCCGGCGCCATGGCGCTGTCCAGCGTCAGCGTGCTGACCAACGCCCTGCGCCTGCGCCGCTTCCGGGCGCCCGGCCCGTGATGGCCGCCGGAGGCGCGTGCGTCGGGCCCGGGGCCGGGTGTACGGTCTTGGGGTGGTTTAGCCCCTGGTTGATGTAGGAAAGCGACGCATGCCCACCGTGGGAGAGGTCTTGGCCGTGGCCCTGGACCATCACCAGTCTGGTCGCCTGGACCAGGCGGAGGATTCTGTACGGCCAGATCCTCCGCGCCATGCCGGACTGCGCCGACGCCCTGCACCTGCAAGGCGTGCTGTTCGTCCAGACCGGCCGCGTCGCGGCGGGCGAGGACCTGATCGCCCAGGCCATCGCGCTGGACGGCGGCAATGTCGATTATCGCGCCAACCTGGCCCAGGCCCAGCGCCAGCGCGGCGACCGGGGGGCCGCCCTGGCCACCTATGGCCAGGTGGTGGCCCGGGCGCCGCGCCATGGCCCGGCGCACCTCGCCCGCGCCCAGATCCTGGAGGAACTGGGCCGGGTGGAAGAGGCGGCCGATGCCTATCGGCTGCTGACCGGCTTGCCCCACCAGCCGGCCGAGGCCCAACTGGGCTTGGGCCGCTGCCTGCTGCGCCTGGACAGTAAGGAGGCGGCGGAGGCCGCCTTCCGCGCCGTCCTGGTCCTGACGCCGGATGAGGTGGTGGCCCTGGTCAATCTGGGGGACCTGCTGCGCCGGCGGGGTGGGCATGAGGCGGAGGCCGCCCGCCTGCTGGACCAAGCCCTGCGGCTGCGGCCCGGCCTATTCGAGGCGGCGGCCAGCCGGGCGGAACTGCACGCGGCGATGGGGGAGATGGCGGCGGCGGCCGAGATGGCGCGCGGCCTGATCGCCGCCCACCCCGGCCGGCCGGAGCCCTACGGCATCCTGGCCCGCGCGCTGCGCTACCAGGGCTATACGGCGGACGCGCTGAAGGTCAGCGCCCGCCAGCTGGCCCTCGCGCCGGACGACCCCGAGGTGGCCGTCAGCATGGCGTGCTGTCACCTGCGCCTGGGCGATTACCGCGCCGGCTTCCCCCTGTATCGCCGGCGCTGGCATTTGACGCCCCTGCCGCGGCGGCACCAAGCCGTGCCCGAATGGGACGGCCGCGCCCTCCCTGGCAAGAGCCTGGTGGTCTGGGACGAGCAGGGGGCTGGCGACACCATCAGCATGCTGCGGCTGTTGCCCCAGGCGGCGGCCCGGGTGGGGCGGCTGGTGTTCGAATCCCCGCACGCGCTGTCGGCGCTGTGGCCGCCCGAGTTGTGGCCCGGGCAGCGCCCGGGTGACGTGGTGCTGCGCGGCCAGCCGCTGCCGCTGGCGCCCGATGTCCAGATCGCCATGATGGATCTGCCGGAGGCCCTGGGCCTGACGGTGGACACCATCCCGTGGAACGGCCCCTATCTGGAGGCGGCGCCGGAGCGGGTGGCGGCGTGGCGGGCGCGCCTGGCGGACGTGCCGGGGCGCCGCGTGGGCCTGCTGTGGGCCGGCAATCCCCAATTCCCGGTCGACGCCTGGCGCTCCCCGGGGCTGGGCGCCCTGCTGCCCCTGTTGCGGGCGCATCCCGACGTGACCTTCATCGGCCTGCAGCGGCCGGAGGGCAGGGGCGCCGTCGATGGCCTGACGTTGCCGCCCAACCTGCTGGACCTGGCGCCGCAGGTGCGCGACTGGGCGGACACCGCCGCCATCATGACCCTGCTGGACCTGGTGATTACCCCGGACACGGGGCCGGCCCATGTCGCGGGAGCCCTGGGCCGCCCGGTGTGGACCATGGTGATCACCGACGCGGACTGGCGCTGGATGGACCAGCGGGCGGACACGCCCTGGTACCCCAGCATGCGCCTGTTCCGCCAGGCCACGCTGGGGGAGTGGGCGCCCGTGGTGGCGGCCATGAGCGCCGCCCTGGCGACCTTCTCGGGGGACCGCGCGTCATGAACATCGGCCAAGCCTCCAAGGCGTCCGGCGTCAGCGTCAAGATGATCCGCTATTACGACGAGGTCGGCCTGGTGCGCCCTTCCGGCCGCTCTGAGGGCAATTATCGCGAATATGACGCCCGTGAGATCAATGAGCTGCGCTTCATCAAGCGAGCGCGGGGCCTGGGCTTCGACATGGCGGAGATCGCCCAGCTGCTGTCCCTGTGGCGCGACCGGGAGCGTCCCAGCCGCGAGGTGAAGGCCATCGCCCAGCGCCACCTGGCCGACCTGGACACCCGCATCCGCGAGATGCAGGCCATGGCCGACACGCTGCGCCACCTGGCCCATTGCTGCGCCGGCGACGACCGCCCCGATTGCCCCATCCTGGAGGATCTGGGCGGGGACCGAGCCTAAACCACCTTGTAGACGCGGATCAGGACGGCGTGCCGCTCCGCAGGCAGGCCATGGACGGTGCCAACGAAGATGCCGCGGTTCAGCCAGGTATGGGGCCCTTCGGGGGCGGTGAATTCCAGGACGGAGTAGGCGTAGGGCGTCTGGCCCGGCGGCGCGTCGATAAGCGCCCGGTTGTTCACGGTGATGATGGCGCCGTCATCGGTCCTCAGTTCATAGAGGGCGTTCAACAGCAGCACGCCGTCGGGCCGGCTCAATTGCCGGTCGGCGCCGCCGGCCAGCACGGTTCCCCGGATGCGCGGACCCTGGAACACGCCGCCGGTGATGGGAATGATGCGGCGCTCCCCCAGCGGCGACTTGCCCAGCGGCGTCATGGGATCCAGCCCCACCAGCGCCTCATAGGTGAATTCGGTGGCGGGCAGCTGCAAGGGCACGGTGCTCAGCGGGGTTGGGGGCGGTGCCGCCGGGCCGGCCGCCTCGGCACGGTCCGTCGCGATAGCCCCGGCGATCCCGGCCGTCACCGCCGCCCGCAACACCGTCCGCCGATCCATGCCGCCCATCCTGTCCATCCCCATGACCATTCATTATTGATGTTAACAATTATGATTGAACACAGTTGTCGGCGCAATGGCGGCGGTGGCCGTGTCCTGCGGCGTGACCGCCTCGACTTTTCCAACGGGGCTGCCACACTACGCCCATGCACGCTCTCTTCCTCCTGCCGGGCGCCGTGCGGCGCGATCCCCAGGTCGACGCCTGGTTCGCCCAGGGCGATCCCCTGCGGCTGATGATCCAGCCCTGGTTCGATGAACTGCGGCGCTGTGGTGAGGACGTGCGGGAACTGATCCACGACCGCCAGCCCACGGTCTGCGTGGGCGAGGCGGCCTTCGCCTATGTCGGCGCCTATACGGCGCATGCCAGCGTGGGCTTCTTCCATGGCGCCGACCTGGACGACCCCGCGGGCTTGCTGCAGGGCACCGGCAAGCGCATGCGCCATGTGAAGCTGCGCTGGGGCCAGGCCCATGACACGGCAGCGCTCAGGGCGCTGATCGCCGCGGCATACCAGGACATCCGGCGGCGGCTGCAAAATTAGGGACGCCCGTCGGAATGATTGGCGCGATGATGTGTTAGCTGAAGTCCCACTTAAGTTTGCAGGCATCCACAACATCAGCGCCCATGTGGCGGATGAATATCTCGCGAAGCGCGGTTTTATGTGGCTGCCACCTCGGCATATTCTCAGACGGATCTATGCCTTCGGCCAGGAATAGCCAGTCAACGAATTGATCGGCCGTCACCGGGCCACTTTCCGGAATGAACATGTTGACATGACGTGGTTGGTCATTGACCACGCTTCCGCACCAACCATGGTTGACGCAGACCTCATGCATGAGGGCGTTATATCCAGGCTTTTCAGGCTTCCGGTCGTCATCTTGGGGGGACGGTATTTCAAAATAGACTTTCATGCTCACCTTTGGCGCGTTCCGCCAATATTGTTTGGGTCGCTCACCGCCCCTTGGGCGGCAGCCCCCGCAGCGCCGACAGTCCCTCCAGCACCTCACGGCTGCGGCGGCGCGCGTCCATCAGGTCTTCCACCGCCTCCTTCGGCAGGGGCGGGGCGAAGTGGAAGCCTTGGCCGAATTGGCAGTGCAGGCCGCGCAGGAAGTCTGCCTCGGCCTCCTTCTCGATGCCCTCGGCGATGACTTCCAGGTCCAGGGCCTGGGCCAGCAGGGTGATGATGCGGGCGATGGCGCTGCGCCGGTCGCTTTCGCCGGCGGCGCGCACGAAGCTGCGGTCGATCTTCAGCGTGCCGATGGGATAGCGGTGCAGGTAGCTGAGGGAGGAGAAGCCGGTGCCGAAGTCGTCCAGCGACAGCTTCACGTCCTTGCGCTTCAACGCCTCCATGATGCCCAGGCAACGGCCGGGGTCGTCCAGCAGCAGGCTTTCGGTGATCTCCAGCTTCAGGGTGCCGGGGGTGATGCGGTGGGTGTCCAGCGTCTCCGTCACCGCCGCCACGAGGTCATCCTCCATGAGCTGGCGGCCGGAGACGTTGACGCTCATGAACAGGTCGGGCCCGAAGCGGCCCTGCCATTCCGCCAGCTGGCGCGTGGCCTCCGCCAGGGCCCAGCGGCCCATCTTCAGGATCAGGCCCGTCTCCTCCGCCAGGTGGACGAAGTCGCTGGGCGGGATCATGCCGCGCTCGGGATGGAACCAGCGCATCAGCGCCTCGAACCCCGCCACCGTGCCGTCGGCCAGGCGCACGATGGGCTGGTAGAACAGGCGGAACTGCCGGCCCTCGACGGCGTGGCGCAGGTCCGATTCCAGGCGCAGGCGGGTCAGCGCGCGCTCCCGCAGCGCGTCGTCGAACATCTCCACCCGGTTGCGGCCGCTGGTCTTGGCGCGGAACATGGCCAGGCCCGCGTCGCGCAGCATGTCGCCGGCCGAGGCGTAGCCGGAGCCGGACAGGGCGATGCCGGCGGTGACGCTCATCACCACCTCCTGCCCGTTGGGCAGGGTCAGGGGTTCAGCCACGGCGCCAGCCAGGCGCTCGGCCGCATCCACCGCCGCCTTGACGTCTAGCACGCCGTCCATCAGCACGCCGTACTCGTCGGCCGACAGGCGGGCCACGGTGTCGCCGCTGCGGCGGGCGCCGTCCAGCCGCCGGCCCACGGCGCACAGCACCTCATCCCCCACCAGGGGGCCCAGGCTGTCGTTCACCGTCTTGAAGTGGTCGATATCGAAGATCATGACGGCGAACTGCGCCTCTTCCGGCCGGCGCCGGCGCCCCAGCGCCTGGCCGATGCGGTCCAGCAACAGCATGCGGTTGGGCAGGCGGGTCAGCCCATCGTGAAAGGCGTCGAACAGCAGTTGCTGTTCGGCGCGCTTGCGCGCCGTGATGTCGGTCATGGAGCCGGCCATGCGGATGGCCTCGCCCTCCTCATCGCGGATGGCCACGCCGCGGATCAGCACCCACAATTCCGCCCCGCCGGCGTGGCGGGTGCGCACCTCTTCCTCCAAATGCGCGCTGCCGCCGGCCAGGTGGGTCTCCACCGCCGCGCGCAGACGGGGACGGTCCTCGCCATCGATCTGGGCGTACCAATCCTCCATGGTGCTGGTGCGGGCGCCGCCGCCGATGCCCAGCATGGCCGTCCAGCGGGGGGAGCAATAGAGCTGGTCCGTGGCCACGTGCCAGTCCCACAGCCCGTCGTTGGCGCCCTGGGCGGCCAGGGCGTAGCGCTCCTCGCTCAGGCGCAGCTGTTCCTCGGCGTTCTTGCGGTCGGTGACGTCGCGCTGCGCGCCGACGATGCGGATGGGCTCCCCCTCGTCATCCAGCACGACGATGCCGCGGCACATCATCCACAGCACATGGCCGTTGCGATGGGTGATGCGGTATTCGATCTGGAAGGGCTTGCCGCCGGCGCTGGCCTGCGCGTCCAGGGTGGCCTGCAGCCAGATGAGGTCGTCCGGGTCCACCCGGTTCAGCCATTCGTCGGGCGAGGTGCCGATCTCATCCTTGGCGTAGCCCAGCAGCGCCTTCCAGGTCTCGGCGTAGTAAACCTGGTCGGTGCGCAGGTCCCAGTCGTACAGCCCCTCGTTGCTGGCCGCCGCCGCCAGGCTGTAGCGCTCCAGATTCAGGCGCTCATCATCATCCAGGGGAAGGGCCCGCGGGGCGCCTGGGGAAGGCGGCCCTTTCAGCCGGGCGGGCTTGCCGGCGCTCATGTCGTCACCGGCGATGTGACACGCGCCACGACCAGTCCGCGCGGTGAACCAGCCCCCATAGTCCAATGATTGCCAGTAGATGGGCTGTGCACGCGGGCGCTCGGTTCAAGGGTTATTAATGCAGGGTATACTAAAAACCGCGAAAGTGACACCGTTGGCCTGAACGGCGGCGGAAGAGCATTGGCATACACCGTCCGGGGCGCAATCTGCTAGAAAGCTTCCATGGAATGGACTGACGACGCCATCGTGCTTTCGGCCCGGCCGTTCGGCGATACCGCCGCGCTGGTGGTCATGCTGACGCGGGAGCATGGCCGGCACGCCGGGGTGCTGCACGGCGGGCAGTCGTCGCGCTATCGCGGCGTGCTGGAGCCGGGGGCCCAGGTCACCGCCCGCTGGAGGGCCCGCACGGCCGACCAGCTGGGCACCTGGACGGTGGAGCCCGTGCGCTCCCCCACCGGCCTTTACCTGGACGATCCCTTGCGCCTGGCGGCCATCGTCGCCGCCGCCGCCCTGATGGACGCCATGCTGGCGGAGCGCGAGGCCCATCCCGGCCTCTATGACGCCACCCTGGCCCTGTTCGCCGCCCTGGACCTGGACATCTGGCCGGCCGTCTACGTGCGGTGGGAGGTGGGGCTGCTGGAGGAGGTGGGCTTCGGCCTGGATCTGACGCAGTGCGCCAGCACCGGCCAGCCCGTGGGCAACGCCAACGATCAGCTGGCCTACGTCAGCCCCCGCACCGGCCGCGCCGTGTCGGCCTCGGCGGGGGAGCCCTACCGCGACAAGCTGCTGCCGCTGCCGGGCTTCCTCATCGGCCTGGGCTTCCAGGGCGGCGGGGAGGGGGACGTGGCCGCCGGCCTGCGCCTGACCGGCTATTTCCTGGAACGGCACGTCTTCGCCCAGCGGCATGCCGAGGTGCCGCCGGCCCGCCAGCGCCTGGTGGACCGCTACCTGCGGACGAACGGCCTTCCGGCCCCCGGGACCGGCGGGGCGGAGCCGCAGGAAGCTTAAGTTTTCCTACCGCTGTGGGACGGCTGGCAATCGGTCCACCATATCTGGTAGTGTCCGCCCATCATGACCGATGCCACCGAGATCCTCGATAAGCCCCTGGCCGACGCGCTGGGCGAGCGTTACCTGTCCTACGCCCTGTCGACCATCGTGTCGCGGTCGCTGCCCGATGTGCGCGACGGGCTGAAGCCGGTGCACCGCCGCCTGCTGTTCGCCATGAGCCAGCTGAAGCTGGAACCCACCACCCCGCCCAAGAAGTCGGCGCGCGTGGTGGGCGACGTCATCGGCAAGTTCCACCCCCACGGCGACGCCTCGGTCTATGACGCGCTGGTGCGTTTGGCCCAAGACTTCGCCGCCCGCTACCCCCTGGTCCAGGGCCAGGGCAACTTCGGCAACATCGACGGCGACAACGCCGCCGCCATGCGATACACCGAGGCCCGCCTGACCGAGGTGGCCAAGGCCCTGCTGGACGGCATCGACGAGGACGCGGTCGATTTCCGCGCCACCTACGACGGCGACGGCGAGGAGCCGGTGGTGCTGCCATCGGCCTTCCCCAACCTGCTGGCCAACGGTTCGGCCGGCATCGCCGTGGGCATGGCCACCAACATTCCGCCGCACAACGCGGGCGAGATCTGCGATGCCCTCAGCCTGATCATCGATCGCGAACTGCTGGTGCCGGAAGACCGACGCCGGCCGGTGACGGTGGATGAGCTGGTCACCCTGATGCCCGGCCCCGACTTCCCCACCGGCGGCGTGCTGGTGGAAAGCCGCGACGCCGTGCGCGAGGCCTACCGCACCGGCCGAGGCGGCTTCCGCCTGCGCGCCAAATGGGAGAGCGAGAAGCTGGCCCAGGGCACCTGGCAGATCGTCGTCACCCAGATCCCCTACCAGGTGCAGAAGTCCCGCCTGGTGGAGAAGATCGCCGAACTCCTCATGGAGCGTAAGCTGCCCCTGCTGGAGGACGTGCGCGACGAGTCGGCGGAGGACGTGCGGCTGGTGCTGGTGCCCAAGAGCCGCAACGTCGATCCGGCGGTGCTGATGGAACAGCTGTTCCGCAACACCGACCTGGAAGTGAAGATTCCGCTGAACATGAACGTGCTGGACGCCGACCAGGTGCCGCGCGTCATGACCCTGCACGAGGTGCTGCGCGCCTACCTGGACCACCGCAACGTGGTCCTGGTGCGCCGGTCCCGCCACCGCCTGGCCAAGATCGACCATCGGCTGGAGGTGCTGGGCGGCTATCTCATCGCCTACCTGAACCTGGACGAGGTCATCCGCATCATCCGCGAGGAGGATGAGCCCAAGGCCGAGCTGATGCGCGCCTTCGGCCTGACCGACGTGCAGGCGGAAGCCATCCTGAACATGCGCCTGCGGTCCTTGCGCAAGCTGGAAGAGATGGAGATCCGCAAGGAGCACGACAGCCTGACGGCCGAGCGGACGGAACTCTTGTCCCTGCTGGACGACGACGGCAAGCGCTGGTCGGCCATCGCCGCCGAGGTCGCCGCGACCAAGAAGCGCTTCGGCCAGGCGACCGAGCTGGGCGCCCGCCGCACCGCCGTGGGCGACGCCCCCACCGACGTGGTGGTGCCGGTCGAGGCCATGATCGAGCGTGAGTCCGTCACCGTCTTCCTGTCGGAGAAGGGCTGGATCCGCGCGGTGAAGGGCCACCTGCCGCCCGCCGAGACGGCGGAGGCCAAGTACAAGGAGGGCGACGCCGAGCGCTTCGTCCTGCATGCCGAGACGACGGACAAGCTGCTGGTGTTCTCCAGCACCGGCAAGTTCCACACCATCGGCGTGGACCGCCTGCCGCGCGGCCGCGGCTTTGGCGAGCCGGTGCGCCTGATGGTGGACCTGGGCGACGCCGACATCGTCACCCTGCTGCCCTACCGTCCGGGCAAGCGCCTGCTGGTCGCGTCCAGCGACGGCCGCGGCTTCCAGGTGGATGCGGATGAGGTGGTGGCGCAGACCCGTGCCGGCAAGCAGGTGCTGAACGTGGGTGACGGCGCCACCGCGCTGGCGTGCGTGCCGGTCGAGGGCGACACCATCGCCGTCATCGGCAACAACCGCAAACTGCTGGTCTTCGCCCTGGAGGAACTGCCCGTCATGGTGCGCGGCAAAGGCGTGGCCCTGCAGAAGTACAAGGACGCCAGCCTGTCCGACATCTGCGTGTTCGACAGCGCCAAGGGCCTGTCGTGGAAGATGGGCGGGGCGGGCGACCGTACCCGGGTGGAGACTGACCTGTCGCCCTGGCGCGGCGCGCGCGGCACCCAGGGCAAGCTGCCGCCTAACGGCTTCCCCCGTAACAACCGCTTCTGATCCACCGGGTCAGACCCAAAGAAAAACGCCGGAGTGGACCTCACTCCGGCGTTTTCATTTTGGGCGGGGCGAGGAGGGCTTACTGCCCCTTGGTCACCATGATCCCGGCATTGGCCGCCAGGATGTAGGAGGTGGTGGTGGCCACCGTGGATTCATTTTCGAACCACAGGAAGGGCCACGCCACCTTCTGTTCCGGGAAGTCCGGCTTGATGACCAGCACGCCCGGCACCATGGCGCCCGGCACGGTGGAATAGTCCGCGCGGTTGTGGGTGTAGGCGATCATCTTCGATTCCGTGCCCACGGTGGAGACCAGGGACAGGTTGGTCGCCGGGTGGCGGCCCAGCACATAGTCCAGGGCGTCCAGGGTGTACTGGGTGCCGATGATGCCGGGGAAGGCCTTGTGCAACAGGTACATGTTGGTGCCGAAGCCGGCCACTTGGCCCGAACCCGCCCAGGTGCCCATGGCCACGGGCACGCCGAAGGGCGTCTTGGCGGCCTCGGCGTCGATGGCGGCCTTGGCCTCCGTCACCGCCTGGGTCAGCTGCGCGCGGTAGTCGGCGTCCATGTAGGGCAGGGCCAGCGTCGCCATGCCGCCCAGGAAAGCGAAGCGCTGCTTGATGGTGGGCAGCAGGGACTTCAGCTTGTTGGTGTACAGCGGGTCGGCGCCCTTGGTGGTGATCACCAAATCCACCGTCGCGGAGAAGGCGGCCATGTCGAGGAGATCGGCGGGATTCCAGTCGCCCCGTTCCGGCCGGTCCATGCGGTCGCTGGGATCCTGCTGGTTGGCCCACATCACCTTGGCGGCGGCCAGCGCCTGGGCGGCCAGGTCGGGGTCGATCTCCCCCAGCACGCGTGAGGCGGCGGCCAGGGCGCCGGCCACGTGGTAATCGTCCGCCGGCACGTCGGAGGTAAAGGCCCAGCGGTCGTCGGGCACCCCGGAATAGATGCCGTTGCTCTCGTTGGGGCCCAGCTTGGGATCATAGATCAGGCGGTCGGTTTGCGAGCCGGCGTCGCCCAGGTGGGTGTACTGCTTCAGGGTCGGCTCGATGATGCCGACGATGGCATGGCCGAAGACCTTGTATTGCGCCAGCAGCTGCAGGGTGCCGTGGCGGATCTGCTGCAGCACGTCGGGGATGCCGTCGGGCTTGCGGATCTCCACCTGGCGCGCCGCCTCGTCGATGGTGTCCTCGTCCCAGTCCATGCCGAACAGTTCGCGCGCCCGCACCAGGTCACGCACCACCCAGGCGTTGTCGGAGGTCTGGATGTCATAGTCGCCGGCATCCTGCCAACCGCCCACGTTCAGGCCGGGAATATGCTCGCCCGGCTTGAAGGGGGAGTCCAGGTGCGGCCCCATCTTGTAGCCGTCGAAATGGTTGATGTTGGGGGCGGCCTGGCGGGCGTCATCGATATGGGACAGGCCCTGCCAGGCGCGGTACTGCTCCCGCACCGCGATGTGATCCATCTGCTCCGCCAGGTAGGTGTCCAGCGACGGCTGCCAGATGTGGTCGTAGGCGTCGGGGGCGATGCGGAAGGGGTTGAACAGATGCCCGGCGTAGAAGATGGCGTAGATGCCGGGCGTGCGCACCGAGGAGAAGTCGAAGGTGGCGTAGTCGTAGCGCGTCCACTTGCCCCAGGGCTTGATGGTGCCCTTCAGCGCCACGGTCTGGCTGCCGTCGGCGCCGATGCGCACCAGCTGGATGTCCTTGGGCGCCTTCATGTGCGGGTCGAGTTCGACGGTCGCGACCTTGGCCCGGTCGGGGGTGTAGCCCGCCTGGTTGAAGGCGACGACGGGATCGCGCACCCAGTTCTTGATGACGTTGGGATGGACGTGCCAGACGATGGCGTCCGTGGTCTTGCCCGCCGGGATCAGAGCGCGCACCACGAACCAGCCGTTCTGCGCCCGGTTGCGGGCGTCATACAGCGCCAGGGGTGCGGTATCGGAGGTGATGGCCACGCGCGTCAGCGGATCCTCCGGCGACAGCACGATGGAGGAGCCGCCCGAGGCCAGCGGCAGCGGGTCGCCCGAGCCGTCCTTGGCCATGGGCCCTGCGGGGTTGCGCGGGAACAGGCCGGCCGCATCGCCCCCGGTGCCGTTGCCCAGCGCGTAGGTCTTGCCGAAATAGCTGGTAGGCAGGAAATCCAGGCTGAAGGCGGCCTTGCCGACATACTCGGCCGGCAGCGGCTGGTCCATGTTCACCGCCACGCGGAAGCCCGTGCCCTCCGGCGTGATGACCAGACGGTAGCTGAAGCCCTGTTCGGGGAAGTTGCTGTACACCGTCAACTGGTCGGGGCCGGGGCCGCGCTCGCGCTTCACGAAGGCCGGGACGGGGTCCCACTGTTCCGGTGTGGGGTTCAGACGCACGGCGCCATCGGTGGCGATGCGCTCGCCATGCAGCACAATCTGGATGCCGGCGTTCTTTTCGTCGCGGAACACCGGATGGAAGTGCATCTGGTCGACGATGACGCTGAGGCCCTGCATTTCCAAGGTCTCGTTCGGGCTGACGGTCAGTCCCGGAGACCCGGCCATGGCCGACGGCGTGGCGGCAAGGCATGATTGGATGAGCCATGGCTGAATAGCCAAGGCGGCGGCGAACCAGACTGCCCGCATGGATGTCCCTCCCGTTAGCGTTAACATTTTTATGTTAACGGTACCATTTTGCCCACACTGTGCGGCAAAGCGGGCGTCGACACAACCCCCAAGCGACAGCCGCCGCCACAGGCGCCGGCGCGGTCGCGGGAACATCCATCCCAGCCCCGCGCTTGCGTCTTCAATCCGCAGGCCAGGGAGGGCCGGCGGTCGATCCTTGGGGTGCGCATGGCCGTCTTCCTGCTTTTCGCGGCGCTGGTGCTGGTCGCGGTGTGGACGCCGTGGCACGCCTGCGCCTTCGCCGCCTTCAAGTCGGGTGGGGAGGGGCCGGCGCGCCGCACCTTCTTCAGGAAATGGGTGGTGACCAGCCTGCTGCTGTTCGGCGGCGGCACGCTGGGGGCGCTGTTCCTGATGGGCCGCCTGAACCAGCTTTGGCGATTGCCGCCGGAGTTCGACTCGCTGGCGGCGCCGGCGCGGGCCATGGGCGTCACCGTGCTGGGGACCGCCGCGGTCGTGGCGGTCGCGGCTTGCGCGGTGGTGGTGGCGGCGGTCGCCAGCCGGGAGCGGGGACGCCTTCCACCGGCCGTGTTCGGCGATGTCGAGGTTCTGCTGCCGCGCGATGGCGCGGAGCGGGTTTGGGCGGCGGTCTTGTCTTTGAGCGCCGGCCTGACCGAGGAGGCGGCATTCCGCCTGCTGCTGCCCTTGCTGATCACCCTGGCCGTGGGGGACGCGCCCTTGGGCATGGCCGCCTCGGCCCTGGCGTTCGGTCTGGCGCACCTCTATCTCGGATGGCGCGGGGTCGCGGCCACAACGATGGCGGGGGTGTTCCTGTCCCTGGTCTACCTGGCGGCGGGCAACCTGCTGGCCCCCATCGCCGTGCATGTGGGCACGGATTGGGTCGGCCTGCTGGTGCTGCCCCGGCTAGTGGGATGGCGGCGGCCTGCCTCGCCTTAGCGGGCACAGCCTGGCGGGCGCGGCTTATCGGGCGCGGACGGTGATGGTGACGGTGTCGCTGAAGAAGCCGCCACGGCGCACGGTCTGGCGCGGCAGGCTGAGCAGGATGCTGCCAGTGCGCAGTTCCGTCTGCGGGTCCAGGCGGTTGATGACCTGCGGCTCGCTCAGGGGGCGGCCGTCCACCTGGTCGTAGGAGATGGTGTAGGGGATCTTGTTGCCGTTGGCGTCGACCAGGGCACCGCCATTGTTGGACGACAGCACCACGGTGTACCCGGCGGATTCGTTGCAGTGCTCGCCCAGGTCGCCCAGCATGACGTTGCCGCCATCCGTCGACAGATTGCTGTCGCCGGTGGAGACGGACACGAAGCAGTTGGACTCCACCACCCCCTTCACGGCGATGTTCAGCGCCATCGCCGGCTTCACCGCCGGCAACGCCAGAACCAAGGCCAGGAACGCAGGGCGGATGAAACCGCTGACCGCACGCATGGGACGAAGGCACCCTTCTCTAACGGTTCCGCGCGACGCCCCCCATGGGCGCCGCTATCAAGCACATCGCAACACAGCAATATACATGCCGTTAATTTAGCAGCGGTTTGGCGCCGCCGACTCGCGAATGGGATGGTGCCTCTTGCTCAATGAAAGAAGCGTTTTGCATTGTGCAATGAATTTTGAAAATGTGACGGCGTCTGACGGCAAAAACCGTTGTCAGGACGCCGGATCCAGCGGCAGCCAACCGTCGCGGCCCAAGGCCTCCAGCGGCTGGAAGCGCCGCTTGTAATCCATCTTGCGGCTGCCCTCGATCCAATAGCCCAGATAGACGTGGGGCAGGCCCTCGCGGCGGGCCTGGTCCACCAGGGTGAGGATCAGATGGGTGCCCAGGCTGCGTTCCGGCATGTCGGGGTTGTAGAAGCTGTAGACGGCGGAAAAGCCGTCATCCAGCCGGTCGGTCAGGATGGCGCCCATCAGGGTGCCGCCGCCGTCGCGCAGGGTGTACAGCCGGCTGTCGACCTGGCCTTCCTCGATCATGGCGGCATAGTCGGTCATGCCCATGCGGCTCATGTCGCTGTCGCTGTGGCGCGCGGCCTGATAGCTGGCGAAGACCTGGAATTGTTCCGCCGTGGCGCTGGCCGGCTGCACGCCCGCCACCAGGTCGGCGTTGGCGCGCATGACCTTGCGCATGGTCTTGCTGGGGGTGAAGGTGGCGACGGGGATGCGCACCGGCACGCAGGCGGCGCAGCCGCTGCAGACCGGCCGGTAGACGATGTCGTGGCTGCGGCGGAAGCCCGCGCGCGACAGGGCGGAATTGACCCCGCTGGCCTGCTGCCCCACCAGGCGGGTGAACAGCTTGCGTTCCATGCGCCCGGGCAGGTAGGGGCAGGGCATGGGGCCGGAGCGGTAGAATTGCTGCAACGGCCGGGAATGGGGGGGGATGACGGACATCCGCGCCTTTCATGGAATGATACGGTATCCCCGGAAGGATACGCCAGGGGACGTCATAAGCGAATATTAGGCCTACTGAATACTGGCTTACTCAAGAACCATGCCGGCCAAAACGGTGCCCTCAGAACCGGCACCCGATGAAACGATACCCGATGTTGGCGCCCGATGAACTTTACCGGGAGATGTAAGACCGTGCCAGTGGCATTCCCTTTCGGATTAAGCGGCTATCCGGTCGCCCCACGCTTTAGCGCCCGCCCCCTTCCGGCCGGCTGGTGACCGAAGGCGGCGGGGGCGGCACCGGCTGGCCGGCCGGGGTGGTGCGGACGCCCGCGGGCGTGGCGGCCGCGCCCGGTGGCGTGGCCGTTTCTGTCAGGGGATGTTCACGCAGCACGGTGATGCTGATGCGCCGGTTGCGGGGCGACTTGGGATCCTCGGGGAACAACGGGTCGCGGTCGGCCAGCCCCACGACGGAGGCGATGCGATCCTCGGCCACGCCGGCGGCGGCCAGGGCGCGGCGGCTGGCGTTGGCGCGATCCGACGACAGTTCCCAGTTGCCGTAGTTGCCGCCGCCGTTATTGGCGAAGGGGGTGTTGTCGGTGTGGCCGGTGATGGACACCTTGTTGGGCAGCTTGGCCACCGCCTGCGCCACCAAGGACAGGAGCTGGGCCGTCTGGCTGTTCATCTTGGCGCTGCCGGACGGGAACATGGAATAGCCGTCCTGGTCCACCAGGTTCAGGCGCTCCCCCTCCGGCGTGCGCTGCATGATGACGTTCTGCTGCAGGGCCTTCAGTTCCGGCACCTGCTGGATGGCCTGGCGCAGCTCCTTCTCGATCTCCTTGAACTGCTGGTCCTCGTGCTGGGCCAGGGCCTGCTTCAGTTCCTGCTCATCCACCTTGCCGTCGCCGTTCTGGTCCATGTCCAGCCGGCCGTCACCCGACTTGCTGCCGTCGCTGCGCCCGCCGGTGTTGTCGGTGGTGCCGCTGGTCTTCTCATCCTTGCCGTCGGGCTTGCCCTGGGCCTCGTCCGTGGCGTCCTCCACCGACTGGAAGGCGTTGGAGGCCTGGGGGCGCGAGGGCAGGGGCACCGCCACCGATGTGGGGGAGCTGTTGTTCATGGCGGCACCGTTGACCGTGATGGTCTTGCCGCCCAGCACGCCGCCGGCGCCGCTTTCCTGCTTGGATGGGGTGGCGGGGCTGAAATAGTCGGCCAAGCCCAGCTTCTGCTCCGCCGTGGTCACGCTCAGCAGCCACAGCAGCAGGAAGAAGGCCATCATGGCGGTGACGAAGTCGGCGTACGCCACCTTCCAGGCGCCGCCGTGGTGCCCGTCGCCGCCCTTGTTCACCTTCTTGATGATGATGGGCGCCTTCTCGTCGCCACCCGCGCTGGCCAAGCCGGTCTCCCCTTATGCCTTGAAACCTTGGACGAACAGTATAACCAGGGCAGTGTAACCGGGGCCGGGGCCGGCGCGACAAATCCTAAATGGAGCGCCTGTGGGATAGCCCCGCGCGGCGGCCCGGGATCGGTACCCATCCGGAATGAACACCACCCCGAACGAACAATGGGCGCCATATGGTCACGCCTCGCCCTTTGGCCAAGGGTGGGCTTTCCCCGAGCCGGGGGCCATGGTATCGCTTTGCCCATGGCGACCATGACCGAACATACCCTTCGGGGTCTCTCCGCCCTGGGCTTCCACCGCCTGGCCTACACGCAGTGGAGTCCGGATACCGGACATGCCAGCCGCACCATCGTCTGCTGCCATGGCCTGACCCGCAACGGCCGCGACTTCGACGTGCTGGCGGCGCATCTGGCGGACAGCCTGGGCGCCCGCGTGGTCTGCCCCGACGTGGTGGGCCGGGGCAGGAGCGGCACGCTGGCCAATCCCGACCTCTACGGCTACCCCCAGTACCTGGCCGACATGGCGGCCCTGATCGCGCGCCTGGATGTGGAAAGCCTGGATTGGGTCGGCACCTCCATGGGCGGTCTGATCGGCATGATCCTCGCGGCCCAGGGCGACACCCCGGTGACCCGCCTGGTGGTCAACGATGTCGGCCCGCTGGTGCCCAAGGCGGCGCTGGAACGCATCGGCACCTATGTCGGCACCAACCCGGTGTTCCACACGGTGGAAGAGGTGCAGCGCTATCTCAGCCTGGTCTACGCCCCCTTCGGCGACCTGACGGACGCGCAGTGGCGCCACCTGGCGGAGCACGGCTATTGGACGCGGCCCGACGGCACGCTGGGCCTGGCCTATGACACTGGCATCGCCCGCGCCTTCCAGACCCAGCCCATCACCGATGTCGACCTGTGGCCGGTGTGGGGCATGATCCGCTGCCCCGTCCTGGCCATCCGCGGCCTGCAGTCCGACCTGCTGACGGCCGAGATCGCGCGGGCGATGACGCAGCGGGGCCCCAAGGCCACGCTGTTCGAGGTGGCCGACGCCGGCCACGCCCCGGCGCTGATGGATCCGGCGCAGCTGGCGGCCGTGCGCGACTTCCTGCGCTAAGTTGCCGTCCCCCGTTCCGCCCCTGCCCCCCGGTTATCCGGCCTTCCGGCCGCGCCCGCCGTGGCTGGGGCCTGATCTCCAGACCTTGCGCAACACCCTGCGGCGGCCCCGGCATCCCCTGCCGGCGGGACAGGCGCTGGTCTTCCCCATGGACGACGGCAGCGGCGACAGCCTGGCCGGCACGCTGCACCGCCCGGCCGCGCCGGCGGACGCCCGCCCCTTGGTGGTGCTGGTCCATGGCCTGGCGGGGTCGGAGGACAGCGCCTACATCCGCGCCGCCGCCGGGGCGGTGCTGGCGCGCGGCCATGCCGTCCTGCGCCTGAACCTGCGCGGCGCCGGCCCCTTGGTCGGCCGGACGCGCCAGCGCTACCACGCTGGCCGCACGCAGGATGCCCGCGCCGTGCTGGTCCACCTGGCCGCCACCCTGCCGGATTTGACGGCGGCCGGCGTGGTGGTGGTGGGATATTCCCTGGCGGGCAACATGGTGCTGAAGCTGATGGGCGAGGTGGGGGAGTTGCCCGCCATGGTGCGCGGCGGCGTGGCCGTATCGGCGCCCATCGACCTGTCCGCGACCTCCCGCCGCTTCCTGAAGGCGCGCAACCGTCCCTACCATCTGTGGCTGCTGCGCCAGATGAAGGCGGAGACCCTGGCCACCCCGGCCGAGCCGGGAACCGCCGAGGCGGAACGTCAGGCGGCGGTGCGCCACGCCCGCACCATCTATGACTTCGACGACGGCTATGTGGCGCCGGCCAACGGCTGGCGGGACGCGGAGGAGTATTATCGTGTCAACAGCGCGCTCCCATTCCTGCCCGCCATCACCCGGCCCACCCTGGTCATCCACGCCCTGGACGATCCCTGGATAGCGCCCGAACCCTATCTGGCCTTCGACTGGACGGCGCATCCGGCGCTGGTGCCTCTGGTCGTGACCAAAGGGGGGCACGTCGGATTCCATGCCACGGACGAGGGGCGGAGCGCTATTTTAGGTGGTGGATGGCTTGATCGATGCCTGGTGCGTTTTCTGGAAACGCTGGCATGATGGGGGCGCGATAATAAACATATGGGAGGGTCATTCCTGTGCTGGATCACATCGGCTTCTCGGTCGCCGACTTCGCGACCTCCTCCGCCTTTTACGACCACGCCCTGGCCCCGTTGGGCATCACCCGCCTCATGGACATCACCGCGGAGATGACGGGCGCCGGCGCCCATGCCGGCTACGGCAGCGACGGCAAACCCTATTTCTGGATCGGCACGGGGCGGCGGCTACAGGGTGGGGCCCTGCACATCAGCTTCGCGGCGCCGGACCGCAAGACGGTCGACGCCTTCCACGCCGCCGCACTCGCCGCCGGTGGCCGCGATAACGGTGCCCCGGGCCTGCGCCCGCACTATCATCCCAACTATTACGGGGCCTTCGTGCTGGATCCCGACGGCCACAATATCGAGGCCGTCTGCCACGACCCCGAATGACGGAAGGGCGCGGACCGGCGGCATCCCGGTCCGCGCCGCTTCGGGATCAGTAGCCGGCCCGCAGCAGGCGGGCGGCATCGATGGCGCCGTAGGTCAGGATGGCGTCCGCCCCGGCGCGGCGAAATGCCAGCAGCGTTTCCAGCAGCGACTTCTCGTAATCCATCCAGCCGTTCTGCGCGGCCGCCTTCATCATGGCGAACTCTCCGCTGACCTGGTAGGCGAAGGTGGGCACGCCGAACTCCGCCTTCACCCGATGGACGATATCCAGGTAGGGCAGGCCCGGCTTCACCATGACCATGTCGGCACCTTCCTCCAGGTCCAGTTGCACCTCGCGCAGGGCCTCGTTGGTGTTGGCGGAATCCATCTGGTAGGTGCGCTTGTCGCCCTTCAGCAAGCCGCCGGTCTTCACCGCGTCGCGGAAGGGGCCGTAGAAGGCGGAGGCGTACTTGGCGGCATAGGCGCAGATGCGCGTCAGCTCATGCCCGCTCTCGTCCAATGCGTCACGGATGGCGCCGACGCGGCCGTCCATCATGTCGGACGGGGCGATGATGTCGCAGCCCGCCGCCGCCTGCACCAGCGACTGCTGCACCAGCACGGCCACCGTCTCATCGTTCAGGATGCGGCCGTCGGTGACGATGCCGTCGTGGCCGTGGCTGGTGTAGGGGTCCAGCGCCACGTCGCCCAGGGTGCCGATGTCCGGCACCTCGCGTTTGATGGCGCGCAGGGCCCGGCACATCAGGTTGTCGGGGTTGGTCGCCTCGCTGCCCATGGGGTCCTTCTGGTCCGCCGACAGGCAGGGGAACAGGGCCACGCAGGGGATGCCCAGGTCGCGCGCCTCGGCCACGGCCGGCACCAGCAGGTCGATGCTGAGCCGCTCCACCCCCGGCATGGAGGTCACGGGCTCCCGCTGGTTCTCCCCATCCACCACGAAGACCGGCCAGATCAGGTCGTCAACCGACAGCCGGGTTTCCGCCACCAGCCGGCGCGTCCAGGCGTCGACGCGGTTGCGGCGCGGACGCTGGCGGGGATCGCCGCCGAAGCGGCGGGGCAGGGAGGCATGATCAACCATGGAAGGTCTCCAAGTCCTTGAGACGTTTGGGAGTGACGTTGGGTAAGGAACCGGTGCCGGGAATGCTACGCCTGGGATCCCCGCCCCTCAAGGGCGCGGACGGGGGCAGGCCGCCCGCCCAGGTCAACGCTGCCTTGCCCAGGGCGGCGACGGCCGCCGGGCTGGTATTGCCCGGTGCCGCTCCCTATGATCCCTGTCAACGGGCGGGGCACTAGGGCCGCCCCACAGATAAATTTGAAGGCCCCAACGGGCCTCGGCGAACTTCGGGGGATGAGGGAATGAGCAAGACCGTGGACTTGGA
The DNA here is from genome assembly GCF_034653275.1 of Nitrospirillum guaranorum. NCBI lineage: Bacteria > Pseudomonadati > Pseudomonadota > Alphaproteobacteria > Rhodospirillales > Azospirillaceae > Nitrospirillum > Nitrospirillum guaranorum. The sequence continues at coordinate 1,931,699 of NZ_JAYEES010000003.1, read as the reverse complement.
GGCGGAGCAGCCCCACGTCATCTGCACCGTGCGCGGCGCCATCGGCCATGTGCTGCTGAACCGGCCCAAGGCTCTGAACGCGCTGACCTTGGACATGATCCGGGTCATCGATCCGCAGCTGGCCGCCTGGGCCCGGGATCCGGCCATCAAGGCGGTGGTGATCCAGGGGGCCGGGGACCGCGCCTTCTGCGCCGGCGGCGACGTGCGCGCCGTGTGGGACAGCGGCAAGGCCCGGCAGGCCGGGGAGGGGGACGGCACCATCGCCCGTGACTTCTTCCGGGAGGAATACCGGCTGAATCGCCGCATCAAGCGCTATCCCAAGCCCTACATCGCGCTGCTGGACGGCATCACCATGGGGGGCGGCGTGGGCCTGTCGGTGCACGGCAGCCACCGGGTGACGACGGAGAAGACCCTGCTGGCCATGCCGGAGACGGGCATCGGCCTGTTCCCCGACGTGGGCGGCGGCTACTTCCTGTCCCGCCTGCCGGGGGAGCTGGGCACCTACCTGGCGCTGACCGGCGCCCGGCTGGGCGCCGCCGACGCCGCCTATGCCGGAATCGCCACCCACCACATCCCTTCCGCCCAGCTGGGGGCGCTGGTGGAGGAGCTGGCCGCCGCCAGCTATGGCGCGCAGGCGCACACCGCCGTCGACGCCGTGCTGGCCCGCCACGCCACCTTCCCCGGCGAGGCGCCCCTGGCCGCCCACACACCGTCGATCGACCGCAGCTTCAACGCCGAGACGGTGGAGGAGATCCTGGCCTGCCTGTGCGATGAAACGCAGGGTTTCGACGACGCCTGGGCATCGGCCACGGTGAAGACCCTGTCGCAGATGTCGCCCACCAGCCTGAAGGTGACCTTGAGCCAACTGCGCCGGGGCGTGTCGCTGGAGATCGAGGACGTGCTGGTCATGGAATACCGCATGACCCAGGCGGTGATGGCCGGCCACGACTTTTACGAAGGCATCCGGGCCCAGCTGGTGGATAAGGACCGCCAACCAAAATGGCGGCCGGCGACCCTGGCCGAGGTATCCGAGTCTGAGGTGGAGCGGCACTTCCAGCCGGTGCCGTCGGGGGATCTCACCTTCACCGATTGACGTACACCGAAGCGGCAGGCCGGGCGGGAATCGGCCCGGCTATCCCTCCGGAAGAGATATGCCGGATAAACGGATAACCGACCTGTCCTTTCGGGGTAGGTTTGGGTTGGCTTAACCGCCAGATTCTGAGCATTTCTTACATTATCGGGTCGATTACCCGGGGGCGATGCGTTAAAGTCTTGTCCGTCCAATGGAATCTACGTATCCCAAATGGTTCATGCCGGTTTACTTGCCGGCGAACACTCTATGTCGTCGGTTCAGTGTGAAGGAGAGGGCTTTGAAGCAACCTTACTACGACAGCATCCTGTTGATCGAAAGGCTGCATCGGCACTTTCTGGAAGTGCTGAAGGTGGAACTGGACCGGCAGGGTGTGCAGGACATCAACAACGTCCAGAGCTTGATTCTCTACAATATCGGTGAGGATGAGCTGACGGTGGGGGAGTTGACCGCGCGGGGGTACTACCTGGGGTCGAATGTCTCCTACAACGTCAAGAAGATGCATGAGAACGGCTACCTGACGCAGGAGCGGTCGGCCCATGATCGCCGGTCCGTGCGCGTCCGCCTGTCCGACAAGGGCATCGCCCTGCGCGACAAGATCAACACCCTGTTCGAGCGCCAGGTGGGCGCGCTGGGTGAGGCGGGTCTGTCGGCGGATGAGTTGAACAAGGCCAACGAACTGATGCGCAAGCTGGAGCGGTTCTGGACCTCGGCCCTGGACTACACCAATTATCCTGCCAGTTCCGCCGCCTGAACGCCGGCGTTTATTTTCAAGCAGGGTGCCGGATGATGGCCGGGAACGACGAAGTCTATGTCGAATACCATCGGATCGGTCAGATCGTGAAGGCGACCGCCATCGACGCCAACACGGGCGTCGAGGTCTCGATCCAGGGGCCGGCCAACCTGCCGCAGGAACATTTGCGCCGCGTGGCGGTGGCCAAGCTGCGGTACGTCCTGGCGAAACGGCGTAACAAGCCGCGCGGCATCCTGGTCTGAACCACCAGCCAAGTCTTTGTTCTGAGCCAAAAATGAAAAACCGCCGCTCCTGTTGGGGCGGCGGTTTTTCATTGGTCGGCCCAGCCTCGGAGGGGCTGGGCCGTCATTCGATGACTCAGGACGCGCGGCGGCGCGGCTGGTCCGCCGGGGCCTTGCCCAGGCCAATCTTCTTCGCGAACTCCGACCGCTGGGCGGCGTAGTTCGGGGCGACCATGGGATAGTCGGCCGGCAGGCCCCACTTGGCGCGGTATTCGTCGGGGGTCATGTTATAGGTCGAGCGCAGATGCCGCTTCAGCATCTTCAGCTTCTTGCCGTCTTCCAGGCAGACGATGTATTCGGGGGTGACCGACTTGCGCACGGGCACGGCGGGGCGCTGCGGCTCCGGCTGAGCTTCGACCTGCGGCATGTCGAGGCCGGCCAGAGAGCCGTAAACCGTGCTGATGATCTCGGGAATCTGCTGGGCCGGCAGAGCATTTTTGCCAACATAGGCAGAGACGATTTCCGACGTCATCCGGAGAAGTTGAGACGCGCGCAGGTCGCCGTCCTGTTGTTCAATCATTTCAACTGCCTTGACACATTGGAACGAAGTGGGTGTACCCCTCGCACAGTCATAATGTTATGTCAATGTTAATTCGGCTTGTCCTATCGACGTAGGGCTGGTCTTCATGCCCTTCACCAAGTGTTTAGCCGTGTTGACTTGGATGGGGATAGTTGGGCTGGATCCCATTGATTGTGATGTCCATCACATGTGGACAATTTTAGACGGATTGTGGGCTTCACCGTTGAGTTGCTGCATTGGCAGGCTATTGCGGGCGCAAATGGTTCTACTGGACGTTGTCGGCCGGCCGCCACAACCACCAGCGCGTACACGCCCCACGCGTTGGCGCGCGCGCCAGCGGGTTCAGCGGGTTTAGATCGGCGTGCGGGGCATATCCTGGCTGCGCCGCCAGCGGATCCCGGAACTGGTGCCGGCAGAGCGCATCTGGTAGTGTCCACACGGTTTTTAGCCCCCACTTCTTGTGGCGCCGCACCATTCGCGGGCGTCCGGGCCGGGGGCGGCGCCGAAGGGGCGGGCCATGCGGGCGCGCCCCCTGTTCGTGCGTTCACGAAATAGGTTGGGCCTCATGACCGCCAAGACGTTCGCCATCGCTTCCGATCACGCCGGCACCGAGCTGAAGGCCGCGCTGAAGGCGCTGCTGGAAGAGCAGGGCGTGGCTGTCCTGGACCTGGGCACCGACGGCCCCGCCAGCGTCGATTACCCCAATTTCGCCGACGCCGTGGCCGCCGCCCTGGCCGACGGCCGGGCCGAGGCCGGCGTGCTGATCTGCGGCACCGGCATCGGCATCAGCATCGCCGCCAACCGGCACCGCCATGTCCGCGCGGCCCTATGCCACGACATCACCACCGCCCGTCTCTGCCGCCAGCACAACGACGCCAACGTCCTGGTGCTCGGGGCCCGCATCGTCGGGCTGGAGGTGGCGCGCGATTGCACCTTGGCTTTCCTGTCCACGCCGTATGAAGGGGGACGTCACGCCCGGCGCGTTGCCATGCTGGGCTGAGGCGCTTCCCGGGACCGGCGCCCCGGCGCGGGTCCAGACGACGCGGATCCGCATCACAGAGGGTTGTCAGAATGGCTTTTACTCAAAGCGCTGGTTTCTTCAGCGACACGCTCGCGGCGGCCGATCCCGACCTGGCCCGCGTCATTGGTGACGAGCTGCGCCGGCAGCAGGACCAGATCGAGCTGATCGCGTCGGAGAACATCGTTTCCCGCGCCGTGCTGGAGGCCCAGGGCTCCGTCCTGACCAACAAGTACGCCGAAGGCTACCCGTCCAAGCGCTATTATGGTGGCTGCGAGTATGTCGACGTGGCCGAGCAGCTGGCCATCGACCGCGCCAAGGCCCTGTTCAACTGCGCCTACGCCAACGTGCAGCCGCATTCCGGCGCGCAGGCCAACCAGGCGGTGTTCATGGCCCTGCTGAAGCCGGGCGACACCTTCATGGGCATGGACCTGACCCACGGCGGCCACCTGACCCACGGGTCCGCCGCCAACCAGTCCGGCAAGTGGTTCAACGTCGTCAGCTATGGCGTGCGCCCGGAAGACCACCGCATTGATTACGAGGCGATGGAGGCCAAGGCCCGCGAGCACAAGCCCAAGCTGATCATCGCCGGCGCCTCCGCCTACCCGCGGGAGATCGACTTCGCCCGCTTCCGCGCCATCGCGGATGAGATCGGCGCCTATCTGATGGTGGACATGGCCCATTACGCGGGCCTGGTCGCCGCCGGCGTCTATCCCAGCCCGCTGCCGCACGCCCACATCGTCACCACCACCACGCACAAGACCCTGCGCGGTCCGCGCGGCGGCATGATCCTGTCCAACGACCTGGACCTGGGCAAGAAGATCAACTCGGCGGTGTTCCCCGGCCTGCAGGGCGGCCCGCTGATGCACGTCATCGCCGCCAAGGCCGTGGCCTTCGGCGAGGCGCTGAAGCCCGAGTTCAAGGAATACGCCGCCCAGGTGAAGGCCAACGCCCAGGTGCTGGCCGACGTGCTGATCAAGGGCGGCCTGGACATCGTGTCCGGCGGCACCGACAGCCACATCGTGCTGGTCGACCTGCGTCCCAAGAAGCTGACCGGCCGTGACGCCGAGGTCAGCCTGGAACACGCCGGCATGACCTGCAACAAGAACGGCGTGCCCTTCGACCCGGAAAAGCCGATGGTGACCTCCGGTGTCCGCCTGGGCACCCCGGCCGCCACCACGCGCGGCTTCGGCACCGAAGAATTCCGCCAGGTCGGCGAGATGATCATCGAGGTGCTGGACGCGCTGGCCAAGTCCAACGGCGACAACTCGGCCGCCGAGGCGCGGGTGCGGGAAAAGGTTCAGGCGCTCTGCCGCCGTTTCCCGATTTACTGAAACAAGGCTGGTTGAACGGCCTTACACGGAGGGGGACCAGGAGTAATGCGCTGCCCGTTTTGTGGTAACGACGACACCCAGGTGAAGGATTCTCGGCCCACCGAGGATAACTCCGCCATCCGCCGCCGCCGCTTCTGCCCCTCCTGCGGCGCGCGGTTCACGACGTTCGAGCGCGTGCAGCTGCGCGAGTTGACCGTGGTGAAGGCGACCGGGCAGCGCGAACCCTTCGACCGCGAAAAGGTCTTGCGGTCGATGCGGGTCGCCTTGCGCAAGCGGCCGGTGGACGCCGACCGTATCGACCGGGTGGTGAACTCCATCGTTCGCCAGCTGGAATCGTCCGGTGAGACGGAAATCCCGTCCAAGCAGATCGGCAGCATGGTGATGGACACGCTGGCCCAGTTGGACCAGATCGCCTACATCCGCTATGCCTCGGTCTACAAGGACTTCCGCGAAGTGGCCGATTTCAATGAGTTCGTCGGCCATCTTAAGACCGATCCTGAAGCCTGACGATATGATACCTCCAGGCGGGGCTTGAACGGGCCCCGCCTGACGGCCCATCCTATGGACTGAGGAGAGGCCGCGTTCCCATGTCCACCATGCCCCATCACCACACCGCCGACGACGTCGCGCACATGCGCGCGGCACTTTCGCTCGCCTCGCGCGGGCTGGGGCGTTGCTGGCCCAACCCGGCGGTGGGCTGCGTCATCGTCAAGGACGGCCGCGTGGTGGGCCGGGGCTGGACCCAGCCCGGCGGGCGTCCGCATGCCGAGACGGTGGCCCTGGCCCAGGCCGGCAACGCGGCGGAGGGGGCCACCGCCTACGTCACGCTGGAACCCTGCAGCCACGTCGGCAAGACGCCGCCCTGCGCCGACGCCCTGGTGGCGGCCGGCATCAAGCGCGTGGTCGTCGCCATCGGCGATCCCGACCCCCGCGTCTCCGGCCGGGGCGTCACCCGCCTGCGCGACGCCGGCATCACCGTGGACATGGGCCTGCTGGACGAGGAGGCGCGGCTGGTGACCGAGGGCTTCCTGCGCCGCGTCACCGAGGGCCGCCCCATGGTGACCCTGAAGCTGGCCACCACCCTGGACGGCCGCATCGCCACCAAGGCGCATGAAAGCCAATGGATCACCGGCCCCGTCGCCCGCTCCTGGGGGCACGGCCTGCGCAGCATCCACGACGCCATCATGGTGGGCATCGGCACCGCCCTGGCCGATGATCCGGAGCTGACCTGCCGCCTGCCAGGGCTGGAGGACCGCTCCCCCATCCGCATCGTGGTGGACAGGCGCCTGCGCTTGCCGCTGACCAGCCGCCTGGTGTGCGACGCCCGCCGCGTGCCGGTGTGGGTGGCGACCCTGGCCGGCGGCGACGCCACCCGCCGCCGCGCCTATCAGGAATGCGGGGTGGACATCATCGAGATCCCTGCCGACGCCGACGGCGTCATGCCGCTGGCCGCCGTGCTGGCAGCCCTGGGCGGGCGCGGCCTGACCCGGGTGCTGGTGGAGGGTGGGGCGCAGTTGGCCGCCTCCCTCTTCAAGGAGGATCTGGTGGACCGCCTGGAATGGTACCGGGCGTCCAAGGTCATCGGCGGCGACGGCCTGGCGGCGGCCCAGGGCTTCGGGCTGGAGCGGCTGAACGCCGCGCCGCGCTTCAGTCTCGTGGACGTGCGTCCGGCCGGCGATGACAAGGCCGAGAGCTATCGCCGCATCGGGTGACCGGTTTGCGGTTTCGCGCGGGAAACGCCGCCATTTTGTGCTCGCCAGCCGGGGCGGCCGGGCCTAGTTTGTCGCCCATGTTTACCGGACTCATCACGGATGTCGGGCAGGTCACCGCTGTTGAACGGCGTGGCGATACCCGTTTCACCATCGCCACCGGGTTCGACCTGGAGACGGTCGCCATCGGCGCCTCCATCGCCTGCAACGGCGTCTGCCTCACCGTGGTCGAGAAGGGCCAGGATGGTGGTCAGGACGGCGGCCGGGGCTGGTTCAAGGTGGACGTGTCGGCCGAGACCCATTCCAAGACCACCACCGGCACTTGGCAGGCCGGCACGCCCGTGAATCTGGAGCGGTCCTTGCGCCTGGGGGACGAGTTGGGCGGCCACCTGGTCTATGGCCATGTCGACGGCGTCATCAACATTGTCGGCGTGCAGCCGGACGGCGACAGCCAGCGCTGGTGGTTCGACGCGCCGCCGTATCTGGCGCGCTTCATCGCCGCCAAGGGCTCGGTGGCGCTGGATGGCGTGTCGCTGACCGTGAACTCGGTCGCGGGCACGCGCTTCGGCATCAATATCATCCCCCACACCCAGGAAAAGACCACCTTCCAGCACCTGAAGGCTGGCGGAGTGATCAATCTGGAAGTCGACATGCTGGCGCGCTACGTCGCCCGTCTCGCGGAAACGAAATAATGAGCAACACGCCGGTCTCCGTGGCCCTGTCCACGCCTGAGGAACTGATCGAGGAGGCCCGCGCCGGCCGCATGTTCATCCTGGTGGATGACGAGGACCGCGAGAATGAGGGCGACCTGGTCATCCCGGCGGAATGCTGTGACGCGGCCGCCGTGAACTTCATGGCCCGCCACGGCCGCGGCCTGATCTGCCTGTCCATGGACACGGCCCAGATCAACCGGCTGAACCTGCCGCTGATGTCGCGGGACAACGCCTCGCGCCACCAGACGGCCTTCACCGTGTCGATCGAGGCGCGGGAAGGGGTCACCACCGGCATTTCCGCCCCCGACCGCGCCCGCACCATCGCCGTCGCCATCGATCCCAACAGCGGCCCGCAGGACATCGCCAGTCCCGGCCACATCTTCCCGCTGGTGGCGCGCGACGGCGGCGTGCTGGTCCGCGCCGGCCATACGGAGGCGGCGGTGGACTTCGCCCGCCTGGCGGGCAAGCTGCCGGCCGGCGTGATCTGCGAGATCATGAGGGACGACGGCACCATGGCCCGCCTGCCGGACCTGCTGCCCTTCGCCGCCGAGCACGGGCTGAAGATCGGCACCATCGCCGACCTGATCGCCTATCGCCGTCGCACCGAGACGCTGGTGGAGCGCACCTACACCACCGCCATCGAAAGCCGCCACGGCGGCCACTTCACCGTGCACGTCTACAAGAACCGGATCACCGGGGCGGAGCATCTGGCCCTGGTCATGGGCGATGTGGATGACGGCCGGCCGGTGCTGGCGCGCATGCACGCGCTGGAGGTGGTGCACGACCTGCTGGGCGACGTCCGCCGCCAGGGCGCCGGCGACCTGGACATCGCCATGGCCACCGTGGCGCGCGAGGGGCGGGGCGTCATCGTCGTCATCCGCGACGCGCAGCCCTTCTCCCTGCTGGACCGGCTGCGGGCGCTGGATGGCGCCGGCGCGCCCGACGGCGGCCAGCTGCGCGACTACGGTGTGGGCGCCCAGATCCTGCTGGACCTGGGGGTCAAGGAGCTGCACCTGCTGACCAACAACCCCAAAACCCTGGTGGGTGTCGAGGGTTACGGCCTGACCATCCTCAGCCAGCGCGCCATCCCGCCGCGTCCGCCGGTCGCTTAGAGGAGCCGCCGCTTGGCCGAAGCCCCCCACATCATGATCGTCGAGGCCCGGTTCTACGAGGACATCGGCGAGGAACTGGTGCGCGGGGCCGTGGCCGAGATCAGCCGGGCCGGCGCGACGTACGAGCATTTCCAGGTGCCGGGAACGTTCGAACTGCCGGCGGCCCTGCAGTACGCCGTGAAGTCCATGGACTTCTATTCCGGCCGCCGCCGCTTCGACGGCTATGTGGCGCTGGGCTGCCTCATCCGGGGCGAGACCACGCACTACGACACCGTGGCCGCCGAATGCGCCCGGGGCCTGAACGAGCTGGTGCTGCGCCACACCCTGGCGCTGGGCTACGGCGTGCTGACCGTGGAGAATCGGGAGCAGGCCTGGGCCCGCGCGGCGGTGGCGCAGAAGAACCGGGGCGGGGAGGCGGCCCGCGCCTGCCTGGAGATGATCGAGCTGAAGCGGCAGTTCCGGCTGAACACGCGGTAGTTTGTGCGCCCTCAAGCGGCGGGTGGTCGCAGCCTAAAAGGGTGCGGCCTGCCGTTGGTGTCTGCCGCGTCTCGGTGGCCGCTTTACGGGCAGGCCCGCTATGCCGGATGATTTTTCGGTTGGCCGGCGAGCCCGGCTGCCGCATCTTTCCCTACTTTCCGATTCCCCTTCCTTCCTGGCGAAAAGCGTTCCCGACATCATGGCTCCCCGCAAAAAGGTCACCACCCCCACGCCCACGCCGGAAGTGAAGCTTCCCACGCCCAAGCGGGCCGGTTCCGCCAAGGCGCGGCGCAGCGCCGCCCGCCTGAACGCCGTGCAGGCGCTGTACCAGATCGAGCTGACGGAAAGCTCCCCCGAGGTGATCATCACCGAGTACGCCAATTTCCGCCTGGGCCAGGAACTGGATGGCGACCGCTACGTCTCGGCGGATGGGGAGTTGTTCGCCGCCATCGTGCGTGGCGCCACCTCGCGCCAGCATGAGATCGACCCGGTGCTGAGCCAGGCGCTGGACCGCCAGCACCTGGACCGGCTGGAACTGCTGCTGCGCGCCATCCTGCGCGCCGGCGCGTGGGAACTGCTGGCCGGTGGCGACACCGCCGCCCGCATCGTCATCAACGACTACATCGACGTCGCCCACGGCTTCTTCGCCGGCCGGGAACCCGGCATGATCAACGGCGTTCTGGACAAGGTCGCGCGCATCGTGCGCCCGGATGAACTGGCGTCCCGCGCCGGCGGCCAAGAGGGCGCCCAGGGCTGAGGCCCGCCCCGACGTTGAGAGGTTGACCCAGCGGATGGTGGATACGGGTACCGATCCCTGCGCCCCGGCGCCTGCCGCCGCCAAGCCGGACAAGGGCGCCGACCAACCGCTGGGGGAATTCGACCGCATCGCCCGTTATTTCCGTCCGCTGGCCCAGGGCTTCCCCGGGGCGCAGGGCCTGCGCGACGACGCCGCCTATGTCAGCGTGCCACCGGGCAAGGAACTGGTGGTCACCACCGACGCCATGGTGGCCGGCGTCCATTTCTTCCCCGACGACGCGCCCGGCCTGGTGGCCGGCAAGCTGCTGCGCACCAACCTGTCCGACCTGGCGGCCAAGGGGGCGGATCCCCTGGCTTATAGTCTGGTGACCAGCCTGCCGCGCACCCTGCCGGAGGAATGGCTGGCCGGATTCGCCGGTGGCCTGGCCGCCGACCAGGCGGAGTTCGGCATCCACCTGCTGGGCGGGGACAGCACCGTCACCGATGGGCCCATCACCCTGGCCATCAGCGCCCTGGGCCTGATCGACGCCGGCACGGCCGTCCGCCGCGTCGGCGCCGGGCCGGGCGACCTGGTCTTCGTCACCGGCACCATCGGCGACGCCACGCTGGGCCTGGCCCTGGTCCGCCAGCGCAAGGGCCCCGTGCCCGAGGACGACCGCCAGTTCCTGCTGGACCGCTTCTATCGCCCCCGGCCGCGCTTGGGCGTGGGCCCGGTGTTGCGCGCCGGCGCCACCGCGTCGGCCGACGTGTCGGACGGCCTGCTGGCCGACCTGGGGCACATCGTGCGTGAAAGCGGCCTGGTGGCGGTGGTGGAGGCCGGCCGCGTTCCCCTGTCGCCGCCCGCCCGCCGCATGCTGGCCGGGCACGCGTGCACCATCACCGACCTGGCCACGGGTGGCGAGGATTACGAGGTGGTGTTCACCGTCCCGCCGGCCAAGCGCGCCGCCGTCATGGCGGCGGCGGCCAAGGCCAAGCTGACCATCACCGAGATCGGCAGCCTGCGCCCCCTGGCGGCCGGCGGCGGCTACACCGACGGCACCGGTCCCGCCCGGCTGGTGGACGCCATGGGCCGGGACATCACCCCCCGCGCCGCCGGCTGGCAGCACTTCTGATCCTGGTCTATTGTGCCGACGGGGTGGGGCTGCGGGGCCGTCCCACCCTTGGCCGGGCACGGTTTTTTAACGTCCAGGCGCCAGGATGGTGTCGAGGGGCGGGGCTTCGCCCCGGCGTTCTTTCCGTTGGATACGTATCGATGAAGAAAATCCTTTTCCTGGTGGTGGCGCTGCTGGCCCTGATCGGTGCCGGCGTGGGCGGCTACATCTTCCTGGTCCACAAGGACGGCCAGCCCAAGGTGGAGGAGGAAAAGAAGAAGCCCGCGGGCCCGCCGCAGTTCGTGGACATCGGCCCCTTCGTCCTGCCCGTCATGGGCGACAAGCAGATCGAGCAGAACCTGTTGCTGCAGGTGCAGATCCAGGTGGCCAGCGACGAGGCCAAGGACAAGGTCAAGGAACGGCGCTACATCCTGCAGAACGCCTATATCGAGACGCTGTACGGCAAGCTGGGCCAGCAGCAGATCAAGGCCGGGCAGGTGATCGACGTGGTGGCGGTGCGGCGCTGGCTGATCGAGGCCACGCCCAAGGTGATGGGCGAGGGCGTGGTCGATGATGTGCTGATCCAGGCCGTCAACCAGCACCCGGCTTATTGATGGGGACGGATGTGCTCATCCGCCCCTACCGCCCGGGTGACGAGTCGGGCATCGCCGACCTGATCATCCCCATCCAGCGGGAAGAGTTCGATATTCCCATCACCTATGGCGAACAACCGGATCTGCGGGACATTCCAGGCTTTTACCAACAGGGTGCCGGGGAATTCTGGGTGGCGGTGGCGGGCGACCGCATCGTCGGCACCATCGCGCTGAAGGATATCGGCGACGGCGCGTCCGCCTTGCGCAAGATGTTCGTGGCGGCCAGTCACCGGGGAGAGCCACACCGGCTGGCCACCCGCCTGCTGACGGCTTTGCTGGCACATGCCAGGGACCGGGCGCTGCGGGCCGTGTATTTGGGCACGACCGCTAAGTTCCTGGCGGCCCATCGCTTTTATGAAAAAAGCGGTTTTTTCCAGATTAATCCCGACGAGTTACCCCCATCCTTTCCTCGCATGGCGGTCGACACCCGGTTTTACTTTCTGACCCTTTAGACGCCATCTTGCGGGGCGATTGCTTAAGCCCTGTTTCCATGTCACTTTTTTCAGGCTGAAACGGCGACCGACACCCAGCGTCCAGAATTGGGGCGGCGCCGGCTCTGGGAAACCAGTCTGGGAAAAGGAAACGACATGACAGGAGTGCTTCCCTTCGTGTGGGGGTGCGGCGCCTTGGCCGTGCTCTATGGTCTTTTCACCGCCAGGTCCGTGCTCTCCGCCAGCCCGGGCAATCCCCGCATGCTGGAAATCGCGGCGGCCATCCAAGAGGGGGCGGGGGCGTACCTCAACCGCCAGTACCGCACCATCGCCGTGGTGGGCGTCGTCATCGCCATCCTGCTGTACGTCACGCTGAAATGGTACGTCGCCCTGGGCTTCGTCGTGGGCGCCGTGCTGTCGGCGGCGGCGGGCTATATCGGCATGAACGTCTCCGTCCGCGCCAACGTGCGTACGGCGGAAGCGTCGCGCCAGGGCTTGGCGGCGGGCTTGTCCATCGCCTTCCGCTCCGGCGCCGTCACCGGCATGCTGGTGGCGGGCCTGGCGCTCCTGGGCGTCTCCGGCTATTTCGGACTGCTTTCCCAACTGGAGATCACGGGGCGGCCGCTGGTCGACGCCCTGGTGGCGCTGGGCTTCGGCGCCTCGCTCATCTCCATCTTCGCGCGCCTGGGCGGCGGCATCTTCACCAAGGGGGCGGATGTGGGCGCCGACCTGGTGGGCAAGGTCGAGGCGGGCATCCCAGAGGATGATCCCCGCAACCCCGCCGTCATCGCCGACAACGTGGGCGACAACGTGGGCGACTGCGCCGGCATGGCCGCCGACCTGTTCGAGACCTATGCCGTCACCACGGTGGCGACCATGGTGCTGGCCTCCATCTTCTTCGCCGGAACCGACCTGCTGGCGCCCCTGATGCTGTACCCGCTGGCCATCGGCGGCGTCTGCATCATCACCTCCATCATCGGCACCTACTTCGTGCGGCTGGGGTCCAGCGGCAACATCATGGGGGCGCTGTACAAGGGCCTGATCGCCACCGGCGTCCTGTCCCTGGCCGGCATCTGGGCCGTCACCTATTGGGTGCTGCCCGACCATCTGCAGACCGCCTTCTCCGTCAACGGCAGGGAGTTCACCGGCCAGACGCTGTACGGCTGCGCCGTTGTCGGCCTGGTGGTCACCGCGCTGATCGTCTGGATCACCGAGTACTACACCGGCACCAACTACCGGCCGGTGAAGTCGGTGGCGCAAAGCTCCACCACCGGCCACGGCACCAACGTCATCCAGGGCCTGGCCATCTCCATGGAGTCGACGGCCCTGCCGGCCGTCGTCATCTGCGCCGCCATCCTGGTGACGCACCTCATGGCGGGCCTGATGGGCATCGCCATCGCCGTCACCAGCATGCTGGCCCTGGCCGGCATGATCGTGGCCCTGGACGCCTACGGCCCCGTCACCGACAACGGCGGCGGCATCGCGGAGATGGCGGACCTGCCGGCGGAGGTACGGGTGACCACCGACGCGCTGGACGCGGTGGGCAACACCACCAAGGCGGTGACCAAGGGCTACGCCATCGGCTCGGCCGGCCTGGGCGCCCTGGTGCTGTTCGCCGCCTATAACGAGGACCTGCATTACTTCATGGCCAACCCGACCGACTATCCCTACTTCGCCGACCTGTCGGGCAAGCTGGATTTCGGATTGGACAACCCCTTCGTCGTCGTGGGCCTGATCCTGGGCGGGCTACTGCCCTTCCTGTTCGGCGCCATGGGCATGACAGCGGTGGGCCGCGCCGCCGGCTCGGTGGTGGAGGAGGTGCGGCGCCAGTTCCGCGAGAACACCGGCATCATGGCCGGCACGTCCAAGCCGGACTACGGCCAGGCCGTGGATCTGCTGACCCGCGCCGCCATCAAGGAGATGATCATCCCCTCGCTGCTGCCGGTGCTGGCGCCGGTGGCGCTGTACTTCGTCATCAACGCCATCGCCGGCAAGGGGGCGGCGTTCTCGGCGGTGGGCGCCATGCTGCTGGGCGTCATCGTCACCGGGCTGTTCGTCGCCATTTCCATGACGTCGGGCGGCGGCGCCTGGGACAACGCCAAGAAGTACATCGAGGAAGGGCACCACGGCGGCAAGGGCTCGGACGCGCACAAGGCGGCCGTGACCGGCGACACCGTGGGCGATCCCTACAAGGACACGGCCGGCCCCGCCGTGAACCCCATGATCAAGATCACCAACATCGTGGCGCTGCTGCTGCTGGCCATCCTGGCCCACGGCTGACGCGCCCCTTTCAAACCCAAACAAAAACCCCGGGGCGGCCGCTCCGGGGTTTTCTCTATCTCGAAGACCGGAATGACGGGCAGGGCGCCTCAGCCGCCACCGCCGCCCTTCTTCTTCTTGTCGTCCTTCTTCTTCTCGCGGTTGAGGTTGCCCATCAACTGCTCCAGGAAGGTGACCTCGTGGCCGGCCGTCGGGGTCTCGCGATCCTCGGGGCTGACGTCCTGCTGCTGGGCCAGGTCCACGTCGCCGACGGTGCTGACCACGCCCTGGTCGTCGAAGCTGACCTGCAGCACCCGCTGCTGCACGACGTCAGGATCGAAGAAGGCTTCGTTCTCGGTGATGGCGCCGATGTAGTACCAGACGTTGGCGTCCAGCGTGCTGGTGGTGCTGGGTGAGCCCAGGGCCTTCTGGACGTCTTCCTTGGTGCTGGTCCCCGGATGGACGTCGGCCAGGCGGCGGTCTTCCACCAGGTTGCCGCGGTTGTTCACCGTGGGGGTGCAGGCCGTCAGCCCGATCCCGAGCAGGCCCACGCCAATCAGGCCGGCGGGAGACAGCAACTTAAGGGTCTTGTTCGGCATGGTCTAAGACGTTAATCCCAAGAACGTTGATCGCGGGTCGGCCCCGTTCCACGATTGAGGCACCGCCCGTCCGTCGCGGGGGATGCGATAATCCGGAGATTGAGGACCAACCGGCCCGGGTTCCAGGCCATCCCCGTCCGGCGTGACATCCCGTGTCACGCTTGACCGGTGGACGACCACCCCCCATCTGGCCGGTGACAATCGCACCAGCCGCTTTGTCCTGTCAACGAAAGCCGGGTTCCGCGCCGTGATCGCCTTGCTGAAGTCCCTGTTCAGCCGCAACCGCCACCAGGCGGCCGTGTTGCGCCTCTATGCCGGCATCGTCGATCAGGCGCGCCAGCCCCAATTCTACACGGCGGCGGCGGGCCACGCCCGCGGGGTGCCCGACACGGTGGAGGGCCGGTTCGAGGTGGTGACCCTGCACGCATGGCTGGTGATGCGCCGCCTGGCGGCCGAGGGGCCGGATTTGGCGGGCCTCAATCAAGCGCTGTTCGACCACATGTTCACCGACCTGGACTTCAGCCTGCGCGAACTGGGCGCCAGCGAGATGGTGGTGGGCAAAAAGGTCAAGGACCTGGGCACACATTTCTATGGCCGGGCCGATGCGTACGAATCGGGCCTGAAGGGCGGGGCGGGGGAACTGGAGGCGGCGCTGGACCGCAACCTCTTCGGTTCCACCCTGCCGGACGGGCCGGAGGTGGGGGCCGTGGCCGCCTATGTCCGAACCTGCGCCGACCGGCTGGGCGCCATGCCGGCGGCCGACCTGCTGGCGCGCGGGCCCGCCTTCGCCCCCGCGCCGGTGTTTTGACTTCCAAAGCCGATGTTTTGACTTCCTAAGAGTGTGGAGTTGCGCGTCATGGCCGACATGGCCCCTGAATTTTCCCGACCCGTCATCGCCGACAAGGTGTCCGCCCGCGAAAGCGTGGAGAAGATCACCGCCGGCCCGGCGGAGCGCGCCGCCCTGGCCAAGCGCCTGGATCTCGTGTCGCTGGACAGCCTGACGGCCCTGGTGCGCCTGCGCCGCATCCGGGGCGGCCAGATGGTGCGCGTCACCGGCGAGCTGGAGGCGGAGGTGGTACAGAGTTGCGTGGTGACGCTGGAGCCGCTGCCGGCCCATGTGCGCGACACCTTCCAGGCCCTGTTCGCCCCGGCCCACCTGGTGCCCAAGGACGAGGACGAACTGGACAACCTGGGCCTGGACGATGAGGCCGACCCGCCCGAGCCGATCGAAAACGGCCGCATCGACATCGGTGAACTGGTGGCCCAGCACCTGTCGCTGGCCCTCGACCCCTATCCCCGCAAGGCGGATGCCGAGCGCTTCGTGCATGTGGAGGATTGGGAGGGCGAGGGCGAATTCCCCGACGCGCCCAACGAGCCGCCGCCGGATATGGACGCCGGCGAGGATGCGGAGTCGCCGGTGGGCGCCGCCCCGTCCACCCCGGATGCCGAGGGCGGGGAGAAGCCGAATCCCTTTGCCGCCCTTGCGAAGCTGCGCCCCAAGACTTAATTTGGTCTTTGGCGCTTGCCCTTGCCGGGGATTTCGAGTACTTAAGGCGCCCTGTTTGATCCGGTCCAGGGTTGGGCCGGGTTCGTTGTCGTTTGGCCCCGTATCGTTTTCCGCAAGCCCGTCCCCAGTAAATTGGGGGTGGGAAAAGGATGACGGTTTCGCTAAAGCATGGGGCCTGACGATGGTTAGCAAGACGGCACATGAGTGGTCGTCTTAATCGAGTAGAGAGTAGACGATCATGGCCGTTCCTAAGAAAAAGACCTCCCAGTCTCGCCGCAACATGCGCCGTTCGCACCACGCCATCAGCGCCGGTGCGCACCACGAGTGCAGCAACTGCGGTGAGCTGACCCGCCCGCACCATGTCTGTGGCTCCTGCGGCCACTACGACGGCCGTGAGGTCGTCGTCGACACTGCCACCGCTGCCGCCTGATCCGGTTCGCCCGGTGCTTGAGGAGGTCGCCGTCCGGTGAGCACGCGCCTGCGAATCGCCCTGGATGCGATGGGCGGCGATCATGCCCCGGACATGGTGGTGGACGGCGCGGATATCGCGCGCGAACGCTGCCCCAATGTCGACTTCCTGTTCGTCGGTGACGAGCAGCGCATCAACGCGCTGCTCAATGCCCGGCCGGCACTGAAGGCGATCTCCCAGGTACGCCATACAGCTGACGTTGTGGCCATGGACGCGAAGCCGTCCGTGGCCCTTCGTTCTGGGCGCGGATCCAGCATGCGCCTGGCCATTGACGCCGTGGCGTCGGGAGAGGCGGCCAGCGTCGTCTCCGCCGGCAACACCGGCGCGCTGATGGCCATGGCCAAGTTCGTACTGAAGACCCTGCCGGGGATCGACCGGCCGGCCATCGCGTCCATGTTGCCCACCATGCGGGGCGACTGCGTGATGCTGGATCTGGGCGCCAACCTGGAATGCGACGCCGACAATCTGGTGCAGTTCGCCGTGCTGGGCACCGTGTTCGCCCAGACGGTGCTGGGCCTGCTGGAACCCACCATCGGCCTGCTGAACGTGGGGTCGGAGGAGCAGAAGGGCCATGAGGCCATCCGCGCCGCCGCCTCCGCCCTGCGCGCCACGCCGCTGGCCCGCAACTTCCACGGCTTCGTGGAAGGCACCGACATCGCCGCCGGCACGGTGGACGTGGTCGTGACCGACGGCTTCACCGGCAACGTCGCCCTGAAGACCGCCGAGGGCACGGGCAAGCTGTTCGGCGAATTCCTGCGCCGCACCTTCCAATCCTCCCTGCTGGCCAAGCTGGGCTATCTGCTGGCCCGCACCGCTTTCAACAAGCTGCGCCAGCGCATGGATCCCCGCCGCTACAACGGTGCGATGTTCCTGGGCCTGCAGGGCGTGTGCGTGAAAAGCCACGGCGGCACCGATGGGCTGGGCTTCGCCAACGCCATCTGCGTGGCGGTGGACCTGGTCCAGCACGGCTTCAACGAGAAAATCCGCAAGGAGT
The DNA here is from genome assembly GCF_034653275.1 of Nitrospirillum guaranorum. NCBI lineage: Bacteria > Pseudomonadati > Pseudomonadota > Alphaproteobacteria > Rhodospirillales > Azospirillaceae > Nitrospirillum > Nitrospirillum guaranorum. Next base: position 1,913,932 of record NZ_JAYEES010000003.1, on the reverse strand, counting down.
TGGCCTTGCTGCAGGACAGCCTGCAGGCAGCGGCGGCGGCCGCCGCGTCCGACTCCGACCCCCAGGCCGTCGCCCAGTGACGGTCCATCCCCTGACGGCTGGTTGAACGATGGTAATGCGCTCCGTGATCGTGGGCTGCGGCTCTTACCTGCCCGCCCGCGTCGTGACCAACGACGACCTGGCCAAGATGGTCGACACCTCGGACGAGTGGATCACCCAGCGCACCGGCATCCGCAGCCGCCACATCGCCGCCGAGGGCGAGAAGACCTCCGATCTGGCGCTGGCCGCCGCCAAGGCCGCCCTGGCCCACGGCAACGTGTCTGTGGATGAGCTGGACCTGATCGTCCTGGCCACCGCCACCCCGGACCAGACCTTCCCCGCCACGGCCGCCAAGGTGCAGGCCGCCCTGGGCATGACCCGGGGCGCCGCCTTCGACGTGCAGGCCGTCTGCTCCGGCTTCATCTACGCCCTGTCGGTGGCCGACAACTTCATCAAGGCGGGCCAGGCGCGCACCGTGCTGGTGATCGGCGCCGAGACCTTCTCCCGCATCCTGGACTGGAACGACCGCGCCACCTGCGTGCTGTTCGGCGACGGCGCCGGCGCCGTGGTGCTGCGCGCCGAGGAAGGCGAGGGCACGGCCGCGGATCGCGGCATCCTGTCCACCCACCTGCATTCCGACGGCCGCCACCACGACCTGCTGTATGTCGACGGCGGACCGTCCTCCACCCAGACCGTGGGCCACGTGCGCATGGCGGGGCAGGAGGTGTTCAAGCACGCCGTCGTCAACTTGGCCGAGGTGGTGGGCGAGGCGCTGGCGGCCAACGGCCTGACACCCGCCGACCTGAACTGGCTGGTGCCCCACCAGGCCAACCGTCGCATCATCGAGAACACCGGCCGTAAGCTGAAGATGGATCCCGCCCAGGTGGTGATGACCGTGGACCACCACGGCAACACCTCCGCCGCGTCCATCCCCCTGGCGTTGTGCGAGGCCGTGGCCGATGGTCGCATCCAGCGGGGCGAGTTGGTCCTGCTGGAGGCCATGGGCGGCGGCTTCACCTGGGGTGCGGCGCTGGTGCGCTTCTAAGCTCACCGGGTATCGGCGGGCCGGCGCCGGTCCCGTGACTTCGCTTACCGAGGTATTCAAGGGGCGTCCCGCCGGGGCGCCCCTTTCGACGTCGCGTTGATGGCCGTCCCGCTTTCGCGGCGCACCATTCTTGGGTGCCCTGCAACAGCCATCCCGCCCCGACGGATGGTCTAGCCGAATCTGACAAAACTTTGGCAAACCTTTGGAATTGACGGCTTTCCCGGCTGGCATTACCGTTCCCGCAGTTGGCGCAGGGGCCACTGGTTGAGGGAGGGCACCCATGGGAGATCACACCGTCACGCGCGCTCAGTTGAGCGAAGCCGTCTACCAAGAGGTGGGGCTGTCGCGGAATGAGTCCGCCGATCTGGTGGAAAGCGTGCTGGATGAGATCGCCTCCGCCTTGGGGCGGGGGGAAATGGTCAAGATTTCTTCCTTCGGTAGCTTCTCCGTGCGGTCCAAGGGCGAGCGCATCGGCCGTAACCCCAAGACGGGGGAGGAGGTGCCGATCCTGCCCCGCCGCGTCCTGGTGTTCCGCGCCAGCCACGTGCTGAAGAACCGCATCAACGAAGTCCTGTCGGCCGACGGGCACTAAGCCATGTCCGGCACGCCCGCGCCTGAGCCCCGGATACCGGCTGAAGAGATGGCGGCCGATGATGTCGAGACCGACATGACGGATGCTACCGACGGGGAAGACGCGGACGCCGGCGCTGAAGCCGATATCCCGGATGGACCGGAGGGCGAGCCGGCGGTGATCGAGCGCGGCCGCGTGGGGGCGAAGTCGCCCACCGCCTTCCGCACCATCAGCGAGGTGTCGGCGGAACTGGACGTGCCGCAGCATGTGTTGCGCTTCTGGGAAACCAAGTTCCCTCATATCCGCCCCCTGAAGCGGGGGGCGGCCGGCGCTACTATCGCCCGGACGATGTGGAACTGCTGCGCCGAATCCAGGTGCTGCTCTACAAGGAAGGCTACACCATCAAGGGCGTGCAGCGTTTGCTGCGCACCGGCGGCGGCCGATCGCTGCCGCCCACCGGATCCCTGGGCGAATCCGCCGGTGATGCCGGCGACGCCACCGACGGTGTGGATGAGGGTTGGGTTGATCCGGCACCGCCGGCATCACCGCCGGCCCTCCGCGCGCAGCCGGAGGAGAAGCTGCGCATCATCGGCCTGTTCGACCACGATCCCGAGGCCGATCCCGAATGGTCGCGCACGCCGCCGCCCGCGCCGGAGCCTGCGGCCCCGCGCGCCCATGAGCCGCGCCGGATCCCCACGGAAAAGGGGGAAAGGGCCCTGCCGGCCCCGAAGCGTGAGGCGCTCGGCCAGGTGCTGGCCGACCTGGAAGAGATTCGCGACCTTCTGCGCCGCGTTCTGTAAGCGCTCCCCCAACTCAGTCCCACGGCTCCGCTATTGGCGATGTCGCCCGCGAGGCTGTTCCCGTCCGCCCTCCCTCGCTGGTGTCCATCGTTCAGCGGCCGCCGGGTGACGACCAGCATCGCCAAGCCGGCCCGGGAAAGATGATCGGATGCGCATCATGGACCCGCTTTGGTGGTCCGGCGCATTCCGAGCGTGCCAATGCGCAGCACTAAGCCATTGTTATTGAATGAATAAATAAGAGAATTCATTTTTTTGACGTTTAGGCGTCCAACGCCGTTGCATCTGGTGGATCTCGTGGCTATAGTCCGCGCCCGAACCGCAGCCCACTGCGGTTCACTCGAGAGGTCGGAGCGTAGCGCAGCCTGGTAGCGCATCAGACTGGGGGTCTGGGGGTCGCAGGTTCGAATCCTGTCGCTCCGACCATCTCTCGAACATGAAGACGGCGCCGGCCCCGTGAAGGGCCAGGCGCCGTTTCCATTTCAGGCGTCCGCCCTTCCTTCAGCCGTCGTGCCGGCCGCCTTCCTGCGCGCCGGGACCTTGCCGCACACGGCGCGGCCGGCATCCGTCAGCCGGCAGACCAGCCAGTCGGGCTTCAGCGGGTTGCTGAACCAGGGGGTGGCCCAGCCGGCCTCCAGACAAGCCTTCACCGTGGCGGCGGTCACCTTGCCGCCGTCCGGCCAGAACAGGGGCAGCTTGCCGCCGGCCTGGTCCAGGCCGCGCCGCAGCCAACGCTTCTGCACGGGTGTGGGCAGAAGCGGGGGCGGGGCCTCGTGCGTGGATGTTTCAGGAACAGCTGCCTTGCCGCGCGCCATGCCCACTCTCCCCGTCCATTGGACCCCGTCATCGATCGGCCGTTGGGAATCGCCACGCCCTTTGGGCCATGGCGCGTGCCCGTATGGTATCTTACGCTGACGGGGCCGGGCGTCAAACGGGCCCCGTGCTGGGGCCTTGAGAGGCATCCGGGCGGAATATCTTCGAACCGAGAGGTGGGTGATGGCGGCGTTCCTGGTCTATATGACGGCAGCCTCGACAGAGGAGGCGGAGACCATCGGCCGGGCGCTGGTGGAGGAGCGGTTGGCCGCCTGCGTCAACATCCTGGGCGCCAGCCAGTCCATCTATCGTTGGAAGGACGGGGTGGAGACGGCGGCGGAGGTGGCCTTCATCGCCAAGACCCGCGCCGACCGGTTCGAGGCCCTGACCAAGCGCGTCAAGGCCCTGCACAGCTACGACACGCCCTGCATCGTCGCCCTGCCGGTGGTGTCGGGCAATCCGGGCTTCCTGGAATGGATCGCCGCCTCGGCCGCACCCGACCCCGCCGGGGACTGAGCTCAGTCGCGTGCCGGCAAGCCGTCGGGGAACAGGCGCGGCAGGTCGATCTTGGGACAGCGGTCCTGGATGACCGTGGCGCCCAGCGCCCGCGCCTCGGCGGCCGATTCCTCATGGCTGACGCCCAGCGGCATCCAGATATAGGGAATGCCGCGCCGCGCCGCCTCCACCACGAAGGGGGCTATGGCCGGGGCGGCGCGGAAGATTTCAACGAAGTCCACGCCGGTGCCACCCTCTTGGACGGGCAGGTCGGCCAGGGTCGCCAGCACAGGCTCGCCCAGGATGGTGGTGCCGGCGTGGGCCGGGTGCACCGGGATGATCTTGTAGCCGTATTCCCGCTGCATGAAGGCCGGCACATAGTGCGAGGGCTTGGCCGGGTCGGGTGATATCCCGACGATGGCCACCGTCTTCGTCTTCAGGAAGACCTCGCGCAACACGTCATCGGTGATCTTTTCGCTCATGGCCCACGGGATCCTTATGCGATAGGCCGCCCTTGGAAGGGTGTGCAGGGCGCCTGGGGACGGGTATACCGGACACCATAAATGGGATGAGGGGAGGGGTTTTGGAATGACGGACGATATGGACACTGGCCTCCACGACGCTGGCCCCGACGCGCTGGCGCCCGATGCGAAGGCGGACGACAAGCTGGCGGCGATGGGCAAGGCGCCCGTCTTCACGCCGGTGGATTTCGACCGACTGCTGGAAAGGGGGCTGCCCCAGGCCCATCGCGCCGGCATCCGGACCAAGGAGATGGGACACGGGACCATCACCCTGACCATGCCGGTGTCGGAGGACTTTCTCCGGCCGGGCGGCACCGTTTCCGGCCCCACCATGTTCGCGCTGGCGGACGTGGCGCTCTATGGCGCGGTGCTCAGCATGGCGGGGCACATCGTGCTGGCCGTCACCAGCAACATGAACATCACCTTCCTGCGCCGGCCGCCGGCCAAGCCCCTGCTGGCCTACGCCCGCATGGTGCGCATGGGCCGCAGCCTGGCCTACGGCGAGGTCACCATCCATTCCGAGGGCGAGGACGATCCCGTGGCGCACGCGACGGGCACCTATGCGATTCCGCGGGGCTGAGAGGGCGAAGGAACGGCACCGTCGGGCCATTTCGCCAATGTCCTGGATTCATTGGGGAAAACGGAAACAACGACGTTTCACGGACTTGAAAAAATCCAATAAAATCAATGGGATTGCGTTATGGGTATTATGATACCGTATGGATAACCATTTGACGGATGGTGTCTTTTTCCCGTTGACACCCGACCGTCACCGACATAAAAACCGCCCACTTCGGTGCCGGTCCCAGGAGCGGTGCCCCTGGGGCCCATTTGGGCCCGGACCTCATTTTGAGTGAGTGCGCGGATGAAAACCTTGTCTCTCAAGCCGTCTGAGATCGAGAAGAAGTGGCTTCTCATCGACGCCGACGGCCTCGTGCTGGGCCGCCTGGCCAGCATCATCTCCATGCGCCTGCGCGGCAAGCACAAGCCGACCTACACCCCCCACATGGATTGCGGTGACAACGTCATCGTCATCAATGCGGAGAAGGTGAAGCTGACCGGCAACAAGCGCAGCGACGAAATCTTCTACTGGCACACCGGTTACGCCGGCGGCATCAAGCAGCGCAGCCTGGGCCAGATCCTGGACGGCAAGTACCCGGAGCGGGTCATCGAGAAGGCCGTCGAGCGCATGATCACCCGCGGTCCGCTGGGCCGTCGCCAGATGGGTAACCTGCGCGTTTACAAGGGTCCGACGCATCCGCACGAAGCGCAGAACCCCGAGGTGCTGGACGTCGGCGCCCTGAATCCCAAGAACAAGGGGGCCTAATCCATGGCTCAGACCATCAACAGCCTGGCCGACCTGAAGCAGGGCGCCGCCGTCGTGACGACCGAGGCCGCCGAGCCGGCTCAGCCGAAGATCGACGCCCAGGGCCGTTCCTACGCCACCGGCAAGCGCAAGGACGCGGTCGCCCGCGTCTGGATTAAGCCGGGCAAGGGCCAAGTCACGGTTAACGGCCGTGACATCACCGTCTACTTCGCCCGCCCCGTGCTGCGCATGATGATCAACCAGCCGTTCCAGATCGTCGGCCGCGTTGAGCAGTACGATGTGGTGTGCACCGTGTCCGGCGGTGGCCTGTCCGGCCAGGCCGGCGCCCTGCGCCACGGCATCTCCAAGGCCCTGACCTACTTCGAGCCGGCCCTGCGCCCGCCGCTGAAGGTCGCCGGCCTGCTGACCCGCGATCCGCGCGTGGTCGAGCGTAAGAAGTACGGTAAGGCCAAGGCCCGTCGTAGCTTCCAGTTCTCCAAGCGCTGATCCCTCAGCCGTTTGGCTCCAGTTGTTTCGACTGGCGACGGAAAAGGCGTCTTCCCCCGGGGGAGGCGCCTTTTTCATTTGGCGTCCCGCGCCGTCGTGCGGGTAGGCTCTACAAAAATGCCACCAAGTGGACCTTGCGCATCCGATGGGCCTCGGCCCACCGTCGCAGGGTCGTAGGCCCATTCCAGGTTCAGGCCAGGTTCAGGGGCAGGCCCAAGGAAGGATAACGGATGCCGGATCAGAAGCCGCGCGGCCGCGTGCGCCGCGCCTTGGGCTGGCGGCCCAGCCCCCAGGCCCGCCTGTGGCTGCGCCGGTTGCTGACCCCGCTGGCGGTGGTCGCGGCCTTGGCGTACGTGCTGGTCGACGTCTGTTTCCTGCCCCTGGTGCGGCCGTTCGCCAACCGCATGGGGCGGTGGTCACCCTTCCAGGCGCTGGGCCGCTTCATCGACCGCCTGGGGCCGCGGACCACCCTGGTGCTGCTCCTGGTGCCGCTGGTGGTGCTGGAACCGGCGAAGCCGCTGGGCGCCTTCCTGATCGCCCAAGGCAAGACCCGCCTGGGTATCCTGCTGATCGTGGCGGCGGAGGTCCTGAAGCTGCTGACGGTGGAACGCCTGTTCCAGCGCAGCCGGCACAAACTGCTGACCATCCGCTGGTTCGCGCGGGTGCATGGCTGGATCGTCGGGTGGATAGACCGGCTGAAGGCGCTGCCCGCCTGGCGGGCCGTCGTGGCCTTGGCCAAAGGCATGCGGGCGATCCTGGCGCCGGCGCTGTCGGCGGCCTGGCGCCAGGCCGCGCGGTCGGCGGCCCTTGCCCGCGAACGCCGCCGGTATCGTCGCGGCGGTTAGGATATGGAACGTTTCGGAACGGCGCGTATCCAAAAGGCCTAAGGCAAAGGCTCGACTATTGGGGGCCTGCCGTAGGGCATAAGGTGGCCGCCCGCCTGCGGGTCGCCCGACAGGCATGATGGGGTTGGGTGGATGACTGTGGATGTGACGAAGGGCGGTGCCGTGGGTGGTGCGGCGGCCCGGGGGATAGTGGCCCCGGGGATCGAGAATGACCTGGCGTCGCTGCCGGCTTTTGCCCGCCTGGCGCCGGATATGCTGTCCGCCTTGGCGGCGGCGTGCCACGTCCTGCACCTGGGGACGGGTGACTTGGCCGTCCGCCAGGGGACCCCTCTCACCGATATCCACGTGCTGCTGTCCGGCACCGTGATGCTGGTCGCCGGCAATGCCGAGGTCGGGCAGCGCCGGGGACCGGAGACCACCTTCCTGCTGGTGGAGGCCCTGACCGGCGCCGCCGCCCCCGTCACCATCCGCGCGGCGGATGGGGTGCATCTATTGGTCCTGCCACGGACGGCGTTGCACATGCGCCTGGGCGATGGGGCCGACCTGGCGTTGTCGCTGATGGCCGGGCAGGCGGCGCGGGAGCGGTTCCTGGTGGAAACCGTGTCCGCCTTGCGGGACCTGTCGCTGCCCCAACGCCTGGCCGCCCATTTGCTGAAGGAACACAACGACCGCCGCGCCGGCGGTAGGCTGGACCTGGACCTGGGTGCCGTCGCCGCCGCCCTGGCCGCCACGCCGGAGGATGTGGCCTGGACCTTCGCCGACCTCCAGCGCCACGGCGTGGCGCTGGAGGGCACGACCGCCGTGCTCAAGGATTTCGACGCCCTGCGCGCGCTGGCCACCCCCGGTCCGGTGCGGCGCCGCCAGGCGGAGGAGTGGCCCGTGGCCATGTGGGACGTGGACGCGCCCGCCCCCTGAAATCGGCATGGGGCAACGGCGTGCGACGGCGGCCGGACGACGCCTCAGCCATACGGGGCCGCCGTTAGACAAGCGGGGCGGGGCCGTTTAGGATCGCGAGCCTTCATTCCCTCTCGCGTCCGTCCCGTCCCATGTTGCCACCATCTTCCCCGCCGCCGTTCCAGGGCCCGACCGTGCTGGTCGCGCCGGGGATCCGGCTGGCCGAGGCGGAGTTGCAGGAAAGCTTCCTGCGGGCCGGCGGCCCCGGCGGGCAGAACGTGAACAAGGTGGAGACGGCGGTGCAGCTGCGCTTCGATGCGGCGGCTTCGCCCAACCTGCCGCAATGGGTGAAGGACAAGCTGAAGACCCTGGCCGGCCGCCGTTGGACGGGGGACGGCGTCATCGTCATCACCGCCCAGCGTCACCGCACCCAGGAGCGCAACCGCGAGGACGCGCGCGAGCGGCTGTTCGAGCTGATTCGCGAGGCCACGGTGCGCCAGGCCGTCCGCCGCGCCACCCGGCCCACCCTGGGCTCGCAGAAGCGGCGGCTGGAGGCCAAGGCCACCCGCAGCGGCGTGAAGCGCCTGCGCGGTTCCGTCGACATCGATTAAGAAGCACGCATGACCGTTTCCAGCAGCCCCGACGTCATCGTCATCGGCGCCGGCGCCGCCGGCCTGTTCACCGCCATCGCCGCCGGCAAGCGCGGCCGCCGGGTGGTGGTGGTCGACCATGCGCCAGAGGCCGGCGCCAAGATCCTGATCTCCGGCGGCGGGCGCTGCAACTTCACCAACGTGGATGCGCAGCCGGCGCGCTACCTGTCGGCCAATCCGCACTTCTGCATCTCGGCGCTGCGCCGCTACACGCCGCGCGACTTCCTGAACCTGGTGGAGCATCACGGTATCGCCTGGCATGAGAAGAAGCTGGGCCAGCTGTTCTGCGATCATTCCGCCCGGGACATCCTGGGCATGCTGCTGACCGAGGCGGCGGACGCCGGGGTGGAGCTGCGAATGGACTGCCCGGTGCGGGGCGTCCAGCGGCTGGACGAAGGCTTCGTTCTCGACACGGCCCGGGGGCGGATGACGGCGCCCAAGCTGGTGGTGGCCACCGGTGGCCTTTCCATCCCCAAGATGGGCGCCACCGATTTCGCCTACCGCCTGGCGACCCAATTCGGCCTGAATGTCGTGACCCCGCGCCCCGGCCTGGTGCCTTTCACCTTCACGCCGCAGGATCTGGCGCGGACGCAGGGCCTGTCGGGTGTGGCGCTGGACGCGGTGGTGAAGGCGGGCAAGGCCGCCTTCCGCGAGGCCTTGCTGATCACCCATCGCGGCCTGTCCGGTCCCAGCATCCTGCAGGCGTCCAGCTACTGGCGGCCGGGCCAACCCATCACCGTCGACCTCACGCCCGACCTGGATCTGGCCGAGCATCTGAAGGCGGCCAAACGGGCGCGCCCCAATGCCGAGCTGAAGACCATCCTGGGCGACATCCTGCCCCGCCGCTTCGCCGAGCGGCTGTGCGGGGAGGGCGCCGCCACGGGGGAAAAGCGGGGGAGGTGGAAAGCCGTCCCCTGCGCGACCTGTCCGACAAGGCCCTGGCGGCGGTGGGCGAGCAATTGCGGCGCTGGACCGTGGTGCCGGCCGGCACCGAGGGCTATCGCACGGCGGAGGTGACGGTGGGCGGCGTCGACACCAACGACCTGTCATCCAAGACGCTGGAGGCCAAGGCCGTGCCCGGCCTGCACTTCGTGGGCGAGGCCGTGGACGTCACCGGCTGGCTGGGCGGCTATAATTTCCAATGGGCCTGGTCCTCAGGCTGGGTCGCCGGCCAAAGCGTCTGAGGCGGCGGCACGCCGGTGCCCGATGGGAGTAGGAATCAGTCGCCGCCGGCCTCGGCTCGTGCCTCCATGACCGGCGCCTCCAGGATGGGGGCGGCCCTGTGGCGGCGGAAGGGGAAGGCCAACTGGCCCAGGAAGGTCAGCGGCACGGCGTCGGCGGTGCCGATGTCCACCGGCGGGCGGCGGTCCAGCGGCAGGAAGCGGGTGCGGAAGATCACGTCCCACAACAGCAGGTTTTCACCGTAGTTGGTGTTGCCCTCGGCCGGGATGCGGCTGTGGTGCCAACGGTGCAGATCCGGGGTGTTGAACAGCCAGTTCAGGCCGCGGCAATCCATGTCCACGTTGCAGTGGGTGAGGAAGCCGATATAGGTGGTGATGACCAGCACCCAGACGATGACCTCCTTGGGTGCGCCCACCACCATGCCCAGCGCCAGGGCGAACCCGCTGCTGAGCAGACTGTCGACGAAATGGAAGCGGCCGGTGTTCACCACCCACAGGCGGGTGACGCTGTGGTGCACGGCGTGATAGGGCCACAGCCACGACACCTCATGGCACAGTCGGTGCGCCCAATAGAGGCCGAACTCCGCGACCACCAGGCCCAGAACCACCTGGGCGGCCATGGGCCAGTGGGCGGGCCAAATGCCCCCGGCAGCCGCCGGCGCCACCTCGTTGGCGCCGATCACGGCGGCGAGGCTGGCCAGGAACTGGCCGATGCCCTTGTTCAGGGCGGTGTGGCTGATGTCCTGGCGCATCTGGCCGTCGCTCTTGGCCCATGCCGCCTCATAGGGCATCAGCCGCTCCAGCAGCAGCAACGCCGCGGCCATGCCGAAATAAGTGATGTTGTAGGTCAGGATGGGATGGCCCAGCGCGTTCCCATAGGCATAACCGGCAATGCACAGGGCCAGCAGCCCCGGCCACGCGATCCAAGAAAACACCCGGCGCATTCGTCACCCATCGCAAGCCGCCCCCGATGGTCCTCGAGGACGTAAGACGGCGGCGGGGCCTGGCGAAACCAGCCTCTGGCGTGATCCAGATTAAGACCGATCCCCCATGCGTCCAGGACCGCCCCGCCACCCTTTTGCGCTCAGACCGGCCCCCGGCGCAAGGGCCTGCATCACAGCGGAAACGGCTAAACCGCTGATGTTTCGGGCGCCAAATAAATCCAGGTCAACTCATGCTTGTTGTGCGACAGGTGCAGCAGGCGCGAGCCGGGGATGGCGGCGAAGGCGCGGGCGCTGGCGTGGTCCGTCTCCCCCTGGAACTTCAGGGTGCAGATGAAATTGCGGGCATGGCCTCCGTCCTTCCACTGCTGGACCAGGCGCAGCAATCGTTCCGGATAGCAAATGACATCGCTGCACAGCCAATCGACCGGCCCTATCGTGGCCGGATCCAGGCCGAAGGCGCTTTCCCGCCGCACGGTGACACGGGGCAGGCTGGCGATGCGCGGGTCCAGCGGCGCCTTGTCGATGGCGGTGACGCTGGCACCCAGGGACTGCAGCACCCAGGTCCAGCCGCCGGGGCAGGCGCCCAGGTCCAGGCAACGATCGCCCGGGCCCGGCATCCGCCCAGCCAGCGTCAACGCCTCCCACAGCTTGAGGTAGGCGCGATTGGGCGGCGTCGCCTTGTCCTCCACGAACGCGACCTCGCCGTTGGCGAAGGCGCTGCTGCACGCCGGGCTGGCCAGGATGGTGCCCTCGTCCAGCAGGGTCCAGGCGCCCAGGGGGGCGGTGGGGACGGGGGCGGGGAAGACCAGCGGCTTGGCCGAGACGTGCGGCAGCTGCTCCTGGATCAGCTTGGCCCGGCGATGGTGGCCGTGCTCATAAACCGCCCAGTTGCGCTGGATGGCCCGCAGGCTGCGGGCGCCGTCCTTGATGGACGCGATGGCGATACGGCGGGGCTGCAGCCAGGTGTTGATGGACCAGGCGGCCGGCCGGGGCGGCGCCTGGGTGATCACCAGGCGGCCGTGCACCGTGGCCGCCGAATTGTCCAGCTCCTCCAGCAAGGGCTCAAGGAAGCCGTCGGCGGCGAGGTAGGCGGCGCCGGGAGCGGGCGACTCGCCGCCGTCAAAAGACGGCGCCCCGGGAGCTGCGCTCGCCGGGGCGTTGGTTCCATCCGGATGACCGGTCATGTCGGTACTTCTGAAAGGTCGGAAAGCGATATCCTGCGTTTAGGGCAGAATGTCGGCCGACGCAATAACCGCCTGGGTACGGTTGCGCACGCCCAGGGAGCGCATGACGGCGGTCACGTGGATCTTCACGGTGCCCTCCGACAAGCCCAACTCATAGGCGATCTGCTTGTTGGATTTGCCCTCGCGCAGGCAGCGCAGCACGTCGCGCTGGCGCTGGGTCAGGGCGGGGGTGTTGCCGCCGCCACCGCCACCGCCGCTGGACACGCCGCCACCGCCACCCGCCGGGGCCGTGCCTTCACCATGGATGGCGGCCGGGGGCACATAGATGCCGCCGGAGAACACCAGGTTCAGGGCGCTCAGCATGATCTTCACGCTGGAGGATTTCGGGATGTAACCGGACGCGCCGGCGTCCAGGGCCGCGCGCACGTCCGCCTGGCTTTCGGAGGCGGAGACGATGACCACCGGCGTGCCGGCCTGGATTTCACAGATTTCCTGGATGCCGGAGAAGCCCGGCCAGTTGGGCATTTGCAGGTCCAGAAGGATCAGATCGAATTCCTGCTCGCCCTGCGCGAACTCCAGCGCCTCGTTGAACGTGCCCGCCTCGGTAAAGGTGGCATCGGCGCTGAGTTGGGTCAGCAGCCGGCAAAGGCCTTCGCGGAACAGCAGGTGGTCGTCACCGATCAGGATGTTCATGTCCGACTCTCGTTCAGAGGTAGTAGGGAACCAAGGTTGCCAGCGAACCCAGACGACTATGTTGTTTACGTGCGGTGGGCACGTCCGCGGCGGCTTTAGCTTCCGCCCGATGGCAGAAACCAACCGCCGTATGGATGAACAGACCCGGTTCGGGAATATTGAAGCGCCAAACTTTAAGCTAAACTACTACAAATTCCGCCCGGCCCTGTCACGCTGATTTGACTTGGGTTGGTTAATTTAAGCAACGGATTTAGGTGTGATTGAGGCGAAAGTTATCGTTTGGAGGGGCGATTCATCCAACCAACGGGCGCGGACCCCAACCATGGATATAGACACCGGCATAGGCCATCATGGGTTGGAATGGCGCTTTTTCTTGCCACGAAAGCGTCAGAAAGTCTCGTCAGCTTGATTGCGTGCCCGGATGCCGATGTGGCAGAAGGGCCCAAGGACGGGCTGTCCGGAATCGGGCGTCCCACCCACCAATTCCAATAATCCCCCGGGCAATCCGGGGCTTGAACTCCAGGGGTCGGTCTATGGTCAAGCGCGTACGCAAAGCGGTGTTTCCGGTTGCTGGTCTGGGCACGCGGTTCCTGCCGGCGACCAAGGCCATTCCCAAGGAAATGCTGCCGCTGGCCGACAAGCCGTTGATCCAACACGCAGTGGACGAGGCCAAGGCGGCCGGCATCGAAATGTTCTGCTTCGTCACCAGCCGGGGCAAAACCCCGCTGGAAGACCATTTCGACCTGAACTACGAATTGAATCAGACGCTGAAGAATCGCGGCAAGCTCGATCTCCTGAAGGTGGTCGAGGACATCCAGATCGACAGCGGCAAGATCGCCTATGTCCGCCAGTCCGAACCGCTGGGCCTGGGCCATGCCGTGTGGTGCGCCCGTGAATTCATCGGTGACGAACCCTTCGCCGTGTTGCTGCCCGACGAGCAGGTGCTGGGCGACCGTCCCTGCTTGGCTCAGATGATGGACGCCTACAGCCAGGTCGGCGGCAACCTGCTGTCGGTGTTCGAGGTCCCGCGCGAGCAGACCAACAAGTACGGCATCCTGGACATCGGCAAGGACGATGGCCGCCTGGCCGAGGTGAAGGGCCTGGTGGAAAAGCCGGATCCGGCCGAAGCGCCGTCGACCCTGTCGATCCAGGGCCGCTACATCCTGCAGCCGGAGATTTTCCACCACCTGGAACGGTTCGAGACCGGCGCCGGCGGCGAGATCCAGCTGACCGACGCGATGGCCAAGCTGATCGGCACGCAGCCTTTCCACGGCTTCCGATTCGAGGGCAAGCGCTTCGACTGCGGCGACAAGCTGGGCTTCGTCCTGGCCAACGTGGCCTACGCCCTGGAACGCCCCGATATGGCGGCCAAGGTGCGCGCCGCCCTCAAGGACATGCTCTGAGCCTGAAACGCTGGGCGCGGGTTGGCCCGGGTTAATCGCCCGGGCCACCAATTCATCCGGCCCGATAGAAGCTTAGGGGCCTGTCCCGGGGCTTTAATTCAAATCGGAAAGACCCTAAAAGGTCACATGCGCGGCACAGCCATGTCGCCTTAAATAAGGGCGCGGCCCGGCCCAGTCACCGGTGCCGCCCCTGATCCCGATGCCCCATGCCTGTGGCGCCCCCACACGGTCTATACTGGGCGCGGGAAACGGGACTACGTGACGATAGGGGATCGGTATGCGCATTGCGGTGATCGGAACAGGCTACGTCGGCTTGGTATCTGGCGCCTGTTTTTCCGAGTTCGGCGTGACCACGGTCTGCGTCGACAAGGACGCCGGCAAGATCGAGCGCCTGAACCGGGGCGAGATCCCGATCTTCGAGCCGGGGCTGGACGATCTGGTGGCCAAGAACGCCAAGGCGGGCCGTCTCAGCTTCACCACGGATCTGGCCGCCGCCGTCAAGGGCGTGGACGCCGTGTTCATCGCCGTGGGCACGCCCTCGCGCCGCGGCGACGGCCATGCCGACCTGTCCTATGTCTATGCCGCCGCCCAGGAAGTGGCGCTGGCGCTGGATCCCGACCGCTACACGGTCATCGTCACCAAGTCGACGGTGCCCGTGGGCACCGGGCGCGAGGTGGCGCGCATCATCGGGGAGACGCGGTCCGGCCTGGACTTCGATGTCTGCTCCAACCCCGAGTTCCTGCGCGAGGGCGCCGCCATCGCGGACTTCATGCGCCCCGACCGCGTGGTGATCGGCGCCGAATCGGACCGCGCCCGCGCGGTGATGAAGGCCCTGTACCGGCCACTCTACCTCATCGAGACCCCCATCGTCATGACCAGCCTGGAAACGTCCGAGCTGATCAAGTACGCGGCCAACACCTTCCTCGCCACCAAGATCACCTTCATCAACGAGGTGGCGGATCTGTGCGAGAAGGTGGGCGCCAACGTCCATGACGTGGCCAAGGGCATCGGCCTGGACGGCCGCATCGGCCGCAAGTTCCTGCACGCCGGCGCGGGCTATGGCGGTTCGTGCTTCCCCAAGGACACGCTGGCCCTGGCCCGCACGGCGGCGGACGTGGGGTCGCCCCTGCGCATCGTCGAGACGGTCATCGACATCAACGACAAGCGCAAGAAGTCCATGGCCGGCCGCATCGTGGCCGCCGCCAACGGCACCGTGGAGGGCAAGCGCATCGGCATCCTGGGCGTGACCTTCAAGCCCAACACCGACGACATGCGCGATGCGCCGTCGCTGGACATCATCCCGGAACTGCAGCGCCTGGGCGCCACCGTCCAGGCCTACGATCCCGCCGGCATGCGGGAGGCGGAGCATCTGCTGCCGGGGGTGGTCTGGTGCGCCGATGCCTATGCCGCCATCCAGGACGCCGACGTCCTGGCCATCATCACCGAATGGAACGAATTCCGCGCGCTGGATCTGGACCGGGTGCGCCGGACCATGAAGGCGCCGGTCCTGGTCGACCTACGCAACATCTACAATCCTGACGATATGAGCGCCGCCGGTTTCACCTACACGTCCATCGGCCGTCCGGCGCGTCGATAAGTCAAAGCAGCAAGGGAGCAGGTGCAAGTCATGACCGCTAATCATCGGTTCCACCCCACGGTGCTGCGCGAGTACGACATCCGCGGCGTCATCGGCAAGACCCTGGGCCCGGACGACGCCCGCGCCATCGGCCAAGGCTTCGGCACCCTGGTGGTGCGCGCCGGCGGCACCCGCGTGGCCATCGGCTACGACGGCCGCCTGTCCTCGCCGGAGCTGGAGCAGGCCTGCGTCGAGGGCCTGATGTCCACCGGCCTGGAGGTCATCCGCATCGGCCTGGGCCCCACGCCCATGCTGTACTTCACCGTGCGGCACCTGGAGCTGGATGCCGGCGTGATGATCACCGGATCGCACAACCCGCCGGACTACAACGGCTTCAAGATGATGCTGGGCAAAGGCCCGGTGTATGGCGAGCAGATCCAGGAGATCGGCCGCCTGGTGCACGGCCAGGACCTGGCGACGGGCGCCGGCTCATCCCGCCAGCTGGACGTCAGCGAGGATTACATCAACCGCCTGGCGGCCGATTATGACGGCACCCGCGACCTGACCATCGTGTGGGACGCCGGCAACGGCGCCGTGGGCCACGTGCTGCGCCGCCTGACGGACAAGCTGCCGGGCAAGCACATTCTGCTGTTCGAGGAGGTGGACGGCAACTTCCCCAACCACCACCCCGACCCGACCGTGCCGGAGAACCTGGAAGACCTGATCCACGCCGTCCACACCCACAAGGCGGATATCGGCATCGGCTTCGACGGCGACGGTGACCGCATCGGCGCCGTGGACGAGCACGGCGACATCATCTGGGGCGACCAGTTGCTGGCCATCTATGCCGCCGACGTGCTGAAGAGCCATCCGGGCGCCACCATCATCGCCGACGTCAAGTCCAGCCAGACGCTGTACGACGACATCGCCAAGAACGGCGGCAAGCCGTTGATGTGGAAGACCGGCCACAGCCTGCTGAAGGCCAAGATGGCCGAGACGGGCTCCCCCCTGGCCGGTGAGATGAGCGGCCACATCTTCTTCGCCGACAAGTACTACGGCTTCGACGACGCCCCCTACTGTGGTGTGCGCCTGGCCGGGCTGGTCAGCCGCGAAGGCAGCCTGGCCAAGCTGAAGTCGGTGCTGCCGCCCGTGTTCAACACCCCGGAAGTCCGCTTCCAGGTGGATGAGGAACGCAAGTTCAAGGCGGTGGACGAGATCGTGGCCCGCGCCAAGGCCCTGGCGGGCAAGGGCATCGAGGTCAACGACATCGACGGCGTCCGCGTGAAGACCGAGGACGGCTGGTGGCTGCTGCGCGCCTCCAACACCCAAGACGTGCTGGTGGCCCGCGCCGAGGCCTTCAGCGAGGCCGGCCTGGAACGCCTGAAGGGCAGCATCCGCGACCAGTTGAGCCAGAGCGGCATCCAGGCGCCGGAAGGCTTCTGATCCCAGGCATAGGTGTATAGAAAAAGGGCCGTGATCCCGGTGGGATCGCGGTCCTTTTTTTATGGACGAACCACCCAGCGCCGGCGCACGCCCAGATACCAGTAAAGGCCCGCCAGGACGCCCATGGTCGCCAGCACCCCGGCCACATCCTCCAGGCCCGCCGGCTTGCTCTCCGGCGCGCCCACCCCCAGCAGGGAGGGGAAGGGCGGGCCCAGCACGCCCATGACGTAGATGGCCGCCAGGTTCTGGCCCAGGTGGATGCCGATTGCGGCCTCCAGCCGGCCGGCGCGGGCCGTCACCGCCGACAGCAGCAGTGAGATGGTGAAATACAGCGCGCGCTGGTCCCACACGGCGTTGCCCCAGGATTGGGTGTGCAGGCCGGCGAACAGCAGGGCGACGGGCAGGGCGGTGATCCAGGCGCTGCCGGTCACCGCGTATAGCCCTTGGCTGATGTAGCCTCGAAACAGCGCTTCCTCCGCCGTGACCTGCAGCACCACCATCCAGCCGGTGGCGGCGGCGAAGGCCAGCACCTGGGGCCAGGGCTGGCCGCCGGGGGCGAAGGGCTCCCCATTCCAGACGTCAACCAAGCCACTGGCCACGACGGCCAGCAGCACCAGGCCACCCCACAGCACGGCGGAGCGCAAGGCCAGGCCCACATCCAGGCCGGGGGTTGGCGACAGCAGGCTGCGCAGGGGCCGCCCGTGCAACCAGCGCACCGCCAGGGCCAGGGGTAGCAGCGCGGCGGCGACGCTGCCCAGCATCGTCAGCAGATCGACGACGGCGCGCAGCCCCTCGTCCCGTTTCATCGCCCGGTCCAGATGGGTCCACTGCGGCACCTTCACCAGCACCGCGGCGATGAGGATGGCGCCCAGGATCACGATGACCAGGCCGCCGAGGAAGGCCCACCATGGTTCGCGCCGCTGGCGGGCCAGGGCCAGGAGGGAGGGGACGGCGGCGTCGCCGCCCGCCGCGAGAGGGGCCACCGCGTGATGGGCTTCCGACACGGGGGAAGGGATCAGCTGGCGCCGGGCGCGATGGTGATGCAGCCCTGGCCCTGGCGACGCAGCTGGGCGCAGGCGGCGCGGGCGTTCTTCTCGCTCAAGCCCGCCAGGCGGGCGCGGTACAGCGTGGACGTGGCGGAAGACACCTCGACCACGTTCGGCACGGCGGCGTTCAGCAGGCCCTTGCCCTTCTGCGTGGCGCGGGCGATGGCGGCCTGGGTGGCGGCGCGGTCGTTGTAGGCGCCCACCTGGATGCTCCATCCCGCCGGGATGGTCTTGCCCTTGGCGCCGGTGGCCACGGCGGGCGCCGCCTCGGCCGGGGTGGCCAGCAGCGTGTGGTCGGCGACGCTTTCGGCCGCCTTGCCCACGGCCTTGGCGGCCTTGCCGGCGGCGCTGGCCAGCCGGACGCCCGTGCTGGCCTTCGTGGCCTTGGGCGCCGGGGCCTCGTCGGCCTCGTCCTCATCGCCCTCGGAGGTGGCGCCATCCTGGCTGTCGGCGGTGTCCGCGCGGGCCACCTGCACGGCGTCGCGGCCGCGCGGGGCGCGGATGGGCGCCTCGGCCGTCAGCACCTCGCCGGGCTTGGTGGCGAAGCCCTCGTCCAGAAGGTCGGCCATGCGGTTGTCGCGCCACACGGCGCTGCTGCCACCCATGACCACGGCGATCAGGCGGCGGCCATCCTGCACGGCGGAGCCCACGAGGTTGAAGCCGGAGGCGTTGATGAAGCCGGTCTTGATGCCGTCCATGCCCGGGTAGCGGGCCATGAGATGGTTATGGTTGGCCATGGTCTCACCGTTATAGGTGAAGCTGGCCGTCTTGAAATAGGCGTACTGCTTGGCGTGGTCATGGATCAGCGCCTGGGCCAGGCGGGCCAGGTCGCGGGCCGTCGTCACCTGGCCGGTGTTGGGCAGGCCGGAGGCGTTGCGGAAAGTGGTGCGGCTCATGCCCAGGGCGCGGGCCTTGGCCGTCATCATCTGGGCGAAGCGCGGCTCGCTGCCGCCCAGGTTCTCGCCCACCGTCACCGCCACGTCGTTCGCCGACTTGGTGACCAGGGCCAGGATCGCGTCCCGCACGCGGATGGTGTCGCCCGGGTCCAGGCCCAGCTTGCTGGGCGCCTGGGCGGCGGCGTGGGCGGAGACCTTGAAGGGGGTGTCCAGGGTGACGCGGCCGGCATCCAACGCGTCGAACAGTAAATACAGCGTCATCATCTTGGTGAGCGACGCCGGATAATTCTGGGTGTCGGCGCCGGCGGCGTGCAGCACCTGGCCGGTCTCCGCATCCACGACAATGGCGGCGTACTTGGCGAAAGCGCTCACCGGCGCCAGGGCCCAGCAGGCCATCAGGGCCAGGGCGGCCCAGCGCAACCGCCGGGCGGCGAAACCTGGGCGTCGCGCCAGGTGTGAGCGATTCCAATGGGTCACGGTGAACTGCCCCTTCCGCCGATGCCACGTCCTTGGTGGCGACAAAAGTAAAGGGACGATGATTCGCTGTCCAGTATTGAAAATACGGTTAAGGGCGAAGGATGCATGGATTTTGACTGCGACCTTTACATGCGGCGGTCCGACTCCGGCGCATCTGCTACCCCGGGCGGGGAGGGTGCGCCCATTCGTATGATATATTGCGGCGCAGCATGGGCGCCCCTTCCGACGCATCAGTGACTAGACGGTTTGGCCTATGAAGGGCGATTTCGCGCCGGAGCGCCGCGAATTACACTCGTATGCAACGCCAAAATCCCATGTGACGAAATTTTTGCGGTGCACAAAAATGGATTGACAAACCCCTTTCCCGGGTCCAGATAAGGCATTGTGCTGCGACGCAACATGGCGGTGCCGCGAAATGGGCCGTTCGCCGCAGGCACGCCACCCGGCCGATGCCGGTTTGCCTGACCCGGGTACGGGCCGCATCGGGCGGCCGATGGATCATTAGCGATCATTGGAAGGAGCACTGACATGACCACCGCGAATACTACCACCGCCACCGTCGCGCGCGCCAAGAAGGTCGTCACCGACGCCGCCGTGGACGCTGCCACCACCACCCAGGGGACCGTGAAGCAGGCCGCCGAGACGACCGCCGCCGCCGCGCAGGACGCCGTGACCAAGAATTACGAGCAGGCCGTCGCCCTCACCAAGGAGCAGGTTGAGAAGGCCAGCAAGAAGGCGTTCGAGGCGTACGAGGAGTTGACCGCCTTCAACAAGGAAACGGTCGACGCGCTGGTCCTGTCCTCCACCGTCCTGGCCAAGGGCCTGGAGAACCTGTCGAAGTCCTTCGTCGCCTATGCCCAGTCCTCGCTGGAAAGCAGCGTATCGGCCACCAAGGCCCTGCTGGCTGTGAAGACCCTGCGCGAGGCCGTGGACCTGCAGTCCGAATTCGCCAAGACCAGCTTCGACACCCTGGTCAGCGAGGCCACCAAGACCTCCGAGCTGTCGGTGAAGCTGGCCAACGAGGCGATCGAGCCCATCTCCGCCCGCGTCAACGCGGTCGTGACCAAGTTCGGCAAGCCGCGCCTGGCGGCCTGAGTGACGGCCCGGGCCGCGCCGTGCGGCCCGGCGACATCGCCGATGCTGACGAACCCGGTGGGCCCGTGCCTGCCGGGTTTTGTTTTGCCCGCTGTGACGGCCGCCGTTGCACGGCGCAGGGTTTTCTTGCGCCCGGGTGATTTCCGTGCGGCAATCGCACCCCAGGCATGAATAAGGTTACCAGGGGTCTTCCAACGGCCCGCCGCGATCTCATATTATTCCTGGGATGACCACCCCGAGAGACACGTACCTGGAAGGCCATGACGGAGTTCGATAGTCAGGGAAATGAGGGCGGCACTGGCGGCGACGGCACCAACACCGGTGTCGTGGTCAAGGCCAAGCCCAAGACCAAGAAGCCCTCCATGTACAAGGTCCTGATGCTGAACGACGACTACACTCCCATGGAGTTCGTCGTTCACATCCTGGAGCGCTTCTTCTCGAAGAACCGGGAGGAAGCGACGCGGATCATGCTGCATGTCCATCGCCGCGGCGTCGGCGTGTGCGGCGTGTTCACCTATGAGGTGGCGGAAACGAAAGTGACCCAGGTGATGGATTTCGCGCGCCAGAACCAGCATCCCCTGCAATGCACCTTGGAGAAGGATTAGTAGGCATGCTCTCGCGTAATCTCGAGCAGACGCTGCACCGGGCCCTAGCTTACGCCAATGAGCGTCGGCACGAGTACGCGACCCTGGAACACCTTCTGCTGGCCCTCACGGAAGACCAGGACGCCCTGGCCGTCCTGCGCGCCTGCGGCGTGACCGTGGAAAAGCTGCGCGTCGAGCTGGGCGAATACCTGGACAACGAGCTGAGCAACCTGATCTCCAGCCGGTCGGAGGACGCCAAGCCCACCGCCGGCTTCCAGCGGGTGCTGCAGCGCGCCGCCATCCACGTCCAGAGTTCCGGGCGGGAGGAGGTGACGGGCGCCAACGTGCTGGTCGCCCTGTTCTCGGAACGGGAAAGCCACGCCGTGTATTTCCTGCAGGAGCAGGAGATGACCCGCTTCGACGCAGTCAACTACATCTCCCACGGCATCGCCAAGTCCCCTGGCCGGTCGGAGACGAAGCGCGTCAGCGGGGCGGAGGAGGAGACGCCCGCCGGCGAGAAGGCGCCCAAGAAGGGCACCGAGGCGCTGGAGGCCTATTGCGTCAACCTCAACAAGAAGGCGCTCAGCGGCAAGATCGATCCCCTGATCGGCCGCGCGCAGGAGGTCGACCGCACCATCCAGATCCTCTGCCGCCGCTCCAAGAACAACCCGCTGTACGTGGGCGATCCCGGCGTGGGCAAGACGGCCATCGCCGAGGGCCTGGCCCGCCGCATCGTCCACGGCGAGGTGCCGGAGGTGCTGCAGAACGCCACCATCTTCGCGCTGGACATGGGCGCGTTGCTGGCCGGCACCCGCTATCGCGGCGACTTCGAGGAGCGGCTGAAGTCCGTGCTGTCGGAGCTGGAGGCGGTAGAGGGGTCCGTCCTGTTCATCGATGAGATCCACACGGTGATCGGCGCCGGCGCCACCTCGGGCGGCGCCATGGACGCCAGCAACCTGCTGAAGCCGGCCCTGGCCAGCGGCGCCCTGCGCTGCATCGGCTCCACCACCTACAAGGAATACCGCAGCTACTTCGAGAAGGACCGCGCCCTGGTTCGCCGCTTCCAGAAGATCGACGTCAACGAGCCCTCGCTGGATGACGCCGTGAAGATCCTGGAAGGGATCAAGAGCTATTACGAGAAGCACCACAACGTCCGCTACACCCGCGAGGCCATCCGCTCGGCGGTGGAACTGTCGGCCAAGTACATTGGCGACCGCAAGCTGCCGGACAAGGCCATCGACATCATCGACGAAGTGGGTGCCGCCCAGATGCTGCTGCCGCCGGGCAAGCGCAAGAAGACCATCCAGGTCAAGGACGTGGAGGCGGTGGTCGCCAAGATCGCCCGCATCCCGCCGAAGAGCGTCAGCCGCGACGACCGCGAGGTGCTGCTGAACCTGGAGCGTGACCTGAAGACCATGGTGTTCGGCCAGGATAAGGCCATCGACACCCTGGTCAGCGCCATCAAGCTGGCGCGCGCCGGCCTGCGCGAACCGGAAAAGCCCATCGGCAACTACCTGTTCTCCGGCCCCACCGGCGTAGGCAAAACCGAGGTGGCGCGCCAGCTGTCGCGCACCCTGGGCATCGAGCTCACCCGCTTCGACATGTCGGAATATATGGAGCGGCATACGGTCAGCCGCCTGATCGGCGCGCCCCCGGGCTATGTCGGCTTTGACCAGGGCGGCCTGCTGACCGACGCCATCGACCAGCATCCGCACTGCGTGCTGCTGCTGGACGAGATCGAGAAGGCGCACCCGGATCTCTACAACATCCTGCTGCAGGTGATGGACCACGGCAAGCTGACCGACCACAACGGCAAGACGGTCGACTTCCGCAACGTCATCTTGATCATGACCACCAACGCCGGTGCCTCCGACCTGGCCAAACCCGCCTTCGGCTTCGGCCGGGAACAGCGGCTGGGCGAGGATGAGGAGGCGATCAACCGCCTGTTCACCCCGGAATTCCGCAACCGCCTGGACGCCATCATCCCGTTCTCCGGCCTGTCGCCGGAGATCATCGGCCGGGTGGTGGACAAGTTCGTCATGGAGCTGGAGGCGCAGCTGAGCGATCGCGGCGTCACCATCGAGCTGACGGACGAGGCCCGGGAGTGGCTGTCGAAGAAGGGCTACGACCCGCTGTACGGCGCGCGCCCCCTGGGTCGCACCATCCAGGAGTACATCAAGAAGCCCCTGGCGGAGGAACTGCTGTTCGGCAAGCTGGTGAAGGGTGGCGCCGTCCGCGTCACCGTGAAGGACGACGCCCTGTCCTTCGACTACGCCGCCGGCGGCAACCGCCCCTCCCAGCAGGAAAAGCCAGAGGAGAAGGTGCCGGAGCTGGTGACCTGATCCGGCGCCGCCACGCTTGAAACGACCGGGCCTCCAGGGCATTCCTGGGGGCCCGTTCCGTTTTGGGGCCTCTCCGTTTTGGGGGCGGGACATGTGGGGCTGATGGGGAAGGGGCGTTCAATCATGCGGTGGTTGATGGATGGACACGCGTTGCTTCTGGCGGCCCTGCTTCCGGCTGCGTTGCTGGCCGGCGGCAAGGCGGCGGCCGAGGATCTGCCGGCGCTGCGCCCCAACGGCGTCATCGTCTTCCAGGGCGATTCCATCACCGAGGGCGGGCGCCAGCCGGGCGACGACCTGAACCACACCATGGGCCAGGATTACGACTACATCATCGCGGCGCAGGTGGGGGCGGACTATCCGGAGCGCGACCTCACCTTCCTCAACCGCGGCATCAGCGGCAACACGGTGACGGACCTGGCCGCCCGGTGGCAGGCCGACGTCATCGCGCTGAAGCCCGATCTGCTGAGCATCCTGGTGGGTGTGAATGACACCTTCTTCAGCAAGGGCGAGACCCTGGAAGCCTACGCCCAGACCTACGAGCGCCTGATCCAGGAGACGCGGGCCAAGCTACCCGGCATCAAGATCATCCTGGGCCAGCCCTTCCTGCTGCCCGTGGGCACCTACAAGGCCGAGTATCCCGCCAAGCTGGCGCAGGTGAGGCAGCGCCAAGCGGTGGTGGAGCGGCTGGCCGCCCAGTACCACCTGCCCCTGGTCCGTTACCAGGAGGCGTTCGACGCCGCCTGCGGCAAGGCCCCGGCCGACCATTGGTCCTGGGACGGCGTCCACCCCACCTACGCCGGCCATGGCCTGATGGCCCGCGAATGGCGCCGCGCCGTCAACGCCGCCTGGCCCCAGGGATAAAGGCCCCGGGAAAGCCGGGCCGTCGGATGCCCGGGCCCGGCGCTTGGGGGGCACGCTACGCTAAACCCACCAGCCGCTTGATCAGGGCGTCCAGGTCGTTCCACGCCAGGGGCTTGGCGACGTAGCCCGAGAACAGGCCGGTGGTCAGATGGTCGATGACGTCGGTCTCGGCCGTCATCAGCACCAGCGGCACGGGCCGACCGCGACCGGCGAGGACGGGGCGGCCGTGCAGTTCCCGCGCGGCCTCGGCCCCGCCGACGCCGGGCATGTTGAGGTCCAGCAGCACCAGGTCGAAGGGTGTTTCGGCCGCATCGAACAGGGCGACGGCTTCCGCCCCGTCGGCGGCGCCGGTCGCCTGGTACCCCAGGCGGCGCAGCACGGCCAGGATCAACTCCCGATTCACCCGGTTGTCCTCCGCCACCAGGACGCGGGGGCCAGGGGCGGCGTCTCCGGCGCCGGTATTTTGGATACTCATTACGGTCGGCCCCTCGGCTCATCGCAGTAGGCGCGCCCTGGGGCGCAAGCCCGTGTTGCCGCCACAATAGGCCCGTTCCCCACCCTCGCACAGTCCCTTTGCCGCAGGATGCATTGGAACCGGTATCGTTGATTTTGTGGCGCGGCGCCATCAATCCTATAAAATCCAGGATTGTTCGGGCCACCCGTATCGGTGACTCCGGCGATTGCCGTCACCCTGGTGGTTGTGCTGATGCGCGTAGTGTCCCTTTTCATTGTGGTATGGCTGGCCTTCCTGGGGGCCACCTGCGTCCCGTTGGGCGCGGCGCGGGCGCAGCCTGGACCATGGCAGGCGCTGGGGCAGACGGCGTTCGAGCATATCGACCGCAGCCGGGGTTTGCCCAGCGACACCATCTTCTCCCTGGCGCAGGATCAGCGCGGCTTCATCTGGATCGGCACCACCAACGGCCTGGCCCGCTTCGACGGTTATCACATGCGGGTGTTCCAGCCGGATCCGGACGTGCCGGGCTCGCTGCCGGACGGCGTCATCCGCGCGCTGCATGTCGATCCCGCCGGCCGGCTGTGGATCGGCACCCACGTGGGCGGGTTGGCCCTTTATGACCCGGTGACGGAACGCTTCCGCACCATCGCCCCTGGCCCCGCCGGCGTCAGCGCCGCCACCATCTACGACATCAGCGACGACGGCGACGGCGGCGTCTGGGTCGCCACCCGCGGCGGCATGGATCACCTGAACGGCGATGGGCGGGTGATGGAACGTTTCCGCCACGCCGACAAGGACGTGAAGGACAGGGCCCCCGGCGATCGGACGCCCGGCGACGACGCGCTGCCCCACAGCACCGTCTTCACCGTGCACCAGGACCGCGGCGGCGCCCTGTGGGCCGGGACGGCCAAGGGGCTGGTGATGCGCTCCGCGCGCGGTGACCGTTTCGCCCCGCCGCCGGTGGCGACGCCATCCCCCGCCGCCGCCGCCCTGCTGGCCGACAGCGTCTGGCAGATCGAGGAGGGGGCGGATGGCCGCCTCTGGCTGGGCGGCGACCGCAGCGGCCTGGGCGTCTACGATCCGCGCGACCAATCCCTGACCATCATCCGCCCGCAAGGCGAGGGGGAGCCGCCGCTGGCGGCCGTCACCATGCGTGGGGCGGTGGAGGTGCGGCCCGGCGTGCTGTGGGTGGCGACGCTGGGCAACGGCATCGCTGAGGTGGATGTCGCCAAGGGGGTCTACCACGCCATCCGGCATGAGCCTGACATCCCCGCCACCCTGTCCAGCAACGCCCTGCGCGCCATCCTCAAGGACCGGTCCGGCCTGGTCTGGACGGGTGGCGACTCCGGCCTGGACGTGCACAACCCCACCAACGCCGCCCTGGTGACGCTGTTCACCGGCAACGGACGCCCGCCGCTGGGCGACCTGCCCACCATCAAGAGCGTGGCGGTGGCCCCGCAGGGCACGCTGTGGCTGGGCGGCGACGGCGCCGTGCTGGTGTTCGATCCCGCGACCCGCCAGGTGCGCCGCATCCTGGCCGGCGGCACGCAAGCCGATCCGGACCACAGCCTGCCGCAACTCGACGTGCTGGCCATGGCCCGGCACGCGGCCGCAGACGCCGCCGCGCCAGGATACATCTGGGCGGGCACGCCCCGCGGCCTCTATCGCGTCGCCGAGGCGACGGGGATGGTGGATCGGGAGGCGCTGCCCACCCCCAACCCCTATCCCTACATTTCCCGCGTGGTGACGGCGGATGGGGCCACCTGGGTGGGCACCTTCTCCGGCCTGGTGCGCGTCGATGCCGATGGCGCCAAGACGCTGTACCGGCGCGACCCGGCCAATCCCGCCACCCTGGTGGACGACCGTATTATCGCCCTGACGGTCGACCATACCGGGGCGGTGTGGGCCGGCACGGAACACGGGCTGAACCGGCTGGATCCGGCCACCGGCGCGGTGGAGCGCCTGGCCCATGACAAGAACGACCCCGGTTCCCTGCCGCATGATTATATCAACAGCCTGGCGGAGGATGGGCGGGGCCGGCTGTGGGTGGGCACGGCCCAGGGCGGCATCGCCATCCTGGAGGGGCGCGACGACGGCGGCAAACCGCGTTTCCGCACCTTGGACCGGGAAAACGGCCTGCCCAGCCTGCGCGTCAACAACCTGACCTATGACGGTCACGGCCATGTCTGGGCCACCACGGCGGATGAGCTGGTGAGCATCGACGTGGACAGCCTGGCGGTGCGCGTGCTGGGCCCGGCGGAAAACGCCCTGATCCGCCGCTACTGGGAAAATGCCTCGGCCGTGACGCCGGACGGAAAGCTGCTGTTCGCCGGCGACGGCGGCATGACCATCGTGTCGCCTGACGCCATCACCGACTGGCGCTTCGCCCCGCCCCTGGCGGTGACCGATGTGCGGGTGGGGACGCAGAGCGTCCCGCCCGCCGCCATCGAGGGCGTGCCCCTGATCCTGCATCCCGGCGACCGGGGTTTCGAGGTGGAGTTCACGGCGCTGGACTTCTCCGCCCCCGACCGCAACCGCTACGCCGTCATGCTGGAAGGGTTCGACAGCGGCTGGCTGGACAAGGACGCGCAGCGCCGCCGCGCCGTCTACACCAACCTGGCGCCTGGCCATTACCGCCTGCTGGTGCGGGGCAGCAACAAGGACGGGCAGTGGAACCCGCAGACCCTGTCGCTGCCCGTGACGGTACTGCCCGCGTGGTACCAGACGTGGTGGTTCCGCATCCTGGCGGGGGCGAGCGTCATCGGCGCCGTGGCGCTGGCGGTCTGGGCCCGCCTGGCCTGGCACCGCCGCCGCCAGCGTGAGCTGGAGGAGCTGGTGGACGCGCGCACGGCCGACCTGGCGGCCTCCGCCGCCACCCTGCGCCGCGTGGGCGACGCCGGCCGCGACCTGTCGGCCTCGCTGGAGCGCGAGGCCATCTGCCGCGCCCTGCACGCCCATGTGGCGGAACTGATGCCGGCCGCGGCATTGCGCGTGGCCCTGTTCGCCGAACCCGAGGCCTCCAGCCTTTCCCTGGTTTATGCCGCCGGAACGGCGGATACGGACCTGGGGCCCCTGTCGCCGGAGGATCCGCTGTACCAGCGGGCGGGCGAGGGCGCCTCCACCAGCAGCGGCCCGGCCGACACGGCCCTCTACGCCCCCTTGCGGGTCGGCGGCCGCCGCCTGGGCGTGGTGGAGGTGCGCATCAGCCGGCCGGAAGCGGCGCTGCCCCGCCATGTCGAGGCCTTGCGCTCCATGGCCGCCTTCGCCGCAGTGGCCATCACCAACGCCGCCGCCTTCCGCGAGGTGGAGCAGGCGCGGGAGGAAACGGCACAGACCCTGGCCAACCTGGAAAACGCCCTGACCCGCCTGGTGCAACAGGAGAAGCTGGCCTCGCTGGGCAACCTGGTGGCCGTGGTGGCGCATGAGATCAACACGCCGCTGGGCGTGTCCGTCACCCTGGGCTCACAGTTGCAGGGGGAGGTGGAGGCGCTGGCCGACGCCGTGGCGGAGAAGCGCCTGCGCCGGGGCGACCTGGACGAGTTCCTGTCCCAGGCCCGGGATGAGTGCGAGATCCTGAACCGCAACCTGCGCCGCGCCGCCGACCTGGTGCAGAGCTTCAAGCAATTGTCGGTGGATCAGACCAGCGAGCGGGCGCGCGCCATTCCGCTCACGGAATACCTGCGCGAGACGCTGGTCAGCCTGGATCCGCTGCTGAAGGGCCACGGGGTGACGGCCACGGTGGAGGGGCCCGTCGGCCTGATCGTGCCCACCCGGCCGGGGCAGCTGGCCCAGGTGCTGACCAACCTGGTGCAGAACGCCGTGGTCCATGCTTTCGACGGGGTGGATCAACCGGCCATCCATATCCAGGTGGCGGGCACGCCGGGCGGCCAGGCCACCGTCACCGTGTCCGACAACGGGCGGGGCATGACCGCCGACTTGGCGGCCCAGGCGTTCGAGCCCTTCTTCACCACCAAGCAGGGGGCGGGCGGTTCCGGCCTGGGCCTGCATATCGTGCACAACCTGGTGACCGGCCCCCTGCGCGGGGAATTGACCCTGGACAGCCTGCCGGGCGAGGGCACGCGCATCCACATCGCGCTGGGCAACTTCCAGCCCAGCGAGGCGCCGCCGGTGCTGGAAGCCACGCTGTAGACCGAACCACGTCCGACTCCCGCCGGGGGGCCTCGCCTGGATGTCATCGTGACAACTGCGTGGTGGCCTTGCGGGCCCCCGTCGTGGCAGTTTCCTTGTCCAATGACGGACCGGATGGGTGGCGGGGGCCGCGCCCGGGACGACGCGATGGACGGGAGACAAGGGCGTGTTGGACGTAAAGAACAAGGCCTTGGGCGCGGGCGTCGCCGTGGGCGTGATGGCGGGTTTGCTGGCCACGGCGGCGTGGGCCGACGCGGGGCCGGCCACCATTCCGGCCTCGGCGCTCACCAGCGTGAAGGAATTGCAGAAGCGCGCGCTGGCCGGCAGCGGCGCCTATGAGGTGGTGGAATCGCTGACCACCCAGGTGGGACCGCGCCTGCCCGGCACGCCCAATGACGCGGCGGCCGTGGCCTGGGCGGTCAAGGCCATGAAGGACATGGGCCTGCAGGACGTGCACACCGAGGCCGTGCCCATGCCCGGCTGGCGGCGCGGCCTGGAACGCGCCAGCATCATCGCCCCCCTGCCGCAGCCGGTGGCCGTGGCGGCGTTGGGCGCCAGCGTCGGCACCGGGCCGGAGGGCATCGAGGCCGAGGTGGTGCGCTTCGCCAGCCTGGCGGACCTGAAGGCCGCGCCGGCCGGCTCGCTGACCGGCAAGATCGCCTATATCGCCCTGCCCATGGCCCGCACCCAGGATGGCAGCGGCTATGGCGAGGCCGTGGCCATGCGCATCGCCGGCCCGGCGGCGGCGGCCCGGAAGGGTGCGGCCGCGGTCATCATCCGCTCCGTCGGCACCGACGCCCACCGCACGCCCCACACCGGCATGACGCGGTATGAGGACGGCGTCGCCAAGATCCCGGCCGGCGCCATTTCCACCATCGACGCTGGCCAGCTGGACCGCCTGCTCGAACGCGGGCCCGTCAGGATGAAGCTGGTGCTGGACGTGGGCCCGCTGGACCCCATCACCACCTACAGCGTGGTGGGCGACCTGAAGGGCACGGAGAGGCCGGACGAGATCGTGGTCATGGGCGCCCACCTGGACAGCTGGGACCTGGGCACGGGCGCCATCGACGACGGCGCCGGCGTGGCCATCGCGCTGGCCTCCGCCAAGCTGATCAGGGGCCTGCCGGAGAAGCCCAAGCGTACCCTGCGCGTCGTGCTGTTCGCGGCGGAGGAGGAGGGCACCTACGGCGCCGCCGCCTACGGCAAAGCCCACGCGGCCGACGCCGCGCATTATGTGCTGGGCACCGAGGCCGACCTGGGCATCGGCCCCGTCTGGCAGTTCAAGCTGAAGTCCAACGCGAATGCCGAGGGCGCCATCGCCACCATGGCGGCGGCGCTGAAGCCCCTGCGCGTCATCCAGGGTGCCGATGGGGAGGGCGAAAGCTCCGACCTGGGCCCCATGGCCGAGGCCGGCATGCCGGTGGCGGAACTGTCGCTGGACGCCACCACCTACTTCGACATCCACCACACCGCCGACGACACCCTGGATCGGATCGACCGCCCCACCATCGACCAGTCCACGGCGGCCTACGCCAGCGTGCTGTGGCTGGCCATGCAGGCCGGCGGCACTTTCCGCGCGTCCGGGGCGAAGTAAGCACCACCGGGAAGGGGGAGGGCGGGCCAGCCTTCCCCCAATTTCCTTCAAATGACGATATTGCCGGAATATCCGGCCATAGGGCAGCCCCCTCTCCACTACGGTTGCCCGACTGCCCTGGCCGTCGGGCAGGGACACCGGGGAGGGATGAGGCATGGGTCTGGGGCATTTCTTGCGGCGTGCGGGGCGGATGCCGCCCATCCTGCTGGCGCTGCCCGTCTTGGCGTTCGCAGCGGGAACGGCGCACGCCGCCGACGCACGCCTGGGCGTCGCGCCCTATGTCGATCTCACCAACGACCCCGACTTGGCCGCCTGGGCGAAGACCACCGGCCAGAAAGGCCTGACGCTGGCCTTCTTAAACGCCCAGGGCGCCTGCCAGGGCGGCTGGCCCATTCCCGAGGCGCGGTTGGTGGAACGGGTGGCCGCCTTTCGCGCCGCCGGGGGCGTGGTGATCCTGTCCAGCGGCGGCTGGAACGCCGACGACCTGGCGGAGCGGTGCGCGACCGCCGATGCCATGGCCGACCAGTATGACGCGGCGCTGGCTCGCCTGGGTATCGACCATCTCGACATCGATGCCGAGGATGGCGACGTGCACGACAATTTGCGCCCCGCCATCGTCGCGGCGCGCACCCAGGGTCTGCGCCGCCTTCAAGACCGCTGGGACGCCAAGGGCAAGGCCCTGCACCTGTCCTTCACCCTGGCGGTGCGCCCCGACCTGGGCATGCGTCCCATCGATCTGGCGGTGCTGCGGTCGGCGGTGGCGGACGGCGTGCGCTTCGACGTCGTCAACCTCATGACCATGGACTACCGTGACGGCAAGTCCGCCGGCCGCATGGGCCCCCGGTCCCTGGAAGGGCTGGTCCATGTCCGCCGGCAATTGGAAAGCCTGCTGCCCGGCCGAACCGACGCCCAGTACTGGGCCATGATCGCCGCCACGCCCATGATCGGCCAGAACGACGCCGGCGACGAGGTCTTCACCCTGGCCGACGCCGCCCTGCTGCGCAGCTTCGCCGACCAGCACGACCTGGCCGGCCTGTCGTTCTGGCAAATCGGCCGAGACACCGGAATCTGCCCCGGGGACGGCAAGGCGCGCAACGACTGCAGCGGGCAGGAACAAGCGCCGAACGCCTATGCCCAGGCGTTTTCCGGGTTTGCCGGAAGACGTTAAGGGACAATCCGATAGGCACAGCGCCGCGCCCCCTGTGGGATGTGTTCCGCTCGGTCCACCCTGGCCCCCAGCACGGTGCGGAAGGTTTCCAGTTCCGACCGGCAGAAGCCGGCGCAGGCCGTGGCTGCGGCGCAGATGGGGCAGTGGTTCTCCACCAGCAGCCAGCTGCCGTCATCCAGCATCCAGCTGTCGGCCATATAGCCTTCCGCCGTGCGGATGGCGGCCAGGCGGCGGACGCGCGCGGCCAGGTCCGGGGCGTCCGCCAGCTCGGCGCGATAGCGGGCCAGGGTCTCCGCCTCGCGCCCGGCGATGACGGCATCCAGGGCGCCCGCGCCCAGCTGCGCCACCAAGGTGGACAGCAGGGCGGTCGTCAGGGCGGCATGGCCGTCAGGAAACTGGGCGTGGCCCGCCGCCGTCAGATGCCACAGCTGACGCGGTCGGCCGCGGCCGGCCGCCCCCTCACCGACGCTGACCACCAGGCCATCCTCGGCCAGGCGCGCCATCTGCTGGCGCGCCGCCTCAGCCGGTGATGCCCAGCGCGGCGGCCAGGGTGGCGGTGGCCTGTGGCCCCTCCGTCTTCAACAGCAGCAGGATGCGGTGCGCGGGTGACTGGCGGCTCATATTCCAAGTTTCAGCTTGCTTAAATCCGGAGCGGGCATATTTTCCAATTAATAACTTGGAAAAAATCATCCGGCAGGTCAAGGATAAGCCCGCGAGGAAAGCCACCCCATGTCCGTGAACCCCCGACCCGACCCCGCCGAGACGCCCCAGCCCCTGGCCCAGCCCCCGGCCGTCTCCGTCTTCCAGCTGCTTTCCCCCAAGCTGTTGCCGGCCACCCTGATGCTGGGCGGCGGCGTCACCCTGTTCGCGGTGGAGACCTATGTCACCGCCACGGTGGCGCCCTCCGTCGTGCGCGACATTGGTGGATTGGAGCTGTTCGCCTGGGTCACCACGCTGTATGTCGCGGCGGCCGTGCTGGGGTCGCTGTTCGTGGCCCTGCGGCCCCGGTCGCTGGGCCTGCGTGGCGTCTACACCGTGGGCGCCCTGGTGTTCAGCGCCGGCAGCCTGGTTTGCGGCCTGGCGCCATCCATGCCCGTGGTGCTGCTGGGGCGCACGGTGCAGGGCCTGGGGGCCGGCATGCTGTCGGGGCTCGCCTACGCCTTCATCCGGCATGCCTATCCTGAGCCGCTGTGGCGCAAGGCCTCGACCCTCTATGCCGCCATCTGGGGGGTGGCCACCTTTCTGGGGCCCACCGCCGGCGGCCTGTTCGCCGAAGGATCCGCCTGGCGCTGGGCATTTTTCATCCTGCTGCCACCGGCCTTGCTCATGGCGGCGTCGGCCCCGCGCCTGCTGCCCCGGGTGGCGGATGAGCGTGCCGACGCCCGCACGCCCCTGGCCCAGATCGGCCTGCTGCTGGCGGCGGTGCTGCTGGTCAGCACCGCGGGGACGGAAGAGCGCGGGGACCTGAAAGCCGGGCTGCTTGCGGGGTCGCTGGCGCTGTTCGCCGCCATGCTGGTGGTGGAGCGGCGGGCCCCCGTCCGCCTGCTGCCGCAAGGGGCGGTGCTGCTGGGCCAGCCCATCGCCCGGCTATACCTCATCATGTTCGGCCTGATCGTCACCGTCTCCAGCGACGTCTACATTCCCTATTTCCTGCAGACCCTGCACGGCGTGGCGCCGCTGGCCTCCGGCTATCTGGTGGCGCTGGTGGCGCTGGGCTGGACGCTGACCGCCTTTTTCACCGGAACGCTCAGCGGCGGGCGGGCTGTGCTGGCCATCAGCGCCGGCTGCGCGCTGGAAGCGGGCGCGACGCTGGCCTTGGCGCCCATCCTGGGCGGATCCGATCCCTGGGACGGCCCGATGACCCTGCTGCCCGCGATCCTGGCCATGCTGGCCATGGGCGGCGGCGTGGGCCTGTGCTGGGCCCACCTGGTGGCGGGCGTCCTGAAGCGGGCGGGGGAGGCGGAGCAGGACAAGGCATCGGCCGCCATCGCCACCATGCAGTCCCTGGGCGGGGCCCTCGGCGCCGCCTTGTCCGGCGTGATCGCCAACAGCGCCGGCCTGGTCGATCCGGGCGGCATCGCCGGCAGCCAGGCGGCCGCCCATTGGCTGTTCCTACTGATGGCGGCGCCCGGCGCCATCGCCTGCCTGGTGTCGCTGGTCCCTAACCGGACCTGAACCTCACGGAAGCGCGGTCGCACTAATAAAAACGGCGGCAATAAAAACGGCGGCGGATCCCAACGATCCGCCGCCGCCTTCATTTACAAAATCCCAACCGTCCGGTCAGGATCAGTCGGCATCGTCCGGCAGGTCCGGCGGGGGCGGCATGTCGCCGTCGTCATCGCCGTCCGGGCCGGGGCGGCCGGGGCCGCCGTGCATGCCCTGGTCACCGGGACCGGGGCCACCGAAGCGGCCGCCGCCGAAGCCGTGATGGCCGCCGAAGCCGCGCGGACCATGATGCGGGCCGATGGCCCGCGCCAGCATGGTGTCGGCCTTTTCCTTCTGTTCCGGCGTGAAGCTGGCGTACAGCGGCGCCAGCACGGCTTTCATCTCGCTGATGTGCTTGGCGTGCTCGGCCGCCATCTTCTCGGCGCGGTCCAGGCGTTCGGTCAGCGAGGGCGGGGCGGGGCGCTCAACCGGCTGGCCGGCCTTGCGGGCGGCCTCGATCTGCTCCCAGCGCGCCTTGTGCTCGGCCTCGAACTTCTCGGCCTTCTGCTTCATTTCCTCGGCATTGGCGCGAACAACGGCCTCGAACTTCTTCCACTGCCCTTCCTGGGCGGCAGTGATTTTCAGTTCGGCCTTCAAGAAGGCCAGTCGGCCATCCACATGTTCCCACGGGCCGCCGCGATGGTGCTCATGCGCCATCGCCATCGGGCCCGGATGGGGCGGTGCCGGATGGGACGTGTCCTGGGCGAAAGCGCCTGCCGCCACACCGACGGCAAAGACACCGACCGCCAAGGTCGAAAGGAGTTGGGTACGGAAGCGGGACATGGATCTACAAGCCTCGTCAGGTTCGTCTTCGCCGTTCTAGAACCGGCTAAGCGGATATACGGGCCAACTTGGAAAAACTGTCGCCGGGCGCCGATGAAACCTTAAGAGCAATGTCCCCATTGGGGTATCTGCGTTAGTCTGACGTGGCAAGCCGCCTCGCGATACAGGGGCGGCGGACAGGGGAACAGCCGGCAGACAGGCACGTTTCCCCAAGGGGAAGAGGGCCGATGCAGGGAATGGACGAGGAGGCCATGTGGCGGGACGAGGATGACGGCGGAGCCACCCCACGGCGGCCGGATGTCTTGCCCCCCTGGAAAGTCCTTGTCATCGACGACGACGCCGAGGTCCACGCCCTGACCCGCATGGTTCTGAACCGCCTGCGCTTCCGCGACCGGAAGGTGGAGATCCTCTCCGCCCATTCCGGGGCGGAGGGGTTCCGGATGTTGGCGGAGGTGCCGGACATCGCCGTCGTACTCCTGGATGTGGTGATGGAAACCGACGATGCCGGCCTGGTGCTGGCCCGCCGCATCCGCCGCGACCTGGGCAACGAGGCGACGCGCATCATCCTGCGCACCGGGCAGCCGGGCATGGCGCCGGAGGAGCAGGTCATCGTCGACTACGACATCGACGATTACCGCCCCAAGGCGGATCTCAGCGCCGCGCGCCTCACCACCACGATCATCACCGCCCTGCGGTCCTACGGCCACATCGTGGCGCTGGAGGAGAACAAGCGCGGGTTGGAGCGCATCATCGACAGCGCCGCCACCCTGTTCCAAATCCGGTCCATGCGTGACTTCGCCACCGGTGTCCTGACCCAGGTGGGCAGTTTTCTCAGTTGCGGCCCGCTGGGCGTGGTCTGCGTGCACGCGCTGGAGGGGCAGCCCCTGGGCGTGCTGGCCGCCAGCGGCGTCTACGCCTATCTGAACGACCAGGCCGCCGGCGCACCGATACCCGGTGCCGACCTGATCGAGCGGGCGCTCAGCACCAAACGGTCCCTGTTCGTGGACGACCTCAGCGTGCTGCACATTTCCAGCCGGGAGGTGGGGCGCACGGTGGTGCTGATCAAGGCGCAGGATCCACCCTCCAATATGGACCAGCGGCTGCTGGAGCTGTTCGCCACCAAGATCCCGGCGGGCTTCGACAATGTCAGCCTGCTGGAAGGGCTGGAGGGCGACGTGGCCCGCCGTACGCGGGACCTGAAGGCCACCAACGCCATGCTGACGGAGAAGCAGGAGCGGCTGGAGCGTCAGGCCCATGACCTGGCGGTGCTGGCCCGCGACCTGGACCGCGCGCGCGTCCAGGCCCAGGCCGCCAGCCAGAGCAAGTCGGAATTCCTGGCCAATATGAGCCATGAGATCCGCACCCCCATGAACGGCGTCATGGGCATGGTGCAACTGCTGCTGGACACGCCGCTGAACGAGGAGCAGCGGGGTTTCACCCAGGCCATCCGCGAAAGCGCCGAGGCCCTGCTGGGCGTCATCGACGATATCCTGGACATCTCCAAGCTCGAGGCGGGCAAGGTCGACCTGGATATCGTCGATTTCTCGTTGGGTGGCCTGCTGGATGGCGTCGCCACCATTCTGGCGCCCCGGGCGCGGGAAAAGGGCCTGGCCTTCCGCACGGAACTTCTCGGGGGTGATGACCAGGGCGGCGGCCTGGACGCCGGCGGCCGGCTGGTGCTGGTGCGGGGTGACCCCACCCGCCTGCGCCAGATCCTGGTCAACCTGGTGGGCAACGCCATCAAGTTCACTCTGCGTGGCGAGGTCACCGTTAGCCTGGTGTTGACGCCGCAGGCGCGGGCCAACGGCCGCGCCGGCCTCAGCCTGCGCGGGGAGGTGAGGGACACCGGCATCGGCGTCAATGCCGAGCAGGCGGCCCGCCTGTTCGAAAGCTTCAGCCAGGCCGACACCTCGATCACCCGGCGATTCGGCGGCACGGGCCTGGGCCTGGCCATCTGCCGCCAGCTGGTGGAACTGATGGCCGGCACCATCGGCGTGTCCAGCCAGCCGGGGGCCGGTAGCACCTTCTGGTTCACGGTCCCGCTGGAGCCGGCGGAGCAGCCCTTCCAAGAAGGGTTCACCGCCCCTTTGCCGACCAGCCGGCCGTCCCCCGCGGTCTGGGGCGGCAGCGGCGCGCCGCCCACGCCGACGGAAGGCCGGGGCGTGGGCCGCTGCGTCCTGCTGGTGGAGGACAATCCCGTGAACCAGGAGGTGGCCAGCCTGATGCTGGCCAAGGAGGGGTTCGAGGCGGTGCTGGTGCAGGACGGGGTCGACGCGCTGGAGGCGGTGCGCTGCCGCCGCTTCGACCTGGTGCTGATGGACATCCAGATGCCGCGCATGGACGGCATCGAGGCCACGCGGCGCATGCGGGCCATGGGCGCCCGCATGCCCATCATCGCCATCACCGCCAACGCCATGGCCGGCATGCGCGAGGAATACCTGGCCGCCGGCATGGACGACTATGTCGCCAAGCCCTTCGACCGGGGCCATTTCATCGGCAAGGTGGTGCACTGGGCCTGCGGCCAGGCCGCCGAACCGGAGACGCCGCCGGAACCGGTGGCCACCGTGCCGCCCTTGTTCGGCATCCTGGCGGAGGACAGGCTGGGGGAATTGGCCGCCATGGCGGCGCGGCCGGACTTCATCCGCATCGTCAGCGGCTTCCTCACCCTGGGCAAGCAACGGGTGGAAACGCTGGCGGAGGCGGCGCGCAACCGCGACCTGAAGGCCCTGCGCGCGGAGTCGCACGACCTGATGGCCACCGCCGGCACCTGCGGCCTGATCCGCCTGCAGGATCTGGCCATGGCCCTGCACGAGGCGTGCGTGGCGGCGGACCTGGACCGCGCCGTGGCCGTCGCCCAGTCAGCGGTTGAGTTCGGCCGCCAGGATTGGGAGTTGCTGCGCGAACGCTTCCTCTCCGACGTCGAGGACGCGCCCCCACCACCGGCGTGAGCCGACTACGCCGGGGCAACAAACAAGAACGGCCTCCCCGGTGGTCGGGGAGGCCGGTTCAAGAGGCCGGGATGCCTTGAGGGACGGCGCTTACTGGAACGTGGTGTCCAGGGCGCGCAGGGTCCACAGGGCCTGCTCACGCTCCTCGGGCTCGATGCGTTCCGCCCGGCCGCCGTCCAGGGTGATGCGGCGGGTGTTGCGCACCACGGCGGCCAGATAGGCCGGATGGGCGCGGTAGACGAACAGGAAGGACTCGGCGGTGGCGATCAGCTCGGCATCGCCCAGCGCGCGGGCCAATTCCTTTTCCACCGTCAGGCTCAGCGGCACCGGATCCTCGGGGAAGGCCTCGGGGAAGCGGCGGCTCAGCTGGGCGTGGACCTTGGCCAGCTCTTCCGGCAGCTCCAGCGCCGTGCCCGCGACGCGGGGCAGGGAGATGGTGGCGCCGTCGAAATCGTTCACCACCACGCGTGGCGGCCACAGCACGTGCGGCCGGTCGCTGGCGTCGTCCTCACGGCCACGGCCACCATGGGCGGGGCGTCCGCCGGGGCGGCCGCGCTGCTCACCGCCGTGGGGACGGCTGTCGCGGTTGTCCTGGTATCGGTTTTCCAGGGCCCGGTAGTTGGGGCGGAAATCGCTGTCCGGACGCTCGTAATCATGGTGCGCCGGACGGTAGGGCGCCTCGCCACGGGGCTGGCGGCGCTCCCCGAACTCCTGGTCCGGCTGGCGGTCGCCCCGGTCGAAGCGACCGGTGTCACGATCGGCGTGGCCGCCGCTGCGGCTGCGCACCGGCGTAGGGGCCCGTTCCAGGACGACGACGCGTTTTGTTGCGCCGCGGTCACCGACGGTACCGCGCTGCGCGGCGTCGAGAGTCAGTTTAGTTTCAAAGCCCAGCGGCTTCTTGAGAGATAAAGTTGTCATGGCATCCATCCCGGCTCAAGGCAACGATACCAGCTTTTTGCTGCGGTGCCGCAACCAGAAAGTCAGTTCCAAGCCCTCGTTTGGTGCAGCCTTGATTTAACCAGCGTGCATGACCCGAGCCTTCGCGTGCCAAGGTCGTGCCATCCGGTCGAAATACCCCCCTCGCCGCAGGGGCGGAGGCGGGTAAAAACGTTAATGAAACCGGAGGCGAAACGAGTAATGGCATGGAAGCGGCTGGTGGCGACCCCTGTTTGGTATCGTCGTGCCCCATGACCATCACTATCTGCCCCAGCGGTTAAAGAAAGTTTTACAAGGCTCACGTGTAACGGCAGGCCCCCACAGTCTTCCCGTTTTCCGCCTGCATGTCCGCTGCGCGCGCGTTGCAGGGCGGGCAATGATCGCTGGCCTTGGTCAACCCTTCGCGCCAGCTGGACGAAGACATGGGACCAGGGCGTCGAACCCAAACAAAAAGCCGGACGATGACGGTCGTGTCATCGTCCGGCTTCTTCAATCGATCCGCGCCGGAGATGGTTCCGAACCATGCCGCAGCGCAAAACGGATAGGCTCAACGGCCTTCGAAGGCCGCCTTTGTCATCAGCCGTTATGGTTGGCCAGCGACTTGGCCAAGGCCATGATGCTGTCGCGCACCGAACTTTCGGTGATACGGGAATAGGCCCGTACCAGTTCCAGGGTCTCACGCCGCTCGCTGGGCGGACGGCCACCTTCCACCGCCGCCTCGATGGCCGGCGCCGGGATTTGGCCCTGGGGGCCGAGCCCGTCGAAGAAGAAGCTGATGGGAACGTCCAGCACCTGGGCGATCTTGTGCAGCATGGAGGCGGAGATGCGGTTGGCGCCGCGCTCGTACTTCTGCACCTGCTGGAAGGTCAGGCCGATGGCCTCGCCCAGCTTCTCCTGGCTCATGCCGATCAAGGTGCGGCGCAGGCGCACACGCCCGCCGACATAACTGTCCACGCTGGTGCCGGTCTCTTCCTCGGCCGCCAGCATGGTGCGCTTGCGGGTCTTGCCCCGGCCGGTGTTCGGCTTGTCCGTCGTCGTCATTTCCTAAATCCTATCTCTCGTGAGGGGGCGAGGCAGTCTCCCCAGGATATCCACCGGAATTGTGGCCATCTTGGGGACTTGGCCTCTCTGACCACCGCCATCAAGGGCCGATACACGGCACCCCCGGCACGGGATCGTCGCCAATTCCGCCGCCCGGGCCCGCCGCCCGCCTCTGGTATCGCGCTCAGCCATCAGGGAAGGCGATGCCGCGAATAAAGGAAGGGGCCGAACCGGAGCAGTCCATATAAGGACATCGTAAACAAGTTTACATACGGTAAATAAGGGAATTCCCTTATTCCTGGTAGACTACAAAGTAGGGGATAGAGGCGAGGCCGGCATCCCTGTCCTGCAGAGGTAGTTCTTTCACCGCCGGCTGCGGGTCCCCAGGCTCCCCACCCACCAAAAAGATGCGGCACACCGCCTCATGTACGCGGGCGGAGGGTATAGCTCCGCCGAACGCGCCGAACGCCGAGTGGCTCGAAAACGTCAACGGGGCGCGACCTTGGCCGCGCCCCGTTCCGACTCGCAAGATGATGTGGTACGGCCGGCAGCCGTCGCGGGTCAGGCCGCGACGATGGCCGACAGGAAGTCGGACACGGCGCGCTGCAGCTCCTTGGCCTGCACCGACAGGTCGCTGCTGGCGGTGAACACCTGGTTGGTGGCGAGGCCGGTGTCATTCGCGGCGCGGGCCACGGTGCCGATATCGCCCCCGACGCGGGTGACGCCCTGCGCCGCGTCCGTCATGGTCGCCGCGATGGCCTGGGTGGCGCGCGCCTGGTCGGTGATGGTGCGGGCGATGCCGTCGTTCACCTGGTCGATGCGCATCACCGCCGCCACGATCTCGCGGAAGGCTTGCACCGCCTGGGCGATGGCCGCCTGCATGGCGGCGATCTCCTGCTGGATGTCCTGGGTGGCCTGGGCCGTCTGGCCGGCCAGGCCCTTGACCTCGCTGGCCACCACGGCGAAGCCGCGGCCGGCCTCGCCGGCGCGCGCCGCCTCGATGGTGGCGTTCAGCGCCAGCAGGTTGGTCTGCCCGGCGATGGTCTGGATCAGGGCCACGACATCGGTGATGCGGCGCGAGGCCACCGTCAGCCGCTCGATCAGTTCGCCGGTGCCCTTGGTGCTGTCGGCGGTGGTGCGGGCCAGCTTGGCGGCCTCGGCGACGCTTTCCATCACGTCGGCCGTGGTGGCGCGCAGTTGCTCGGCCGCGCTCACGGCCCCCTGGATGGTGCCGTTGGCCGACTGGGCGGCCGTCTCGGCGGCGCTGGCGGCGGTGGAGGCGCCGGCGGCGGTGCGCGACACGGCCCGCGCCGTCTCCACCAGGCCATGGGCGGCCTCGGTGACCGAGCCCAGGATGCGGCCGGCCTTGGTTTCGAAGCTATGGGCCGTGTCCTCCAGGGCGCGGCGGCGCATTTCCTCGGCCCGCGCGCGCTCCTGGTCCCGCTCCACGTTCAGGCGCTCCACGGCGCGGGCGTTGTCGCGGAAGACGGACAGGCTGTCCACCATCTCGCCGATCTCATCCTTGCGGGCGGTGGGCAAGGCCACGTCCAACCGGCCGCCGGCCAGGTCGCGGGTGGCGCCGGCCACGGCCAGCAGGGGCGAGAGCACGCCCCGCATCAGGAACAGGGCCGCCAGGCCGCACAGCACCAGGCCCAGCGCCGTGCTGGCCTGGATGCCGTGGTTCAGGTCGTCGATGACGCCCAGGGCCGTCTGG
Source organism: Nitrospirillum guaranorum (assembly GCF_034653275.1). Taxonomy (NCBI): domain Bacteria; kingdom Pseudomonadati; phylum Pseudomonadota; class Alphaproteobacteria; order Rhodospirillales; family Azospirillaceae; genus Nitrospirillum; species Nitrospirillum guaranorum. The sequence continues at coordinate 1,872,732 of NZ_JAYEES010000003.1, read as the reverse complement.
TTGCCCGCGCGCACCTGGGCCTGGTCGCCCTTGGCCACCAGCTTCATGGCTTCCGCCATGCGGTCCAGATGGTCGTTCAGGCCGTCGACCTGGGCCGACAGCTTCAGCAGCTGGTCCGCCGGGGCGGCGCTTTTGCCCGCCAGCGGCTTCAACGCCATGGCGGTTTCCTGCAAGGCGTCGAACTGGGTCTTGGCCATCTGCACCTTGGTAGCCACGTCGCCCAGCGGGCTGTTCTCGCCGGTGCCACCCGCGCGCTCCCGCGCGGCGACGCGGCGCACCTCTTCCAGGCCGGCGGCATAGGTGGTGGCGATGGCCCGCAGGGAGTTGTTCAGCTCCGCCGGTTCCGCCACGGACAGGGTACCCATCAGCGTCTGGGTCAGCAGCACCTGCACCTGCATGTTCTTCAGGGTGGCGGCCAGGCCCAGGTCGGCCATGGCGCCATCGGTCTGGGCGGTGGTGCCTTCCAGGATGGCGCGGGACTGCCGGGCGATGCCGATGCCGATGGCGCTTTGCAGCAGGACCAGGAACAGCAGCGTGCCGCCCACGGCCATGAACTTGGACCGCAGCCGCGTGGGCCGCGGAACCAGGCGGCCCAGCACGCGCCCAAGGCGCGCCAGGAACCGGCCCACGGCGGCGCCCGCCCGGCTGTTCAGCACGGGAGACAGGCGGGCGCGCAGGGCGGCCCGAAGGGCCGTGAGACGGGCGGCGGGGAGGGCAAGGCGTGCGGGGGCAAGGCGGGGGAGGGGCGTCTGGCGCATAGGGGGCGGCCATCCTGGCAGGGGCGGAGGGCCCCTAAGGCCGGCGGGCGGCCGGGGCGAACCCACCTTACAAACCGGCCCGGCCACCGGATAATCACAGCCGTGTTAAATTTGGGTTTAAACTTTGCGACAGCTCTCCACAGTTTCCATAAAATGCAATCCTATCTTCAGGATAGGTTATCCAATGCTCACGCTTGAGCCGGCTGAGTCTGGCTTTGCGGCTGCACCGCCTCCGTCTTCGCCGTCGGCGACAGGCGCTTGAGCCCGAACCAGGGCCGCAAGAAATTCACCCGCCGCACAATCTCGTACGTGGCGAAGCAGCCGGCGAAGGTGATGACGACCAGGAGAGCTGCCTCCAACCCCAGGGGCAGGCCCAGGGGCGCCAGGTTATGCCCCGCCACCACGGTGATGGTCTGGTGGACCAGGTAGAAGGGGAAGACCGCCTGCACCAGGTACCGCAGGACGGCGCCGTCACGGTTCAGGTGACGGGCGCCGAAGCCCAGCGCGGCAACAATGGCGCCCCACTGCTGGGCGGCGTAGACGAGGCGCATAACGGCCCGGATGCCCAGCGGGGCCGGCGGCGCGCCGAAGGGGTAGGCCCAGGTGTAATAGGCCACCACGGCATAGGCGGGCACGGCCAGGGCCAGTCCCCACCAGCGCCAGCGGATGAATCCGTCCCGCAGGGGCAGGGACTTGGCGATCAGGAAGCCGAAGAGGAAGACGGTGAACGACAGGGCATGGTTGTACCAGTCGTGCAGCATCCAGTGGGTGATGGGAAAGCGCAGCTGCAGCATATCCAACGCGCACAGAGCCAGGAAGGGCAGGGCCATCAGCCGCCAGCCCGCCAGCAGCCCCTCCAGCCGGGCCCCCGCCGCCCGCAGCCGCCCCCCCGCCAACCCCAGCAGGACCGACAATCCCATGCTGTAGGCCAGCAGGTAGGACACGAACCACATATGGTTATAGGTGGGGGTGGTCAGGCAATCGTTGACCCGGCACCAGTGGCCCGTGCCGCTGAGGTACTTCAGGTAAAAGGCGGGGTAGTAGGTCTCCACCGGCGTCACCGCCTGCTCGATCACCTGATAGTAGGTCTGCGGCGGCACCAGGACCAGCACGGCGAACACCAGGGGCGGCACCAGGCGGGCCAGCCGGGCCTTGGTCAGGGCGGCCACCGTCATCTTGTCGGCCATGAAACGGGTCGCGGCACCCGATACCAGGAACAGCAGGCTGAGACGCCAAGGGCTGGTCGCCATCAGCACCGGCGCCATGGCCGCCACCTCGTGCGGGCTTTTCACATGCCATTCCCACGGCCCGTAGAACATGCCCACGTGGAACACGATCAAGGTGAAGAACGCCAGCACCCGGATCCAGTCCAAGTCGGGACGGCGGGTGAGGGCTGGCGCAGGACGGGAAGGCATCATGTTCTTTCGGCCCCTGGTCGTAAGACATGTGGCGGCTGCCAGCGCCACTGCCCTAGGCTGACCTTAAGGAGGAGTGCCGGCCATTTCCCTGACGCGAGCGGCGGGTTTTCCGGGGCCGATGGGGATGGATGGTGGGCTGACAGGGTCAAGCGGATGAAAAAATGAGACAGGCGGCGGATCGTTTCTCAGCCTTCTGGAGTACGCCGAACCTGAAGGCCTGGGCCCTGGTGTGGCTGGGTTTCGCCTTTGTTCCCACCACCATCAACGCCTTCGCGCTGCTGACGGAATACGAGCGGACCAACCAGGACATCCCGGCCTGGGAGCCCTTCCTGAGGGAGTATTCCAGCGGCGTGGCCCTGCTGCTGGTGCTGCCCCTGGTGCGCTGGTCCATCAACCACATGCCAGGGTGGTCGGAGGCGCCGCTGCGCTGCGTCGCCCAGTTCCTGGGCACGGCCCTGGCCTTCAGCACGTTGCACCTGGCGGCGATGACCGTGCTGCGCATGGCCGCCTACGGCGCGTTGGGGCAAAGCTACGCCGTCGACGACCTGCGCGACGACCTGCCGTATGAATTCCGCAAGGACCTGCTGACCTATCTGCTGATCGTATTGGTGGTGGTGGGCGTGCGGCACCTGATCCGCCTGTCGCGTTCACTGGCCCTGGTGGAGGCGGCGGCGAACGCGGCGGCGCGCGCCACGGAGGGGCAGGGCCCACCGGAAACGGCGGCGGCGGAACCCGCACGCCTGGACCTGGCCCGCATAGAACTGAAAGTGGGATCGCGGCGGGTCTATCTGGCGCCGGCGGATATCCTGCTGGTGCGCTCCGCCGGCAATTACATCGAGGTGGTGACCGCCGAGGCCGTCCATTTGGTGCGCCGCACGCTGGCGGATTTCCAGGCTGAATTGCCGCCGCCGGACTTCGCGCGGGTGCATCGCTCCCACCTGGTGAACAGGGGCGCCATCGTCCGTATCGATAACCGGCCCTCCGGCGACATGGACCTGACGTTGAGCAACGGCGCCACCATCCCAGCCAGCCGTCGCTACAAATCAGAGTTATTCTAGAATAGATGTATGCCCAAGCGATTATCGGCCGCGGCACCGCGCCCGCCGTGGGTATAGGTCTAAGGTCCGTTTGAAGTGCGGCCATGCATTGGGCCAGACTGGCGGTGTCGACGGGACCTTACTTTTCTAGTGGGTTTCACACCTTGCTTCAGAGTGTTCCCGGCGACGGGCGCCCGAAATCCGGCCCAGCCGGCGTTGGTCGGCGTTAACCTTGTTTTTGGGTTGGTTGGAGGCACTGCCGACCGATGGAAGCCTTGTCCCCGCACGCCATTCTGGCCGCGATTGTCGACTCGTCGGACGACGCCATCATCAGCAAGACGCTGGATGGCACGGTCACCAGTTGGAACGCGGCGGCGGAGCGTCTGTTCGGCTACACCGCCGATGAAATGATCGGCCGCAACATCGCGGTTCTGGCCCCCCCGGGACGCGAGGGGGAGATGCCCAGCATCCTCGCCCGCCTGAAACAGGGGGAGCGTGTCAGCCATTTCGAGACGCTGCGCCGGCACAAGGATGGCCACACGCTGGAAATCTCGCTGACCGTCTCGCCCTTGCGCGATAATGACGGCACGCTGATCGGCGCCTCCAAGATCGCCCGCGACATCTCGCATCATCGCCGCTCCGAACGCCAGATTTCCTTCCTGATGCAGGAAGTCGACCATCGCGCCAAGAACGCCCTGGCGGTGGTGCAATCCATCCTGCGCCTGACGCGGGCGGACACGGTGGACGACTTCGTCGCCCTGGTCGAGGGGCGCATCTCGGCGCTCGCCGCCATCCACAGCCAAGTGGCCAGCCGTCAGTGGGTGGGTACCGACCTGGACAGCCTGGCCCACATCTCCTTCGATCCCTTCGACCCCAGCGGCGCCCGCGTCACCCGCAACGGGCCGCAGACGGTGCTGGGCCCCCAGGCCTCGCAGGCGATGGGCCTGGCGTTGTACGAGCTGGCGGGCAACGCCGCCCGCTATGGCGCCTTGAACCATCCGGACGGCCATGTCGACCTGTCGTGGCAGAGCGACGACAGCGCCCTGTCGGTCAGCTGGCGCGAATGGGGCCTGCACGACGTCCGCCCGCCGATGCGCAAGGGCTTCGGCCTGACCGTGTGCCAGCTGTTGCTGGCGGGACAGTTGGGCGGGCGTCTGGACTTCGACTGGCAGGAGGGCGGCTTGGCCCTGGGCATCAGCCTACCACGCGCCAACCTGACGAACTGACGCCCGGGCGGGGCGGGCGTGACGCCCGGCGCCATCATGCCGGTTGCGCTTGCGCCTCCAAGCGCGCCGCTGACCTGGGCTTCAGCCCGAACCAGGGCCGCAGCGGGTTCACCCGGCGGACCGCCTCATAAACCGCGAGGCAGGTGGCGAAGGTGCCCAGGATCAGCAATGGCGCCTCCAGCCCTTGAGGCAGCCCCGCCTTGGCCAGGTAATGCCCCAGGACGACGGTCGCCGTCTGGTGCACCAGGTAGAAGGGGAACACGGCCGGCACGAGATAGCGCAAGGCGGCGCTGTCCCGGGTCAAATGGCGGGCACCAAAACCCAGCACGGCGGCGATGGCGGCCCATTGGTCCGCCGCATAGACGAAGCGCATGATGGCGCGCAAGGCCTCGGGCGGCACGGCGTCGTCGGCGCGGTAGGCCCAGGCGTAGGCGGCGAAGGCGGCATATGTGGGCAGGGCCATCAGCAGGGCCGGCCAGCGCAGGCGCAGGAAGCCTTGGCGCAGCGTTTCCGACTTCGCCATCAGGAAGCCGAACAGGAAGGCGCTGAACGACAGGGCGTGGTCGTACCAGTCGTTGACGATCCAGTGCGTCATGGGGAAACGGTCCAACAGGGCGTAGCGGATCAGGCCCAGGAACAGCAGGGGCAGCACCAGCAGGCGCCAGCCGCCCAAGGCCCGTTCCACGCCGCGCTCCAGCCGCTTCAGCAGAGGTCCCGCGACGGCCAGCAGGCCGCACAGCACCAGGGTGTAGGCCAGCAGATAGGCCACGAACCACATGTGGTTGTAGGTCGGGGTCGCCAGGCAGTCCGTCCCTCGACACCAGTGGCCGCTGCCGGTGACGTATTTCAGGTAAAAGGCCGCATAGGGCAGGGCCTGGTCCGGCACCTTCTCGACGATCTCGAAAAAGCTCTGCGGCGGAACGACGACGAAAATGGCCAGCAACAGGGGTGGCAGCAACCGGGCCACCCGGGCGCGGGTCAGCGCCCCCACCGCCATCGTGTCGGCCACGGCCATCTTGTCCGCCAGGAATCGCGTCGCGGCGCCCGAAACCAGGAACAGCAGGGTCAGCCGCCAGGGGCTGGTCAGCATCATGATGGGTTCCAGCGCCGGCACCGTGTGCGGGCTTTTCACGTGCCAGTCCCAGGGCACGTAGAACATGCCGACGTGATAGAGGATCAGCAGGAAGAAGGCGATGACGCGGATCCAGTCCAGGTCATACCGGCGCGTCGAGAGGGGGGAAGGGGCGGAAACGGACATCGGCGTCGCATCCTCATCATCAGGCTGGCCGGGGGGCCGGCGATGGCGCTACGCTGGCATCCGGCCGCCGGCGCCCCCAAGAGGCGAGGGCGCGGGCGGCGGGATAAAGGGCGCGGATGGGGATTGAACGGCGATGTCCACGGCACCAGCGGCGGAAGCGACGGCGCAGGCGGTGATGCTGCCGGGGTGGCGGTTGTCAGCGCGCGCCACCTGGGCGCTGGTGTGGCTCGTCTTTTATTTCCTGCCCACCACCATCAACGTGCTGTCGGTCCTGTCGGAGCATAAGCGGGACGGCCGCCCCATCGCCGCTTGGGAACCAATGTGCTGGGAATACTCCAGCGCCCTGGGCGGCCTGGCGGCGCTGCCCCTGGTCTACCTCGGGATCAGGCGGGCGCCGGGCTGGGCGCGGGCGCCGCTGCGCACCTTGGGCCTTCATCTGGTCATGATGGCCGCCTACGGCGCGGTGCATATCGGCCTGATGATGGGGCTGCGCGTCGTCGTCTACGCGGCGGTCGGCGGCCACTACCACAGCGCCGGCAGCTGGGCCGACATCTTCCTCTATGAGTTCCGCAAGGACTCGCTGACCTATCTGATCGCGGCCGCCATCCTGACCATGGGCCGGCAGTTGGTGCGCCTATCGCGCGTGGTCGCGCTGGTGGAGGCGCAGCAGGCCGCCCCCGTTTCAGCGCCGGCCACTGCGCCGGCCGTGGTGGAACCGCCGGCCCGCCTGGAACTGAAGGTGGGAACACGGCGGGTGTTCGTCGCGCCGGAGGAGATCATCCAGGTCAGCGCCGCCGGCAAGTATGTCGAGGTCATGACGGCGGAGCGGGTGCACCTGGTCCGCCGCTCCTTGGCGGACATCCAATCCGACCTGCCGCCCCAGTTGTTCGTGCGCGTCCACCGCTCCCGCCTGTTGAATCGCGCCACCATACAGCGTGTGGACAGCCGTCCCTCCGGCGACCTGGACATCACCCTGACCACCGGCCTGACCGTCACCGCCAGCCGGCGCTACAAGGCGGAGCTGTTGCAGGCGTGACTATTGGCCATTCCCCCGCATGAAGCGGACGATGGCGGTGGTGATGCCGGGGTTGATGGCCAGGCCGGGGTCGGTGTAGGTGGCCAGGTTGGCGGCGCGGTCGTTCAGGGGGGCGTTCTTCATCATGTGGTTCACGCCCTCCAGCCTCTCCACCCGCACGCCCTGGCGGGCCTGGGACAGGCGGACGGCGTCCGACATGTCGATCTGGATGTCGTTGGTTCCCTGCAACACCAGCACGGGCGGGCTGGTGTGGGCCAGTTCCGCCGCCGGATCGATGGTCAGTTCCGAGATCAGGTAGGGCTGTATGCTGGGTCGGAACAGGCTCATCAGCGGCGGGGGCACCTTGGCCACCGGCCGGCCCCGCTCCAGCTGGGTGATGGCGTCCAACGCCGCCCGCTGTACGTCCAGGGGCAAGTCCGTACGTGGCAGCTGCTGGCGCATCATGTCGCCGTACGTGCGCCCGGGGGTGGCCACCAGGATCAGGCCCGCCACCGGCGCCTGTTCGGCCAACAGGATGGCGGTCAGCCCGCCCTCGCTGTGGCCCAGCAGGAAGACCGGGCCAATTCCGGGCTGGGCGCGCAGGAAGGCCAGCCATTGGCCGGTGTCCTGCACATAGGTGTTCAGCCGCAGGTCCTCCTCCCGCGTCAGGGCGCCCTTGCTGGCGCCCACGCCGCGCTTGTCGATGCGCAGGCTGGCGATGCCCTTCAAGGCCAGGGATTGGGCCAGCTGGCGCAGGGCGTCGGTGCGCAGCGACGGGCCGTTGCCGTTGCGGTCCACCGGGCCGGAGGCGGGCACCATGAGCACGGCGGGGATGGGCCCGGGCGGGATGGTATCCGGCATCTGCAGCGTGCCGGCCAGCGGGCCGGGGCCGCCGTTGATCGTGACCTCCCGCTCCATCGCGGCGGCCCGGCCCGCGGCAAGCAGAGCGACCAGCAGCATAACCCATTTCCAACGCCGCGTGCGCATCCCCCGTCCTCCGCTCATCGTCCGCCATCCCGGCGCGGGATCGGCACCGGGGCCACCAAGCCCAGATAGAGGTCGCGCATGCGCCGGCCCACCTCGGCCTCGCCGAACTCCGGATCCACCACACCACGACTGGCCAGGCTCAACCGGCGGCGCAGCGCCCCGTCCTGCGCCAAGCGGGCCAGCACGGCCGCCAGCGCCGCCGGATCGCGGGGCGGGGCCAGCAGGGCGTTGCGCCCCTCCACCGCCACCTCGCGGCTGCCCGGCACGTCGGTCGCCACGATGGCGCGGCCGCAGGCCGCCGCCTCCAGCAAGCTCTTGGGCACGCCTTCGCCCCCGCGCGAGGCCAGAACGGCGATACTGGCCCGGGACCAGACGGTGCGCACGTCGCTGACGGCGCCCAGCCATTCGATGCCGGGTTCCGCCGCCCAAGCGGTCAGGGTCGCCTGGGGGATGGCGGCCGGGCTGTCGGCATCCGGCGCGCCCGCCAGGATCAGGCGCAGATCCACGCCCTGGGCGCGGACCTGGCGCACGGCGGCCACCAGAATCCTCTACCCCCTTCAGGGTCAGCATGCGCGAAACCTGGGCGCAGGTGACGGGGCCCAACGGCTCCGCCAGTTCCTCGTAATGGGCGAGGTCCACGCCCGAGCCGCGGATCAGCCGCGCCGCCGGCGGCCGGGGCCAGCCGGCGGCCAGCAGGGCCGCGTCGTCGCCGTTCTGCACCACCAGGGCCTGGCCCCGGCGCCAACCGGCGGCGTTCAGCGCCAGGCGCAGCAACACCCGGCCCAGGGCCGCCTTAAGTCCGGTGCCGGACAGGCCCAGGCCCAGGCCGGCCAGGGTGGTCACCACCCGGGTGTCGCGCAGGCCGGCCAGGAACAGCGCGAAACCGCCCAGCACCGCGGGCTTCACCGCGATATGGTGGATGATGGTGGGCCGTTCCCGGCGATACAGCCGCGCCAGGCGGCGGATGTCGCCCAGGGCGCTCAAGGGGTTGAAGCTGCCGCGCCGCCAGGGCAGGGGGATGACACGGAACCCTTCCGCCGCGATGGCGGGCCCATCCTTGGCCACCCGGCAGGCCACGGCCACATCGAACCCGGCGTCGCGCGCCGCCCGCGCCGTGGGCAGGCGGTGGGATCGGAAATACCAGTCCTCCGTCACGACGAACAGCAAGGTGGGGCGCGGGGCGTCAGGCATGGTGACCAAAGTGGCGTCTATCCCAGTAGTCAAGGGCCAGGTAATGGCAGGGAACTGGGGACGAGTTCTACCGGTTTTGCGACTGCCTGTCGTATACGTCCTATCGGATAAGTAAACCCGTCTGCCCCGAAGGGCCGGGGTCCGATTTGGGCTATCCCAAGGCCACGGTGCTGGCGGACGGACGGGCCCTGGTGGTGTACCATTTCGCCGGTGAGGACGGCATTCGCCGCATCGACGCGAGCGTGGCGCACATCCTGAGTTAAGGTGATTTCTCACCCGAGATTTGCCTCTTAGTATTCTGTTTGTGTTAATAAATCCCCCACTCCTCAGAAAGCGGATGAAGATGACGCAGCGCCCGCGTTTCCACCTGGCCTTCCCGGTTCATGACTTGGCCGCCGCCCGCGCCTTCTATGGCGGCCTGCTGGGCTGCCCCGAGGGGCGCAGCTCACCGGAATGGGTGGATTTCGACCTCTACGGCCATCAGATCGTGGCCCATCTGGTGCCGGGCAAGGCGGCGACGGCCACCGACGATCACAACCCGGTGGATGGCCACGAGGTGCCGGTGCCCCACTTCGGCCTGATCCTGGCCTGGCACGACTGGACCGCCCTGGCCGATCGCCTGCGCGACGGTGGCCAGACCTTCGTCATCGAGCCTTATGTCCGCTTCAAGGGCCAAGTGGGGGAGCAGGGCACCATGTTCCTGTACGATCCCAGCGGCAACGCCCTGGAATTCAAGGCCTTCCGCGACGAATCCCTGATCTTCGCCAAATAAGCGCCCGTAATCGGCGGCGGCCTTTGTTTCAAGGTCCGGGAAAATTGCTACGGCATCGCAACGCTTGCGTTTCTTGGGCTTCCCGGTCCCGCCGCCCCATGGTGTCCTGTCCCCACACGGCCTTTCTCAAGGTGGGGAATGAACATGAAACAAACGATCTGGGGGCTGCCGGTGATGGCCGCCGCGCTGGCCCTGTATGGGGGCACCCTGTGTGGCGGCGCCCTGGCGGCGGAGCCCAAGGAGGTTCGGGCGGCCCTGGACCAGGCGGTGCCCGGCCTTTTGGCCAGCGCCAAGGTGCCCAGCGTTTCCATCGCCGAGATCGAGGATGGCAAGGTCGTGCTGACCGCCGCCTATGGCGAGCAGAGCCCTGGCGTGCGCGCCACGCCAGCCACGCTGTACAACATCGCCTCGCTGACCAAGCCCATCACGGCGGAGGTGGTGTTGCGCCTGGCCGCGCGGAAGACGGTGTCGCTGGACGCGCCCATGGCCGACTATTGGACCGATCCCGACATCGCCACTGACGACCGCCGGCAACTGCTGACGGCGCGCCTGGCGCTCAGCCACCAGACGGGATTCCCCAATTGGCGTGGACAGGGCAAGCCGCTGGCCTTCCAGTTCACGCCCGGCACCTCCTACGGGTATTCGGGCGAGGGCTACCAGTACGTCGCCCGCTATGTGGAGAAGAAGACGGGCCAGGATTTCGAGAGCCTGGCCCAGGCCCTGGTGTTCAAGCCGGCGGGCATGAACGACACCGCCAGCGGGCACAAGCCCTGGTTCGACGGCCGCGTCGCCGTGCCCACCGACGCGTCCGGCACGGCGCTGCAGCCGGGCTATGCCACCACCTACAACGCCGCCGATCTGATCTACACCACCGCCGGTGACTACGCCCGCTTCATCACCAGCGTGATGAGGGATCAGGATTTGACCACGAGTCTGGCCGCGGACCGCCGCCATATCCAGGTCAACCAGAAGGCCGAGATGTGCGGCGGCGCCAAGGCCGCCACCTGCCCGGCAGAGGCCGGCTTCGGCCTGGGCTGGCAGGTGCTGGAGTTCAACGGCGAGACCGTGATGATGCACACCGGCCGGGACGAGGGGGTGGCCACCTTCGCGTGGTACAGCCCGACCACCCGCAAGGGCGCGGTGTTCCTGACCAACAGCGACAACGGTTTCCAACTGGTGCTGCCGGTGTTCGAGGCGCTGGGCGCCAGCCCCACCTTCCTGGCCTACCTGCGCGGGCAGTCTTGACCGGCTAGGGGCCTGAGGCCGGTATTACACCGAAGATTTTTCCGGTGGCGGTGTCGGATCCGGGCATACTCGGCCGTCCTGGGGAAGAACCGGTTGCAAACCGGCCGTCCCGCCGCTGGAGGATCACCCATGCTGTACGCCATCCTGTGCTATCACCGCGAAGACGTCGTCGGTTCCTGGACCAAGGAGGAGGACGACGCCGTGATGGCCAAGCTGTCGGTGGTGCATGAGACGCTGGCGCGCGAGGGTCGCCTGGGCCCCGTCGCCCGGCTGTTGCCCACCACAGCGGCCACCACGCTGCGCAAGGACAGCGACCCGCCGCTGGTGATCGACGGCCCCTTCGCCGAAACCAAGGAGCAACTGCTGGGCTTCTACCTGGTGGAAGGGGAGACGCTGGAGCAAATCCTGGACACCGCGCGCGAGCTGGGCCGCGCCAACCCCGGCGGCAGCTATGAGATCCGGCCGGTGGCCCTCTACCACCCGGCGCCCGCCCCCACTGCCGCCGGGGCATGAGATCATGGCCGAGGCCGCCGACATGGCCTGGATCAACACCGCGCTGACGGCCGCCCGGCCACAGGCGATGGGGGCCCTGTTGCGCTATTTTCGCGACCTGGACACGGCGGAGGAGGCGTTCCAGGAGGCGTCCCTGCGCGCCCTGAAGGCCTGGCCGCGCAACGGTCCGCCACGCGATCCCGCCGCCTGGCTGATCTTCGTCGGGCGGAACGCCACCCTGGACACGGTACGCCGCCTGGCCCGCCAGCAGCCCCTGCCGGAAGAGGACACGCTGGCCGACAGCGACGGCGGCGACGGGGATGCCGAGGCCGAACTGGCGGAACGCCTGGACGGCGCCGGCTATCGCGACGACATCCTGCGCCTGCTGTTCATCTGCTGTCCGCCCGACCTGCCGGCCACGCAGCAGATCGCCGTGGCCTTGCGCATCGTCTCCGGCCTCAGCGTGGCGGAGATCGCGCGGGCCTTCCTGGTCAGCGACAGCGCCATGGAACAGCGCATCACCCGGGCCAAGGCGCGCATCACCCGGTCCGGCGTGCCGTTCGAAACCCCCGGCGCGCCAGAGCGAGCAGAGCGGCTGGGCGCCGTCGCCGCCATGCTGTACCTGCTGTTCAACGAGGGTTACTCCGCTGGCGGCGACACGGTGGAACGCCGGGCGCCCCTGGCGCATGAGGCCATCCGCCTGGCCCGCCTGCTGCTGCGCCTATTCCCGTCGGAACCGGAGATCATGGGCCTGCTGGCGTTGATGCTGCTGCAACAGGCGCGATCCGCCGCCCGCTTCGATGGCGAGGGCAACCTGGTGCTGCTGGAGGACCAGGACCGCGGCCGCTGGAACGCCCCCATGATCGCGGAGGGCCTGGCCCTGATCGACAAGGCCATGCGCCACGGCCAGCCCACGCCCTACCTGGTGCAGGCGGCCATCTCGGCCCTCCACGCCCGGGCCGCCACGGCGGCCGAAACGGACTGGACGCAGATCGACCTGCTGTACGCCACCCTGGAACACATCCAGCCCTCGCCGGTGGTGACGCTGAACCGCTCGGTCGCCACGGCCAAGGTGCGGGGGCCGGCGGCGGCCCTGGCCATGATCGAGCCCCTGGCCGAGCGGTTGGCCGGCTACTTCCACTTCTTCGGAGTGAAGGGCGCCTATCTGACGCAGCTGGGCCGCACGGCGGAGGCGCGCGTGGCCTTCGACCGTGCCATCGCCCTGGCCCACACGCCGGCGGAGGCCGCCCACATCCGCCAGCATCTGGACCGGCTGGCACGCGACGCGGCCCCGACCTGAAAAAAATCATACGCCCTGTCGGGACGGCACCATGGCCGTCGTCCTTGGGACAGGCCCCGCGTCCGGCGTGGCCCCAGCAGTCATAAACAGGGCAATCAACGGGAGAGCGTGACCATGTCCGATGCCATCCAGACCATGCATCCCCTCCAGCAGGGCGTCATTCCCCACCTGGTGGTCGGCGACGCCAAGGCGGCGCTGGCCTTCTACGCCCAGGCCCTGGGTGCGGAGGAAGTGTTCCGCATGCCGGCCCAGGACGGCGACCGGCTATTGCATGCCGAGATCCGCATGAACGGCGCCCGCCTGTTCCTGCGTGATGATTTCCCCGAGTACCGGGCGGAGCATGGCGGCACCAGCGCCCCACCGGCCCTGCTGAGGGGCACCAGCGTGGTCATGCATCTGGAGGTGCCCAACTGTGACGCCGCCATGGACCGGGCGGTGGCGGCCGGCGCCGCGGTCACCATGCCGGCCATCGACGCCTTCTGGGGCGCCCGCTATGGCCAAGTGGCCGATCCCTTCGGCCATCTGTGGAGCTTCGCCCATCCGCTGGGCGCCCCCGGCGAGCCATGCCCGCTGGCCGCCGGCCAGGCGGCCCCCTGAAGCGGCCGGACATCGAACCAGCAAAGGAAGGACCGGGACCATGAACGAGACGCCAGAATTCCGTATTTCCCGCCGCTTCGCCGCCACCCCCTGCCTGCTATGGTCCGCCTATACGGAGCCGGAGCGGCTGCGCCTGTGGTGGGGGCCCAAGGGCTTCACCTGGGTGCGGGGCGACCTGGATCTGCGGCCCGGCGGCGCCTTCTTCTATGGCATGAAGCCACCGGCGGAGGTGGGTGATTTCACCATGTGGGGCAAATGGACCTTCCGCGAAATCACGGCGCCCACGCCGTCGACGCCGGGCCTGATGTCCTTCCTCGTCTCCTTCACCGACGCCGACGGCACGCCGGTGCGCCACCCCATGAGCCCCACCTGGCCCTTGGAGATGCTGAGCACCACGGCCTTCATCGCGGACGAGGGCGGCACCCGCCTGGATTGCACCGCCGTGCCGGTCAACGCCACGGCGGAGGAAGAGGCGACCTTCGCCGCCGGGGCCGAGAGCATGCGCCAGGGCTGGAACGGCACGCTGGACCAGTTGGACGACTATCTGGCACGGGCGCAGCCGGCCGCCTGACGTCCGTTTCACCAACTGGCGACGTCCTGATAGTTGGGGAACCGGTGGGGGCGGGCGGGGGTTGTCCAGCCGACTTTCCCGCCCATCAGCACCCGCCCATCAGCAAAGGAAACGCCGGTCATGGCCGACATCCACGACACCCGCATCCTGATCCTGGCCGCCAACGGCTTTGAGCAATCCGAACTGACCGTCCCCAGGGACGAGCTGCGCAAAGCCGGCGCCAAGGTCGACGTGGCCACCCCGGACGGCAAGCCCATCCGTGGCTGGGACCACACCGACTGGGGCGAGACGGTGGAGGCCGACCTGCACATCGCCGACACCAAGGTGGAGGATTACCAGGCGGTGGTATTGCCCGGCGGCCAGATCAATCCCGACCTGCTGCGGGTGGATCCGGACGCCATGCGCCGCGTCACCGGCTTCCTGGGGAGTGGCAAGGTGGTGGCCGCCATTTGCCACGGCCCCTGGCTGCTGGTGGAGGCCGACGCCCTGCGCGGACGCCGCGTCACCTCTTACAAGTCCATACGCAAGGACGTAGAGAACGCCGGCGGGGACTGGGTGGACGAAGAGGTGGTGGTGGACAACGGCGTCATCACCAGCCGGTCGCCGGACGACCTGCCGGCGTTCGTCGCCAAGATCATCGAAGAGGTGGGCGAGGGCCGGCATACGCGCTGATCCCGTCCGTCAACGCCAAAATGAAAAGGCCGGCCCCCGCGACGGGGCCGGCCTTCCGGTTTTCGGGCGTGCCGCCAAGGCGGCGGACGCCTCAGTTCAGCAGGGCTTTCCCCTGCAGACGGGCCAGCAGGGCATGGATCTCGGCCGGCAGGGGCTCGGCAACGGCGTCACAGAACATTTCCCGGATCTGGTCATCCACCGCGTCTTGGACGATGTCGAAGGGGGTGGCATAGGCCGCCACCGTCGAGCATCCCGCCGCCACAAGGGGCGTCAGGGCCGGAGAGCGCTGAAACTCAATGCTTTTCTGCCGCTTGGTCATAACATCCTTCCCAAAAGCCCGGGCCTATGCCCTTCGCACCAAGACTAAAGCGGCCAGCATCAGCTTTGTTCCATGGCGGCAACGGGATAGCCGTCCTTCCCGTGTAAGCTCCCCGAGGGAGGACTGCGGCGATGGGCATAGGGCAGGGGCCGGCCAGTACCGCAAAATTTCCCTTCCCCTCCTTTGACCAGACTATCCCAGCACCCATCAGGGCAGCACGTCGCATAATCGGATGGTCATAGTCCGTCCGTTAAATAGACCGAATAAATACAGCGATAAACCTAGCGTTCTTCCCGAAATACGGAGAGACGATGGCGTCGGTATTTGCTTATAGTGATCTTAGAAGACAGACGAATTCGGGGATTTACCGAACCCTTTATCGCCCGTGTCCACATGCGATTTCTTCAGGAAGAATAAAATCGTAACGGGCTTTCACAAAAAGGTGTGACCCATGCCATCCGCTGAGACATCGCCCACCTTTCGTGACGACTTGGTCAAGCTGATCCCGGCCATGCGGGCCTTCGCCCGGTCGCTGACCAACAACGCCGCCGACACCGACGACTTGGTGCAGGATGCCATCGTCCGCGCCTGGTCCCATGCGAGCCAGTTCACACCAGGCACCAATTTGCGTGCCTGGCTCTTCACCATCCTGCGCAACCGCTACTACTCCGTCGCCAAGCACCAGCAGCGCGAGGTGGGCGACCCGGACGGTATCCATACCGCGCGGCTGACCATCAGCCCGGCGCAGGAATGGGGCATCGCCGGCCGCGAACTGAAGGCGGCGCTGATGAAGCTGCCCGTGGAACAGCGCGAGGCGCTGGTCCTGGTGGGGGGCGCCGGCGCCAGCTACGAGGAGGCGGCCGAGATTTGCGGCTGCGCCCTGGGCACCATCAAAAGCCGCGTGAACCGTGGCCGGGCCCGGCTGGCCGACATCATGGGCATGGACCCGGGCGACACCGGCCTCGGCGCGCCCACCGGCATGGCCACCTCCAGCGCCTGGGATGCCAGCCATCCGGTCAGCAGCCACTGACGTGACGAAGCGACATCAATCACTTGGCATAAGGATTTAGGTGAAGTGCCTGACAGGAAACCTTGGTCACGGGACGCCAACCAGTGGAAACGGATGTCCGCGCAATGGCTGACGGCCCAGCGACACGCCCCCGTCCGCCTGGGCTCGGCCGAGCGAACCGTGCCCGCCGAACCGGTCGGGAGCGGGGCCGGGGAGGGCGCATGGCCCGCCACGCCGCGTCCGGCGCTTTCCCTGCCAGCGCTTTCCCTGGAAGCCTTGGCGAACCATCAAGCCTCGGCACCCCCTATCGCCGCCTGACGGACTGCCCACGGCAAAAAGGGCACAAACAGTCCGTCCCCAACGGAGGATCACCCCATGCTCGGCACCATCCTGCTCGTCGTCCTGGTCCTGTTGCTGCTGGGGGCCATCCCCAGTTGGCCCTACAGCCGCGGCTGGGGCTATGGCCCCAGCGGCCTGTTGAGCATCGTGCTCATCGTCGTCCTGGTGCTCGTCTTGACCGGCAGGGTGTAGCCGGCCGGAGCCATCCCTTAACGGCCTAGAAGGAGACGGATCATGACGGCCGTACATGAGGCCCTTCCGGATATCGACACCCTGCTGGGCGACGTGTCCCGTTATTTCGAAACGCCGCACGACCTGGTCGTCACCGACCGCCTGGACCGGGCGGAAAAGATCCTGCTGCTGCGCCATTGGGAACATGACCTGCAGCTGCTGATGGTGGCGAGCGAGGAGAACATGACCACCGACCTGCCACCGACGACGGCCCACCAGCTGTCCGAGGTCAAGTCGGCCCTGGTGGCGCTGGGCGACGTATCCGCACCGTCGGGACCCGCCAAGGTAGGCTGACACTCGCGTCATCAAGGCCGGTGTCATTGAAGCAAGCGTCGTTTAGGAAGGATCATCCCATGGCCAACCGCAATGAAGGCGAGGGCAACCGCACCGCGGCCCGCGCCTATGACAAGCACGCCCGTGACTTCGTGGCGACGGGCCAGGTGGCGGAAAAAGCCCGCGACGCGGCCGACGCCGTCGATGGTCCGGAGGGCTGCGACCTGGAACGGGCTGAGGCGCGTGGCAAAGCCCACGCCCGGGAAGAAGACAAGCTGCTGCGCCCCAACGCGTCCAAGGGCGGCGGCAAACACTGACGGTGTCAGCCAGCCTGGTCAGTGAAGAAGGGCGCCGGTCTTGCAGCCGGCGCCCTTGGCTTATCCGTTCGTCGCCATTCCACCGCGGCCTCCCACGTCGGACACACCCAACCGGAAGACTGGCAGTTCTACTTTGCACAAGTCTGACATTTTAACTTTGCGCCTACATACGAAAAACCGATAAGGAAGATTATGGAAATAATTATCTGAACCGCGCACGGCCATAGGCGTCGTGCCATGGCGTTCGGCTGGCCGCCGGCTTGCAGCAATTTGCACTCATTTATTCGACAGCGGCTGGCGAAGATGCCGACAATGTCCCGGGATCAATCCGGGGATGAAATCATGCTGACCGTCATACCGGGGCCCGCTGCCGCCGCTTGCGCGCGGCGCCGGGATGAGATTACCACCTTGCTGCGCAGCGCGTTGGCCCTCTTGGACAATGACAGCGGCGCCGCGGCCACTTGCCTGCAGCGGGCGGCGGATATGCTGCGCGACCTGGCGGTCGATGCGCCGCCGCTTACGGGCGGCCTTGTGCCTTGGCAGGTGCGCCGGGTCGAGACGTACATCCATGACCATTTGGCGGCGCCCATCCGCATCCGTGACGTGGCGGTGCTGGTCCGCCTCAGCACCAGTTATTTCTCGCGCGCCTTCCGCATCACCTTCGGCGTGCCCTTCACCCAGTATGTCATCCATCAGCGCATGGAACAGGCCAAGCACTTGATGACGACCACGGCGGAGCCGCTCTCCCACATCGCACTGACCTGCGGACTGGCCGACCAGGCGCACCTGACCCGGCTGTTCCGGCAGACCATGGGGGTGACACCAGCGGCCTGGCGGCGGTGCGTGCGGCAGGAACACCCAGAGCAGCGCCCCCATTCGGGGGCCGGCGCGACGGCCGCCGGCGAACCGCAGGCCGCCTGATGGGTTCATCGGCGCGAGGAAAATAATCAGGCGGGGTCCCGGGCCCGGGGTGCTATAGAGGCGCCATCATCCCCCTCAGGACCGCCCCCATGGATTCCGTCGAACAGCGCCTTATCGACCTGGAGATGCGCATCACCCACCATGAACGCATGGCGGAGGAACTGTCGCAGGTGGTGGCGGACCAGGGCCAGATGATCGACATGCTGACCGCCCGCGTGCGCCGGCTGCTGGCCCGCCTGCAAGAGGCGGAGGGTGGCTGGCGTCCCTCCCCCCAGGATGAAAAGCCGCCGCCGCATTACTAGGGGGTGCTGGACCATGCGCTGCTGAGCCGCACCGGGTGAGACGAAGTCCGCCGGGGATTCGCGCCATTGTCTTGAGGATATTCCACCGATTTCGCCGCCAGCGGTCCCGTCATCCATGGCAAGCTGGCGGCGACATCCCCACATCCGGGGCATGTCGCCACCGACTGAGGGAGCGTGCCCCATGACCGCCTGGCCCGACCGCCGCATCCTGGACCTGTTTGGCATCGACCACCCCATCCTGCAGGCGCCCATGGCCAACGCCAGCACGCCGGCCATGGCGGTGGCGGTCAGCGCGGCGGGTGGGCTGGGCGCCCTGCCCGGCGCCCAATACACCCTGGATGGCTTGCGGTCCGCGGTGGCCGAGGTGCGGCAAGGCACCAGCAGGCCCTTCAACCTCAACTTCTTCTGCCACACCCCGCCGGTGCCGGATCCGGCCCGCCTGATGGCGTGGCGCGCCCGGCTGGCGTCTTACTATGTCGAGCTGGGTCTCGATCCTGCCGATACGCCCCCGGTCGGCGGCCGCACCCCCTTCGACGCCGATTTCTGCGCCCTGATCGAGGAGGTGAGGCCGGCGGTGGTCAGCTTCCATTTCGGCCTGCCGGGCAAGCTGCTGGTGGAGCGGGTGAAGGCCACCGGCGCCAAGGTCATCGCCTCGGCCACCACGGTGGCGGAGGCGCGCTGGCTGGAGCATCACGGCGTCGACGCCGTCATCGCCATGGGGCTGGAAGCGGGCGGCCACCGCGGCAACTTCCTCTCGGACGACATGGCGACGCAAGTCGGCACCTTCGCCCTGGTGCCGCAGGTGGCGGACGCCGTCTCGGTCCCCGTCATCGCCACCGGCGGCATCGCCGACGCGCGCGGCATCGTGGCCGCCTTGGCCCTGGGCGCCTCCGCCGTGCAGATCGGCACCGCCTACCTGTTCTGTCCGGAGATCAAGATCCCCGAGGTGCACCGCCAGGCGCTGGAGAGCGCCACGGATGACGGCACGGCGCTGACCAACCTGTTCACCGGCCGCCCCGCGCGCGGCATCGTCAACCGCCTGATGCGCGAGGTCGGCCCCCTGTCCGACGCGCCCACCGCTTTTCCTACCGCCGGCGGCGCCCTCGCCCCCTTGCGCGCCAAGGCGGAGGCGGCCGGTTCCGGCGATTTCACCAACCAGTGGGCCGGCCAGGCGGCGCGCCTGGGCCGCGCCCTGCCCGCCGGTGAGCTGACGCGGACGCTGGCGGCGGAGGCGCTGGCCCGCCTGGGCGCCCACCAGATCAGCCGCCGGTGAGGCTCAACGGCAGGTCAGGTCGTGGTCCTTGTTGATCTTGCACGGGTGCAGCAGGGTACCCAGGTAACGCTGGTCCAGCGTCGTGCCGGTGTTCATCTCCGGCAGGCGTAGATATTTGTCTTCCTTATCGGCGTTCAGATACGTTTCCAGATTATTGAAGCGCCATTTCTCCGCCTCTTCCCGCAGGAACTGTTCCTGGTCCAGCGGGTCGGGCAGGACGAAGTGCGGCGCCTGGATGATGTATTCCGGCGTGGAGGACTCGGGCGGCTTTTGCGCCGGTGACGATGGTGCGTCGGCCTTGGGCACCACGGGCGTCAGGGTGATCTGCGGCTGGGATGCCGCGGGTTGGGATTGCGCCAGGGCGGGGCCAGCCGCCATCAGCAGAAGGGCCCCCACGAAGGTCCGCCATCGCGCACGCCGCATTCCCTGCCCCATTCGCCGCCTACCGTTCAGGCAGTGAACCATGCCCGACGCCGCCTCACAACCACCAGCGCTTTCACTGAAAAGAAAACGCGCGCCGAACGGGTGCCGGCGCGCGTCAGGGAGATGGAGCACAAATGAAGGTCTCACGAGGCTGGTGGACTGAACCGGGGCGCCGCCTCACCCGCGCCCCGGCTTTTAAAACGCGCTTAGTATTTGAACGAGAAGCCGGCCTCATAGATGCGGCCGGTGCAGTTGTAGTAGTTCAGCCGGTTGACCGTGCCGACGTACTGGTCGTTGCACTCGTTCGTCAGGTTGATGGCATTGAACATGAAGGTCAGGCGCTCATTGACGGCATAGGAGGAGGCGAAGTCCACGTTCATGGTGGAGTTGGTGCCTTCCACGTCGTTGCCGTTGCGACCCGGCACCTGGGTCAGGTAACCGCTGCGGTAGGCGGCGGAGATGCGGGCGCTGAACACCTTGTCGTCGTAATAGAGCGTGCCGTTGTAGGCGTTCTTGGACAGGCCAACCAGGTCGGCCAGGGTGGTGGTGGTCGAGGTCGCCGCCAGCAGGTAATTGATGCGGCTTTGCACGTAGGTGTAGTTCAGCAGGATGCCGAAATTGCTCCAGAAGTCCGGCAGGAAGCTGAACGGCTGCTGGAAGTTCACCTCCAGGCCCTTCAGGTCGCCGCCTTTCGTGTTCACCGGCGTGCTGAAGGTGAACACCTCGCTGCCGGTCAGGCCCGTGCCGTTCAGCAGGCTGAGCGGCAGGCCTGAGGTGTTGTAGACCTTGTTCTCGCTCAAGGTCTGCACGTAGCTGTTGATGTCCTTGTAGAACAGGCCCAGCGAGATCAGGGCGCCCGGCTGGTAGTAGTATTCGAAGGACAGGTCGGCGGTGTTGGCGCGGATGGGCTTCAGGTAGGGGTTGCCCGAGGTCACCGTGCGGTTGGTGCCGGCCACGTTGACGCTGCCGCCGGGGTTCAGGCCGCTGAGGTCGTTGCGCACCATGACCTTGGCCAAAGCCGCCCGGATCAGGAAGTCGTCCGTGACCTCGCCCACCAGGTTCATCGACGGCAACACATCATGATAGTCGGTGCCCACGGTCACCCACGTGGGCGTGCTGCCCACCGCCTGATAGCCGGAGGAGTTCTGGTCGGTGGTGACGAAGCGCACGCCGATGTCGCCGCGGATGGGCAGACCCAGTCGGTCGGTCTTGAAATTGGCCTGGGCGTAGCCGCCGTAGTCCTTTTCTTCCACCGCGTAATTGCTGCCCAGGGAGCCGGTGCCCGTCTGGCTGACGGAGAAGGTGCCGGTCTTGCTGTAGATGTTCAGCGCGTTGGCGAAGGCGTCGATGTCGGCCACCAGCCAGTTGCCGGGCGTGCCCGCCGGGGCGAAGCCGCCCACGCCGCCGCCGATCTTGGTCAGGCTGGCCAGGCTCACGCCGGCCGGCAGGGTGGGAACGGCGATTTCCGAGGCGCGGGTCTTGTTGTAGGTGGAGAAGGTGAAGTCCTTGAACTGGAAACCGGCCTTCAGCGTCAGCTCGTTGCTGATGTCGTATTCGAAGTCCAGGTCGCCGTTGCCGTAGGTGTTCTGGGTGCCGTTGGGCCGCAGGCGGATGTTGGACAGGCCGTTCACCAGCTTCCAGTTCGCCGGGTCGGTGACGTCGAAACCGTAGGACAGCACCGGCAGGCGGCTGTTGGCGCGATAGTCGTAGGAGTAGCCGTTGCTGCCGGTGCGATCCAGGGTGATGGTCGTCTGCACCGGGTTGTTGAAGGCGGAGACGGAGTAGCCGCCCAGCGCGTTCATGCGGAAGCTGGGGGAGAAGCTGTGCTTGATGTTCAGGGTTTCCTGGCCGAACTGCGTGCTGAGCACGTCGTAGCGCGCCTCCGACCGGATGCCGACATTGTTGAAGGTGCCGGCGATCAGGTTGCCGTTGGCGTCCAGGGTACCGGAGGTGATCTGCATGACCGGCTTGCCGGTGACGATGCTGCCCACCGTGGTGCGCGCCTGGCTGAAGCTGATGGCCTCCAGGTCGTTTTCCGAGCGGGTGCCCCACAGGTCGGAGAACACGCCGTCCAGGCTGATCTCCGTATCCTCGTCCGGCTTCCACTGCAGCGAAGTCACCAGGCCGGCGCGGCTCTGGTTGTAGTCATAGACGCTGTAGCGCGGAATGCGCGGCATGAAGACGTTGGGACCGTTGACCGCGGACAGCGCGGTCGGCGCCGTGACACCGCCGTTATAGCTGCCCGAGGCGTTGGAGGCGTTGGACGCCCAGCGCGTGGTTTCTGAGCTGAGCTGCTGCGTGTCGCGCTTGGAATAGGAAAAGCCCACCAGGAAGCCCAGCTTGCCGTCGTTGAAGGTGTCGCTGACCAGCACGGCGCCGTTGGGCTCCTTGCTCTTGTTCTGGTCGTTGTAGGTGGCCTTGCCATTGATGGCCAACTTGAAGCCGCCGAAGTCCAGCGGGTGGGGCGTGGACAGATCCACGCCGGCACCCAGCGAGCCCTCCTCCTGGTCCGCCGACTGCGTCTTGTGGACGGTCAGGTTGCTGAACAGGTCGGAGCCGAAGACGTTGAAGTCGAAGGCGCGGGAGCGGTTGTTGCCGCCCTGGGCGTCGGAGCTGCCGGTGGTGGCGATAGCATCCATGCCGTTGATGCGCACGCGGGTGAAGGCCGGGCCCAGGCCGCGCACGGAAATCTGGCGTCCCTCGCCCGCATCACGGGTGATGGCGATGCCGGGGATGCGTTGCAGGGATTCGGCCAGGTTCTTGTCGGGGAACTTGGCGATGTCTTCCGCCACGATGCTGTCGACCACGCCCGAGCTTTCACGCTTGGCCTGCAGGGCCACGTTCAGGCTGCGGCGAAAACCGGAGACGATGATTTCCTCCAGCCCGTCGCCGCCGCCGGGGGCCGCCGTCTCGCCCTGGGGCGCGGTGGCCTGGCTGGCCTGGTCGGATGGCGCGCCCGCCTGGGTCGCACCCACCTGGGTAGCACCCTGGTCCGCCGGCGCCGCAGGCTGCCCCACCGCCTGGTCGGCGGCATGGGCGGCGCCGGCTCCCCCGGCCGCCAAGGCCAGCAGCAACGCCACCTGAGACACGCGGGTGGACAGTGTGTGGCGCCGCGTCCGGCTCACGCTCTTCAGCATTTGACGTAATCCTCCGTTCAACCTTGTTGTTTTGCTTTGCCGGCCCGCGTGCCCGGGGAAGCACCGGCCGGTTGTTCCCCCGGCCCAAGTGTTCCCAGAAAAACCAGACGTTGTCGCCTGGTCGTGCCACCCGTCCGACCTCCCCGTCCGTCCGGCCCGTTATTGGGACCGGTGTCATTTTTAATCCGCAAGCAACGGCCAGCTCCGGGCCGACCGTTAACGAGGGCCTTCAGCCGGCGTTAGCGCGCGCCAGCAGCTGCGGCGTCCCCGGATGTCCCGATGATGCGTTTCGAAAAGTCGATCGGGCGCGGCAGCCACCGACGGCGCCCCAGCCCATGCCTCTGCGTGATGGCATTCCCACACCCTCCCATTATGTCGGCGTCTTTGGGCCTGTTTGGCCATCGCCGTTGTTCCTAAAATGACACCGGTTACCGACCGATGCAAGCACCAAGAGTTGTTCGCAGCACCGTCTTGCTCCGACATGCCTGTTCCCAGCAGGAATGCCAGGGAATGCGCCACTTTTCCCGCGCTCAAGTCCCCTGCTGGGTGAAAGGCACCCGGGCGAAAAGGCGTCGCTCGGCGCCGCGCGGATCCTGTTCCAGACGCCAGTCCAGGTCGAACACCAGGGTCTCCCGCCCTGACAGGGTGTACGGCGTCCAGCGGGGCGCGCCGTCGGCATTGGGGTCGCCCGTGCGGGCGAAGGCGATGAAGGCGTTGCTCATCCGCTCCGCCATGAGCCGCGCGTCGGCACTGTCGGTGGACAGCGCGTCGGGCACGCCGGTGTTGTCGAACACCAGGGGGATGTCCAGCGTGTGCGGCGCCCGCCACTTGCCGCCGTCCTTGGGGCTGCCCCAGTTCAGCTGATAGGCGTAGGTGGGCGCGCCACCCTGGCCTAACGCCTGCGCCTGGATGGCGCGCGCCTCCGCCTCCATCACCGCCGCGCGCCAGGAGCGGCCAGCCGTGGTGGCGGAGAAGAAGACGTCGCTGGGGCTGTAGCTGGGGTAGAGCCGGCGGTACTCCGCCACCACCAGGTCGGGATTGATGTCCACCCGCATGTGCTTGGCCAACAGGGCGGGCACCTGCTCCCAGGCCAGGGTGAAGGTGGACGGGTCGCTCCCGCCGATCAGCAGCCGCGTCTCGTCATGGGTGTTGCCGATGATCATGGGGATGCCGGCCGACTGCGCCGGGGCATCCGGATAGAAGGGATGGCGGGCCAGCACCTGGTCATCCAGCACGGGGCCCCAGTAGAGCCCGCCCATGCCCTGCCCGGCCACGCCGTGGATGGGGTCGGCGGCGTTCAGGGCCGACAGCAGCTTTTCCACCGGCAGGGTCGCCGCCTCCGCCGCGCGTTCCGGCGTCAGGCCCAGGGCGTCCAGATAGGTCCTGGCGCGGGCGGTGGCGTTCAGCGGTCCGGAAGCGGTGACCTGCTGGCCGCTCATGGTGGCGGCGCGGTGGAACAAGCCCTGGGCCGCCGACGTGCCCATCAGCGTGGCGATCTTGGCGCCGCCGCCGGACTGGCCGAACAGCATGACGCGGCCGGGATCACCGCCAAAGGCGGCGATGTTGTCGCGCACCCACCGCAGGGCCAGCACCAGGTCCAGGATACCGGCGTTGCCTGATGGGGCGTAGGCCGGTCCGGCCAGGCGGCCCAGATACAAATGGCCGAAGGCATTGAGGCGATGGTTCAGCGTCACCACCACGACGTCGCCCCGGTGCGCCAGCCGCGTGCCGTCATAAAGGGCGTCGCTGCCGGACCCGTGGGAATAGGCGCCGCCGTGGATATAGACCATGACCGGCCGATTGCCCCCGGCCTTGGCCTCCGGTGTCCAGACGTTCAGGAACAGGCAATCCTCGGACTGCGCCTCATCGAACCGGGTCTGGGGACAGGCGGCACCGTAGGCCAGGGCGTCCCTGACCTCGCGCCAGGGGGCCGGCGGCTGCGGCGGCTGGAAACGGCGGGGGCCGGTGTCGGCGCCATAGCGGATGCCCTTGAACACCTGGACACCGTCGTGGCGCGTGCCACGCACCCGCCCGTGGGCGGTGGTCACCACCGGATCGGAAGCGGCCCAGGCCCGCGGCGGCAGGGTCAGCGCCGCGGCGGCGGCCACGCCCAACCCCAATGCCGCGCGACGATCAACCGATGACAAGGAAACGCGACTTTCCGCTTGGCGGAACGGTCGAACCGGGTCCATGCTTCCTCCCACTTCCATTTATGGCCGAAGATCAAGAACAGGGAGGACCCCCTTGGATCGCACCCGTCCCGCCTTTGGGCCTATATATGACACCGGTTTCCTCAGCTTTGTGAAGAGGGCTTTTGCAGCCGGCGCCGTTTGGGTGGGCCTGATGGCCGGGCTTCCGGGCGCGGCCCTGGCCGACGACCTGCCCGCCCCCTTCCCCATCTGGCCCGCCGGCGTGGGACCGGGATCGGAAGGGGTGACGGTGCAGGAGACGGTGGTGGAACGCAGCGCTGATCCCACCGCGCGGCACGACCGCTACACCGTGGGCATCACCCGGCCGCATCTGTCTCTATACCGCCCGGCCCATCCCAACGGCACCGCCCTGCTGGTCATGCCGGGTGGCGGCTACCGCTGGGTGGTGGTGGACAAGGAGGGTGATGAGATCGGCCGGCGACTCAGCGCCGCCGGGGTCACCGTGTTCGTCCTGACCTATCGCCTGCCGGGCGACGGCCACGTCCACGCCGCCGACGTGCCCCTGCAGGACGCCCAGCGCGCAATGCGCCTGATCCGCGCCCGCGCCGCCGAATGGGGAGTGGACCCGCACAAGGTGGGCGCCATGGGCCTGTCGGCCGGTGGCCATGTCGCGGGCAGCCTGGGCACACGCTATGACGCCCCGGTCTACACGCCGCAGGACGCGGCCGACCGGCAGAGCGCCCGGCCCGACTTCCTGGCCCTGGTCTATCCGGTGACCAGCATGGATCCCGCCATCGCCCACAAGGGATCGCGCGCCCAGCTGCTGGGCGACACCCCCACCCCGGCGCGGGACACGGCCTATTCCACGGACCTGGCGGTGACGGCCCAGACCCCGCCCACCTTCCTGCTGCACGCCGACGACGACCCGTCCGTGCCAGTGGAGAACAGCCTGCGCTTCTATGCCGCCCTGCACGCCGCCAAGGTCCCGGCCGAACTGCACATTTTCCAGAAGGGCGGTCACGGCTTCGGCATCCGGGGCGCCACCGGGCTGCCAGCCGCGGCGTGGCCGGACCTTTACATCGCCTGGGTGCGTGGCCTAGGGATGATGCCGTGATGGCCCTTCCACACGGGAAAGGCCGCCTTTAATGTCACCGGTGTCAATTGGTCATTGATCCGGTCCGGTCCCGCTGGCACAGTGCGTGGGGCAAGCCCGCGGCACAGACGGGCCCGAGAGGACGCGTGGGCCGGCCTTGATCGCCCCCGCGACAGCGACCAGGATGGATGAACGGAATGGGTGGGCCTGTGATGCGTGGTCACGTCGTGGTGTTCGGGGAACTGCTCCTGCGCCTGGCCGCCCCCGGTCATGAGCTGCTGCTGCAGAGCCCCAGCCTGACGGCCCTGTTCGGCGGGGCGGAGGCCAATGTCGGCGTCGGCTTGGCCCACCTGGGCCATACCGTCCGCGCTGTCAGCACCCTGCCCGACAATGCCATCGGCCGCGCCTGCGCCGGTGAGTTGCGCCGCCACGGCGTCGGCACGGATGGCATCCGCTACGCCGATGGCCGCATGGGCCTGTATTTCCTGTCCGCCGGCGCCGTGACCCGCCCGTCGGAGGTCATCTACGACCGCGCCCGCTCCGCCTTCGCTGAAACCGACCCCGCCGGTTACGACTGGCAGGCGCTGCTGGCCGGGGCCGACTGGCTGCACATCTGCGGCATCACCCCCGCCGTCAGCCCGCAAGCCGAGACGGCGGCCCGCGCCGCCTTGCAGGCCGCCCACGCCCTGGGCCTCAAGATTTCCTTCGACTGCAACTACCGGCAGAAGCTGTGGACGGCGCGCGGCGGCAACGCCCCGGCCATCCTGCGCGGCTTCATCGAGCAGTGCGACCTGCTGTTCGCCAATGAGCGTGACGCCGCCCTGCTGCTGGACCTGGACGTCGACAAGCTGGAGGAGGCGGCGCGCTTCCCGGCCGCGGCCCAGGCCCTGTTCGACGCCTGCCCGCGCCTGCAGACCATCGCCACCACGGTGCGCAGCCACCACGGCGTGGACCAGCAGGACTTCTACGGCAAGCTGGCCACCCGCCACAGCCTGCACCAGAGCCGCACCCACGCGCTGGCCGGCATCGTCGACCGCATCGGCAGCGGCGACGCCTATGCGGCGGGCCTGCTGCATGGCCTGATTCGGGGGTGGGAGCCCGACCAGGCCCTGTCCTTCGCCGTGGCCGCCGCCGCGCTGAAGCATTCCATTCCCGGCGACGCCCTGCCCCTGCCCGAGGCCGAAATCCTGGCGGCCCAGGACGCTGGCGGGCTGGACGTCCGCCGCTGACACCCGCCTTCCGGAGCCTGAGCCTGATGACCGCGCACCTGTCCCCCGATACCCTGCCGACCTTGCCCCAGACCGTGGCCCGGCCCGGCTATGACCGGTCGGTGTGCGGCATCGGCATCGTCCATTTCGGCCCGGGCGCCTTCCACCGCGCCCACCAGGCCGTCTACACGGATGACGCCCTGGCGCTGGACGGGGGCGACTGGACCATCAGCGCGGTGTCGCTGAAAAGCCCGGGCGTGCGCGACGCCCTGGTGCCGCAGGACGGCCTGTACACGCTGGTGACGCTGGACCGCGCCATCGGCCACCGGGTCATCGGATCCATCCGCGAAGTGCTGTGCGCGCCGGAAGCGCAGAGCCACGTGCTGGCCCGCCTGGCGGCGCCCGCCACCCGCATCGTCACCATCACCGTGACGGAGAAGGGCTATTGCCTGACGGCGGCGGGGGAGCTGGACACCAGCCATCCGGATATCGTCCATGACCTGGCCCACCCGGAAACGCCGGTCAGCGTCATCGGCTATGTCGTGGCCGGCTTGCGCCGCCGCCGCGCCGCCGGCCTGCCGCCCTACACCGTCATCAGCTGCGACAACATGACGGATAATGGCCGACGCTTGGGCCGCGCCACGGCGCAATACGCCACCGCCCTGGACGCCGACCTGGGCGCCTGGGTGCGGGAGTACGTCGCCTTCCCCAGCACCATGGTGGACAGCATCACCCCGGCCACCGACGACGCCCTGCGCCAGCGGGTGCTGGACGCGATCGGTGTGGCCGACGCCTGGCCCATCCAGCGCGAGGCCTTCACCCAATGGGTGATCGAGGACCGCTTCTGCAACGGCCGGCCGGCCTGGGACAAGGCGGGCGTGATCCTGACCACGGACGTCGGCGCCTTCGGCCGGGCCAAGCTGCGCCTGCTGAACGGCCCGCACTCCGCCCTCGCCTACCTGGGCGGCCTGGCGGGCGTGGAAACCGTGGCCGACGCCATGACCACGCCGGAACTGGCCGGCTTCCTGGAACGGCTGATGCTGCGGGACGTGCTGCCCACCGTGACGCCGCCGGCGGGCTATGACCTGGCCCAGTACGCGGGGCAGATCCTGGAGCGCTTCCGCAACCCCGCCATCCGCCATCTGCTGGCCCAGATCGCCTGGGACGGGTCGCAGAAGCTGCCCTACCGTCTGTTCGGCGTGATCGAGGAACGGTTGGCCCAGGGCCTGCCGATATACCGCCCCGCCCTGGTGGTCGCCGGTTGGATGCACTTCGTCCGCCGCCGCGCGGCGGAGCGGGCCGGCCTGACCGACCCGCTGGCCCCCACCCTGCTGGACATCGGCGGCCGCTGTGACGGCACCGCCGCCGACGTGGACCGCTTCCTGGCGCTGGAGGTGATGTTCGCGCCGACGCTGGCCACCGACACCCGTTTCCGCGCCGCGCTGATCGACGCCTACGCCCGCCTGGGCGATGGCGGGCGCGACGCGGTGCTGGCCGCCGTGGCGGCGCTGTAAGCCTGAAATCGCAGCCTGGGGCCGGGCGGACTTGTGCCGTCCGGCCTCAGAGTTGGCTTGTAAATGACACCGGTTTCCTTTAGACACGATGGACAAGAAATGACGGGATCCCAGGGAGGGTCGACCATGGCTCGGCGTGCCGTGCCTGCCGCTGCGGCAGCCATCGTCCGGAACAGGATTTGGCAGGATAAGAAGCACACGCGCGGGGTACGGCCATGACCGCCACCTATTCCCCCAGCGCCGCCGCCGCCGCCTTCGTCGCGGCCCGCCGGGCGGCACGTTTCCTGCCCGGCTATCCCGGCCCCACGCCCATAGACCTGGCCCAGGGCTATGCCGCGCAGGAGATGGCGATAGGCCTGTGGCCCGACCGCATCGCCGGCTGGAAGATCGGCCGCATTCCCCCCGATTGGGAGGAGACGCTGGGCGAGCCGCGCCTGGCCGGGCCCATCTTCGCCCACAACGTCTGGCTGGCCGAAAGCGGCGCCGTGACGCCCTTCCCCACCTTCGTCGGCGGCTTCGCCGCGGTGGAGGCCGAATACGTCTTCCGCCTGGGCGCCGACGCGCCGGCCGGCAAGGTGAGCTGGACGGAGGAGGAGGCGGTGGACCTGGTGGCGGCCCTGCACATCGGCATCGAGCCGGCGGGCAGCCCGCTTGCCACCATCAACGAGCTGGGCCCGCCCATCGTGGTGTCGGACTTCGGCAATAACGCCGGCCTGATCCTGGGGCCTGAGATCACCGGCTGGCGCGCGCGCGGCTGGGACAGCATGCGCTGCGAGACGATCATCGAGGGCATCCGCGTGGGCGTGGGCGGCGCGCCGTCCATCCCCGGAGGACCTCTGTCGGCCCTGCGCTTCCTGGCCAGCCATCTGGCGGCGCGCGGGCGCCCCTTGAAAAGCGGCGACCTGGTTTCCACCGGCGCCACCACCGGCATCCACGATATCGTGGCCGGCCAGACGGCCAAAGTGGACTTCGGCCCCGATGGCGTCCTGCTCTGCCGGGCGGTGCCGGCGACGCCCCTCGATGGGCCTCCCTGACGGCGCAACGCCGCCGCCAGGGTTACAAGCGATAAGCGAACGGGAGGATGGATTGATCAAGCGCCGACAACTGCTGGGGAGCATGGCCGCCGGCGCGGCCGCGGCGCTCGCCGGCAAGGCCCGGGCCGGCGCCCCGCCGCCCGGCACCTTCACCGCGTCCGACGTGCACGTCCAGGATTACCCCACCGTCCAGGCGATCCAGTGGATCGGGGCGCAATTGGCCAAGGAGACGGGCGGGCGTCTGTCCATGCGCGTCTATCATTCCGGCCAGATCGGGCGGGAGAACGACACCATAGACCTGACGCGCTATGGCGCGCTGGACTTCACCCGCGTGAACTTCGCGGCGCTCACCAACATCTTCCCCGTCTCCGGCGTGCTGACGCTGCCCTACGTGTTCGACGACGTGGCCCACATGCGCCGGGCGCTGGATGGCGCCGTGGGCAAGGATTTGCTGGCGGCCTTGAGCCAGCGCGGCCTGATGGCCGCCTGCTTCTACGACAGCGGCGCACGGTGCATCTACAACGGCCGCCGCCCGGTGCATGAGCCGGGTGACCTGCGCGGCATGAAGATCCGGGTCCCCCTGTCCGACATCTTCATGTCCATGGCCCAGGCCATGGGCGCCAACCCCACGCCGCTGTCCTTCGGCGAGGTCTTCACCGCCCTGCAGACCCACCTGATCGACGGGGCGGAGAACAACTGGCCCAGCCTGGATTCCACCCGCCAGTTCGAGGTGGCGCGCCACTGGGCGGAAACCCACCATTCCATGTCGCCCGAACTGCTGTTCATCTCCGAACGCAGCCTGCGCGCCCTCAGCCCGGCCGACCGCGACCTTGTGCTGGACCTGGCCGCCCGCTCCGTCCCCATGATGCGCGACCTGTGGGACCGGGACGAGGCCGCGGCCAAGGCCCGTTGCATCGCCAATGGCGTGCAGGTGACGGAGGTGGACAAGGATGCTTTCCGTCGTACCACCGAACCGGTGTTGAAGACCTACCTGGCCGACCCCGACCGCAACCGGTTCTATCGCCGCATCCGGCAGGAGGCCTGACCCCATGCACGCGACCCACGCGACCGCCGCCCCCGGCGGCCTGGCCGGTATGATCCTGACCGGCCTGTCCCACGCCGCCACCGTGCTGGCCGCCATCGGTATGGTGGGGATGAGCCTGGCCGAGGGCTGGCAGGTCTTCGCCCGCTATGTCCTGAACGACAGCCCCGGCTGGACCGAGCCCCTGACCCTGCTGTTCATGACCACCACCGCGCTGATGGGCGCCGCCGTGGCCGTACGGCGGGAAATGCACTTCCGCTTCATCGCCCTGGCCCAGGTGGCGCCGCCCCGGGTGCAGGCCATCCTGAACGCCTTTTCCCGCCTGGTGGTGCTGGCCATCGGCGCGGCGCTGGCCATCTGGGGCTGGGACCTGATGGCCGACAACTGGTCCATCGCCATGCCGGGCACGGAACTGCCGGAAGGCCTGAACTATCTGCCCCTGTCGCTGGGTGGCGCGCTGATCGCCCTGTTCGCGGCGGAACGGCTGGTGGTGCCGCTGCCCACCCCCGATCACATCGTTGTGGAGGATTGAGCGCCATGGATATCGCCGTCCTCTTCGGCGCCTTCGCCGTCCTGTTGCTGCTGGGCGTGCCGGTGGGCTTCTCCCTCGCCGCGGCGTCGGTCGCCGCCATCGTCACCCTGGGCCTGCCGCCCATGGTGCTGGTGCAGCAGATGACCTCGGGCATCAGTTCCACCGCCATGATCGCCATTCCGCTGTTCATCTTCGCCGGTGAGCTGATGATGCGCGGCGGCATCTCCGAACGCCTCATCGGCCTGGCCTCCGCCCTGGTGGGCCACCTGCGCGGGGGATTGGGCCAGGTGAACGTGCTGGCCTCCGCCTTCTTCGGCGGCGTCTCCGGCTCCGCCATCGCCGACGCCTCGGCCATCGGCGGCACCATGATCCCGCAGATGGTGGCGCGCGGCTTCGACCGCGACTACGCCGTCAACGTCACCATCACCTCCGCCCTGGTGGCGTTGATGGTGCCGCCCTCGCACAACATGATCCTCTATTCCGCGGCGGGCGGCGGCGGTATCTCCATCGCCGATCTGTTCGCCGCCGGCATCCTGCCCGCCGTGGTGATGGCCGCCGCCCTGATGGTCACGGCCTACCTCATCGCCCGCAAGCGCGGCTACGCCGTCGAGCCCTTCCCCGGCATGGCGGCGGTGGTGCGGCGCCTGATCTCCGCCAGCCCCGGCTTGGCTCTGGTGGTGCTGGTGTTCGGCGGCGTGCGCGCCGGCATCTTCACGGCGGTGGAGAGTGCCGCCATCGCCGTGGTCTACGCCGTCATCGTCACGGTCGCGGTCTACCGCCGCCTGGGTTGGGCCGACTTCAAGGAATGCTGCGCCGGGTCCGCCCACACCACCGGCATCATCCTGTTCATGATCGGCGCGGCCAGCGCCTTCGGCTGGCTGATGTCCTACCTGCAGGTGCCGGCGGCGGCGGTGGATGCGCTGAAGGCCATGGCCGGCACCAAGGTCATGGTGCTGCTGATCATGAACCTCATCCTGCTGGCGTTGAGCACCTTCATGGACATGGGCCCCAAGATCATCATCTGCACCCCCATCTTCCTGCCGGTGGCCAAGGCCTTCGGCATCGATCCGGTGCAGTTCGGCGTCATCATGATGCTGAACGGCGGCATCGGCCTGATCACCCCGCCCATCGGCTCCGTCCTGTTCGTGGGCAGCGCCATCGGCAAGGTGCCGGTGGGCCAGCTCATGCGCTCCATCTGGCCGTTTTACTTGGCGGCGGGCGTGGTGCTGATGCTCGTCTCCTACATCCCGTTCCTGTCGCTTTGGCTGCCCAATGCTATGAAATAACGTCACTAACGTTATGAAATAACAGAACAATCGGATAGCACTGCGACAAAACGCCCGACTTGCCCAAACCTTCGTATGGGCGCATACCGCCCGCCGAAACCGTATAACGACAGCGTTCCCCATCGCAAATCCGTAACGGAACTTTGCCAAAGGAACGCGGTTGTTGAATTCATGCTCCGGCGGGCGAGTTATTTAAATGAAAACGCTTCTCACCATCACGCCTATCCTTGCCTTGACCTGCGGCGCGGCGCTGGCCGCCGAGGCGGACATGCCGGAGGCGGAAAGCTGGAGCCTGCACGGCCAGTTCACGCTGGTGGAGCAGTACCACCCCAGCTTCAGCTCCCCCTACCGGGGCGCCAACAGCCTGGATCCGGGGGCGCGCGGCAATGAGACGATCGACGCGACGCTCTATGCCGGCGTGCGCCTGTGGCCGGGCATGGAATTCTACGCCAACCCGGAGATCGACCAGGGCTTCGGCCTCAGCAACACGCTGGGCGTGGCGGGCTTCCCCAGTGCCGAGGCTTACAAGGTGGGCGAGAGCGAGCCCTACATCCGCCTGGACCGCGCCTTCTTCCGCCAGACCTTCAATCTGGGGGGCGAGGTCCAGCCGCTGGAGGCCGCCGCCAACCAGCTGGGCGGCAGCCGCACGGCCGACAATATCGTCATCACCGCCGGCAAATTCTCCGTCACCGACATCTTCGACGCCAACACCTACGCCCATGATCCGCGCAAGGACTTCCTGAACTGGACCGTGGTGGACAGCGGCGCCTTCGACTATGCCGCCGACGCCTGGGGCTACAGCTACGGTGCGGCGGCGGAGTGGACGCAGAGCTGGTGGACTCTGCGCGCCGGCGTCTTCGACCTGTCGCGCAAGCCCAACGACAAGGCCCTGGTGCGCGGCTTCGGCCAGTACGAACTGGTGGTGGAGGCGGAGGAGCGGCATCAGCTGATGGGCCGGGACGGCAAGGTGAAGGTGCTGGTCTTCCAGAACCATGCCAACATGGGCAGCTACGGCGACGCCGTGCGGGCGGCCGCGCTGACCGGCGGTGTGCCCGATACGGGCGACGTACGCCGCTATGCGACCCGCGCCGGCTTCGCCATGAATGCCGAGCAGCAGATGGGCGACGACTGGGGCCTGTTCCTGCGCGCCAGCGCCAACGACGGCAGCAAAGAGGCCTATGAGTTCACCGACGTGAACAAGTCGCTGTCCGTCGGCGCGTCCCTCACCGGCGCCTCCTGGGGCCGGGACAAGGATACCGCCGGCCTGGCCGGCGTGGTGAATATGCTGAACGCCGACGCCCGCGATTACCTGGCGGCCGGCGGCCTGGGCATCCTGGTGGGCGACGGGCGCCTCAGCTACAGCAGCGAGCGCATCCTCGAGGCGTACTACAGCGCCGCTCTGTGGACCGGCATCAACCTGACGCTGGACTACCAGTTCGTGGCCAACCCCGCCTACAACCGCGACCGGGGCCCGGCCAACGTGCTGGGCCTCCGGTTCCATGCTGAGATCTGAGGGCGGGCATCTGAGGCTTAAGACTGCCCCGCCGGCCTCAGCGCTTGGTCAACACCATGGTCCAACCGGGGCTGGCCTCCGGAAAGGAAACCTGGGTCCCCGGCGGGGCATTGTCGAAGGCCTCGACCGCCTGGTGATAAGCGGCGAACGTGCCGCTGCGCGTCGGGTACAGCCAATCCGCCCACACCCCAACCATGAAGACGCACAGCAGGGCCCAGGCGGGAATGCGGAACTTACCCGGCGCCTTGCACGCCAAAATCAGACAGGCGATGAAAAAAATCAGGATGGGAATGACGAAGTAGCGGCCGCCATAGCCCGGTATGTCAAACAGGACCCATTGGTCGCCCAACGCCCCGGTGGCCGGACTGACCAGGCCGCAAGCGAGCAGGATAAGGCCGGCAAGGCAGAGTTTCCGGAAGCTCGACGGCCCCTTGGCCAGCGCCAGGATGATGGTGGACAAGCCCGCCAGCGCGATGCACCAGGCCATGAGAGGGTGATGCCAGAGCGCGTCCTGCTGAAGGACGTTGACGGTGGTGGTTCCCAACAGGCCGCTCAAGAACAGCTGGTCCGTCAAAATACGCGCCAGCCGCGTGGCGCTGGGCCCCAGCACCATGCTCTGCCGTTCCCCCGCCCCGACGGTGACCAGGCACAGGAACTGAACCAAGGCGGTCGACCCGACAATCGCCGCCTGAATGAAGGCGTGCCGCCGCTGCTCCGGCGCGCTGCCCAGCCACTGCCATAAGGCGACGGGGGCCAGGAACAGACAGAACGGCCCCGTCAGCCCGTTGATCAGCAACACGCCATACTGCAGCCCCCGCCAGCCCCGCCCCTCCGGCGCGGGCAGCACCAGCATCAGGAAGGACAGGAGCATCAGGTGCCACTGGGCGTTGGTCAGGTTCAAATGGATTTCATAGGAATTGGGAACGCCCAGGTAAAAGACCGCGAGCGCCCCCCGGGCCCAGAGGGATGGGATAAGGGGTGCCCCCCGCACCAGCAGCAAAACGGCGGGCGCCACCTGGGCGACGAACCCGCCGGCCATCATCCAGCCCGGTAGCCATCCCAGAGGCAGGGCCCGGGCGGCCAGGGCCATGGCATAAGGGAAAAGGTTCAGGTATCCGGCGCTGGTCGCAAGGAGGACCCTCAAGCCCTTGGCATAGGCGTTCTGAAACCAGATGACGCCGTCCTCCGCCCATAAGGTGGGGTGCAGCACCCAGTCCACGTCACGGCTGATCAGCAACGCGGAACAAAGAAGAACCGCCAGCATGGTACCCAGCACGGGGCGGGTGACATATCCGGTCACGCCGGGGCGGTGGCTCAACGGAAGGCGCGCATCAGTCACAGTGGGGGCTCATCTCACGGTATCGCCGTCGCGACCTGCAATCGGCGATATGTACCGCATCCACCAACGGCGGCGGTATCCTTTTGACAGGCCCCCGCGCAGGAAGGACGTGGCCGGTCCCGTGCTATTCCCGCCCCCTCACCGCCCGAGCCAGCCGCCATCGACGGCCAGTACGGTGCCGTGGACATAGTCCGCGGCGGATGAGGACAGGAACACCGCGGCGCCCCCCAGATCCTCCGGACGGCCCCAGCGGCCGGCGGGGATGCGGGCCAGGATGTCGCGGTTGCGCGTCTCGTCGTTGCGTAGCGCCTCGGTATTGTTGGTGGCGAAATAGCCAGGGGCGATGGCGTTGACGTTGATGCCCTTGGCCGCCCACTCGTTGGCCAACAGCTTGGTCAAACCCGCGATGCCGCTTTTGCTGGCGGTGTAGGACGCGACGCGGATGCCGCCCTGGAAGGACAGCATGGAGGCGATGTTGATGATCTTGCCGCCACCGCCTTTGCCCTGGGCGCCCTGCGCCACCATCTGGCGCGCCGCGGCTTGGGCCAGGAAGAAGGGCGTCTTCAGGTTGACGTTCATCACCAGGTCCCAATCGTCCTCGGAGAATTCCAGGGCGTCGGCCCGGCGGATGGTGCCGGCGTTGTTGACCAGGATGTCGATGCGGCCGAAGGCGGCGACGGCCTGGTCAACCACCTGCTGCACCACACCGACGCTGTCGAGATCGGCATGGACGAAGTGGAAGCGGGCGCCCACCTCGGTCACCGCCGTCTCGGTCTCCGTCGGCGTGCTGCGGCCGGCGGCCACGATGTCGGCGCCGGCCCGGGCCAGCGCCACGGCCAGCCCCTGCCCCAGGCCGGTGTTGGCGCCGGTGACCAGGGCCACGCGGCCCGTCAGATCGAACGGGTTGAAAGCCATGGGGTCGCCCTCCCTCAACGCAGCTGGCAGATGTCCAGCACCTTCATGTCGGTATAATCGAGGTTTTCCCCGCCCATGGCCCAGATGAAGGAATAGTTGGCGGTGCCGGAGCCCATGTGGATGGACCAGGGCGGCGAAACCACCGCCTCCTCGTTGGCGACCACGATGTGGCGGGCCAGCTCCGGCTCACCCATGAAGTGGAAGACGCGCTGGTCGTCCTTGATATCGAAGTAGAAATAAACCTCGGACCGGCGGTCGTGCAGGTGGGGTGGCATGGTGTTCCACACGCTGCCCGGCTTCAGCATGGTGAGGCCCAGCAGCAGCTGCGCCGACTGGCAGGTCTGCGGCACGATGTACTGGTAGATCGTGCGCTCGTTGCTGGTCTCCAGCGCCCCGCGCTCCAGCGGCACGGCTTGGTCGATGGAGATCTTCACCGTCTGGAAACGGGCGTGGGCCGGCGTGCTGGCCAGGTAGAACTTCGCGGGGTGGGCGGCGTCGGTCGAGGCGAACACCACCGTCGCCGTCCCCATGGGCACGTACAGGCCGTCGCGCGACGCCAGGTCGTAGATCGTGCCGTCCACCGTGACCGTGCCGGCGCCACCAACGTTGACGATGCCCAGTTCCCGGCGCTCCAGGAAGGGCTTGCCGGCGGCCGAGGCCGGTTCCGTCTGCACGGGCAGATCAAGGGGTGCGTTCACCGGCGCGGCGCCGCCGATGATGAAGCGTTCATTGTGAGAATAGTTCAGGCTGACCTCACCCGCCACGAACAGGTCGGTGATGAGGTAGCGGTCGCGCAGCTGCTGGTTACGGGCGCCATCCATCATGTCGGGATGGGTCGCCTGGTACACCTTCTTGAACATGGCCATTCTCCCCGTTTGTTTGTGGTTTCCCCGCTTGGGTCAGAGGCGCGGCGTGAACGGCGTCGCCCATGCCGCGCCCCATCGTCAGTCCAACTTGTAGGCGCGCTTGGGCAGGCGGTAGGCCAGGTCGACGGCCACCTCCGCCGCGTCGTCCTCGTCGAGGCGGTGTTCCGCCACCAGGCGCGCCAGGAAGGCGCAGTCCACCCGGCGGGCCACGTCGTGCCGGGCGGGGATGGACAGGAAGGCGCGGGTGTCGTCGTTGAAGCCCACGGTGTTGTAGAAGCCGGCCGTTTCCGTCGTCTGCTCGCGGAAGCGCATCATCCCTTCCGGGCTGTCGTGGAACCACCAGGCGGGGCCCAGCTTCAGCACCGGATAGTGGCCGGCCAGCGGCGCCAACTCGCGCGCATAGACCGTCTCGTCCAAGGTGAACAGGATGACGGACAGGCGGGGATCGTTGCCGTAGCGGTCCAGCAGCGGCTTCAGCGCGTGGACGTATTCGGTGCGCAGCGGGATGTCGGCGCCCTTGTCGCGCCCGTAGCGCTGGAAGATCTGGCGGTTGTGGTTGCGGAAGGAGCCGGGGTGGATCTGCATGACCAGACCATCCTCCAGGCTCATGCCCGCCATCTCGGTCAGCATCTGGGCACGGAACAGCTCGGCGTCCACGGCGGTGAAGGTGCCCTTCACCACGCGGGCGAACAAGGCCTCGGCATCGGCCGGCGACAGGTCGGCGGTGGCGGCGGTGACATGGCCATGGTCGCTGCTGGTGGCGCCCACGGCCTTGAAGTCGGCGCGGCGCTTCCGGTGGGCGTTGAGATAGCCCCACCAGCTGTACACATCCTCCCCGGTGATGGCGGCGAATTGCTCCATGGCCGGGCGGAAGTTCTCATGCTCCGGATCGATGACCGCGTCTGGGCGGTAGGCGGTGATGACCTTGCCCTTCCAGCCGCTGTCGCGGATGGCCTCATGGTGGGCCAGCGTGTCCACCGGGCTTTCCGTGGTGGCGATGACCTCGATGTTGAAGCGCTCGAACAGGGCGCGGGGGCGGAAGTCCTCCGTCGCCAGCTTGGCGGTGATGGTGTCGAAGTAAAGGTCGGAGGTTTCGGCGCTCAGCTTCACGTCCAGGCCGAAGACCTGGGTGAAAACGTGGTTCAGCCAGGTGGAGGACGGCGTGCCGCGGAACAGGTGGAAGTTGCCGGCCAGCAGGCGCCACGCCTCGCGCGGGTCCACGCCCGGAGCCGGCTGGCCGGACGCGGGAATGCCCAGCTGCTCCAAGGTCACACCCTGGCTGTAGAGCATGCGGTAAAGATAGTGGTCGGGCTGCAGCAGCAGGGCGGTGGCGTTGGGGAAGGCCTCGTTGCCGGCGAACCACGACGGGTCGGTGTGGCCATGCGGGCTGATGATGGGCAGGCCCTTCACCGCCGCGTAGAGGCGCCGCGCGATGGCGCGCACCGCGGGGTCGGCTGGGAACAGGCGATCGTCATGCAGGGTCAGGTGCTGGGCCATGCGGGCCTTCCTTCAATGTCCACCGGGCAATATCCACCGGGCTGGTTCCCGCCGGTCTTCGCGCGGGCGCCCAGCCGTTCATGGGGCGGTTCCCGGCACCCCGGGTCCACCCTCCTCCCGCCCCTGTGGTACCGATCTTGGTAACCGGTGTCAATTTCGCATCGCGTTTTTGGCGATGGAAAAACGCAAGGGCCGTGGAATTTCAGCCTCGGGGCGGGACGGAGGACTCGCGCACCACCATGCGGCTGACGACGCCGGTGGCGGTGTGGCCCTCCTCCTCATCGCTGGAGATGCGGACGATCAGCTTTTCCGCCGCCAGCCGCCCCAGATCCTTGGCCGGCAGGCGCACGGTGGTCAGCGACGGCCACAGCCGGGTGGCGATGGGGCTGTCGTCGAAACCGACGATGGTCAGGTCGCGGGGGATGCTGATGCCGAGGCGCTGCGCCGTCTTGTAGACACCGGCCGCCATCTCGTCGTTGCTGGCGAAGATGGCGGTGGGCCGGGGCTCCCGCGTCAGCAGGCGGGTGGCGCAGACCTCGCCGGATTCGAAGGTGTAGGCCCCCT
Organism: Nitrospirillum guaranorum; assembly: GCF_034653275.1. Lineage (NCBI taxonomy): Bacteria > Pseudomonadati > Pseudomonadota > Alphaproteobacteria > Rhodospirillales > Azospirillaceae > Nitrospirillum > Nitrospirillum guaranorum. The sequence continues at coordinate 1,833,096 of NZ_JAYEES010000003.1, read as the reverse complement.
CCTCCACCATTTCGGGGCGCAGGGTGATGCCGTGGCTTTTCAACGCGCCGACGAAGCTTTCCCGGCGCTCGTGGGCGGAGCGGTGGCGCGACGGGCCGGCGATGAATCCGATATCGCGGTGCCCCAGGCCGGCCAGATGCTCCGCCACCTCCGCCGCCCCCTGGCGGTCGTTGTAGACCACCATGTTGGCGGCCTCGTCCAGCGACACGGCGGACAGGCGGACATAGCGGCAGCCCAGGTCGCGCAACACCTCGACCAGTTGCGGGTTTTCCGACGCGGGCGGCACGACGATGACGCCGTCCAGGTTCTGGCGCTGCACGAACTGCTTGGCGTCGTTCAGGAAATGCGGGCTTTTCTGGTCGCAGGGATGCACCACCAGTTCGAACCCCGCCAGGCGGCAAGCGGCCAGCACGCCTTCCTGGATGTTCACGATGAACTGGGCGTTGGGGTTGTCATAGACCAGGCCCAGCAGGAAGGAGCGTTGAAAGGCCAGGCCGCGCGCCTGGGGGCTGGGCACGTAGCCGATCTGCTCGATGATGCCGTTGATGATGGCGCGCGTCTCTTCATTCACGAAGGGCGACTGGTTGATGACGCGCGACACCGTCTTCTTGGACACATGCGCCAGGCGGGCCACGTCGTTGATGGTGGGCGGCCGGTCCAGGGTCCAGGTCACGGCCTCCATGGCCACGGTCTGGATGGCGGCGGCACGTCCCCGCCGGGGGCGCCCCCTGCGCTGCGCGTCCTGGGTCATCGTTGGTCGTCTTCTCGTTTTTCTTCTTCAGGGACTTCCGTTCGAAGTGCCCGCTTCCAAGTCCCTACCATGCCGCGTCCCGCGCGCCGCCGCAAAAGGGATTTGTTTCCCTTCCTCCCGCCGTCCTTCCCCGGCTTGGGCGTCATTCCGCCGCACCCCTGGAATTGCACCCTTGCCCCATTAGGAAACCGGTGTCATTTATTGACCCCGAGTGACGGGTCCAGCACGCTTGACGTGACGGGGCCCGCCATCGCCATAACAAAGACCGGGAGGATAGACCGTTGATCAGACGTATTCTGGCCACCACCGCCATGGCCACGCTGTTGACCGCCGGCGGTGTGGCCGTCAGCAGCGCCGGCGCCGCCGAGAAGGCGGACCAGCTGGCCTTCCCCGGCGCCGTGGGCTGGGCGGCGCACACGCCCGGCGGGCGCGGCGGCAAGATCATCAAGGTGACCAACCTGAACAATGAGGGGCCCGGCTCCTTCCGCGAGGCCATCGAGACCAAGGGTCCGCGCATCATCGTGTTCGAGGTCGGCGGCGTCATCGACCTGAACCAGAAGACCATCAAGCTGGACGAGCCCTTCGTCACCATCGCCGGACAGACCGCGCCCTCCCCCGGCATCACCCTGATACGCGGCGGCATGGACGTCAGCGCCCACGACGTGGTGATGCAGCACATCCGCATCCGCGTGGGCGACGCCGGCGCGCCCAAGAAAAGCGGCTGGGAAGAGGACGCCTTCAGCACGGTCAAGGCCGCCTACAACGTCATCGTCGACCATTGCAGCCTGACCTGGGCCACGGACGAGAACCTGTCCGCCTCCGGCCCCCGTTTCAACGGCAACACGCCGGAGGAATGGCGCGAGCACACCTCGCACCGCATCACCTATTCCAACAACATCATCGCCGAGGGCCTGGCCCGGGCCACCCACCTGAAGATCGAGCACTCCAAGGGCTCGCTCATCCACGACAACATCACCGACATCCTGATCGTCGGCAACCTGTACGCCCACAATGTGGAGCGCAGCCCCCTGTTCAAGGGCGGCGTCCACGGCGTCATCGTCAATAACCTGATCTACGATCCCGGCCAGCGGGCGGTGCACTACAACCTGCAGGCCGAGGAATGGGGCGACCATCCCTACCAGGTGGGCCAGATGGCGGCGGTGGGCAACGTGCTGCGCGCCGGCCCCTCCACCCCCACGCCGCTGGCGTTCCTGGAGATCGGCGGCTATGGCGACCTGGAGTACTACGGCAAGGACAACATCGCCGTGGACCGGGCGGGCGAGCCGCTGCCTCTGATGGGCCGCTACACCACCTCCCCCGCCAAGGTGATCGAGATGGACAAGCCACCGCTGTGGCCGGAAGGGCTGACGCCCCTGCCCGCGGCCGAGGTGCAGAAGTCCGTGCTGCACAACGCCGGCGCCCGCCCCTGGGACCGCGACTACGACGACGTGCGCCTGTTGGCCGACGTGGCCGAGGGCCGGGGCGAGATCATCAACAGCCAGGACGACATCCACGGCTACCCCAATGAGAAGCCCAGCACCCGGCCCTTCAATCCGGCCGACTGGAACCTGGACGACATGACCCCGCGCACCGCCACGGCGCTGGACGCCAAGTCCAAGGCCCGGGGAACCTGACACCGGGAAACTGATCCCGGGAAACTGACAGGCGGGGGCGACCCCCAACGACAAAGGGCGGCGCCCACAAGAGGACGCCGCCCTTTTTCTTTGATCCGGACCCGGCTTATTTCTTCGGCTGATCCGCTGGCTTGTCGGCGGGTTTGTCAGCCGGCTTGGGGGCCGGCGGCGGCCCCAGGGTCTGCAGCGCGGGCGCCAAGCCGCCCAGCTGCACCGGCACGTCCATGGGCGTCTTGTCCGGCTTGGCGTAGCGCACCATCAGCACCTTGCCGGTGGTGAACTGCTTCAGCACATCCTGGTCCAGGTTGGCGGAGGCGATGCAACCGCCCTGCTGGCACAGGGTCAGCGGCAGGGGGATGGGCTTGGCGCCGTCCAGCGTCAGTTGCAGGCCCGGCTGCACCGGCGTGCCCAGCGGCACGGTGATGACCAGAACCGGCTTGCCGTCGGCCGACATGTAGCCGATCTGGACGTGCAGCACGACGGCGTTGCCCGGGTTGGCGATGGCGAACTGCTCGACATAGCAAACGTCGCCGCCATTGGCGTCCTTGGCGCAATTCTTGGCCCAGGGCGGCCCCGCCGGCTTCTGCGCCTCGGTCGCGGCGGACTTGGCCGAGCTGGCCTTGTGGTGCTGGTACAGCATGATGCCGCCCACGGTCAGCAGCCCCAGCAACAGCAGCAGGCCGATCACGATGAGGGGGGTGCGCGAACCGCCGATGGCTGCGGTGGCGGGCGCGGGGTCCTCTTTATTGGTCATGGATATGCTTTTTTCTGTTATGGCGCGAAGCCGCCCGGGCCCGGGCTGCCCCAGCCCCCAGGGCGACAACGATCAGACGCGGGATTGTGGGGAGATCCCGGTATCCGGTCAACCTCTCGCTCCACCGGGCCACGGGCTCGGCCGCCCCATGTCGCGTCCCCCCGGCCCCACCCTGTTCATAAGGATGGGGCCGGGCGCGCGCACCGTCACAAATGATCAGCAGGCCGAGGCCGCCGCCGTCATCTTGAAGATGCCCTGGGCATTGCCGCTGTCGAATTGCAGGTCCAGCCGGCGGCCGTTTTCGGTGTCGATGGGGTCGCGCGAAATGAACTCATAGAACGATCCCGGCACCACGCGGCTGACCATGGCGCCCCGGGCGTCAATGAACGGCCGCTCCACCATGGCCGCCCGCAGCGCCGTCTGGCGCACCGTGCCGTTGCGCGACACCTCCACCTTGGGCTTCATCTCATAGCCCCGGGCCTTCAGCTCCTCCGCCAGCGCCTCCACATCCGGCACCCGGTCGGTGGCGTGGTTGAAGCGGTTGCCCTCGGTGGCGATCCAGGCCAGTTCCGCCGATTCCGCCAGCAGCGCCTCATACTGCGCCAGGGTGGGCACCGGGTGGTGGCGGTCGAACAGCCGCGCCAGCTCGCCCACCAGGCCCGTCGCCTCGTCCAGGCTCAGGGTGCCGCCGGCGGCCAGCCGGTCCAGCAGGCCCTTGGCCTCGGCGGCCAATGGGTCCGCCTTCACCTGGAACACCTCCAGCGCCACCGCCTGCACCTCGGGCGAGAAGCGGTCGGGGAAGATTTCACTGACGAAGAACTGGGCGATGTCGTCGGGATAGTCGCGGTGGGTGTAGGCGTAGCCCATCATGCGCAACCGCTCCAACGGGTAGGTCCCGCCGACATGATAGCCCAGCGGCTCCAGCACCCGGGCGAAGGCGGCGTGGCCGGGCGGCAGCGCCCCCAGGCCGGGGGCGTTCACCGTGCGCAGGGCGCCATGGTCGAACACCATGCGGCCGCCCTGCTCCCGCACATAGCGGGCACCCTCGGGCACCTCGCGCAGCAGGCCCCGGAACAGCAGCATGTTCAGGGCCTGGGCCACCGCCGCGCGCGGCACCGCGTCGCCGTGGTCGGCCAGGAAGTCGGGATGCAGGGCCAGCATCTCCATCAGCCGGCCGGCCTCCTCCAGGCCGACCAGCCCCTGGGTGATCTTCTGAACGGTGGGCGTCTTCATGGGACGGTCCCTCCTCAACCGATGTCGAACTGCACGCCTTGGGCAAGCGGCAGCGCGCTGGAGTAGTTGATGGTGTTGGTTGCCCGCCGCATATAGGCCTTCCAGCTGTCCGACCCGGCCTCGCGCCCGCCGCCCGTTTCCTTCTCGCCGCCGAAGGCGCCGCCGATCTCGGCTCCCGACGGGCCCAGGTTGACGTTGGCGATGCCGCAATCCGACCCGGCCGGGCTCATGAAGGTCTCGGCCTCGCGCATGTCGGTGGTGAAGATGCTGGAGGCCAGGCCCTGCGGCACGCCGTTCTGCAGGGCGATGGCCTGGTCCAGGTCGCGATAGCGCACGACGTAGAGGATGGGGGCGAAGGTCTCTTCCAGCATGGGGCCGGCCTGGTCCGGCATGATCACCAGCGCCGGGCGCGCGTAATAGGCGTCGGGGGAGCCCGCATCCACCCGGTCGCCACCGATGACGGTGCCGCCGGCGGCCTTGGCGGCGGCCAGGGCCTTCTGCATGCCCTCGTACGAGGCCTTGTCGATCAGCGGGCCCACCAGGGTGCCGGCCTCGCGCGGATCGCCCACCTTGACGCTGCGGTAGGCGGCGGCGAGCCGGTCCAGCAGGCGGTCGGCCACGGCCTCGTGCACGATCAGGCGCCGCAGGGTGGTGCAGCGCTGGCCGGCCGTGCCCATGGCGGCGAAGGCTATGCCGCGCACCGCCAGCTCCAGGTCGGCCGACGGCGCCACGATGGCGGCGTTGTTGCCGCCCAGTTCCAGGATGGCGCGGGCGAAGCGCCCCGCCAGGCGGGGCGCCACGGCCCGGCCCATGCGGGTGGAACCGGTGGCCGACACCAGCGGCACCAGCGGATGGTCCACCAGCGCCTGGCCCACGTCGGCATGCCCCTGGGCCAGGATGGAAAGCCCGTCGGGAGCGGATCCGAACTTGGCCGCGGCGCGGTCGAAGGCCGCCTGCACGGCGATGGCCGTCAGCGGCGTCTTTTCCGACGGCTTCCAGACGACGCTGTTGCCGCAGACCAGGGCCAGGGCGGCGTTCCACGACCACACCGCCACGGGGAAGTTGAAGGCGCTGATGACGCCGCAGACGCCCAGCGGATGCCAGGTTTCCATCAGGCGATGGCCCGGCCGCTCGGTGGCGATGGTCAGGCCGTACAGTTGGCGGGACAGGCCGACGGCGAAGTCGCAGATGTCGATCATCTCCTGTACCTCGCCCAGGCCTTCGGAAACGATCTTGCCGGCCTCCAAGGTCACCAGCAGGCCCAGGTCGCCGCGCACCGCGCGCAATTCCTCGCCCAGCAGGCGCACCAGCTCACCCCGGCGGGGGGCCGGCACCAGGCGCCAGGCCAGGTGGGCGGCGTGCGCCTTGCGCACCAGCGCGTCCACGTCGGCGGCCGACAGGGCCGTCACACGGCCCGCCTCGGCGCCATCGATCGGGCTGCGCGCCACCATATCGCCGCCCGCCAGCACGGCCCGGTCCACGCCCAGCCGGTCCAGCACCGCCAGGATATCGTCCTTGGTCTGCTTCATGTCTCTTCCCTCAAGCGCCGGGCGCGGCCATCCGGCCGCTTGGCTATCCTCGTTTTTCAGTCCGCCTTCGGCGGGAACGGGTCAGGCGACGCGCGCCACCACCTGGTCCACCGGGTTCGCTCCCTGATAGGCGCGGCCGAAGCGATTGGCCAGGAAATCATCCAGGGCGATGTCTTCCTGGCGGATGAAGCCGTGCGACGGCAGGCGGCCGTCGGCCAGCATGTCCAGCACGGCGCAGATGCCGGCGGCGGTGGTGGTCTGGATGGCGGTGCGCTGGCGGCCATGGGCGTAGTCGCCGAAGACGCGGCTGGAATAGCTTTCCTGGGTCAGCTGGCCGTCCAGCATGCCGCTGACGGTGACGAAGATGACCACCACGTCCTGCAGGGTGGCGGGCAAGGCGCCCTCCAGCACCGTCTTGAACAGGTCGCGCCGGTCGCGCAGGCGCAGGTCGTTCAGCAGGGTCTTCATCAACTGGCAATGGCCGGGATAGCGGATGGTCTTGTAGTTCAGCGTGCGGACCCGGCCCTTCAGCACCTCCGCTAGGCTGCCCAGGCCGCCGGAGGTGTTGAACGCCTCGTACGGCACGCCGTCCAGCCAGAACTCCTCCCGCTCCTCCAGCGCCGGCACCTCGCGCAGCGCACCCTCCACGATGGCCTCGCAGGGCTCGCAATATTCATTGATGACGCCGTCGGTGCTCCAGGTCAGGTTGTAACCCAGGGAATTGCTGGCGTAGCGCGGCAGGGCGCCCACGCGCAGGCGCACGGCCTCCAGCGTGTCGAACTTCTTGGCCAGGCTGCCGGCAACGATGGAGATGAAACCCGGCGCCAGGCCGCACTGGGGGATGAAGGCGTTGGGCGCGTTGGCCGCCAGCTCCTTCACCCGGCGGGTGGTGGCCACATCCTCCGTCAGGTCCAGGTAATGGCAGCGGGCGATGGCCGCGGCCTCCGCCACCTTGATGGTCAGGTGATAAGGGGCGGCGCTCAGCACGGCGTAGGCGCCGGTCAGCGCCTCGGTCAGGGCGGCCACGTCGCTGATGTCGACCTCGCGCCGTTCGATGGGCAGGCGCTTGGAAACGCCTTCCAGCGCCTTGGCCGACCGGTCCAGCACCGTCACCAGGTAATCGCCCGACCCCGCCAGGTTCTCCGCGATGATGGACCCGATCTTCCCCGCCCCGACGACGACGATGCGACGCATGTGTGCTCTCCCGTTTCCCGAAGTTCCCTGTGGGAACGACTGTCGGGCAAACCCTTGACGGAATGAACAGTCAATGCGACCAATCTGACGGAAATTGGTGGGCAGAATGATCAATCAGACTGACAGTTTTCAACCTGACGATCTGGACATCGCCCTGTTGCGCCTGCTGGAGGCGGACAGCCGGCTGCCCACCGTAACCCTGGCCAAGCGCCTGGGCGTGTCCCGCACCACCGTGCAGGCCCGGCTGGAACGCCTGGTGTCGCGCGGGGTCATCACCGCCTTCACCATCCGCCTGGATGAGGATTACCTGGCCCGCCGCATCCAGGGCCACGTCGCCATCACCCTCTTGCCCAAGGCGGCGCGCCAGGTGGAAACGCGGCTGAAGGCCATGCCCCAGGTGCGCCAGCTCTACGCCGTCAGCGGCCCCTTCGACATGATCGCCGTCGTCTCCACCGAATCCATCGCGGAAATGAACATGGTGATCGACGACATCGGCGCGGTGGAGGGGGTGGAGCGCACCAACTCCTCGATCATACTGTCCCAGCGCTTGGCGCGCTGACGGCATCCGGTCCCAGCCGCCGCCCATCTGAGTCCCTCGCCGCTGTCGGGGCGCCATCAAATCCCCTTTCCGGAAATTACGCCGGATCACCTAGGCCGGTTGGAAAGTGACGCGATTCGGTATGGCTTTTGGCTATTCCGTTCGATGTAGGCAAAATTGCCGGTAATTATGTTTCTAAATCGTTTCAGAGATGCGCACGACTGTTACATGGCAGTTACACTTGGGCATGAAACCGGTTCCCAAAACCGTCAATTTCGCGACGCAGCATTGACGGGCATAAATTATCCAAAATAGCCTTTCCCCGTTGGCCCCGATCACAAGGGGACACGATTTCAAAAGAGATTTGTCTGGTTGGGGCCAGCAATATCAACAATCTCCAGAACAGCGGGGAAATCCATGGGCATGCCAAAATTCGGGCGGCGCGCATTGCTGCTGTCCTCGACCATGCTTGTCGGCGCCTTGGCGGCGGCGACGGATGCTGCGGCGCAACAGTCGGCCAGCGCCAGCACCGACATGCAGGAAATCGTCGTCACGGGCTCACGCATCAAGCAGGCCGCGAACCTGACCAGCGACAGTCCGCTGACGACGGTCGACAGCATCGAGATGAAGCTGCAGGGCACGACCAACGTCGAAACGATGCTGAACAACCTGCCCGGCATCACGGCGGCTCAGACCAACGCCCAGTCCAACGGCGCCACCGGCACCGCCACCATCAACCTGCGCAACCTGGGCGAAGCGCGCACGCTGGTGCTGATCGACGGGCGCCGCATGCCGCTGGGCGACCCGACTTACCCGTATGCGGACGTCAATTTCATCCCCGGCGCGCTGGTGGAAAGCGTGGACGTGGTCACGGGCGGCGCCTCGGCCGTCTATGGTTCCGACGCCGTGGCCGGCGTCGTGAATTTCAAGATGAAACGCGACTTCGAGGGCGTGAAGGTCGACTATCAATTCTCGGCCGCGCAGCACAGCAACGAGAACGGCGACGCGCAAGGCGTCCTGAAGAAAAGCGCCTATCCGGTGACCATCCCCGGGGACCGCTTTGACGGATTCGTCCGCGACAGCTCCTTCGTCATGGGCGTCAACTCACCCAACAACAAGGGCAATGTCACGGCCTACGCGACCTATCGCTGGACCGAACCGGTGACGCAGGCGACCCGTGACTGGTCGGCGTGCACCATGGCCACCACCAGCAGCAACGAGGACGCGCTCGCCACCCAGGACAACCAGCGCTACTGCTCCGGCTCATCCAACAGCGCTTACGCCCGCCTGCGCACCAACGGCTCGGGCACCGGCTATTCGCTGAACCCCGACGGCTCCGCGTCGTTCGTGAAGTACAACAGCGCGCTGGCCTTCAACTACGGCCCCTACAACTACATCCAGCGCCAGGACGAGCGGTACACGGGCGGCGCCTTCGCGCACTATGAGATCAGTCCGGCGTTGGACGTCTACACCGACTTCATGTTCATGTCCGACCACACCAAGGCGCAGATCGCGCCGTCGGGCTTCTTCAGCGGCACCACCTATTCCATCAACTGCGACAACCCGCTTATGTCGGCATCCGAGGCGACGACCCTATGCGGCGCCAACGCCGGCAGCGCCAGCGCCACCTGGAAAGGCTACGTCGCCTATCGTTTCACCGACAACAACGCCCCCCGCTATGATGATCTGCGGCACACCGACTACCGCTATGTCATCGGCACCAGGGGCGATTTGGGCGGCGGCTGGTCCTACGACGTCTACGCCCAGCATTCAGCGGTGATCTACAACGAGACCTACCAGAACGACGTTTCCATCGCCAAGCTGCAAAACGCGCTGCTGGCGAAGAACGTCAACGGCGTCGCCACCTGCGAATCCGTCATCAGCGGCACCGACACCGCCTGCGTGCCCATCAACATCTTCCAGCTGGGGAAGATCAGCAGCGCCGCCTACAACTACGTCTACACCACCAGCTTCAAGGAAGGCAGCACCACCCAGGACATCGTCAGCGGCACCGTCTCCGGCGACTTCGGCGCCTGGGGGGTGAAAAGCCCCTTCGCCAAGGATGCCGTGGCCATCGCCTTGGGCAGCGAGTGGCGGCGCGACGCCATCGACCTGAAGTACAGCGAGAACGTTCTGTCCGGCGACCTGTCTGGCTCCGGCGCCGGCACCACCCAGCCGGCCGTGGGCGCCACCGAGGTGAAGGACATCTTCGGTGAATTGCGCCTGCCGCTGGTGTCGGACCAGCCTTTCATCAAGGACCTGTCCGTCGATGCCGGCTATCGCTGGTCGGACTACAACCTGGCGGGCAAGGCCAACACCTACAAGGCCAGCCTGAACTACGCCCCCATCAGCGACGTCGCCTTCCGCGGCGGCTACAACCATGCCGTCCGCGCGCCCAACATCATCGAGCTGTTCCAGACCAACACGTCGGGCATCGGCGGCGCGCTGGATCCCTGCTCCGGCTCCAACCCGTCGGCGTCGCTGGCCCAGTGCGGCCGCACCGGCGTCACGGCGGCCCAGTACGGCAACATCTCCGAATGCACCTCCGTCGACGGCTGCAACACGCTGAGCGGCGGCAACAAGGCGCTGAAGCCGGAAACGGCGGACACCTACACCGCCGGCTTCGTCTTCACGCCGACCTTCATGCCCAACTTCGCGGCCACGGTCGACTACTACAACATCAAGATCCAAGATCTGATCGGCACGGTGCCGACCTCGCAAATCATGTCGCAATGCCTGAACACCGGTAATTCCTATTACTGCGACCTGATCCACCGCGGCGCCTCGGGCAGCCTGAACTCCACCGACGGCTATTTCATCACCACCGACATCAACGCCGGCTACCGCCAGCAGGCGGGCATCGACATCTCCGGCACCTACCGCCAGGACCTAGAGGACCTGGGAATCAAGGATCTGGGCGGCGTGACGTTGAAGTTCATCGGTTCCTGGACTCAGTTCAACCGCTACCAGCCGCTGTTGCACGAGGCCAAGTATGACTGCGCCGGCCTCTACGGCAGCACCTGCGGCCAGCCCACGCCCCATTGGCGCCACCAGTTCCGCGTCACCTGGAACACGCCGTGGAACGCCGACCTGTCGGTCAACTGGCGCTACATCGGCGGCACCAGCCTGGACAACAACAGCACCGACCCCAGCCTGAACGCCGGCTCGGGCATCTACAACAACATCGACGGCAAGATTTCCGCCTACAATTACTTCGACCTGGCCGGGACCATCAACCTGATGGACCACTACACGCTGCGGTTCGGCGTCAACAACCTGTTCGACAAGGACCCGCCCATCCAGTCCGCCAACGACGACTATGTCAGCGTGCTGGGCACCTACGGCAACGGCAACACCTACCCCGGCATCTACGACACGCTGGGACGGACCTTCTTCCTCGGTATCACCGCCGATTTCTAATCGGCGCGGGGGGTATCACCGCCGATTTCTAATCGCCGACTCCTGGGACGGCTTATCGTATAAACTCGACATGCGGCGGGTCCCTACCCAGGGGCCCGCCGTTTCTCACTCCCGTTCACGACGCATCGGCGCACGCCTCATGACCAACGGCCAGTCCCCCTTCTCCATCCCCGTCACCCCGTCCGTTTCGGCGCCCCAGCGACAGCGCATCCAGGCGCTGATCCAGCAGGCCCTGACCTTCCAGACGCGGGGCCAGTTGCATGAGGCGGAACAGATCCTGTTGCAGGTGCTGGCGGTGGATGCCTCGGAACCGGACGCGCTGCAGCTCATGGGCCTGATCGCCAAGCGCAACGGCAAGCTGGACCAGGCGGAACAGCTGCTGCGCCGCTCGCTCGTCGTGAACAGCCGCCAGCCGCATGTGAACTACAACCTGGGCAACCTGCTGAAGGACACCGGCCGCCCGGCCGAGGCGCTGCCCTTCTATGAAAAGGCCATCCTGCACAAGGCCGACTACGTCGAGGCCTACACCAACCGCGCCGAGTGCCTGGCCATGCTGGCGAGCCGGGAGCCCGGCAACGCCCGCGCGCTGCTGGAAACGGCCCTGCCCCTGTATCGCCGGGCCCTGCACCTACAGCCCGATTTCGTGCCGGCCCGCGTGGGCATGGCGGAAGCCTATCTCCAACTGGGCGAACCGCGACAGGCGGAAGAGCTGTTGCGCGCCGGTCTGACCCGGCTGCCCAACGATTTCTACCTGAACAACAGCCTGGGCACGGCCCTGCGCCGCCAGCAGCGGTTCGAGGAGGCTCTGCCCCACCTCCAGCGCGCGGCGGAGCGGGCGCCCGACCGCTGGCAGATCTGGCTGAACCTGGGCAACACCTTCCTGGCCCTGGGCCGGATGGACGACGCCATCATCTGCTTCAAGAAGGTGGTTGTGCTGGACCCGGCCAACTACGCCGCCCAGAGCGCCCTGAACCAGGCGCTGTGGGAAACCGGGCAGCACACCCAGCTGCTGAACTCTTATGAATGGGCCAAGGAACGCAAGCCCAACGACCCCGAATTGCTGGGGATGGCGGCGGAGGCCTACATCCTGTTCGGCCGGCATGACGAGGCGGAGGCCAACATCGCCGCCCTCGCCGCCCTGCAGCCGGATGCGCCGGTCCTGCCCCGTCTGCGCGCCACGCTGCTGCTGGCCCAGCAACAGGTGGAGGAGGCGCTGGAAGCGGCCCGCCAGGGCCTGGCCACCACGCCGGACGACCAGCTGCTGCTGCACCGGGTGGCCGAGTCCGCGTTGCGCCTGAACCGGCCGGCCGAGGCGCTGGAGGCCGCCCATCGCCTGGACGCCGTGGCACGGGACAGCCAGTTCGCCGCCGCCTTCCAGGCCACGGCCTATCGCCTGCTGGGCCAACCGGATCCGCGGGGCCTTTACGATTACGACCGCTTCATCCAATCCATCGACCTGCCGCCGCCGACGGGCTACGCCGATCTGGCGGCCTTCCACGCGGACCTGATGGCGGCGCTGGACGCCCAGCACGTGGCCACGCACGAACCCATTGAGCAGACACTGCGCAACGGCACGCAAACGCGGGAGAATTTGTTCACGCGCGTGGGCGTGGCCCCCGCCATACAGGCCCTGCGCGACAGCATTCTGGCCGCGACCCATCGCTATATCGCGGGCTTGCCGGACGATCCCGACCATCCCTTCCTGCGGCGCAAGGGCCAGTCCCTGGTCTGGGCGGGATCATGGTCCGCCCGGCTGCGCGACCAGGGCTATCACACCAACCACATCCATCCCGAGGGTTGGATCAGCGGCTGCTATTACGTGGACATGCCCGACGTGGTGAAGGATGCCGAGGGCAAGCAGGGCTGGATCACCTTCGGCGCCTTCGCCCAGGGGACCGGCGCCACCCTGCCCTGGGAACGGGCCATCCAGCCGCGCCCCGGCCTGCTGGTGCTCTTCCCAAGCTACATGTGGCACGGCACCATCCCCTTCCACAGCGCGCAGACGCGCACGACCGTCGCGTTCGACATCGGCGGCCGGGCCTGATCGGCAAGCGGTCCTGGGGGCAGCGCATTGCCTATTTTTTGCGCTGCCCAAAAAACATGCTGCAACGCACTTTAACGCCTGCGGGCATTAATGGTACCGTGGCCGGGTCAGGGCACCGGGGGCTATGGGTCGCCATCGCTTCCGCGAACAGGGGAAGTCATGAGCATCCACGTCGCCATCAATCACAAGACCAGCTACCGCTACGACCGTCTGATCAATCTGGGGGCCCAGCTGGTGCGCCTGCGGCCGGCGCCGCATTGCCGCACGCCCATCCTGTCGTATTCGCTGAAGGTCACGCCCAAGCAGCACTTCCTGAACTGGCAGCAGGACCCGCAGTCCAACTGGCTGGCGCGCTTGGTCTTCCCCGAAAAGACGGAGGAATTCACGCTGGAGGTGGACCTGGTGGCCGACATGGCGGTCATCAACCCCTTCGACTTCTTCCTGGAGCCGGCGGCGGAGAAATTCCCCTTCACCTATGAGCCGTGGCTGGCCAAGGACCTCAAGCCCTTCCTGGAGGCGGATGAGCCGGGCCCCCTGGTCAAGGCGCTGCTGGCTGATGTTGACCTCACGCCCACGGGCACCGTCGCCTTCCTGGCCGACCTGAACCTGAAGCTGCAACAGCGCATCGGCTACGTCATCCGCCTGGAACCGGGCGTGCAGACGCCGGAGGAAACGCTGCAGCTGGGCACCGGCTCCTGCCGCGACACCGCCTGGCTGCTGGTGCAAATCCTGCGCAACCTGGGCCTTGCCGCCCGCTTCGCCTCCGGCTATCTGGTGCAGCTGGTGGCCGACCAGAAGCCGCTGGAGGGGCCGGACGGCCCCACGGCGGACTTCACCGACCTGCACGCCTGGACGGAGGTCTACCTGCCCGGCGCCGGCTGGATCGGGCTGGACCCCACCTCCGGCCTGTTCGCGGGCGAGGGCCACATCCCGCTGGCCTGCACACCCGACCCCTTCTCCGCCGCCCCGGTCACCGGCGGCCTGGACATGTGCGAGGTGACGTTCGAGCACGCGATGTCGGTCACCCGCATCCGTGAGCAGCCGCGCACCACCAAGCCCTACACGCCCGACCAGTGGGGGGCCATCGACCGGCTGGGCCAGCAGGTGGACCGCGAGATCGTTAACGGCGACATCCGCCTGACCATGGGCGGGGAGCCCACCTTCATCTCCATCGACGACATGGAGGGGGCGGAGTGGAACACGGCGGCGCTGGGCCCCACCAAGCGCCTGCTGTCCGGCGACCTTATCCGCCGCCTGCAGGCCCGCTACGCCCAGGGCGGCCTGCTGCATTTCGGCCAGGGCAAGTGGTACCCCGGCGAAAGCCTGCCGCGCTGGGCCCTGCAGCTGTTCTGGCGCCGCGACGGCGACGCGCTCTGGACCCATGCTGAATACCTGGCTGACGAGCGCCGCCACTACGGCTATGGCCTGGCTGAGTCCGAGCGGTTCATCCGCCGCCTGGCGGAACGGCTGGGCATCGATCCCGACTACGCGCGGGGCGCCTTCGAGGACCCCTGGCATTACATCCGCAAGGAACGCGAACTGCCGGTGAACGTCGACCCGTTCGACAGCAAGCTGGAGAACGCGGAGGAGCGGGCGCGCCTGGCCAAGGTGTTTGACACCGGCCTGGGCACCGCCGTCGGCTACGCCCTGCCCATCAGCCGCCGGCATGAGGCCAGCGGCCCCGTCTGGCTGTCCAGCGCCTGGCCCACGCGCAGCGACAGGCTGCTGCTGGCCCCGGGCGACAGCCCCATCGGCTATCGTCTGCCCCTGGGCTCCCTGCCCTGGGTCGACACCATCGACCGCGTCTATTCCTACGAACAGGATCCCTTCGACAGCCGGCCGGACCTGCCCTCGCGCGAGGATCTGGAACGGCAGATGGTCCTGCGCAAGGGCCAGACGGAACCGCTACGCCAGCGCGCCATGGCCGATGTGCGCGACCAGGCGCCGGAAAAGGGCGCCAGCGCCTGGTGGCTGGTGCGCACGGCCCTGTGCGTGCAGCCGCGCGATGGCCGCCTTTACATCTTCCTGCCGCCCACCAGCTATCTGGAGGACTGGATCGAGCTGGTCACCCAGATCGAGGCCACCTGCGTCGACCTGGACCTGGCCGTCGTCCTGGAAGGGTATCCCCCGCCCCGCGACCCACGCCTGAACAGCATGGCCGTGACGCCGGACCCGGGCGTCATCGAGGTGAACATCCATCCCTCATCCAACTGGCAGGACCTGGTCTACACCACCACCACCCTGTACGAGGACGCGCGCCAGACCCGCCTGGGCACGGAGAAGTTCGCGCTGGACGGCCGCCATGTCGGCACCGGCGGCGGCAACCATGTGGTCGTGGGCGGCCCGACGGCGGCGGACAGCCCCTTCCTGCGCCGGCCGGACGTGCTGCGGTCCCTGCTGAGCTATTTCCAGAACCACCCCAGCCTGTCCTACCTGTTCAGCACCATGTTCATCGGGCCCACCAGCCAGCACCCCCGGGTGGACGAAGCGCGGCACGAAAGCCTGTATGAGCTGGAAATCGCCTTCAAGGAGCTGGACCGCGCCGGCCCCAACCCGCCGCCCTGGCTGGTGGACCGGGCGCTGCGCCACCTGCTGGTGGATGTGCAGGGCAACACCCACCGCTCCGAATTCTGCATCGACAAGCTGTACAGTCCCGACAGCTCTACCGGCCGGCTGGGCCTAGTGGAACTGCGCAGCTTCGAAATGCCGCCGCACGCGCAGATGAGCCTGGTGCAGCAGTTGCTGTTGCGCACCCTGATCGCCTGGTTCTGGCGGGAGCCCTATCGCGCCGGGCTGGTGCGCTGGGGCACCAAGCTGCACGACCGCTTCCTGCTGCCGCAGTTCGTGACCCAGGACATCCAGGACGTGGTGGCCGAACTGCGCGAGGCAGGCTACGCCTTCGAGGAGGCTTGGTTCGCCCCGCACCTGAACTTCCGCTTCCCCAAGATCGGCGCCGTCAGCCAGCGCAGCCTGACCCTGGAACTGCGCACGGCGCTGGAGCCGTGGCACGTGCTGGGCGAGGAGCCGGGCGGCGGCGGCACCGTGCGCTATGTCGACAGCAGCCTGGAACGCATCCAGGTCCGCATGACGGGCATGGTGGGCGACCGGTACGCCGTCACCTGCAACGGCCGCCGCCTGCCCCTGCACCCCACGGGCACGGAGGGGGAATATGTGGCGGCCGTGCGGTATCGCGCCTGGCAGCCGCCGGGATGCCTGCATCCGACTATCCCCGTGCATACGCCCCTGGTCTTCGATATTTTGGATCTGTGGACGGAACGGTCCGTCGGCGGTTGCACCTATCACGTCGCCCATCCAGGAGGGCGCAACTTCACCACCTTCCCGGTCAATGCCAACGAAGCGGAGGGGCGCCGGCTGGCGCGCTTCCATCCCTTCGGGCATACGCCGGGGCCCATGGCCATCCCGCCGGAAACACGGAACCCGGACTATCCCATGACCCTAGACCTGAGACTTGGCTGAGCAGGATTTGGCGGAAACCGTTTCCCAACAGCCGCCCGAGCAGCCTTCGCTGTTCAGCGACGCCGGCGACCTCGGCTATGGCATCGGTCCCGTCTTCGACGAGATGGTGACCGGCACAGGAACCTTGCGTCCGCATTGGCAGCATTTCTTCGCCGCCCACGGCCCCTTCACGCCGGAGCAGATGGCGGCGAGGTGGGCGGCGGCGCGCCAGCGGCTGTTCCTGAACGGCGTCACCTTCAACTCCTACCGTGATCCGCAGGGGACGGAGCGGCCCTGGCCGCTGGATCCCGTGCCCCTGCTGCTCTCGGCCCCGGAATGGCAGGCGATCAGCGCCGGCCTGGTGCAACGGGCCACCCTGACCGAAAAGGTGCTGGAGGACTTTTACGGTCCCCAGACCCTGCTGTCCGACGGCATCGTCCCCCCGAGCCTGCTCTATGCCGACCCCGGCTACCTGCGCGCCTGCCAGGGCATGGACGTGCCCGGCGGGCGGCGCCTGGCGCTGTTCGCCGCCGACCTGGTGCGCGATGGCGAGGGCCGCTGGCGGGTGCTGACCTGCCGGACGGAGGCGCCGACGGGCGTGGGGTACGCCCTGGAGAACCGGGCGGTGCTGAGCCAGACCTTGGCCGATCCCTTCCGCGCCTGCCATGTGGAGCGGCTATCGCCGTTCTTCGAGGCCTTGCGCGCCGCCATCGCCCGCGCGGCCCCCCAGCATTCCGGCGTGGACGGCCATCCCCGCGCCGTGCTGCTGACCCCCGGTCCCTTCAACGAGGCGTATTTCGAGCACGCCTACCTCGCCCGCCACCTGCGCATGACCCTGGCGGAGGGGGCGGACATGGTGGTGCGCGACCAGGCCGTGTACCTCAAGACCCTGGCGGGACTGGAACGGGTGGATGTCATCCTGCACCGCGTGGACGACGCCTTCTGCGACCCGCTGGAACTGCGTGTGGACAGCGCGCTGGGCGTGCCCGGCCTGTTGCAGGCGGTGCGCGCCGGATCCGTCGCCGTGGTCAACGCCCTGGGGTCCGGCATGGCGGAAAGCATGGCGCTGCTGTCCCATATGCCGGCGCTGAGCCGGCACCTGCTGGGCGAGGAGCTGCTGCTGCCCAACGTGCCGACATGCTGGGGCGGCGACCCGGAACAGCGCGAGGCGCTGCTGGCGCAGCTGGACCGCATGGTGATGCGGCCGGCGTTTTCCAGCCTGCCCGGCCACGTCGCCAATGGGCCCGACCTGGACGAGGTCGCGCGCGAGGACTTGGCCGCGCGCATCCGCGCCCGGCCGCAGGACTGGGCGGGGCAACTGCCGGTGGCCCCCTCCACCGCGCCGCTGTGGCGGGACGGACGGGTGGAACCGCGGCCCCTGGTCGTGCGCGCCTTCCTCTGCGCCAGCGGCGACGGCGGCTGGACGGTCATGCCGGGTGGCCTGGTGCGCATCAGCGCCGACGCGCGACACGCCGCCGTGTCCCTGCAGGAAGGCGCGGGCTCCAAGGATCTCTGGATCGTGGGGGCGGAGCCGCCGGGCACCATCCGCCGCCTGATCGGTGCGCCGCCCGATGGCGCGCGCGAGCCCAGCCCCGTGCCCGGCAACCTTCCCAGCCGCGCGGCCGACCACCTGTTCTGGGTGGGCCGGTATGCCGAGCGGGCGGCGTCGGCCGTGCGCCTGCTGCGCGGCGCCACCCTGCGCCTGTCCGATGACAGCAGGCCGGCCGCGCGGGAGGAACTGTCGCCCCTGTTGCGCCTGATGGGCCGCGCCACCCTGATCCCGCAAGAAATCGCGCAGCTGCCCGACAGCGACGCCGTGCGCGGCATGCGCCAGGCGCTGGAGATCGCGGTCGATCCCGCCAACCCGGGCAGCCTGGTGGCCACCACCGGCCGGCTGCGCCGCGCCATGGGCAGCGTGCGCGATCGCCTGCCCCTGGACAGCCGCCAGATTCTGGGTCGCCTGGACGTTCTGGGTGCCCGCCTGGCCAAGGCGGACCGCGCGGCGCTGGCCGTGCTGCTGGGCGACTTCAGCCAGGTGCTGGCGGCGCAGACGGGGCTGGAGCTGGACAGCATGCCGCGCGGCGCCGGCTGGCGCTTCCTGGTGCTGGGCCGCCGGCTGGAGCGCGCCATCGACGCGGTGGAGCGGCTGCAGGCCAGCGGCATCGCCCATGAGCGGCCGGACGCCGCCACGCAGGAGGTGCTGCTGGAACTGGCGGAGGCAGGGCCCGCCTATCGTGAGCGTTTCCCGGTGGGGGTCCAGCGCGAGGCGGCGCTGAGCCTGCTGCTGACCGATCCGGAACACCCGCATTCTCTGCTGTTCCAGCTGGAGACTATCCGTCGTCAGGTTTCCCGCCTGCCCTCCCTGCCCGCCTTCGGCGCCGCCGGGGGCGCCGATCCGCTGATGCGCCTGGCGGACCTGGTGGCGCAAGCCAGCTACCGCGTGCAGGATCTGGCGCTGACCCGGGACATGGGGCTGTTGAGCGCCACCCTGTTCCAGCTGGGCTGGGCGCTTCCCGACATGTCCAACCTGCTGTCACAAGCCTATTTCAGCCATGTCCGCGCCCGTGCCGCCTGATCAGCCCCGCCTAGCGCCCGTCCGCTACCGCTGCCGCCACACCACGCGGTACAGCTACACGGTGCAGGTCGTCTCTTCCCAGCTGATCGCCCACCTGGGACCGCGCGACCTGGCGGGCCAGCGGGCGCGGGTGGTGGCGCTGACGGTGGAGCCCGAGCCCACGGTGGTGGCGGACCGCCTGGATTGGCTGGGCAATCCCACCAGCTATGTCGCCATCGACACGCCCCACCTGGACCTGTCCATGACGGTGGAACTGGACGTCACCCTGACGCCGCGGCCCGCCCCGGACCTGGAGGCCACACCGGCGTGGGAGGAAATCGCGGCCCAGGCGCCCGGCCTGCTGGCGGTGGCTGAGTTCATCGAGGCCTCCCCCCGCCTGCCCCAGCCCAGCCCGGACCTGGCCGCCTTCGCCGCCGGCAGCTTTCCGGCCGGCATGCCCGTCGGCGCCGGCGCCCGCGACCTGACGCGCCGCATCCACGATGACTTCACCTTCGACGCCACCGCCACCAGCGTGACCACGCCGGTGCTGGAGGCGCTGGCGCTCAAGCGCGGCGTCTGTCAGGACTTCGCCCACGTCATGATCGGCGCCCTGCGCGCCCTGGGGCTGCCCGCGCGCTATGTCAGCGGCTATCTCCGCACCCTGCCGCCGCCTGGCCAGCCGCGCCTGCAAGGCGCCGACGCCAGCCACGCCTGGGCGCAGGTGTGGTGCGGACCCGACGCCGGCTGGGTCGACATGGACCCCACCAACGACGTGCTGATCGACCGCAACCACATCACCCTGGCCTATGGCCGCGATTACGATGACGTCTGCCCCCTGCGCGGCGTCATCCTGGGCGGCGACACCCATGCCCTGTATGTCAGCGTGGATGTCGAGGAGGTGGGGGAGGATCCGCCCGCCCTGCGGCAGGCGCAAATCCAGGATGGCCAGGGCCAACGCCAGTCCCAGACGCTCTGATCCATACAAGCAAGAACTAAAGATAATCGGTCGGGAGGACCGCATGACCCATTCCAAGGTCGACGCCTATGTGGAGAAGGCCGGCAAATGGCGCGAGGAAGTCGCCAAGCTGCGGGCCATCGCGCTGGATTGCCCATTGGTGGAGGACTTCAAGTGGGGCCATCCGTGCTACACCTCCGGCGGCGCCAACGTCGTCCTGATCCACGGCTTCAAGGAGTATTGCGCCCTGCTGTTCTTCAAGGGCGCGCTCATGAAGGACCCCAACGGCATCCTGGTCCAGCAGACGGAGAATGTGCAGGCCGGCCGCCAGATCCGCTTCACCACCAGCGGTGAGATCGCCCAGCTGGCGCCAACGCTGAAGGCCTACATCCTGGAGGCCATCGCCGTGGAGAAGGCCGGCCTGAAGGTGGATTTCAAGCCGACCCGGGAATTCGCCGTACCCGAGGAATTCCAGAGCCGCCTGGACGGCGACCCCGCGCTGAAGGCGGCGTTCGACGCCCTGACGCCCGGCCGGCAGCGCGGCTACCTGCTGCACTTCTCATCCGCTAAACAGGCCAAGACCCGGATGGCGCGCATCGAGAAAAGCGCCCCCCTGATCCTGGCCGGCAAGGGGCTGGATGATTAGTCGGCGACGATGCGGGCGCGCAGATCGGCGTGGGTGAAGCGCAGCGCGTTCTCCGGCACTTCGGACCAGGGGCCGATGAAGTCGCCGGCCATGTAGTGGAAGCCGGCGCCATCGGCGTACGAGGCCATCAGGCTGGTGTCCACGCCCTCCACCCCCGCGTGCACGCGCAGGCGCAAGGCCTCGTGTGAGAAGCGCGACAGCTCCGGCCCCCAGCGCTTGGGCGAGGCACCCGGCGGCAGCAGCATGGTGACGATGTAGACGCCGGCCGCCGCCAAGGCCGGCAGATCCTGGCAGCCGCTTTCCACCACGGCGATGACCACGCGGCTGAACTGTTTCAGGAACGCCACCATCTCGGTCGCCCGGCTGACCGGCACGCCCTGGGGGAAGCCCACGACGTGGAAGGCCAGGAACGCCACCAATTCCTTCGGAACGGCCTGCAAGGCCGCCAGGTATTCGCGCCGGCGGGCTATGCCGGCCAACGTCTCGAAATGCACCGGCACGGACAGGAAACAGCGGAACTGGTTGCGGTACAGTTCGCCGTAGACCTCCATGGTCTGGCGCAGCACGTCCAGGTCCAGGCCCAGGATCTGCTGCATGTCCTGCGGATCGGCGGCACAGTCATAGCCCCACAGCGGCAGGCGCCCCCGGCGGGGCCGCATGGCACGGGCGAGGTAGATGGACAGCACCTCCTTGCGCACGTCCCAGATGGGCCTATAGACGACCTGCACCGGCTCTTCCTGCGGGGCGGCGTGGGCCCACCAGGGATTGGCCTTGTCGGCGCTGCTCTCCGCCGCCACCGCCGCCCCCGCCTGCGAGGCGGCGCCCGCCAGCATTTCATGCAGGCTGTTGCTCTGGAACAGCAGTTCGCCGTCCATCTCATGCACGGCGGAATGGACGCGCACGGCGGCGGTGTCGACATCGCCCAACAACAGGCGCTGCAGCTGTTCCACCACCTTGGCGCAGACCAGGCCCGCCTCCATCCGGCCCAACTGGTGGAAGACGACGATATAGCCCTCCTCCCCATGGCGGAACCAGGCGTCCCGGGGGTTCAGCATCTGCCGCAACAGGCGCTCCGTCAGCATGTGCACCCGGTCGGCCACGCGGGGCCAACGCGCGCCCAGGCGACTGCGCAGGCTGTCCAGTCCCACCATGTGCAGGCTGCCGGCGGCGGCCTGCGTCTGAGCCTGGAAAATGGCGCGCAACTTGGGCGCCGCCTCGGTGAAGTGCCCGCCCGTCTCTTCCCGCTGTGCCAACCCGTCCATGACTGACAATCCCGAAAACTCCCCATCCCCAAGACTTCAGATTGCCCCTCCGCTGGTTAAGAAGGGGTTGCCGCCGGGATGATCCGCAGCCAGCCAACGATCAGCCGCGTGGACGTTCAGGTCCCCGGCTCGCGTCCATGCGGGCTTTCAGATCGGAGCGGGTGAACCGCAGGGCGTTCTCCGGAACCTCGGACCAGGGGCCGATGAAATCGCCGGCCATGTATTGGAAGCCGGCCTCATCGGCGTAGGAGGCCATTATGGCGGTATCCACGCCTTCGACGCCCGCGCGCATGCGCAGGCGCGTGGCCTCATGTGAGAAGCGCTTGAGTTCCGTTCCCCAATGCCGGGGTGAGGCGCCGGGCGGCAGCAATATGATGGCGATGTGGACGCCGGCCGCCGCCAAGGCCGGCAAATCTTGGGAGCCGCTCTCCACCACGGCCGTGACCACCCGGCTGAATTGCTTCAGAAGGCTGACCATCTCGGCCGCGCGACTGGACGGGATGCCCTGGGGCAAGCCCACCAGATGGAAGGCGAGGAAGGCCAGCAGCTCCCGTGGGATGGCCTGAAGGGCGCACAGGTATTCCCGCCGCCGTCCCACGCTGGCCAGCGTCTCGAAATGAACCGGCACCGAAAGGAAGCAGCGGAACTGGTTCACATACAGCTCCCCATACACTTCCATGGCCTGGCGCAGCACCTCCAGATCCAGGGCCAGAATTTGCTGCATGTCGCGCGAATCGTTGATGCAATCATAACCCCACAAGGGCTGCCGCCCCCGGCGCGGCCGCATGATGCGCGCCATGTAGATCGACAGCGCCTCCTTGCGCACATCCCAGATGGGCCGGTAGACGACCTGCGCCGGCTGCTCCTGCAAGGCGGCATGGGTCCACCAGGCGCTGGCCTTGCCCGTTTCCACCGCCGTCGCGGCCGCCGTCGACTCCGCCGCCTGCGCGGCGGCGCCCGCCAGCATGTCGTTCAGGGTGTTGCTTTGGAACAGCAGTTCGCGGCCGACCTGATGCACGGCGGAGTGCACGCGCACGGCGGCCGTGTCGACATCCCCCAGCAACAGGCGCTGCAATTGTTCCACCACCTTGCCACACACCAGGCCGGCCTCGCGCCGGCCCAGCTGGGCGAAGACGACGATGTAGCCCTCCTCCCCATGGCGAAACCAGGTGTCCCTGGGCGTCAGCAACTGCCCCAACAGGCGTTCCGCCAACATGTGCACGCGGTCCGCCACCCGCGGCCAGCGGTCCCCCAGCCGCTCGCGCAGGCTATCCAGCCCGACCATGTGCAGGCTGCCGGCACAGGCCTGGTTCTGCGCCCGGAAAATGGCGCGCAGCTTGGGTGCCGCCTGCAAGAACTGTTCGCTCGACTGTTCCAGGTCCAAGCCGTCCACAAAACACCCCCCGTTGAAAATTCTTCATTTTTATCGCCATAGGATGGTGTGGAAGCTGTTAAGAAACCCTTACCCATCTCATCCCCGCAAGGCCACCAGCACCGCGCCCAATGCGATGAAGGCCACGCCCAGCCAGTTGGGCAGGCTGAGCCTTTCGCCCAGGAACAGCGCGCCGAACAGGGCCACCAGCACCACGCTCATCTTGTCGATGGGCGCCACCCGCGCCGCCTCCCCCAGCTTCAGCGCCCGGAAATAACAGAGCCACGACCCGCCGGTGGCCAAACCGGACAGCACCAGGAACAGATAGCTGCGGGCCGATACGCTGCCCGGCGGCTGCCACTGCCCGGTGACGGGCAGCAGGGCCGCGATGACCAGCAGGATCACCGCCGTCCGGACCAGCGTGGCGAAGTCGGAGTTCACCCCCTCCACCCCCACCTTGGCCAGGATGGCGGTCAGCGCCGCGAACAGGGCCGACAGCACGGCCCAGAATTGCCAGGTCAGATGGGGGGAGTTCATGGGGTCGCCCTGCGCCGATGTCGGGCCTTCATCCTGCCAGCATCTGTCACGCCGGGGATGCTAAATTCCCCGTTACCAGCCTAACGACAGGGACCCTCATGGCGCACGATCCCAAAACTCTCCAGGCGGCGATGGCCGCGGCGGTGCCGGATCTGGAACTCACCTACAAGCCCATGTTCGGCGGCATCCTGGCCTATGCCGGGGGCAAGCCGGTGGCCTCGCTGTCCGACGTCGGGCTGGCGCTGAAGCTGGCGGGGGCGGACCAGGCGGCGCTTCTATCCTTGCCGGACGCCAAGCCGCTGCAGTACGGGCCGGACCAGCCGGTGAGCAAGAGCTATGTCGTGGTGCCCGACGACCTGCTGGCCGACGCGGCCGCCTTGCGCGACTGGGTGCACAAGGCGGCCCAGGCGGCCGCGAAGGCGCCGGCCAAGAAAGTGAAAAAGGCCTGAGACCTACTTGCGCCGCTTCACGTCGCCCTCGGCCATCGTCATGTAGCCGGGGGCGCCGGGGGGCAGCATCTCGAACTTCACGTGCAGGGTGCCGGCGTCCACCTTGGTGTAGCCCAGGCGGAAGCCCGGTGTGGCGGCCGTGGCGTCGGCCAGGAAGGCCACGCTTTCACCGGCCGCCACCTGGGCACTGGTGTAGTGGATGGTGTGCTGGCCATCCAGGTAATCGGCATGCAGGGTGCCGTCCTGCGGATAGATCAGCATGATCTGGTCGAAGCCGGCGCCCGGCACCGGCTTGCCGTCCTTGCCCACCAGAATCCGTGTGGTCCCGGCGCAGCAGCCCGCCACCGCCGGCCACGGCCTGGATGGTGGAGGTGCCGCGCGCCGTGCCGCCGTCCGCCGTTTTGCCCCCACCGCTCCAATCCCCCAGCAAGAAGCCCAGCGGCGCCAGGGCCGGCGCCAAGGTGGGGGGATTGGAGGCGGGCGGGTTGGAGGCGGACACGCCCTGGCCCGCCAGGGCGGCGGTGGAGGCCAGCATCAGCGCGGCGGCCGGGAACAGACGCATGGGGCACCTCCGGATAGGGAGGTTGAACTTCACCATACCCCTGCAAAAAACGGAAACACTCTCCAACATCTGCGTGGTTGACGGCGGGCCGCCCGCCTGCTGATAGTCGCCGAAATTCGACATGGCTGCCCGCGGCCGGCCTTGATCCTTAAAACAGTCCCTGGCCCGCGGCCCGGGGGCGGATGTAACGGCGTCCGCATGCCATCCCCTTTTCCGCAAAGGCGGGGAGGACGGGCGCCTTCAGGGAACACCCATGTTCGATATCGCCAGTGTTGATTGCACCGAGTCCACGGCCCCGGCCGAGTTTGTGCGTTCCATGCACGAGACCGGCTTCGCCGTGCTGCGCAACCACCCCATTGATCCGGCGCTGATCGACCGCCTGTACAAGGAATGGGCGGCCTTCTTCGCGTCGGACTCCAAGATGGACCACCTGTTCTCGCCCGAGACGCAGGACGGCTATTTCCCCTTCCGGTCGGAAAACGCCAAGGACAGCCCCATCAAGGACCTGAAGGAATTCTATCACGTCTATCCCAACCGGCCCCTGCCGTCGGGCGTGAAGGAAGCGACCGAGGCCATGTACGCGGCCTTGACCCAGCTGGGCGCCGACCTGCTGGGCTGGCTGCAGCAGCACACGCCGGACGGGGTGAAGGCGAAGTTCTCCGTGGCCCTGCCGGACATGATGATAGGCAGCACGCAGAGCCTGTTCCGCGTGCTGCACTACCCGCCCCTGGCCGACGGCTTCGAACCGGGCGCCGTGCGTGCCGCGGCGCACGAGGACATCAACCTCATCACCTTGCTGGTGACGGGCAGCGAGCCCGGCCTGCAGGCCAAGGACACGGCCGGCAACTGGCACGACGTGCCCTGCGACGCCGGCATGATCGCCGTCAACGGTGGCGACATGCTGAAGGAGGCGTCGGGCGGCTACTTCCCGGCGACCACCCACCGCGTGGTGAACCCGCCGCCGGAGCACAACGTCTCCCGCTATTCCATGCCCATGTTCCTGCATCCCCGGCCCGACGTGCGCCTCAGCGACGCCTACACGGCGGGGGAGTATCTGGACCAGCGGCTGCGTGAGATCGGCCTGAAGAAGTGATGTCGCATGCCGCCGGGCCGGTGGCCTCGGGCGCATGGTTCGGTGTAGGAAGGGGGGCCATCCGGCTCCCCTTTCGCCTTTCCGGGACCAGCCCATGACCGACCGCCCGTCCGCGACCGCCCCCATCGACCGCCTGCTGGCCATCATGGCCAAGCTGCGGGACCCCGACGGCGGCTGCCCCTGGGATTTGGAACAGGACTTCCCCACCATCGCTCCGCACACCATCGAGGAGGCGTATGAGGTGGCCGACGCCATCGAGCAGGGCGACATGGCGGCGTTGAAGGAGGAGCTGGGCGACCTGCTGTTCCAGGTGGTGTTCTACGCCCAGATGGCGAGCGAGCGGGGCCTGTGGAACTTCAACGACATCACCACGGCGCTGAGCGACAAGATGGTGCGCCGCCACCCGCATGTGTTCGGTGAGCAGGTCGGCGCCGTGGCCGACGCCACCGACCAGGTGAAGAATTGGGAAGCCCAGAAGGCGGGGGAGCGCGCGGCCAAGGCCGCCGCCAGCGGCGCCAAGGCCTCCGCCCTTGACGGCGTCATCAGCGGCCTGCCGGCCCTGACCCGGGCGGTGAAGCTGCAAAAGCGCGCCGCCCGCGTCGGCTTCGATTGGACCCAGGCCAAGGAGATCCTGGACAAGATCGAGGAGGAGATCGGCGAGCTGCGGGCGGAGATGGAGCACGCGGTGCCCGAGAAAGCCCGCATGCAGGATGAGCTGGGCGACCTGGTGTTCGCGCTGGCCAACCTGGCGCGCCACATCGACGTGGATCCCGAAACCGCCCTGCGCGGCACCAACGCCAAGTTCGAGCGGCGCTTCCGCCAGATCGAGGCCTGGCTGGCGGAGGGCGGGCGCGGCCCCGGCGATGCGACCTTGGAAGAGATGGAAGCCCTGTGGCAGCAGGCCAAGGGCCTGGAACGCCAAAGCAAATAAGGAGGCAATCTTATGAGTTACGCCCCGCCCCACATCCCCGCCATCGTCCTGATCTCGGGCGCCACCGGTGACTTCGGCACCGCCTTCGCCCGCCGCTTCGCGGCCTTGGGCAGCCGCCTCATCCTGACCGGCCGCAATACGGAGAAGCTGAAGGCCCTGGCAGTCAGCCTGGACGTGCCCACCCACACCCTGGCCTTCGATGTGCGCGACCGCAAGGCCATGGAGGCGGCGGTGGCCAGCATCCCGGCCGACTTCGCCGAGATCGACCTGCTGATCAACAACGCCGGCCTGGCCCTGGGCATGGAACCAGCACAGAAAGCCAACCTGGACGACTGGGAAATCATGGTCGACACCAACGACAAGGCGTTGGCGATCATGACCGGCCTGATCCTGCCCGGCATGGTGGAGCGGGGACGCGGCCACATCATCAACCTCAGCTCCACCGCCGGCAGCTACCCCTACCCCGGCGGCCATGTCTATTGCGCCTCCAAGGCCTTCGTCACCCAGTTCAGCCTCAGCCTGCGGGCGGACCTGCTGGGCACCGGCGTGCGCGTCACCTCGGTGGAGCCGGGCATGGTGGAGACCAGCTTCAGCCTGGTGCGCTTCAAGGGCGACGCCGAGAAGGCCGCCAAGGTCTACGCCGACACCACGCCGCTGACGGCGGAGGACGTGGCGGAGTCGGTCACCTGGGCCGCTACCCTGCCCCCGCACTTCAACGTCAACCGCGTGGAAATCATGCCGACGGTCCAGGCCCCGGCCGGCCTGGCTGTTCACCGGTTCAAGAAGTAGGGAGTTTCAGGAAATCTCCCTCAGTCGCCGGGCGCCCGCATCCGTGGGATTGGTTTCTTCCGTTCCACCACGTTCCGCGGAAAGGTCCGGCGGACGCGGTCGCGTCCTACAGCGGTGTGAGAAAATCTCATACCGCTGGTTCCAGTGCTGGGGGCCGTCGGTGGCGGCCTTGGTGCAGCCGGCAACCTGCCCAACGGCCAGCTGGAGCTTGACGGGGCGGCGGCCTAACGGTCTTGCTGAAGGCGGTAGCTCCATTGATCGAGCGCGCTGCCATCGATCTTCATGATCTTGACATGGATGACGTCGCCGACGCGCCAATAGTGGATGCGCTGAGGGTAGCTGTTGGCGGGGTTTTCGAACGTCATGCCCAGGGGTTCGCGGGCGGTCTCGGTAAATGGGATCGGCGCGCGGCCATTCACGAACACGTTCACCTGGGCTTTGGGCCCGTCCACCGCGATCGTGACAAGTTCGATCGTGCGGCTTTTGCCATCATGAACGGTCTGCGAGGTCCCGACCTTGACCCCGCCAAGCGCAGGTCCCCAGACTTCACAGGTCTGCTCCGGCTTACCCGCCTCCGTGCACCAGCGGCCATTGAACCAGGCCAGCGGATCCGTGTCCTGCGCAAGCGCGGGCGAAGCTAGCAACACGGCGACCGCGGCGATGCAGGGCGCTCTCACTTCGACACCGCGCGAACAACGTCGAGAACCGCGTCGATGACAGCCTGGGGCCTGTTCAGCTGGACCAGATGTCCCGAACCGTCGGCCACGCGCCGCTCCCCATGCCGGGAAAGCCCAGCCAGCGCCTTGTGGCTGTCAGTCCAGTCCGCCCGCAGCGCCGGATATTCCTCCTTGGCCTCGGGGGCCCACAGATCTGGCTTTCCCGCGCTGACCACGATCAGGGGCAGATCGCCATAGGTCCTGTCATTCTTCACGACGCGTTCTCCATTGGGCTCATACTCCTCGAAAGCAGAAGCTTGGGTGCGCAGTCGTGCGGGATCGGCATCGAGACGAGCCAGAACCGATTGCGCCTTTTCCGGAATTTCCGGGAAATAGACGAAGCACGGCGGCGCCGGCGCGCCGGTCTTGACGCGTCCGCCCTCCACGCCGCTCGCGCAATCGCGCAGTCGCTGAGCCTCGCCGGCGAGATAGGTCCGATCCGCGGCGGCGGCCTTGGGCCCGACGGCGGCTTCACGCGCGAGATCGTGAGGCCGCACCGGATCGACCAGGACGATCCCGACGACATCGCGCGGATGACGATCGGCGAAGGTCAGGACCTCGTGCGCTCCGGCGGAATGGCCAACCAGCACAAACGGCCCCTTCACGCCCGCGACCTCCAAGGCGCGCTCGAGATCGTCGGTGGTCTGGCCGACGGTCTGCGGTGCCTTGGCGTCGGCGTCGCTGAGCCCGAAGCCCGCGCGATCCCAGGCGCAGGCGCGCGTCACCTTCGCGACCTCGGGCTGCACCTTGGCCCAGGTGGCCGACCACCCGCCCAGGCCCGCCGTGAACACCACGGTGGGTGAGCCCTGTCCCAGGCACCGGAGATGGACACGCCGCGCGCCGTCGACAGGAACCAGGCCCTCGGGCGCGACGTAGTCGGCCATCGCCTCAACCACCGGTACGTCCTTGATGACTTGTGCGCGCGCATTGACCGTAAGGCCAGCAAGACACAGTCCTATGGCGGCGCCAACAACAGCTTTCATGCTTCCTCCCGAAGCGTTGCAGGGCATCAAAGCGAGAGCTGCCCAGACGCCGCATGTAAAGCGCGGGCCTGGACTCGCAGACACTGGCACCGAATTCTGGCCGCAGTGTGCTTAACGGCAGCCAGGAAGTTTTCGGGTCGTTTATCGTAGAGGGTTGCGATGCCACGCAACTGTTTTGATCTGGTTGAGGAACCATTCCACCAGATTCCTCGAGGCTCACCGTTTGGGAAGCCTTGACTCACGACAGACCGCGAACGGCCAGCGGATTTATGAGTTCACGGCCTGAACCGATAAGCGATCAGGCCCGCCTTGGCATCCCACCGCCAGTCTGAGAGACTGGGGCAGGGTCCTAGGCGGGCCGTTTTCATTCAGGGTGTTCCTTTCGCGTTTTTGGGGGGCCTGATGGCCGAGTTGCCGTTTTTTTCCGTCATCGTGCCCACCCATAAACGGGCGGTCCTGCTGCGCCGGACGCTGGCGTCCATCAATGCCCAGCGCGAGGGCGTGGGCGGGGTGGAGATCCTGGTGGTGTCCGACGCCACCGATGGCGACACCGATGCCGTCTGCGCCGAGTTGTTGACCCCCGCCGACATGTACGTGCGCCGCAACGGTCCGCCCGGCCCGTCGGCCAGCCGCAACATGGGCCTGAACCTGGCCAAAGGCAGTTACATCATCTTCCTGGATGACGACGACGCCTGGTACGAGGGCTTCCTGGCGGCCTTGAAGGACCAGCCGGCGGTGCGCCAGGGCCTGCCCGTCTATTTCAACTGCGCCATCGTGAATGAGCGCCGGGGGGCGGACGCCGCCATCCTGTCGGAGGGGGGCGTCGATATGGCCGGCCGCCTGACCGATGAGATCTACCTGAAGAACCAGATTCCCGTCTGCTGCTTCGCCTTCCCGCGCGCCCTGCTGGCCGGGCTGAAGTTCGACGTGCACATGCGGGCGTATGAGGACTGGGAGTTCATGCTGGCGGTCTATGCCCGGCAGAAGGCCCAGCACGTGCCGGTCATCGGCGCCCGCATCTTCAAGGACAGCGGCGCGGAGTCGGAGCGGCGCGGCGTCAGCCAGCAGTCCCACGACTACAACGCCGTGTTCGACTACCTGTACGTCTACCGCCGCCACAAGGCCCCCGACGCCGACCTGGGACAGCGGCGCGCCGCCTTGCTGAACAGTTTCAACATCCCCGTCACGCCCGAGATGGTGTGACCCGTGCCGCACGATCTGGACGCCCTGGAGTACCGCACCCTGTTCTGCCTGTGGACGGGGCATGAGGAGATGTCGGACGACCGCCTGCGGGCGCTGTGGACCATCTTCCGCACCACCGGCTGCGCCGTCGCCTTCCTCAACCGCGACACCCTGGGCGAGTGGGTGAAGCCGGCGCACCCGCTGCACCCCGCCTGGCCCTACCTCAGCGCCACGCACAAGGCGGACTATCTGCGCTGCTATCTCATGCACCACTACGGCGGCGGCTACACCGACATCAAGACCACGTCGAAGGCGTGGGGCCCCTTCTTCGAGCAACTGGCCCAGTCCGACAAGCTGGCCCTTGGCTATCAGGAACTGGCCAACGGCGTCGCCCCCATCGATGGACCGTTGGGCGATGAGCTGCGCCGTTCCTATGCCGACCTCATCGGCCTCTGCGCCTTCATCTTCCGCAAGGGCACGCCCCTGACCGCCGCCTGGCTGGCGCGAACGGAGGCGCTCTTAGACCAAAAACTGCCGGAGCTGCGGCGCCACCCGGCCATCCACCCGCTGGACCGCCAGGGCATCCTGCTGCCGGACGGCACGCCCTCACCCTATCCGCTGAAATGGACGGAGCTGCTGGGCGACATCTTCCACCCCTTGGTCTACGAGTTCCGGGAGCGGATCCTGCAAGCCCCCCTCCAGCCCAGCTTCATCCGTTACCGCTAGCCGTTACCACCAGCTGTCGGCATGGCCGCCGCCGTGCTGGCGCGGGCGTTCCAGTCGGGCGCGTCGGCGCCGCCCAGCGCCTTGAGGAAAAAGCCGTACTGCTTGCGCAAGGCGTAGCGGATGGGCCCGGTGGAGCGGCCGGCGGAATGCCCCTCGCCCGGCACCACCAGTAAATCGAAGGTCTTGTCCGCCTTGATGAGGGCGTTCACCACCTGCATCGTGGACGACGGGTCGACATTGTCGTCCAGTTCGCCCACCACCAGGGCCACCTGGCCCGTCAGCCGGTGGGCGTTGTCGACGTTGGAGGATTGGGCGTAGCTCTCATCAACCGGCCAGCCCATCCACTGCTCGTTCCAGCTGATCTTGTCCATGCGGTTGTCGTGGCAGCCGGCATAGCAGAACGCGGCCTTGTAGAAGTCCCCGAAGAACAGCAGCGCGGCCAGCGAGCTTTGCCCGCCGGCGGACCCGCCGTAGATGCCCACGCGGGTGATGTCCAACTGCGGATACTGCGCGGCCGCGGCCCGCCACCACTGGATGCGGTCCGGGAATCCTGAGTCCCTCAGGTTTTTCCAGCACACGTCGTGGAAGGCCTTGGACCGGTTCATGGTGCCCATGCCGTCGATCTGGGCGACGATGAAGCCCATCTCCGCCTGGGCCTGCATGCCGATGACCTTGTCGCCGCCGGAATGGAAGCCGAAGGGCCAGAAGGTCTTGGGCACGAAGCTGTCGTGCGGCCCGGCGTAGATGTTCTCGATGACCGGATAGCGGCGGCCGGGGTCGAAGCCCAGGGGGCGGACGATGACGCCCCAGATGTCCGTCTTGCCGTCGCGGCCCTTGGCCTTGAACACCTCCGGCGGGCGGAAGCCGGCGGCCAGCAGGCGGCTGATGTCGCCCCGCTCGATCTCCGCCACCAGGGCACGGTCGGTGGTGCGGCGCAATTCAATGACCGGCGCCATGTCAACGCGGGAATACGTGTCGACGTAATAGGCCAGGTCGTCGGACAGGCTGACGTCGTGATAGGCGTCGGCGGTGGTCAGCGGCACCAGGTTCCGCCCGTCGAAATCCACGCGGTAGAAGTGCTGGAGGTAGGGATCCTCGCCCGGGCGCATGCCGCCGGCGGCGAAATAGATCTGCCGGCGGTCGTCATCCACCTTGGCCACATGGCGCACCACCCAGTCCCCCTTGGTGATCTGGGTCTTCACCTTCCCCGTCCGTCCGTCGATGAGATAGAGATGGGCCCACCCATCCCGCTCCGACAGCCAGATGACCTCGGCACCGCCCTTCTTCACGTCATGGCGGAAGCGGCGTTCGTTGTTCACGAAGGTGGCCGCCGTCTCCGTCACCACGGCGCGGGACAGGCCGGTGGCGGCGTCGATCTCGATCACCCGCACCATCTGGTGGCCCCGGCGGGTGTACTCGAACACCACGGTGGCGCTGTCGGCCCGCCACTCGAAATCCGTCATCAGGTAGGGGTTGGGGAACAGGGCCGCGTCGATGTCCAGCTTCCGGCCGGGCGCGCCGGCGCGGGGCATATGGAACAGCACCGGCTGCTCCTGGTCCACGGCGTCGCCCGGCTTGGGGTAGAGCTGGGTGTGCAGCTTCGGCTCGATCTGGTCCTTGGGCGAGGACTCCACCTTGTGCACATCCCGCCGGAATCCGGGGCGCACGCGGTAAATCGCCAGCTTGCGCGAGTCCGGTGACCAGGCGATGGTCTCGCCATCGTAGAAGTCACCCTCGCTGCCGTCGGTGCTAAGCGGCGTCACCGTGCCGGTGGCGACCTCGCGCAGCGCCAGGTTCTGGTTCAGGATCAGCGTCTCCCACCGTCCGTCGGGGGAGGTCTTGGGGCCGGTGTCGCCCGGCCGGGCCAGGTCGCGCACCACGCCGAAGCCCCGGGGCCGGCGGCCGCCCTCCTCCGGCTCCCGCTTGCAGGCATAGTCCGACAGCCGGCAGGACCATTCCGCCTCCTCCCACTCGAAGGTCAGGGTCTGCCCGTCCTCGCCGAAGCGCGCGCGCTCGAACGGCAGATGCAGGCCGGTGAAGCTTTGCCCGGCGACCTTGCTGAACTCCGCCGCCAGCCGATCATGGTCGAAGGCGGGCTCCTTCCGCAGGGTGGCGGCATCGACCGTGGTGAACTGAAAGCCGCCCGGCACGGTCTTGCGGTACAGCAGGCGTCCGCTCTTGCCCACCCAGCGGGCGGGCCAGGCCACATTCTCCGTCAGGCCCATCCAACGGTCGCGCAGGGACAGCGCGCGCTCATAATCCGCCTCGGTCGGCACCGGCCCGGCGGCGGGCGCCGGCCCAGCCCCTGCGGGAAACGGCGCGGCCACCCCGACAGTCTCCACCGCCGCGCGGGCGCCCAAGGCATGGGCCCCGGCGGCGGCGGCAGGCAGGGCGGCGATGAACGAACGACGGCGCATGAACGGCTCCCCATGATTGGAGACGCCATTTAAGAATTTATACAATATCCCATTCAAGGGATTTCTGAGCGGCAGCCAATCTGTCCCTGACAGCGCCAATGAATTCCCGGGGCTCGTCGACGGAGAAGGCCAGCCTGGTCACGGCCAGGGCGGGCCGCAGGACGCGGTGGCGCGTCTCCGGCACCACCAGGGTCAGCGCCACATTGGGCGCCACCAGCCGGCAGAGGTTCTCCGGGCCGCGCCGTTCCAGACCGTCGGCGGCACCGACATGCGCGATAGCCTCATAGGGGACCAGCCGGTCGGCCAGCAGGCCGAAGCGTATCCGGACGCCTTGCGGCGTCAGGAGCACCGGATGCAGGCGGAAGGACTTGGTGAGACCCAGCAGGTAGATGAATCCGACATCCCCCACGGCGAACAGGACCAGCGCCGCCGTGCGGTGATGAATGCCCAGCGCCACATCCATCACCACGATTTCCATGACCTGGGCCGCCAGCAGGCCCCCCATTAGGGGCGTCAGGTCGCGGTGGTAGCCATAGGCCTGGCAGCCTGGCGGTACGTCCGGCGGCGCGCGCCAGCGAAACAGGGCCAGATGCAGCAACGCCAATTCCTTAGCCACAAGCTGGGCGAGCGGCGGCGGAACAAAGCACGCGGCGGCAGCCTCCAGCTTCGCCACACCGGGGCGGCGCAGGACATCCCAGGCACCGGCCGCCCCATAGAGGAGATGCCCGCCAACCAAGGTGGCCACCACAGCGACAACCCAGGGCATGTCCGCCAGGGCTGAACGCAAGGGCGGCGTCAGGCCAAGCACACCACCGACCAGGCCGAGGGCGATGGCGGCCAGCACCACCCGCGCCGCCGGCGGCCGGCCCAAACGCATCCGCTCCGCCACGATCAGGCCGGTGGCCAAGCCGTCCGCCGTGATCCACAGGAACAGCAGGGCCGCCAGACCGGCGTGCGCGACCGCCCACGGCGTGCGAATGGCCAGGGAGGCCGCCGCGATGATTGGAAGGGGCGCCAGCCTCACAAACGGGGCGACCGTCGGAAAGAGGGCGCGTGTCGTCATGATCGCAGGGCCTTCCAGTCGGTATATCAGGCCCAGGATATCATGGTTGAGGTGCTGAGGCGGGAGCGTCACGGATGATCGTGGCTCGGGCCGGGACGTCCGGCCCACCGATCACGCGTCGAACAGCACCGAATACAGCGCCTGCCAGCTGGCGGCGTCCGGGGCCATCAGCAGGCCGCCGGTACGATCCGTCGGGCGGTAAGGGCTGGCGTCCAGCTTGGCGGCGTGGCCGCCGGCCTCGGCATACAGGAACGCGCCCGCCGCGTGGTCCCAGGGCTTGATCATGTTGTTAAGGCTGAAGTGCGCCTGGCCCGTCAGCAGGTCCAGATAGTCGTGGGCGGAACAGCGTTGGGTGTAAGCCTCGGCCACGCGTTCCCGCCGCTGGGTCAACTGGCGACGCATATCACTGTCGAAGAAGCGGATGTTGGCGATGCCGCGCATCTGCTCCACCGCCACCGGCGGCAGGGCGACGCAGCGGGTGCCGGCCTCGGCGGCGGCGGCGCCCACCAGCCAGGCGCCCTGCCCCAGCCGGCCGCGCACGGTGCGCCGTCCCACGGGGTCGTGAATCCAACCGGCGACGGTGCGGCCATGGGCGGCCAGGGCGACGATGACGCCGAAGCGCGGCTTGCCGGCCACGAAGTTGGCGGTACCGTCGATGGGATCGACGATCCAGACGGGATCGGCACCCAGCAACCGATCCAGCACGCCGGGATCGGCCGAGACGGCCTCTTCCCCCACCACGGTGCTGCCGGGCAAAAGCGCCGTCAGCCGGGCGGTCAGCGCCCGTTCCGAGGCCTCGTCCGCCACGGTCACAAGGTCGCCCGGCCCCTTCTCCCGGATGTCGCCGCCGTCCAGGTGCTGGAAGCGGGGCAGGATTTCCGTTTCGGCCACGGAACGGATGATGGCGTCGACAGCGGCCAAGTCGATGGCGGGAACGTCGGTCGCAGGCAGGGGCGCGGTCATGGGGACATCTATGGTTGGCGGCGGCGGTCGTGCCCCCTAGGAATAGAATCGATAGGGCGAACCATAAAGCCCCAAAAAGAAAAAGGGACCGCCCATGGCCGAAACCAGCGGGCGATCCCTCTTCAAAACGCGGCCGGAAAGCCGGGCTTAAGGATGGCGCAAGGGCTTAGAAGCCCATGCCACCCATACCGCCCATGCCACCCATCCCGCCGCCTTCCGGCAGGGCCGGCTTGGGCTCGGGCTTTTCGGCGACCATCGCCTCGGTGGTGATCAGCAGGCCGGAAACGGACGCGGCATGCTGCAGGGCGGTGCGGACCACCTTCGTCGGGTCGATGACGCCGAACTTGAACATGTCGCCGAACTCGCCGGTCTGGGCGTTGTAGCCGAAGCCGGCGTCGTTGTTGTCCAGCAGCTTGCCGACGACGATGGAACCGTCGGTGCCGGCGTTGAAGGCGATCTGCCGCACGGGCGACTGAAGGGCCTTGCGGATGATGTCCACGCCCACGCGCTGGTCGTCGTTCACCGGCTTCACGTTGGCCAGCGACCGGGTGGCGCGCAGCAGGGCGGTGCCGCCGCCGGCCACCACGCCCTCTTCCACCGCGGCGCGGGTGGCGTGCATGGCGTCGTCAACGCGATCCTTGCGCTCCTTCACCTCGACCTCGGTGGCGCCGCCGACGCGGATGACGGCAACGCCGCCCGCCAGCTTCGCCAGACGCTCCTGCAGCTTCTCACGGTCGTAGTCCGAGGTGGTCTCCTCGATCTGCGCCTTGATCTGGCCGATGCGGGCCTCGATGTCGGCCTTGGCGCCCACGCCGTCCACGATGGTGGTCGCGTCCTTCGTGATCACCACCTTCTTGGCGGTGCCCAGCATATCCAGCGACACGTTCTCAAGCTTGATGCCCAGGTCTTCGGAGATGACCTGGCCGCCGGTCAGGATGGCCATGTCCTCCAGCATCGCCTTGCGGCGGTCGCCGAAGCCCGGGGCCTTCACGGCGGCGATCTTCAGGCCGCCGCGCAGCTTGTTCACCACCAGCGTGGCCAGCGCCTCGCCTTCCACGTCTTCCGACACGATCAGCAGCGGACGGGTGCTCTGCACCACCGCTTCCAGCACCGGCAGCAGGGGCTGCAGGCTGCCCAGCTTCTTCTCGTGCAGCAGGATGTACGGGCTTTCCAGCTCGGCCGTCATCTTGTCGGCGTTGGTCACGAAGTACGGCGACAGGTAGCCGCGGTCGAACTGCATGCCCTCGACGACTTCCAGCTCGGTGTCGAAGCTCTTGGCCTCTTCCACCGTGATGACGCCCTCGTTGCCCACCTTTTCCATGGCGCGAGCGATCATCTCGCCAATCTCGGCCTCGCCGTTGGCGGAGATGGTGCCGACCTGGGCGATCTCGTCGGAGGTCGAAACCTTGCGCGACTGGCCCTTAAGGTCGTCGACGATGGCGGTCACCGCCAGGTCGATGCCGCGCTTCACGTCCATCGGGTTCATGCCGGCGGCCACGGCCTTCACGCCCTCGCGCACGATGGCCTGGGCCAGCACGGTGGCGGTGGTGGTGCCGTCACCGGCGACGTCGTTGGTCTTCGAGGCCACTTCGCGCACCATCTGGGCGCCCATGTTCTCGAACTTGTCGGCCAGCTCGATCTCCTTGGCGACGCTGACGCCGTCCTTGGTGATGCGCGGGGCGCCATAGCTCTTGTCCAGGACCACGTTGCGGCCTTTGGGGCCCAGGGTCACCTTCACGGCGTCGGCCAGGATGTCCACGCCGCGCAGCATACGGTCACGGGCATCCGTGTTGAACTTCACGTCCTTGGCAGCCATTTTTGAATTCCTTTTTCGTTTCCCTCAGGCGCCGGGCGGCCACATCCGTGGCCTTGGCTATCCTCGCTGCGCCCTACGGTACTCGCTCCGGCGGCCCCGGTCGGGGCCTAGGGAAGATTGTTGGGCGCTGTTTCTTATTCCAGGACGCCGAGCAGGTCGGACTCGCGCATGATCAGCACGTCCTTGCCGTCGATCTTGGCCTCGGTGCCGGACCACTTGCCGTACAGCACCTTGTCGCCGGCCTTCACGCTCAGGGCGACGATCTCGCCCTTCTCGTTGCGGGCGCCGCTGCCCACGGCCAGGACTTCACCCTGCTGGGGCTTTTCCTTGACGGTATCGGGGATGATGATGCCGCCGGCGGTCTTCTGATCCTGCTCGATGGGCCGGATCACCACACGGTCGTGCAGGGGCCTGAAACTCATTTGGAACCTCCAGAAATGGGCGCCGGCCCCTTCTCTTGAAGCGGACCGGCGTCGGGTGGCCGGCACCTTAGAGCAGATCGTGCGAAGGCGGAACCGCCTTGGCACGTGAATTTGCTCGCAGACAGACTCAGCCATAGCCGGCTGTCGTTCTGACTTAACGCAGCCGGCTATGGCCCAACCGCCAAGGCGGCCGGAAGCGCGGATGCGCGGGCGCGGTACGAATGGCGGGGGTCAGGACGCCTGGGCCTGCCTGTCCGGGGCAACCCGTTCGGCAAGCGGCGGGGTCTCGGTCACGGAACAGGCCGGGAAACGATCACGGAAGCGGGCCACGTCCGCCGGCTCCAGCGCCACCGTCAGGTGGGCGTTGTCGTCGTCGTCCTCGCGCTCCGTCACTTCGCCCTTGGCATAGAGCCAGGCCATGGCGGCGCCGTCGCTGACCGGCACGCTGACCTTGACCACGTCGCGGCCCGCCACCATGCGGCGGTCCAGGACGTTGAACAGGCTTTCCAACCCGTCGCCGGTCAGGGCCGACACGGCCACCAGGCCATCCGGCCGGCGGCTCTGGCGCACCAGGGTCTCACGGTCCAGGGGCGGCAGCTTGTCGATCTTGTTCAGGACCTCGACCACCCGGGGATCGGTCTCCGCCTCGATACCCAGCTCGGCCAGCACCGTTTCCACGTCCCGCTTCTGCGCCTCGCTGTCCGGGTGGGCGGCGTCGCGCACATGCAGGATGATGTCGGCGGCCAGCACCTCCTCCAGGGTGGCGCGGAACGCCTCCACCAGATGGTGTGGCAGGTCGGAGATGAAGCCCACCGTGTCCGACAGGATGATCTTGCGACCCGACGGCAGGACGATGGACCGCATGGTCGGGTCCAGCGTGGCGAACAGCAGGTCCTTGGCGAACACGTCGGCCCGCGCCATGCGGTTGAACAGCGTGGACTTGCCGGCGTTGGTGTAGCCGACCAGCGCCACCACCGGATAAGGCACGCGCTCGCGCGCCTTGCGGTGCAGGCCGCGGGTGCGCCGCACCTCCTCCAACTCCGCCTTCAGCTTGATGATGCGGTCGCCGATAAGGCGACGGTCCATTTCCAGCTGGCTTTCGCCAGGACCGCCCAGGAAGCCGAAGCCGCCGCGCTGGCGTTCCAGGTGGGTCCAGGACCGTACCAGGCGCGAACGCTGGTAGGTCAGCGCCGCCAGTTCCACCTGCAGCTGGCCTTCGCGGGTGCGCGCACGCGCCCCGAAAATCTCCAGGATCAGGCCGGTACGGTCGATGACCTTGGTCTTGAGGTCGCGTTCCAGGTTGCGCTGCTGAACGGGCGACAACGCATGGTCGACGACGACCAGGCCGATGCCCAGCTCGGCGACGCGCTTGGCCGCCTCTTCCAGGTAGCCGCCGCCCAGCAGGGTGGCGGGTTTGGGCCGCGTGACGCGCACGCACTCCGCCGCCACCACGTCCAACTCAATTGCGGCGGTGAGGCCAACGGCCTCTTCCAACCGCGACTCCGGCGGACGTTTGTCGTCGAGTTCTTCGCGCAGGATGGGATGGATCACCAGGGCGCGCCGGGCGGATTTCTCCGCCGGCGCCGCCTCCGGCAACCCCTCTACGTTCAGGGGAGAAAGGGGGGCGGGCTCATCCGCCGGACGATCCGTCACAGCGCCGCCGTCCTTCCCGTCAACCGGCCGAACCGTCCCATCAAGGGATGGGGCCGACTGTTTACGCGTATCAATCGTGGTCGCCTTCCTTGGCCAATTCGAACAACTGGATGGGGTGGGCCGGCATCACGGTCGAGATCGCATGCTTGTAGACCAGCTGCGAATGGGCGTCGCGGCGCAGCAGCACCGAGAAATTGTCGAACCAGGTGATGATGCCTTGCAGCTTCACGCCGTTGACGAGGAAGACCGTCACAGGGGTCTTGTTCTTCCGCACGTGGTTCAGAAACACGTCCTGAACGTTTTGCGACTTTTCGGACATTGCATGCCTCGCTCTTTATTGGGGCCCTCTATGGAGCGCCCGGGATT
The DNA here is from genome assembly GCF_034653275.1 of Nitrospirillum guaranorum. Lineage (NCBI taxonomy): Bacteria > Pseudomonadati > Pseudomonadota > Alphaproteobacteria > Rhodospirillales > Azospirillaceae > Nitrospirillum > Nitrospirillum guaranorum. The sequence continues at coordinate 1,793,086 of NZ_JAYEES010000003.1, read as the reverse complement.
GCCTTTTCGGCGGTTATGGAGCCGTGCGTGAAAGTGCCGGCGGCCCCAGGCACACCCCGGGGCGTCCGCCATCCTAGCACAGGAAGTGATATGGGGTGCTAGAGCCCATCCACCAAGGTGCAAAGTTCGTCACAGCCGGCAAAGCGGTGATGCGGCGGGTAGACGCTCAGCGCCCCCTCCCCATGCGGGGTGGCCCCCACCATCAGGGGTACGCAGCCTGTGCGATGGGCGCATTCCATGTCGACGTCGGCGTCGCCCACGAACCAAACGTCCGGCCCCGGGGCCAAGCCCGCCGGCCGCAGCGCCAGATGCACGGGCGCCGGATGCGGCTTGTCGGCCTCGGCGTCGCCGGCTCCCACCAGGGCACCGCACCAGCGGTCCCAGCCCAGGGCCTGGGCCTCGGTGCGCAGGAAGCGGCCGGTCTTGTTGCTGACCACGCCGACATAGACGCCGCGCGCGGACAGCGCCTCCAGCAACTGGCCCGCCCCCGCCAGCGGGTCGAGGTAGTCCAGGTGGTGGGTCTCGAAATGGGCGTAGAAGATGTCCCGCGCCCGTTCCCAACCGTCCCCGAACAGCGCGGGAAAGGCGTCGCGCAGGCTCTGGCGCACGCGGGTGTAGCTTTCCTCCAGCGTCCAGGCGGGCATGCCGAAGGCTTCCAGCGCCGCGTTGGTGGCGGCATGGACGCAGCGCCAGTTGGTGATCAGGGTGTTGTCCCAATCGAACAGCACGGCCTTGGGCAGGGCCAAGGCGGGAACGGACAAGATATCGCGCGCGGTCACGGTCACAGCTTGGTCACCATCGGGGCAATCACAGGGTCGGCCACACCCACATGCGCCAGATAGGCCTGGCGCAGGCGGCGGCCCAAGGGGCCGGGCACCCCGTCACCCACTGGCTTGCCGTCGATGCGGGTGACCGGCACGCAGAAGGTGCTGGCGCTGGAGATCAGGGCCTCGCGCGCAGCGTACGCCTCTTCCACCGTGAACGCCCTCTCCTCGAACGGGATACCCGCCGCCTCGGCCTCGGCCAGCAGTGACAGGCGGGTGATGCCGTTCAGGATGCGGGTGCTGGCCGCACGGGTGACCAGCACCCCTTCCTGGGTGACGATCCAGGCGTTGCTGGAGCAGCCCTCGGTCACCGTGCCGTCCGGGTCGACCTGCCACGCCTCGAAGGCGCCGGCCTCGGCCGCCCGCTGCTTGCCCAGCACCTGGGGCAGCAGCGCCACCGACTTGATGTCGCGCCGGGCCCAGCGGATGTCGGGGATGGTGATGACCGACACGCCCTTTTCCAGCTGCTGCGGCGCGCTGAACTTGGTGGAGCGGCAGGTGACCACCAGCGTGGGCACCGGATCCGCCGGGAAGCGGAAGTCGCGCGGCGCCTCGCCCCGGGTGATCTGGACATAAACCAGGCCATTGCGCACCCGGTTACGGCGCGCCACCTCCCGCATCACGAAACGCAGGCTCATGGGGTGCATGGGCCAGGGCAGGTCCAGCTCGTTCAGCGAGCGGGACAGGCGGGCCAGATGGCCATCTTCGTCGGCGAAGACGCCGTCGACCACCGACACCACCTCATAGACACCGTCGGCGAACTGGAAGCCCCGGTCCTCGATATGGACATGGGCGCCGCCGTGGGCGACGTAGCGACCGTTGACATAGGCTGTCCGCGGCATGGGCTGAACCTCACCTTAAATCTTAAGAAGCGATAAATATTGTTTCTATAACAATATCTTGCCTCTTATTCCTCACCCTTACCATCGCCGCGATCGTTGCCATGCACGCCCAGCGACTTCAGCTTGCGGTGCAGGGCCGAACGCTCCATGCCCACGAAGGACGCGGTGCGGGAGATGTTGCCGCCGAAGCGGGTGACCTGGGCCAGCAGATACTCGCGCTCGAACACCTCGCGGGCATCGCGCAGCGGCAGGGACATGATCTCCCCGCCCTTTTCCCAACGCAGCACCGTCGGGGTGATGGAGCCGATCTCCGGCGGCAGCATGTCGGCGCGGATGGGCTCATCGGGGTCGCCCGGCACCATGATCAGCAGCCAGTCCATGACGTTGCGCAGCTGGCGCACGTTGCCCGGCCATTCATAGGCCTGCAGGGCCGCCATGGCGTCCTCGCCCAGGACACGCTGCGGCAGTCCCGACGCGGTGGCGGAGCGCTGCAGGAAATAGCGCGCCAGCAAGGGGATGTCCTCCCGCCGTTCCCGCAGCGACGGCACCTTCAGCGGCACCACCGCCAGGCGGTAGTACAGATCCTGGCGGAACTGCCCGGCCTCGATCTCCGCCGCCAGGTCGCGGTTGGTGCTGGCGATGACGCGGACGTCCACCTCCACCCGGGTGCTGCCGCCCACGCGCTCGAAGGTCTGCTCTTGCAACACGCGCACGATCTTGCCCTGGGTCTCCAGCGGCATGTCCGCCACCTCGTCCAGGAACAGGGTGCCGCCGTGCGCCTGCTCGAAGGTGCCTACCTTGCGGCCCGCCCCGTCGATGGGATGCTCCGTCCCGAACAGCTCCACCTCCAGCCGGTCGGGCCGCATGGTGGCGCAGTTCAGCGCCACGAAGGGGCCGTCGGCGCGCCGGGAGTGTTCATGGATGATGCGGGCCACGATCTCCTTGCCGCTGCCCGGCGGGCCGCTGACCAGGACGCGGCTGCCGGTGGGCGCCACCTTGTCCAGCGACTGGCGCAACTGGTTGATCATCAGCGACCGGCCGATCAGCTCCACCTCGCCGCCGGCGCGCAGGCGCAGCTCGCGGTTCTCGCGACGCAGGCGCGCCGCCTCGATGGCGCGCTCCACCAGCAGCAGCAGGCGGTCGGACTTGAACGGCTTCTCGATGAAGTCGTAGGCACCCTTCTTCAGGGCGGCCACCGCCGTCTCGATGGTGCCGTGGCCGCTGATCATGACCACCGGCACGTCGGGGTGGTCGCGCTTCATCTCGTCCAGGATCTGCAGGCCGTCCAGGCGGCTGCCCTGCAGCCAGATGTCCAGGATGATCAGGCTGGGCCGGCGGGCGGCGACGGCGGCGAGCGCCTGGTCGGCGTCCGCCGCCTCGCGGGTCTTCATGCCTTCGTCTTCCAGGATGCCGGCGATCAGCATCCGGATGTCGGCCTCGTCATCGACGATCAGAATATCATGCGCCATGGGTCAACGCCTTTGGGTCAAACGCCTTTGGGGGCACTGGTCCCGGCCACCAGGACCGGGGCCAGGACCGGGGTGGCGGCCGTTTCCGCGTCCTGCGGGGCGGCCGCTTGCACAAGCGGTAGGATCAGGGTGACGCGGGCGCCGCCGCCGGGGTTGTCATCCAGCCCCAGGGTGCCGCCATGGTCTTCCAAAATCTTCTTCACGATGGCCAGGCCCAGGCCGGTGCCCTTGGCCCGGGTGGTGACATAGGGTTCCGTCAGCCGGTCCCGGCCCTCGCTGGGCAGGCCCCTGCCGTTGTCGGCGATGGTCAGGACGATGTGGTCGTCCATGGTCTCCACCTTCAGGGAGATATGGCCCGGCGGGGAGTCGTGGCCACCGGCCGCATCCTCCTCCATCCGTCCCTCGATGGCCTCCACCGCGTTCTTCAGCAGGTTGGTCAGGGCCTGCGAGATTTGGCGGCCATCGCACTCCACCTCCACCCGCTCGGGCGGCAGGATGCTGTCGAACTTGATGCCGGACTGGGCGGTCGCTTGCAGGAACACGGCCTGGCGGCACAGCTCCTGGATGTTCTGCGGCTTCATCACCGGCGTGGGCATGCGGGCGAAGGCGGAGAACTCGTCCACCATGCGGCCGATGTCGTCCACATGGCGGACGATGGTGTCGGTCATGGCTTTGAAGGTCTCCGGATCGCTCTGGATTTCCTTCAGGTACTTGCGCCGCAGGCGCTCGGCCGACAGCTGGATGGGGGTCAGCGGGTTCTTGATCTCATGCGCGATGCGGCGGGCGACATCGGCCCAGGCGGCCTTGCGCTGCGCCGACAGGAGTTCCGACACGTCGTCGAAGGTGATGACGAAGCCGCGAATGCCGTTGCCGCTGGTGTCCGCCGCCACCCGCACCAGCAGGGTACGCTGGGTGTTGCCCCGGCGGATCTGCACCTGCCCCTCCACCAGGCGCGACGGGCGCCGGCGGATGGCGGACATCAGCTCCTCCAGCTCCGGCACCACGGCCAGGATGTCGCGCCCCATCATCTCGTGCACGTCCGGGATGTCCAGCAGTTGGGCCGCCGACTGGTTGGGCAGGTTGATGAAGCCCTGCTCGTCCAGGCCGATGACGCCGGCGGACACGCCCGCCAGCACCGCCTCGGTGAACCGGCGGCGCAGATCCAGCTGGCGGTTGGCCTCCACCAGGTCGCTGCGCTGCGAGGACAGCTGGCTGGTCATGCGGTTGAAGGCGCGGCTGAGCGAGGTCAGCTCATCCTCCGGTCCCGGCAGGGTCTCCGGCACACGCGCCGTCAGGTCGCCAGTGCGGATGCGCTCCGCCGCGATGATCAGCGCGCTGATGGGCGTGATGAGGGTGTTGGCGAAGTTCAGGCCGGCCCAGATGGCCACCAGCAGCAGCAGCAACGAGACGATGATGAAGATCAGCGTCATCTTGGTCTGCAAGCCGAAGCGCTGGCCCTCCAGCTCGGTGTATTCGCGCACCGCCGTCTGGGCGGCGTTCAGGTGTTCCATCACCTTGGCTTCCACCGGGCGGCCCAGCAGCAGGAAGATGTCGAAGTCCGGATCCAGGCGGATCAGGGCGGTGACGCGCTTCTCCTTCTCATTGAACTCGAAGTCCACCTCGCCCTTGCGCGCCCGCTCCAGCCGTTCCTTGGGCATGACGTCGGGCTGGAAGACGGAGCCCAGGGTGTAACTGCCGTACTGCCGCCCCTGCCCGTCGAAGATCACCGCCTCGGTAAAGGAGCGCTGGAAGGACTCGTTGCGCAGGAAGGCGTAGATGAACAGCGGGTCCAGGGTGACCAGCGGCCCCTGGCGCGCGGCCAGCAGGTCGTTCGCGACCCACGAGGCGTCGTTGCGGATGGCGATCTGGTGTTCGTCCAGATAGGCCTGGGCCACCACCAGGCTTTCATTCACCGCCGTGCGCACCCGGTCGCTGAACCAGGACTGCAGGCCCAGGTAAAAGAAGAAGGCGGAGAAGGCGGCCATGACGATGGCGGGCAGCACGGCCAGCAGGCTGAACACCGCCACCAGCCGCACATGCAGCCGCGACCCGGCCAGGCCCCGGCGCCGCTCGATCCACAGGCCGACGATGCGCCGGGCCATGAGGGCCAGCAGCATCAGCAGCAGCGCGCCGTCCAGCGTCAGCAGCAGGCTGACCGTGTTGGGACTGTTGCCGAAGGGCGGCTGCTGCGTCAGCGCGGCGTAGGTGGCGAAGCCCGACAGCACGGCGGCGAAGGCCAGGGCCACCGCCAGCTTGTTGCCCAGGCCCAGGCGGGCCGACCAGACGGACAGGCGCCGCCACCAGCTGTCGCTCTTGGGGCCCTGGGGGGAACCTGCGGGGCGGCCGGGGGGCTGGGCGGCGTGATCAGCGCCGGAGGGACCTCGGTCATGGCCGCACCGTCATGGGCGCGATGATCAAGGCTGGCGCCCGGGGCGGCGTCGCTGCGATGGGATGTGAGACCGCATTGAAGGCGAAACGAAGCACGGTTCCTGCCAGGCCGGTGGTTTGCACGGCGCAAACGCCACCCCCGGCGCGGAGGTGGTGCGGACAACATCCGTCAAGCGACGCCGGTCCGGCCAAAACCGGAGGGGCATCGCCCGGCAGGGGCTGCTGTTGCCCGGGCGCCCACCTCTGTTACCAGAATGCCACGCGTGTTTCCAGCCGTCCGTCTTACGCCCGTTGGTAGAAGTGCCGCCTGTTACTTCAGGCCACGGACAACCTGGATGTCCAGGTCGCGGATCTTTTTGCGCAGGGTATTGCGGTTCAGGCCCAGCATATGCGCGGCCTTGATCTGGTTGCCCCGGGTGGCGATCAGCGACAGGGACAGCAGGGGCCGTTCCACCTCGCGCAACACGCGGTCGTACAGGCCGGCGGCGGGCACGCCGTCCTTATGGGCGGCGAAATAGTCCTTCAGGTGCCGCTCCACCGCGGCTCCCAGGCCTTCGTTCTGCGGCTCCTCGGCCGGGGCGGCGGCGGGGGCGAAGTCCGCCAGCTCCTGCTCGATGACATCGATGGTGATGACTTCCTGGGTGTAGAGCGCGGCGAGACGCCGCACCATGTTCTCCAGTTCGCGAACGTTGCCGGGCCAGCGATGGCGCCGCAGGCGGTCCAGGGCGGCGTTGTCCATGCTCTTCAGCGGCAGGCCCTGCTGGTTCACCAGGCCGAAGAAATGGCGGACCAACGCCGGGATGTCCTCCGTCCGCTCGCGCAGCGGCGGCAGGCGGATAGGCACCACGTTCAGGCGATAGAACAAATCCTCGCGGAACTGGCCCTGACGGATCAGGGTGCGCAGGTCGCGGTGGGTGGCGGCGACGATGCGCACGTCGGTCTTGATGGGCGTACGTCCGCCGACCGTGGTGTACTCCCCCTCCTGCAGCACGCGCAGCAGACGGGTCTGGGCGTCCAGCGGCATGTCGCCGATCTCATCCAGGAACAGGGTGCCGCCCTGCGCCTGCTCGAACCGACCGGTGGAGCGCACGGTGGCGCCGGTGAAGGCCCCCTTCTCATGGCCGAACAGCTCGGACTCGATCAGTTCGCGGGGGATGGCGGCCATGTTGACCGCCAGAAAGGGGCCGTTGCGCCGCTTGCCGTAATCGTGCAGAGCGCGGGCCACCAGTTCCTTGCCGGTGCCCGACTCGCCGGTGATCATGACCGTCAGGTCCGTGCCCATCAGGCGGGCCAGGACGCGGTAGATCTCCTGCATGGCCGCCGACCGGCCGATGAGGGGCAGCGCCTCCTCCTCGGCTTGCGCGGCCGCGGCGCCGGCCGCCGCCGGCGGTGCCGGCTGGGGCGTGGACAGGGCGCGCTCCACCATGCCCATCAGGTCCTTCAGGTCGAAAGGCTTGGGCAGGTAGTCGAAGGCGCCGCGCTCCGCCGCCTTCACGGCGGTCAGCAGCGTGTTCTGCGCGCTCATGACGATGACGCGCAGGTCGGGACGCAGCTTCTTGATGCGCGGCAGCAGGTCCAGGCCGTTCTCGTCCGGCATCACCACGTCGGTGATGACCAGGTCTCCCTCCCCATCCTGGACCCAGCGCCACAAGGTCGCGGCATTGCCGGTGACCCGCACGTCATGGCCCAGGCGCAGCAGGGCCTGGTTCAGAACGGTACGGATGGCCCTGTCGTCGTCAGCGACAAGGATGGTGGATGGACCCATGGATTAAACGCCCCCCTCTGACGCCGTCCGCCCAGGGGCGACCGGCAGCGACACTTTGAAAATCGTGCGACGCGGCACGCTGTCGAAATCGATGACCCCGCCATGGTCGCCGATGATCTTGGCCACCAGCGCCAGGCCCAGGCCGGTCCCGTTCATCTTCGTGGTGACGAAGGGATCGAACAGGTTGGCCCTCAGGTCCTCGGGAATGCCGTCGCCGTTGTCCTGCACGCTGATCAGCAATGGCAGGTGCACCCGGCTGTCGGACCCCGGCACCGCCAGGCGCACCCCATGCTGGTAGGCGGTGGACAGGACGATTTCCCCGCCCTTTTCCGGGCAAGCCTCGGCCGCGTTCTTCACCAGGTTCAGAAAGACCTGGATCAGCTGGTCGCGGTTGCCCAGCACCGGCGGCAGCGACGGGTCGTAGCGCTCGACGAAGCGGATGGCGCGGCCGAAGCCGCTCTGCGCCACGCGGCGCACGTGCTCCAGCACGCCATGGATGTTGACCGCCGTCTTTTCCAGCGGCCGGCCGTCGGTGAAGACCTCCATGCGGTCCACAAGGGCCACGATGCGGTCGGCCTCATCGCAGATGAGGCGGGTCAGCATGCGGTCGCCCTCGGACGCGTTCTCTTCCAACAGCTGGGCCGCCCCCCGGATGCCGGACAGCGGGTTCTTCACCTCATGCGCCAGCATGGCCGCCATGGCGACGACGGACCGGGCGGCCCCCCGGTGGGTTAGCTGGTTGTCGATCTTGCGGGCGATGGACCGCTCGTGCAGCGACAACACCACCAGGTCCGGCGGATCGGACAGCGGCGCCGCCTTGGCCGTCAGGAAGTGCAGGCCGATGCGCGGCGTCTCCAGCATGATGCTGTAGTCCGACACGCTGCCGCCCGTCATCCGCGCCTGGTCGATCAGGGAATGGACGGGGCTGTCGCCCGGGATCAACGTGTCCAGCTGGCTGCCCACCAGCAGGGCGGCACTGGCGTCGAAGAATTCCTCCGCCTGCAGGTTGGCGAAATGGATGCGGCGCTGCCGGTCGATGACCAGGATGGGCTCCGGCAGGGCGGACAGGATGGCCGTGGGATCGACCATGCCGTTCGCCGGGGCAGGCAGGGCCGCCGTCCGCCCCATCAGGCCGCCACCTTCTTTTCGCCGGCGGTGTCGTCGTCCTCAACATCGCAACCGGCCTCGGCGGTCAGGCCCCGGCCGGACAGGTCGCGCCCCACGATGCCCCGGTCCAGCAGATCCTGGTACCAGCCGCGCACGAAGTCCTGCACCAGCTCCGCCTTCTCGATGGTGTTCACCTTGGCGCGGTATTCGGCGGACCCCGGCAGGCCCTTGGAATACCAGGCGATGTGCTTGCGCCCGATCTTCAGGCCGGCGTCGGTGCCGTAATGCTCCAGGATGGCGTCGTAATGCTCCAGCACCAGGTCGCGCTGTTCCACCAGCGTGGGCTCGGCCGGGGCCGCGCCGGTGCGCAGCATCTGGATGACCTGGTTGATGAACCAGGGGCGGCCATAGGTGCCGCGGCCGATCATGACGCCGTCGGCACCGCTCTCTTCCAGGCAGCGGGTGACGTCGGGGAAGTCCACGATGTCGCCGTTGGCGATGACCGGCAGCGACACGGCGTCCTTCACCTGGCGGATGAAGGCCCAGTCGGCGACGCCGTTGTACATCTGGTTGCGGGTGCGGCCGTGCACGGTGATCATGCGGATGCCGCACTCCTCCGCGATCTTGGCCAGGCGCGGCGCGTTCAGGTTCCGCTCGTCCCAGCCCTTGCGCATCTTCAGGGTCACGGGCACGGGCACGGCCTTGACCACCGCGTCCAGGATGCGGCCGGCCAGCGGTTCGTCCTTCATCAGGGCGGAACCGGCGTAGCCGTTCACCACTTTCTTCACCGGACAGCCGAAGTTGATGTCGATGATGGAGGCGCCCCGGTCCACGCACAACTTCGCCGCCTCCGCCATCACCTCGGGCTCGCAGCCCGCCAGTTGGACGGACAGCACGCCTTCCTGGGCGTTGGGGTCGATCTTCTTTTCGGACTCGCGCGTCGCGCGGATCATCGCCTGGCTGGCGATCATCTCGGAAACGACCAGGCCGGCGCCGGCGCGCTTCACCAGGCGGCGGAAGGGCGTGTCGGTCACGCCCGACATGGGCGCCAGGATCACCGGATCCTGGATGGTGACGGGACCGACCTGGATCGGCGCTAACTTACTGCCCATTTCCTAGGCGCTTTCCATGACTGCTACAAAATTAGGCGTTCAAGCTATCATGAGCCCCCGCCAAAGGGAAGCGACGCCGCCGAAGACGGCGGATGCGACTATGGTATGGCGAGGTGGCATGGCAGATCGTGGACGCCGACGAACAAACAAGCCTAGCGGCAAGGTCTTAAGGGGAGATATCTCTCATCGCGAAATGGGGATAATTGTCAGCATCCCCCACCCGCCTCCCGCATTCCTGGTGTCTTGACCAACCATGCCGTCCTGCCTTGCCCTGATCGTCGCCGCCGGCAGCGGCTCCCGCTTCGGCGGGGACATGCCCAAGCAATATCTGTCCCTGGCCGGTCGCCCCGTCCTGGCCCGCACCGTGGCCGCCTTCCAGAACCATCCGGAGGTGACGGCCGTGCGGGTGGTGATCAATCCGGCCCACCGCGACCTGTATGAGGAGGCCGTGGCCGGCCTGGACCTGCCCCCGCCCGTGGCCGGCGGCGCCGCCCGCCAAGATAGCGTGCGCAACGGGCTGGAGGCCGCGGCCGCCGATGGCGGCTACGATCTGGTGCTGATCCACGACGCCGCCCGGCCCCTGGTGGACGCCGCCAGCATCTCCGCCGTCATCAAGGCGCTGGGCGAGGTACCGGCCGCCCTGGCGGCGGCCAGCGTCAGCGACACACTGAAGCGCGCGGACCAGGACGGCGCCGTGGCCGCCACCGTGGACCGCACCGCCCTGTGGCGGGCGCTGACCCCGCAGGGCTTCCGCTTCCCCGACATCCTGAAGGCGCACCGCGACCTGGCGGGCCAGGAACTGACCGATGACGCCGCCGTGGCGGAGAAGGCCGGTTTTCCCGTGCGCCTGGTGCCCACCAACCCCGACAACCTGAAAGTGACCCATGCCGAGGACCTGGCGCGGGCGGAGAAGATCATCATGAACGACTTGGGCGACGTCCGCGTGGGCCACGGCTATGACGTGCACAAGTTCACGGAAGGCGACCACATCGTCCTTTGCGGCCTGAAGGTGCCGCACACCCACAAGCTGGAAGGCCATTCAGACGCCGACGTCGGCCTGCATGCCCTGACCGACGCCATCCTGGGCGCCATCAGCGCCGGCGACATCGGCAGCCACTTCCCGCCCACGGACGAGCGTTGGCGCGGCGCCGACAGCGGCAAGTTCCTGCAGCACGCCGCCAGCCTGGTGACGGCCAAGGGCGGCGTCATCGCCCATTGCGACATCACCGTCATCTGCGAACGGCCCAAGGTGGGCCCGCACCGTGAGGCCATGGTGGCCCGCGTCGCCGAGTTGCTGGCGATCGCGCCGGACCGCGTGTCGGTGAAGGCCACCACCACCGAGGGCCTGGGCTTCACCGGCCGGCGCGAGGGCATCGCCGCCATGGCGACCTGCACCGTGCGCCTGCCCTGGGCCCCTGCGGGAGCCTGAGGCCCATGTTCCCGGCGGAGATCACACGCGCGGCCGAACGGTTGCTTGCCGCCTGCCAAAAGGACGGGCTGTGGCTGGCCACGGCCGAATCCTGCACCGGCGGCCTGATCTCCGCCAGCCTGACGGCCATCGCCGGTTCCTCCGCCGTGGTGGACCGGGGCGTGGTCACCTACAGCAACCAGGCCAAGATCGACCTGCTGGGCGTGCCCGACGGCCTGATCGCCCTGCACGGCGCCGTCAGCCGCGAGGTGGCGCACGCCATGGCGGAGGGGCTGCTGGCCCGCTCCCGCGCCGACATCGCCCTGTCGGTCACCGGCATCGCCGGTCCCGGCGGCGGCAGTGTGGAAAAGCCGGTGGGCCTGGTCTACCTCGGCTGCGCCCGCCGCGACCGCCCCGTGGTGGTGGAACGCCATGTCTTCCCAGGCGACCGTGACGCGGTGCGCCTGGCGGCGGTGGCCCACTCCCTGGCCCTGGGCCTGGCCACCGCCGCGCAAGACGAAACGGGGGAAGGCTAACCCTTCCCCCTGGCGTCCAGCGCCAGGGGGCCGCGTTCCATCACGGCTGCTTTTCCTGCCGGACGTATCGGACTTCCAATCCCACGCCGCCAACATAGTCCTCACCCCCATATTGATGGTGGTAGTTGGTCAGCAGCACCATGAATTGGGTCTGGATGCGTTGCCCCGTGACGTCCGCGATGGCCTGGGGAAAGATGGTGACGGTAGGCCCCGTGGGCAGGTTCATCTTCTGGGCCTGCTGGCCCTGCAGAGGCCGCCCCTGCGCGGCGGCGAATGCCGTGATGGCCGCCAGGTAAGGCTTGACCGTCGGTATGCCGTTCGCGGTCATGCGGCGAACGGCGCAAGCATGATAGGGCGGCAGTTCCAAGGTGATCTTGTACAGGGCCAGGGGCGTCTTCTTGTACCAGCCAATGCCCGGATCATCTTTCAAGATGCCCTTCACCTGATCCGGCGTCATGGCGGTCAGGTCCTGTGCCCCGGCCTTGACCGCCTCATCATCCGGAAAGCGCTTCAGGCAGAAATCCTCGAAGACCTCGGCCAGTTCCGTCGCGGCGGCGACATCCTCGGATGATGGCCCCTCAGGCGATGGACCGGGAAATTGAGCAGGGGGCGGCTGCGGCGTCGCCTCCTGCGCCGCCGCCACATTGGTCAGAACCCCCACGATCATCACCGCCCCGGCGACCGCTTCCCGTACCCGCTTCAACGCATCCCCCTCTTGCCGAGGCCATCCCCCAACGGATGGCCGAAGGAATTGAGCCCATATGGGTTGCGTCCGTGCAATCACTCTCCAGCCCTGACGCTCAACCGCGCCCCAACCACCAGTCCAACGCGCCCTCGACCACCTGCGGCGGCATGGCGTGCCCGCCATCGAACACCCGCAGTTCCACCCGGAAGCCGCGCCGTGTGAACGCCGGCGCGGTGGTGCGCGTCGTCTCATCCAAGGGCAAAACGCGGTCGGCCCTGCCGTGGCTGATGAACACCCGGATCTGGCCGCCGCCGGGCATCGCCCCTTGGGTATGCAGCGGCGCGACGCGCCCCGGGGAAAAGGCGATCAGCGTGGTAAACAGGTCCCGGTTTTCCGGTCCCAGCGACAGGGCGTAGGTCGCCCCATCGGAAAATCCCGCCAGCGCCACCTGGGCCGGGTCCACCGCGTAGCGGGCGAAGACCAGGGCCAGGAAGGCGTCGATGCGCGCCGGATCGGTGCCATAGCGCGGTCCCCAGCGCTCGTCCGCCTCGTGCTTGCGCGCGGCCAGCATGTCCCAGGTGTAATCCCCGGAGTCGGGGGCGGCGATGATGACGCCGCGCGCTTCCGCCACCGGCGCCAGCCTCGCCACCATGTCGGCGCCACGCTGACTGGCGCCATGCAGCATCACCAGCAGCGGCAGAGGCTGTCCCGGCCGGTAGGTCTTGGGGATGAGGACGATCCCGTCGCCCAGGCGCGTGGGGCCAACCGGCTCCTCCGTCACCGGGGGCGGAACCTGCGGCCGGGCCCTCAGGTGAACCAGGTCATCCGCCCACACCGGTACCGTCGTGAGGACCAGCAGACAGGCAAACACAGCCATGATGGGCCCGCGCATCCAATCCCCCCGCCCCGCCATCCCCGACAAGTCAGCTTCGGATGCGGATCGGACCGCGTCAACGGCAGGCGCCGGGACTCTCCGCCGCAGGGGAGAAAGTGGTACCGGCACCCTGCCTTGGTTGCATCGCGGGGAGACTGGGGCTTAGTCTGGCGCGCGGTTCATGCCTCTTGGAGCTTTCCCCATGTCCCTGCGTTCCCTCGGCCTGGCCTTGGCTCTCGCCGCCGCGCCGCTGTCGCTGTCCCTGCCCCACGCCGCCCATGCCGCCGCCCTGCAGGTCAAGACCCAGGCGCCGGGCTATTACCGCCTGATGCTGGGCGATTTCGAGATCACGGCGCTGAACGACACGGTGGCCACGCTGCCGCTCGACACCCTGATGACCAACACGACGCCGGAAAAGGTGCGGACGGCGCTGGCGCGCAACCATCAACCCAGCCCGACACCGGTTTCGGTCAACGCCTTCCTGATCAACACGGGGGCACAGTTGGTCCTGGTCGACAGCGGCGCCAACGGCCTGCTGGGTCCCCAGGCCCCCAGCCATCTGCTGGGAAACCTGAAGGCCGCCGGCTACACGCCGGACCAGGTGGACGCGGTGCTGATCACCCACATGCACGGCGACCATATCGGCGGCCTGATGACCGATGGCCGGATAACCTTCCCCAACGCCACCGTCTATGTCGATGCGGCGGAGAAGGGCCATTGGCTGAATCCCGAGGCCGAGGCCAAGACGCCGGCCGACAAGCGGGGCGGCTTCACCACCGCGCATAAGATGCTGGACGCCTATGCCGCCGCCGGCAAGCTGAAGACCTTCGATGGCGTGACCTCCCTGTTCCCCGGCATCACCGCCATCCCCGCCCACGGCCATACCCCCGGCCACACCGTCTACGCCGCCGAGAGCAAGGGGCAGAAGATCCTGTTCTGGGGCGACTTGATGCATGTGGCGGCGGTGCAGTTCGACACCCCGGCCACCACCGTCCAGTTCGACAGCGACAGCCCCAGCGCGTACAAGGAACGGGCCAGGATTTTCGCCGAGGCCGCCAAGGACGGCTATTGGGTGGCCGCCGCCCATATCTCCTTCCCCGGCATCGGCCACATCCGGCCCAAGGACGCCACCGACGGCAAGGCCGATCCCAAGAGCTACGTCTGGGAACCGGCGCAGTTCAGCCTGGGGGAATGAGGCCATGACGCGCACCGGGATCGCCGCCACCCTCGCCCTGATAGTGGCCTCGGGAACCGCTTGGGCGGATGATCAGGCCAACACGGCGAAATTGTTCGCCGATCCCGGCGTGCGGCAGATGACCCTGGCCACGGCCCAGCAATCGGCCGTGGTCATGAACGAGCCCTGCCCCGGCGCCCAGGCCACGGTGTCGACCGACGTGGCGGTGTTCCAGCCCCTGGTGTTCGATGCCGCCGGCCAGTTGCAGACCGGCATCTGGCGCCAACAGGTGACGCTCGCCGGTTGCGGCGCCACCCGCACCTTGAACGTCATCGGCTGGAAACAGGCGGGCCAGGCCATCGGCATGGGCGCCCTGCTGCCTGGCGGCACGCACACCGACGTGCTGCTGCAGCGCGATGCCATCCAGCAGGTGGATCAGTTGGTCAAGATCACCCCCGGCGCCACCGAGGACGGCTGCGCCCGCGAATACGTGGCCGACACCCGCTTCGTGGACCGCGAGGTTCCCCCCACCCCTGGCCCCACCCCGGGCGGCAAGTCGCCACCCTGGCGCGAGGTGTGGACCCTGCGCACCTGCACCAAGCAGATCGAGGTGCCCATCCGCTTCATCCCCGATGCCACCGGCACCACCATCACCGCCGGCCCGCAAAAGGCGGTCGTCGTGACGACGCTGGCGAAGTAGACGCCCCGGTTCAGGCTTATTCCACCGTCACCAGATGGGTGCCGTCGGCCCGACCCTCGATCCGGATGTCCCGATCCAGGAAACGGCGGATGATGGCGGCACCCGTCAGGGTGTGCCGCGTCGGCCGCACCGTGGTGAAGCGGCCGCCGCCGGCCAGCGCCAGGGGCAGCAGCAACTGGTCGGCCAAGTAGGGCCCGGCGAAAGCGCCGGAGGCGATGTAGCCCGCCAGGCGGTTGGCCGTCTGCCGGCCGATATCCTCGGCCCGCAGGCCGATGCGCCCCACGGCGCTGACCACCTCCGTCACCTGATCGAAACTGGCCGACAGCATCAGGATGTTGCCGGGTCCCCGTCCCTCAGTCACTTCCTCCACGCCCCAAGCATCTTCCGGCCAATCCAGCACCTGGCGGGCGGCGGCGACCTCGCGTTCCGCGATGTTGGCCGGCAGGTTGGACAGCAGCGCTTGGCCACGGACACCACGCAAGGCGCCACGCTCCATGAACTCCTGGGGCCGCAAGGGGGCCGGGGTCACCGACACCTCCACACGGCCGCCGCCCACCGGGTAGAATCCCGGGCGCACCAGGGTGGCGGTCACCGCCGGGCCCATGCGGGACACCAGCGGCAGAAAGGTCTGCGCCGTGAAATCGAAGGGCGGCGCGGCATGGGCGTGCGTCCCGCCTTCCAACACCAGGCGTGACGGGCCGTCCGCCAGCAACAGGGGCGGCAGCAGGGCCTGGAGCACCAGCCCCGTGCTGCCGGCCGTGCCGACGGCAACGGTATAGTCGCCGGCCCGCACGCGGCCCGGTGTGAACACCAAGCTGCTCGCCCCGATGGCGGCTCCATCGGCGGTGGCGCCGCCGATGGCGCAGGCCGCCTCAACCGCCGTCAGATGCTGACGCATCAGGCCGGGCTTGTCGCGGTTGGCGCGGATGTTGTCGATACGGAAGGACTGGCCCGTCACCAGCGACAGGGAGAGCGCGGTGCGCAGCACCTGTCCCCCGCCCTCGCCTTCCGATCCATCAATGATGATCACTGTATCCCCCCGTCCTGACGCGTGAAGGGTCCTACCCCTTCACACACAGGACCTGCTTCCCCGTGTGTGAAGGCGTTAGCCTTTCACGCACAGGACCTGTTTCAACGTATGCACGATTTCCACCAGGTCGGCCTGCGCCGCCATGACGGCCTCTATGGGTTTATAGGCGGCCGGCGTCTCATCGATGACGTCGGCATCCTTGCGGCATTCCACCCCGTCGGTGGCATGGGCATGGTCCTCTAGCGTGAAGCGCCGCTTGGCCTCATGCCGGGACATCAGGCGCCCGGCCCCGTGGGAGCAGCTGTTGAACGCCTCCGCGTTCCCCTTCCCCCGCACGATGAAGGACTTGGCCCCCATCGATCCCGGGATGATGCCCATCACGCCCTCCGCCGCGTTCACCGCCCCCTTGCGGGTGACCAGGACGTTGTTGCGGTCGAAATGGCGTTCCCGCTGGACGTAGTTATGGTGGCAGTTGATGGCCTCCATGGCCGCGTCGAACGGCTTGGTGATGACGGTCCGCATCGCCGCGATGACGTTGGTCATCATCATGCGGCGGTTCAGCGCGGCGAAATCCTGGGCCCAGCCCACCGCCTCGACATAGTCGTTGAAGTGGTCGGTGCCCTCGGGGAAGTAGGCCAAATCCTCATCCGGCAGGTTGATGAACCAGCGGCGCATGTCCTTCTTCGCCAACTCGATGAAGAAGGTGCCGATGGCGTTGCCGATCCCGCGCGACCCGGAATGCAGCATCACCCATACCTGGCCACCCTCATCCAGGCACAGCTCGATGAAGTGGTTGCCGGTGCCCAACGTCCCCAGGTGCGCCAGCGTGTTGGCGCCGGCCAGCTTGGGGTACTTCGCGGTGATGAGGGCAAAGCGCTCCGCCAACGTCGCCCAGGCAGCGACGATGTCGGCCGGCGGATCGCCCCAGGACCCGCTGTCACGGCGGCCCCGTCCCACGTCCCGGCCATGGGGCACCGCGCGCTCGATAGCGGTGCGCAGCCCCGCCAAATTGTCCGGCAGGTCGGCAGCCGCCAACGAGGTGCGGGCCGCCATCATGCCACAGCCGATGTCCACCCCCACCGCCGCCGGGATGACGGCGCCCAGCGTAGGGATGACGGAGCCGACGGTGGCGCCGATGCCGACATGGACGTCGGGCATGGCAGCCACATGCTTGAACACGAAGGGCAGGCGTGCCACCCGCGCCAGCTGGGCGCGGGCCTGGTCGTCCACGGCGACCCCCTTGGTCCACATCTTGATGGGCACGGCGCCGTCGGCCACCGTCACCTCGAAGCCATGTTCACTCATGGTCATTTCCTTTTTGTCCTTTCATAGATTTAGCAGCTTGGGCGGGTGGCGACGAGGGAATGCGGGAAACAGCCACGTGCTCTACCAACTGAGCTACAAGCAACGGACGCTTGGCCGGGCTCGAACCGGCGGCCCCATGATCCTGTAGTTCCCCGCGGCATTCGCCAGGGGCCGCCACAAGC
This sequence comes from Nitrospirillum guaranorum, assembly GCF_034653275.1. NCBI lineage: Bacteria > Pseudomonadati > Pseudomonadota > Alphaproteobacteria > Rhodospirillales > Azospirillaceae > Nitrospirillum > Nitrospirillum guaranorum. Next base: position 1,775,685 of record NZ_JAYEES010000003.1, on the reverse strand, counting down.
TTTGACTTCAAAAAACGGCGACGAGAGGTGTGGGAAACAGGGGCTGCATGCTCTCGCTGCTGAGCTACGCGTCCAGCCCCCGGATGGGACGGACACGACCGGACTTGCACCGGCGACCTTGCAGGTGACGGAGTTCCCCACGGCATTCGCCCGGAAGTGGAAAGCGGCACCGGCGACAAGGCATTGCCAGACAATGACTGAGCTACCCGGTTGCCCGGGGGCGGAATTGAACCGCCGCCTCCCACCCTGCGGTGGACGCTCTAACCTTGTAGTCCGGCCGACATTCGCCGGTACCGCCTGCGGGGAATGGACGCAACGACCGAGCCGCCGGTGACAAGGGGAATGGGGAGGTTAGCGGAGTCGAACCGCAGGCCTTACGGCCATGCCTACTGTACTCCCCACCGCATTCACCGGCGGTGACCTGGGATGGACGGGCTGGATCGTGGCGACCAGGAGGGATGAAACCGCCCTTTGAGCTATCTTCTCCAAGGCGGGCTCGAACCGCACCTCCCGGCCCTTGCGGACCGGGCGCTCTACCACGGGCTTTGGTGGAGGATGTAGTTCCATCCAGCATTCGCCATGACCCAACTCAGTCCAGTCCGTCGGTCAGATGACCGTCGCGCTCACCTCCGCAACCCAATCCCGATCCGCTCCGCCGGCGGCGAAACGGGCCAGGGTTTCGAACACGGCGTCGGAGAAGCCGCCGACGTTCAGCACGTCGGGGCGCTCCACCGCCTGGGTGGTGCCATAGGGCTGCAGGTCGATACAGACCAGCTTGGCCCGGGGGCACCGGCGCTTTAGGCGTTCCCACTCCTGCATCGTCGCCGTGGCGCCAAAGCGCTTGGCATCGACCCAGGACTGGTTGTCCGAAACGATCACCACCAGGTCCGCCACCGCCCGCTGTGCGTTCAGCCAGGCCAGCGGGGCGGAGACGGTGGTGCCGCCGCCACCGATGGCGGCCAGCTTGGCGGCGTTCACCGAGACCGGGGCCCGGGGGTCCAGGTCCAGCGGCACCACCTTGGTCTCGAACGGCAGCACCCGTGCGCCGGGGTTGCGCCGCATCACCGCCGCCGCCACCAGGGCGGCCACATCGATGCAGCGCACCGCCGTCGTCGCCCCCTTGCGATGGCCGGTGACGGGACTGGCCATGGACCCCGACACGTCGGGGCACACCACCACCCGGCCGGGCAGCACCGGCACGGACGCCAGCGACAGCTCCAGCGCCGTTTCCAGCGCCGCGACCACCACAGGCGGCACGCCCTCGCCCACCATGCCCCGCGCCGCCAGCACCTGGTAGGGCAGGACCCTGGACCGGACGATGGCCTCGGGGTCGGCCAGCCGGGCGGCGACGCGCTCCGCCAGCCCCGTCCCCTCAAACGCACCATGACGGGCCAGCGTGTTCAGGTTCATGCGTAGCGCCTGCCAACCCATGCGGTCCGCCACCTCCGCCCATTGCCGGGACGTCAGCGGCTCCGCCGTCAGCCATTCGAAGGGCACCGGCGGCAGGGGCAGCGCGCGATCCCGTTTCCAGGCCTCGAACGCCGCGATTTCCGCTGGCAGCGCCGCCACGTCATAGGGCTTGCCGATCAGCCAGCCATAGAAGGCGCGACGCGTGGCGTCCACCGGCGCCGCATGGACCATTTTCACAATGTCCGCCAGCGACGGGTCGTTGCCCGTGGCCGCCCGCATCAGCTGGGCCATGGACGCCTGCTCCAGCCACTGCTTCACCAAGCGCTTGGGCCGGGTGCCCAGCGAAGTACGGCCCACCACGCCCGACCGCATGATCTGCACGAAGGTGCGCAGCATGCGGCCGTTGTCGATGACGCGGCGGAACACGGCAACCGACAGGTCAGGATCGGCCACGGTCAGCCAGGCGGTCAGCAGCGCCGGCATGTCCTTCATCACCCCCTTGGTGCGGGCATAGACGGCGACCTGGGCCACGAAGCGCGGGTCAACCGCCTTGGCCACGGCCAGCACCTCGGCCAACTGGGCCTCGGCCGCGCCGTAGAAGCCGTCGTTCAGCGTGCCGGTGGCGGCCAGTTGGGCCAGCTTGTGTTCCGGACCATAGCTGTAGGCCGGCGCGCCCTCGCGGTTACGCGCATCCGGCATCAGTTTCGCGATCATCGACGCGAACAGCTGCTTGTTGGCCATGGTCCTCACTCCTTTTCCTCGAGGCTTCCGCCCGGGGGCCGCCGGCGCATTCCGGCGGCCCCGATCCGATGCCAGGATATAGAGCAATGGCCGTGCCAGAGGGTTCGGGCGCACCGAGGGAAAAATTTAATGCATTGATATTAAATTGATATTTTCGTGACTGCCACCATGGCCGCTTTAAATACGCCTTCCGGCAATGGGAAAATTCGGATATCAGTAGATACGACTTTATAAAAATGGATAAGCCTCGTGCCCCGCCCCCTCACCGTCATCGGCTTCCTGGGCTCCACCCTGGACGCCGCCAAGTTCGGGCCCAGCCGCTGGCAGAAGTGGCGGCCCAGCGTGGGCATCTGCATGCATGAGGATTTGCGGGTGGACCGCTTCGTGCTGCTGCATGGGGAGCGGCACGGCCGACTGGCCGACCAGGTGGTGGAGGACATCCGCACCGTCTCGCCGGAAACGACGGTCGAGCGACGCACCCTGGGGTTCGCCAACCCCTGGGACTTCGAGGAGGTCTACGGCAAGCTGCTGGACTTCGCCCGCGCCTTCCCGTTCGAGCCGGAGCGGGAGGACTATCTGGTCCACATCACCACCGGCACCCATGTCATCCAGATCTGCCTGTTCCTGCTGACGGAGGCGCGCTTCCTGCCCGGCCGCTTGCTGCAGACCCAGCCCTCCCGTGGCGAGGGCCTCAACCCGGCGGGGGAATGGGGCGCCATCGACCTGGACCTGTCGCGCTATGACAGCATCGCCACCCGGTTCGCGGCGGCGGCGGCTGAGGGATCGTCCTTCCTGAAATCCGGCATCGAGACACGCAACGCCGCCTTCAACCGCATGGTGGATGAGATCGAGCGCGTGGCCCTGCGCAGCAAGGCGCCCCTGTTGCTGATGGGCCCCACCGGCGCCGGCAAAAGCCACCTGGCCCGCCGCATCTATGAGCTGAAGCGCCTGAAGCACCAGGTGTCCGGTCCCTTCGTGGAGGTGAACTGCGCCACCCTGCGCGGCGAGGGCGCCATGTCCGCCCTGTTCGGCCACCGCAAGGGCGCCTTCACCGGTGCCGTCAGCGACCGGCCGGGCCTGCTGCGCGCCGCCGACACCGGCATGCTGTTCCTGGATGAGATCGGGGAGTTGGGCCTGGACGAGCAGGCCATGATCCTGCGCGCCATCGAGGACAAGCGCTTCCTGCCCGTGGGATCGGACAAGGAGGTGGCGTCGGATTTCCAGTTGATCGCCGGCACCAACCGCGACTTGGGCGCGGCCGTGGCCCAGGGCGCCTTCCGCGACGACCTCTACGCCCGCCTGAACCTGTGGACCTTCACCCTGCCCGGCTTGGCCCAGCGGCGGGAGGATATCGAGCCCAACCTGGACTATGAGCTGGACCGCCACGCCCAGCGCGACGGCCGGCGCGTGACCTTCAACAAGGAAGCCCGCGCGCACTTCCTCGCCTTCGCCACCGGGCCGGAGGCGCCCTGGCCCGGCAACTTCCGCGATCTCGCCGCCAGCATCACCCGCATGGCCACCCTGGCACCCAGCGCCCGCATCGACCAGGACACGGTGGAGCAGGAGATCGCGCGCTTGCGCCGCCTGTGGGGCCCCGCCCCCGCCGACGACGGCTTGGCCGCCCTGCTGGACGCCGACACCCTTGCCGCCCTCGACCCGTTCGACCGGGTGCAACTGGCCGAAGTGATTCGCATCTGCCGTGCCTGCCGCAGTCTATCAGAAGCGGGACGTCAACTGTTCAGCGCCTCCCGCACCCGGCGCGCGTCATCGAATGACGCCGACCGGCTGCGGAAGTATTTGCAGCGGTTCGGGCTGGAATGGGCGACGCTGACGGCGGCCTGATCCCTCACCACGGCAGCTCGCGCCCGTCATAGGCCCAGAAGCGTCCGGTGTCGTCCGGGGTCAGGCGGTCCAGCATGTCCAGGATTTGCGATGCCGCGCGGTCTGGCTTGCGCACCTCCAGGCCCGTCTTGGCGAAGGGGGCCGACAGGGGGGTGTCGACCGTGCCGGGGTGGACGGCGACACAGAGCGACAGGGGGCGGGTGCGCGCCAGTTCCACGGCCGCCGTGCGGACGATCTGGTTCAGCGCGGCCTTGCTGGCGCGGTAGGCGTACCAGCCGCCGGCGCTGTTGTCGGCGATGGAGCCGACCTTGGCGGACAGGGCGGCGAAGAGGCAGCGCCGGCTGGCCGGGAACAGGGGCAGCAGGTGCTTGGCCAGCAGGGCCGGGCCGATGGCGTTGACGGCGAAGGCGTGAGCCAGGTGCGCGGGGTCCAGCTGGCGCCAGGTCTTCTCCGGGGCGAAGGCCTGGTAGGGCTCCGGCCCCGGCCCGTGCAGGAAGCCGGACGCGACGATGACGGTGCGCAGGGAAAGGCCCGTGTCCCACACCCGCTGGGCCAAGGTGGCCACGGCGCGTTCGTCGGTGATGTCGCACGGCGGATCCGTCCGCCTGCCGGTCAGGATCACGCGCGCATGGGCACCACGTTTCTCCAACGCCACCGCCAGCGCCTGGCCCAGCCCCCCTGCCCCGACCACCACGGCGCATCCGTCCGGCGCCAGACCGTTGTAGCCCATCATCCCATCACCCTTCACGCATCCTGACCACGCCACCCCGCCGCCGGCCCCGGAGGGCCAACGGCGAAGGACGATACGCCCGAGATGAGGGAAAGGATCAGTCCCTAGCCTTAAGGTGAGGTCGCCTGCAGGTACTTGGCCAGCCAGTCCCCCACCTCTTGGTAGAAGTGGCGGCTGTCCTCCGGCTTGGTGATCCAATGCCAGGCGTCGGGCCAGACCAGCAGGCGGCTGGGCACGTGCTGGTGTTGCAGCACCGCCCAGGCCTCCAGCGTGTTGCCCAGCGGCACGCGGTAGTCGCGCTCGCCGATGCTCATCAGCATGGGCGTCTTCCAGTTGGCGGCGTAGGTGATGGGGCTCTGGTCGCGCCAGATGGCGTTGCCCTCCCAGGGCGGGCCGCCGTTGTTGACCTCGCGGTTATAGATGCCGTCGCTCTCGCCCCATTGGGTCAGCAGATCGACCTCGCCGGCGTGGCTGACCAGGCAGCGGTAACGGGTGGTGGTGGCCTCCAGCCAGTTGGTGAGGTGGCCGCCATAGCTGGCGCCGCCAGCGCACTGGCGGCTGGCGTCGATGAAGGGGAAGCGCTTGATGGCCTCGTCCGCCGCCTGGTTGATCTCATCGGCCGGAGTCTTCAGCGGATCCAGCTTGATGGCCTGGGCGAAGGCCTCGCCGAAACCGGTGGAGCCGGTATAGTCCGTCATCAGGATGACGGTGCCGCCGGCGCTGGCCGCCAGCAGGTGATAGTTCCAGCGCAGGCCGATCTGGTCCGGGTTGTTGCTGGCCGCCCCGCCGTGGATGAAGACGAACAGCGGGTATTTCTTGTTGGGATCGAAATGGGGCGGCAGCACGATCATGCTGTGGATGGTCCGCCCCTTGGCCGAGGTGAAGGTGAAGTGCCGTGGCGGTTGCCAATCGATGCCCGCCGCGACGGCGGTGTCGATGCTGGTCAGGTTGGTGTGGCCGCCCTTCCCGCCCTCCGTCCCACCCGCTTTGCCGGCCGGGTCGATCTTCACGATTTCCGCCGGGTTCACCGCGCTGCCGTATTGGGCGATCAGCTGGAGCTTCCCCGACTTGGGCAGGGACAGCGCGGTATAGCCGCCGACCCTGGGCTGGGCCACCAGCGCGGGCTTGCCGCCCTCGGCCGGGACGCTGTACAGGTTCTCCGCCGGCCCATCCTCGGCCAGCAGATAGACGGTGCGGCTGTCGGGCGCCACGGCGTACTGCGCCGGTTGCCGGTCGAAGTCACGCGCCACCACGGTGACGGCGCCGCCCGCCGGCCAGACTACCCGCGACAGGCGTGGCAGGTTGTAGACCTCCTCATTCTGCGGCATGTAGGTGAAGTACAGGTTCTTGCCGTCCGGGCTGAAGGCCGCATGGCCGTAAATGCCGGGCGCCGCCGTGACCTCTCGCGGCTCCGCCCCGCCCGCCGCCGGGATACGGTAGAGATGATAGGGCACATGGGCGAAGGCGGCGTTCCAGCGCGTCTGCGTGGCCTCGAAGATAATCTCGCCGCCGTCCGGGCTCCAGATGGGGGACAGCGAGACGCTGCTTTCGCCCTGCATGCCGCCGAAGCCGTCGGTGTGGGCGAAGGCTGTGGGCGACAGGATGTCCAGGGCGATGGCGCCGGGCTCCAGCCCCTGCACCATCACCGTGGGCTGCCGGTCGTCCAGCCATTCGTTCCAGTAACGGACGGGGAAATGCTCATAGGTGCGGACGTTGTACTTCCGGCCTTTGCGCTCCGCCGCGATCTTCTTGTTGGCCTCGTCATCGGTGGCGCCGGGGAAGACGCGGCTCTCGAACAGGATGGCCTTGCCGTCGGGGCGCCACTGCGGATGGCTGGCGCCGGTGGACACGGTGGTGACGCGCCGCGCCTCCCCGCCCTGGGCCAGGTCCAGCACATAGATCTGCTCGACCTCATCGCCCTCGCGCTTGGCGGCGAAAGCGATGCTGCCGCTGTCCGGCGACCAGACGGGGTCGTTTTCGCCGCCCTTGGTGTTAGTCAGGCGCCGGGGGGCGGCGCTGCCATCCGTGGGCACCAGCCACAGGTCGGTGACCGACTTGTCCTGCTCGTACGACGGCTCGACCAGGGAAAACAGCACCCACTTGCCGTTGGGGCTGGTGATGGGCGCGCCGAGGCGCTTCATCATCCATAGGGTCTCGTGCGTGAGGGGCTTTTTCTCGACCGCCTGGGCCGCCGCGCCCAGCGCCGTGAAGGCGCAACCAACCAACAGCGCGCCCGCCAGCGCGCGCGTCACAGAATGCCTCATTCCCATCCCTGCCTGTTTGTGGTTCCCACGTTGGGGTAACCATACCAGGGTAAGGAACGAGCATCAAAATTTAAGCCGGAGCAAAAGATGAGCGGTCAGTCCGTCCGTCGCACAATGGCACTCCGGTTCGTCTTCAGCAAAGCGATGAACTTGAGCCGGATCATTTCCATCAGCGAATAGGGCAACAATCCATAGGCGACGCTGGTCCAGTCCCCTGCCCGCGAAGGCCGTAGATCCGGCCCTGGCCAGACGAAGCGATTGGCTTCGGTGAGAACTACCCAGGATCGTTCGTCATCCAACCCCAAGCGACGCTTAGTCGCCAACGGGATTTCAACCCCATGATCCGGATTAGCTGGTGGCGTATGGGTGATCGGGAGGACGGTCACCACCTCATCGCCATCTTGCGTCGTGGTGACAAGGATGACGGCACAGGGCCGATCTTTGCACCCCTCGTCCCGGCCATTTAAATATTCCCGCTGCCACAGATAACTGTAGCGCACCACCAGTCCTGGTGTGGGTTTCGACAGCCCCACGAGATCAACGGGACATTTCAGCGTCAAACGCCAAGGAGGCGGGGTCGGGACGCGACTGTTCCAACGCTTTGATATCCGCGTCCGTGAAATCGTCTAAGGTAAGCACTTGACGATCGCGTCGTTTCAAGCGGGCATATTCCTCAGTTGAAATCAGGACGGTGGATTCCCGGCCGTCGCGGGTAACCGCCACGGGCTCCCGCAATGCGATATCCTGATAACGCCCAATATCGCGCTGAAAGTCAGCCACCGACACCTTCAGCATCACCACACTCCCTTGCCACGTAGACAGCAGTCTATGCAATCCCCACGAACTGTTAAATGGGGCCGCTGGCGCCGGCTGGCAATAAGTTTGGCGCGGTCGGCTTAGACCGCCCCCACCGGCCGGCCGCCGGGGGCGCCATACAGCTGGTGCGCCCGGGCCTCGAAGGCGGCGACCATGCGGCGGACGGCCTCGCCGAACAGGGCGCCGATGATCTTCTGCAGGATGAGGTTGCGGAACTCGAAATCCACGTAGAAGTCCAAGAGGCAGCCGTCGGCGTGCGGCTCGAAGATCCAGTGGTTGTTCAGGTAGTGGAACGGGCCCTCGGTATAGGCCACGTCGATGCGGCGGCCGGGCTCGCTCAGCACCACCTTGGAGGTGAAGCGCTCACGCACCATCTTGAAGCCGATCACCAGATCGGCCCAGAAGGTGTTGCCCTCGCGGCGGCGGATGCGGGCCGCCACCGCCCAGGGCAGGAACTCCGGGTACTTCTCCACGTCCGCCACCAGCTGGTACAGCTGTTCCGGCGTGTAGGGCAGGACGCGCTTCTCGGCGTGCGTGGGCATCAGGCTTACTCGGCGGCGGCTTCGGCGGCCGCCACAGGCAGCGGGCGGCCGGCCAGCTTGGCCTCGCGGGCGGCGCGCAGCTTCACGAAATCGTCGCCGGCGTGATGGCTGCTGCGGGTCAGCGGGGAGCTGGACACCATCAGGAACCCCTTGCCCCGGGCCAGGGTTGCATAGCTGGCGAACTCATCCGGCGTAACGAAACGGTCCACCGGCGCATGCTTGGGTGTGGGCGCCAGGTACTGACCGATGGTGATGAAATCCACGTCGGCGGCGCGCAGGTCGTCCATGACCTGGCCCACCTCTTCCCTGGTCTCGCCCAGGCCCACCATGATGCCGGACTTGGTGAAGATGCTGGGGTCCAGCTCCCGCACGCGCGACAGCAGGGACAGCGAGGTGAAATAGCGGGCGCCGGGGCGGATGCCCGGATACAGGCGCGGCACCGTCTCCAGGTTGTGGTTGAAGACGTCGGGGCGGGCCTCCACCACCGTCTCGATGGCGCCCTGCTTCTTCATGAAGTCGGGCGTCAGCACCTCGATGGTGGCCTCGGGCGCCGCGCGGCGGATGGCGCGGATGGTGCGGGCGAAATGCTCCGCACCGCCGTCGGGCAGGTCGTCGCGGTCGACGGAGGTGACCACCACGTGCTGCAGCTTCAGCCGCGCCACGGCCTCGGCCACGTTGTCGGGCTCATGCGGGTCCAGCAGGTCCGGTCGGCCGGTGGCCACGTTGCAGAAGGCGCAGGCGCGGGTGCAGACGGCGCCCAGGATCATGAAGGTGGCATGCCGCTGCTTCCAGCATTCCCCGATGTTGGGGCAGGCCGCCTCCTCGCACACGGTGTTCAGCTTGAGGCCGCGCATCAGGTTGCGCGTCTCGTTGAACACGCCGCCGGCCGGGGCCTTCACCCGCAACCATTCCGGCTTGCGCTGGATGGGGTTGTCCGGGCGGTTCTGCTTTTCCGGGTGGCGGATCTTGTCGGCGGTCATGGGCATGCAGCCTTTGAAACGAATGTTTCCTGAAACATAAGGGGGCCGGGGCGGAAGGCCAAGTGCGCCGGGCGAACCCCACGCATGCATCGCCCCTCCGCTCCGGCCCCGATATCGCCCCAGCGCTCTACCCCTCAACTCTAGCCAGGCTGGCGACCGCCAGCCCCGTAGCGAGTACCGCAGGGCGCAGCGAGGAAGCCAAGCCCGCGGACGCGGGCGCCCGGCACCTGAGGGAAAATCAATAATGAATCGCCCGGCCGTAGGCGGCCAGCACCGACTCATGCATCATTTCCGACAGGGTCGGATGGGCGAAGATGGTGTGCATCAGCTCGGCCTCGGTGGTCTCCAAGGTCTTGCCGACGACGTAGCCCTGGATCAGCTCTGTCACCTCGGCCCCCACCATGTGGGCGCCCAGCAGCTCGCCGGTCTTGGCGTCGAACACCGTCTTCACCAGGCCCTCGGCCTCCCCCAGGGCGATGGCCTTGCCGTTGCCGATGAAGGGGAAGCGGCCGACCTTGATCTCATAGCCGGCGGCCTTGGCCTTGGCTTCGGTCAGCCCGACGCTGGCCACCTGCGGGTTGCAATAGGTGCATCCCGGGATGTTCAGCTTGTCCATCGGGTGGACATCCTTCACGCCGGCGATCTTCTCCACGCAGATCACGCCCTCATGGCTGGCCTTGTGGGCCAGCCACGGCGCGCCGGCCACGTCGCCGATGGCGTAGACGCCCGGCTCGTCCGTGCGTAGGTAGCCGTCGGTCACGATGTGGCCGCGGTCCAGCTTCACCTTGGTGTTCTCCAGGCCGATGTTCTCGGTGTTGGCCTGGATGCCGACGGCCATGATCACGCGCTCGACCGTCACCGTCTCGGTCTTGCCACCCACCTCGACATGGGCCGTCACGGTGGTGGCGCCCTTGTCCAGCTTGGTCACCTTGCCGCCGGTGATGATCTTCATGCCCTGCTTTTCGAACTGCTTGCGGGCGAAGGCGGAGATTTCCTCATCCTCCACCGGCATGACGCGGTCCAGCACCTCGACCACCGTCACTTCGGCACCCAGGGTGCGGAAGAAGCTGGCGAATTCGATGCCGATGGCGCCGGAACCGACGACCAGCAGCGATTTCGGCATGGTGTCGGGGACCAGGGCCTCCTTGTACGACCAGACGAACTTGCCGTCCGGCTCCAGCCCCGGCAGGGCGCGGGCGCGGGCACCGGTGGCGATGATGATGTGCTTGGCCGACAGGGTCTGGGCGGTGCCGTCCTTGGCGGTCACGGTGACCTTGCCGCCGCCGGCCAGCTTGCCGGTGCCGTCGAACACCGGCACCTTGTTCTTCTTCAGCAGGCCCTTCACCCCGGCGGACAGCTGGTTCGCCACCTGGCGCGAGCGCTTGACCACCTTGGGCAGGTCGAAGCCCACGCCGCTGACGGTTAGGCCGTAGGCGTCGGCGTGCTTCATGTAGCCGTAGATCTCGGCGGAGCGCAGCAGGGCCTTGGTCGGGATGCAGCCCCAGTTCAGGCAGATGCCGCCCAGGTGTTCACGTTCCACCACCGCGGCCTTCAGGCCCAGCTGGGCGGCGCGGATGGCGGCGACATAGCCGCCGGGGCCGGCGCCCAGGACCAGCACGTCGAATTCGGTATCTGCCATTTCGGTCTGTTCCCTTCAAAAGGCGCCGGGACCGCCCAACCCGTGGGGCGCTCGCCCTGCGCTTTTGGTCAACGACAAGAGAAATCCCCGGAAGCGGCGGGCGCCTCCGGGGATACGGCATCACAGCATCAGCGTGATGGGGTCTTCGATCAGCTTCTTCAGGACCTGCAGGTACTTGGCGCCGACGGCGCCATCGACCGAGCGATGGTCCACCGTCAGCGTCAGGCTCATGACGGTCGCCACGGCCAGGGCGTCGCCCTTCACCACCGGCCGCTTCTCACCGGCGCCCACGGACAGGATGCAGCTCTGCGGCGGGTTGATGATGGAGGTGAAGCTCTTGATCCCGAACATGCCCAGGTTGGACACGCTGAACGTGCCGCCCTGGAACTCCTCGGGCTTCAGCTTGCCTTCCTTGGCCTTGGCGGCCAGGGACTTCACCTCGGCGGAGATGGTGGCCAAGCCCTTCTGGTCGGCGTTCTTCACGATGGGGGTGATCAAGCCGCCGTCGGTGGCCACGGCCACGGAGACGTCCACGCCCTCGTACTGCAGGATGCCGTCCTCATGCCAGGAGACGTTGGCCTCCGGCACCTTGCGCAGGGCCACGGCCACGGCCTTCACGACGAAGTCGTTGACCGACACCTTCTCACCCGACTTCTCGTTCAACTGGGCGCGCAGCGCCAGCAGGGCGTCGATCTCGCAATCGACCTGCAGGCCGAAGTGCGGGATGGTCTGCCAGGCTTCGGTCAGGCGCTTGGCGATGGTCTTGCGCATGCCGCTGTTGGGCAGGACCTTGTACTTCATGCCCAGCTTGTCGGCCAAAGCCTTGGCGTCGATGCCCCCCTTGGGCGCAGCAGACGGTGCGGCGGCCGGAGCCGGCGCGGCGGGCGCCGGAGCGGCGGCGGTGGGGGCAGCGGCGGCGGCCTTGGGCGCCCCCCCCTTCACCGCGGCCTCGACGTCGGCCTTGACGATGCGGCCGGACGGGCCGGTGCCGGACAGCTTGGTGATGTCCAGGCCGGCCTGCGCCGCCATGCGGCGGGCCAGCGGGCTGGCGAACACGCGCCCGCCCTCATGGGACGGCGCGGCGGCGGGAGCGGCGGCCGGGGCGGCCTCGCTCTTGGCCGGGGCCGGGGCGGCTTCCGCCTTGGCGGGCGCAGGAGCCGCAGTGGGGGCCGCAGTGGGGGCCGGCGCGGCGTTCAGGGCGTCGGCGCTCTCGCCTTCCTCCAGCAGGACGGCGATCTTGGCGTTCACCGCCACGCCCTCGGTCCCCTCGGGCACCAGGATTTTACCCAGCGTGCCCTCGTCCACGGCCTCCACTTCCATGGTGGCCTTGTCGGTCTCGATCTCGGCGATAACGTCGCCCGCCTTGATCGTGTCGCCTTCCTTCTTCACCCACTTGGCCAGCTTGCCCTCGGTCATCGTGGGCGACAGGGCCGGCATCAGGATATCGATCGGCATGGGTTTGATCTCCCCCAGGGGCCATGGCGTCAGGCCAGGCGCCCCAAATCTCTGACGGATGCGGCAGAAGGCGCCCCTTCCCACGACGGGGTCGGGGCGCCTTCCCGGCCGGTTCAGCGGTACAGCACGGCCTTGGCGGCGGTGACGACGTCATCCACCTGCGGCAGGGCCAGCTTTTCCAGGTTGGCGGCGTAGGGCATGGGCACGTCCTTGCCGTGCACGCGCACCACGGGCGCATCCAGGTAGTCGAAGGCGTGTTCCATCATCACCGCGGACATTTCCGCGCCGATGCCGGCGAAGGGCCAGCCCTCTTCCACCGAGACCAGGCGGTTGGTCTTCTTCACGCTTTCCACGATGGTGTGGACGTCCAGGGGACGGATGCTGCGCAGGTTGATGACCTCGGCGCTGATCCCCTGCTCCGCCAGCTTGTCGGCGGCGGCGAGCGCCATGCCCACCTGCAGCGAGAAGGCGGTGATGGTCACGTCCGTGCCTGCGCGCTCGACCTTGGCGCGGCCGATCGGGATGATGAAGTCCGGATCGGTCGGCACCTCGAAGCTGTGGCCGTACAGGATTTCGTTTTCCAGGAAGACCACGGGGTTCGGGTCGCGGATGGCGGCCTTCAGCAGGCCCTTGGCGTCGGCGGCGCTATAGGGCGACACCACCTTCAGGCCGGGGATGTGGGCGTACCAGCTGCTGTATTCCTGGCTGTGCTGCGCGGCCACGCGGGCGGCGGCGCCGTTGGGGCCACGGAACACGATGGGGCAGCCCATCTGGCCGCCGGACATGTACAGCGTCTTGGCGGCGGAGTTGATGATGTGGTCGATGGCCTGCATCGAGAAGTTGAAGGTCATGAACTCCACGACCGGGCGCAGGCCGCCGAACGCCGCACCCACCGCCAAGCCGGCGAAGCCGTGCTCGGTGATGGGGGTGTCGATCACGCGGTCGGGGCCGAACTCCTGCAGCAGGCCCTGGGTCACCTTGTAGGCGCCCTGGTACTCGGCCACTTCCTCGCCCATGACGAAGACGCTACCGTCCTTGCGCATCTCCTCGGCCATGGCGTCGCGCAGGGCCTCGCGCACCGTCATGGTCTGGGTGTTCTTGAAGAAGCGGTCCTCGTCCGACGGCGGCGGCGGCACCGGGGCCTTCACCGCCGGGGCGGCGGGGGCGGCCGCCGGCTTGGCCTCTTCCTTGGGCGCCGGGGCGGCTTCGGCCTTCGGGGCCTCGGCCGGGGCCTTGGCGGCGCTCACGTCGCTGGCGCTCTCGCCTTCGCCGGCCAGCAGGGCGATGGCGGTGTTCACGGCCACGTTCTCGGTGCCTTCCGGCACCAGGATCTTGGCCAGCGTGCCTTCGTCGACCGCTTCCACTTCCATGGTGGCCTTGTCGGTCTCGATCTCGGCGATGACGTCACCGGCCTTGATCGTGTCGCCTTCCTTCTTCACCCACTTGGCCAGCTTGCCTTCGGTCATGGTGGGGGACAGGGCCGGCATCAGGATATCGATGGGCATTTTCTTATTCTCCGGCCAGCGATCAGGCTTCGACGAGGATATCGGTCCACAGCTCCGCCGCATCCGGCTCGGGGCTGGTGGTCGCGAAGTCGGCGGCCTCGGTGACGACGGCCTTCACATCGCGGTCGATGACCTTCAGGCTTTCCTCGTCGGCGTAGCCCTTGGTGAACAGCAGCGACTTCAGATGGTCGATGCAGTCGTATTCCGACCGCATCTTGTTGACCTCTTCCTTCGTGCGGTACTTGGCCGGATCGGACATGGAGTGGCCGCGGTAGCGATAGGTCTTCATCTCAAGGATCATGGGACCGTTGCCGCCACGGACGTAGGCCACGGCCTCGTCGGCGGCCTTCTTGACCTCCAGCACGTCCATGCCGTTGACCTGCTTGCCCGGGATGCCGTAGGCGCTGCCGCGCAGGTACAGCTCACCCGCCGAGGCGCGCTGCTGCGAGGTGCCCATGGCGTACTTGTTGTTCTCGATGACGTAGATCACCGGAAGCTTCCACAGGGCGGCCATGTTGAAGGCCTCATAGACCTGGCCCTGGTTGACGGCGCCGTCACCCAGGTAGCAGACGTCGATGCAGCCGTCCTTCTTGTACTTGTGAGCGAAGGCCAGGCCCGTGCCGATGGGCGTCTGGGCGCCAACGATGCCGTGGCCGCCGTAGAAGTTCTTCTCGCGCGAGAACATGTGCATCGAGCCGCCCTTCCCCTTGGAATAGCCGCCCGCGCGCCCGGTCAGTTCCGCCATCACGCCCTTGGCGTCCATGCCGCAGGCCAACATGTGGCCGTGGTCACGGTAGCTGGTGATGACGCTGTCGCCCGGCAGCTGCGCCGCCTGCATGCCCACCACCACGGCCTCCTGGCCGATGTAGAGGTGGCAGAAACCGCCGATGAGGCCCATGCCGTACAGCTGACCGGCCTTCTCCTCGAAGCGGCGGATCAGCAACATCTCCTTGTAGTAGTGGAGGAGTTCCTCCTGGGTCGGCTCCGGCGCTGCGTTCTCAGCGGGCTTGGCACGGCGTCTCGTGGTCGTGGCCACTGGCGTCTCCCTTCTCAAGCGTGGGCGTTTAGCGTCGCAATTCCCTAGGGGGCAGCCCCGGGGGCATTCCGGGCCGGGTCGGCCGGCACGGCATCACTGCTAACCACAAGTGCAGCGCAGCGCAAGGAGTGTGCACTGCAAAACATTGCTTCAAAAGGATTATTTACGATTAACAGAATTCTGGTTAATCGAAGGATTATCAGCGGTTTACGGCGTTTTCGCCGGTGCGTCCTTATCTTCATGCGGGGCAGGCTTGCCCGGAAGAAGGATCACAAGGTCATCCGGACGGGAGAAATCGAGCACCTTGCGGGACTCTTCCTCCAGCATGTCGGGGTCCAGATTGTCGGGGTGCAGCAGGCGGGCGCGGCGCTCCATGGCCTCGCGTTCCGCGCGAACCTGGTCCAGCTGGGCCTTGGCCTGGGTCACCTGGGTCTGCAGCTGGGTCAGCGCCATCAGCCCACGTTCGCCCTGCACCGTGTGGTAGGCGAAGTATGCGACAACGGACGCCCCCACCACCGGTGCGACCACCTGGCGTAGGGCGCGGTTCAATGCGGTACGGAAAGAACGGGCGCCAATCATGGGCGCCATGGTTCCACAAGGGTTCCGCAACCGTCAAATGGAAAGCGGCGTCTAGTCTGTGTGCCGTATTTAATTCACGTGAATACCAACCGCCGGTCAACGTTGAAACACGACTTCACAAAGAAAAAGGGGTGGAAGCAGCGCCTCCACCCCCACTTTCCGCCTATTCCGGACGATACCGGAACGATGCCCGGTTTCAGCCGCGCTTCAGCGCGCCGCGGCCCGGGAACACGGCCGCCAGGTCCAGCGCCTCTTCGATACGAATCAGCTGGTTGTACTTGGCGATCCGGTCGGAACGCGACAGCGAGCCGGTCTTGATCTGGCCGCAGTTGGTGGCCACGGCCAGGTCGGCGATGGTGGCGTCCTCGGTCTCGCCCGAGCGGTGCGACATGACGGCGGTGTAGCCGTTGCTCTGGGCGATGCGCACGGCCTCCAGCGTTTCGGTCAGGCTGCCGATCTGGTTGACCTTCACCAGGATGGAGTTGGCCACCCCCTTCTTGATGCCGTCGGACAGGCGGGCCGGGTTGGTGACGAACAAATCGTCGCCCACCAGCTGCACCTTGGACCCGATGGCGTCGGTCAGGGCCTTCCAGCCGGCCCAGTCGTCCTCGGCCATGCCGTCTTCGATGCTGACGATGGGGTAGCGGCCCACCAGGTCGGTCCAGTAGCGCACCATGGCATCGGGATCCAGGGTCTTGTTCTCGCCGGCCAGCACGTACTTGCCGTCCTTGAAGAACTCGGTGGAGGCGGCGTCCAGCGCCAGCACCACGTCGTCGCCCGGCGTGTAGCCGGCGGCCTCGACGGCCTTCATGATGAAGGACAGGGCCTCGTCGGTGGAGGCGAGGTTGGGGGCGAAGCCGCCCTCGTCACCCACGGCGGTGTTGTGGCCGGCGTCCTTCAGCTTCTTCTTCAGGGCGTGGAAGATCTCGGCGCCGATGCGGATGGCGTCGGCGCAGCTCTCGGCACCCACCGGCATCACCATGAATTCCTGGATGTCGATGGGGTTGTCGGCATGGGCGCCGCCGTTGATGATGTTCATCATCGGCACGGGCAGGATGCGGGCGTTGGTGCCGCCGACATAGCGGTACAGCGGCAGGTCCAACTCGGCCGCCGACGCCTTGGCCACGGCCAGCGACACGCCCAGGATGGCGTTGGCGCCCAGGCGGGCCTTGTTGGGGGTGCCGTCCAGCTCGATCATGGCGGTGTCGATGGCCACCTGGTCGGTGGATTCCAGGCCGCCGATGGTGTCGAAGATCTCGCTGTTGATCAATTCGACCGCCTTCAGCACGCCCTTGCCCAGGTACTTGCTCTTGTCGCCATCGCGCAGCTCAACGGCCTCATGGGCACCGGTCGAGGCGCCGGAGGGCACGGCGGCGCGGCCGAAGGCGCCGGACTCCAGCCGAACGTCGACCTCAACGGTCGGGTTGCCCCGGCTGTCGAGAATCTGGCGGCCCTGAATATCGATGATCGCGGACATGGGTTCTTCCCTTTATGCGTCGTGACGGCGGATGCGTCGTGGCGGGACGGTGCCCGTCATAGCCTTTAGGGGCCGCCACAGGCAAGACCGGCAGGCGCGGTATCGCCTATGACGTTTTGAAGGCTGCGGTTGTGGGGTGGTCGGGGCGACCGGCCGTGACGACACCGCACCTATCGCGAAAGCGAAACTGGAACAACTCCCTCTCGCCATGGCAGTGTCATTGCAAGAATGCCGCAAGCGGAGAACCCCTTGCCCTACTCTGCCCCGCGCCACCTGCTTCGTAGACAGCTGCAGGGCTGCCTGGCCCTGGCCGCTTGCGCCGGCGGGCATCCGCTCCACCGGTTCAGCACGATCGGGCTATTGCTCCTGGCCCTGGTGGGCTTACCCGCGCGGGCGGCCCCCGAGCCGCCACAGCCGCTTCCCGCCGAGGACACCAGCAAGCTGCGGGTAACCTTGACCCGCCTGGGATGCGGCATAGGGCGCTGCCCGCAATACAGCGTGCAGATCGAGGGATCGGGCCGTGTCGTCTTCGACGGTGGCGGCGACCTGCCGGCGGGCCAGCGTTTTCCCACCTCCGTCTATCGCCGTCCGCCCTTCTTCTCGCCCGATGTGGTCGTACCGGGCCGGCAGGAGGATCATGTCCCGCCCGAGGCCGTGGCGGCGCTGGCGCATCGCTTCGAGGAAGCGCATTTCTTCGACCTGGCTGACAGCTATGTCGCCATGGTCACCGATGAGCCGAACTACAGCCTGACCCTCGAAACCGACAGGGGCACCAAGCACGTCGAGGATTATGCCGGAACCCGGGTGGGTATGCCCGCCGTGGTCAGAACGCTGGAGGATGAGGTCGACCGCGTCGCCAATACTGCCCGATGGGTCGATGGCGCGCCGGGGCTGATTGACTGGCTGGCCGCCACCGGGTTCGACTTCACATCCGTATCCGCTGCCGCCATCGCCCTGCACGGTCCGGATGTGCCGCCCACTGAAACACTCTTGGGCATGATTGACCGCGGCCTGCCGCTGGAGACTGTCACCAAGGGGCGTGACGGCCAGTCAGACAGCTTGTTGGGCCTCGATTTGCTGCGTGATGCGATACAGGAAGGGCGCGCCCAGATTTTCCAACGACTGGCCGCCGCCGGTTGGCTGGCCCGGTTGCGCGCCGGTGAGGCCAACCACTTATTCGCGCGTTGGGGCGCCGGGTGTGACCCAGCGTTGGCGGAGGCCGCAGTGGCGGCAGGTATCCCCGTCGATGCCGTAACAGTGGCAGAGCCAAGCCGACAGTCAGTCGGTGGACAGACGGCGCTGGCCGCCCTTCAAACATTCCGATGGAAACCCCGTGACGCCCGCTTGGCCACCGCCAAACGGCTCCTGGCCTTGGGAGCCAACCCCAACCATTGTGACAGGCGGGGCCGCACCCCACTGTTCGAGGCAGACGATTTCGACATGGTGGAGACACTGCTGGCCAACGGCGCCGATGTCACGATCCGGGACGAGAGCGGCCTGGGGCCCGTCTTCGCAACTTGGAACGACGCTATCGTGGTACGCCTGCTGCAGGCGGGCGCCAGCCCGGAGGGGCGCGACGAGGATGGCCATACCTTGAGCGAGCGGGCGACGCTGTACGCCATGCCCGCCACCGCGCGCTGGTTGGCGGCGCATTCCTCCAAATGAAACACCGGCGGCAGGTCGCCCCGCCGCCGGTGTCGGTCATTCAAACGCGATGGCCAAAACCGCCGATCAGAAGATCGGGTTGGCCTTGGCGATGCGGTCGATGGCGACCATGGTTTCCAGCAGGGCGGGCAACTGCTTCAGCACCACCATGTTGGGGCCGTCGCTGGGGGCGCAGTCGGGGTTCTCATGGGTTTCCATGAAGACGGCGGCCACGCCCACGGCCAGGGCGGCGCGGGCCAGCACCGGCACGAACTCACGCTGGCCGCCGCTGGTGGTGCCCTGCCCGCCCGGCTGCTGCACGGAATGGGTGGCGTCCATCACCACCGGATAGCCCGTCTGCGCCATGATGGGCAGGCTGCGCATGTCGCTGACCAGGGTGTTGTACCCGAAGCTGGCGCCACGCTCGCACAACAGGATGTTCTCGTTGCCGGTGGAGGCGATCTTGGCCGCCACGTTCTTCATGTCCCAGGGCGCCAGGAACTGGCCCTTCTTCACATTGACGACCTTGCCGGTCTCGCCGGCCGCCAGCAGCAGGTCGGTCTGGCGGCAGAGGAAGGCCGGGATCTGCAGCACGTCCACCACCTCGGCCACCGGGGCGCACTGCTCCGCCGTGTGCACGTCGGTCAGGACGGGGCAGCCGAACTTCTCCCGAACCTCGGCCAGGATGGGCAGGCTCTTCTCCATGCCCAGGCCGCGCGCGGTGCTGACCGACGTGCGGTTGGCCTTGTCGAAGCTGGTCTTGTAGACGAGGCCGATGCCCAGCTTGGCGGTGATCTCCACCAGGGCGTGGCTCATCTCGAGCGCGTGCGCGCGGCTTTCCAGCTGGCAGGGGCCGGCGATCAGCATGAAGGGCTTGTCGTTGGCCACGTCCAGGTCGCGGATGCAGACGGTGCGGATGTCGGTCATGGGTAAGCTCCTAAAACCAAAAGGGCCGCCGCTCGTGACGCGGCGGCCCCATGGGACTCTATGTTGCCCTCAGGCGCCGGGCGCCGGCGTCCGCCGGCTTGGCTTACGGACCTCACGGTCCGGGCCGGCCGTCGCCGGCCTCCCTTGGCCTGGAACCAGGTCCATGCCAAGGGTTACACGGGCGTTTCCGCTTAAACCAGCCGGCTCTGCGCGATGGCGGCGCTGATGAAGCTGGTGAACAGCGGATGCGGCTCGAACGGTTTGGACTTCAGTTCCGGATGGAACTGCACGCCGATGAACCAGGGGTGCGACGGGATCTCGACGATCTCCGGCAGCTCGCCATCAGGCGACAGGCCGGAGAACTTCAGGCCCACCTTCTCCAGCTGGTCCTTGTAGGTGATATTCACCTCATACCGGTGGCGGTGACGCTCCTCGATATGGTTGGCGCCATAGACCTCCGCAACCTTGGAGCCGGGCAGCAGCTGGCAGGGATAGGCGCCCAGCCGCATGGTGCCGCCCAGGTCGCCCTCGGCGCCGCGCTTCTCGGTGTCGTTGCCGCGCACCCACTCGGTCATCAGGCCGACGACCGGGTGCTTGTACTTGTGGCCGAACTCGGACGAGCCCGCGTCCTCCAGGCCCGCCAGGTGGCGGCTGGCCTCGATCACCGCCATCTGCATGCCGAAGCAGATGCCGAAATAGGGCACGTTGCGCTCGCGCGCGAACTGGGCCGCGCGGATCTTGCCCTCGGACCCACGCTCGCCGAAGCCACCGGGAACCAGGATGCCGTGCACCCCCTCCAGCCGCTGCACGGCGCCGCCGCCCTCGAAGATTTCGCTATCGATCCAATCCAGCTTGACCTTGACGTTGTTGGCGATGCCGCCGTGCGTCAGGGCCTCGGCCAGCGACTTGTAGCTGTCCAGCAGGCTGGTGTACTTGCCGACCACGGCGATGGTGACCTCGCCCTCCGGCTGGCGGACACGGGCGGCGATCTCCTTCCAGCGGGTCAGGTCCGGCGCCTCGTCGGCCGGCAGGCCGAAGTAGCGCAGCACCTGCTCGTCGAAGCCCTGCTCGTGATAGCTGACCGGCACGTGGTAGATGGTGTCCACGTCCAGGGCGGCGATCACCCGCTCCTGCCGGATGTTGCAGAACAGGGCGATCTTGCGGCGCTCGTTCTCCGGGATGGGACGGTCGGAGCGGCACAGCAGGATGGACGGCTGGATGCCGACCGACAGCAGTTCCTTCACCGAGTGCTGGGTGGGCTTGGTCTTCAGCTCACCCGCAGACGGGATGTAGGGCAGCAGGGTCAGGTGGATGAACAACGCCCGCTCCGGCCCCAGGTCGTTGCCCAGCTGGCGGATGGCCTCCAGGAACGGGGTGCTTTCGATGTCGCCGACGGTGCCGCCGATCTCGCACAGGATGAAGTCCTCATCCTTCACGTCGCCCAGGATGAAGTCCTCATCCTTCACGTCGCCCAGGATGAATTCCTTGATGGCGTCGGTGACGTGGGGAATCACCTGCACGGTGGCGCCCAGGTAGTCGCCGCGGCGCTCCTTGGCGATCACGTTGGAATAGATGCGGCCGGTGGTGATGTTGTCCGTCTGCCGGGCCGAGACGCCGGTGAAGCGCTCGTAATGGCCCAGATCCAGGTCGGTCTCCGCACCGTCGTCGGTCACGAACACCTCACCATGCTGGTAGGGGCTCATGGTGCCGGGGTCGACGTTCAGGTAGGGGTCGAGCTTGCGCAGGCGGACCTTGTAGCCACGGGCCTGGAGCAAAGCACCCAGAGCGGCCGACGCCAGTCCCTTACCCAAGGAAGAGACCACGCCGCCGGTGATGAAAATGAAGCGCGTCATGGAAGCCTAGTTTAGCTAAAGGCCGCATGTCGGGCCAACGCGAATGCGCCGGCCCCCCGAATTGAAAGAGGCGGCTTTCGCCGCCTCCGTTGGTGTCGCCCGCCTTTACTGGCCGGTCGGAACTTTGGGCTCGCCAGAGGTGGGAGCCGGGGAGGTGGTCGCCGGTGCCGGCTGCTGCGCCGCCGGAGCGCCCGAGGGGGCCGCCGGCTGGTCGCCGGAGGGCACCGCGCCGGGCGTGGCAGCGGGGCTGGCCGGGGCGGCGGCGGCCGGCAGCTTGTCGAACACCGAATTGTGGTGCGTGGCCGCGCGGTTCAGCAGGGCCAGCACCAAGCTGGTCACCAGGAAGGCGCCGAACAGGATGGAGGTGGTGCGGGTCAGCAGGTTGGCACTGCCCCGGGCCGTCATGAAGCCGCCCATGGTGCCGCCGCCCATGCCCAGCCCGCCGCCCTCAGAGCGCTGGACCAGGACGACACCGACCAGCGCGATGCCGATCAGAATGTGCAAAACCAGGACGACGGTGGACATCGAAGCAGCAATCCTATCCAGCAGGCCAAACAATGGTTATGGCAAAACATGAAATAGCCGGCCGCCCCGTCCGGGGGCGGCCGACCTGCTCGCGCATCTCTTTACCCAGTCCGAACCCGGGGCGCTAGCGGCAAGTTTCCGCGATGGCCCAGAATTCGTCCGCCTTCAAGCTGGCGCCGCCGACCAGGGCCCCGTCCACATCGTCGATGTGCAACAGGCTGGCCGCGTTGTCCGGCTTAACGGAACCGCCATATAAGATGCGCACCGCGTCCGGCTGATCAACCAGCGTTGCGAGACGTCCCCTGATCATGGAATGCATGGCTGCCACGTCCTTGGGCGTGGGCGTGCGCCCCGTGCCGATGGCCCAGACCGGCTCATAGGCCACCACGGTGTTGGCCGCCGTGGCGCCTTCGGGCATGGAATCGTCCACCATGCGGGCGATGACGTCCATGGCGCGACCGGCGTCGCGCTCGGCCTCCGTTTCGCCCACGCAGACGATGGCGATCAGGCCGGCGCGGTGGGCGGCGGCGGCCTTGGCCCTCACCTCCGCGCTCAGCTCGCCATGGCCCTGCCGGCGTTCGGAGTGGCCGACGATGACGTACTGGCAGCCGGCGTCGGCCAGCATGGGGGCCCCGATGTCCCCGGTGTGGGCCCCCGAATCCTTGCCATGGCAATCCTGGCCGCCGACGCTGAGCGGCGCGTCGGCCACGGCCTGGACCACGGTATGGATGAGGGTGGCGGGTGGGCACAGCAACATGTCGAAGGCGACGTCGCCCGCCCCCAGCATGCGGCCGGCAAGGTCGGAGGCCAACGCCGTCCCCCCTTCCCTGAGGCCGTGCATCTTCCAATTACCGACAATGAATTTGCGGCGCATTTCCTTTGTTCTCCCCGAGTTTAACGCACTCAAAAGGGAAGCATCCGCGCGGGGGCCTTTTAGGTTTGGGTGGCCCGCCTTGTCACGGTTGTCCCTGTCGTCATGCTGTAACAGTCATGCGCCGGCATTTCCATGATTCAGGCCGTGACAAGACGGTGAGTCGGCACGCCCGGCCCATGCGCGTCGCCCGCCCAACCATCTATTGCCGCCCCCGCCCCCTGCTTCTATGATGCCGCGCCCTGATGGGAGGGTGGGATATCCGGGGCCGAGGCCCCGCCCACTGACAAGCAATTCGCAAGACGCAGCAGGCACATGCTTCAGTTCATCCGCAAATTCTCGGGCTCGTGGTTCTCCAAGATCCTGTTCGTGTTCCT
This sequence comes from Nitrospirillum guaranorum, assembly GCF_034653275.1. Taxonomy (NCBI): domain Bacteria; kingdom Pseudomonadati; phylum Pseudomonadota; class Alphaproteobacteria; order Rhodospirillales; family Azospirillaceae; genus Nitrospirillum; species Nitrospirillum guaranorum. Next base: position 1,752,472 of record NZ_JAYEES010000003.1, on the reverse strand, counting down.
GATCATCAGTTTCGGGATCTGGGGTGTGGGCCGGGTGGGCACCACCGTCAGTGACCAAGCTGTGGCCCGGGTGGGCGACACCGAGATCACCCCGCAGGATGTGGACCGCGCCTTCCGCCAGCAGATGAACCGCCTGCGCCAGACCATGGGGCCGGAACTGACGGCCGAGCAGGCCAAGCAGATGGGCCTGATGCGCGCGGCGCTGCAGGACGAGATCCAGCGCGCCCTGATCAAGCAGGCGACGCACGACTTCGGCCTGCGCGTCTCGGAACAGGCGGCGGCGCAGAAGATCGCCGAGATGCCGGTGTTCAAGGACAAGTCCGGCCAGTTCGATCCCCTGCTGATGCGGGCCCTGCTGCGCCAGAACCAGATCTCGGAGGATGAGATCGTGGGCGAGGTGCGTGAGGACATGGCCCGCACCGAGGTGACGGAGGCACTGGCCGCCGGCATCCGCGTGCCGCAGACCCTGGCCCGCGACCTGGTGCGCTATCGCGGCGAGCAGCGCGGGGCGGAGACGCTGTTCGTGGCCGACAAGGCCATGCCGGACCCGGGCACGCCCGACCAGGCGGCGCTGGAGGCCTTCCACAAGGCCCAGGCCGCCCGCTACACCGCTCCGGAATACCGCGCCCTGACCGTGGTCACCCTGTCCACCGACGCCATCGCCAAGACCGAGGAGGTCGGCGACGAGGACCTGAAGAAGGCCTACGACGCCCGCGCCAAGGAATTCGTGAAGCCGGAACGCCGCGACCTGGACCAGGTGCTGGTCGACACCAAGGAGCAGGCGGACAAGGTGGCGCAGGCCGCCGCCGGTGGAAAGTCGCTGGCCGACGCCGCCAAGGCCGCCGGCGTGTCCATGCTGCCGCTGGCCAACATCACCAAGGCGGACCTGCCGGCCGAGTTGCAGGACATCGCCTTCTCCCTGCCCCAGGGCAAGGTGTCGGACCCGGTGAAGAGCGGCTTCGGCTGGCACGTCGTCGCCGTCACCAAGATCGTCCCCGGCAGCACCCAGACCCTGGACCAGGTGAAGGCCCAGCTGGTGGAGCAGGTGAAGGCCGAGCGCGCCACCGACCAGCTGTACGACCTGTCGAACAAGCTGGACGACGCCATCTCCGGCGGCGCCTCGCTGGAAGAAGCCGCCAAGAAGGTGGACGCGACGGTGACCAAGATCGCCGCCGTGGATCGCGAGGGCAAGGATCCCACCGGCAAGCCGGTGGCCGGCCTGGCAGTCCCCGTCGCGAAGGTGGTGCAGACCGCCTTCGGCCTGGCCTCGGGCGACAACAGCAGCACCACGGAGGGCGAGCGCAACAAGAGCTATTTCGCCGTGCGCGTGGACAGCGTGCAGGCCCCGGCCCTGAAGCCGCTGGACCAGGTCAAGGACCAGGTCACCGCCGATTGGAAATCCTCCAAGCGTGACGAGGCCGCCAAGGCCAAGGCCAAGGACATCGCCGACAAGCTGAAGGCCGGCGCCGCGCCGGAGCAGGTGGCCAAGGAGACGGGTGCGGTCTACACCCGCCAGCCGCCCGTGGGCCGCACCGTGGGCAAGGACAGCCCCCTGACGCCGGAGCTGGTGGACGCCCTGTTCACCTTGAAGCCGGGCGAGGTCACCACAGGCGCCGCCGCCGACGGCCAGATGGTCGTGCGCCTGGCCGCCGTGGTGCCCATGCCGGAACCGCTGCTGGCCGACCGCGCCGGCGTGGCGGCCAAGCAGCTGCGCGACGGCGTGGCCGGCGACCTCTACGTCCAGTTCCTGGACGCCCTGCGCCAGCGCTATCGCATCACCGAGAACCGGACGCTGCTGCAGCGCCTTGAACACCAGGAGTAAGGCGTCGTGCCCCCCTTCCCCGATGAGACGGCCTTCGGCACGGCGTACGCCGCGGGCCAGGCGCAGGTCGTCTGGACGCGGCTGGTCAGCGACCTGGAGACGCCCGTCGCCGCCATGCTGAAGCTGGCGCAAGGGCGCCCGTTCTCCTTCCTGCTGGAATCGGTCACCGGCGGCTCCGTCCGCGGCCGCTATTCCCTGATCGGGCTGAAGCCCGACCTGATTTGGAAGAGCAAGGGCACCCAGGCCTGGATCAACCGCCGGGCCGCCACCGACCCGGCGGCGTTCGAGCCGCTGACGGCCAGCCCGCTGGACGCCCTGGCCGACGTGCTGGAAGAGAGCCGCATCGACCTGCCAGCGCACCTGCCGCCCATGTCGGCCGGCCTGTTCGGCTATCTCGGCTATGACATGGTCCGGCTGATGGAGAAGCTGCCGGAGAAGAACCGCGACGCGCTGGGGGTTGAGGACGCCGTCCTGATCCGTCCCACCATCATGGCCATCTTCGACAGCATCGAGAACGTGGTCACGCTGGTGACCCCCGTGCGGCCCGCGGCCGGCGTCTCGGCGGAGGCCGCCTATATCGCCGCCAAGGAACGCCTGGCCGACGCGGTGGCGGACCTGGACCGCCCCCTGCCCGTGGGCCACGACGCGGGCGGCGAGATCGAGGCCCTGCCCGATCCGTCCTCCAACATCAGCCGCGCCGACTATCACGCCATGGTGGAGAAGGCGAAGGAATACATCCGCGCAGGCGACATCTTCCAGGTGGTGCCCAGCCAGCGCTTCTCCGTCCCCTTCGCCCTGCCGCCCTTCGCGCTGTACCGCGCGCTGCGCCGCATCAACCCCTCCCCCTTCCTGTTCTTCCTGGATTTCGGCGACCTGTCGGTCGTGGGCTCCAGCCCGGAGATCCTGGTGCGGCTGCGCGACGACACCGTCACCATCCGCCCCATCGCCGGCACCCGCCGCCGCGGCAAGACCCCGGCGGAGGACAAGGAACTGGAAGCGGATCTGCTGGCCGACCCCAAGGAGCTGTCAGAGCATCTGATGCTGCTGGACCTGGGGCGCAACGACGTGGGCCGGGTGGCCGAGGTGGGCACGGTCACGGTGACCGAGCGCTTCACCATTGAGCACTATTCCCACGTGATGCACATCGTCTCCAACGTTGAGGGCAAGCTGGACAAGTCCCGCTTCAACGCCATCAACGCCCTGGTGGGCGGCTTCCCCGCCGGCACGGTGTCCGGAGCGCCCAAGGTGCGCGCGATGGAGATCATCGAGGAGCTGGAAGGCACCCGCCGCGGCATCTACGGCGGCTGCATCGGCTACTTCGCCGCCAACGGCACCATGGACACCTGCATCGCCCTGCGCACCGCCGTCATCAAGGACGGCGTCATGCACGTCCAGGCGGGCGGCGGCGTGGTGGCGGACAGCGATCCCGAGGCCGAGTACCAGGAGACGGTGAACAAGGCCAAGGCCCTGTTCAAGGCCGCCGAGGAAGCCGTGCGCTACGCCCAGGAAAAGCGGTCGACGCGGAACATTTGAGGCGGGTGCTCAGCGCTTATGAAAAAGGAGGGGCGGCTCCAACGGGCCGCCCCTCCTGATTCCCGGCTCGAAGTCTAAGCCGCGCTGTCTTTCAAGAGACGGCGAAGGTCTTCATTAAGCCGGGTCTGCCAACCGGCACCCGTGCCTCGGTAGTGGTCCAGGATGTCCTGGTCCAAGCGAATGCTGACGGCCTGCTTGATGATTGCCGATTTCGGACGGCCAACACGACGAACCTGACCGGTTGCGAACGCCTCATCCAAATCCGGAATCGTGTCCGGATCGTCGGCCGCGGCCGCCTGAATTGCGGCATCCTCCTCAGGGGTGGGATATGCCAATCTCTTGGACATAGCGTGCTATCTCTCTGCTATTGGCCTTACGAGCTGAAATAAGGCGCCGTCCTTCAGGGCGTTCTGTGAACACCACGACATGGACGCGGTTCCTTAAGAGGCCTAATGCGATCAGCCGAACCTCGCCGTATTCCTGACGCAGGTCCTCAACATAGACCGCGTTAGCCCAATCGAATGCATCCAGGCCGATGAAGTCCACACCATGCTTTTCAAGATTGGCCTGGCGTTTGGCTTCGTCCCAGATGTCCATGCTCTAATTTCGTATATACGATAATACGGCAATCACCGTTATCGTATATACAAAATCACCTATTGTCTCCATCTACCAACGCGGCCGGCGCATCCCTCAATGGCCCAGCCAAAACCGGGCCGGCGGCGATAGCCTGCCCGTCCAAGGGCGTGTTCAGCAAAGGGATGGCGACGTAGGCTTCCTCCACCAGTTCGGCCGACAGGGTGGCGAGGATTTCGCGCAGCGCGCCCTGGGCGTGATGGGCGCGGGGCTGGTGTTGATCAGGGCCACGCGCTTGCCCGGGAACTCCACGCCGCTGACCAACCATCCAGCGCGTTCTTCAAGTCCCCCGGGGCGCCGTGGGCGTATTCCGGGCGGGCGATCGATCAACGGGGTGCCCGCCGCCTCGACCGAGGCGCGCAGATCCTGGGCGATGGGCGGCACGCGGGCGCCGTCACCGGCGTCATCCAGGTCGAGATTGTCGTGCGGCAGGTTGGCTATCCCGTCGTAGACGGCTAACCCCCACGCCCTCCGGCGCCAATAGGGCCGCCGCCTTCAGCACGGCGGTAGTGGAAGATGCCGCCCGCAGGCTTCCGAAAAGGACCAGGATACGCATGGCGCCGCTCTACCGAACTCAGGAACAAAACCTCAGGCCGGGCCGATGAAGTCGAAGCCGGCATCCTCCACGGCGCCCTTCACCTGGCCGACGTCGGTCGGGCCGATGACGGTCACCACGCCCGCGTCCACGTCCACGGCCACCTCGGCCATGGGCACCACGGCCTGGATGGCCCTGGTCACCGACCGGGCGCAGCCTTGGCAGGTCATGCCGTCAATTCGATAAGAGGCGTTCATTTCGTTCTCCACACACCATGACCGGCCATCAGGACGCGGTTCATCAAGCGATTATCAGGTGCCGCCCGGCGGCGGCGCTATGACGGCCGTCAAGGGCACCAGGACAAAGCCCTTGGCCGCCAGGGTGGGCAGCCAATGCTCCAGCGCCGTCAGGGTGACGTCGTGCGGGTGGCCGATGGCGACGGCGGTGCCGTGGCGGCGGGCCACCTCCTCCACCTTGGCCAGCATGGCCTGCACCGCCTTGGGCGACTGGTCGTCGTCCAGGAAGACGTCGCGGCTGACCAGCGGCAAATGGTAGCGGGCGGCCAGTTCCGGCCCCTTGGTGTCGGGCGTGGTCCGGCTGTCCAGGAACATCAGCCCCCGGCGGGACAGTTCCGCCAGCACGATGGACAGCTTGCCCTCGTCGGCCGTGAAGCGGCTGCCCATGTGGTTGTTGATGCCGACATAGCCGTCGAACGACGCGAGGTCCGTTTCCAGGCGCCGCTGTATTTCCTCATCGCCAAGATTGACGGTCAGGGCACCGGGGCCGGGATCGGCCTTGCCCACCGGCTCCATGGGCACATGCACGATCAGTTCATGCCCCGCCGCCCGCGCCGCCCGGGTCTGGTCGGCCAGATCATGGGCGTAGGGCAGCCACGCGGTGGTGACCGGGCCCGGCAGCGCCACGGCGCGGGTGGAGCGGGGCCGGTCCACGCCCAAATCATCGATCACCAGCACGATGCGCGCGTGCGCGGCACCGGGCGCGGGCGCCGCCATTTGGGGCGATGGCACCGCGTTGCGCCGCCACGCGGCCCCTTTGCCCGGTTCGGCCTTAGGCGCCTCAGTCCGGGGCGCCTCAGTCCGGAGCGCCTCAGCCTTGGGTGGCACGGCTGGTGCGGGCATTGCCGGCGCCTCCGCATGCTGTTCCGCATGCTGTTCCGGGGGCGGTGCCGGCGGCGCGCCCGGCGGGCGGGGTCCCGTCTTGCCTGGCCCGGACTGGGTCGGCACGGTCGCGACCGCGGGCTTATGCGGGTGGCGGTTGCCCAGCACATAGGCGCCCAGCAGCGCCACGATGGCGGTCAGCCCGATGACGCCGGCCAGCTGCGTCCGGGTCAGGCTGATCCGGGCGCCCTTGCGCCGGCGGGTTGGCGCACGCTTGGGGCCTTTCTGGCCAGGCCGGCCCAACGGCGGCGGGGGAGTGACGCGGCGGGGCATCAGCGGAACCGTGGGCCGGAAGGAACGGGGGCGGAGATGGCGGAAACGGTCATGACTGTCCCTTCACGGCGGATGGCCGGGCCCCGACTGGGAACCGGTTGACCAGTACTGCTACAGCCCCGCTTGTGCTGGCAATCTCCTAGGCGGCGTATGTCGCCCATCACAGGCAGCAGCCGGCGGCGTAGGCCGCCTCCACGTTTGCCGAGCCGGCGTAGGCCGCTTACCGGATCCGCGCCCAATCCGGTTGCCCTGCCCGCGGCCTCGGGACTAGTGTAGGCCACCTTTGGCCACGTCCAATTTCCCCCGAACGGGTTCCCAGATCATGCTGCTGCTCATCGATAATTACGATAGCTTCACGTACAATCTCGTCCATTACATCGGCGAGCTGGGCGCCGACGTGGCCGTTTGGCGTAACAACGCGCTGAGTGTGGATGACGCGCTGGCCCTGAAGCCGGAGGCCATCGTCCTGTCCCCCGGTCCTTGCGATCCGGACAAGGCCGGCATCTGCCTGCCCCTGATCACGGCCGCCGCGGAGCGGGGCATCCCCCTGCTGGGCGTCTGCCTGGGCCACCAGGCCATCGGCCAGGCCTTCGGCGGCCGCGTCATCCGCGCGCCGGTGCCCATGCACGGCAAGGTCAGCCAGGTCACCCACCAGGGCGAAGGCGTCATGAAGACCCTGCCCACCCCCTTCGCCGCCACGCGCTACCACTCCCTGATCGTGGAGCGTGAGACCCTGCCGGCGGAGCTGGAGTCGGTCGCCTGGATCGAGGGGGGGCCGAGGACCAGATGATCATGGCGCTGCGTCACCGCAGCCTGCCCATCCACGGCGTGCAGTTCCATCCCGAGAGCATCGCCTCCGACCACGGCCACCAAATCCTGGCGAACTTCCTGGATTTCGCCGGCGTGGCGCGCAAGGCCGTCAAGAAGACCGGCCTGGCGGCATGAGCGGTGACATCGGTGACATGAAGGCGCTGCTCGGCCGGGTGGCCGAGGGCAAGCGCCTGTCGGAGGATCAGGCCCTGGCCGCCTTCGACATCATCATGTCCGGCAACGCAACCCCATCCCAGATGGGGGGCTTCCTCATGGCGCTGCGCGTGCGCGGCGAAACGGTGGATGAGATCACGGGCGCGGTGCGCGCGCTGCGCGGCCGCGCCGCCCGCATCGACTGCCCGCCGGGGACCATCGACACTTGCGGCACCGGCGGCGACGCCAGCGGCACCTACAACATCTCCACCACCGTGGCCTTCGTGCTGGCCGCCTGCGGCGTGCCGGTGGCCAAGCACGGCAACCGCGCCCTCTCCTCCAAATCCGGCGCCGCCGACGTGCTGGGCCAGTTGGGCGTGAACGTGGAGGCGGAGCTGGAGGCCGTGCGCACCGCCTTATGGCAGGACGGCATCACCTTCCTCATGGCCACCCGCCACCATGGCGCCATGCGCAACGTGGGCCCCACGCGGGTGGAGCTGGGCACCCGCACCATCTTCAACCTGACCGGCCCCCTGTCCAATCCGGCGGGCGCCAAGCGCCAGCTGATGGGCGTGTTCGCCGAGCGCTGGGTGGAACCGCTGGCCCAGGTGCTGAACCGCCTGGGCACGGACGTCGCCTGGGTGGTCAGCGGCGAGGACGGGCTGGACGAGATCACCACCACCGGCGCCACCCATGTGGCGGAGCTGCGCCACGGCGCCATCCGCCGCTTCCAGGTGACGCCGGAGGATGCCGGCCTGCCCCGCGCCCGGCCCCAGGACATCCGGGGCGGCGACGCGGCGGAGAATGCCCGGGCGCTGCGCGCCGTGCTGGCGGGGGAACAGGGCGCCTACCGTGACATTGTGCTGATCAACGCGGCCGCCGCCTTGATCGTCGCCGATAAGGCCACCACCTTGCGTGACGGCGTGGCCCAGGCGGCCGAGGCACTGGACGACGGCCGCGCCGCCGCCAAGCTGGCGGCCCTGGCCCGTCATTGCCCCCTGCCGCCCCCGGTGGCGGAAGAAACAGAAGGACCCCGCGCATGAGCGACGCAGCAGACGTCCTGGCCCGGATTTGCGCCGACAAGCGTGAGCATATCGCCAATGCCAAGGCCGCCCGCCCCCTTGCCGAGGTGGAACAGGCGGCGCGCGACGCCGGCCCCACCCGGGGCTTCGCCCGCGCCCTACAGGCCAAGGTGGACGCCGGCCTGTACGCCCTGATCGCCGAGATCAAGAAGGCCAGCCCCAGCAAGGGCCTGATCCGGGAGGACTTCGATCCTCCCGCCCTGGCCAAGGCCTACCAGGAGGGCGGCGCCGCCTGCCTGTCGGTGCTGACCGACGTGCCCTATTTCCAGGGAGCCGATGAATACCTGGTGGCGGCCCGCGCCGCCTGCGACCTGCCGGTGCTGCGCAAGGACTTCATGCTGGACACCTACCAGGTGGCGGAGGCGCGTGCCCTGGGTGCCGACTGCATCCTGCTGATCATGGCGGCGCTGGACGATGCCCAGGCGCTGGAGCTCTATGACGCCGCCACCGGCTGGGGCATGGATGTCCTGGTCGAGGTGCACGACATCGAGGAGATGCGCCGCGCCCTGACCCTGCCCGGCGGCCTGCTGGGCGTGAACAACCGCAACCTCAAGACCCTGTTCATCGACCTCGCCACCACCGAGATGCTGGCCGGCATGGTGCCGCCGGGCCGCCACCTGGTGGCGGAAAGCGGCCTGTACAGCCCGCAGGACCTGCTGCGCATGGAAATCGTGGGCGCCCGCCGTTTCCTGGTGGGTGAGTCGCTGATGCGCCAAGCCGACGTGGCCGCCGCCACCCGCGCCCTGTTGGGGCTCGACAAGGCCGTGGCGTGACCCATGGCGGAGAATAGCGGCTTCACCCATTTCGACGCCGCCGGCCAGGCGGTGATGGTCGACGTCTCCGACAAGGCGGAGACGGAACGTCTGGCGACCGCCCGTGGCCGCGTGGTCATGAAGGCGGAGACCCTGGCCCTGATCCAGGCGGGCCAGATGGGCAAGGGCGATGTGCTGGGCGTGGCGCGGCTGGCCGGCATCATGGCGGCCAAGCGCACGCCGGACCTCATCCCCCTGTGCCACCCACTGGCCCTGACCAAGGTGACGGTGGACCTGACCTGTCTGCCCGAGCAGAACGCCGTGGAGATCGAGGCCACGGCCAAGCTGAAGGGCCGCACGGGGGTGGAGATGGAGGCGCTGACCGCCGTCAGCGTCGCCGCCCTGACGCTGTACGACATGTGCAAGGCGGTGGATAAGGGCATGGTCATCGCCGACATTCGCCTGATCGCCAAGGATGGCGGCAAGAGCGGCCCCTATCGCGCGGACACTCCCTGACTGAACAGTCCTCTGAACCGCAGGTCCCTCCCATGATCCCCGTTGACGAAGCGCTGGCCCGCATCCTGGCCCAGTTCCAGCCCCTGGCCGGCGAACTGGTGGGGGTGGGCGAGGCGCAGGGCCGCGTGCTGGCCGCCGACGTCGTGGCCCGGGTGACGCAGCCGCCGGCCGCCGTCTCCGCCATGGATGGCTGGGCGGTGCGGGGATCGGATCTGGGCACCTCGCCCGTCACGTTGGCCCGCGTCGGCGAGGCGCCGGCCGGCCGGCCCTTCGCCGGCACGGTGGCGCCGGGCCAGGCGGTGCGCCTGTTCACCGGCAGCATCATCCCCGATGGCGCCGACACCGTGGTGCTGCAGGAGGATAGCGACGACCTGGGCCAAGCCGTGCGCGTGCGCGAGGGCACGCCCGGCCGCTGGGTGCGCGCCGCCGGCCTGGACTTCACCGCCGGCACCGTGGGCCTGAAAGCCGGCCGCCGCCTGACCGTGCGCGACGTGGCCCTGGCCGCCGCCATGAACCACCCGTTCCTGACCGTGCACCGCCGTCCCCGCGTCGCCATCCTGGCCACGGGGGATGAGGTGGTGATGCCGGGCGAGCCGCTGGGCCCCGGGCAGATCGTCAGCAGCAACGGCCTGGCGCTGGCGGCGCTGGTGCGGCGCCACGGGGGCACGCCAGTCAACCTGGGCATCGCGCCTGATGACGCCGACACCCTGGCCACCCTGGCGCGAGGGGCCGCGGGCTGCGACCTGCTGGTCACCACCGGCGGCGCGTCCGTTGGCGAATACGACCTGGTGCGCGACGCGTTGGGCGGCCAGGGTTTGGACTTGGATTTCTGGAAGATCGCCATGCGGCCGGGCAAGCCGCTGATGTTCGGCCGCCTGGGGGCCACGCCCCTGCTGGGCCTGCCGGGCAACCCCGTCTCCAGCCTGGTGTGCGCCACCCTGTTCCTGGTCCCGGCGCTGCGCCGGATGCAGGGTTTGGCCCCGGCGGAGCTGCCCCGGGCGCGGGCGGTGCTGGCCAGCGCGCTGCCCGCCAACGACCGGCGTCAGGACTACCTACGCGCCACGTTGGTGGCCGGCGATGGCGCCCTGCCCGCCGTCGCGCCCTTCACCCAGCAGGACAGTTCCATGCTGAGTCGCCTGGCGGCGGCGGATTGCCTGATCATCCGCCCGCCCCACGCCCCCGCCGCCGAGGCCGGCACGGTGGTGGACATCGTCCCGCTGGACGAGATTTAAGGCCCATCCCCCTCCAGCCGCCCTAAATCTGTCATCGTCCGGTGGTTTTTCATCGCTAACCCTTGACGCGGGCCGTGAACCAAAATAGAACATGGCCAGTACGTTTCGGGTTTGTTCCATATCTAGCGGCTCGACACAGCGAAGGGGGCGATATGCTGACGCGGAAGCAACAGGAGTTGCTGCTGTACATCCACCAGCATCTGGGTGAAGGCGGCGTCTCCCCCTCATTCGATGAGATGAAGGACGCCTTGGGACTGAAGTCCAAGTCCGGCATCCATCGCCTGATCACCGGGTTGGAGGAGCGCGGGTTCATCCGCCGCCTGCCGCACCGGGCCCGTGCGCTGGAGGTGTTGCGCCTGCCGGAAGCGCCGGTGCCGAAGAAGGCCGCGGCACCGGCGGACGTGGAGCCCCGGTTCAAGCCCAATGTCATCAAGGCCGATTTCCAGGCGGGCCTGCCCGGCCGGGATGCTGGCGATGCCATCGGTGCCGTCAGCCTGCCGCTGTACGGTCGCATCGCCGCCGGCCTGCCCATCGAGGCGCTGCGCGATAGCGGCAGCACCATCGACATTCCCGTCTCCATGCTGGGCATCGGTGAGCATTACGCCCTGGAAGTCGCCGGCGACAGCATGGTGGACGCCGGCATCCACGACGGCGACACCGTCATCATCCAGCGCTGCGAGACGGCGGAGAACGGCGCCATCGTCGTCGCCCTGGTTGACGCCGCCGAAGTGACGCTGAAGCGCCTGCGCCGTAAGAACAACTCCATCGCCCTGGAACCGGCCAACCCCTCCTACGAGACCCGGGTGTTCGGCGCCGACCGCGTGCGGGTGCAGGGCCGCCTGGTGGGCCTGTTCCGCCGGTATTGATCACGGCCATCCTAGACCAAACAACGGCCCTGGCGACGTCAGTCCCAGGGCCGTTTGCTTTGCGGGTCGTGTACCGTCTCGATGCGTACACCGCCGCGTTCGAAGTACAGGGCGTGCGCGCCGCGGGCGGCCAGCACGTCGGGGCCGATGACCTGCGGGGCGTCGCAGCCCGCCGCCGGCACGCGGGAGATCACCAGGTCGGCATTGTCGCAATCCTCCGCCAGGGCATCGCGGGTCCAGGCGATGGCGACCAGGCGCCCGTCCGGGATGGCGGGCTCGCGCCGCTCCGGTCGATAAAGGTCGGGATGGTAGAGGCAGCCCAGGCTGTCGCAGCGCAGGCTGCCGTCGTCCGTGCCCACGGTGGGCCAGGCGGGCGGGCGGCCTTCCCCGCCATCGCGCTTGCCCCAGGTCTCCACCTCGAAGCCGCCTCCCCGTGAGGAGGACAGCCACAGCTTGCCGCCACCATCGCGCACCGCCACCATGGTGCCGCCACCCGATACCACCATGTCCGGCCGGGGCGTCAGCGGCGCCAGCACGCAGCCCACCGCGATGGGTGCCAGGCCGATCAGGCGCCAACGGCGGCGCCACAGCATCAGCCACAGGCCGCCCACCACCAGCAGGCCGAAGGCCACGTCGGACAAGGCCGCGCCATGCAGGGCCGCGCCGGGCAAGGCGGCCGTAATGCGCGCCGTCCACAGGATGCCGTCGCAGCCCCAGCCGATCATGTCGATGATCCAGCCCTCCAGGTGGAAGGGCATGGCGACATAGGCCAGCAGGCACAGCGGCATGATCCACAGCTCGGTGATGGGAATGCCGATCAGGTTGGCCAGCACGCCGTAATTGGCCACCTGCTGGAAGTGGTAGAGGCAGAACGGCATGGTGGCGATGGTGGAAATGATGGAGGTCAGGCACAGCCCCCCGACGAACAGGGCGGCACGGCGCAGCCAACCCCCATCCTTGCGCCAACGGTTCAGGGGGCCGCGCAAGACCTCGTACGCGCTGATCAGCGCCAGCACGGCGCCGAAGCTCATCTGGAAACTGGGACCGGGCAATTGCTCCGGCTGGTACAGCAGGCAGAGGATGCCGGCGACGGCGATGGCCCGGGGGCTCAGGACCGAGCGGTCGGCCAGGATGGCCACCATGGCCAGCGCCGTCATGAGGACGGAGCGCAAGGTGGGCACTTGCGCGCCCACCAGCATCATGTAGGCCAGGGTGGCCAGTATGGCGAAGGCGGCGGCCCACTTCTTGATGGGATAGCGCAGCGCCACCCCCTCCCACAGGGCCAGGGCCGCCCGGGCGAAAAAGTAGAACAACGCCGCCACCAGGCTGATGTGCAGGCCGGAGATGGACAGGATGTGCTGCAGGCCGGAAACGCGCATGGCCTGCAAGTCGTCGGGCGGAATACCTGTCTGTTCCCCATTCAGCAGGGCGATGGCGATCATGGCGGGCGCGCCGCTGAGGCGGGCGGCCACGCGGTCGGCGATCAGTTCACGCAAGGCCACCACGAGGTCGTTGATCCAGCCGACAACACCCACCGGCGCCGGCGCCACCACCTCGGGCGTCTTGAACGCGAAGCCGACGGCGCCGATGCCTTGGTAAAAGGCGGAACGGCGGAAATCGTAGGCGCCCGGCTCCGGACTGTCCGGCGGCGGACGCAGGGCCGCCAGGATACGCACCCGCGTGCCGGCGGGCGGGGCCGCGTCGGTCGGCCGCAGACGGATGCGTACGGCGGGCGGCGTCAGCTCCGGCGCCAGGCGGGGAATGCGTGGGTCGGCCAGGGTGACGCGTACGCCCTTGTCCAGCCGCTCCACATTGGCCACGCGGCCCTCCACCGGCACAGGTCCCAGGGGACGCTGCAGGATGGGGGTCTTGAGCCAGGTGGTGCGGGCCTCCACCGCCGTGAAGCCCACGCCCAGGGCCAGCAGGGCGCCCAAGGCCAGCCGCAGGGGCAGCCGCTCCCCCGCCAACAAGTACAGGCCAAGGACCCCGAGGGTGAACAGCAGGCCGGACCAGGGCGGCGGCTCGCCCGGCATGGCGAAATAGAGGGCGATGCCGGCCCCTAGAAAGACGGGAACCCAAAGGACCCAACGTTCCCGCTCTTCCACCAAATTGACATACGCAGATGCGACAATGCTGGCTAACGCGGCGAGCACACGATGTGTGATCCTCATCACATCTGAGGGAGGGGGGTCGGCGCCAAATTCGCTCCGCCCAGTAGCCAAATAGGACCCATTCGACAAGTACGGGGCCTCACGGTCCCAGTCCTCTCCAGCGGGGTCTGCCTCAGGGTGCATCTTCGTTCCGGGTGTGCTATCTCAGCGGCTTCCGCATCCTGGTGATGCGCCCCTGGCGGTTATTCTGCCGCCGGATCTGATCACCAGCTATCTCGATATTCGCGTGGCACCGTCAACCTCTGGATGCGTCCCTGCCTAGGCGACCCGTCCAGACGCCCCGACGGGGCGCCGCCCGCCCGCATGCCGGAGAGTGCGTTTCCCATGAGTGTTGTCACCCGCTTCGCCCCGTCCCCCACTGGCTACCTGCACATCGGCGGTGCCCGTACCGCCCTGTTCAACTGGCTGTACGCCCGCCACCACGGCGGCACCTTCCTGCTGCGCATCGAGGATACGGACCGGGCGCGGTCGACCCAGGCGGCGGTGGACGCCATTATCGACGGCCTGAGCTGGCTGGGCCTGACCTGGGACGGCGACGCCGTCAGCCAGTTCGAGCGGCGCGAGCGCCATGCCGAGGTGGCGCGCACCATGCTGGCCCAAGGGCACGCCTACCATTGCTACTGCTCGCCGGAAGAGCTGGAAGAGATGCGGGAGCAGCAGAGGGCCGCCGGCCTGCCCATGCGCTACGACGGCCGCTGGCGCGACCGCGACCCGTCGGAGGCGCCGGCCGGCGTGGCTCCCGTCATCCGCCTGAAGGCCCCGCGCGAGGGCGAGACCGTCCTGCAGGACAAGGTGCAGGGTGAGGTGCGGGTGCAGAACAGCCAGCTGGACGACATGGTGCTGCTGCGCGCCGACGGCACGCCGACCTACATGCTGTCGGTGGTGGTGGACGACCAGGACATGGGCGTCACCCAGGTGATCCGGGGTGACGACCACCTGACCAACACCTTCCGCCAGTTGCAGATCTACCAGGCGATGGGCTGGACGCCGCCGGACTTCGCCCACATCCCCCTGATCCACGGGCCGGACGGCGCCAAGCTGAGCAAGCGCCACGGCGCCCTGGGGGCCGAGGCCTACCGCGACCTGGGCTATCTGCCGGAGGCGCTGCGCAACTATCTGCTGCGCCTGGGCTGGAGCCACGGTGATGACGAGATCATCAGCACCGAGGACGCCATTTCCTGGTTCAACCTGGAAGGCATCGGCCGGTCCCCGTCGCGCATGGACTACGCCAAGCTGGACAACCTGAACGGCCATTACATCCGGCAGGCGGACGATGCCCGGCTGGTGGATCTGATCGGCCCCCGATTGGTCACGGCCCTGGGGCGTGAGTTGAACGACGCCGACCGCGATCTGCTGCGGCGCGCCATGCCGGGCCTGAAGGCGCGGGCCAAGACCCTGGTGGAACTTGCGTCGGGCGCACAGTTTTATATCACGGCCCGCCCCCTTCCGCTGGACGACAAGGCCACCCAACTCTTGTCCGACGAGGCCCGGGCCCAGCTGGCGACCATCGCCGGCCGCCTGAAGGACGCGTCCGACTGGACCGCGGCGACCCTGGAGGGGATCGTCCGCGCGTATGCCGAGGAGACGGGCCTGAAGCTGGGCAAATTGGCCCAGCCGTTGCGCGCTGCACTCTCCGGTTCCACGGTCTCGCCACCGATCTTCGAGGTGGCGGAAGTGCTGGGCCAGGCTGAAACCCTGGCCCGTATCAGTGATGTCGCAGGGGGTGCGTGAGCCCTCCTGGCGTCATTGCCTTCGGCGGTGCGGAACACTACACTCCGCACCGCGTCATAAAGACCAATAAGGGGCAGAGGGCCCCGCTCCGTATAAACAAGGACGTGCCGAAATGAGCGATACGACGACACCGGCGGCCGGAAAGAAAACGGTCACCCTCACCGACAACCAAACCGGTAAGTCTTACGAATTCCCCGTCATGCACGGCACGACCGGCCCTGACGTGATCGATATCCGCAAGCTCTACGGCGACACCGGGTACTTCACGTACGACCCGGGCTTCACCTCGACCGGCAGCTGCGAGTCCAAGATCACCTTCATCGACGGCGATAAGGGCGTCCTGCTGCACCGCGGCTATCCCATCGAGCAGCTGGCCGAGAAGAGCGACTTCATGGAAGTCTGCTATCTGATGCTGCACGGTGAGCTGCCGAACGCCAAGGAAAAGAGCGAGTTCGAGCGCTCCATCACCTATCACACCATGGTGCATGAGCAGCTGTCGCAGTTCTTCCGCGGTTTCCGTCGCGATGCCCACCCGATGGCCGTCATGTGCGGCGTGGTCGGCGCCCTGTCGGCCTTCTACCACGACAGCACCGACATCGAGGATCCGCGCCAGCGCATGGTGGCGTCGCACCGCCTGATCGCGAAGATGCCGACGCTAGCCGCCATGGCCTACAAGTACTCGATCGGCCAGCCCTTCGTGTATCCGCGCAACGACCTGGGCTATGCTGAGAACTTCCTCAACATGACCTTCGGCGTCCCGTGCGAGCCGTACAAGATCAACCCGGTCATCGCCAAGGCGATGGACAAGATCTTCATCCTGCACGCCGATCATGAGCAGAACGCCTCCACCTCCACGGTGCGTCTGTCCGGCTCCTCCGGCGCCAACCCCTTCGCCTGCATCGCCGCCGGCATCGCCTGCCTGTGGGGCCCCGCCCACGGCGGCGCCAACGAGGCCGTGCTGAAGATGCTGGGTGAGATCGGCCACAAGGACCGGATCCCCGAGTTCATCGCCCGCGCCAAGGACAAGAACGACAGCTTCCGCCTGATGGGCTTCGGTCACCGGGTCTACAAGAACTACGACCCGCGCGCCAAGGTCATGCAGCAGACCTGTAAGGAAGTCCTGGCCGAACTGGGCATCAAGGACGATCCCCTGCTGGACATCGCGGTGGAGCTGGAGCGCATCGCCCTGGAAGACCCGTACTTCATCGAGAAGAAGCTGTACCCCAACGTCGACTTCTACTCGGGCATCATCCTGAAGGCCATCGGCTTCCCGACCAGCATGTTCACCGTGCTGTTCGCCCTGGCCCGCACCGTGGGCTGGATCGCCCAGTGGCAGGAAATGATCGCCGACACCTCGCAGAAGATCGGCCGTCCGCGTCAGCTGTACACCGGCGCCACGACGCGGGATTATGTCCCGGTCGAGCAGCGCTAAGGCATAGGCGGACGGGACGATGGCGGAGCGGGTTCATCCCAGCGATGGCGATAACGGGACGGGCGGCAGCCGGTCCCAACCCCGCGCCCGCATCCTGCCCGCCCGTTCGCTGGAGGGCCACTTGCCAGCCAACGACAATCCCGTGCCCCCGGGCCGGCGGTTGAAGCGGCTGGCATGGATGACCTTCGCCACCCTGGGCGCAGTCCTGGGCGTCGCGGCCACCGTGGTGTCCTTGCTGCACTGACGCAAGATGGCGAAGACCTTCCCCTGCTTCTGGAAAGGCCGTCCGGGCGACTGGGCGGCCTTTTCCTTAGCGACGCCCCAACGTCCAAGGCTCCTATCTGGTCTTGCTAGCATTGCCATCAATGCATGCGAATGAACCCATCGGCAATAATTCGCCCAGGTCTTATTGGGGCTGGCGGGCGAAGCTGTACGTCGTAGGTACGACCATGGCCCAAACCGTACACAGTGAATGGGGGTTTGCCGGGGTGGAGGCCTTGCGCGACCGCGCGGCGGTGCTGGTCATCGTCGACGTGCTGTCTTTTTCCACCGCTGTCGAGATCGCCACCGGCCGCGGCGCGGCCATCCTGCCCTTTCCCTACGGGGATGCGGCGGCAGCCCAGGCCGCCGCCGAGGAGGCGGGCGCCGTGTTGGCGGCGCCGCGCAACGCCGGTGGCCAGCTCAGCCTCTCGCCCCGCTCCCTCACCACCATCACGTCCGGTACCCGGCTTATGCTGCCGTCGCCCAATGGCTCCCGGCTGTCCCTTGCCGGTGGTACGGCGACCGTGCTGGCCGGCTGCCTGCGCAATGCCACGGCCGTCGCGCAGCGGGCACGCATGCTGGCCGGAGGCGGCGACATCGCCGTCATTCCGGCAGGCGAGCGTTGGCCGGATGGCAGCTTGCGGCCGGCGGTGGAGGACCTGCTGGGGGCCGGTGCCGTCGTCGCGGCATTGGACCTGCCCCTGTCCGCCGAGGCGCGGGTGGCGCGCGACGCCTACCGGGCAGCCGGGCCGGACTTGGCCGATATCATCCGAGGCACCAGATCCGGCCGGGAATTGGCCGGCTGGGGCTACGCCGATGACGTGGAACTTGCCGTTGACCTGAACGTCAGTGCCACGGCGCCGGTCTTGCGCGACGGCGCTTATCAGGCGCCCTAGGTCCCCTCCATCACCCGGGCCAGCACCTCAAAGATGCGGGGGCTGTCGGACTGGGCGACGTTGAAACGCAGGAAGCCGTCGGCGGAATTGGTCAGGCTGAAGACGTCGCCGGGCGCCAGCACCACCCCATGGTCCAGCGCCGTGCGAGCCAGCGCCACCGAGGACACCCCCGGCGGCAGGGCCGCCCATAGGAACATGCCGCCCCGGGGCTCCGCCCAGGGCTTGAGGCCCAACATCTCCAACCGGCGCAGCGTACGGCCCATGGCGCCGGCCAGGCGCGCGCGTACACCCTCCATATGCCGGCGATAGCTGCCGTCGGTGAGCAACTGGTGGATGATGCGGGGATTGGTGGTGGCATTGCCGAAGGCGGTCGCCAGCTTCACGTCGGCGATCCCCTGAATCCAGTCCCCGCGCGCCACGACATAGCCGCAGCGCACCGCCGCCGACAGCGTCTTGGAAAAGCTGCCGATGTGGATCACCCGCTCCAGCCCATCGAAGGCGGCCAGCCGGGGCGACGGCTCCGCCTCGAAATCGCTGAAGATGTCGTCCTCGACGATCAGGATGTCATGGGCCGCCGCCAGGGTAAGCAGCTTGTGGGCCACCGGCGCGGTCAGGCTGGCCCCGGTGGGATTGTGCAGGGCGGCATTGGTGATGTAAAGGCGCGGCCGATGGGTGGCGGCGGCCTGGGCGAACACCGCCAGGTCCGGCCCGGTGGGGGTGTACGGCACCGGGACGGCGCGGGCACGGTGGGCGGCCACCACGGTCTTGAAATTGTAGTAACAGGGATCGTCCAGCAGCACGACGTCCCCTGGCTCCAGCAGATAGCGGCAAACCAGGTCGATGGCCTGGCTGCCGCTGTCGGTCAGCATGATCTGGTCGGCCGTCGCCGCGATCCCCCGGGCGGCGAAGCGGTCGGAGAGATGGCGGCGCAAGGCCGGATAACCCAAAGGATTGTCGTAGTCCAACAGGGCCCCGGACGGCGCCCGCGCCAGGGCGCGGAAGGCGCGACGGATGGCGGGCTCCGGCATCCAGTCGGCTGGGAGCCAGCCGCACCCGGGCTTGAGCACGCCCTCGCCCGGCTCCAGCGCCTGGCGCATCAGCCACAGCGGATCCACCGCCCGGTCCGGCGGCGGCCCCGCCCCGGCGAGCGCGGCGCCCATGAGCGCCAGCGGCGCCGCGCGCTTGGCGACGTAAAAGCCGGAGCCGGGGCGCGCCACCAGCACGCCCTCCGCCACCAGTCGGTCATACGCCTCCACCACCGTGGACTTGGACACGCCCAGCCGCTCCGCCAAGGCGCGGATGGAGGGGGCGCGGGCGCCGGCTGCCAGCAGCCGGCCATCCACGCGGGCATGGATGTCGGCCATGACCGTCTCGACCAAGGTCATGCCGGCGGCGGGTTCCATCGACTGTATCGCCATTTGGACCAGTACAGTTTGCTCAAACCGTACTGCACCATATCTTGTGACCGTCCGCAGCGATAGGCAGCATCGGCATCGTCACGAACCAGGATGCCCCACCATGACGGACACAACTGTCCCCACGCCCCTCACGGCGCCAACGCGCCAGCCGGCCGCGGGCTTCGTCTACGGCCTGATCGGCGTCATCATCTTCAGCGGCAGCCTGCCGGTGACCAAGATCGGCCTCGCCGGGCTGGATGCCAATTTCCTCAGCCTGGCGCGGGCGGCCCTGGCCGGCGTCATCGCCATCGGCCTGCTGGTCCTGCTGCGGCCCCGCCGGCCCGGCTGGCGCGACCTGCCCGCCCTGACGGTGGTCGCCGGCGGCGCGGTGGTCGGCTTTCCCCTGCTGTCGGCCCTGGCCCTGCGCTGGATGCCCAGCACCCACGCCGTCGTCTTCAGTGGCCTGTTGCCCATCTCGACCGCCGTGTTCGGCGCGCTGCGCGGCGGTGACCGGCCCCGGGCGTCCTTCTGGCTGTTCTCCTGCGCCGGCGCCGCGGCCATCGCCACCTATGCGCTGGCACCCGCCCTGCTGCGGGGTGGGGTCCAGTTGGCGCCCGGCGACGGACTGATGATCCTGGCCGTGGCCGTCTGCGGCCTGGCCTATGCGGAGGGCGCGCGCCTGTCGCGCCACCTGGGCGGCTGGCCGGTCATCTGCTGGGCGCTGGTGCTGTCCCTGCCCCTCATGGCGCCCCTGGCCTGGGCCACCTTCCCCACCGACTGGCAGTCCGTGCCGGCGAGCGCTTGGATGGCGCTGGGCTATGTCACCCTGTTCAGCATGCTGATCGGCTTTTTCTTCTGGTACCACGGCCTGGGCCTGGGCGGCACGGCGGCGGTGGGACAGATCCAGTTGCTGCAGCCCTTTTGCAGCTTCGGCCTGGCGGCCGTGCTGTTGGGTGAACCGGTGGGGCCGGCCGTCCTGGGCACGGCCCTGGTCGTGGTGCTGTGCGTGGCTGGCGCGCGACGGGCAAGCCGCCGGGGATAAGGCTTACGCCAGCCCCGCCTGCTCCGCCTCGCGCTCGCGGGCCTGGATGACGCGCATGACCACCTCGGCGGCGCGGCGGCTGGGCGGGGTGTCGCCCTGCCCCAGCCAGGCGGCCACCTCGGCCACGCCCTCGATCTGTTCCTGGCGGGCGGCGGGATCGTCCAGCAGGCGCCCCAGGGCCTCCGCCAGGCGCGACGGCCGGCATTCCTCCTGCAGCAGCTCCGGCACCAGCATGCGGTTCAGCATGATGTTGACCAGGTTGACGAAGCGCACCTTGATCAGGCCGCGATAAAGCCGGTAGGTCAACGGGTGGATGCGATAGGCGATTACGGCGGGCAGCCGGGCCAGCGCCAGTTCCAAGGCCACCGTGCCGGACGCGGCCAGGGCGGCCTCGCTGGCGGCGAAGGCGTCATACTTGTCCTGGTCACCCTCCACCACCACGGCGGGCAGCGGCCAGCTTTTCACCGCCTCCTCCACCAGCGCCTTGGTGGCGGGCACCGTGGGCACGGCCGCCACCACGCGCGGCAGGCGCGGCGCCAGGATGTCCAGCGCGCCCTTGAAATCGGGCAGCAGCTTGGTCACCTCGCTGCGGCGGCTGCCCGGCAGGATGGTGACGATCCGGGTGTCAGACTCCAGGTCGTGCTTGGCGCGGAAGCGGTCGGCATCGCCAGCGTCGGCGCCGCTCTCCACGATGGGATGGCCCACGAAGCTGCAGTCCAGGCCCGCCTTCTCGAAATAGGGCGGCTCGAACGGCAGCAGCGCCAGCAGATGGTCCAGGAACTTGGCGATCTTGGCGGCGCGCCCCGGGCGCCAAGCCCAGACGGTCGGGGCCACGTAATGGATCAAGGGAATGTCCGGGTTTGCCTTCTTGACCCGGCGCGCCACGCGGAAGCAGAAGTCCGGCGCGTCGATGGTCACCACCGCCGCCGGCTTCATGTCCAGGATGGCTTGTTCCGTCTGCTTCATGCGCCGCAGCAGGCTGGGCAGCTTGGGCAGCAGTTCCGCCAGGCCGAACAGGGCCAGTTCCTCCATGGGGAACAGGCTTTTCAAACCCTGCGCCTTCATGCGCTCCCCACCGATGCCGGCGAAGCGTATGGCGCCAAACGTTTCCTGCTTCAGGGCCAGCATCAGCCGGCCGCCCAGCACGTCGCCCGACGGCTCCCCCGCGACGAGGAAGACCAACGGCACATCCTCGCTCATACCGCCTCCGTAACGATACCGGTGACGAACAGGCCGGCGGCGTCCGCCGCCTGGGCCACCTGTTCAGTGCCCAAGGTCAGGGTGCCGCCCGCCTCAACCGCGATGCCGCGGAAACCATGGGCCGCCGCCTTCCGCACCGTTGTAACGCCGATGGTGGGCAGATCCAGGCGGATGTCCTGCTGGGGTTTGCGCATTTTGACCAGGATGGGGCCCGGCCCCTCGCGGCGCAGGCCGCCGCAGCGTTCGATCAGGGCGTCGGTGCCCTCGATGGCCTCGACCCCCAGCACCAGGCCCTGCTGCACCACCACCGCCTGGCCCACGTCCAGCAGGCCCAGGGTACGGGCCACGGCCACGCCGTGGTGGATGTCGGCCTCGGCGGCGGCGTCGGGCGCCAGGGCGCCCATGGGGCCGGCGGGGCTCAGCAGCCCCTGCACCAGGGCCTGCACGGCCACGACGGCGAACCCCTCCTCCTCCAGCGTCGCCACCAGGGCACGCAGGATGCCGTCGTCGCCCAACGCCTTGGCGCCGATGCGGGCGAAGAACTTGGCGGCAAACCAGTCGGGACGCATTTCGGCCAGGCTGGGCCGGCGCACGCGGCCGGCCAGCACGATCTCCCCCACCCCTTCGGCACGCAACCGGTCCAGGATGGCGCCGGCGGCGCCGATGCGGAAGATGGCCTGGGGCACGTCCGGGGGCACGATGGCGCCTTGGCCCTCGAGGGCCACGACGAAGACCGGGCGCCCCAGGGCGCGGCAAGTATCGACCAGCCGACTGGGCAGGTCGCCCCCGCCCGCCAGGATCCCCAGTTTTACGGGGGTGTCCGGCATCAGCGCGGCTGGCACAGGGCGCGGCCGCCACGGCCGCGGATAAAGGCCAGCACTTCCCCCACCACCGGGGTGGGATGCGCGCTTTCCACCGCCGCCATGCGGTCGGCCAGCGTGCCCTCGTGGCCGAAGATGCCGTCGAAGGCGGTGCGCAGGGCGTTCACATCCTCGCGCGTGAAGCCGCGGCGGGTCAGCCCCACCAGGTTCAGCCCCGCCAGGAAGGCGCGGTCGCCCTTCACCAGGCCATAGGGGATGACATCGCTTTCCACGCCCGACATGCCGCCGATCATGGCGTGGGCGCCGATGCGCACCCACTGGTGCACCGCCGACAGCCCGCCCAAGATGGCGTTGTCACCCACTTCGACATGGCCGCCCAGGGTGGCGTTGTTGGCCAGGATGACGTTGTCACCCACGATGCAGTCGTGCGCCACGTGGGACGAGGCCATGAACAGGCAGCCGTCGCCCACACGGGTGACCATGCCGCCGCCTTCCGTGCCGATGTGCATGGTCACATGCTCCCGGATCCGGTTGTTGCGGCCCACGATCAGTTCCGCCGGCTCCCCCTTGAACTTCAGGTCCTGGGGGGCGTGGCCGATGGAGGCGAAGGGATAGATGACGGTGCCGGCGCCCACCTGGGTGCGGCCTTCCACCACCACATGGCTTTTAAGGTCGACGCCATCACCCAGCGTGACATGGGGACCGACCACGCAGAAGGGGCCGATCTTGACCCCGGCGCCGAGCTGGGCGGCGGGGTCGACCACGGCGGTCGGGTGGATCACGGTCTCGCTCATCACGAATAAGGCCTAGCTGTCCATCACGATCATGGCGGCGTACGTGGCCTCGGCGCACAGCTGGCCGTCCACCCAGGCCTCACCCTTGAACTTCCACACGTTGCGGCGGTTCTGGATCTTCTGGACCTTGATCTCGACGCGGTCGCCCGGCACCACCGGACGGCGGAACTTCGCCTCCTCGATGGACATGAAGTAGACCAGCTTGCCTTCCGCCGACTCACCCAGCGTGTGCATGACCAGCACGGCCGAGGTCTGGGCCATGGCCTCCACGATCATGACGCCCGGCATGACGGGCTTCTGCGGGAAGTGGCCGGTGAAGAACGGCTCGTTGATCGTGACGTTCTTGATGCCCGTGCAGCTCTCACCCGTGATGATGTCGACAATCTTGTCGATCAACAGCATGGGATAACGGTGCGGGATCATCTGCATGATCCGCAGGATGTCCAAATCGGGCACCTTGCCAGGAACCTTCTGCTCTTCAGTCGTCACGTCCATCACCTTCGTTCCTACCCCGCACCAGGCGGCCCAGCGCCGCCACCTGGCGCAACCATTGCCGCATGGGCACGGCCGGCGAGCCGCCGACCTTTTCCCCCGGCCCCACGTCCCGCATGACACCGCTTTGTGCCGCGATCTGCGCGCCGGCCCCAATCTTCAGATGCCCCGTCACGCCGGCCTGTGCCGCCAGCACGACATGATGATCCAGCTTGGTGCTGCCCGATATCCCCGCCTGGGCCACGATGACGCAGCCGGCACCAAGGTGCACGTTGTGCCCGATTTGCACCAGATTATCAATCATACAGCCCCGGCCGATGATCGTGTCGGGCCCCGCCCCCCGGTCCACCGTGGCGTTGGCGCCGATTTCCACGTCATCCTCGATCAGCACGCGGCCCATCTGCGGCACGCGCACATGGCCGGCCAAGTCCATGGCGAAGCCGAAGCCGTCCTGGCCGATGCGGGCGCCGGGATATATGGTGACCCGCGATCCCAGGACGCAGTGGGTCAGCGAGGCGTTGGCGCCGATGACGGTGTCGTCCCCCAGCCGCACGTTCACGCCGATGGTGGCGTTGGGCCCGATGCGGCAGCGGGCGCCGATGACCGCCCCCGCCTCCACCACGGCACCGGCGGCGATATCCGTCCCCTCCCCCACCTCGGCGCTGGGGTCGACATGGGCACCGGCGCTGATCTTCCCCGACGGGGCGGTCGCCGGATAAAAGGCCTGGGCGCACAGGGCGTAGGCCTTGTACGGGTTGCGCGACAGCAGCAGGGCGACACCCGCCGGCGCCTTGGACGCGAGCGCCGGATGCACCACCACCGCACCCGCCCGGGTGGCGCTGAAGGCGGCCACGTACTTCTTGTTGTCCAGGAAGCTCAACTGCCCCGGCTCCGCCGCATCCAAGGCGGCGACGTCGCTCAAGACCAGATCCGGGTCGCAGCCCGGCGCCACCTCGGCGCCGGAGCGCCGCGCCAGCTCGGCAAGGGTGAAGGGCCCGGCCCGGTTGAAGAAACGGGGATCGGCCATGGAATGGCACCTTTCAACGGCAGTGACCGCGCCCGGACGCGCCATCCCCCGATGGAGGCGCCCGGAAACCGGTCAGTTCGGAACGTTGACCGTGATCTGCGGCAACGTGGCGTTCAAGCGTGACAACACCGTGTTGGTGATGTCCAACGCGTCGTCCGCCATATAGATGATGTTGGAACGCGGGATGACCAGCGTGAAACCATTCTCGCGGGCCACATCGCCCACCACGCGGACCATGCTGTCGCGCAGTTGGGCGCTGGCGGCGGCGAAGGCGTTGTCCAGCTGGCGCTTGCGTTCCTGCAGGCGTCGCTGCACCTCGGCCACCTGCTGCTCGAAGTCCTTGCGCTTGGCGTCGAAGTCCTCCTGGCCCAGCTTGGTCCGCTGGCTGGCCAGTTCCTTCTCCGCCTGCCGCAGGAACTGTTCCTGCTGCGACTGTTCCGCCTGGAACTTCTGGGTCTGCTCACTGTCCTGCCGCTTCATGCTCTGCATGGCGGAGCACTTTTCCAGCAGGAACTGCACGTCGACCACGGCGATGGAGGTCACCGGCTTCTGCTGGCCATCATTGGCCACCGGCTTGGCCTGCGCCTTGGCCGGGACCGCCGCCAGGGCGGCATGCGCGGGTGCCAAGCCCCCAAAACCAAGAACGAGGGCCGCCAAGGCGGCCCTCGCATGGGAAAGGCAAACGGCCGGGGGTGTGGTGCGGCGTGCGAACGCCATCATGTCCCGTCCCTTCGTTCTTAGAACTGCGAACCGAAGCTGAAGCGGAACTGCTGAATGCGGTCGTAGCTCTTCTTCATCCACGGATAGGCCAGGTCGATGCGGATGGGTCCGAAGGGCGACTTCCAGGACACGCCCACGCCCGAGGAAGCGCGGAACGCGAACTCGTCATGGAAATCGTCACCCGGCAACGGCGACTCACCGCTCTGGTCCAGGGCACCGATGTCGGTGAAGACGTGGAAGTCCACGCCCAATTCCTCCGGCAAGCCCAGCGGGAAGGTGACTTCCGACGTGCCGCGCACCAGACGCTTACCGCCCAGGGCGTCGTTGCCACCGTTGCTGCTGAAGGCGCGGGGGCCGACACCGGCCACCTGGAAGCCGCGCAGGGTGTCGCCGCCCAGGAAGAAGCGGTCCTGAATGCGCACGAACTCACCGCCCAGGCCCAGGATGTAGCCGACCTCGCCTTCGACCTTCAGCACGACATTGCTGAACAGCGGGAAGTAGATACCCGAGGTCAGGCGGTTGCGCAGGAAGTGCACGCTGCCGCCCAGGCCCGCCACCTGGTTGGTGATGGTGAAATAGTAACCGGAGGTGGGCTTCAGGCGGCTGTCACGGGCGTCGAAGGTCAGGGCGGACTGGACGGACGAGGTCGTCGTCGCACCCACCTGCTCCTGAACGAAGCGCGTGGTCTCATAGGTGATGTCGCTGATCCGGGTGTGGGACAGCGTGTAGGTCACCAGCTCGCGCAAGCGGTCGGAGATGGGGAAGCCGGCACGGATGTCGAAGCCCGTGCTGGACATGTCGTAGCTGTAGGACTCTTCCGTCGTGTTGGCGTTGCGGTCGGTACGGAACAGGTCCACACCCATCGCCAGATCCCGGTTCATGAAATAGGGATCGGTGTAGGAGATGGTGAATTCCTTGGAGTAGTAGGACCACATCGTCGAGAAACGGATGTCTTGGCCCGTACCCAGGAAGTTGCGCTGGCGGATCGAGAAGTCGATCAGCGCGCCTTCGGTGGTGGAATACCCCAGGCCCACCTGGATTTCACCGGTGGACTGCTCGCTGAGGTCGACGGTCAGCACCGCCTGGTCGGGCGTGCTGCCCTCGCTCGGCTTGATCTTGACGTCGTCGAAGAAGCCCAGGTCCTTCACACGCTGCTCGGAACGCTTGACCTTGGACGCGTTGAAGGGGTCGCCTTCGGCCAGCAGCAGCTCACGCCGCACCACCTTGTCCAGGGTGATGAGGTTGCCGTTGATGTCGATGCGCTCGACGAACACGCGCGGGCTGGGGTTGATCTCGAAGTGCAGATCAACGGTCTGCGTGTCGGCGTGGCGTTCCTCATTGGGATCCACCTGCACGAACGCGTACTGCTGGTCGCCCAGCTTGTCCTGCAGCTTGTTGATCGTGCTTTCGATCTTGTCGGCGTTGAACCAGTCGCCTTCCTTGGTCTCGATCACCTCCCGCAGGGGGGCCAGATCGATGTCCTTGATGGCGCTGGTCAGTTCGATCTTGCCGAACTTGTAACGCTTGCCCTCGTCCAGGGCCATGGTGATGAAAAACTTGTCGCGCGACGGCGTCAGTTCCGCGACGGACGACATCACCCGGAAATCGGGGTAGCCGTTGCGGAAGTAAAAGCGGCGGATCTGTTCCTTGTCGTAGGCCAGGCGATCAGGATCATAGGTGTCGTCGCTGGACAGGAAGCGCCACCAACGCAATTCCTTGGTCACCATGACGTTGCGCAGGTCGCTGTCGTCATAAATGTTGTTGTTGATGAAGCTGATCAGCTGCACGCCGGTCAGCGGGCCTTCGTCGATCTCGAACACCAGGTCGACGCGGTTCTGTTCCAGCTGGACGATCTTGGGTTCGATGCGCGCGGCGAAGCGGCCGTTACGGCGGTAGACGTCCAGCATGCGCTGCACGTCCTGCTGCACGCGGGACCGGGTGAACACCAGGCGCGAGCGCAGCTGGACTTCGGACTGCAGGTCCTCGGTCTTGACGCGCTTGTTCCCTTCGAAGACCACGCGGTTGATGATCGGGTTCTCGACCACGGCCACCACCAGGGTGTCGCCGTCGCGACGCAGGGTCACGTCGGCGAACAGGCCGGTGGCGAACAGGGCCTTCAGCGATTCATCGATCTTGTCCGGATTGAAGGCATCGCCCTGCGACACCACCAGGTAGGAGCGGACCGTGGCCTGCTCGATACGCTGGGTGCCTTCGACGCGGATGTCCTTGATGACGCCACCGGACAGGATCTCCTGAGCCCAGGCACCGGACGAAAGAGCGACAGCTGACGTTGCGGTGGTGCCGGCGATAGCCAGGCACAGCGCCGCTACTCTCGAAACCGAACCCAATTATTTCCCCCGGTCAAACTTTGGAAATCAGAGACTTAACGAAACTGCCCACGCCAAAGTGGATCAGATCGTTCCAAGTGGCGAAAATCATGAGACTAAGTACCAAAGCCAGGCCGATCCGGAAACCATATTCCTGAGCGCGCTCGCCCAGGGGACGGCCCCGCAAAGCCTCCAGGCCATAGTACATAAGATGCCCGCCGTCCAGCATGGGGACGGGAAAGAGGTTGATCAGGCCCAGGTTCACCGACAGCACGGTCATGAACCAGATGACCTGGACCAGGCCCAACTGGGCCATCTGCCCGGACATCTGCACGATGCGCAGCGGCCCGCCCAGATCTTCCGTGCCATGGCTGCCTGCGATCATTTGGCCCACCGCGTCCAGCGTGCCGGTGATCAGCGCCCACGTCGCCTTGCACGCCGCCCACACGGCGTTCAGCGGGTCGCGGCGGTGGTATTCGTCCTGCCCGCGGATGACGCCCAGGCGGCCGATGCGGCTCTTGTTGCCGAAGCGGTCTTCCGACTCAACGGCGCGCGGCGTGACCCGCAGGTCCATCTGCGCGTCGCCGCGCTGCACCTTCACATCCAGCGTCACGTCCGGATTGAGGGCGATGATCTGCTGCAGATCCTCGAACCGCTCGATCTGGTGGCCGCCCAGTTCCAGCACGCGGTCGCCGGCCTGCAGGCCGGCCACGGCGGCGGCGCTGTCCGGCTCCACCTGCTGCAGCACGGCCGGCGTGTAGGGCTGGCCATAGAACATGAACAGCAGCGACAGGGCCACGATGGCGAACAGGAAATTGGCCATGGGGCCCGCCACCACGATGGCGGCGCGCTGGCCCACCCGCTTGTAGTGGAAGGAGACGGCGCGCTCCTCCGGCGTCATGGAGCGGGTCTCGGCGCCGGGCCGGCTGGCGGCGTCGGCGTCACCGAACATCTTCACGTAGCCGCCCAGCGGGATCAGGCTGAATTTCCAGCGCGTGCCGGCGCGGTCGTTGAAACCCCAGATTTCCGGACCGAAGCCGATGGAGAACACATCCACCCGCACGCCGTTGCGGCGCGCGATGTAGTAATGGCCGAACTCGTGCACGAACACGAGGACGGTCAAGACCACCAGGAAGGTGCCCCCATAGGTGCTGGCGTAGTTCACGATCTGATGCATCGTCCCAAACTCCAATAACACCCCCTCCTTCAGGGCTTCCCCGCCTCACCCCGCCTTCCGGCGCGGAAACTGGGACACGCATGAGAAGAGGGCCTGTTTGCCTGGTCGCGATGGTGCGCCGCGTTGGTGAACAAAACGTCACCGACAGCGGCTTCGCAACCCGGCCGGCAGGCCCCGGTCATCCTTGAACGGCCGGGACCCCCGTTTCCTATCGCGCCTGAATCGCTTCAGCCGCGACCCGCCGCGCAACGGTATCGACTTCGCGCACATCGTCCAGTGAATTAAGGCGGGAATGCGGCACAGTCGTCATCGTGTGCTCGACAACGCGCTCGATATCCAGGAAGCCGATGCGGCCATCCAGGAAGGCGGCCACGGCCACCTCGTTGGCGGCGTTCATGACGCAGGCGGCGCAGCCGCCGGCCCGCATGGCCTCGCGTGCCAGCCGTAGCGCCGGGAATTTCTCCGGATCGGGCGCGTAGAATTCCAGATGGCCGGCGGTCACCAGGTTCAGACGGTCGCCCGGGGTGGCGATGCGGTGCGGCCAGCCCAGGGCCACGGCGATGGGCGTGCGCATGTCCGGCGTGCCCAGCTGCGCCAGGACGGAGCCGTCGACATATTCCACCAGGCTGTGCACCACCGACTGCGGATGGACCAGCACGTCGATCTTATCCTCGGGCATGCCGAACAGGTGGTGGGCCTCGATGACCTCCAGCCCCTTGTTCATCATGGTGGCGCTGTCGACCGAGATCTTGGCGCCCATGTCCCAGGTGGGGTGCGACACCGCTTCCTTGACCGTGGCGCGGGCCATGTCCTCGCGCGTCTTGTTGCGGAAGGGACCGCCCGAGGCGGTCAGGATCAGGCGGCTCACGCCCTCCACCCGCTCGGAGTCGAAAACCTGGAAGATGGCGCTGTGTTCGCTGTCCACCGGCAGCAGGGTGGCGCCGTGGCGCTTCACCTCGGCCATCATCAGCGACCCGGCGCAGACCAGCACCTCCTTGTTGGCGAAGGCCACGGTGGCACCACGGCGGGCGGCGGCCAGCGTCGGTTCCATGCCGGCGGCGCCCACGATGGCAGCCATGACCCAGTCCGCGGGCCGCGCGGCGGCGTCCACCACCGCCTGGGCGCCGGCGGCGACCTCGATGCCGGTGCCGGACAGCGCGTCCTTCAGGGCGGCGTAGTGGGCCTCATCCGCCACCACGGCGGCCTTAGCGCGCAGCTCCTTGGCCTGGCGGGCCAGCAGGTCCACGTTCTTGCGGGCCACCAGCGCCTCGACCTCGTACTTCTCCGGATCGGCCGCGACCAGCTCGACCGTGTTGCAGCCCACCGAGCCGGTGGAGCCCAGGATGGTCACCGTGCGCGCGTCCGGCATGGCGGCGGGCGCCGCCTCCGGGGCCGCCACGGCCTGCAGGGAACTCACCACCATGACCCATTCTCCCCAATCAGGGCGTGGAACAGCGCGAACACCGGCGCCGCCATGACCAGCCCATCAATACGATCCAACAATCCGCCATGCCCGGGGATCAGCGAGCCGCTGTCCTTCACGTCGCACCGGCGCTTCATATACGATTCGAACAGGTCGCCCGCCTGACCCACCACCGCGATGACGGCCGCCACCAGGGCGCCGGCGCCGGGCGAGGACACGGTCGCCAGCGGCGACAGGGCCAACCCTACCAAAGCCGCGGCCGCCATGCCGCCCAAAAGGCCCGCCCAGGTCTTCTTCGGGCTGATGCGCGGCGCCAGCTTGGGTCCCCCGATGGTGCGGCCGGCGGCATAGGCGCCGATATCGGTGGCCCAGATGGCCAGCAGCAGGAACAGGAACAGCCAGGGGGCGTCGGGGCCCGCCCGGTTGCGGATCCAGTCCAGCGCCAGACAGCCGCCGCCGACGTAGGGAACGATCAGCGCGAACAGGATGGGCGCCGGCAACCGGCCGCCCTGCCCCGCGTCCGGCACCTCCGGCACGCGCGGATGGCCGCCCGCGGCGGCCCACCACAACAGCGCCGTCTGCGCCGCCAGCAAGACCAGGGCGTAAAGCGGCCCGGCCACGAACTCGCCACTGAGGGTGACCAGGATGGTCATCAGCCCCATGGCCGTGGCCCAGGGCTGGCGCCCCGGCACCACCAGGCGCAGCCATTCCAGGCCGGCGATGACGGCGACCGCCACCAGCACCAGCTGGAAGACGATGCCGCCCAGCCACACGGCCACCAGGACCGGGGGCCCCAGGACCAAAGCGGAGAAGATACGGGTTTTCAGATCACCCGGCAGCTTGGCCAACAGCCCTTCAGCGCGTTCCAACCGTTGCCCCATACCGGCGGTCGCGCCGATGGAATTCCTGGATGGCGTCATCCAATTCCTGGCGACCGAAATCCGGCCACAGCGTTTCCACGAACACCAGCTCCGCATAGGCCATTTGCCACAGCAGGAAGTTGCTGATGCGTTTTTCCCCGCTGGTGCGGATCACCAGGTCCGGATCGGGGATGTCCTGGGTATAGAGCGAGGCGCCCAGGCTTTCCACCGTCACCTGGTCGGGCGTCAGGCGCCCGGCCCTCACCTCTTCCGCCAAATGGCGGGCCGCGTTGGCGATTTCCTGGCGCGAGCCGTAGCTGAGCGCCATGACCAAGGTCAGGCCGGTGTTGTTCGCCGTCAGGGTCTCGGCGTTGGTGATCAGCGTGACGATGTCGGGCGCCAGGCGCGACCGGTCACCGATGATGCGCAGCCGCACGCCGTTCTTGTGCAGGGTGGCGATCTCACCCCGCAGGTAGAACCGCAGCAGGTGCATCAGTTCGCTGACCTCCCCCTCCGGCCGGCTCCAGTTCTCCGACGAGAAGCTGAACAGGGTGAGGTAGGACACGCCCAGTTCCCGCGCCGCCTCCAGCACCCGCCGCACCGCCTCCACGCCCTTTTTGTGGCCGGCGGTGCGGGGCAGGCCCCGGCGCGTCGCCCAGCGCCCATTGCCATCCATGATGATGGCGATATGGGCGGGCGGGCGGGCGTTCAGGGGCACTGCGGCACCGGACATGGGACTCTCGAAGAAACAGGAACCGGGACGGGTAGGAATGAAAGCGAACCTGGGACGCCACCTCAGATCTGGGTGATGTCCTTTTCCTTGGCGGCGAACGCCTCATCGATCTTCTTGATGTGGGCGTCGGTCAGGGCCTGCACCTTGTCCGACCACGTCTTGTGCTCGTCCTCGGACAGATCGCCGTCCTTCTGCGCCTTCTTCAGCAGGTCCATGCCGTCGCGGCGCACGTTGCGCACGGCCACGCGGGCCTGCTCGGCGTACTTGTTGGCGACCTTCACCAGTTCCTGGCGGCGCTCCTGGTTCAGGTCCGGGATGGGCACGCGGATGGTCTGGCCTTCGGTCTGCGGGTTAAGGCCCAGGCCAGCCTCGCGAATGGCCTTCTCGGTGGCCTTCACCATGCTGCGGTCCCACACCTGCACGGTGATCAGGCGCGGCTCGGGCACGCCGATGGTGGCGACCTGGACCAGGGGCATATGCGACCCATAGGCCTCGACCGTCACCGGTTCCAGCAGGCTGGCCGACGCGCGGCCGGTGCGCAGGCCGGCGAATTCCTTGCGCAAGTTCTCCACGGCGCCATCCATGCGCCGGCTGATGCCATCGATATCGGGGGCGGCCACGTTCAAGCCTCTTCTTCCGTAATGATCGTGAAATGACCCCTTCCATCCATGACTTCGGCGAAACCGCCTTCCTGATGGATGGAAAAGACGAGGATAGGAATGTTGTTCTCGCGCGCCAGCGAAATCGCCGTCGCGTCCATGACCTGCAGGTCGTTGGACAGCACATGCAGGTAGCTCAGGGAGCTCAGGCGCTCGGCCGTGGGATCCTTCTTGGGATCGGCGGTGTAGACGCCATCCACCTTGGTGCCCTTCAGCAGGGCCTCGCAGCCCATTTCCGAGGCGCGCAGGGCGGCGGCCGTATCGGTGGTGAAGAACGGGTTGCCGGTACCGGCGGCGAAAATCACCACCCGGCCCTTCTCCATATGGCGCACGGCGCGGCGGCGGATGAAGGGCTCGCACACGCTGGCCATGGGGATGGCGGACTGCACGCGGGTGGGCACGTCGATGCGTTCCAGCGCGCTCTGCATGGCCAGGGCGTTCATCACGGTGGCCAGCATGCCCATGTTGTCGGCCGTGGCGCGTTCCATGCCCGACGCGGCGCCCGAGACGCCCCGGAAAATGTTACCACCGCCGATGACCAGGCAAACCTCGACACCCATATGGACGACGGTCTTCACCTCGTTGGCGACGCGGTTGACGACCTTCTGGTCGAGACCGAATTCACGGTCCCCCATCAGCGCCTCGCCCGAGATTTTCAATAGCACGCGTTTGTATCGGGCAGCCACGGGGTCAGGTCCTCTCGCCAGTTGGTGGGCCCGGCGGCAAGCCGGGTTGGGAAGCCACGAGTGTCCGGGGTCAGATCCGGGTTAGCTCTACTGCAAACTTGCCCCCGCCGCCAAGTCTGGCGTTGCGGGAAGGCAGCACAACAGAGCCCCGAATTGTGCCGTCAAAATGACGCCGGGCCCGAGGCACACGAAAGAGCGGCGCGGACAATCACGCCGGCGGCCACTCTACTCACTTGGAATTGTCGGGAAAATCGCCATCCGGCGCTGACACAGAAATGGTGCCGGGGATGGCTTGGGGGCCGCCGCCATTGCAGGGGGCACCCAAGAAACCGGCGCGCCCATCGCTGGACGCGCCGGTCTTACTCAACTCAGGTCGGCTGCGGGATCAGCGCGCCATCGAGGCCACTTCGGCCGCGAAGTCGCTCTCTTCCTTCTCGATGCCGTCGCCCAGCACGAAGCGCACGAAGCCGGTCAGCTTCACCGGGGCGCCCACGTCCTTGGCGGCGTTCTCGACGACCTTGCGGATCTTGGTCTCCTGGTCGATGACGTAGGTCTGCTCCAGCAGCACCACTTCCTCGTAGTACTTGCGCAGGCGGCCTTCCACCATCTTGGCGATGATGTCCTCGGCCTTGCCCGAGGCGCGGGCCTGGTCGGCCAGCACGTTCCGCTCACGGTCCAGGGCGGCGGTATCGACGTCGGCGATGTCCAGGGCTTCCGGACGGGCGGCGGCGATGTGCATGGCGATCTGGCGGCCCAGTTCCTGCAGCTTGGCCTTGTCACCGGTCGACTCCAGGGCCACCAGCACGCCGATCTTGCCCAGGCCGCCGGTCAGGGCGTTGTGGACGTAGGTGGCGACGACGCCGTCGGTGACCGACAGGCGGGCGGCGCGGCGCAGGTTCATGTTCTCGCCGATGGTGGCGACCAGGTGGGTCAGCTCTTCCGCGACGGTGCGGCCGTTGCCGAAAGCCTGGCCCTTCAGGGACTCGACGTTGGCATCGGCCAGCGCCAGCTTGGTCACGCCGGACACCAGGGCCTGGAACAGGTCGTTGCGGGCGACGAAGTCGGTCTCGGCGTTGATCTCGACGGCGGCGCCGACGGTGCCCTGGGAGGCGACACCGACCAGGCCCTCGGCGGCGACGCGGCCGGCCTTCTTGGCGGCGGCGGCCAAGCCCTTCTTGCGCAGCCAGTCGATGGCGCCCTCGATGTCGCCGGCGACCTCGTTCAGGGCCTTCTTGCAGTCCATCATGCCGGCGCCGGTCTTCTCGCGCAGCTCCTTAACGAGCGCAGCCGTAATCTCAGCCATCTTCGCCTCTCTCATCGCGTCAGGGCGGACGGGCGTCCGCAGGGATTTTGATCAGGGATCGGACGGACGTCGCCGTCCGCATCCGGAAATTCGTGGGGCCGCCACCCCAGCGGGGGGCCACCCATATGACAGCCGCCCCGAAACGGGGCGGTGGTCGGCCGGGAGCGGGAATGTTTGAAGCATCCCAACAACCCGGACAGTCCAGGGGCACCGCCCCCGGACAGCAAGCCGGCCGGACCGAAACCCCTGACGGAGCCCCGGCCCGGCCGTTCGCTTAAGCCTTAGGCCTCGGCCGCGACTTCGGCTTCCTCGGCGGGGATCTCTTCCACCGGGGCCTCTTCCGAAGCGCCGACATCGATGCCCGAGGCGGCCATCTCAGCGTGCAGGCCATCCAGCACGGCGCCGGAGATCAGCTCGCAGTACAGCTCGATGGCGCGCAGGGCGTCGTCGTTGCCGGGGATGGGGAAGGTCACGCCGTCGGGGTTGCTGTTGCTGTCCAGCACGGCCACCACGGGGATGCCCAGCTTGTTGGCTTCCTGAACAGCCAGCGACTCCTTGTTGGTGTCGATGATGACCAGGATGTCCGGCAGGCCGCCCATCTCCTTGATGCCGCCCAGCGCCCGCTCCAGCTTGTCGCGGTCACGGGTGCGGTTCAGCAGTTCCTTCTTGGTCAGGCCGGCGATCTGGCCGCCCAGCAGCTCATCCATCTCGCGCAGGCGCTTAATGGACTGGGAGATGGTCTTCCAGTTGGTCAGCATGCCGCCGAGCCAACGATGGTTGACGTAGTACTGGCCGCAGCGACCAGCGGCCTCGGCCACCTTCTCCTGGGCCTGGCGCTTGGTGCCGACGAACAGGACGCGGCCACCACCGGCGACCACGTCACGCACGGCCTGCATGGCGCGGTGCAGCATGGGCACCGACTGCTCCAGGTCGATGATGTGCACACCGTTGCGCACGCCGAAGATGTACGGGGCCATCTTCGGGTTCCAGCGACGGGTGTGGTGACCGAAATGCACGCCGGCTTCCAGCAGCTGGCGCATGGTAAAGGTAGGCATAGCCATGAAACGGAACCTTTCTCCGGTTTGGCCTCCGTGGGCAATGCCCCTTGGCCACCTGGCCTCAGGACACCGGAAGCGGACCGCCCAGATAATAAGGACGCCCCGCAAGCCCACGTGTGGGATTGACGATGGCCGGTGTGATACTCCGCCGCCCCGGCGATTTCAACCCCGAAGCGCGGGCGCCCGCCCTGCGGGAACGAAAGGGGTCCCCCGCGCCGGGCGCTTGGCAGCGCGGGGTGCCCACGCCTATGGTGCGGCCCATGTTCGCCCCCACCGAAACCGCCGCTGAGACGCCCCTGGCGGAGGCCCGCGCCGCGCTGGCCCGCAGCTATGCCGACCTGGGCCTGGCGCCACCCGCCATCACCGCGGTGGCCGCCCGCGCCCTGCCGGACACCGTGCGCCCGCGCCTGGACCATGTCGACGGCATGACGGCGGCCCTGGCCCGCCACGCCGGCGGCCCGGTCAGCGTCAACGTCCAGGCCCGCACCCGCGACCAGGGTCCCGATCTCGACCGGCTGCGCCGGCTCGTCATCCTGGCGGCGCGGGCCGATGGCCGCCCCCTGGCCCTGGGCCTGCTGAGCGTCGACCTGCTGGCCTTGCCGCCGCCCGTGGCGGCGGAGGCGCTGGCGGAGAAGACACCCTTCGGCACCCTGCTGGCCGATGCCGGCCTGCCCTTCCTCAGCCGGCCGCGGCTGTTCTTCACCCTGGCGGCCGACACGGCGCTGATCCGCCTGCTGGGAGGCACGGAGGGCGAGACGCTCTACGGTCGCCTGGCCCACCTGGCCCTCACCCTGCCCGGCGCCGAGCGCCCCATGGCCCGGGTGGTGGAAATCCTGCGGCCCTGAACAGGGATCACAGCACCGCCGGCAGTTCCCGCCGCAGCAGGTCCAGCACCATCCGCACCTTGGGCGGCACCTGCCGGCTGACGGGATAGAGGGCATGCAGGTCGAAGCCCGGCACCCGGTGGCCGGGCAGCAGCGGCACCAGCCGCCCCGCCGCCACGTCCGCCGTGCACACCGGCGCCTGCAACACGCCGATACCGGCCCCGCCCAGCAGCAGGGCATGCGCCGGCCGCCAGTGGCCAAGGCTCATCCTTATCCGTATCGGCGCGGCGATGGCCTTGCCGTCTTCGGCCACCAGCGGCAGCCGGCCGTTGGCGAACAGGCCGCCGACCCGCACGAAGTCATGGCCGCCGAGGTCATGCGGCCCCGCCGGCGCGCCGTGGCGCTCCATATATTCGGGCGCGGCCACCAGCAGGCGGCGGACGTGGCCCAGGGGTCTGGCGATGAAGGCGCCCTCCCCGCTGTCGCCCAGCCGCAGGGAAAGGTCCACCCCCTCCGTCACGGGATCCACGACGCGGTCATTCAGTACCAGGTCGATGTCGAGATCGGGGTGCGACCGGCGCAGGCACAACAGGATGGGCGGCAGCAGCACCTCACCCACGCCGTGGGGCGCCGCCAGGCGCAGCGTGCCGCGCAAGGGTTGGTCGGGGCCCACGGCGGCGACGGCATCGGCCGCCGCCTCCAGCGTCTGCCGGGCGCGTTCGTAGAAGACGGCGCCGGCGTCGGTCATGGACAGGGAGCGGGTGCTGCGCAACAGCAGGCGGCTGCCCAGGTGGGCCTCAAGCCGCTCGATGCGTTCGCTCACCGCCGGCTGGCCCATGCCGAGGTCGCGGGCCGCCGCCGACAGGCTGCCCCGTTCCACCACCCGGACATAGACGCGCATCGCCATCAGCAAATCCATGGGCGCGGACCTTATCGGTTTTCCCGATGAATGTAATCAACGAACCCCACCTATCCGCCCGGCACCCCGATGGCAGACATTGCGGGCACCCTTATCCCAAGGAAGCCCTCCATGAGCGACATCCGGCTTTACTTCTTCCAATCCGGCACCCAGCGCTGCAAGGCGCACGACATCCGCATGAACCAGGGGGACGGCGCCGACTATGAGATCCCCGTGCCCTGGTTCCTGCTGACCCATCCCCGGGGCAACGTCGTGCTGGACGGCGGCTTGGCGGCGGAGGGGCTGGCGGACCCACGCGGCTATTGGGGCGACACGGTCGACGTCTTCCGCCCCGTGATGACGCCGGACCAAGGCTGTGTCGCCCAGTTGGCGACGCTGGGCCTGGCCCCCGGTGACATACGCCACGTGGCGCTGTCGCACCTGCATTCCGACCACACCGGCGCCATCGGCCGTTTCCCCGGCGCCACCCACATCGTGCAGCGGCGGGAGCATGAGTACGCCCACGCCCCCGACTGGTTCGCCGCCGCCGCCTACACCCGCCGCGACTTCGACCGTCCCGGCCTGGATTGGCGCCTTCTGGAGGGCGACGCGACCGATGGCCACGATGTGTTCGGCGATGGAGTCCTGCGTCTGGTGTTCACGCCCGGCCATTCGGTCGGCCATCAATCCTTCCTGGTCACCCTGCCCCACAGCGGCGCCTGGCTGCTGGCGGCCGACGCCGTCTACACCCTGGACCATTGGAACGAGAGGGTGCTGCCGGGCTTCCTGGCCTCCGCCGTGGACACGGTCCGGTCGGTCCGCAAACTGCATGCGTTGGCGGAGCGGACCGGCGCCACGCTGGTACCGGGCCATGACCCGGAGGTATGGCCCCGCTTCCGGCTGGCGCCGGGCTATTACGACTGACGCAGGAAGTCGGCAATTAGCCGGGCGATCAGATCCGGTGCGTCCTCCAGGCAGTAATGGCCCACGCCGGGCAGTTCATGAACGGCGGCGGCCGGGAACAGGTCACGGAACAGCGGCAGGAAGTGCCGCGCCTGCAAGGTGCGGTCGGCGGCCCCCCAGATGGCCATAGCGGGCCTGGCGCGGATGGCCCGCACGGCCGCGGCGTCCGGCATTTCGAACCGGTGGGCGCCGGTGGCGAAGCCCTTGGCCCAGCCGATGGCGCCCAGGCAGTCCGCCGGGGTGGCGAAGGGCGCGCCATAGGCCGCCAGCCAGCTGTCGGTGACGACCCCCATGTCCTCAAAGCCATTGAGCTTCAGGGTGCTGAGGATGTTGTAGCCCAGTTGGCCCAGCACCGTTTCCAGGCTGCCGTCCGCGTGCGCCTTGAGTATCCATTGGAACCAGGGCGCCGTCGCGGCATTGGCCAGCAGCCGGTCAAGCTGGTCGGCCTGGCCAAAGGATACGGGGCCGTTGGTCGAGATCACCCGCTTGACGCGATCCGGATGACGGGCGGCCAGCCCCATGCCGGTGGGCCCGCCGAAATCGTGTAGCACCAGGGTGATGTCGCGCAGGTCCAGCGCTAGGACGAAGCGCTCCAGATTGTCGATATGGTCCTGCAGCCAATAGCTGCGGTCCGGCGGCGTGGCGCTTTTGCCGAAACCCATGTGGTCCGGCACCACCACGCGGTGCGTGGGGCTCAGCGCCGGGACCAGATGGCGGAACAGGTAGCCCCAGGTGGGCTCCCCATGCAGGCACAGCACCACATCACCGTCGCGCGGGCCCTCGTCGACATAGTGCATGGCGAAGCCGGGGGCGTCGGTGACATGGGGGGCGAAGGGAAAGGTGCCGTCGAAGGTGGCATCGGCGGGGATCATGGCGGGTTCTCCAATGTGGTTTCAAATTAAAACCATACGAGGCGTAACGCTTGAGGTTTTAATTTGCAACCTATATATCCGGAGCATCATCGACGTGGAGGGGAGACGGCCATGGTGAAGCGCACCAGCCACCAGGATTCGCTGTGCGGCGTCGCCCGGCCGCTGGACGTCATCGGCGACGGCTGGTCGCTGCTGATCATCCGCGACGCCTTCGACGGCCTGCGCCGCTTCGGCGAGTTCCAGAAGAGCCTGGGCCTGGCCAAGAACATCCTGGCCGCCCGCCTGCGCACCCTGGTGGAGCACGGCATCCTGGCGTCAGTGCCTGCCGCGGACGGCGGCAGACATCAGGACTATGTGCTGACGGCCAAGGGGCGCGGCCTGTTCCCCGTGCTGGTGGCCCTGCGCCAGTGGGGCGAGGACCATTTCTTCACCCGCGACGAGCGGCGCGTGCGCCTGGTGGACAAGCGTACCGGCCTGCCCCTGCGCCGCCTGGAACCCCAGGCCCAGGACGGCACCCCGCTGGCGCCGGAGGACACCGTGGCGCGCTTTCCGGTGGAAAATCCTTAAACCCTGCATCGCTTCTGCACAAAACCCCGTTTAAGCTGACGGGCAACGACGACGCGATGGGGTGGTTATGGCGACGGACGGCACAGTGGCGACAACGGCACAGACGGCGGGGCGGCCCCCTGATGTTTTCGTTACCCGCCTGGTGGTGGCCCTGGTCCAGGCGGCGGGACTGTACCTGCTGGCCGAGGCGGCGACGAAGCCGCTGGCCTGGCCCGCGACGATCCCCACCCTGTTCACGCCCCTGGCGATGGTCCTGTCCCTGATCCCCTTGCTCGCCCTGCTGGGGGTGGGACAGATCGCCCGGCGGCCGCTGCTGATATGGATCCTGGTGGCGACCGTGATCGTCGCCGGCCTCGGCTATCATACGGAAGCCCGCCTGCCGGGAGCCCGCCTGGCGTCCGCCGGCTCGGCCATGGGATCGAAGGAGGCTCCCTCGCTGATCTGGGGCCACATCGACGTGTGGCTGAGCATCGCCGGCGGCCTGTTCATCGCCCATGCCCTGGTGGTGGACGCGGTCATCGAGCGGCGCTGGCGCCCCAGCTATCCGCGCCATTTTGACACCGCCTGGAAGCAAGGAGTGCAGGCAGCCCTGACCCTGGTGTTCGTCGGTGTGTTCTGGGGTGTGCTATACCTTGGCGCCGGTCTGTTCAATCTGCTGAAGATCACCTTCTTCGAACGACTGATCCATCACGACTGGTTCGCCATTCCCGCCACCACGCTGGCCATCGCCGGTGCCGTGCACATCACCGACGTGCAGCCCGCCCTGATCCGGGGCGCGCGCGCCCTGGCGCTGACCCTGTTTTCCTGGCTGCTGCCCCTGCTGGTGGTCATCGTCGTGGGCTTTCTGGGTAGCCTGCCCTTTCTGTCCTTGCAACCGCTCTGGCAGACCCATTTCGCCGCCAAGCTGCTGCTGACGGCGTCGGCACTGCTGATCTTCCTCATCAACTGCTGCTATCAGGACGGCGACGCGGAGCAAACCGGCATCGCTGCCAAGCGCTGGGCCGGCACCGTGGGCGCGCTGGCGCTGCTGCCCTTGGTGGCGCTGGCCGCCTGGGCGCTGGGTCTGCGGGTGGAACAGTACGGCTGGAGCGTGCAGCGCGTGGTCGCGGCGGCCATTGTCCTGGCCCTGGCCGCCTACACCATCGGCTACGTCGGCGCCGTGCTGCGTGCGCCCAGCCCACGCGGGCCCCAGTGGCTGCGCTTGTTGGAAATCACCAACCATGTCTGCGCCCATCTGGTGCTGATCCTGCTGCTGGTCCTGTTGACGCCCGTGGCTGATCCCGCCCGGCTGATGGTGGCCGACCAGATGGCCCGCCTGCGCGCGGGCGCCCTGCCCCCGGAGAAGCTGGACCTGGTCGCCTTGCGCTACGACGGTGGCCGCTGGGGCCAGGAGGCGGTGACCGCCTTGCGGACAGCGACCGATAGCCGCTGGAGCACCCAGCAGACGGACATCCTGCACGCCAACGCCACCACCGTGCTGAGCAGGGAATACCGCTACGAGGCGCAGAATGCCCTGCGGCAACCCCAGACGCAGGCCGACCTGATGCGCAACATCAAGGTCTATCCAGCGGGGCGCGCCCTGCCCCCCGGGTTCGTCGACGCCTATACCGCGAGCGGCCATCCCCTCAACACCGGCCGTTGCGGCCGCCCCGACAGTGGATTTTGCAACGCCTACCTGGTCACGCTGGGGCCCGACTTGCCGGAGGCGATCATCGTCCAGGAAAACGACTACAGCAGCGTGCTATATCAACAGGATGAGGCCGGCGCCTGGCACCTGACGGGCCATCTCGGCTTCCAGGCCGACTGCTCCGCCGTACGCGATGCCCTGGAGAAGGGCCAGGTCACCCCAACGCCACACGCCTGGCCGGACCTGATGGCGGGCGGTGTACGGCTGACCATCCTGCCCCCCAGCGACCAGTGCCCGGACAGGCAACCGTAAGGCAGTGTGCCGAGGAGCACGAGGACCGCGCCTGCCCCCGCCCTAAGCGGACATCCGGGCGGTGTCCCGGTAGGTCTTGGGGGACGCGCCGGTCACGCGCTTGAAGGCGGTGCTGAAGGCGCTTTCGGAGCTGTAGCCCAGCGACTGCCCGATCGTCGCCACGGGGGTGGCCCCCTCACGCAGGGCGCGTTCAGCCAGGCGCATGCGCCATTCGGTGAGGTAGGTCAGCGGCGCCACGCCCGCGACGGTCCTGAAATGCAGCGCGAACGTCGTTCGCGACATGGCGCATGCCTTGGCCAGCTCATCAAGATGCCAGGCGCGGGCGGGATCGCCGTGCATGAGCCGCAAGGCGGGCGCCAGGCGGGGGTCGCCCAGCGCGCGCAACCATCCGGCCGGCATGGGCCCGGACGTCTTGAGATGGGCCCGCAAAATCTGGATGAAGAGCAGCTGGGCGAGTTGCGCCGTCACCAGCTGTGTCCCCGGCAGGTCCGCGCGCCGTTCCGCCACCAGCTGGTCCAGCAGCCAGCGGAAGGCCGCCGCCTGTGGGGATGCCGCCGGCACGTGGATCCAGGGCGGCAGGACGTCCGCCAGCAGCCGGCCGCTGGCCGGGTCAAGCAGGACGTGGCCACCGATATGGGCGAAGTCATCGCCATCGCCCACGACGACCGCCCCCGCCCTGTCGGCACGGGAAAACAGGGTCATGGCATCGACCGGGGGAACATCCAGGCCACTGGCCAGCACGAAGGACCGCTTCGCCGACAACAGGCCCACGTCCCCTGTTTCAAAACGGCTCGGCTGCGCCTCGCCCTCGATGCGCACCCAGCAGTGGCCCTTGATCACGGCGAAGAACTTGATCTTGTCCGGCGCGGGGAAACGGATGGCCCATGCGCCGCCCGCCGTGAAGCCGCCGGTCACCAGCGATTCCGTGTTCGTGAATTTAAGGATGTCGGAAAAAGGGTCGCCGCTCATTTCCGGACTATCGCCAAAGCATTGCGCACTTTCAAGCATTCACAGTCCGGAGGGCGCCTTCTACCTATAAGGGACAAGCCCCGGGGCGCCGATTGAACGCGCCCCTTAAAATCACCAGCGCACCTCCCGGAAAATCGACATGACCGACCAACCGATCCTCGTCACCGGCGGCACGGGTTTCATCGCGCAGCACTGCATCTTGGCGCTGCTGAATGCCGGATATCGCGTGCGGACCACCGTCCGCTCCCTGTCGCGGGAGGCCGAGGTGCGCGCGCACCTGAAGGTCGGCGGGGTGGAGGCGGGCGACCGCCTGACCTTCGTCGCCGCTGATCTCACCGCCGATGAAGGCTGGGCGGAAGCGGTCGCCGGCTGCGCCTATGTCCTGCACGGCGCCTCGCCCACCCCGACGGGTGAGCAGGTCGGCGAGGAGGATTGGGTCAAGCCGGCCGTCGAGGGCAATTTGCGGGTCCTGCGCGCCGCGCGGGACGCCGGGGTCAGGCGGGTGGTGCTGACCTCCGCCTTCGGCGCGATCTGCGCCGGGCACAAGGCCATGACCCGGCCGTTCAACGAGACGGATTGGAGCGACCTGACGGGTGCCGTCTGGCCCTACCAGAAATCGAAGACCCTGGCCGAACGGGCGGCCTGGGATTTCATCGCGCGGGAGGGGCGCGGGCTGGAACTGTCGGCCGTGAACCCGACCGCCGTCCTGGGCCCCGTGCTGGGCGCCGATTATTCCCACTCCATCGGCCTGATCCGGAACATGATGAACGGGCAGCCGGGATGCCCGAAGCTCAATTGCGGAATCGTCGATGTGCGGGACGTGGCGGATCTGCACCTGCGCGCCATGACCCATCCCGCCGCCAACGGCGAACGCTTCCTGGCGATTTCCGGTGAAAGCCTGTGGATGATCGATATCGCGACGGTGCTCCGCCGCCGCCTGGGGGCCGCCGCCGCCAAGGTGCCGACGCGGGTGCTGCCCAACTGGCTGGTCCGCCTGATCAGCCTGAAAAACCCGGTCATGAGGGGTGCCGTCACCCTGCTGGGCGTCAACCTGAACGCCACCAGCGAAAAGGCGATACGACTGCTGGGCTGGGCGCCGCGCCCCAGCGAGGAAGCCATCGTCGCGACTGCCGAAAGCCTGATCCGGCTCGGCCTGCTTCCCGGCGTGAAAAGGGCGGCGTAAGGGGTGGGGTGAACCGTCCCACCCCAGCCATACCCCCATCAGTGACCGGACAGTTCCAGCCGCTCCAGGTCGCTGATCAGCCCCGGGCCGGTCGGCCGCCAGCCCAGCACCTCACGCGTCCAGGCGCTGGAGGCGGGCATGTCGAGGCCGGCGAACATGGACAGCCAGCCGAAGTGGGCCGGCGCCTCTTCCCGGGTGACGGACTTGACGGGCAGGTCCAGCCGGCGGCCGATGGCCTCCACGATGTCCCGTATCGCCACGCCCTCCTCCGCCACCGCGTGGTACTTCGCGTTGGGCTCGGCCCGCTCCACCACCAGCCGGTACAACCGGGCGACATCCAGCAGATAGGCGGACGGCCAACGGTTCAAGCCCTCACCGACATACACGCATTCCCCCTTCTGCCGGAACATGCCGATCAGGGGAGTGATCAGACCTTGGGTGACCGGGTCGTGCACCTGGGGCAGGCGCACCACCGACACGTTGATCCCCTCCGCCGCCAGGTCGGCCGCCGCCTCCTCCGACGCGGCGCGGGGATGGACGTTCGAACCGACGATGGCGTTGCCCTCCTTCGCCGGCTCACCCGGAACGGTGTTGGCGATAGGCGTGCCGGAGGTGATGACCAGGGGGCGGCTGGAGCCGGCGAGCGC
Organism: Nitrospirillum guaranorum; assembly: GCF_034653275.1. Classification (NCBI taxonomy): domain Bacteria; kingdom Pseudomonadati; phylum Pseudomonadota; class Alphaproteobacteria; order Rhodospirillales; family Azospirillaceae; genus Nitrospirillum; species Nitrospirillum guaranorum. The sequence goes on along the minus strand of NZ_JAYEES010000003.1, from coordinate 1,708,012 downwards.
CGAGCCCAACGCCCGGATCACCCGGCGGTCATCCTCGCAGTTGGCGACGAAGCGGGAGAAGTCATGGTTGAAGGCCAGGTGGATGACGCCGTCGCACTGGGCCGCCCCGCTGCGCAGGCTGTCCTCGTCCTCCAGTGATCCGTGGTGGACCTCGGCGCCGGCGGCGGCCAGGGCGGCGGCCTTGTCCTGAGAGCGGCAGAGGCCCAGCACCTGGTGGCCGGCCGCGATGAAATCCTTCACCACGGCCGAACCGATGTTGCCAGTGGCACCCGTCACGAACACACGCATGATCCGATATCCCTTGTCTTAGACGGCGAAATAAGCCGGATGATCGAGGTCGGCCAGCAGGCCGGGTTGTGTGGGCGTCCAGCCCAGCAGCGCCCGGGTCTCGGTGCTGGCGGCCGGGCAATCGACGCCGGCGAAGCGGGCGAACCAGCCGAAATGCTCTGCCGCCGCCTCCGCCGGGCGGGAGACGACGGGCACGCCCAGCCGCCGGCCGATGACCTCGGCGATCGCCTTGAACGCGACGCCCTCATCCGCGACGGCGTGGAAGGGACCACCCTCGGCACCACGCTCCAGCGCCAGGCGGAACACCCGGGCGGCGTCCAGCCGATGCACGGCCGGCCAGCGGTTGAGGCCGTCGCCCACGTAAGGCGAGACGCCCTTTTGTCGGGCCAAGGCGATGAGGCGCGGCACGAAGCCGTGGTCGCCATGACCGTGCACCGAGGGCGGCAGCCGCACCGCTGTCACGCGCACGCCCCGCGCCCGCAGCGCGGCGGCGGCCGCCTCAGGATTGCGCGGGAAGGCGTCCATGGGCGGGCGCGGCGGGGTGCGCTCCGTCGCCAGGGTGCCCGGTGCCAGCAGGGCGATCCCCGAGGTGACGACCAGCGGCCGGTCCGACCCCTCCAGCACGTCCCCGATGGCGGCGATGGCCCGCTGCTCATCGGCGCCGTTCTGGGCGAAGTTGGAAAAGTCGTGGTTGAAGGCCAGGTGGATCACGCCGTCGGCCCAGTCGGCGCCGCGCTTCAGGCTTTCCAGGTCCTGCAGGCTGCCGTGATGAACCTCGGCGCCCGCCGCGGCCAAGGCGGCGGCCTTGTCGGCCGAGCGGCAAAGGCCCAGCACCTGGTGCCCCGCCGCGATCAAGTCTGCCACCACGGCGGAACCGACCCATCCCGTGGCGCCTGTCACGAATACACGCATCGGCGTCGTCTCCATGTTTCGCTGAAGACAAATCTCGGACGCGCGCTTATCCTGGTAAAGTAGTGACGTTATCATAGTAAGATGGCTAACAGGATGAGCGAGCCGCTGACTGCCGGCAACGGCCTGGGTGAGTACCTTAAGGACCGGCGCACCAGGCTGGACCCCGCCGCCCTGGGCTTCCCGGCGGAGCGGCGGCGCACCGCCGGCCTCCGCCGGGAGGAAGTGGCGCAGCGCGCCAACATCAGCCCCACCTGGTACACCTGGCTGGAACAGGGCCGGGGCGGCGCCCCCTCCGCCGACGTGCTGGACCGCATCGCCCGCGCCCTGATGCTGACGGAGGCGGAGCGGGAGCATTTGTTCCTGCTGGGCCTGGGCCGCCCGCCCGAGGTGCGGTACCGCCGGAACGACAGCGTCACCCCCCGCCTGCAACGCGTGCTGGACGCGCTGGACCCCAGCCCCGCCCTGATCCGCACCGCGACGTGGGATGTTGTGGCCTGGAACCGGGCGGCCACCGTCATGCTGGCGGACTACGGCGCGCTGCCGCCGGAGCGGCGCAACATCCTGCGCATCCTTTTCCTGGACCCACGCGCCCGCGCCGTGCAGTACGACTGGGAAAGCGTGGCGCGTTTCGTCCTGGGCGCCTTCCGCATCGACGCCGCGCGGGCGGGGGCCGCCGCCGAGGTGGAACCGCTGGTGGAGGAGCTGTGCCGCCTCAGCCCCGAGTTCGCGGCGCTGTGGCGCGAGAACGGGGTTGTCAGCGCGCCGCATGAGGCGGTGAAGCACATCCGCCATCCCGTCATCGGCCCCCTCGCCTTCGAATACACGGCCTTCGCGGTGGACGGCCGGACAGACCTCACCATGACGGTCTACAATCCCGCCACGGCGGAGGACGCCCAGCGCATCCAAGCCCTGATGCGGCCGTGATCACGCCGTCTCGGCCAAGCGCGCCTGGCGGAGGTACAGCGACAGGGCGACGCCCAATCCCGCCGCCGCCCCACCCACCAGGAAGACGCTGCCGTAGCCGGCGCGGTCGGCCAGGAAACCAACCAGCGGGCCCGTCAGGCCGTAGGCCAGATCCTGGAAGGCGGTGAAGCCGCCCAGGGCCGTGCCGCGCAGGTGCGGGGGCACCAGATGCACCACCTCCCGCCCCATGGACGGGAAGATCATGGAGCAGCCCAGGCCGGTCATGAAGGCGCCGGCCAGGGCCAGGGCCGGGTCGTGCGCGCCCCACACCAGGACCTGGCCCGCGGCCTCGACGGCCAGCGAGCCGGTGGCCACCAGCAATCCGCCGATGCGGTCCGGCAGATGGCCGAACACCACCCGCATCAGGACGAATCCGCCGCCGAACGCCGTCAGGCCCAGGCCGGCGTGGTCCCACATCCGGTTCAGGAAATAGAGGGCGAAGAAGGCGCCGATGGCGGCGGAGCCGATGCCCTGCAGGCAGACGATCAGCCCATGCAGCCAGATGCGGCCCATCACGCCCAGGAAGGATGGGCGGACGGCCGGGGGATGAGGGGCGATGCCGGCCAGCGGCCAGATCGCCAACAGCCCCAGGCAGGGCAAGACGGCGCTGACCGCCATGGCGCCGGCGAAGCCGGCATGGTCCAGCAGCGCCAGGCCGATGGGCCCGCCCACGGCCAGCGCGCCGTAGATGGCGGCGCCGACGATGGACAGGACCTTGCCCGTGCGCTGGGGACCGGCGATGCCGATCCCCCAGGCGACGACGCCGACACCGGCGAAACTTTCCCCCAGGCCCAGCAGCACGCGGCCGGCCAACAGGGTCAGGAAGGCCGGGACCGGCCTGTCCTGCAGCAGGCCCGCGCCCAGGGACACCAGGCCGCCCACGCCGTAGAGGACCAGGCCGCGCGCCACGGCCGCCTTGGCGCCGCGCCGGTCGGACAAGCCGCCCGCCGGCCCCCGGCTGAGGATGGCGGTGAGGAAGGTCATGCCGGTGCCAAGGCCGGCCCAAGCATTGTCCAGCCCAAGCTGCTCGGTGACATAGACGGGCACGGCCGGCAGGGGGATGGCGACACAAAGGTAGGACAGGAAGAGGATGGCGATCAGCAGCGGCAGGCGGCGCTGCGCCGGATCACGCGACGTAATGGATGCCATGGAAACGCTCCGGGCTTTTGCCCAGGCCGGCGGCACGCGCGGCAACGCACGAGCCGTCCGGTGGGACGGGTCGATGCGTTGGTTGACGTGGAACGCTTACGGCCGCCTTGGGAGAGCGGCATCAGAGGAGGCACGTCGCCGTGCCGTGCTGAAAATACGATGACTTCGTCACATCTCCAAGTCGCATTGGGGTCGCGCCTGAGACAGTTCAGACGAACCTTTGTTTTTCAAAGAGAAAATTCATTCACTCAGTTCAATGCCGAGGCTTGGCCGCCGCCGCCGTCGCGCCGGTGTTCAGCTTTTTAAAAGGGGGCGGGGACCTGGCGCAGCGCAAACGGACGGCGGCCCCGCGCGCAACATCAAGACAGCTCAGTAAGATATTGTAACTGCTTATAATTTCGACACCATTTCATCCAATTTCTCAATCTCCGAGAGCCAGCCGCCGGGTGATGCCGATGGCCTCGAGGAAGGTTGAGTCATGGCTGACCACCAGCAGGGCGCCGTCATAGGCGCGCAGGCCCGCCTCCACCACCTCGATGGCGTCGATGTCCAGATGGTTGGTGGGCTCATCCAGGATCAGCAAGGGCGGCGGCGCCTCCCCGCCCAGCACGCAGGCCAATCCGGCGCGCATCAATTCGCCACCGCTCAGGCTGGCCACCCCTTGCAGGGCCGCGTCGGCGCGAAAGCGGAAGCGGGCCAGGGCGGCACGGCAGCTGTTCTCCGTGGCGCCGGGGTTCAGGTGGCGGAAGTTCTCCAGGATGGACAGCGCCGGATCCAGCACGCTCACCCGCTGGTCCAGCAGCGCCATGCCGGTGAAGACCCGCACGGCGCCGGACCGGGGCGCCAGGCGGCGGGCGATCACCGCCAGCAGCGTGCTTTTGCCTGATCCGTTAGGGCCGCCGACAGCCACCCGTTCCGGCCCCGTCACCGACAGGGACAGGCCGTTCAGAATGGGGCGCCCCTCCGCATAGCCGGCCGTCACCTCCTCCAGCGCCAGCACCACCTTCTGCGCGGGCAGATGGGTGGAGGCCAGCGGGATGGACAAGGGGTGCAGCACCTCGATGCGGGCGCGGGCGGCCGCGGCGGCATCCATAGCCTGGGCGCCGCGGGCATCGGCCAGGCGGGCGCCAGCCCCGGCGCTGCGCTCGGCGCTGTCCTGGCGCATGCCCAGCAGCAGGCGCGGCATGTCGCCCTTGTCCGCCTTGCGCCGGCCGGCACCATCGCGCCGCGCCTGGCGCTCCACCGCCTCTTGCGCCCGCCGGGCGGCGTCGGCCACCCGTTTCTCCGCCTCATCCAGGTCGTGCCGGGCCGCCGCCAGTTCCTGGGCCTTCAGGGCGCGGTATCGGCTCCAGCCTCCGCCATAGCCCGCGGCGCCCAGGGAGGTCAGCTCGACGATGGCGTCCATGCCCTCCAGCAGGTCGCGGTCATGGCTGACGACGATGACGCCGGCCTTCCACCCGGCCAGCAAGGCCGCCACGGCGGCGCGGCCCTCCGCGTCCAGGTTGTTGGTGGGCTCGTCCAGCAGCAGGAAGTCGGGCTCGGCGAACACCAGGGCCGCCAGGGCCACCCGTGTGCGCTGTCCGCCCGACAGCGTGGCCAGCGGCGTCCCGGGCGTCACTTCCAGGGACAGGCGGGCAAGCGCCCCCTCCAGCCGCGTCTCCAGGGTCCAGTCGGCCTCCGCCAGCTCCTCCATGGTGGCGACGCCCTGTTCCGCGCGGCGCAGCAGCGCCAAGCCATCGGCGACGCCGAACAGATCGGCCACGGTTTCGTGGGCGCGGGCATGCGCCCCCTGGCGCAGCACCCCCAGTGTGCCCGACACGGTGACGGCGCCTCCCTGCGGCGGCACCGTGCCGGCCATCAGCGCCAGCAGCGTGGATTTGCCCACGCCGTTGCGCCCGACCAGGCCGGTGCGCTGGGGTCCGAAACTGAGGGAGAGATGGGAGAAAAGCGGGCGCCCGTCAGGCGTGGCCCAGCTGAGATCGGCAAGCGTGATGGTGGCAGGCATGATGGATATCCCCGAAGACGGAACGAAGGCTCGTCGTGTTCGGGCGGAAATCCATGAAGCACCATCCTGCGGGTTTGCACGGGTGCGGAGTATGGGGAAGATGACATGGGGGTACAAGGCAAACCGCGCCGGTGCGCCTGACGCGGAGCCGCGCCGCCCCTTGCGACAATGATGAATTAGGATTATAGGCACGGCTGCAGGCCCTTTCGCCTGCCCGATTAGGAGTAAATGGATTGCTGGCCCACATGCCCTTCGCAGGCACGGCCGGCGGCATCCGCTCCCTTCCGTAAAGCGCTCTCCGATTTGCGGGGACGATGCGGCGGGGTCATGGATGCGCCGCCCGCAGCCCGAACCAAACGGATGGACCGTGACGTGCGTGTCGCCTTGCGCCGGCGCGCGCTGAACGTATGAGCGGAATTTTCATGAACGAATGGACGATGGTCCGGAGCATGGCGCTTCGGATCGGCGCGGTCGGCGAAGAGCGTCTCCGCCGTGCCCTTGACGGCTGGGCTGGTGCCCAAGCCGAATGGCTGACATTGGACGGCCCGCACGACTGGGCCTCCGCCCTGATTGCCCTGGACCTCGCCCAGAGCGATGAGCCAACACCACATGTGTTGGCCATTGCGGACGTGCTGGCCCAGACCCTGGCGCTGGACGCGTTTGACACCACTCTGCTGCGTCTTCTGGTGGCGGTGGATCGCCTGCCCCGCGCGGCGGGTCTGGCCGAGGTGTGGAGTGAGCACGGCCGCAATTTGCCATCGCTTTTGGGTGAGGCGGCCGGCGCGGCCACCATCGATGCCGACCGCGCCGTGCGGCACAGCGCCGCGCTGCGGCTCGGCCTGGCCGGCTTTCGCGCCAATCGGCAGGGCGTGATCGAGGTTCATCTGCGCTGGTCATTGGAAAAGCTGCTTGATCGTGCCACCGCCGATTCCGCCTCCGTGATTTCCACGCTGATCGGCCCGGCTCAGGAAGCTCGGCTCACATTGCCTGATTTCGCCCATGTCCCCGATTGCGCCTTCCTGGTGCGGTTGCTGATGGGCGCCAGCCGCGATCGTGCTTCGGGCGTCAACATTCTGATCCATGGGCCGCCCGGCACGGGAAAAACCGAACTGGCGCGCACCTTGGCCCAGGCGGCGGGCCTGTCGCTTCACGGCGTGGGCGAAGCCGACGACGATGGCGATGAGCCCAGCCGATGGGAGCGGGTGTGCGCGCTTCAACTCGCCCAACGTGTCATGGGGCCGTCGGGCGCGACCGCGCTTTTGTTTGACGAGATGGAGGATCTGATCGGCGATGCCAAGCCATCGGACGGGGATTGGATGGCGGGGCGGCAGGGAAGCAAGGTCTTCATCAATCGCCTGCTGGAAACCAACGATGTGCCGGTGATCTGGACAACCAACGCGTTGGGCAACGTCGACGCGGCCATCCTGCGGCGCATGAGTTTCGTCCTGGAGCTTGATTTGCCAACCCCCAGCGCGGCACGGCGTATGCTGAAGCGGATCAGCCTGGAGGAAGGGATCACGCCGTCCCGTCGGCTGGAAGCCTTGCTGGATTCGGCACCCGAAACTGCGACCGTCCTGCGCGTGGCGGCACGGGCCGCGCGGCTGGCCGGCGACGCCGAGGGGGCCTTCCGCCCCGCCGTGGCCCTGGTGCGCGCCTTGCGCGGCGGCGATGTGCCGAGCGCGGATGCGGAACAGGTGGACCTGGATCTGTTCGAAAGCACGGTACCGCTGGCACCCCTGCTCGCCCAGTTGGCGGAAAACGCCGGAAAGACAGGCGAAGACCTGGATGTGTCGCTGTTGCTGATGGGGCCACCGGACACGGGCAAGACCGCGCTGGCGCATCATCTGGCCCGCGCGCTCGACCGTCCGCTGGTGGTCAAGCGCGCCTCCGACCTGCTGTCGCGCTGGGTGGGCGGCACCGAAGCGGCCATCGCCAAGGCGTTCGGCGACGCGCGTGAGCGCGGCCATGTGCTGCTGTTCGACGAGGTGGACTCGCTGCTGTTCGATCGCGGTTCCGCGAACAATAGTTGGGAGGCGGGCCAGGTCAACGAAATGCTGACCTGGCTGGACCGTCATCCCCTGCCGGTGATCGCCGCGACCAACCATGCCGATCGGCTGGATGCCGCCGCGTTGCGCCGCTTCGTTTTCAAAATCGATCTGGCGCCGCTGGGGCCGTCGCGCGCGGCCATGGCCTTCGAACGGTTCTTCGGCATGCCCGCCCCCGCCGGCATAGCAAACCTGAGCCATCTCACCCCCGGCGATTTCGCGGCGGTGAGGCGGCAATTACGCCACCAGCCCGCCCGCGATGCCGGTGATCTGCTCACACGCCTGTCCAGTGAAGGCGCGTGGCGTCCCACACGAACGAAGTTGGGATTTTGATGCGCCGCTTCCCGGCGGGGATGGCCCCGTTCCGAGCGATGGGCCGGACGGAAGTGTGGTGGCGGATGGGGTGGGATTCGAACCCACGGTGAGTTGCCCCACGGCGGTTTTCAAGACCGCTGCCTTAAACCACTCGGCCACCCATCCGTCTTTTGCATCAATCGGTTGGCGGGTTTTCTCCACCTTGGGCGAGAGAAAGCCTCCATCCGGTTCCCACCGACGGCCCGGGCCTTGGGGCGCCGGACGGCCCATCGTCTAGCATTCCCTCGCGGGCCGCGTCCATACGGTTGCGCGTCGGCGGACCATTATTCGCGGTCATTGGCCCGCCAGGCCCGGACCAGGTTGCAGCATTCCTGCGCCAGTTGCGTGCGCCGGGCCGTCTCGGCCGACAGGGCCGGCGGAAACAGGCGCGCCAGGGCCGGGGTGGCGTCGACATCCAGCGCCAGGACGACGCGCTGTTCGGGCGCCGGGTTTTCGACCTGGTGGGGCATGGAGAAGTCACCCGCCCAGCCCTGGCCGGCCGGATAGGCCACCGGCTGGTGCCCGATCCAGGTGACGGCTGTGGACGGCACGGCGATGGGTATGAGGATGCGCGCCTCCTCCAGGTGCAGGGCTTGACCGTCGTAATGCCATTTCAAAACCTCCCCCGGTCCCTGGCGCAGCAGGTAGCAGGCCCGGACCCGCCAGTCCGCGCGCACCAGAAGTGCGGCCACGGATGGCATCAAGGCCAATGCCGGCATCGCCACCGGCGCCCCGTCCAGGCGCCGATCCAACAGCGGCACGGAGGTCCAGCCCTTGGTGCCGCCGAAACTGGCGCGCGCGGCGGCCGGCAAATCACGGTCCAGGACGGCGAAGTCCGCCTGAAGGGCGGCGGCATCCATCGCCATATCCAACGGGCCGTGCAGCGTCAGCCCGCTGTTGCGCGTCAATTCCTGCCACGGATGCAATCCCGCCCCCATCGCCCTGACCATCCCCACTTGCCGTGCCGCTTGTGTTTAATGGTTAGGCCACCCGACCGCCATGGGATAGGCGACCGGCCGCCTTCGGGCGTTTTCCCCCTCGCGCCCCGCCCCTGGGCCGGGTACAAGCGGATCAGGCAGTTGCATACAATATCGGGAGCGAGACATGTCGGATATCAGCCGCCGCGCGTTGCTGGCGGGCGCCTCGGCCGTGGCCACCAGCATGGCCCTGCCCTTCCCCGTTTGGGCGGCCGAAACGGCCCCGGCGCCGGGCGACGCCGCCGCGGAAAAGCTGCTGGCCGGCATCGCCGAACGGCTGCTGGCGGAATATCCGGAGAACGCCACGGCGCTGGGCATCGACAAGGACGCGCGCGCCGCCCTGCACGGCCGTCTCACCGACCGCTCCGCCGCCGCCGACCGCACCCGTGCCGCTTGGGCGGGCGAGACGCTGAAGACCCTGCGGGCGGTCGACCGCGCCACGCTGTCCGCCCCGCAAGCCCTGAACGTGGACGTGGCGGAGGAGGCCTTCCGCACCGCCATCGAGGGCTGGCGCTTCCCCTTCGGCGACGTGGGCACGCTGTCCGGCCAGAACAGCTTCCGCAACACCCCCTATTCGGTGACGCCCCTGGGCGGCGCCTATGTCGACGTGCCCACCTTCCTCGACACCCAGCACGCGATGGAGACCGCGGCCGACGCCGACGCCTACCTGGCGCGGGTCGAGGCCTATGCCGGCGAGTTGGCGGCGGAGGCCGAGCGCCTGGACCACGACCGCGGCGTGGGCATGGTGGCGCCGGACTTCGTGCTGGACATCATGCTGGGCCAGATGGTGCCGGCGCGGGCCGAGCCCATCGCCCAGTGGGGCCTGGTGGATAGCCTGCGGCAGCGCGCGGCCAAGGCGAAGTTGCCGGACCGCTACGCCAAGGACGTGGAGGCGCTATGCGCCGCCAAGGTGGCGCCGGCTTTGGACAAGCAGATCGCGGCATTGAAGGCCCAGCGCGCCGTAGCGGTGGCGGAGCCTGGCGTGTGGCAGCGGCCGCAGGGGGAGGAGTATTACGCCTGGGCCCTGCGCGCCGGCACCACCACCACCCGCACGGCCAACGAGATGCACGCCCAGGGCCGCGAACAGATCGCCCAGATCCAGGCGGAGATGGATACCCTGCTGAAGGCCCAGGGCCTGACCCAGGGCACGGTGGGCGAGCGCATGACGGCGCTGAGCAAACGGCCGGACCTGCTGTTCGCCAACGACGATGCCGGCCGCGCCAAGCTGCTGGAGTACCTGAACGGCCGCATCGCCGACATCCGCACTCGCCTGCCCCGCGCCTTCGCCACCCTGGTGAAGGGCGATCTGGTCATCCGCCGCGTGCCGCCCGCCATCCAGGACGGCGCCCCCAACGGCTATGCCTCGGCCGGCAGCATCGACGGCAGCGTTCCCGGCTACTACTACATCAACCTCAAGGACACGGGCATCTGGCCGCGCTACTCCCTGCCCACGCTGTGCTATCACGAGGGCATCCCCGGCCACATCTGGCAGGGGGAGTACGCCAATCAACTCCCCCTAATCCGCACCCACCTGGCCTTCAACGCCTATTCCGAGGGCTGGGCCCTGTATGCCGAGCAGTTGGGCAACGAGCTGGGCGCCTATGACGGCGACCCGCTGGGCAAGCTGGGCTTCCTGCAGTCCATCGGCTTCCGCGCCTGCCGCCTGGTGGTGGACACCGGCATCCACGCCAAGCGCTGGGGCTTCCAACAGGCGCTGGACTGGTTCCACGCCAACACCGGCATGCCGGTGGCCCAGCTGCGCAGCGAGCTGAACCGCTATTGCGCCATGCCGGGCCAGGCCTGCGGTTACAAGATGGGGCACAACCAGATCAACACCCTGCGCAAGAAGGCGGAGGGCGCCCTGGGCGCCCGCTTCGATCTCAAGCGTTTCGACGACGCCCTGGTGCTGTCGGGCAATGTGCCCCTGACCCTGCTGGAACGGATCATCGACCAGCACATCGCGGCGATGAAGGGGTGAGTCTGACGGGCGGCGGCTGGGGAAGCCCGGCCGCCGCCCTTGCTGGGAAGCGGCGACCAATGGTCGGATGTCGATAACTCGGGAATTGTAGATACTCGAGGGTTGGCATCAAGGGCACATAGTGCGAGTCGATATCATATCCCGGTCATTCCAGACCCAGCGCCTTGGCCGAACTTATAAACCCATCAGACCAGTCAATGTGGTCTAACGTATACCTAAAAACCTTTAATTCACTATTCTCAGAATAAGAATTCTCTTTCTTTAGAACTTCCATAGCCGCATGCGCATTTTCATCGCTGGAAAAAATGCCCAACAGAGAGTACACCTCAATATCATTGTTGATAGTTTCCACCCAAAGACTAAAAACGTCAACACTTTCCGAAGTTGCCATTTATCTAATCCTCGATGAAAGTTAGATAAAAATCACCTTTTATTTTATTAATCTGAATCTCAACAATGTTGAAACCATCGATATGGTCGACAAAACCAGGCTGGTCAGAAAGTTTCCCAATAGCATGCTGACATTTGCCATAATCGGAAAACACTCCTATCATTTTTTGGTTTTCGCCGTATTCCGTGCTGTAGCTATGGTAGAGAAGATAAACTGTGTTCATATTGCACCATATCGTTCGTAAACCCATCTCGGTATTCTGAAACTTCTGTCCGCCCACTTTTTTATTTGGCTATATGGTGATTTTGGCCCGTCTTTCCAATTACCAGGACCGTACCGATCATTCATCAGGCGCCGTGCGAAACTCTCGGCATTTTCTCCAATTCTTGGCCTAAACCCCTCCGCCCAACTAGGAGGGCCCTTTGCTCCTTCCTTGCCGCTCAGGCGTGGAATCGGTTCCTTAAATTCATTCTTGACAGCATCCGGCAGCGCTTCAATCCATGGCGGCAACCTCCCAAACGCCAGGAAATCGCCAAAAGGCAATATCTCCTGCACCAAAATTGGACTCTGCTCTTTAAGCGCACCGGCTATTTCTCGTCGATACTGCGAAGCACTTGGTGATGTTTCCCTCCTCGGCGGAGCCGACCTGTTGGCTGGTGGACCATGCCTCTCATATTCTTCCGATTCCGCTGCAGGCCCCTGCCCATTCCCATCTGTCCAGCGTCCATGCCAATCGCGCGGTTGATCGGGACTGTACTTCGCCAGGTTGTCGTTGGCCCGGGCCAGGCGGACGGCGGCGTCCCAGTCCAACTCCGGCAAGCGCAGGTGCACGGCGCGGATCATGGCCTGGACCAAGTCACCCCGGTTCAGGGCATCGGCGATCTTGGATATGCCGGGCAGCACGGTCGCACCTGGCCCGGCACCGGCGTAGGCGCGCTTCAGCAGGACCGCCACCTCCGCCGCCGGGCGCGCATGGAAGCCGCCCGCACCCTTGACCAGCAGGGGTACGCCCGCCAAGGCCAAGCCTTCGCCCGTGCAACTGACACCCAGGCCGCCCGGGCCGTTGCTTAGGCGATAACGACGCTGCCAGCCGTCCATGCTCACTCTCCATTGTTGATGGATGAGCATCCTATGTTCTTATTTTGTTCACGTCAACCTAAGCGCGATCCTTACCCCATTTTCAAGCCGCCGGAGCCATGGCCGCCTCCTTCGCGGCCTTGGCGCGGATGGCATCCGACATCTCGGTGAGAAAGCGCCGGTCGCGCGCCTTCCTTTCCAGGATGACGAATTCCAGGGCGCCCAGGGACGGCAGGCGGGGGTCGGGTGGGCAGGCCTGGACGCCGGCCGGCAGCAGGCGGCTGGCATGGGCCATCATGCCCACGCCCATGGCCGTGGCCGCCGCCAGGCCGTTCAGGTCGCCGCTGGTGCAGGCGATGCGCCAGGGCACGGCCGCCCGCTCCAGCGCCGTCAGGGCCATGAAGCGGGTGATGCTGGGCGGCGGATACAGCACCAGTTGCGCCTCGTCATGCCGGAACACGGGTTCCGCCGCGGCCGAGGCCCACACCACCTGATCGCGGAACACCAGCTCCCCCCGGTCGCCGTCCGGCCAGCGCTTGCACAACACCATGTCCAGCGCCCCATCGTCGAACATCTCCGTCAGCGTGCGGCTGAGCGCGATGGTGAAATCCAGGTCCACCTCGGGGTGGCCGGCCATGAAGCAGCGGATGATGTCGCGCACCCAGCCCATGGCCAGATCCTCGCAGGCGCCGAAGCGGAACAGCTGGCGCTTGGTCGACTGGGTGAAATGACGCTTGGCCCGCTCATTCACCTCCAGGATGGTGCGGGCGAATTCCAGCATGGCGCGGCCATGCTCCGTCAGGGCGTTGGAATGGGTGTCGCGCTGGAACAGGCGCTGTCCGGCGAACTGTTCCAGCCGCTTCACATGCTCGCTAACGCTGGATTGCGACAGGCCCAGCTGGCGCCCCGCCTCCGAAAAGCTCTTCACCTCCGTGATTGCGACAAATGTACGCAGGTGCAGCGGGTCCAGCATGGCGCCTCATCGGGATTTTCGATCGCCGTTATCTAATCATCAGAATTCCGATTTACCGATCCCAAGTCAATAGTGAGGTCACGAATACAAATCATCGCGCGGCGAATACCGGGCGTATGGTAACGGGAGGATATTGATGTCTACAAACCGGCGCGGTTTTCTGGGCGCCGCGGCCCTGGGCGCCAGCGGCATGGTGACGTTCCGCAGCGTGGCGGAGGCGGCGGACAAATTCATGGCCCGGCCGGGCGACGGCGGCTTCGGCCGCAACGCCGTGCCCCTGCCCCCGGGCGACACCGTGGCCTACCACGATCCGCAGGACGTGGGCGCCATGCCCGACTTCAAGTTCTCGCTGGACGGCAACAAGCCCAAGGTGACGACCGGCGGCTGGGCCAAGGAGGCGACGGTCCACCAGTTCCCCATCAGCAAGGGCATCGCCGGCGTGCACATGTTCCTGCAGCCCGGCGCCTCGCGCGAGTTGCACTGGCATGCCATCGCGGCGGAATGGGCCTTCGTCATCGAGGGCCGCTGCCAGACGGTGGTGATCGATCCCTCCGGCGCCAGCGAGATCAACAATTTCGAGCCGGGCGACCTGTGGTACTTCGCCAAGGGCCACGGCCATTCCATCCAATGCATCGGCGACAAGCCATGCCATTTCATCCTGTCCTTCGACAATGGCGCCTTTTCCGAGCACGGCACCTTCTCCATCACCGACTGGGTCGACGTGACGCCCAAGGAAATGCTGGCCCTGAACTTCGGCCTGCCCAAGGACGTGTTCGACGCCTTCCCCAAGGGTGAGACCTACATCCAGTCCGGCCCCATCCTGCACGCGGCCGACGCGCTGGAGGCCCCCTGGCCCAAGGAATCCACCCACAAGTTCCGCCTGCTGAAGGACCCCAAGGCGGCGCGCGACTTCGACGGCGGCACCTTCCGCCTGGCCACCATCGATGAGTTCCCAGCCTCGCGCACCATGTCGGGCGGCTATATGACCTTGAAGCCCGGCGGCATCCGCAAGCTGCACTGGAACGTCAACGCCAACGAGTGGCACTACTACCTGCGCGGCAAGGCCCAGGTGGCCCTGTTCGGCTCCGGCGGGCGCGGCAAGGTGGCGGAGTTCGGCCCCGGCGATGTCGCCTACATCCCCATGGGCTTCGGCCACGCCATCCAGAACGTGGGCACCGAGGACGTGGAGATCATCCAGACCTGGGACAACGGCAAGTTCGAGGAGATCGACCTGGACAAATGGGTCCAGTCCAGCCCGCGCTACCTGCTGTCCAACAACTTCACCGGCGTGTCGGACAAGACGCTGGGCCGCATGAAGCAAACCTGAGGGGGCGGCTATCAGGAGATAACCATCTCTGTACAATCAGGCGGTATCGGGCGCCCACGATGAAACTGCCCCGCCCGATACCCCATTCAAGGACTCCCAATTCCTTAAGGAGGGTCCCGCTTCTCAGTTTGCCTGAGTGTGCTGAGAGAGTAATGACCTGACAGTCCCGGCCACACCGGCCCCCGCGGGAGCCGGTGTGGCCATGCCACCTCTGGTAGGGTTTGATGGAGTTGCGAGCAACATCAACCCAAAGACCGGAGAACGACATGACCACGGCACAGAAGGTAGCACGCCGTAAGCTGAGCCTGCTTGAACTTGCGTCCGACCTCGGCAACGTCAGCAAAGCCTGCAAGGTAATGGGCTACAGCCGACAGCAATTTTATGAGATCCGCCGGAACTACCAGACCTTTGGCGCCGATGGCCTGATCGACCGTCTGCCCGGCCCGCGCGGCCCCCATCCCAACCGCGTGCCGGCGGAGGTGGAAACGGCGGTGCTGGACCATGCCCTGGCCCATCCCTGCCACGGCCCTCTGCGGGTGGCCCAGGAACTGGCCATGCGGAACATCCAGGTATCATCCGGCGGCGTGCGTGGCGTGTGGCAGCGCCACAACCTGCTGACCAAGCACGACCGACTGCTGCGCCTGGAGAAGAGCACGGCGGAGCGCAGGCTGACCCTCTCGGACGAGCAAATCCGCCTGCTGGAACGCTTCAGCCCAGAGTTCCGGGAACGGCACATCGAAGCGCCCCACACCGGCGCCCTGG
The DNA here is from genome assembly GCF_034653275.1 of Nitrospirillum guaranorum. Classification (NCBI taxonomy): domain Bacteria; kingdom Pseudomonadati; phylum Pseudomonadota; class Alphaproteobacteria; order Rhodospirillales; family Azospirillaceae; genus Nitrospirillum; species Nitrospirillum guaranorum. The sequence continues at coordinate 1,692,811 of NZ_JAYEES010000003.1, read as the reverse complement.
TGGCCGTGGACACCTTCTTCGTCGGCGTCCTCAAGGGTGTGGGCAAGGTCTACCTGCAGACCGCCATCGACTGCCACAGCCGTCATGCCTGGGCCAGGCTCTACGCCAACAAGTTGCCGTTGACCGCTGTCCAGACCCTGAATAACGACGTGCTGCCCACCTTCGAGGCCGAGGACGCCACCGTCGAGGCCGTGCTTAGCGACAACGGCCGCGAGTTCTGTGGCCGCGAGGACCAGCACCCCTACGAACTGTTCCTTCAACTGGAAGGCATCGAGCACAAGCGGACCAAGGTCAAACGCCCGCAATCCAATGGCATCGTCGAGCGCCTGCACCGCACGCTGCTGGATGAGCACTTCCGCGTCGAAGGCCGCCGCACCTGGTTCGACACCATCGAAGAGATGCAGGTCGTGCTCGACCAATACCTGGTCGTCTACAATACCAAGCGGCCCCATCAGGGGCGCGGCATGAAGGGCAGAACACCCCTCCAGGCCTTCCGCGACGGTATCCCCAAGCCACAGAAGGAGGCGCCCGAAGCCGACCTCAAACCCGCCGCCTGATAACCTCACCAGAGGGGGCGACTGTCAGGGGATAACCATCTCTGTACAGCCTGAGAAAATCTTCCATACAGTCACCAAAATAGCTTTCAAGAAGTCCCATTCTTATTCTAGCGGCCATTTCAGATTTGCCATGTTTCTCGACATCGTCGGCTTCGAGCTCGTGAAATCCAGAATCATCCTCGACAATTTCATACTTGCCACAGGATCCTAGGGCACCCATCGCCCTAAGCAACTCCTGATTTGCGCCTCGATAGTCTTTGTGCCTCACGGCAGTTCTGGCCAAGCGCCAATACCACATGACTCGCCTAAATTGACCCGGATAAATTGTAATACCTTTACTATATCTTGTCGCCTCAACACCGGGATATGCCCAGCAAAAATCTCTTGCGCTGGCTGTCCCGATTGAAAGCATGGCAATGACCGCGACACCCAGAGTCACCTTACGGAGAAACGCGAGATAGCTTGCCATTGCTTCCCTCATAATAAGCGAGATGATATTCTCTTGCGACTTCCACATTCGCGATGCTACTGGCCCGCGCCATGGAAAGACTTGGATTCTCCTGCATCAGCTGGTGAATTCTCTCATCTTGATAATTGATGACATCGATATGATTAAATACCCTCGGCGTCTGTTTTGTTTTCAGAAACAAAAACTGACTTTCCCCACTTTGCACAAATGAGAAATTAATATGCTCACTCATCAAATAATATACATCATAACCACTGAATGAAGCACCTGTGACGCCACTGTCATAAGGATGTGTGTGTACGGTACCCAATAATATATACTTATCTGGTTCTTTCAAATTGAGATCCGGATGAAACTCTCTTTCTGAAATATCTTTTCCCCGCGGCAGGCCACCTTCATTCTGCAGCTCCAAGGCGCCATTGTCTTTCCTGGCAACGATGGTCGCCCCTTCCTCAATGACCCACTCCTTCTGTCCGACGGGGGGCTTGGTGCCGTGCGCCGCCAACAAGGGCGCCAAGCTTTCCTGCCAATAAGTATGGACCCGGTCGTTGAAGCTCTGCGCGAATACGAAGTCTTTGGGCGCAGCCGCCGGCGTCGCGGGAATGGCGAAATCGGATGCAGTAGAAACGCGGAGCAACGGTTGAGCTGTGGGGGCGTCCGTTTCCTTTTTTCCGGGCCTGACGGGCGTTTCGTGCCCATCGGCATTCTTGGGCTTCGCCTCAGCCGGTTCGCCCCCCTCTGCCACCCCATTCCCATCTGTCCAGCGTCCATGCCAATCGCGCGGTTGATCGGGACTGTACTTCGCCAGGTTGTCGTTGGCCCGGGCCAGGCGGACGGCGGCGTCCCAGTCCAACTCCGGCAAGCGCAGGTGCACGGCGCGGATCATGGCCTGGACCAAGTCACCCCGGTTCAGGGCATCGGCGATCTTGGATATGCCGGGCAGCACGGTCGCACCTGGCCCGGCACCGGCGTAGGCGCGCTTCAGCAGGACCGCCACCTCCGCCGCCGGGCGCGCACGGAAGCCGCCCGCACCCTTGACCAGCAGGGGTACGCCCGCCAAGGCCAAGCCTTCGCCCGTGCAACTGACACCCAGGCCACCCGGGCCGTTGCTCAGGCGGTACCGACGCTGCCAACCATCCATGCTCGCTCTCCCTGTTGCTGGAAGAGCAGCATGTGTTCTATTTTTGTTCCTGTCAATCTAAAGGCGAAGGGGCCGGCCGTTCTCGCGCTGCGGCCGCCCGTCGCTCTTGCCTACTTGCCCGGCGCGAACAGGTTCAGGCCCAGCGTCTCCGCGATGGATTGCACCGCCAGTTGTCCCCGCACGCTGTTGCCGGCCGCGTCCAGGCGGGAGGAATAGACGCCGATGGCCAGCTTGCCCGGCGCCACCGCCAGGATGCCGCCGCCCACGCCGCTCTTGCCCGGCAGGCCCACCTTGAACAGCCATTCGCCCGTGGTGTTGTAGAGGCCGGCGGTGGCCATGACGGCGAGCACGCGGGCGCTGGTGCCCACGTCCACCACCACCTTGTGGCTCATCGGGTTGGTGCCGCCGTTGGCCAGGGTGGCGCCCATGGTGGCCAGGTCCACGGCGCTGACGTTGTAGGAGCATTCGCGGGTGTAAAGGTCCACCGTCGCCGCCGGGTCGGCGTAGAGATGGTCATAGCTTTGCAGCAGCAGGGCGATGGCCTGGTTATGCTGGTTGCTGGCCATTTCCGACTGGTAGACGTCCTGGTTCAGGGCCAACGCCCGCCCGGCGAAGGCGGAGGCCGTGTCCAGCACCACCTTCCAGCGGGCGTTGACGTCGGCGCCCGGCACCAGGCTGGCGGCGGCGATGGCGCCGGCGTTGACCAGGGGATTGCCCGCCGGCGGGCTGCCCGTCAGCTTGTCGTTGTTCAGCTCGATGGCCAGGACGGAGTTGAAGGGCTGGCCGGTTGCGTTCACGCCGATCTTGGCCATCACCGCGTCTGGCCCCTGATCCTTCAGCACGTGGGCCAGGGTGAAGACCTTGGCGATCGACTCGACGGGGAACTCCTGCCCCGCGTCACCGGCCTTGAACACCCGGCCATCGGCCGTGACCACGGCGATGCCGAACAGCTTGGGGTCGGCCTTGGCGAGATAGGGGATGTAGCTGGCGTTTTCCCCGTCCATCACGCCCTTGACCTTGGCGTAGGCCTGGTCCACCGCCTGCTGGATGGCCTTGTCGGCGGGCGGGGCCTCACGCGCCGGGGCGGCGCCGGCGCCCAGCAAGGTCAGCGACAGCGCGACGGCGGCGCTCCAGGCGCGGGCGCGCTGGGTCAAACCGGACTTCATCACATAATCCCCCTCGTTCAGGCTGGCCGGCATCTGGATGGCGATGCTCGGGTGCCGGTGTTTGGCGTCACTGTAGCGGGGCCGCCTGTCCGCCAAGAAGCCTTAATCATGGCCGCATGATCTTGGCCGCATGATCTTGGCCGCATGCTGGCATCCGCCCTTCCCCCTGGCCGTCCCGGCGGCTAGAACGGTGGCGGCATGATGCGTACCGCCGGTTGGTGTATCAGGAGGGTCGTTGGGTTGATCGTCGGCATCGATTTGGGCACCACCAATTCCGCGGTGGCCGTCTGGCGGGATGGCAAGGCGGAATTGATTCCCAACAGCCTCGGCCACCGGCTGACGCCCTCCGCCGTCAGCCTGGATGACCAGGGCACGGTGCTGGTGGGCCTGCCGGCGCGCGAACGCCAGGCCACGCACCCCACCCTGACCGCCACCGCCTTCAAGCGCTTGATGGGCTCGCAGCGCGTCACCCGCCTCGGCAAGCGCGATTTCCTGCCGGAAGAGCTGTCGGCCCTGGTGCTGAAGACCTTGAAGGCCGACGCGGAGGCCTATCTGGGCCAGCCGGTGACCGAAGCCGTCATCGCCGTGCCGGCCTATTTCAACGACAAGCAGCGCAAGGCCACGCGCCGGGCGGGTGAGCTGGCCGGCCTGAAGGTGGAGCGGCTGCTGAACGAGCCGACGGCGGCCGCCCTGGCCTACGGCATCCACCAGCTGGAGGCGGAGACCCAATTCCTGGTCTTCGACCTGGGCGGCGGCACCTTCGACGTGTCCATCCTGGAGATCTTCGAGGGCGTGATCGAGGTGCGCGCCACCAGCGGCGACAACCGCCTGGGCGGTGAGGACTTCAACGAGCTGATCGTGGACGACCTGCGCCAGCGTTTCGCCACCGATTGGGGCCGCGACACGCGTGACAGCGATGCCCTGTACCAGCGCCTGCGCGCCGCCGCCGAACGCGCCCGCCGCGCCTTGAGCGAGCAGGGGTCGACGCCGGTGCGCGTGGTGTGGAAGGACAAGACCTATGAGTACGAGCTGACGGCCGAAGCCTTCGAAGCCAAGGCCGAAGGCCTGCTGAACCGCCTGCGCGAGCCCGTGCTGCGCGCGCTGCGCGACGGCCAGCTGGAGGCGCGGTCACTGCGCGAGATCGTGCTGGTGGGCGGGGCCACGCGCATGCCGGCGGTGCGCCGCGCCGTCACCCGCATGTTCGGCCGCTTCCCCGCCCATTCCGTGCACCCCGACGAGGCGGTGGCGCTGGGCGCCGCCGTCCAGGCCGGGCTGAAGGGCCGCGACGCCGCCCTGAACGAGGTGGTCATCACCGACGTCTGCCCCTATTCCCTGGGCGTGGACGTGGCGGAGCGCAACCCCGACGGCAGCCTGCGCACCGGCATCTTCTCCCCCATCCTGGAGCGCAACACCGTCATCCCCGCCAGCCGGGTCAGCAGCTTCCACACCCTGCAGGCCAACCAGAAGGCGGTGACCTTCACCATCTACCAGGGGGAGTCGCGCGACGTGCAGGACAACGTCGCCCTGGGCCAGGTCAGCATCCCCGTGCCGCCCCGGCCGGCCGGCGCCGTCAAGGTTGACTGCCGTTTCACCTACGACATCAACGGCCTGCTGGAGGTGGACGTCCACGTGCCGGAGACGGGGGAGCAACGGAACCTGGTCATCACGGACGAGGAATCGGTCAAGCCCGACGACCTGGAGGCCCGGCGCCAGGCGCTGGCGGCCCTGAAGGTCCACCCGCGCGACACCGAGGCCAACCGCGCCGTCCTGGCCCGCGCCAACCGCTGCTATGAGGACTTCCTGGGGGACAAGCGCGCCTATGTCGCCCACCTGCTGGCGCAGTTCGAGGGCGTCCTGGAAAGCCAGGAGCCCCGCGCCATCGAGACCGCCCGCCAGTCGCTGAGCGAGGCGCTGGACCAGTTGGAAGGCGAGACGTACCTGTGAACCCCTGGGACATCCTGGCGCTGGAGCCCACGGGCGACCAACTGGCCATCCGCCGCGCCTATGCCCGGCGCCTGAAGGTCACCAATCCGGAGGATGATCCGGATGGATTCCAGGCGCTGCGCCAGGCCTATGAGCAAGCCCTGCTGCACGCCCGCCGGCAGGCGCCGGACGCCAGCGTGGCGGCGGAGGAGGCCGAGACGGCCGAGGCGCCGCCACCTGCCGCCGAAGGACCGTCGCCGACCCCCGCCGAGGCGCCGCCGGCGGAGGCACCGCCCCCGGAACCCACGGTGGACGAGGCGGTGATCCGCCACGTCGCGCTGTGCAATCATTTGGGCGATCTGCTTTCCGCCCCAACCCCCGCCGACCCCACCGCGCTCAAGGACGCCCTGGCGGCCGTGCTGGCCTCCCCCGCCCTCGCCCATATCGATGTGCAGAACCGGACGGAGGATTGGCTGGCCCGGCTGCTGCTGTCGACGGCGCCCCGCTCGGACGCGCTGGTCCCCCTCGCCAGCGCCCATTTCCGTTGGGACACGGCCAAGGCCGGCACGCAGACGCCCCTGCTGGCCGCCGTGCACAAGCGGGGGCGCGACCTGGCCTTCCTGGCCAAGCTGCGGGGCCGGGACCACACCTACGCCGCCGCCTATCGCCTGCTGCAGGCGCCGCCGGACCGGTACAGTCCGCGCCTGCGCCTGTCCCTGCCGGACCTGACCAAGGACGTGCGCGGCCTGATCACCCTGATCCGTAACGACTACCCCTCGCTGCGTGCCAATTTCGACGCGGACGTGCTGGCGGCATGGGAGGCCTACCTGGCGGCCGAGCCGGTCAGCGCCGGCCTGGCGTGGCTGCTGCTGGCCACGCCCCTGTTCCTGGCCGTCTACGTCTATCTTGAGGCCAGCCCGTCATTGGAGGATCTGGCGGCGTGGCCCGCGGGCTTCCTGCTGATACCGCCCCTGCTGGCCGCCGCCGGCCTGACCTACCGGCTGGGCGTGCGCATGCCGGCGCGATGGCTGCGGCGGCGCTGGGCCCGGGACGCCGGACCCGCGATCCGCCTGGGCTGGGCCCCCCTGAGCCTGGCGCTGATCCCCGTGGCCCTGGCCTTGCCGCCATCCGTCGGCATCCCCCTCACGGCGGCGGCGGCCACGCTGGCCCTGTGGTGGGCTGGCCTGTTCCAGATGGTCTACGCCAACGACACCAGCCGCCAGGCCGTGCGCATCCTGCTGGCCAACAGCATTCCCTTGGTGTTCTGGCTGTTCTGGATCGGACCCCTGCTGCCGGCGGCGCTGGTGCCGGCCTTCGCCGTGGCGGTGGCGGGCGCGCTGTTGGCCACCAGCATCGGTGCCGGCCTGCTGACCCGCTGGTGGTATGCGGAGATCGAGCAGCCCCGGCGGCGCCGCGCCCTGGCGGGCTTGGCGCTGGCGGCCCTGCTGACCATGGGCCTGCTGTTCGCGGCCGACACCACGCCGGGCCTGCTGCCCTGGGCCGTGGCGGCGGTGACCTTGGTGCAGGTCCTGGAGCGCGTGCCCTCGCTCGCCCTCTCCGGCGAGGCGGCGAAGCGGCGCTATTACGCCATCTGGGGCACGGGCGTGGTGCTGCGCGTCGCCCACACCATGGCCGGCGCGGTGGATACCCACGACGTTTTGCTGATCGGCGGCCTGGTGCTGATGGCCAGCGTGCTGGGCATGATCGCCTATCAGCTGAAACGCCCCCAGGCCGCCTGATCCGGTCGGTTATTCGCCCCCTCAGTCCTTCAGCGAGGCGCCCAGCCGGTCCATCAGGAAGCCGGTGCCGTGCTCGCGAGAACCGTTGTCCTCATAGCCGTCGAGGAAGGCCCCCTGCTCCGTGATCTTCAGGGTGGTGCGGCCCGCGCCGGCCGGCTTCAACTCCATGGTCGCCAGCGAGACGGAAATCTTCCGCTCATCCAGGTGCATGACATAGCTGTAGACGATGCGTTCCTGGGGGATGATGTCCAGGTAATGCGCATCGAAGGTGGAGGTCACGCCCCCCTGCCAGCGGCCCTTGGCCCGCTCCGTGCCGCCCACGCGGAAGTCCATGCTGCGCTCCAGCGATTCCCACTGGCCGGGGTCGCCGCCGAACCACTTGGCCTTGGCCTCGAAATCCGACAGGGCTCGCCAGACGCGAGCCGCCGGCGCGTCGTAGGTGCGCTCCAGACTGAAGACGGCGTGGACGACGGAACGCTCGGTGGGCAGGTCGCCCGTGCGGCCGTCCAGGTGGGCGGCGTGCCGCGCCAGCTTGTCCAGGGTCTGGGACCAGCCTTCCGGCGCGCCGCCGATGGCGGTCAGCATGGCGGGATCATAGACGGTGTAGGTCTGCACGATGTCCAGCTGCGTGCCGCAGGTGGTGTCGGAGAAGGTCACCTCCGTCCAGGCGGTGAACAGCACCTTGCCGTCGCCACCGTCCACGCGCAGGTCCAGCACCAGGCGGTCGATGGGCGTGACCTCGGCGACGCTGCCGCGTGTCCAATGCTCCGTGCCGTCCGGCGCCCGCATGCACACCTCGAACGCGCCGCCCACCCGCATCTCCACGGTGGCGTGGGACACGGTGTAATGCTCCGGCGCGAACCAGTGCTTCACATGTTCCGCCTTGCTCCACGCCTTGAACACCGTCTCGCGCCGCGCGGGGATGGCGCGGGAGATGCGCACGGGCTCGGGCCGCAGCGCGGCCGCGTCGGCGGCCTGGGTTCCAACTTGGGTCATGATTCCTCTCCGTCTTCGTCTTTTAGTGTTTCGAGATAGCGGCCCAGCCGATCCAGGCGACCGGCCCATTCCATGCGCCGCTGATTGATCCATTGCTCCGCCAGGCTCAGCTGGGCGGCGTCGATCCGGCAGGTCCTCACCCGCCCCACCTTCTCCGACCGCACCAGGCCGGAACTCTCCAGCACCGCCAGATGCTGCATGACGGCCGGCAGCGACATCTTTAGCGGCTGCGCCAGCTCGCTGACCGACGCCGGCCCGCGCACCAGCCGTTCCACCAAGGCACGGCGGGTGGGGTCGGCAAGCGCCTGGAAGGTGAGGTCGAGAGGGGATGGTTGGTTAAGCATATGCTTTAGTATCTCGACGCGAATACTAAAGCAAGGTGTTTAGTGTTTGTTTGCCGGATTGAGCTAGAAAGCCGCCAGCTAATTACGATTCCTTATTTACGTCGCGACAAAAATAACTCATATTTACGTCGCGACATAAATCGAGGTGCGCTATGGACGGTTGGAGACGATATCAAAAGGGCCTGCATGGCGTTGGCCCGAATTGGGTTAAATTCTTTGGCGACGGTCTGAGCGGAACGGCATTCGAAGAACCGAATGCTGAGGGGCGTTTTGCTTGGTACGTAGCCGACAGCGCTCGGCAGGGGATGAAGACGTTTAGGCATGGGCTCGCCCACAGCGTCGATGAGGCAAAGCTTGCAGCCGACGCAGCCGTCCTGGATAGGAAGCGCGGCCGGGCTGCCGCTGTGGAAGGGGAACAGACAAGCAGCACGGACCGGAATCGGCGGCGGGTTGACCGACTATTAGCCTCGGAAACCCTGGCCCGTAGTCTAATTGATGATCTCAATAACTTTCACAAGCAGCTTGTGACAGCTGGCGATCTCAAAACTGCAGATCGAGTTGCAGCCTCGATACGGCGGGCATCACTAGGCGCACTAGCAGACTACATGCGGCGTACCGCAGCGTTTCGAGTTCGATCAGGCACCAATACGGCATCCCCCGAAAATATAAAAGCTGAGGAGATGGCTGTTCTGGATATCGCGGACCAACTCGATCAAATGGCGGACGACTCTCAAGCGACCGATCAGCTTTTTGAAGCTCTAACGGACAAGCTCCGCCAGTTAGGCGTTTTTCCCGACGGCGATCTGAATTCGGCTGTAGTGAATGGATTCTTCCTGGAGAGCCTTACAAAATCATCCGAATAGGCCTGGGGCCGTTTGACAGGCGTTCCGATTATTAGACAGTCGCCGGTCGGTAAACATAAACCCGGCGCCGGTCCATTAAAAAAAGGGGCCGGCGGCATGCGCCACCGGCCCCTCGTCACACTCAAACCCGCGCGGGTGAAGGCTTACTTGGCTTCCGGCGCCAGGCCGCGGTTCTGCAGCATGGGCCCGATGTCCGGATCCTGGCCGTAGAAAGCGCGGAACATGGGGCCGTAGTCCTCGGTATGGCCCTTGGACAGGATCATCTCGCGGAAGCGCTCGCCGTTCTCCCGCGTCAGGCCGCCATGGTCCTTGAACCAGGCGTAGCTGTCGTCATCCAGCATCTCCGTCCACAGGTAGGCGTAGTAGCCGGCGGCGTAGCCGTTGCCCCAGATGTGCAGGAAATAGCTGGAGCGGTAACGTGGCGGCACGTCGTCCACGTCCAGGCCGGTCTTGGCCAGGGCCTCCTTCTCGAAGGCGTCGACATCCTGCTTGGGCGCGTCGGCCGGCAGGCTGTGCCATTCCAGGTCCAGCATGGCGGCGGCGACGATCTCACCCAGGGCATAGCCCTGGTTGAAGGTGGCGGCCTTCTTGATCTTCTCCACCAGGTCGGCCGGCATGACCTCGCCCGTCTGGTAGTTCTTGGCGTAGTGGGCCAGGACCTTGGGGTCCAACGCCCAGTGCTCGTTGAACTGCGACGGGAACTCGACGAAGTCGCGCGCCACGTTGGTGCCCGACAGGGTCTCATAGGTCTGGTTGGCGAACAGGCCGTGCAGGGCGTGGCCGAATTCGTGGAACATGGTGGTGACGTCGCTGAAGCTGATCAGCGCCGGCTGGCCCGGGGCGGGCTTGGTGAAGTTGCAGACGTTGTAGACCACGGGCTTGGTGCCCAGCAGCTTGGACTGCTGGACGAAGTTGGACATCCAGGCCCCGCCCGACTTGTTGTCGCGCTTGAAGTAGTCGAAATACATCAGCCCCAGGGGAGAGCCGTCCTTGTCGATGACGTCGTAGACCAGCACGTCGGACTGGTAGACAGGGATATCGGTGCGGCGCTTGAAGGTCAGGCCGTACAGCTGGTTGGCGGCGTAGAACACCCCCTCCTCCAGCACGGTGTGCAGCTCGAAATAGGGCTTCAGCGCGCCTTCATCCAGGTCGTACTTGGCCTTGCGCACCTGCTCCGCGTACTTGTCCCAGTCCCAGGGCTTCAGGGCGAAATCCTGGCCGTCCGTCTTGATCTGGGCCTGGATCTCGGCCGCCTCGCGCTTCTGTTCCGCCGCCAGCGCCGGCACCATCCGCTTCATGAAGCCTTCCGCCGCGTCCGGCGTCACCGCCATCTGGTCGGCCAACACATAGGCCGCGTAGTTGGGGAAGCCCAGCAGCTTGGCCTTCTGCGCCCGCAGGTTGGCGATGTCGGAAATGGCGGCGCGGGTGTCGTTGGCGTCGCCCTTCTCGGCGCGGGTCCAGCCGCGCTCGAACAAGGCCTGGCGCGTGGCCCGGTCGTCGAGGGAGGACAGCGCCGGCTGCTGCGTGGTGTTCTGCAGCGGCACCAGGTACTTGCCCTCCAGCTTGCGGCCCTTGGCGGCCTCGGCGGCGGCGGCGATGGCGCCGTCGCCCATGCCCGCCAGCTTGGCCTTGTCGTCCACCACCAAGCCGCCTTCCTTGGCCGCCGCCACCAGCTTCTGCTGGAAGGCGGTCTCCAGCGACGACAGCTTGGTGTTGAGATCGCGCAGCGTGGCCTTGTCGGCGTCATTCAGCATGGCGCCGGCATGGATGAACTGCTGGTAATACACCTTCAGCAGCTGGGCCTGCTCCGGGTTCAGCTTCAGGCCGTCGCGCTTGTCGTACAGCGCCTTGACCCGCTGGAAGAGCTTCGTGTTCAAATAGATGGCGTCGTTGTGCTGCGCCAGCAGGGGCGACACCGTGGTCTGCACCTTGTCCAGCGCGTCGTTGGTGTTGGCCTGCACCACGCCGAAGAAGACCTGGCTGACCCGGTCCAGCATGCGGCCGGACTTCTCCATCGCCACCAGGGTGTTGTCGAAGGTGGGGGCCGCCGGGTTGTCGGCGATCTTCTTGATCTCGGCCAGCTGGATCTTCATGCCCTGCTTGAACGCGGGCAGATAGTCGCCGTCCTTGATGATATCGAAGCGGGGCGCCTCGAACGGCAGGGTGCTGGCGGCGGCGAAGGGATTGGCGCCAGCCGTGGCGGGCTTCTCCGCCAGCGCCGGGGTGGCGGTGAGCGTCGCGAGCGCCAGCGCGCCCACGGTTCCAAGCAGAACGGTACGTGTCATCGGGATCCCCTGACAGTCTCTTGTTTCGTTTCCCCGCCGCCGACGGCCGTCGTTCAACGGGGGTGACCAGGCGGATCCCCCCGCAGGGTCCCGCCGAAGGGGGAGGTTGTACCACGTCTGGCGAAGGATCGTTGCCCCTTCCGTGACGGCATGGCGCTGAACCCTGCGGCATTTTCCGCTGCCGCCCCATGGAGGACATGAAGCGCCCCCAGCCGTCAGGGGTGCATGCGGGCGCCCTTGGTGATCTTGTCCACCAGCTTCTTGTCGGCGCGCAACCCCAGGCCCACCACCCGCGCATCCTCCGGCCCGAAATCGGCGAAGACGGCGCGGTTGGCGGCGTCGTGGCCGGTGCGGAACATCTCGTCGATATAAAGGGACGTCCGCAGGCCCCGCTCCAGGGTACGGCGGTGGATGGTGGCCATGGCCGCCGCGTCGGCGGCCAGCACGATCACCGGCTGCACCGACAGCGGGTTGTAGACGCTGCCGGAACGGTCGCGGTAGGGTTCGCCGATGATCTCCGGGAACTGGGCGACGATGCCGCTGGTCAGGAAGGCGGTGACGTTCAGCGCCTGCCAGGCGGCCAGGTCTTCGCGCAGGACGAGGGCGATTTTGGTATCGAACATCAAGACGGGATCCTTGAGGCCGGAGGAGGCCCAGACTGTGGCGAGCGTCCCCGGTGCCGGTCTTGGACGTTTGTGCGAGCCGGGCGCGCCTGCGCCCGACCAGGGCGACGGCATCACCGCCGCCCCGGCCTTCCCCGGTATCGAACGGATCGAGGCGCGCTTCCATGGCGACGCCTTCAGCCCCCACCGCCACGACACCTATGGTCTGGGCGTGACGCTGCACGGGGTCCAGACCTTCCATTACCGGGGACAGCGGCGCTACAGCCAGCCCGGCAACGTCATCATCCTGCATCCGGATGAGGAGCATGACGGCGGCGCCGGCACGGATGAGGCCCTGCGCTATCGCATGCTGTACCTGGAACCGGCGCTGCTGCGCCGCTGCCTGGACGCCGACGGACAACCGGGCGCCGCCCTGCCCTTCGTCGGGCAGCCGGTGCTGGCCGACGCGGAGCTGCGCCAGGTGCTGCTGCCGGCGCTCAGTTCCCTGGACGAGGGGTTGGAGGATTTGGCGGTGGACGACCTGCTGGTCCGCCTCGCCCGCGGCCTGGCCCGCCATGCCGGCGCCAAGACCAAGCCCCTGGGCCTGCTGGCCCAGCGCCAGGCCCACCGGGCGCGGGACTACCTGGAGGCCAATGCCCTGGCGCCGGTGCGCTCGGAGGATTTGGAGGCGGTGACGGGCCTGGACCGCTATTCCCTGGCCCGACACTTCCGGGCGCTGTTCGCCACCAGCCCACACCGCTTCCTGGTGATGCGGCGGCTGCAGCATGCCCGCCGCATGATCACCGAGGGCGAGCCGTTGGCCGAGGTGGCGGCCGCCACCGGCTTCGCCGACCAGAGCCACCTGAACCGCCATTTCAAGAAGGCCTTCGGCGTGACGCCGGGGCGCTGGGCCGGGTTGGTGGGCGCGTAAAGCGGGGCCCGCCGGCCGCCTGACGGCTAACCTAAAGACAACATCGGCGCGTTGGGCCCCAGGTCCAGCGTGTCCTTGTCCTTCAGGCGCCGCACCTGGTCCAGCAGGCGCTGGATGGCCGGTGTCATGATGAGGTCGGAGCGATAGACGACGCAGACGGTGATGTCCGGCAACTTTTCCTTCAAGGCCAGGGGCGTGATGTTCTCCCCCAGCACCTTCAGCTGCAGCTTCATGGCGTTGGGCGCCAGGCCCGTCCACATGGTGACGGTGTTGGGCCGGGCCGCCAGCGCCAGTACCAGGAAGGTGGATTCACAGCGGGTGAAGGATGGCAGGCGATCCACCCCCGCCTCGGCGAAGGCGTTGCGGAAATGATGGTCGAAACTCTGCTCAGACTCCGCGAACAACCATTCCGCCTGCGTAAGGTCCGCCAGGGACCGGGCCTTTTCCAGTGGGTCGCCCTTGGCGACGGTCAGCACCGTGGGCAGGCGCAGCAAGGGCTCGAACCGCAGGCCGGTCCCCATCTCCTCCAGGTTGTCCGGCAGGGTGGCGATCACCAGGTCCAGAGTGTGGTTGTACAGTTTTTCGAACAGCGGGCGGCGCGATCCGCCCAGCACGGTCCAGCCGGTGTCAGGATTGCGCTTCTTGAAATCGACCAGGGTGGACGTGACGGCGACGCTGGCCGAGGTGGTGAGACCGAGGCTCACATGCTCATGCGGGCCGGAGCCGGTGAACTCAAGCTCCGCCCGGGCCACCTGGTCCAGGATGCCCCGTGCGCGACGCAGCAGCGAAACGCCGTCCGGTGTCAGCTGCGTGCCGCGCGAACTGCGGATGACCAGTTGGCGGCCAGCCCAGATCTCCAGCTCCCGGATGGTCTTGGCCACGGCGGGTTGGCTGACGGACAGCAGGCGCGCCGCCTCATTGAAGCTGTGGGAGTCGGCGACCGCGACGAACGCCTTCAACTGATGGATTTTCATGGGAGAACGCCGACCGGTGCCGGATGAAGTTGACTATACAACTTACGCCCGAAAGCACCAAGGACGGAAAGGAGATGGGGGCCCGGCCAAGGGTCCGCATCTCCTTTTCCTATACGAAAGAGACCCGCCTTAGCCTGCCGGTTGCAGCGCCGCCATCACCGCCAGCGTCATGGCGGCGACGCCGGTCTTGATGCTGGGTTCCGGCGCCGGCGCGAACAGGGGGGAATGGTTGACCGGCGGTTCCTTGCCGGCGGCCTTGAAGCCCGCCAGCTGCTGCGCGTCATAGCCGCCGATGGCGAAGTACAGCGAGGGCACGCCCGCCCGCACGAACTCCGAATAATCCTCGCTGGCTGCCCCGGGGGCCGGCAGAAGCACGGCGCGGGGTCCGAAGGCGGCCTTGAACACGGCCGCCGTGCGGCTGGTCAGGGCGTCGTCATTGATCACCGACTTGCCGCCCGAGGCGATCTCCACCTCCGGGGCCGGCGCGCCGGACATCTCCGCCTCCGCCGCGGCCACGCGGTTGATGCCGGCCAGGATCTTGTCGCGGACGCCGTCGTCAAAGGTGCGGATGGTGCCGCGCTACAGGGCGCTGTCGGGGATGATGTTGCCGGCGCTACCGGCCTGGATGGCGCCGACCGTCACCACGCCGAAGGCGGCCGGGTCCTTCTCCCGGCTGATGACACCCTGCACGTCGACGACGAAGCGCGCCGCCATCAGCACCGGGTCGATGGACTGGTGGGGCATGGAGCCGTGGGCGCCCTTGCCGTGGAAGGTCACCGACAGGCTGTCGGAGGTGGAGCTGAGCACGCCCGCCTTGTAAAGGATGGTGCCGGCCGGCGCCGGCGCCACATGCAGGGCGAAACCCAGGTCCGGCTTGGGAAACCGGGTGAACAGGCCGTCATCGATCATGGCCTTGGCGCCGCTGACGTCCTCCTCCGACGGCTGGCCGATGAACATCAGCGTGCCGTGCCACTGGTCCTTCAGGGCCAGCAGCGCCTTGGCCGTGCCCACCCACGCCGCCATGTGGATATCATGGCCGCAGCTGTGGGCGACGAACGTCTCCTTGCCGTTCCACGTGGTCTTGGCCGTGCTGGCGTAGGGCAGCCCAGTCTTTTCCTCCATGGGCAGGGCGTCCAGCTCGGTCCGGACCATCACGGTCGGGCCGGCGCCGTTGCGGTAGATCGCCACGATGCCGGTCTTGCCCACATGCTCCGTCACCTCGAAGCCCAAGGCCTTCATCTCCTTGGCCAGGCGGGCGGCGGTCCGCACCTCCTGGTAGGCCACTTCGGGATGGCTGTGGATGTCCTTGTACAGGGCGTCAAGGTGACCGTAGTCGGCCCCCACCTCCGCCTCCACGGCGGTCTTGGTCTGGATGGCGTCGAAGGCCAAGGCGCCCGGGGCCACGCCGGCCAGCAGCAGGCCGGCCGCCAGCGCCAGGCGATAACGCGATGTCGTCTTCATGCGATGAGGATCCCGTCGGTCAAGGTCAGAAGGAGATGCGGCCGTTCAGGCCGAAGGTGCGGGGCGTGCTGCTGTAGACCAGGCGCGTGTAGCCCAGGTTGCTGTTGGCGCTGACGATGCCGTCGGCGTCGGTCAGGTTGTTGACGAAGGCGTAGAGCCCCCAGCCTTCGCCTTCCACACCCACCCGGGTGTTGACCAGGCTGTAGTTGCCGTATTCGTTGAAATAAACGTAGCTGGGCCGGAAGGTGGACACCATGGCGCCGGTATAGCTGTAGTCCACCCGCACCATGCCGTTCAGGCGGGCGGTCAGCGGGACGGTGTAGGTGGCCGAGGCCGAGGCCGTCAGGTCCGGCGTGTTGGGAATGCGGTCGCCCTTCAGGCCGGTCGATCCGGTGGCCAGCACGGCGGCGTTGGCCTGGTCGCTGGTCAGATGGCCGTCCTGGTAGCCCAGCGATCCCGTCAGCACCAGGCCCGCCAGGGGCCGCGCGGTGATCTCCATCTCCCCACCCCGGATGCGGGCGGAGCCGACGTTGGTGATGAAGGAGTAGAGGCCGTTGCTGGTGACCGTGCTGGTCTGCATGTTGGTCCAGTCCACCTGGAACACGGCCGCGTCCACCGTCAGGTGCCCGCCCATCCAGCTGGTCTTCAGACCCGCCTCATAGTTCCACAGCTTGTCCGGGGTATAGGTCACGAGGCCTGCGGCCAGGCCCGGGATGTTGTTGGCGCCGCCGGGGCGGAAGCCTTGCGAGGCGGTGGCGTAGGCCATGGCGTCCGGTGCCAGTTTGTAGCTGACGTTGGCCTTGCTGACCCAGCCCTGCGCGTCCGCCTTCACCGCCGAATAGGCGGTGGGCACGGACGCGGTGAAGGCCGAGCCCAGCAACGCCTGGCCGGTGGTGGTCTTGGTGTAGTCGTAATGCCGGGTGCCGGCGGTCAGCGTCAGATCGCCGACGGGGCTGTACGACACCTCCCCGAACTCGGCCGTCTGCTTGGTGTAGGTGTTGATGTAGCGGTAGGACAGATCCTGCAGCGGCTGATAGGTCAGGCCCGTCGCCGGGTCGGCCGTGGCCGTGTTGCTGTCAATATGGTCGTGGCGGTCTTCCAGGTAGGCGCCCGCCGTCCAGGCGAAGGGGCCCTCCCCCTCCGAACTCAGCCGCAGTTCGTCGTTGCGGCTGTCCAGCGTGGCCGGCTGATAGCCCACGGTGGGCGTCTTGGACAGGCCGGTGGCGGTGTAGGTCTTCTTCTGCGCCGCGGTGCAGGCCACCGCCTGGCCGAAGTACAGCGGGCACAACTGGTTGACGTAGGCCGCCGCGGTCGACAGCGCCTGGACGCTGGGCGTGAAGTCGATCGAGCGCAGGATGTTGAAATTGTAGAAGGATGTGCTGGCCGTCAGGGTCGCGAAGTGCAGATCCCAGGTGCCGACCAGGTTGTACAGCGTCATCTCATTGTTATAGGGCAGTTGCACCGGCGAATTGGTTTGGTAGCGGCCCTGCGCCTGGTACCAGCCGACCTGATCATCGGCGGTCTGCTTCTGATAGCTGATGGTGCCGGTGAGGGTGATGTCGTCCGTGGGGGTGAAGCCAACCAGCGTGCGCACGCCCCGGGACTTGCCGTCGTTGACATCCTTCAGCTTGAGCTTGGTGTCGTCCACGTAACCCGGCGTGGTCTGGTAATAGCCGGAGACGCGCACCGCCATCCTGTCGGTCACCACCGGCACGTTGATCATCTGCTTCACGAAGCCGGCGGAGGCGCCGTCGGTGTTGGTGTATTCCACCTCGGACGCGGCGGCGAACTTCTGGCTGTCCGGCTTCTTGCTGATGACGCGGATGGTGCCGCCCATGGAACCGCCGCCGTACAGCGTGCCCTGTGGCCCGCGCAAGACCTCCACCCGTTCCACATCGAACAAGTTCAGGTTGGCGGTGGTGGCGCCGGGGTCTTGCGTGGTGCCCGAGGGGCCGGTGACCGGCGTTTCGTCGTAATAGAGACCGACGGTGGCTTCACCCGCGCTCTGTATGCCGCGGATGGTGAGGCGGCTGGCCCCCAATTGGGCCTGGGTCAGGTTGACGTTGGGGATGGCGCGGAAATAATCCTCCATCCCGCTGGCCCCCATTTTCTGCAGCGTGTCGCCATTGATGGCGCTCAGGCTGAGGGGGGTATCTTGTAAAGAGGTGGACCGCTTCAGCGCCGTGACCACGATTTCGGTCAAGTCTTCACCATCGGCCTGCCCAGGCCTAGCTGAAACGCTTTGCGCATAGGCGCCGCCGGCAATCGAAACGACGGCAGCACCCATCATCAGGGCCGGCAATACTGCCGCCCTTCCCCAGAACTTAGCCTCCATAAGAACCCCGTTCTTGAATTTGTTTTAATTTTGTTAGGGGCTCAGGATTATTTTTGCGTGCCGCGCCGCACAATAAAATTTTCGATTAGCGCCATAACTGAAAGTTAGAACGACAACGGGCGCGATACCCCCGCAGCAGGCGTCACCTGGCGTTATAGCGGGTGGCCGACAGGGCGGCGGACACGGCGCTGATTTTGGTGTCCATGAAACCGGCGGCCCGCATCCAGGCGCGCACCGGCGCCTCACCGAACGGGGTCTTGGGGCCCTTGCCGTGGACGATCCATAGCGCGGCGCCCGGCGTCAGAGTCGCGTGCGCGGCCACCGCCCGCTCCAGATCGGCCACGTTCCCCACCACCGCCAGCGCCAAGCGGGCCTCCGCCGGGCTCGACGCCACGAACCCCGCCAGCGCCTCCGCCAAGGCGGGATCATCCACCGCGCCGATCACCAGCGCCGGCGTGGCGGGCCCCACCCCCAGCTTCTGTGCCAGGTTGGGCGGCGGGGTGGTCAGCTTCCTGGCCCAGCGCGGCGCGATGTCGGCGCCCAAGGTCAGGGTCAGCGGGCCGTCCGGCGTGGCCAGCACCAGGTCGTCCCCTTCCACCCTCACCGCGGTGATGGCGGCCACCGGCACGGTGCGCCGCCCCTCTCCATGCAGGATCAGTTCCCGGCTTTCCAGCAGGGCCTTCACCTCGCCGGCGCCCCCGGTCCAGGTGGCGTGACAGACGGCCTCCGTCCCCATGACATGCCCCCGTTCACGGTGGCGGGCGGCCCTCAGCGCTGGGCCGTCGCCAATTTGATCGCCAGGCCGACGAACACCACGCCGGCGATGCGGTTCAGGATGACTTGCGCGGTGCTGGACCGGGCCAGCCAGCGATTCAGGCCGCCGGCCAGCACGGCGATGGTAGAGAAGCAGGCCAGCGCCACGGCGGCGAACACCGCCCCCAGCAGGAAAATCTGCAGGGTGACGCTGCCGCGCTCGGGTGCCGCGAACTGCGGCAGGAAGGCCAGGAAGAAGATGGCCACCTTGGGATTGGTCACGTTCATGACGATGCCCCGGCCGTACAGGGCCAGGAAACGGTCAGCCCCCGCCTTGGCGCCGCCCAGCGCCTCCGGCGGGGCGCGGAAGGACTTGTAGGCGAGATACAGCAGATAGGCGGCGCCGGCGACCTTCAGCAGGGTGAAGGCCAACTGCGATTGCTGGAAGATGACGGCCACGCCCAGTGCCACGGCGGTCGTGTGCACCACCAGGCCGGTGCACAAGCCCAGCGTCACCATCACCCCGGCCCGCCAGCCGCGCGCCGCCGACAGCGTCAGCACGAACAAATTGTCCGGCCCCGGCACGAAGGCCAGGATGGCGGCGGCGGTGATGAAGGTCAGCAGGGTTTCCAAGGGCAGCATGGGCGGAGGTCTCAGGGTCTTCCAGGGGGGCGTTCGACCATCGATTCTTCCAGACTTTGCCGTTCCCGGCCACTGTCCTTATCGCGTCCGGCCGCTATACTGCGCGGACCACAACGGACGGGGATCAGCTTGCCGACCGGCGCCCCATCGCCCAGCCCGAAACTGACGGTCTGGTACAACACCAAATGTCCCGTCTGTAACGCGGGCATCGACTGGCAGGCCAACCGCCTGGTGCAGGCCGCCCGCGCTGGAATCATCGCCTTCCGCGACATCAACCTGGAGCCGGACGCGTTGGCCCCTGTGGGGGCGGATGTGGAGGCGGTGCGCCGCCGCCTCCACGGCATGGACGACCAAGGCCGCCTGCTGGTGGGGGGTGACTGCGCCATCGCCATCTGGCGCCACACGCCGGGCGACGCCTGGCTGGCCGCCCTGCTGGGCAACCGGGTGATCCGTCCCCTCACCCGCCTCGCCTACGACCGCTTCGCCGACGTGCTGTACGCCTGGAACCGGCGCAAGGGGCACTGGTAGCGCCACGGTTCCCAAAACCGTTGCCCCCTACTCCGCCGCCTGCACCGCCGGCAACGGGGCGGGTTCCAAAGTCACCGGCACACCGCTCAGCACGGCGTTGCCGGACAGCGGGTCACGCAGGTTCTCGTCCAGCAGAGCGTTGAGGTTGGCGCCCGGGCGCTGGCTGGCCAGGCCCAGGCGGGCGCCGTCGGCGTCATGGCCCCAGCCGTGGGGCAGGCTGACGACGCCGGGCATCATGTCGGCGCTGACGGCCACCTGCACCTCGATCGCCCGGCCGGCACGGGACAGGCGGGCGCGGCCGCCATGCACCACGCCGTGGCGGCGGGCGTCATCGGGGTGCACCAGCACGGTGCAGCGGAACGGGCCCTTGGCCAAGACGGGCAGGTTGTGCATCCAGCTGTTGTTGGAGCGCAGGTCACGCCGGCCGATGATGACCAGATCCGGCGCCGGCTGGTCCAGGGCCGCCACGGCCCGGACCAGGTCCGCCACCAGCATATCGGGCGCCAGTTCGATACGGCCGCTGGGGGTGCGCAGCACCTCCGGGATACGGGGCTGCAGCGCGCCCAGGTCGATGCCGCCGACGCTGTCCGTCACCTTGGCCAGGGTCAGGCCGTCCGGCTTGCGGCCGAAGCCATCGCCATAGGGGCCCGCGCGCAGGGCCAGGTCCAGCAGGCGCTCCGGTCCCGTCCAGCGCGACACGGCGGCCAGGACGGCGGCGGTGTGGTCGCCCGCCCAGCGCCCCACATCGGCCGCGACCATGGCGTCATCCAGGGCGGCCGGGTCGGCACCGGCACCCTTGCCCTCGGCGATGGCCGCCAGCTTCAGCAGCACCTGCCATTCCGCAAGGACGCCCTCCGGCCGCAGCAGCAGCGCCGGGCTGTAGCGGGCGTGGTTGCGGTAGGACAGCTGCGGGAAGGCCACGTCGTAGTGGCTGTCCTGGAAGGGCGACACACCGGGCAGGATGACGTCGGCATGCCGCGTCGTCTCGTTCAGGTAGATGTCGACGCTGACCATCAGATCCAGCTGGTCCAGCGCCCGGGCCAGGCGGTCGCCGTTGGGGGAGGACAGCACGGGGTTTCCGGCCACGGTGAACAGGGCGCGCACCTGGCCCTCGCCCGGCGTCTCGATCTCCTCCGCCAGACAGCCCACGGGCAGCTCGCCGAACACCTCCGGCGCGTTCGACACGCGGGAGTGGCGGCGGCCCAGGGGTACGCCCCGCCCCTTGCCGCCCGTCCCCACCGTGTTGGCGGCGAAGGCGGCGGCCCTGGGGAACATCGCCCCGCCCGGCCGGTCCAGATTGCCGGTCAGGACGTTGACGGCATCGACCAGCCAACTGGCCAAGGTACCGAATTCCTGCGTGCAGGTGCCGATGCGGCCGTACAGCACCGCCGGCTCCTGCGTCGCCAGATCCCGCGCCAGGGTGCGGATGGTATCGGCGGGGATCGCGGTGTGGGCGGCGGCCCGTTCCGGGGTGAACGGGGCGATGGCGGCGCGCAGTTCCTCCACGCCCGCCACATGGTCCGCCAGCCGGCCAAGGCGTACCAACCCCTCCTGGAACAGGGTGTGCACCAAGGCGGCCAGCAGGAAGACGTCGCTGCCCGGCCGGATGAAGTGATGCTCATCGGCCAGGGCCGCCGTCTCTGTCCGCCTGGGGTCGATCACCACCAGCCGACCGCCGCGCGCCTTGAGATCCAGCGCCTTGCCGCGGAAGTCCGGCACGGTCCACAGGCTGCCGTTGGACGCCATGGGGTTGCCACCCAGGACGACCATCAACTTGGTGCGCTCGATATCCGGCACAGGGATGCTCAGCCAATGGCCGAACATCAGGCCACTGGACAGTTGCTTGGGCATCTGGTCGAGGGTGGAGGCGGAATAGATGTTGCGCGTGCCCAGCGCCCGCGCCAGCACCGGCGTGTAGAGCAGCAGGCCCATCTTGTGGGCGGCGGGGTTGCCGATGTAGGTGGCCGCCGCGTCGCGGCCATGGGCTTCCAGCAGGGGCGTCAGCCGCCGCTCGATCTCCGCGAAGGCCTCCTCATACGTGGCCTCGACGAAGCGGCCGTCGCGCTTGATCAGCGGCGCGCGCAGCCGGTCCGGATCCTCATGCAAATCCTTCAGCGCCACGCCCTTGGGGCAGATGAAGCCGTGGCTGAAAACATCGGCGTCATGACCCCGGATGCGGGTGACGGCGCCGTCCACCAGCGTGACCTCCAGGCCGCAGCAGGCCTCGCACAAGGGGCAGATGCGGTGGGCGACGGTTTCTGTACCAGTCACGGGCGGGCCTCCCAGGTTTATTGTGGCCCAACTATCGCGGGTGGACGGTGTCGCTGTCCAGTATGGCGCTAGCGGTCGCTAGCCCTTCTCTCAGCCGTCCATCCATTCCGGCGCGTATTGCACCATGCCCTCCACCCCGCTCAGACCATCGGGCGTCAGCGCCAGGACCATGCAGTTCCGCGCCGGCACCGTGAAGGGCACGACGATGGCATGGTCCGCCATGGGCCGGTAGCCGAAGCGGCGGTAATAATCCGGGATGCCGACCAGGACGACGGAGCCATAGCCCAAATCCCGCGCCCGCTGGTGCGCCGCCCTCACCAGCCGGCCGCCCACGCCCCGCCCCTGCCGTTCCGGCACGACGGACAGGGGCGCCAGGGCCAAGGTCGGGGTGGAGCCTCGGGCCCCGCGAATGGCGGCCCGGGTCAGCAAGATGTGCCCCACCACCCGGCCGTCCTCCTCCGCCAGCAGCGACAGCGCCGGTATCCAGGCGGCGCTGTCGCGCAGGCGGGCGATCATCAGATGCTCACGATGATCGCTGTAGGGCACGTCGGCGTAGGCCCACCGCACCGCCGTCGCGATGGCGGCGGCGTCATCCGGCTCCTCCTGCCTGACGGTCAGCGCCATGCCCCGCGCCGGCCTTACGGCGCCAACGACGCCGTGGCGCTGATTTCCACCAGCAGGTCAGGGGAGATCAGGGGGCCCACCTGCACGATGGTGGTGGCGGGCTTGGCCCCGCCGAAGACGGCGCCGTGGGCGCGGCCCACATCCTGCCAGGTGGTCATGTCGGTCAGATAGATGCGGGTCTCCACCACATGCTCAGGCCCCGCGCCCAATTCGGCCAGGGCGGCCACGATGCGCTCCAGGATCACCTTGGCCTGGCCGCCGGCGTCGCCGGGATGGAAGGCCTTGCCATCCGGGCCGCCGCTGGCGGTGGTGCCCGACACGAAAATCAGGTCGCCGGCCTTGACCGCCCGGGAATAGCCGATGGCCTCGCCCCAAGCGGACGCCACCTCAACCTTCTGCCTACCCATGCTTCACTTCCCTTTCAGTCGCCAACCATGATGGTGGCGCAGTTTAATTGCGCGAACACCATAGCGTCTGGTTCTTTATGATCCAGCGGCGGGAAAGCAAGGCTGATGCGCTTCAGGGATCAAGGGGATCGCCCGCGTCCAGCGCCAGGGCCGACAGGGTGGGCAGATAGGCCACGTCGAAGGGCGACACCCGCTCCAGCCCGGTGAAGGGGACGTAGCCCAGATCCTCCTGGTTGCGGGTGGCGAAACGATCCTCGGTGATATAGCCGCTTTGCCCCAGGTCGGTGACCACCAGGGCCTTGCGGTTCATGGGCATGCCGTAGCGATAGATCAGGCGGTCGGCGTTGCGCAGGTTGGTGGTGGTGTGGCGGGCATGCGGCTCCACCAGGATGGCGTCGGCCGGCACGCCATAGTCCTGCACCAGGGCTCTCTTCATCTCCAGCGCCTCATTGTAGGGCGTCTGGTTGGGATGGACGTTGCCACCGCTGACGATGATGACCGGCGCCTTGCCATCGCGCCAGCGCCTGGCCGCCAACTGCACCCGCAGCAGGCCGGGGGCCGACAGGGCCACGCCCGCCGTCTCCGGCCCATAGCCCGGCACCACCAGGGCGGTATAGGGGTACTTGGCCCAGTTCACGGTCTTCAGGCGGGCCACCGCCGCCTTGTTTTCCCCCGCCTCCATGGGTTCGAACCGGCCGGCCTCATCCCGGCGGTTGATCTGCAGCAGCAGCAGGGCGAACGCCTCCGTCGGCTCAAAGAACGAACTGCCGTCCGCCAAGCCGTCCACCAGGACGGACACCGCGCTTTTCACCAGCGTGCCGTAGGCCGGCGTGGCGATTTCATAGGCGGGGCCGTCGATGGCCGGGCCGCGCGGCTTCTCGCCGCTGCCATAGACCGCCAGGATGTGGTGGGCGGTGGCCGCGGCCTGCGTCCAGGCGCGCACCACCACGTCGGCATCCTGGCCTGGCATCACCGGGTAGAGGCCGCTGGCGTCCAGGGCGGCCGCCAGGCGTTGCGCCGCCTCGGGATGGGCCTTGAGGGCGGCGGCCAAGGCCTGGCCGGCGGCCGCCACCTCCGCGTCCGACCAGTCGAAGCCGCGGACGTAACAGCCGGTGTCGCCGCCGCAGGCCTCCACCGCCCCGCGCGCCCGGGCGCGGCGCTCCGCCGCCAGGCGGCTCAGGTCCGGCGCGGTCGCCACGGCCGCCAGCGCCTGCGGGTCGCGAGACAGCAGGCTCAAGCCATAGAACAGCTTGTCGCGCAGCGGCTGTTTATAGACCAGGGGCTTGGCTGCCGGCATCGTGGGTTCCGCCGCCCACGCCGCTCCCGCGCATGCCGCCACCGCCCACGCCGACCAAGCCACCACCGCAATCGCCGCCACACGCGCCCAGCACCGCATATTTCCAAGCCTTCGGTCCGTGAAAGTCGCGACACCCTACACGGGAACAGCGTCGCTTGCATGACCCTGCGCGGGTCCCGCCCCTCGACCGAAGTCCTAGCCGCATCGGGACGTTGCGCGCGATGGAACGTCACGGCCATAGTGCGCGGCACTCGACGACCGACCAGCCAGGAAACACCGACCGCCTTGCCCACCCTGCCCCGCCTCACGGTCCTGTTCCTGGCCCTGGTCCTCGCGGCCCTGCTGCCGCCCCGGGCCGACGCCTGGGCGGCCAAGCCCAAGCCCCTGAAGGCGCAGGCCGACACGGAAGAGGTGGTGCCCACCGTGCGCCTGCCCGACACGGCGCGCCCCCTGCGCTACCGCCTGAACCTGGCCATAGATCCGGACCAGACCGAATACTCCGGCCAGGTGGAGATCAAGGTCGCGCTGAGCAGGACGGCGGACCACATCTGGCTGAACGGCCGCGACCTGGACATGACGTCCGCCGAGGTGGTGACGGCGGCGGGGAACATCTGCCCGCCACCTGGGACCAGGTGACGCCGGACGGTGTGGCCCGCATGGGCTTCCTCCGGTCGCTGGCACCGCAAACCCTGACCCTGCACTTCACCTACACCGCCCCCTTCGACCCCTCGCTGGACGGTCTCTACCGGGTCAGCGAGAAAGGGCTGAACTACGCCTTCAGCCAGTTCGAGGCCATCAGCGCCCGCCAGGCCTGGCCGTGCTTCGACGAGCCACGCTTCAAGACGCCCTATGACATCACCCTGACGGTGAAGGCGGGGGACGAGGCGGTGACCAACACCCTGCCCGTGCGGGAGGAGGCGCTGCCCGGCGGCGGCCGGCGCCTGACCTTCGCGCCCACCCGACCCTTGCCCACCTACCTGCTGGCCTTCGCGGTGGGGCCGCTGGACATCGTGAAGGGGCCAACCATCCCGCCCAGCGGCGCCCGCCGCCGGCCCATCCCCCTGCGCGGCGTGGCCCTGCATGGCAAGGGTTCGCGCCTGGCCTATGCCCTGTCGGTCACGCCGGGCCTGTTCCTGACGATGGAACGCTACTTCGGCATCCCCTACGCCTACGGCAAGCTGGACCTGATCGCGGCCCCCGACTTCGACGCCGTGGGCATGGAGAACGCCGGCACCATCCTCTACAGCGAACAGCGCCTGCTGGTGCGGGCTGATGACACGGTGGACGCGCGCCGCCGCTTCCTGGTGCTGCACGCCCATGAGATCGCCCACCAATGGTTCGGCGACCTGGTGACGCCGGCCGGCTGGGACGACATCTGGCTGAACGAGGCGTTCGCCAGTTGGCTGGCGCCCAAGGCGGTGGATGCCTGGCAGCCGCGCATGCTGACCGCCCGCGTGGTGGAGCAGGAGGCGCTGGAGGCCATGGATCTGGACTCCCTGGCCTCCACGCGCACCATCCACCAGCCCATCACCACCACCAGCGACATCGAAACCGCCTTCGACAACATCACCTACCGCAAGGGGGCCGGCGTGCTGTCGATGGTGGAGGGCTACATCGGCCCCGCCGCCTTCCGCAAGGCGGTGGCCACGCACCTGCGCCGCCATATCGACGGCGTGGCGACAGCCCAGGATTTCTTCGGCGCCCTGGCCGACACGGTGCACGACCCAGTGCTGGTCGACTCCTTGCGCTCCTACATCAACCTGCCGGGCGTGCCGCGCCTGTCGCTGGGCTGGACCTGCCCGCGCACCGGGCTGCAGGTCCTGACGGCCCAGCGCCGCTACCGCCCCCTGGGGTCCGAGGCCGCCACGGCGGCGCACTGGACCCTGCCCCTGTGCGTGCGGCCGGGCGCGGCCGGCTCCCCCGCGTGCATGATGGTGACGTCGGCGCGCCAGGCCTTCCCCCTCAGCCAGTCCGCCTGCCCGGCGGTGCTGATCCCCAACGCCACCGGCAGCGGCTATTTCCGGCTGTCGCTGACGACCGAACACTGGCGCCGGCTGCTGGCCGTGCTGCCGCGCCTGCCGGCGGCGGAGCAACTGGCCCTGCTGGAAAGCTTGTGGGGCGAGGTCGCGGCCGGCCACCAGCCCCAGTCGCTGTACCTCAGCGCCGCCGTCAGCGTGGCCACCGTGCCGGCCTGGGACGTGGCCTCCGCCCCCTTCCCCCGGCTGAAGCAGTTGTTGGACCAGGCGCCGACCGATGGCGACCGGGCCGCCCTGCGCCTGTTCCTGCTGCAGGCCTGGCGGCCGGTGCTGGCCCGCGTGGGCCTGACGCCAGGCAAGCTGGATCGTGTGGCGCCGGAGAACACCGCCCTGCTGCGTGACCGGCTGGCGGCCTTCCTGGCGCTGGAATTGCGGGACGAGGATGTGCGGGCCCGCTTGATGGCCGTGATGCGGGCGGCCGACGCCCCGCCGCCGGCGGAGGTACGGGCCACGGGCATGGCGGTCATGGCCCAGGAACTGGGGCGCCCCTACATCAGCGCCCTGGTCGACCAGCTGCGATCCTCCACCGACGCGGAAGAGCGGGAAATGGCGCTGGACGCCTTGAACCGGGTGACCGATCCCACCCTGGCGGCGGAGGTGCGCGACCTGGTGTTCGCGCCTTGGCTGAAACTGAACGAGGTCAACATGCTGATTCGCGGCCAGGGGCGCGAATCCAGCCATGTCCCCGCCTATTGGGCCTGGGTCCAGGCCAACATGGCCCATCTGCGCGCCCGCGGTTCCTCCGCCACCTTGGGCGCGCTGACCCTGCCGTTGGAAGGGCTGTGCAGCGCCACCGCCGCCGACCAGGTGGAGGGCTTCTTCCGCCCCATGGCGGGCGAGTTGGAGGGCGGCGGGCGCACGGTGGACCAGGCGGTGGAGCGCATCCGCCTGTGCGCCGCCCAACGCTCGGGCCCCCCGTCCCCAACATCGGGACAAAAGCAATAATCCCTAAAGTGTAAATCCGAAAGTTTCGATCATCTGGCTGAATTGTTTAGGTCCATGGCTTGCTGTACCTACTGAAGGAACAGTGCTGCAATACGGCTCTCCGCCCCAGGCGGGCGCGAGGGCCTGGGGCGGGAACGCCCCGTGTGAGGACATGCGTGGGGCGCACGCCGGGGGGCGGCTTCCACAAGGCATCGCGTCGGGGATGACCAGTCAGGGGAAGCATGAGTCAGGCAGAAATCAACCGGGACGCCGACAACGGCGATGACGCCGCAGTCCGTTTGATGATCGTGGAGGATGACGCCCTGGTGGCCTTGGGCATACGCCTGACGGTCGAGGATCTGGGCTATTACGTCTGCGGCATCGCGGCGTCGGAACCCGAGGCCATCGCGCTGGCCGCCAGCAGCCATCCCGACCTGGCCCTGATGGACATCCGCCTCAAGGGCACGGTGGACGGGATCGACACGGCCCGGCGACTCAGGAATGAATTCAGCCTGCGGTCGGTCTTCCTGTCGGCCTACACGGATGAGCAGACCATGGCCCGTGCCAGCCTGACCTATCCCTTGGGCTTCGTGCAAAAGCCATATTCCGCGGGACAGTTGAAGTCGGCCCTGGACTTGGCGTTGCGGCGGCTTGCCGCACCCAAGGACTAGACGGAAATCCTCGTTGAGTGGCGCCCGCCCCCAGGTCAAAAAGGCCTAGGACGAATTCCTGCTTGGAATGATGTCCGGACTGGCGTGTTATCAAGGCGGTAGCGTTCCGTCGTGGTTAACGCGCCGGCAGGGTTTCCCGCATTGGCCGGCCGCGTTGCCTTAATTCCGCCGGAAGGTGCTGCAAAATCATTGTCGTGGCTCGGGAGCCTCCGGCCACGACGTCAAGACGTGCGGAACCAATCCGCGCGTAAAGACGCATAGAAGGAGAGGAATATGCGCTTTAAAGCCCTGATGCTCGCCCCGGTTCTGTTGGTTGGCCTGGCTGCTTGCGACAAGCACGACGCCCCGGCCCCTGCCAAGACCGAAGCTCCGGCTGCCGCCCCGGCGGCGCCCGCCGCCGAACCCCCGGCCGCCGCCCCGGCTGACAGCACCGCCACCCCGGCGCCGGCCCCGTCCGACGCCACCCCGGCCCCGGCCACGCCGGAGCCCTCCACGACCGAACCCCCGAAGGGCAACTAAGCACTTCGTCGGGGCTTTGGCCTAACGTTTACAGGCCCGTTCCGCACCGGAACGGGCCTGTTTTCGTTTTGCGTGTCCCCTCAGGCGCCGGGCGCGGCCATCCGGCCGCTTGGCTTATCCTCGCTGCGCCCTTCGGTGCTCGCTCCGGCAGCCGCAGTCGCGGCCTAGGAAGAATCAGCTAAATGAAGGGGCGGGCGCTTGACGGCGCCCAAACACTCACTCCGCTTCGACGGGACGGGGGCGGCCGTCTTCGCCGATGGCGACGTAAGTGAAGACGCCTTCGGTCACCTGCACCGCCTCGCCCGTGGCGCCCCGGCGCACCCAGGTGTCGATGCGCACGCGGATGGAGGTGCGGCCCACGGCCAGGATCTCGGTATAGCAGTTCAGCTCATCGCCCACCGCCACCGGGCGATAGAACTTCATGGCCTCGATGCCCACCGTCGCCACCCTGCCCCGCGCCCGCCGCACGGCCTTGGCGGCGCCGGCCAGATCCATCTGCGACAGCACCCAGCCGCCGAAGATGTCGCCGTTGGCGTTGGTGTCCGCCGGCATGGCGAAGGTGCGCAGCGCCGGCGCCGTGGAGAAATCGGGGGCGGGCGGTTGGTCGTTCATGGGTTCGTACTCCAGGCCGGGCACCCCCGATTTGGGAGGGTGCTGCAGGCATCCTTACAAAATGTGGTGGTTATCCGGGCTGACCCGCCGCCCCGGTCCTTGAACTGCGGCGACGCCCACTCCTATAATGGGGTATGAGCGACCTGTTTCAGAATACCGCCCGCAAGCAAGACAGCTATTCCGCCCAGGACATCGAGGTCCTGGAGGGGCTGGAGCCTGTCCGCCGCCGCCCTGGCATGTACATCGGCGGCACGGATGAACGTGCCCTGCACCATCTGGTGGCCGAGGTGCTGGACAACGCCATGGACGAGGCGGTGGCCGGCCACGCCACCCGCATCGACCTGGAATTGGCGGCCGACGGCACCGTGTCCATCCGCGACAACGGCCGGGGCATCCCGGTGGACGACCACCCGAAATACCCAGGCAAGTCGGCGCTGGAGGTCATCCTCACCACCCTGCATTCCGGTGGCAAGTTCAGCGGGAAGGTCTACGCCACCTCCGGCGGCCTGCATGGCGTGGGCCTGTCCGTCGTCACGGCCCTGACCGACCAGCTGACGGTGGAGGTCGCCCGCGACCGCACCCTCTATACGCAAAGCTATAGCCGGGGCGTGCCCCTGACGCCCCTGGTGAACGCCGGCCCGGTGAACAACCGCCGCGGCACCCTGGTGCGCTTCCACCCCGACGCCCAGATCTTCGGCGAAGGCGCGCATTTCAAGGCGGAGCGGCTGTACCGCATGGCGCGGTCCAAGGCCTATCTGTTCCGGGGCGTGGAAATCCGCTGGAGCTGCGATCCCTCGCTGCTGAGCGATGACAGCGCCGTCCCTGCGGCTGAGACCCTGCACTTCCCGAACGGGCTGCTGGACTATCTGATGTCGGCCCTGAAGGACCGGCGCACCGTCACCCCCACCGCCTTCGCGGGCCAGGCCGACTTCCCCAACCAGGCCGGCCGCGTGGAATGGGCGGTGGCCTGGCCCGAGGATGACGAGGGCTTCAGCCACACCTACTGCAACACCATCCCCACGCCCCAGGGCGGCACCCACGAACAGGGCCTGCGCCAGGCGCTGACGCGCGGCCTGAAGGGCTATGGCGAGCTGGTGGGCAACCGCAAGGGCCCGTCCCTGACGGCCGAGGACGTGGTGGATGGCGCCACCATCCTGCTGTCCGTCTTCATCCGCGACCCGCAGTTCCAAGGCCAGACCAAGGAAAAGCTGGTGAGCGCCGAGGCCGTGCGCCTGACCGAGGCGGCCATCAAGGACCACTTCGACCATTGGCTGTCGGCCGCGCCCGACGCCGCCAAGGTGCTGCTGGACCGCCTGGTGGAAAAGGCGGAAGAGCGGGCGCGGCGCCGCGCCGCCAAGGACATGGCGCGCAAGACCCCCACCCGCCGCCTGCGCCTGCCAGGCAAGCTGGCCGACTGCTCGCGCCAAAGCTCCGAAGGCACCGAGATCTTCATCGTCGAGGGCGACAGCGCCGGCGGCAGCGCCAAGCAGGCGCGCAACCGCGAGACCCAGGCCATCCTGCCCCTGCGCGGCAAGATCCTGAACGTGGCCTCGGCCAGCACGGACAAGCTGCGCGGCAACCAGGAACTGAGCGACCTGGTGCAGGCCCTGGGCTGCGGCGCCGGCAAGGACTTCTCCCCCGACCGGCTGCGCTACGAGCGCATCGTCATCATGACGGACGCCGACGTCGACGGCGCCCACATCGCCTCGCTGCTGATGACCTTCTTCTACCGTGAGATGCCGGCGCTGATCGAGAACGGCAACCTGTTCCTCGCCCTGCCCCCGCTGTACCGCCTGTCCCAGGGCAGCAACGTCCGCTACGCCCGCGACGACGCCCACAAGGACGAGCTGATGGCCACCGTGTTCAAGGCCAACCAGAAGGTGGAGATCAGCCGCTTCAAGGGCCTAGGCGAGATGCAGCCCAGCCAGCTGAAGGAAACCACCATGGACCCGGCGCGCCGCACCCTGCTGCGCGTGACGGTGCCGGACCTCCGCGACCCCGAGCAGAAGGACGACGCGGAAAACACGGCCAGCCTGGTGGAAAGCCTGATGGGCCGCAAGCCCGAGCTGCGCTTCAAGTTCATCCAGGAAAACGCCAAGTTCGCGCAGGACCTAGACGTTTAAGGCTCATGGGACGTACATGCGACAACGCCCGGACGGAAACACCGTCCGGGCGTTTTGCTTTTTCAGCCGTGCCAGACGCCGTTCAAGGCGCCGGCATAATAGCTGTTGCCGGTGCTGGTCTGGCTGGTGGTCAGCGGGTTGAAGCCCGCGTGGCCGTTGGTGAAGGTGGTCATCTTGCCCAGCAGGGTGGCGACATCCGTCGGCGTCAACAGCACGCCGTCGCTGGCCTTGATGGTGGCGACCTCGGCGCTGGTGCTGGTGAACCAGTTCGCCAGGCGCGCCGCCTGCCCCGCCCCCAGCTGCTCCACCACCAGGTCGTTGCCCGCGCGCTGCAGCCAGACCTTGTCATGGGTGACAAACAGGTCCAGCTCGCCGCTGGGGCCTACCCCGTTGCTGGACAGGGACAGGGCGGCGCCGGTGCCGGCCATGACGATGGTGTTGCCGGTCCCGGTCAGGTTCAGCGCGTCCCCGCCGCCGGTCAGGGTGATGGCGTTGCCGGTCCCCGTCATTTTCAGGCCACCCTGGGCGCCAACCGTGACCACGTTGCCGGCGCCGTTGACGGTGTCGCTGGACTTGGCGGCCAGGGTGATGGTGTCACCGCCCGCCGTCACGCTGTTGCCCGTGCCGTTGAGGGCCAGGGTTTCGCCCGCGACAGTCAGTGCGATGGCGGTGTTGGTGCCGTTGACCGTCTCGGCCGCGCCGGCGGGTGCCGCCACCGTCAGCGTCGCGCCGGAGGCGGTGATCGTGTCATTTCCGCCGGTCACTGTCAGGCTGGCGCCACTGGCGATGGTCGCGGTGTCGCCATCCCCGTTTAGGGTGGCGCTGGCCTTGGCGTCCAGGATGAGGCTGCCGCCCGCCGAGGTGGTCACCTGGTTGCCCGTGCCGGCCAGGGTCAACGTATCCCCCGTCCCCTGCACCAGGATGGTATCGCCGGTGGCGCTGATGCTCTCGACGCTGTTGCTGGCGGTGACGGTGATGGTCGCGCGGCTGACGGCGCTGCCCAGCACGACGTTCTTGCCGCCGGTCAAGGTGACCTGGTCGCCCGTACCGGTCAGCGACAGTGTGGCGCCGCCGCCCGCGATCAGCGTGTCGTTGTTGCCGGCGGCCAGCAGGATGCCCACGTTGGTCAGCGTGTCGACCTTGCCGCCCCCCGTGATCGAGGCGCGCCCGCTGACCAGGTTGATGGTCATGCCGCTGGCATCATAGCGGATGGTGGCGGCGGGCGAGCCCGACAGCGTCGCGCCCGTGGCGTTGGCCACCACCGTCGTGGCGGCGGCCGTCGCGGCCACGATGGCGCCGCCCACGGCGGTGACGATATTGCCGGCACCCTGCACCGCGGCCCTGCCGCCATCGCCGACGGTGACGATGTTGTTGGTGCCGCTGATGGTGGCGGCGGCCCCCTGCGCCACGGTGACGGTGCTGGCGGTGCCGGCGATGGTGTCGCCGATCGCGGCCACGCTGATGGTCTCGCCATTACCCAGCAAGGTTTGGCCATTGGCCGCCAAGCTGACGTTAAACCCCGGCCCGGCGGCGGTGAGCGTGGCGTCGCGGCCCAGGATGGTGGTCGGGCTGGCGTTGGCCGGGCCGGTCAAGGTGGCGCTGCCGCCGGACAGGAAGTTCAGCGACGTGCCGTCGCCGTTCAGCGCCAGATCGGACTGGGTGGTGATGGTGCGGGTACCGGCGTAGAGGCGGTTGGCCCCCTTCTTCGATCCGGTGACGGTCACGTTGCTGGCGCCGGCCAGGACATGGATGGTGTTGCCCGCCGCCTGGACCAGCATATTGCTGCCGCCCACCGACAGGGCGTTGCTGGCGTAGTTCAGGAACACGGTGTCGGCCGTGCCCGTCACCGTTTCCACCAGGTTGGTCGCGGCCAGGACGATGGTGGAGTTGCTGCCCAGTTCGGTGACGGCGTTGCCCGAAGTGTTCAGGTTCAGCGTTCCCGAGCCGTTCAGCGTGACTTGGTTGCCGGTGCCATTGACGGTCAGGCCGCCGCTTTTGGCGATGGTCAGGAAATTCAGGCTTCCGGTGAAACTGGAGGCGAAGCCGTTGAAGGACACATGGTCGCCGGAATAGCTGTCGACGACGGTGTTGTTGTTATTGACATTGACGATGTTGCCGCCGCCGAGGAGGGTGATCACGTCGGCCGTGGCGGTAACGGAGATCACCCCGCCCCCCACCGCGATGGTGTTGCCGGCGAAACTGTCGACGATGGTGTTGCCGCCGCCGACGATGCTGGTCACGCCGTTGATGGTCGACTGCAGCAGGGTGATGGTGTTGCCGGACCCGACGATGGTGTCGCGGTTCCCCTGCACGATAAGCGTGCCGCTGTTCGCCAGCGTCGAACGATTATTCGCGGTAACAATGGTCGCCATCGTGCGTTCCCCAACAAACACGCAAGCTCAACAGGCAAGGTGGCCATATGGCGATCACCCCCGCCGTTGTACACCGCGCATAAGATTATAATTGGTCTGGGCTTACTCGCGCCTAATAAAAAAAGGCCGCATCACTGCGGCCTTTTTCAAGCAAACCGGATGATCGGCAAAGCTGCGAACCAGCGCCGCCATTACCGGAAATCAGGAGTGGAGAAGCTCAGTGGCCGTGGCCGCCGTGACCGTGATCATCATGGCCGTGGCCGCCATGCCCATGATGGGCATTCGCCTCCGCCGGCTTCACGGCGGCGATGGACAGCGCGGCGAGCAGGCTGAGGCCGAGGAAAGCAGCGATGCCGATGGTGACCATGGATATCGTCCTTATGAAGCAAGGGGCGGTTGAGCCGACAAGGGAAGCCTAGACCAGTTCTCGCTGGATGCGCAACCGGCCAGGTGACAAAGTCGTGTCATCTCTTAATGAGGATGGGGGTTCCGCCGGCCAAAACAAGGGCTGCCCCGAGCTCGACATCCCCTTGGCGGCGCCTCACCCCATGCCCGCCCATTCGCGCATGCGGCGTCTGGTTCCGCCGGCCAGTCCAGGGGCGGCGGATAGCCGCGCCGTTCGGTCTCCCCAGCGACGCGCCGGGGAGGACACCGGCCATCGACTCGGCGGCGGGAGGATTGGGCCCCGCCCCTCTGGCTCGATGCCAACTGGCGCATTCGGGACCGCCACAGCCCCGCGTCGTACAGCAAACCCGGCAACAGAAAAGAAAACGGCCTTCCCCCCGCGCCGGACCCGGGCGCGGAAGATGACACAACAGTTGACATTAAAGGAAATCCTTGCCCTTGCGGGCTGGAATTGATATCGAACGCGCGACCCTAGATCATGCCGCGACTTCCGCCAAGTCGCGTGTGGTTCCGGTATGGGCGGCGCCAGGCCGCCATGTGCAGGCCTGGATGCGGCCCCGATCCCGTTTAGAAACGGGCTTGGCGCGGGATGGCGGCCCCGCCGGCCCGGCGCTTGACCCAAGGGGGGCGCGGCGGTTCCGCCGGGTCCCGTCCTTTTAACGACGCACATCATACAGATATAAGGTCGCATGCTTTTCTCGGAAATTGGGCTAGGCCCGGAAGTCCTTCGCGCGGTTGAAGACGCGGGCTATAGCCAGCCGACCCCGATTCAGGAAAAGGCGATCCCCTGGGTGTTGCAGGGCCGCGACGTGCTGGGCTGCGCCCAGACCGGCACCGGCAAGACGGCGTCGTTCACCCTGCCCATGATCGACATCCTGGCGTCGGGTCGCGCCCGCGCCCGCATGCCGCGCTCGCTGATCCTGGAGCCGACGCGCGAGCTGGCGGCGCAGGTGGCCGAGAACTTCGAGGTCTACGGCAAGTACCATAAGCTGAACATGGCGCTGCTGATCGGCGGCGAATCCTTTGGCGACCAGATCAAGAAGCTGGAGCGCGGCGTCGACGTCCTGATCGCCACCCCGGGCCGCATGATGGATCTGTTCGATCGCGGCAACATCCTGCTGTCGGACATCAAGATCCTGGTGATCGACGAAGCCGACCGCATGCTGGACATGGGCTTCATCCCGGATATCGAGCGCATCGTCGGCCTGCTGCCCAAGATGCGCCAGACGCTGTTTTTCTCGGCCACCATGCCGCCGGAGATCCGGCGCCTGGCCGACGCCTTCCTGATGAACCCGCGCGAGATCACGGTGGCGCCGCCGGCCTCCCCCGCCGCCACCGTCACCCAGGCGGTCGCCATGGTGCGGGGCGAGGACAAGCGCGAAGCCCTGCGCCACCTGCTGCGGACGGAGGACGTGAAGAACGCCTTCATCTTCTGCAACCGCAAGCGCGACGTCGCCCTTCTGCACCAGTCGCTGACCAGGCACGGCTTCAACGCCGGCGCCCTGCACGGCGACATGGTGCAGTCCAAGCGCACCGAGACGCTGGAGCAGTTCCGCCAGGGTGAGATCGCCCTGCTGTGCTGCAGCGACGTGGCCGCGCGCGGCATCGACATCGCCGGCGTCAGCCACGTGTTCAACTTCGACGTGCCCCACCACGCCGACGACTACGTCCACCGCATCGGCCGCACGGGCCGCGCCGGCAAGACCGGCCGCGCCTTCATGCTGGCCACGCCGGACGACGGCCGCACCCTGGGCGCCATTGAAAAGCTGATCGGCCGCGAGATCCCGCGCATCATGATTGACGGCCTGGAAACCCCGGACATGTCCGAGGGCGAGAGCGAGGGCGGACGCCGCCGTCGCGGTGGCCGGAGCGACAGCGCCGCCAAGAGCGGCAGCCGTCGCCGGGGCAGCCGGGGCGACGCCGCCCCCGAGGCCCCGCGCGAAGCCCAGGTCGAAGCCGCGCCCGTGGCGGAGGAAGCGGTGGAGGCCCGCCGGCCGGAGCGCCAGGAGCGGCCCGAACGCCAGGAACGCCCTGAGCGCCAGGACCGTCCAGAGCGGGGCGGCCGTGACCGTGACCGCAACCGGAGCCGCGATAACCGGGGCGAGGCCCGCGAAGGCGGCCGGAACGAGGGGGGCCGCGCCGACACCCGTCCCCCGCGCCAGGATGACCGGGGCGAGCCGCGGCGCCGCTGGCGGGACGAGGATGACGGCCCGACGGTCGTCGGCTTCGGCGATGACGTGCCGGCCTTCATGCTGCGCGTGGCCCGTCCTGTGGCCCGCGCCGTTCCGACGGAAACTTTTGACGGTTCCGACACGCCCGAGGCGTGACGGCGAACGCCGGAGGCTTGGAAGCATCCCATGCAGACCATCTTCGTGCAGATCAAGTGCGAGCTGGGCAAGGCCTACGACGTGGCCGATTCGGCTGTGGAGACCTTGGAAGAGGTTTCCGAGGTCCATTCCATCTCCGGCCAGTACGACCTGATGATGAAGTGCTACCTGGGTGACGAGGCGGACATCGGCCATTTCGTCACCCAGCGCCTGCAGACCTTGCCGGGCGTCAAGGACACTTTCACCATCATCACCTTCAAGGCCTTCACCTGACATCCCCGCCGCCCCTTCGCGGGGTTGGTGCCGCCCGTGGCGTTTCCCAGGATGGTGTTTCCGGGTCACGCGCCGACGATATCGGGAGATGAACCCGTGGAACGGGCCAGCCGTGTTGACTTGGCCCACGGCATGGGCAAGAAGGTGATCCATGAAGCGGAGCAAGGACATCGGCCACATGGCCCGGAACAGCGGCATCCCCACCCCCAGCCCCTGCGTGCACTCGGGCGAGCTGACGGGGAGTGCGACACGTTGACCCCCCGTGCCCTGACTGCGGAGCCGTCCATGGCCGCCACGCGGCGGCGTGCCGCCATCGCCGCCGCTTTGATGGTCGGCCTGATGTCCAGCACCGCACTGGCTCAGCAGCAGCAGCCGATGCCGCCTTCCCCCGGCGCGCCCGCCGCCCCCCCTGCAGCACCCGTGGCAGCACCCGTTCCGGCCGCGCCGCCTCAGGCCGCGCCGAAAAAGGACCAGCCGCCCGTCCTGCTGGAGGCCGACCAGGTCGACACGGACAATGAACTGGGCATCACCACCGCGACCGGGAACGTGCAGCTGTCGCAGGGTGGCCACGTCGTGCTGGCCGACACCATCAGCTATAGCGAGCGCTCCAACGTCATCACCGCCAGCGGCCACGTCGTCATGA
Organism: Nitrospirillum guaranorum; assembly: GCF_034653275.1. Taxonomy (NCBI): domain Bacteria; kingdom Pseudomonadati; phylum Pseudomonadota; class Alphaproteobacteria; order Rhodospirillales; family Azospirillaceae; genus Nitrospirillum; species Nitrospirillum guaranorum. Next base: position 1,655,598 of record NZ_JAYEES010000003.1, on the reverse strand, counting down.
TCCAGCCGGACGGCGAGGTGATGTTCGGCGACTATGCGGAGCTGACGGAGGACCAGAAACAGGCCTTCGTCGACCAGTCGCGCATGCTGTTGCAGGACAACAGCCGCCTGGCGGGCTATCAGGCCGAACGCATCGACGGCCGCTATACCCGCGTCACCCGCGGCACTTACAGCCCCTGCAAGCTGTGCGAGGACGATCCCACGCGGCCACCCACCTGGCAGATTCGCGCCAAGCAGGTGACACACGACAACACCTCGCACGACATTTACTTCCGCGACGCCACCATCGAGGTGGCGGGCGTGCCCATCACCTACCTGCCCGCCTTCTCCATGCCCGACCCCACGGTGGACCGGCGCAGCGGCTTCCTGACGCCCACCATCGGCTACAACACCAATTTGGGCATGTTCGCGCGGGTGAAGTATTACTACGACGTCTCGCCGGACAAGGACCTGCTGTTCGACCTGCTGCCCAGCGCCAACGACGGCTTGCTCATCGGCACGAAATATCGCCAGCGCTTCACCAACGGCTACCTGGAACTGCAGGGGGCCGCCACCTACACGCAGAACCCGCAGGCGTCGTCCAACGGCACCATCAGCCCGACGGAGCTGCGCGGCTGGGCGCAGGGCATCGGCCGCTTCGACATCGACGATTCCTGGCGGTGGGGCTTCGACCTGAACAGGGTCACCGACAACAACTTCCTGCTGCGCTACAACTACAGCGCTGAGCAGCTGCTGACCAGCCGCCTCTACACCGAGCACTTCGCCGGCCGCGACTATTTCAACGCCGGCATCTATGGCTTCCAGGACCTGCGCCCGTCCAACACGTTGGAAGAGCCGGTGGCCCTGCCGCTGATCACCTACAGCGCCCTGGGCGAGCCGGGCGAAACGCTGGGTGGCCGCTGGTCCTTCGACGCGCAATACCTGGACCTCTGGCGCGAACAGGGCGTGCGGTCCCGCCGGGCCTCGCAGGTCAGCGGCTGGCAGGGCGACTACACCAACAGCCTGGGCATGGTCACCACCGTGAACGCCCTGCTGCGGACCGACGCCTACGCCATCGGCAACCTGAAGGACGCGGCCAACGGCGGCCCGCGCGACGACTTCACCCGCGTCCGCATCTTCCCCCAGGGCCAGATCATGACCCGCCTGCCCTTCGTGCGCGAGGACGGCACCGTGTCGGAGATGATCGAGCCCATCGTGGCCTTCACCGCCGCGCCCAACTATCACAACAGCCGCGACCTGCCGAACGAGGACAGCGAGGACATCGAGTTCGATTCCACCAACCTGTTCCGCCTCAGCCGCTACCCCGGCGTGGACCTTCTCGATGGCGGCCAGCGCGTGACCTACGGCGTTCGCGCCGGCGTCTACGGCAATGGCGGCGGCAGCAGCACCCTGTTCTTCGGCCAGAGCTACCGCCTGCAGCACAACACCGACTTCGCGGTCAATTCGGGCCTGTACAGCCGCCAGTCCGACTATGTCGGCCGTCTGGAGCTGACGCCCAGCCCGTGGATGGACATCAGCTACGGCTTCCGGCTGGACCCGACCAGTGGCGCCCAGCGCATGCACGATTTCACCGGATCGTTCGGCCCGTCCGTCTTCCGCGTGTCCGGCAGCTATCTGTACATTAACAAACTGGAACTGCAGAACGGCACCACGGCCGACACCACCGCCAACCTGCAGGAAGTCAGCGGCGGCGTGACCTCGTCCTTCCTCAAGTACTACACGGTGGGCCTTTCCACCCGGTACAACCTGGCCGAGGGCGGCGGCCCCGTGTCCACCAGCCTGACCACCACCTATCAGGACGACTGCTACACCTTCTCGCTGATCATGGAGCGTGATTACGCCCAGCGCGTCGGCCTGGCGTCGGGCAACCGCATTTACTTCCGCATGATCTTCAACAAGCTGGGCATGTTCGTCAGCCCGGCCTTCACCGGCACCGCGCATTAGTTTTGCAGGTAACCCGGTTACGGGGTTTATAGTTCGATATCGCGACCAGGCGGAGCCCCCAAGGCAGCGGGGGCCCGCCGCCGATATCCAAGGAAGAACCCCATGCCCGCTTCCCTGCTGACCCGCCGCGTCCTGTTCCGGGGCCTGGCCATGGCCACCGTGGCCCTTGCCGGCCTGGCCGCCACCCGCCAGGTCGATGCCGCCGCCTCGTTGCCCAGCTCCGCCGCGGGCTCGGCCTACGATTACAAGTTCACGTCCATCGATGGCGATCCGCTGCCCCTCAGCCAGTTCAAGGGCAAAGCCATCCTGGTGGTGAACACCGCCTCCCTCTGTGGCTTCACCCCGCAGTACAAGGGCCTGGAGGCCCTCTACACCGCGTACAAGGACAAGGGCCTGGTGGTGCTGGGCGTGCCCGCCAACGACTTCGCCGACCAGGAGCCGGGCAGCAACAAGGAGATCAAGCACTTCTGCGACGCCAACTTCGCCGTCGATTTCCCCATGACGGAGAAGGAAACGGTGACCGGCGGCAAGGCCCATCCCTTCTACAAATGGGTCAGCGCCGCCAAGGGCGCGCCGAAATGGAACTTCCACAAGTACCTGATCAGCCCGGAGGGGGCGTTGATCGCCGCCTTCCCCAGCAAGGTGGAACCGGAATCGCCGGAACTGAAGGCCGCCATCGACGCGGCGCTGCCGCATAACGGGTGAGTACCGATGCGGCAGCGGCCGGGGTGGGCCACCGCCCCGGATTGCGTATGGGCCGACAGCCGCTTGAGTTTGGAAGGCGGCCCCGCTAGGGTCAGGCCCGGGAGACGTCGTTTCCCGGGCTTACTAATTCCTTGTTCTCCCTGACCTATCTGCTGGGTGTTGGCGCCACCATGAGTTATGGCCTTTATGATCACAGCCGCCGGGCCCGCCGCCGTTTCTGGGGGCGTCTGGGCAAGTTCCTGCTGCTGGCGGGTGTCGTCGGCGTCGCCTGCGCCTTCAGCTATGAGGTGGGGCAGGAACAGCTGATCCGCCGGGAACAAAGCCTGCAGACGCAGCTGACCCAGGCCCAGTCCGCCAAGGAGGAGACCGAGCGCAAGGTCGCCCAGTTGCAGGCGGCGCTGCAGACCGCCGAGGTGCGCGTCAGCGAGCTGCAGGTGCGCTATGACCGCGACGTGCCCACGGGTGACCTGGGCCGGCTGAAGGACCTGCTGGCCAAGAAGATGGTGGAGGGGGTGGACGCCGGCCGCCTGGCCCTGATCATCGAGCAGACGGGCACGCCCCGCTCCTGCGGCAAGGCGGAGACCAAGCGCTTCGTCCTGTCGACCTCGTTGTACAAGGGGCCCAACACCTCGGCCGGCTTCGCCGACGGCGCCATCACCGTCTCCGGCGAGGGCGCCACGTCGCGCAGCCCCGACGGCGCGCCCCAGTCCTGGTTCGACCCGGCCAAGCCGGTCACCCTGAAGTTCACCGACAAGAACGGCAAGGAAACCCAGACCACGGGCATGCTGCCGCTCCAGCATTCGGTGATCATCGACGACACCGAGTACCGCTTCAAGATCAGCCCCGGCTCACGCTCCTTCGTGGACGTGGTGGGCGATCACTGCCCGTTCCCGTAAGCAGGCCGTTCCCCGTAGGCAGGCCCTCAAGCGCCGGTCGCGGCCATCCCGCCCGCTCTGCTCAGTTCAGGGCTTGAGCCCAAAACTTCCGGCGTCCGCAGTCGTGGCCGAGAACGGTGTGAGGTGGTGCCTCACATCGTTGGGATTGTTATCACCGCCCCTGCCCTCCCGAGGCGGACAGGTCCCCGGCGTCCAATTCCAGGTCCAGGTCGACCGGATAGCCGCCGTAGAACCCCGGGTTGACGCCGCGCAGCAGCAGGCGGGCGCGGGGATCGGTCAGGATGGGGCCCTTGGGCTCCAGCGTCAGGGCTTGATAGTCGTAATCGGCCAGCGCCCGGGTCACCAGGGCCACCTTGCCGTTGTGGTCGGGGTTCAGCACCACCGGCACGCCGGCACCGGTCGTGTCCGCATAGCCGATATGGCCGGGCGCCTCCGCCTGCAGGCCGCCAAAGGCCAGCACCGGCGCCATGCCGTCGAAGCGCCCCAGCAGGCGCCCGCCCAGCTTTCCCTGCAGGGTGTAGCCGGCCGCCGCCCAAGCCGGCAACGCCTGGGCCAAATCGACCTCCGCCACCGTGGCGCTGAAGCCGCCGCCTTCCTCCGGCGAGAGATGCACGTGGCCGCCGGCCCAGGCCAGATCGCCGCCTTGCAGCAGCACCCGGCCCTCCGCCAACTGGAAATCCAACCCGACGTCCTCCACCGCCAGGGCCGCGCGCACGGCCTTGGCCTCGATATGCTGGGCGGGCGGGCTATGCAGCGGGAACAGCCCGTCCAGCGCCACCAGCCCCTTGAGGCCGTCGATCGCCAGGGAGGGACCGGCGAGGCTGACGGCATCGGCCCGCACCTCCCCCGACCCGGTCAGGCGCCCCTGCTCCCACGACAGGCGGGCGCGGCCCGCCACCGTGCCCAGGCCCTGGACCGGTCCCGTCAGACCGGTGCCGGGCAGCAGGCGGGCGAGGTCGGGTACGGTGGACAGTGTCAGCGGCTCCAGCACGGCGGCCGCCTCCCCCCGCCTTTCCGACGCGGTCCAGTGGCCGCTGAGCCCCAGGACCAAGGGTGTGCCCAATCCCCGGGCCTGGCCTGCCAGGGTCAGCGTGGCGGCCGGATCGCCGGACAGGGTGACGGCCAAGGCCAGGGGCGGCAGCATCGTGCCCTGCACACGGCCGCCATCCAGGGTCAGCTGCCAGGGATTGGCGCGGTTGGCGCGATCGAAGCCGCCGGACAGATGGGCCCCCTCCAGCGTGCCCCCCAGCAGCGCCGGCGCCTGCACCGCCTCGGCGGACGCCTCCAGCGCGCTCAAGCCCCCGGCATCCCAATCGGCGGTGACACGCAGGCCGGTGGTGCCCCCGGCGATGAGCGGCGTGGCCGCCGGCCCCAGGCGCCCCACCAAGGCGCCCCGCGCCTCGGCATGGCCCCGGCGCTCCTTGCCCCAGCCGCCGCGCCAGGTCACCGCGAAGTGGCCGTCGGCACCGGGATCCCAGCCCAGGCTGACCGGCGTGCCCTGACCATCCCGCAGCCGCCCCCCCACCTGCGCCGGGCGGGTCAGATCCAGGCGCCAGGCGCCATCGCCCTCCGGCTTCAGGTTTCCGCCGGCGTTGAGGAAGGCCGCCATCAGCGGCAGTTCCGGCGCCGTCATCCCGTCCGCCGCGACGGTCACGGCCAGAGTCCCGCCCTCGGCTGTGCCAGCCACGGTCAACAGGCCCTCGCCACTCCAGGTCCCGGCCCCCCGGGCGCGCAGGGTCAGTCCCCATGGCGCGGCGGGCATGGCGCCCTGCATGCCGATCCAGGGCCTGGCGCCCTCCAGGGCCAGATGGGCATCGGGCGTCTCGGCGGTGGCGCTCACGGTCCAGCGGTCCCCGTCGCCTTGCGCCGCCAGATGGGCGGACATGGGACCACCCCAGTCGCGCACGCGCAGGTCCGTCACGGTCAATTCAGCCTTGACGGTGCCCTTGGGGCCTGCAACCAGGGTGCCCGACACCATCGGGGTGGCGCCCGGGGCCGCGGCCAGCCGCAATGCCGGACCATCGGCCGTCTGGGTAAGGCTGACGGTCACGGCCAGCGCCGGCCAGCCCGCCGCCGGCTCCATCACCGCCTGCCCCTGCCAAGCGCCGGCCGCAGGCGCGTCCCCCGCCGTGCGGTCGAGCGCGGCGTGCAGGGCCAAAGGCATCGACCAGTCCCCATGGATCAGCTGGGCCGAACCGATGTCCACATGGTCGATGGGCAGATCCGTCAAGCGTGCCAAGGCCTGCCCATCCAGGTGGCCGGCATCGAGGCTGATCCCGGTCAGCGCCAGGCGCGCCGGCCGCCCCCAGGGCACCAGGCCGGCGAAGGTCACCAGCGCGGTGTCGGCCTCCAACCCCGCTTGCAGGCGCACGCCCGCCTCCAGCCAGCCCCAGCCGGCGTGCCGCACGGTCACTTGGGCATCGGGGAAGCCCGCTTCGACCAGGGCGGCCTTCAGCCGCTGCTCCGCTGTGGCCGGCAGAATCAGCCGGCCGGCCAAAATGCCCCCCGCGATGGCCAGGGTAAGGGGAACCAAGCCCCAGAGCCAGCGGGCACCCCACGGCGGCAGCCCGGCCTTGAACGGGACGGGCCACCGCCACCCCTTCAACGCGGCCCGCCACGACGGCAGGCGTCCCGCGCCGGGCGTCGTGCGACGCTTGGCCTTGGGCGCGCGCAGGTCGGGGGGCCGCATTCCGGGCGGCGGCCGTAACGGCGGCATGGACATGGGGTATGCGGGTCCCTTCCCGGCCCCGGTGGCACCCGGAACCCTGGTGGAGAGTGACAAGAGCCGCGACGGACCACAAGCCGCCACAGCCCCCTGTGTGCGGCAAGAAGATCCGGTCGCCGACCTTGACCGCCTCGTCTTGACCGCCTCCTTATGCAAGCCGCTTGCCGATTTTGGGTCCCCCACCCGCCAATTTTGCCGCAGGCGGGGGGCGGCTGCGCCAGAAGGGCGGTTCAAATCGGCCAGCGGGGGCGCTATGGTCCGCCGACCGGCAAAGCCGGACACGGACGCGCCCACCACAAGAACGAGCTTCCCAAAATGGATCTTGAGAACACCCTGTATCTCGACCTGCCGGCCGGCCGCGTCGTCATCGCGCTCCGCCCCGACTTGGCCCCCAACCATGTCGCCCGCATCAAGGAACTGGCCCGCGACGGTTTCTACAACGGCCTGAGCTTCCACCGCGTCATCGAGGGCTTCATGGCCCAGGGCGGCTGCCCCATCGGCGACGGCACCGGCGGTTCGGGCAAGAAGCTGAAGGCGGAGTTCTCGGCCGAGCCGCATGTGCGCGGCGTCTGCTCCATGGCCCGCGCCATGAACCCGGACAGCGCCGACAGCCAGTTCTTCATCTGCTTCGACGACGCCACCTTCCTGGACCGCCAGTACACCGTCTGGGGCAAGGTCACCGAGGGCATGGAATTCGTCGACGCCCTGAAGAAGGGCAGCCGCCGCGACAACGGCAGCGTCACCGACCCGGACAAGATCGTGAAGATGCAGGTCGCGGCCGACGCCGCCTGATCCTGGCATCCTTCATCCAGTTCAAGGTTCGACCGCCCGCCCCCTAAGGGGGCGGGCGGTCCGCTTTTGGGGCGGATGCTGGACCGGGGGTAAAAACGGCCCCCCGGGGCGGGTTTGGCCCGCCTGGTCCGGCAGAAACTGCCGCGAGGGGAAGCCCCTGCCGCCCCTGCCTACCCCATCCCTAGCTAAGCATTTGAATTTCCTACACCTCGGATGTTGGCACGCCCCCTGCATATAGGGAGGCGACTAACAAGCGGCCGGCATCGACCGGCAGCGGCGTTCGAGGCGAAAATGGAAAACCCGATTTACGTGGCGCTGTCCCGTCAGGAGGCGCTGTCCCGGCAGCTGGATGTGGTGGCGAACAACATCGCCAACATGAACACGACGGGCTACAAGCAGCAGCGCATGCTGTTCCAGGAATACCTGGAGAAGCCGGCCCGCGGCGAACGGGTCTCCTTCGTCCAGGACTACGGCCTGATGCGCGACACCCGCGCCGGCGCCCTGCAGGTGACGAACAACACCCTGGACCTGGCGCTGAAGGGCGACGGGTACTTCACGGTGGAGACCCTGTCCGGCCCGCGCTACACCCGCGCCGGCAATTTCCAGCTGAACGACCGTCGTGAGATCGTGGACCAGAACGGCCTGCCCGTGCTGGACACCAACGACAACCGCATCACCGTCCCCGACGGCACCACCGACCTGAAGATCCAAGGCGACGGCACCGTGATGGCCGACCGCGCCCAGCTGGGCAAGCTGAAGATCGTCAGCTTCGACGACCAGCAGCAGATGCAGACCTTGGGCGGCGGCCTGATGACGACGACCCAGACGCCGCGCCCCTCGGCCAACCCGCAGGTGACGCAGGGCGCCGTCGAAGCCTCCAACGTGCAGGCCATCGTCGAATCCACCGTGATGATCGACGTGCTGCGCCAGTACCAGATGACCCAGAAGCTGGTGGACGAGGAACACGATCGCATCCGCAACGCGATCACCCACCTCGCCAAAGCCCAATAACGCCTCCGTGACGCCGAAGAAGTAGGAGAAACAGATTATGCGCAGCCTCTCCATCGCCGCCACGGGCATGCAGGCCCAGCAGACCAACGTCGAAGTCATCTCGAACAACATCGCGAACATGACGACGACCGGGTTCAAGCGCCAGCGCGCCGAATTCCAGGACCTGCTCTACCAGAACATGCGCCGCGTCGGTTCCAACTCGTCCGACGCCGGCACCATCGTCCCCACCGGCATCCAGATCGGCGCCGGCGTGAAGACGGCCGCCGTTTACCGCATCAACGAGCAGGGCAACATCACCACCACCGGCAACAGCCTGGACCTGGCGATCAACGGCAACGGCTTCTTCCAGGTGACGCTGCCCAGCGGTCAGATCGCCTATACCCGCGCCGGCTCCTTCTCGCTGAACGCCAACAGCCAGGTCGTCACCTCCGACGGCTACCTGCTGAACCCCGGCTTCACCATCCCGCAGAACGCGGTGGACATCTCGGTGGACGCCTCGGGCCAGGTGCAGGCCAAGATCGACGGCCAGGTGAACCCGGCCATCGTCGGCCAGCTGACCCTGGCGAACTTCCCCAACGCGGCCGGCCTGGAGGCCATCGGCGACAACCTGCTGCTGGAAACCCCGGCCTCGGGCCAGCCGGCCACCGCCGTCCCCGGCTCCACCGGTTTCGGCCGCATCACCCAGAACGCGCTGGAAACCTCCAACGTCAACGTCGTGACCGAGATCACCAACCTGATCCAGGCGCAGCGCGCCTACGAGATGAACTCGCGCGTCGTGACCACGACGGACCAGATGCTGCAGTCCATCACGAACATGAAGTGACGGCGGCGGGAAGCGGAGAACAGTCATGAAAGCCTTGGCCACCATCCTGCTGGGCACCAGCATCCTCTTCAGCGCCGGCGCCGCCATGGCCGCCGACCTGCATGGCGACGTGGACGTCAACGCCGACACCATCCACCTGGGCGACCTGTTCGACGCGCTGGGCCCCAACCAGGCCGCCATCGTCATCGGCCAGGCCCCGGCGCCCGGCCACCGCATCACCTACGACGCCACGGTGCTGGACCGCATCGCCGCCGCCAACGGCGTGAATTGGAAGTCGACCGGCAATGAGCGCGTGATCGTCAGCCGCCCCTCGGTGGACGTGACCGCCGACCAGATCCAGGCCGCCTTCACCAAGGCCCTGGCCGACGCCGGCGCGCCGGCCGGCATGGAAGTGCAGCTGGACAACCCCGGCACAATCCTGCGCCTGCCGGCCAACAGCGACAGCAGCATCGGCTTCACCAACGTGAACTACGACGCCGCCCGCGGCCGCGCCACCGGCGACCTGGTCATCCCGGCCAAGGGCGACCCCGTCATCCGTCAAAGCTTCGGCGCCCGCGTGGCCGTCATGGTCACCCTGCCGGTGCTGAACCGCCGCGTGGCCCCGGGCGAGACCATCGCCGCCAGCGACGTGGAATGGACCAAGGTGCCGCGCACCCGCATCAGCGGCGACGTGGTGACCGAGGCCCGCGACCTGATCGGCCTGACCGTGCGCCACGGCGCCAGCCCCTACCAGCCGGTGCGCACCGACGAGGTGCGGGCGCCGGTGGTGGTCACCCGCGGCGCCCTGGTCACCATGATGCTGCAGTCCGGCAACATGATCCTGACGGTCCAGGGCCGCGCCCAGACCGAAGGCGGCGTCAACGAGATCATCCGCGTCACCAACACCGCCAGCAACCGGACCATCGACGCCCGCGTGGCCGGCCCCGACCTGGTCATGGTGCAACCAACGGCCCAGGCCCCTATAGCCACCGCCCGCACCACCCGCACCGCCCTGAATTGAGGAGAGACATCATGCCTGTGCCTTCCACCATCCGCGCTCTCCTCATCGCCACCGTCGCCACCGTGGCGCTCAGCGGCTGTGGCGCCGTCGACCGCATCAACAACATCGGCAAGGCGCCGGACATGAGCACCCTGTCCGACCCCACGACGCAGAAGGGCTACCAGCCGGTGCGCATGCCCATGCCGACCCCGCCGGTGCTGGAGCGCCAGGCCAACTCGCTGTGGCGCCCGGGCGCCCGCGCCTTCTTCAAGGATCAGCGCGCCAGCCAGACCGGCGACATCCTGACCATCGCCATCTCCATCAACGACAGCGCCGACGTGTCCAACGAGACCAAGCGGTCGCGCGCCAACTCCGACAGCATGGGCATCCCCAACTTCTTTGGCCTGGAGGCGCAGATCCCCAAGGTGCTCAACTCCGCCACCTCGGCCTCCAGCCTGGTGTCCACGACCAGCGCCAAGGCGTCGGACGGCAAGGGCACGGTGGCCCGCTCGGAAAAGATCGACCTGAAGATCGCCGCCCTGATCACCCAGGTGCTGCCCAACGGCAACCTCGTCATCCAGGGCAAGCAGGAAGTGCGCGTGAACTACGAACTGCGCGAGCTCACCATCCAGGGCATCATCCGGCCCGAGGACATCGACAACACCAACGCCATCTCGTACGAGAAGATCGCCGAAGCCCGCATCTCCTACGGCGGCCGCGGCCAGATCACCGACGTGCAGCAGGAACGCTACGGCCAGCAGCTGCTGGATGTCCTCCTGCCCTTCTGATGACCGCCTGATCCAGCGGCCCGGCGGTGCCCCCGCCGTCGGGCTCTCCATCAGCCTTCCGGCCGTCGCGGCGGCAGCGGATCACCCGCGTTCCATTTTCGCCTGTTAGTCCCCCACGTCCACGGGGCCTCTGTGGACCTTTGTTGACCTCGAACAAACTGAAAAGGGCCGGTGTCGCGTGCACCGGCCCTTCTTTTATCCAGGTACTGGCAGCCTCTGAGACTAGCGGGCCAGGACGCGGGCGGCCTCCTTGGTCCGCCCCACGGCCTCGCCCACCTGCTGATTGGCGGCCGAGATGCTGGACAGGCTGCGGGTCACCGTTTCCACGGCACCCGCCGTCTTCTGCATGTTCGACGACATGTCGCGGGTGACGGCGCTCTGCTCCTCCACGGCGCTGGCGGTCGATGCCACGAACTCCCGTACCGTGTTGATGGATTGGCGGATGGCGTCCAGCGAGCCGACCACGTCATCGGACACGGCCTGCATACCCTCGATCTCCTCCGAGATCTTCTGGGTGGCCTTCGCGGACTGGTTGGCCAGGTTCTTGACCTCCGTCGCCACTACGGCGAAGCCCTTACCGGCGTCTCCCGCCCGCGCCGCCTCGATGGTCGCGTTCAAGGCCAGCAAATTGATCTGCCCGGCGATGGTGCGGATCACGTCAACCACGCCTTCCATCGATTTGGCCACCGCCGCCAGGCGCTGGGTGGCCGCGTCGGCGCCCGCCGCCAGTTCAGCGGTGTTTTCCGTCGCCGACCGGGACTGGGTCATGCTCTGCGCGATTTCCCGGATGGACGCGGCCAGTTCCTCCGCGCTTGACGCCATCATCTGGACCGCGCCGGACGTTTCGCCCGCGGCCTGGGCGGCGTCCTCGGACTGCTGGGTCGACTGCGTCACGGCCTGATCGATCTCACCGAAGTTCCGATCGATGAGGGTCTTCAGGTCAGCCATCGTCTGGACATGGTCGGTGATGTCCGTCGCATACTTCACCACTTTGAACGGCGTGCCGTTTAGGTCGAGGATGGGATTGTAGGACGCCTCGATCCAAACCTCCTTGCCGCCTTTGCCGAGCCGTTTGAATTGCGCCGCGCGGAATTCACCCCGCCGCAGATCCCGCCAGAAAGCCTCGTAAGCACCGCTGTCCCGTGTCTCCGCATCGATAAATAAGCTGTGGTGGCGGCCCCTTATCTCATCGAGCGAATAGCCCATGGTTCGCAGGAAATTCCCGTTGGCGGCAAGGATCGTCCCATCCATCGCGAACTCGATAACCGCCTGGGATTTGTTGATCGCCTCCACCTGGCCGCGCATGTCGACGTATTCCATCTTCTGCGCCGTCACGTCGGTGGCGAATTTGACGACCTTGAAGGGCCGCCCCTTACGGTCGCAGATCGGATTGTAGGACGCCTCGATCCAGACCTCCTTGCCGCCCTTGCCGATCCGTTTAAACTGCGCCGCCTGGAACTCGCCCCGGCGCAAAGCGTCCCAGAACTGCGCGTACTCGGCGCTGTCCTTGAGCTTCGGCTCCACGAACAGGCTGTGGTGGCGGCCTTTGATTTCACCCCAGTCATAGCCCATGACCTGCAGGAAATTGGCGTTGGCCGCCAGGATCGTGCCATCGAGGGCAAACTCGATGATGGCTTGGGACTTGTCCAAGGCCGCCAACTTCCCAGCCATTTCACGGCTGCGACGCGTTTCGAACATTGGGCACCTCCATGTATTCCCGACTGATCTGGCGGGGGGTGATAGCGTATCGCTGCCAAAAAACTCATCTTCCGCCGATCTGAACAATGTCGATTAAAAGCAAAAAATGTTAACGAAATGTTGATCCGTAAAATACGATCAGAATATAAAGGATATATATCAACCAGAGTTTGGTCGTATTAAGCTATTATAACTGTGCACAGTTAATCTATATTTGTTGGCAATGCGACATTTTATCCTGGCACACATTCGTATTTTTACTTGTCATGTGGCGCCGAAATTTGGCAGCAAGTGCCAAATCCAGTGCTCTTTGGGTTAGGTTTGATTTGGCTCAATGGCATCGCCGCCATGTGGATGGTACGAATCAATGCCCGCATGATCGTCATGTGACCTGAGCGCGAGGACGACAGGACGTTGGCCGCAACACGCAACGACGCGGAAACAGCCCCCTTACCGCTGTCCAATCACCTGTCCTTCAACACATCGAAGACGGACGAAGCCATGGCGTTCGCCGAGAGCCGCCTCGCCGCCACGGTTCTGCGCGGGCCCGCGTCAATCCCGACCTGCGACACCCGGGCGAACCATTGCCGTCTGCCGGGAAGCGATCTCTGGTTCTGTTCTTATGGCTTTCCCGTCACCCTGGGCTTTGGTGAAGGGACGTACATGAGGCTGCAAATCCCTTGGACGGGAAGCGGCCAGACAAGCACCGCCGGTCAGGATGTCGCCTTGGCCCCAACCATGGCCTGCGTCTCCTCCGCCGATGCGAAGATCGACTTTCATCAGGGATTCCAGCAGTTCGCCTGGCGCGTGCCAGTGGCGATGTTGACCCGGAAACTCGCCGCCCTGACGGGCGAGGCTGTCGACGGTCCGCTGAACTTCAAAGCCGCGCTGGACCTTCAGACCCCAAACGGGCGCGCCTTGAGGGAGATCCTCTCCAACTTGGCCAACGCGGCGAACAACTTGCCCGGGCCGGCTGGTCGCTTGGTTCTCGCGGAGTTGGAGCAGGCGCTGACGACAGCATTGCTGGTCACCGGCGCGCATGACTACCGGCCCATCCTGGACGGCCCTGTTCGTGGGATCGCGCCATGGCAGGTACGACGGGCGGAAGACTTCATTGAAGCCCACGCCGACGATCCCCTGACGATCGAGGATATCGTCACGGCGACCGGAGCCAGCGCGCGCAGTGTCTTCCGCGCCTTCGCCGAACACCGCGGCTATTCACCCATGGAATTCTTGAAGCGGACGCGGCTGAAACGCGCGCGCCTCATGGCGGAAAGCGGTCTGCCCGGGCTCACCGTGACGGAGATCGCCCTTTCCTGCGGGTACGGCGATCTAAGTCGTTTCAGCAAGGATTTTCTGGCGGCATTCGGCGAAACACCGTCCACCGTTCTGCGCCGGCACAGGAACCTATACTAAACTGGTGGCGTGACGGCCCCCGGGGCCGCCACGCCCACCTGCATCCGACCGCCGCCCCGCCCAAGCCATGGCGAGGCGGAGCCGGTTGGCGGGGTTCAATCGTCGCGCTGCGTACGCTCCATGCGCTCATGCCGCTCCTGGGCTTCCACCGACAGGGTGGCGATGGGGCGGGCCTCCAGGCGGCGGACGCCGATGGGCTCCCCGGTTTCCTCGCAATAGCCGTATTCACCCAGCTCGATTCGTTCGATGGCCTCATCGATCTTGCTGATCAGCTTGCGCTCCCGGTCCCGGGTGCGCAGTTCCAGGGAACGGTCGGTTTCCGCCGAGGCGCGGTCGGCGATGTCCGGTTCCTGAATGCCGCCGTCCTGAAGATTGACCAGGGTTTCGGTGGACTCTTTCAAAAGCTCCGCGCGCCATTGCAGCAGCTTCTGACGGAAGTACTCCGTCATCACGGGGCTCATGTACGGCTCATCCTCGGACGGGCGGTAATCCGGGGGAAGTATCGGAGACGACATATGTTTTGGTCCGAATCCAGTGTGATCGAGACGGCGCGGAGTATAGGGAGACGCAACGCAACCCGCAATACTGCGCTCAGCATCCGCATGCGATGTTTAAGTCACTGAAATGGATGGTGATTTTGCCCACTCCCGCCCAAAGCGAGAAGGCGGCCGGCCATTCGGATTACAGATATAAGCGTATAAGAATAGGACGGGCTCTCCGCCCGCGGGCGCCACCCCTGGGCCGCCCCTCAGCGCGAAGCCGATTCGAACTTCGCCAGTTCCACCTGGGCCCGGAGGTCGATCTCATCCAGCACGTCCTGCAAGCGCGGATCGGCCACGGTTTCGCGCCGGCTCTGCACCATGCGCACCAGGTCCTGCAGCCGCTCGCGCGGGAAGGTGCCGGCCAGCAGACCCAGACGCAGTTCCTCCAGCTTGTCCAACAGGTTTTCCGCGCGCTGGCGGGCCTTGCGCTTGGAGTTCAGCGCGTCATCGACCTCTTGCAGGGCCAGCAGCGGCGTGATCGCCATCGCGGTCTGCGCGCCGGTCACGGACTTCACACCCTCGTCACCGTCGCCTTCCGAGACCTGGGTACGGAAGCTGTCGCCGCCGGCCCGTTGCGTTTTGCGCGTCTGGCTGGAGGGAAGGGACGAACCGGGACCTTGGATTTTCATGTCGTGCCGCCACCGCAATCTGGGCCAGCCGCCCGGCACACCCGGACCTCATCACCCGTTCCTCCCCCGACAGAACCGGAAAAAGGGGGCGATTCCGCCGGCTTGGCGGGCCTGCGGCCTGTCCTATTGTTACCACCCGCAGGGAAGACGCGCATAGGGCAATTTTTGCCGGGGATATTCGGCCGCCTCTGGTCATAACCGCAGGCTGTCGGCCAGGTTCCGGCGGCGGACAGCGGCCGGAACCTGGGAATCCGGCGGATTTGGGCGCATGCTGCGGTTGGCATGAAGTTCGCTAGGGGAGCGGCATCTGTTTCAGGGAGTATCCCCCCGTGTTCACGCACGACACGTTCACGAACGCCCGCATCCGTTCCACCACGGCCTTGGGCACCGCCCTGGGCCGCGCCCTGAAGCGCGCCGCCGTCGTGCTGGCCGCCGTCCTCGCCCTGGGCGCCACCCAACCGGCTGGCGCCCAGTCGCGCCTGAAGGACATCGTGGATGTGGAGGGCGTGCGCGACAACGTCCTGGTGGGCTACGGCCTGGTCGTCGGCCTGAACGGCACCGGCGACACCATCAACAACGCGCCCTTCACGCAGCAGAGCCTGTACGGCATGCTGGAGCGACTGGGCGTGAACATCCGCGGCACCACGCTGACCACCAAGAACGTGGCGGCGGTCATGGTCACCGCCACCCTGCCCCCCTTCGCGGCGCAGGGGACGCGCATCGACGTGCAGGTGGGCACGCTGGGCGACGCCAAGAGCCTGCAGGGCGGCATCCTGGTGGGCACCCCCCTGCTGGCGCCCGACGGTGACGTCTACGCGGTGGCCCAGGGCCCCGTGGCCATTTCCGGCTTCACCGCGCAAGGTGCCGCCGCCAGCGTCACGCGCGGCGTCCCCACCGCCGGCCGCATCGCCGCCGGCGCCCTGGTGGAGCGCACTGTGGACTTCCGGATGTCGGACATGCAGGCCCTGCACCTGGCCCTGCACAATCCTGATTTCACCACCGCCAAGCGCATCGCCGACGCCATCAACGCAGCCATCGGCATGGGCACGGCCATGGCCATGGACCCGTCCAACGTGACGGTGAACGTGCCGGCCGGCCGCAAGGCCGACCTGGTGGGCTTCATGCGCGACATCGAACAGCTGAAGGTGGCTCCGGACAACCCCGCCACCGTGGTCATCGACGAGGCGTCAGGTGTGATCGTGATGGGTGAGAACGTGCGCATCAACACGGTCGCCATCGCCCAGGGCAACCTGACCATCAAGATCACGGAGACGCCGCAGGTCTCCCAGCCCGGCCCCCTGAGCGGCGGCACCACCACCACCGTGCCCCGCACCAACATCCAGGTGGATGACGGGCAGGGCAAGAAGCTGGCCATCCTGCCCTCCGGCGTGTCCTTGCAGGATCTGGTGCAAAGCCTGAACGCGCTCGGGGTCAGCCCCCGCGACATGATCTCCATCCTGCAATCGATCAAGGCCGCCGGCGCCCTACAGGCCGAACTGAAGGTGATGTGATGAGCGACGACATGAAGCTGTCGCCCCCCGGCTACGACGCGAAGGCCCTGGCCGACGCCAAAGGAATGCCCAAGACGCAGGCCAGCCCCGGAAGCGGCATGAAGGACGACGCGGCCATCGAGAAGGCGGCCAAGGAGTTCGAGTCCGTCTTCATCAGCCAGATGCTGCAACACATGTGGGAAGGCGTGAAGGTCGACGAGAACTTCGGCGGCGGCCATGCGGAGGAGATGTTCCGCGGCATGATGATCGAAGAGCAGGCCAAGGCCATCACCAAGGGCGGTGGCCTGGGCATCGCCGATGAAATCAAAAAGGAAATGATGCGCATGCAGGAGAAGGCGGCCGGCGCCGACCCGCTGCACCGCGCCCAGAACGCCGCTTCCGCCGCCGGCGCATCGGCGCCCAAGAACGCCTATGCCCAAGCTCAGGCCTCGCTGGCCCAGCACCTGCCACTGGACGCCGCCGCCAGCCTGCCCACCGGTTCCGACGACGCATCGGATGACAAGCCATGACGCCCAGCGACACCCCCTCCCTGCCGCCGCCCGCCCCGGTCATGGCCAGCCCGGCCGAAGCCCGCGCCCTGTCGCTGATCGCCGCCATGGAGCGGCTGATGGCGCTGTACCAGGAAGAAACGGCATTGCTGAAAAAGCGCGACATCAAGGCCATGCTGGCCCTGGTGGAGCGTAAGCACCTGCTGACCAAAAGCTATGAGGACGCGGTGCGCATCATCAGCCTGGACATGGTGGGCTTGCGCGCCCTCAATCCGGAGTTGAAGGCGCGCATGAAAAGCCTGGCCGAGGTGTTCCACAAGGAATCCATGGAGAACGCGACCACGCTGCGGGCCGCGGCCGCCGTGGCGCAATCGGTGGTCAACATCATGGTCAATACCATCAACAAGCAGCGCAACCAGGAACAGGGTTATGTCGCCAAGCATGGCGCCGCCCGTCCGGCGGGCTATCGCCGGGCCGGCATTCCACCCCTGGCCGTGAACCAGTGCCTGTGACCTGATCCTCCTCTCCTGGCACCCCCTAGGCGTTCACCCCACCCCGCCCTGGCCGCCACGCCGGTGGCGGGCGATGGCGCATGGGGACGCCCGTGGGGAGGGTTCCGACGGGGCGGCAAATTCTGCCCCCTGCGGCAAGAAGCTCCCATCCCCGGCAGGAGTTTTCTCCGCCGCTCGGTTCCTCCCCCCTGAAAACCCTTGGAAAACCTGGGCCCGGACCTTGCCGCCGCCTGGCACGTCGATTGCTTTCCCAGGCGGTGGGCGTCTTGCCCGCCACCGTCCCCGCCATCCGGCGATGGACGCGTCCAGGCCCGAGGAAGCGACACATGACCGGTTTCCAGTCCGTTCAAAGCCTGTTCCCCACGCAGGGGACGACCGCGTCCGGCATCCTGGGCGGCACGGTGGCGGGCGGTGAGGCGGCGGATTCTGTTCACCCAGTTGCTGAGCGGCATGGTCGACGCCAACACCACCGGCGCCCAGTCGGCGGCCCAGGGCGGCGCCTTTCTCACCGCCGGCCAGGGCGCGGGCGGCGCCAATGGCGCCGCGATCCCCTCCCCCTTCACGCCGTCCACCATTCCCTTCGCCACAGGCAAGGGTGGCGCGCAGGCCAAGGGCGGCCTGGTCCCGGCCAGCGCCACCACGGGCACGGCCGTGACCGCCCTGATGACCGGCATCACCGCCAACACGCCATCGGCCCTGCAGGCCGCCACCGGCTGGACGCAAACCCACTGGTCGGCCAAGACCGCCATGGCCGATGCGGCCGACAGCGCCACCGACGGCCAGACCGCCACCTCTCAGGACGGCGCCGCCACCGACACCACGCTGGCGGCGCTGGCCGCCGCCATGGGCGGGCAGCCGCAGCCCAACCCGCCCGCTCCGGCCACGCCGACCGCCGCCGGCCAGACGCCTTCGGACGCCATCAAGGCCGATGCCGCCACGGACGCGATGGCCGCCAGCCAATCCGTCGCCCCAGCCGCCACCGCCCAGCCCGCCATCGTCCAGACGGACGCGATCCAGGCCAACGCCGCCAAAGCCGATGCGGTCCCGGTGGACGCGTCCCAGATTGGCGCATCCCCGATTGGCGCATCCCAGGCGGGCTTATCCCAGACGGGCATGGCGCTGCTCGGCATGACGCCGGTGACCGAGCCCACCGCCGCCGACGCGGCGCTGGCGGCCCAGGCCATGCAGGCGGCCCCGGTCGCGCCCGCCAAGGGCGCCGCCACCTCCGCGGCAGCCGCCAGCCTGGCCGTGGCCGACCAGAAGGCCGCGGCGCTGGCCGCCGGCACCCCGCCGACCACCAGCCGCGCATCCACCACGGTTCCGCCCGTTAGTGCCGCCCCGGCCCAGACTCAGGCGGCTCAGACCCAGGTGGCTCAAACCCAAACCGTCCAGACCCAAACGGCGCAGGCCCAGGCCGGTACCGTGGCCGTTGCCGCCGCGCTGGCCGCCACGGCCCCCGCCGCGACGGACGGCGCATCCAAGACGGGCAAGGCCGACGGCGTCGCCACCTCCGGCTCCGGCCTCAAGACCGGCGCGCCCAAGGGCGCCAGGGGCGATACGCTGAAGCCACAGGGCGCCACCGTGACCGCCACGACCCTCTCCGACCAGAAGTCCGGGGCCGCCACCGCCGACCAGACCCGGCAACAGACCGCCGGCAGCGCCACCGACGACAGTGGCAGCAACGGTGTCCTGGCCGCGCCGGCCGACAACGGCATGATCTATGCGGACGCCCATGCCGCCGCCGCGGCCCCCTTGGCGAGGGTGGGTGACGCGGCGACGCCGGCGGCGGCGCCCATGGCGACACTGGGCAACGCGGTCGCCAATGGCAACGCGGCCACCAGCCCGACCTCAGCCCAGGCCACCCTGCAGGCCTTGTTGCAGCAGCAGCAAGCCGGGCGGGCCAACACCGCCAGCAACGGCCTGCTGGCCACGACGGAGAACGGCCTGCTGCCGGCCGCCACGGACGGCAGCAGCGGCTCGGTCTCGGCCAGTGACGCGGCGCTGAATGCCAACGGCTTCATGGGCCTGGTCGACGGCCAGCACACCTTCCCCACCGGCTTCGCCGCCCAGATGGCCGGCGCGGCCCAGGCGGCCCGCCCGGCGCAGTACCCGCCGGTGCTGCAACAGGTCACGATGGGCTTCCAGAAGGCCGCCAGCAACGGCATGGACAGCGTCACCATCCAGCTGACCCCGGACGACATGGGCAGCATCGACGTGAAGCT
Organism: Nitrospirillum guaranorum; assembly: GCF_034653275.1. Classification (NCBI taxonomy): domain Bacteria; kingdom Pseudomonadati; phylum Pseudomonadota; class Alphaproteobacteria; order Rhodospirillales; family Azospirillaceae; genus Nitrospirillum; species Nitrospirillum guaranorum. Next base: position 1,635,918 of record NZ_JAYEES010000003.1, on the reverse strand, counting down.
TGACTTCCACAAGGACGGCAAGGTGCGGGCCAGCGTGACGGCGGACAACGCCAAGACGCTGGACCTGCTGCAGCGCAACTCCGATGACTTGAAGAGCGCCCTGCAGGATGCCGGCTTGCAGACCGACAATGACAGCCTGTCCTTCAACCTGAAGGACGACAGCCAGGCCCAGCAGCAGCAGGAACGCCGCGGCGGGCAGAACGGCGCCCAATTCTCCATGGACGACACGGCCGCCCCCGAGGAGGCCGCGTCAGAAGACACCATCATCCCGTCGCTCGGCCGCGTCGACGTGCGGATCTGACGATAGATTTGAGGGAGTAGTGATCATGACCGATGCCGTCAGCGGTTCCAGCAACACCAACAACGTCAACCCCAGCGGTTCGTCGGGCAGCAACACGCCAGCCAGCAATCCGCTGAGCGATCTGACGAACAATTACACGACGTTCCTGACGCTGCTGACCACGCAGCTGAAGAACCAGGATCCGACGTCGCCCATGGACACCAACCAGATGACCCAGCAGCTGGTGCAGATGAGCTCGGTCGAGCAGCAGATCGAAGCCAACAACCAGCTGAAGGCGATCCAGTCGACGCTGGCCGGGGGCCAGTCCAGCCAGGCGCTGAACTACCTGGGCAAATATGTGGAGATGCAGGGAGACCAGTTCCCGCTGCAGAACAGCACAGCCAACGTCTCCGTCACGTATGGCAGCACCGCCGCCTCCGCCACCATGTCGGTCTATGACAGCACCGGCGCCCTGGTCAGCACCACCGACGTGTCGGGCGCCGCCGGCACCCACAACTATTCCTGGGACGGCAAGGACAGCTCCGGCAAGGTTCTGCCCGACGGCACCTACAGCGTGAAGGTCACCGCCACCGACAGCAGCGGCAAGGCGGTGAACACCACCGTGAAGGTGGCGGGCAAGGTGACCGGCGTCGACATGTCCGGCGCCACGCCCACCCTGCAGATGGGGGACATGACCGTGAACATGAGCGACGTCACCACCGTGCTGGCCGGCGCGTAAGCCGCCGGGCAACCTGCCTGAAAGTGATAGGGGCGTTCAGTTCTTCTTAACGCCCCCGCCCTTATGGTGCTGCAGGCCCTGGTGGAGTCCAGGGCGCACAGGCACTGTATGAGGTAAGGCATGTCGGCACAGGAAGCCGGACGCGGCCCCCGCGCGCTGTTGACCGGGGGGAACGGTCGTAACGCGGCCAAGGCCGCCGCGCCGGGCCGAGGCTTGACCCTGGACGACCTTCCGCCGCCCGACACCAAGCGGTGGGTGATGCGGCGCAAGGCGCAGGTGGTGGATGGGGTGCGCAGCGGCCTGCTGAGCATGCAGGAGGCCTGCGCGCGTTATACCCTGTCGGAGGAAGAGTTCCTGTCGTGGCAGCGGCTGATCGACGCCCATGGCCCCCGCGCCCTGCGCACCACCCGCCTGCAGGATTACCGCCGCGGCCCGGGCAACGCCGACGACCAGGACCCCCTGGCGGCCGTGGGTTGAGGGAATCCCCGAGGGCGCCTCTCCCGGTGGCGCCCTTCGGCTACCCGAATCAGTTCGGCTTCAGACTATCGGCGATGATGTGCAGGCCCTCGCTTCGCAGGGTCTGTTGGCGCTGGATCAACCGGCGCGCCGCCAGCGCCTGTTCCACGACTTCCCCGCCGACGATGGCGCCGTCGGCCGTCAGCGCCACGGCGACGCGGGTAAGCTCGCTGCCTTCGCTCTTGGGGTCGTGGCGGTTCAACGGATGCTCGCTGGCCAACTCCGTGGTCAGCCATTCCAGCAACACTTCCCGCCCCTCCGGCAGCCGGTCTTCGGCCAGCAGCCGGGCCAGCAGGCCCATGGGCGTGGGCACCTTGCTTTCAGCATCGGCCTTCGTCGCCACGGCCACCGGGTCGCGCAGCAGGTCGATCAGCGCGATCAGGAAATCGGACAGGCAGCGCTGGTTGCCGAACAGATCCTGGATGACGTCGGAAAAACGCAGCAGGTCGGCGGCGATGCCGCCCAGCATCTCCTGCAGCCGCCACGGCGTCTCCGGCGTGGCCAGCCGCATCACCTCCTCCAGCTTGCCGCCCAGGGTGCGGATACCCGCCAGCCGCACGGTCAGCAGGCTGTAAAAGGCATGGTCGTGCCCTTCCGGCCCAACCAGCCGCTCCACCGCGGCGCTGAGTTCCGCCGCGCTGCCATTCAGGGGCACGGACCATTTGCGGCTGTTCGCCTGGAAGTCGCGGGCTTTCTGGGCGACGACATCGACATAGCGGTCCAGGTCGGCGATACGGGCGCGGGTATTCTGGCCCGTCACCTTGGACTGGACCGTGGCCGCCTTGTGCAGCGCCGCCTGCAGCATGGCGCCCGTGTCCTGCAACCGGCGGAGATGGGTGGCCCCGTGCAAAAGTTCCGTCGGGCTAATCTGTTGGCGGGTCAGGTAATCCCTCAGGATCAGCGCGATGGCGCGGCGCGACTGGCGGCCGTACAGGTCTTCCGGCGCGGAGCAGAGCGGCGTGCCATCCGGCGCCTCACGCAGCACGCTGGGCTTCACCACTTCGGGCGCGGTCTTCTCGAACACCAGGGTGCCGGTGGGAAAGGCGTTCATGACCGTGCGCACGGCCATGACGCGCACGGCCTTCAACTTGCCCTGGGCCAACCGCCGGTTGGCCTCGGCCACCGCCATTTCCTCGGTGTCACCAATGAAAAGGATGGTCCAGCGGCCCTCTTCCAGGCCCAGCAGCTCAAACTTGCAGCTGCGGAATTTCAATCCCATGTCCCAGCCCTGCGTCCCCAGCCTCGCGACCCGGCGGCCCGGATTCGACTTTCAAAGACACTATAGGCGATCGCCCTCTTCCTCAGAAGGAAATAGAAAAGCCGCCCCCTGTGCGCGTCTTCCAACAAAAAGGGAAGCGGAGGACCGCTTCCCTTTTTGCGATGGGCAGTCAACCTGGATAACGGGGCGCCGCCTGATCAGTCGAACGGGTTGTCGCTGCCCTTGCGCAGCAGGAAGCGCAGGGGAACGGCCGGCAGCTTGAACGTCTCACGCAGGCCGTTGATCAGGTACCGCGTGTAATGTTCCGGGATTTCCACCGGGCGGCTGCTGAACAGAGCGAAGGTCGGCGGGCGGGCCTTCACCTGGGTCATGTAGCGGATCTTCAGGCGGCGGCCGTCCACCAGGGGCGGCGGGTGCGATTCCAGCATGCCCTGCAGCCAGCGGTTCAGCTGGGCCGTGGGGATGCGGCGGTTCCACAGGCGGTAGACCTCGAACGCCGCGTCCAGCAGAACGTCCAGCTTCTGCTGCTTCAGGGCGGAGATGGTGATGGTGGGAATGCCCCGCACCTGCGGCAGCGACGTCTCCAGCCGGTCGCTCAGCTGCTGCAGGGCCTCGGCGCGGTTGGCCACGGCGTCCCACTTGTTGACGGCGATGACCAGGCCGCGGCCTTCCTCGATCACCTGGCGGGCGATGGTCAGGTCCTGCTTGTCCAAGATGGCGTCGGCGTCCAGCACCAGCACCACCACATGGGCCATGCGCACCACCCGCAGGGTGTCGGCCACCGCCAGCTTTTCCAGCTTGTCTTCCACGCGGGCGCGGCGGCGCAGGCCGGCGGTGTCGACCAGCTTCACCGGGCGATCACGCCAGGTCCATTCCGCGGCGATGGCGTCGCGGGTCATGCCGGCCTCGGGACCGGTCAGCACACGCTCCTCGCCCAGCAGGCTGTTCAGCAGGGTGGACTTGCCCACGTTGGGGCGGCCGACGATGGCCAACTGCAGGGGCTTGGCGTTGTCCCGGGCCTCGGCCGCCTCGTCGTCCAGGGGGCCCTCCTCCTCCGCCTCCTCTTCCCCGGGCTCGTCGGGGGGCAGGTAGGGGGTGAGGGCGTCCACCAGGTCGGCCATGCCCTCGCCATGCTCGGCGGACAGGGGGACCGGATCGCCCAGCCCCAGCTCATAGCATTCCATGAGCCCGGGCTTGCCGGCGTTGCCCTCGCACTTGTTTGCCACCAGGATGATGGGCGTCTTGCCCTTGCGCAGCCAGGCGGCGAAGTGGCGGTCCAGCGGCGTGATGCCGGCGCGGGCGTCCACGATGAACAGGCCGACGTCGGCCCGTTCGATCGCGCGTTCCGTCTGGCGGCGCATGCGCGCCTCCAGGCTGTCGTCGAACGCCTCTTCCAGGCCGGCGGTGTCCACCACCGTCAGCTCGATGCCGGCCAGGTAGCCGTCGGCGGATCGCCAGTCCCGGGTGACGCCCGGGGTATCGTCGACAATGGCCAGCTTCTTACCGGCAAGTCGATTGAACAGAGTCGACTTGCCGACATTGGGCCGGCCGATGATAGCGACCGTCAAGCGGCGGGGACTCGCCATAACTAAAACGCCTTATCGATACGCGAAGAGATCGCCGTCGTCCGTCAGCACAAACAGGGTGTTGTTGACCACAATGGGGGCAACGCTGATCGGGTCGTCGAACTCCATCTTGTTGAGGATGTCGCCGTTGGTGGGCGACGCTTCCACAACCTGCCCCAGGCTGTTGGCCATAATCAAGCGTCCACCGGCTGCAATAGGACCAACCCAGTTAATCGGATCCTTGCGCTTCTCCGGATTCTCCCAGCGTTCCAGCTGTTTGATCCAGCGGACGCGACCGGTGTCGCGTGTCAGCGCCACCAGCTGGGCCTCGTTGTTCACGACGAACACCCAGTCACCGACCACGGCCGGCTGGTTCTGGCCGCCCACGTCCTGTTCCCAGACGTGCTGGCCGGTGCGCTGGTCGATGGCGACCATGCGGCCGGAATAGCTGATGGCGTAGACCAGCCCGCGATCCACCACGGGCAAGCCCTTGATGTCCGCCAGGTTGGCCAGGTTGGCGCCCCGGCGCGAGGACGCCAGGTTGTCGCTCCATGCCGGATGGCCGTTGTCGACACGCAGGGCGTACAGCTCGCCCGAGGAATAGGGGATGATGGTGATGTCGTTCTCGACCGCGGCGCTGGCGCCGCCCAGCAGGGCGGCCGGCTCAGGGAAACCGGCGTGCGTCCACTGCAGCACGCGGTTGTTGGAGGCCAGGACGATGCACTGGTTGTCGATGGTCACGACGAACACGCGGCCGCCGGCGACAGTGGGGCCGGAACGGATGGGGGCGGCGATACGCTGCCGCCAGGTGACCTTGCCATCCTTGGGATCGACCTTGATGGCCTCGCCGTAGCCGGTGGTCACGAACACCGCGCCGTCGCCAACCGCGACGCCGCCGCCCATGGCGGAGCCTTCCTGCTCCGGCCGCTTCATCTCGCTGTCCCAGACCTTCTTGCCGGTGGCCTCGTCGAAGGCGTGCAGCACGAAGTCGGTGTCAAGCAGATAGACCTTGCCCTCGGAAACCACCGGGCCGTCCAGCAGGCGGTTGTCGCTGGAGGAGCCCTCAATGCTGACCTTCCAGGCCTCTTTCAGGGTCTTGGGCAGGGTGACGTGGCCCGGATTGTGGGCCGCGTTGCCGCCGGGCTGAGCCCAGTCGGTGTTGGTCACCGCGTCCGGCAGGGTCACCTGCTTGGATTGCGCCTGGCTGTCCGGCTCGATCTGCTGGTCCAGCTGCAGCACCGAGATGCGGTTGCCGGCCAGCTTTTCCTTAGGCTTGTTGTCATCGCCGAAGCCCAGCCAGTCGAACATGCCGCAGCCGGTCAGCAGCATGCAGGCCACCAACGCGGTGCTGAGGCCGACGGCGCGGCGGACCCGCATGGGGCGGGCGGACGACGACCGGACGGCGGGGGCACGGGCGAAGGCCTCGGTGGAGGGCAGGCCGGTGACGGCGTTCTTGTTGATCATTTCTGCTCGGCGTAGAGGGCGACGAGATCGGCGGCGCGGGCGCGGACGCCCTGGGGTGCGGCCGGATCGACGGACAGGGACTGGAAAATCTCCCTGGCCTTGGCCAGGTCGTTGGCACGCAGATACAGCAGGCCCGACAGCTCCTGCGCGGTGTAGCGCCACGGGCCCTTGGTCAGGCCCGCGATGCGGGACTGAAGCTGCGCCGGATTGCCGGTATCCACCTGCTGCATCACGGCCAGGATCTGCGCCAGATCGCGGAACAGCGGATCGTTGTCGGCGCTGCCGGCGACCTGGTCGTAGATGGCGATGGCGCCGGCGGCGTCGCCGCTGGCGGCCTTCAGCCCAGCCTCCTGCAGGCGGGCCAGCGTGGCCGGCGCGCCGCCCAGCTTGGGCGTCACCGCCGCCAGGGCGGCCAGCGCGTCCTTGGCGTTGCCGCTCTCAATCGCGGGCGACACCTTTTCCGTGGCGGAGATCAGGGCGCTGGTGCGCTCGATCGCCTGGCGGGTGCGGTACTGGTCCCAGGCCACGTAGGCGGCCGTGCCCGCCAGGATGGCCACAGCCCCCGCCAGCAGGTAAGGCCCCACCCGGCGCCACAGTTTTTCCAGTCGTTCACGGCGAAGGTCGTCATCGACCTCGCGAAAAATATCGCTCATCAGCTCACTCTTCGACACCGAGGCCGGCACCATAACAGCAATCCGCGCCGATACCAGAGGGGCGCGTGACGGTCAAGGAAAGTCCGGATCGAATGTCCCCCAATCCCCCTGCCCGCCATCCCCTGAAGGCCAGCGGCGGCACCCCGCCAATCGCGGCCGGGCGGGCAGCATAGATTAAATCAGTCGCCCTTGGCACGGGCGGAGAGGGCATTTCCTATCGGTCGGTTGTTTTTGCCGCGCGAAATAATCCGGCCCTGTGGATAAGTCTGTGGAGCGACACATGGAAAAACGTCCCTCCCCTGTCCAAAAGGGAAAGACCCATCGGAAGGATGCCCCAGGAATAGTGGCGGGCGCCCTGAAACAGCCAGGGGTGGTGCGCCGTCGACCACCCCGAGTCCCCTGCCCGAAAGGTGGATAATCCCCACCCAAGGGAGTAGGCGCAGCAAAGACTGGCGATCCCCGCCGCGTCGCGGTAATGAGCCTGGGCCCCCGCCGGGGGGAACCCGCCGCTGCCACCACGCCTGATTCAAAGCCGCCATGACCGATACCGCGCGCCGCATCGTCGGCCTTATCGCCACCGAACTTTCCGCCCGCCCCGAACAGGTGGCGGCGGCGGTCGCCCTGCTGGACGAAGGCTCGACCGTGCCCTTCATCGCCCGCTACCGCAAGGAGGCGACCGGCGGCCTGGACGACACCCAGCTCCGCACGCTGGATGAGCGCCTGCGCTATCTGCGTGAGATGGAGGAGCGGCGCGCCACCATCCTCAAGTCCATCGAGGAACAGGGCAAGCTGACGCCCGAGTTGCAGACCCAGATCGCCACCGCCGACACCAAGACGCGGCTGGAGGATTTGTACCTGCCCTACAAGCCCAAGCGCCGGACCAAGGCCATGATCGCGCGGGAGGCGGGGCTGGAGCCCTTGGCCGACCTGCTGCTGAACGACCCGACCCACGACCCGGAAGCCAGCGCCACCCCCTACGTCGATGCCGAAAAGGGTGTCGCCGACACCAAGGCGGCCCTGGACGGCGCCCGCGCCATCCTGGTGGAACGCATGGGCGAAAACGCCGAGCTGCTGGGTTTCCTGCGCGGTTATTGCCAGGAACACGGCCGCATCGTCTCCACCGTCGTGGAGGGCAAGGCCGAGGAGGGCGCCAAGTTCTCCGACTATTTCGACAAGGCGGAGCCGCTGGCGGGCCTGCCCTCGCACCGCGCGCTGGCCCTGTTCCGCGGCCGCGCCGGCGGCATCCTGGACCTGGCCCTGAAGGTCGGCGAGGATCCCGCCCCGGGCCAGCAACACCCCTGCGAGGCGGCCATCGCCAACCAATTCGGCATCCAGGACCGGGGCCGGGCCGCCGACCGCTGGCTGCTGGACACCTGTCGCTGGGCCTGGCGCACCAAGATCGCGCTGCATCTGGAACTGGACCTGATGGGCACGGTGCGCGACCGGGCGGAGGATGAGGCCATCGCCGTCTTCGGCCGCAACCTGAAGGGCCTGCTGCTGGCGCCGCCCGCCGGCCAGCGCGCCACCTTGGGCCTGGACCCGGGCATCCGCACCGGCGTGAAGGTCGCCGTGGTGGACGCCACAGGCAAGCTGCTGGAGACCACCACCATCTACCCGCACGAGCCGCGCCGCGATTGGGTGGGTTCGGTCGCCACGCTGGCGGCCCTGGCCGGCCGGCACAACGTCGGCCTGATCGCCATTGGCAACGGCACAGCGTCGCGCGAGACGGACAAGCTGGCCGCCGACGTCATGGCCCAGTTCCCGCAGCTGAAGCTGACCAAGATCATGGTCTCGGAGGCCGGCGCCTCGGTCTATTCTGCATCGGAAGTGGCGGCCAAGGAATTCCCCAATCTGGACGTCAGCCTGCGCGGCGCCGTCTCCATCGCGCGGCGCCTGCAGGACCCGCTGGCCGAGCTGGTGAAGATCGACCCCAAGTCCATCGGCGTCGGCCAGTACCAGCATGACGTCAGCCCCACCAAACTGGCCCGCACCCTGGACGCCGTGGTCGAGGATTGCGTGAACGGCGTGGGCGTGGACCTCAACACCGCCTCGGTGCCCCTGCTGGCCCGGGTGTCGGGCCTGAGCGACAGCATCGCCCGCAACATCGTCGATTACCGGGACGCGCACGGCGCCTTCCGCAACCGCCGCCAGCTGCTGGACGTGTCGCGCCTGGGGCCCAAAGCCTTCGAACAGGCCGCCGGTTTCCTGCGCATCCGCGACGGCGACACCGCGCTGGACGGCTCCGCCGTGCATCCGGAGTCCTACGCGGTGGTCGAGCGTATCCTGGCCAAGACTGGGCGGACCCTGGCGACGCTGATCGGCGATGTGCCCTTCCTGCGCAGCCTGGATCCGGCAGACTACGCCGACGATCGTTTCGGTATCCCAACGGTTGAGGATATCCTTAAGGAACTGGAGAAGCCCGGCCGCGACCCGCGCCCCGAGTTCAAGACCGCCGCCTTCAAGGACGGCGTGGAGGAGCTGAAGGACCTTCAGCCCGGCATGGTGCTGGAAGGCGTGGTCACCAACGTCACCGCTTTCGGCGCCTTCGTTGACGTGGGCGTGCACCAGGATGGCCTGGTGCACATCAGCCAACTGGCCGGCAAGTTCGTGAAGGACCCGCATGCCGTCGTCACCGCCGGCGACATCGTCAAGGTCAAGGTGCTGGAGGTGGACCTGAAGCGCCGCCGCGTCGCCCTGACCATGCGGCTTGAGGAACAGGCGGCCCGTCCGGCCGGCAACGGCGGCAGCCGCGCCCAGGGGGGCCAGGACGACGCCCGCCCGGGCAACCGTGGCGACAATCGCGGCCCCGGCGGCAACCGTCCCCAAGGCAGCCGCCCGAACAGCGACCGTCCCGCCGGGGACCGTCCCACCGGGGACCGTCCACAGGGCGACCGCAAGCCCAACGGCCCCCGCCCCAACCAGGGCGGCGGCAAGCCTCAAGAGTTGCGCGGCGGCAGCTTCGGCAACGCCTTCGGCGGCGCCCTGGCCGACGCCTTCGCCCGCGCGCGCAAGGACAAGTAAGCAGAAAGGCGCGAGCCCCAGCGGCATGGGCCACCGGCTCACGCCGCTGGCGCCCCTTAACGTTTATGAATCAGCTTGGCGCGGGCCAGGGCCAGGGACTTGGTCAAGGCCTGCCCCAGCTCGCCTCCGTCGCCCTTGATGTCGTCGCGCACCACGACATGCATGGCGTCGATGTGCAGGCCCACCACGGTCAGCAGGGCATCGGTGGGGTTTTCCAGATCCACCAGGAAGTGGTTCATGGAATTGGCGAAATCGGACAGCAGGTTGTAGCCGAAGGTCCGCCCCAGGGTCATGATGCCGTCGGAAATCTTATAGACCTTGCGCAAATGCTGGGCACGATGCTCCGTGTCGCGCTTGGCCTGCTCGAACGCGGCCTGCAACGTCGTCAGGTCGATGCGGGTCTGGGTCTGGTGCGCTTCCGCCATGCGGGCCACATGGCGACTGGCGCGGTCGATGGCCGCCGGGTCGATCTGCCCGGGCTTGCCCGCCGCCCCGCCGACCTTGGCGCGCAGCTTGTTCGGCAGTTCGATGATCTCCACCACCCGGGTGCCCTTACCAGGCAGGCCTTTATCGGACTTGTCCGTCATACCCGTCCCTCCCGTAGGGGATCACAACTTTCCAGAAGCCGGTCGGCATATCCCACCATCGGTGTTAGTCCACAGTTTCCGACGAGGGCGGTACGGCCGGCTCGCCACCGGCCCCGCCCGCCCCCTCGGCCGGCACCTCGGGCACGGCTTGGCCGACGGGCGGCAGCGCCTCGTCCTCGATGGGCGCCGGGGCCCCGTCCAGCGTCACGCGGTGCCCCGCCATGACGCGGCGATCATCCCCGGAATAGGGCAGGGTCTGCCGCCGCCGGTCAGGCCCGATATAGCCGGGCGCGCGAATGAAAGGCCGCGGCTTGTCGACGATGGCCACCAGACGCGACGCGACGTTGGCCACCGACATGGGCTTGGCCAGGTATTCCGTGACCCCGCCGTCGCGCGCCATGCGCACGGCGTTCTCGTCCGCCTCGCCGCTCATCATGATGTAGGGGATGAACTTCAGCTTGTCGTGGTCGTGCTCACGCACCCACTTCAGCAGTTCCAGCCCATCCACGGGCGCCATGAGGTGGTCGGCGAAGACGATGTCGATGTCGCTGGCCCCCTGGATCTGCGTCGACACGTCCAAGATGGCGGTCGCCTCCTCGCCATTCTCCGCCTGCAACACGCGGCCGACGCCCAGGCCCCGCAGCACCGTGACCAGGATGGTGCGCACGAAGCGGTTGTCGTCGGCCACCAGGACGCTCAAACCGTCCAGGCGGTAGTATTTTCCGGACTTTGCTGATGCCATATCGCCTGATGCCCAGCCGGCCCCCGTTTGGCCGGCAGTGTAGCCCCTTCCTTCGCCCTGCGCGCGGCTTAATGCGGCGGGAACCATACCGCGCCCCGCGCCCGATCTTCACCCTATCCCCCCGCACAGTGCGGCATGCGCGCCGTTCTTGCGCAGTTAACGGTTTGGTGACAAGCGGCGGCCTATGGTTCGCTCATCCCCGGATGGAATCGCCGCGCGCGGGTCCCTGAACCGGGCAGGTGTTGATAAGGAGCGCCAGTCCCATGTCCCGGCCTATCCCCCAGAACAACCTCATCGAACGCACGTCCGTCCTGACCTACACGCTGATGGAACAGCTGCACGATGTGCTGAACATCCCCAGCGCGCCGGACGACGTGACCCTGGGCATGCTGATGGGACTGTCCATGTTCCTGGATGATCAGATCGGCCCTTTCCGCATGACTCAGCTGCTGCAGGCGGCGCCCGACATCATCCTGCGCACGGACGCCCACGTCACCCGTGACCAGATCGACCGTTTCCTGCCGGTTCTGCGCGCCTTTGGCGACAAACTGGCCGCCCTGACGCCGGAAGCCGTGACCGAGCCCACGACCAGCCTGTCGTGAGGTGCCGCCGCACACGCGGCCTTTTCACCAGACGGTGCCACGCTTATTTGTAAAAGAGGTCACCGCCCCCTTCGACCGCCGCCCTTGAACCCGCGGCCGCCATGGTTGAACGCAGATGCTTTCGCAGTTGGACAACGCCCACCCCGCCCTGTTCCTGGTCTTCGCCTGCGTCGCCGTGCTGGCCGCCGCCGGCATGACCATCGGTTATGTCTGGCGCCGCCTGGGCCGCCTGGCCGTGCGCCAGTCGAACCTGGCCCGCACGGCCTCGGACCACCTGACGCGGCTGCAACGCGACCTGACCGATCTGGCCGGCCAGGTGGAACGGCTGGGCGAGTTCAACCAGCGCCTGACGGAAGAGGTGGACATGCTGCGCCACCGTCTGGCCGACGGCGGTTATGAGCCACAGGACCGCTACCCCCGGGTCCTGCATTGAGCGCCGGCGGCCCCCCGGCCGCCGACCCGCATCCCGTCCGCGAACGGGAGATACGCCGCTGGCATGACAGCGGCCAAGCCTGGGACCGCTGGGCCGACAGCATGGCGGATCCCGCCGCCCGCCTGAACCAACCGCTGCTGGCCGCCCTGGCGCTTCACCCACACCACACGCTTCTTGATTTGGCCAGCGGCGCCGGCGAACCGGCGATCACCGCGGCCAAGGGCATGGGGCCGACCGAAGGTTCCACCGGGGGACGCGTGCTGGCCAGCGACCTGGTGCCGGCCATGCTGGCCGGCGCCCGGCGGCGCGGGGCCGGTATCGCCGCCCTTTCCTTCCTGGCGGCCGACATGACCGCCCTGCCCCTGGCCCCCTCCAGCGTCGATAGGATCAGCTGCCGCTTTGGCCTGATGTTCGTGCCGAACGCGGTCGGCGCCGTGGCGGAGATGCGTCGCGTCTTGCGCCCGGGCGGCATCGCCGCCTTGCTGTGCTGGGGCCCGAAAGCTGGCAACACCCTATTCCGCCTTCTGGATGAGGCGCTGGGCGGCGTGCCGGAGCTGGCCGTGCTGTTCCGCTTCGCCGAGGAGGGCGCGCTGGGCCGCTTGTTCCTGGACGCAGGCTTCGACACCGTGTCGGAAACCTCATTGGAGCAATCGGCCCTGGCCGACGCCGCCAAGCCCTTTTGGCGCCCTACCCTGGACATGGCCTTCACCCCCGCCCTGGCCCGGCTGTCGGCCGAGGAGCGCGGGGCGGTGGAGGATCGCGTCACCGCCGCGGTGGCGCTGGAAACGGAAATGGACGGGAAGATACCCGTCCATCTCCATGCCCGCCTGCTGGTGGCTCACAAATAAGCGCCTGTCAGGGCCGCGTCGCCGTGCCATCCGGCGGCGGCACCGGCGGTTCGCCGGCCATCGGGTCCACCACGCTTTCCCGTGCCACGATGCCTTGCGTCAACGCGCCCTCCGGCACTGCGCCCTCTGGCATCGCACTCTCTGGCATCGCACCCTCTGGCCCTTCCGGCCCGGCGCCCACCAGTGATTCCGCCTGGGTCATCAGGCGTTGGTACTGGCGCACGCTGAAGGGCAGCGTGGCGAGATAGCCCACCCCGAGGATCAGCAGGGTGGTCCAGGGCGCGCTGACGACACCGGCCGCCAGCAGCACCAGGCCCAGGAAAATGAAGACGACATAGCGCGGGTGGATGCGCAGCCCCTTCAGGGAAAAGGTGGGGATGGCGCTGATCATCAAGGCCGCCATGCCCACGGTCCACACCACGACGAAGGCCGGGTGGCCCACCACCGTCCGCCCCATCTCGAAACTGGCGACGATGGGCAGCAAGGCCAGCCCGGCGCCGGCCGGGGCCGGCACGCCGGTGAAGTAGTTGTAGGCCCACACCGGCTTCTGCGCGGCCGACCCCAAGGCGGTGTTGAAGCGGGCCAGGCGCAGGGCGGCGCAGGCCCCGAACAGCAGGCAGGCGATCCAGCCGAAGCTGCGCGCCTCGTTCAGGCCCCACATGTACAGGATCATGGCCGGGGCCACGCCGAAGCTGACCACGTCGGACAGGCTGTCCAGCTCCGCCCCGAACTTGCTCTGCGCGTTCAGCAGGCGGGCGATGCGGCCGTCCAGCGCGTCCAGCACGGCCGCCACCACGATGGCGACGACCGCGTGTTCCCAGCGCTGCTCGGTGGCGAAGCGGATGCCCGTCATGCCGGCCGACAGGGCCAGCACCGTCAGCATGTTGGGCAACAGCTTGTTGATGGTGAGGCCACCCAGGCGCGGCGGCCGGATGGCCCGGCGCCGCCGTCCCAGCGCCCCCCCGCCTGCCCTCGGGGGACGTTGCACCATCAGCGCACCACGCCCTGACGCTGCGGTTCCGTGCTGGCCAGGTCGGCCAGGATGGTCTCGCCACCCAGCGCCTTCTGGCCGACGACCACCAGGGGCTGCACGCCATCCGGCAGGTAGATGTCGGTGCGGCTGCCGAAGCGGATCAGGCCGTAGCGCTCCCCGGTCGATACGCTCTGCCCCGGCTTCAGGGTGCAGATGATGCGGCGGGCCACCAGGCCGGCGATCTGCACGAAGGCGATCTCGCGCCCGTCGGGCATGGCCAGGCGGATGCTCATGCGTTCATTCAGGTCGCTGGCCTTATCCAGGGCCGCGTTCAGGAACTTGCCCGGGTGGTATTCGGCGCGCGTCACCGTGCCCTCGACGGGGGTGCGGTTGATGTGCACGTTGAACACGTTCAGGAAAATGCTGATGCGGGTCAGCGGCTCCGGCCCCATGCCCAGCTCGGGCGGCGGCACCGCCTTGGTGATCATCTGCACCAGGCCGTCGGCCGGGCTGACCATCAGGCCGGGGCGGGTGGGCACCACGCGGTCGGGGTCCCGGAAGAAGTAGACGCACCATGCCGTCAGGATCACCCCGATCCAGCCCAGGAAGGTGGAGAGCCAGAACAGGATGAGGGTGACCACGGCGAAGGCCAGGATGAAGGGCCAACCGGCGCGGTTGATCGGCACGATGACGGTGCTGAGAGCGGACATTTGCACTTTCCAAAGGCGGCCCCGGGGATGGGGCCAAGGGATATAGGCCGGGCCCCGGGGAGATGGGTAGACCGCCGCAGTGTAGACAGGGCCGGTCCGGATTTTAAGTGCCATTGCATGTCGTTCGGGCTAACGGCGGAGGGGTCCTGGCTGTTCAAGGCTTTTTTTGGCCATACGCCAAGGTCGGCAGCTGCACACTGCGCTCCACCCTGTGAACTATGACAGGTTGCCTACCGGTCTCCGCCTCAAGGGCGGATACCCTTTCACGTCGTTTTACGCAAAAATGTAGCCAATCTGGGTCGGCCCCTGGCAACGGCGCGTCCTGGTGTTTCTTGCGATGTTGACAGGTTGCTCCGCCGTGCGTGCCGAACAGACAATCGATCGGGAACTGACCCAGCGGTCCTCCACGGCCCGTCATCCCCGTTATCGCATCGTGGTCGTGGAGGATGAGGCACTGATCGCCCTCGGCCTCCAGCAAATCCTATTGCAGCAGGGGCACGAGGTGTGTGCCGTGGCCGCGTCGGTGGAAGAGGCGGTGGAGGCGGTGGACCATCACCGTCCCGACCTGGTGCTGATGGACGTCATGCTGCGCGGGGGCGACGACGGCGTGGAAGCGGCGGAGCGCATCTGGAAGCGCTTCGGAATCCGCAGCCTGTTCACCAGCGCCGTCGACGCCAACACCCTGCGCAACCGCGTCCATTCCGTCTCCCTGGGCTTCATCACCAAGCCCTACCGGCCGGAAGACTTCCAGCGCAGCCTGGAAGCCCTGAGTCTGGCCTGAGCTAGTCGCGCCCCATGACGTGCAGCGGGCTGAAGCAGCCGTAGATCAACCGCTTGGCGTCGAACGGCATGTCAACTGGAATGTCGAAGCGCCTGTCGTCGCGCATCTTCTCTTCAGCCGCGTCCAGCGTCTGCTTGTCCGGCCACACCTGCCAGGAAAAGACGATCTTCTCCCCCGGCTGGGCCGCCACCGCGCGGCGCATGTCGGTCTGCTTGCCGTCCGGGACATGGTCTTCCCAGGACTCGACGATTTCCAGGCAGCCAAATTCCTTGAACAGCGCGGCGCTGTTCTCCGACCAGGCGCGATAGGCGTCCTTCTTATCCCCAGGCACGGGAATAACGACCCCGACGACGTACATGACCCAGCCCCCCTTCGGATGACGCGTGGGTCCGCATGATAGCAAAATGCCGGTAGGGCTGGCAGCGGGCGCGGACGCGCGCTATGACGGCGCCATGCCGCCCATCGACCAGACCGCCCTTCCCATCGATGCCGTGCTGCCGGACCTGCTGCGCGTCCTGGCCGGCACGCCCAACGCCGTGCTGCAGGCCGCCCCCGGCGCCGGCAAGACCACGCGCGTGCCCTTGGCCCTGCTGGACCAGCCCTGGCTGGCTGGGCAGAAGATCGTCATGCTGGAACCCCGGCGCCTGGCCGCCCGCGCCGCCGCCAAGCGCATGGCCGACACCCTGGGCGAGGCCGTGGGCGGGACAGTGGGATACCGCGTCCGCCTGGACACGCGCGTCGGACCGGCGACCCGGATCGAAGTGGTGACGGAAGGCCTTTTCCTGCGCCAGCTGCAGGGCGACCCGTCGCTGGACGGCGTGGGCGCCGTGCTGTTCGACGAATTCCACGAACGCAGCCTGGACGCAGACCTGGCCCTGGCCTTTTGCCTGCAGGCCCAGGGACTGTTGCGCGAGGATCTGCGCCTGCTGGTCATGTCGGCCACGCTGGATGGCGCCGCCGTGGCCAAGCTGCTGGCCAACGGCGGGCAGGCCGACGCGCCCATGGTGACCAGCGAGGGTCGCGCCTTTCCGGTGGAGACGCGCTGGGTGGAACCCGCGCCCACCGATCGGCTGGAGACGGCCGTGGCCCGCGTGGTCAAGCGCGCGCTGATGGAGGAGCCGGGCAGCGCCCTGGTCTTCCTGCCCGGAACCGGCGAAATCCGGCGCACCGAAAAGGCCCTGGCCGACCTGGGGCTGCCCCGCGACGTGCTGGTCGCCCCCCTCTATGGCGACTTGGCGCTGGATCAGCAGGAGGCGGCCATCCGCCCGGCTCCAGCCGGCCAGCGCAAAGTGGTGCTGGCCACCGCCATCGCCGAAACCAGCCTGACCATCGACGGCATCCGCATCGTGGTCGACGCCGGCCAGGCCCGCCTGGGCCGCTTCGATCCCGGCAGCGGCATGAACCGGCTGGAGACGGCCCGCGTCTCCCGCGCCTCCGCCGACCAGCGCCGGGGTCGCGCCGGCCGCCTGCAACCCGGCGTCTGCTATCGGCTGTGGAGCGAACAGGCGGACCGGGCGCTGACGCCCTACGCCCCGCCGGAAATCCTGCGCGCCGACCTGGCCCCCCTGGCGCTGGAGCTTGCGGCCTGGGGCGTCGATGACGTGACCGCCCTGCCCTGGCTGGACCTGCCCCCGGCGGCCCCCTTGGCCCAGGCCCGCACCCTGCTGGGCCAACTGGGCGCCCTGGACGGCGAGTCCAGGATCACCGCCCACGGCCGCCGCATGGCCACGCTGGGCATGCATCCGCGCCTGGCCCACATGGTGCTGACAGGCGTGGAGATGGGATTGGGCGCCGCCGCCGCCCACCTGGCGGCCCTGCTGGAGGAACGGGATCCCCTGCGCGGCATTGCCCGCGATGCCGACCTGCGCCGCCGGCTGGACCTGCTGTCCGGCCAGGACAGCGGTGCCGCCGACCGCAACGCCCTGCGCCAGATCCGGGAAAGCGCCCGCCAGACCATGCGCCAACTGCGCATCACCGACCGGTCGTTCACGGGGGAGGATGCCGGCCGCCTGCTGGCGCTGGCCTATCCCGACCGCCTGGCGCAGAAGCGCCCCGGCAGCCAGGGCCAGTACCGCCTGGCCAATGGCAAGGGGGCGGTGCTGGACAGCGCCGATGCCCTGTCCCGCCAGGATTGGCTGGCGGTGGGCGACCTGGACGGCGACGCGCGCGAGGCCCGCATCTACCTGGCGGCCCCCATCACGCGGGAGGAGATCGAAGAGATCTACGCCGACCGCATCGTGACGGAAGAGCTGGTGAGCTGGGACGGGCGGGAACAGGCCGTGCTGGCCCGCCGGCGCCGCCGCCTGTTCGGCCTGGTGCTGAAGGACGAGGCGCTGAGCCAGCCCTCGGCCGAGGCCATGGCCGCCGCCATGATGGCCGGCATCCGGGAGATGGGGCTCGCGGCCCTGCCCTGGACCAAGACGCTGGAGGCATGGCGGGAGCGCGTGCGCTTCCTGCACCGCGCCGGTGGGCAGGATGTCTGGCCAGACCTGTCGGACGAAGCGCTGCTGGCCACCCTGGAGACTTGGCTTGCCCCCTATCTGACGGGCATCAGCCGCGCCGGCCATCTGCCGCGCGTGGACCTGCACAGCGCGCTGACCGGCATGCTGGACTGGGCCCAGGGCCAGGAGTTGGAGCGCCAGGCGCCCACCCACATCGACGTGCCCAGCGGGTCGCGCCTGCCCATCGACTATTCCGGCGAAATCCCCACCCTGGCCGTGCGCCTGCAGGAGCTGTTCGGCCTGCCGCAGACGCCGACGGTGGCGGGCGTGCCCGTGCTGCTGCACCTGCTGTCGCCCGCCCACCGCCCCATCCAGGTCACCCGCGACCTGGCCTCCTTCTGGGCCAACACCTACCGCGACGTGAAGAAGGATTTGGCGGGCCGCTACCCGCGCCACTATTGGCCCGACAACCCCCTGGAGGCGGAGCCGACGGCCCGGGCCAAGCGCAGGGGCACTTAGGGCCTCCAGCTTTCGACCACCGCCCGCGCCACGCTGGCGATGAAGGCGTCCGCCCGCTCCCGGGGGCCTTGCACGCTGGCGACGTAGACCGCCACGGCGTAGCGGTGGCCGTCCGGCGCCGTCATCAGGCCCACGTCGTTGTTGGCCAGGGTCACGCCCTCGACGGAAGGTCCCGCCCCCGGCTTGTGCGCCACGGCCCAGCCGGCGCTAAGTCCAGCCTTCAGCCGGTTGGGCTGGGTGGTGGTGTGGTCCAGGATGTCCAGCAGGCGGCGGGTGCCGGCGGGGCTCAGCAGCTCGCCTTTTTCCAGTCGCTCCAGCAGCAGGGCCATGGTGGCCGGTTGGGCCGTGTCGCGCGGGTCGCTGAGGTAGGCCTCACGCTTGGCGAGGCGGGTGGCGACCGGCACGGCGTCGGCCGCGGCCTGGAACGCCGCCGGTTCGACATAGGCGTCCTTCCAGGTCAGACCCAGGATGTCGCTTTGCAAGTGGCGCTCATCCCGGTCGACGCGGATGCCGTCCAACCCCCGGGCGATCAGCGCGGCCTGCACCGTGGCCGGGCCGCCGATCAGGCGCAGCACCGTGTCGGCGGCGACGTTGTCGCTGTCCGCCACCATGCGCGCCATCAGGTCGTCCAGCGTGGTGGTCCAGCCGGCGGGGGTGATGTTCTTGGCCAGCGGCTGCCAATAGACGGAACGGTCCTTGGGATAAAGCGTGACCTTTTGCTTCAGGTCCATGGCGCCCTTGTCCACCAGGTCCAGCAGCGCGATGGCCACGGTCAGCTTGAACACGCTCTGCTCGGGAAAGCGTTCCTGCGCCTTGACCCCCGCCACCGCGCCGGTGGCGGGATCACGCACGGCGATGCCGGCACGGCCGGGGAAGCCCTGGGCCAGCTGGTCCAGGCGCGCCTGCAGCGCCGGCATGTCCAGGGTCCCGGCGCCCGCGGGCGCGGCGACGGCAAGGCACAAGGCGGCGGCGCAGGCGGCGCGCAGCGTCGATGTCAGCATTTAGGAAAATCCCCATCCCTCTCGGGCCGGCCAAGGATCGGCGGCCATGGAGGAGTGCCCTGAAACTGTGGTGGCGGCGTGGCCGCCAAACCGACCAAGGTCAGACCTTGGTGGTCAGGTCCGTCAGCTTGCTCAGCAGATAGTCCAGGTCGTCGCTGGCCATTTCCTCGAACTGGGTGAGGATGCGTTCCAGCATCTTGCGGCGGTGGCGCTCCAGGTCATGCTCACCGCCGTCGAACTCCGTCTCGCTGGCGACGTCCAGCGCCACCTTGATGGCCGGATAGATCGACTGCGGCATGCCGGTGCGGTCGAACAACGCCTTCATGCCCAGCTTGCCGGCATCGTGGATCAGCATGCGGGCGTTGGGCGTGGGGATGCGGGCCAGCTGGGCCAGCGCCACTTCGAAGAAAGCCACGTCCCCCATGCACAGCGACCGCAGCAGCAGCGACGGCGACAGGCGGCCGTTGCGGTACAACTGCTCCACCAGCGTTTCCAGCTGGGCGTCGGTGGCGACCCCCACCAGTCCATAGGTCGCCTTCTCGCGGCCTTGCAGGACGATGTCGCTGGCGATGTCGGCCGGCAGCTCATGACGCTCCACCAGCCGCTCGCGCAGCTGTTCCGACACCATGGTCACCAGGCGCTCGGCGATGGTGACCGGCAGGCTGCCGCGCTCGATCAGGGGGGCGTGGACGGCGTCGCTCTTGGGGAAGCGGTTCAGCACGCGGGTCAGCGCCGCTTCCGTCACCTTGGCGGCCTCGTTGGCCATCAGCGTGGCGACCGCGGTCTCGGCGCCATTATCCACCAGCGCGTCGGCCACGCCCTCGGACACGTCGGGACGCTTGGCCACGGCCGATTGTTTGGCCTCCGAACCGGTCTTGATCAGTTCGATCAGATCGGCGTCGGTCAACACCGACGACAGTTCGATGAAGGGCAGCGACACCTCTTCCACGTCGCGCGCCAATTGCAAAGCGACGTCGCGGGGAATCGCGGGATAGGTCTTCAGGCTTTCCGACAGGGCGGAGCGGACGCGCACGGCGGCGTCGCGCGCCATCAGACGGACGATATCCTCGGCCAGGGCCCGTTCGGACGGGGAAAGCTGATCGGCGCCGAACTGGGCGGCAACCTTGGTGGCCATTTCGGCCCGGGTCGTGGCGGACGGATCGGCCAGAAGCCGTTGCACATCCTGATGCGTCAAGGTCTCGGACATTGGCAGGGCAACCCGCTCCCTTCGCTACCGACCGGCCACCTGGCTTTCCATCCCCACCCCTGGGCCGCCATGCGCGGCCGGACCGGGGGTACCAGGCTTCACCACCATTAAGGCCCCCGATGCACGTCGGGTGACCATTGCCCACTAATAATACAGCCTTCCCCGTCTTGGCCAACGCCATTTGGGTGATATTCCCCGCCTAACCCCAGGGGCTGCTACGCGGGATCGCCCATAGGGGATTGTTGGCGGTTGCGCCGACGCAGCGCGCGCTCCAACTCCTGGATGCGGCCGTCCACGTCCACCAGCCGTTCCGACGTCACCTCCAACGCGCGGTCGTCATAGACGTAACTGCCGGGGTGGTCCGCCTGCCAGCGAGCCACCGCCGCATCCCTCTCCTGCAAAAGCTCAATAATTTCATCACGGTATAGGTTGACGACCGCGGTGATCCAGCGGTTCAGCGGCCAGGACGGCCGGGCATGGTCGATCTGGAAGCCTTCCAGCATCCGCACCACGTCGGCCGCCGCGTACCATGTTTCCCCCGTCACCCAACGGTTGGTGGTGAACAACCGTGTCACCCGGCCCATGCCATCGACCGAAATCCCGACCAAGTGGCTGAGCGCGGCGTTGCCGTCGGTGTCGGGCTGCAGATCGGGCAAGGGCGCCGGCGCCACCCCGTCCGGCATGCCCAGGGGCCGCATGAAGGTGTGAAAGTGCCCCATCTCCTCCCCCACCAGTTCCGACTCCGGGTGGGCATGGAAGTAGTATTGGGCGTGGTATTCGCTGTCGTAGACATCCCCCGGCGGATGATGCCGCCAGGGGTCCAGCGGCGGCAGGACGTCGCGCAAAACCTCGCTCAGCACCGTGTCGCCTGTCTTGGCCAGCACCCGCGTGCACAAGCCGACTTCGCGCGCGGCCTCCACCAGCCGGGTCAAGGTCTCGTACGGCAGGCCATCGACAACGGAACTGCCGCGCGCGGGGCCCCGGAGGAAGGGCATGGCCGTCCCCTTTCCTCAGACGCCGCCGCCGGCGCGCCGCCCGGGCTGCAAGGCCCACTCGGCCACCTGCCGGGCCAGCGTGTGGAAGGCCTCGTCATAGGCCGCCAGCACGGCGGGAAAGCCCGTGGACTTGGCCGGCACCCGGATCTCGAAGCCTTGGCTTTCCTGGATGGTGCGGCGGGGCAGCGTCACGATCTTGCACTGGACGCGGACATGCACGGTGGGCACGTCGTCCACCGTCGCGTGGGGATATTCCGCCTGAAAGTCACGAATGTCGGTCAGCAGGACATAGTCGGCGCGCAGACCGGAGCCTTCGCGCCCCACGCCCGGGACGCGGCCGGAATATTCGAAGGACTCGATCAACAGGCCCTGCACCATCTCCGGCATCGGGTCCTGCCACTCGGCGTCGAAATAGCCGAAGTCCCCTTCCAGGCGGCGCAGCGCGACCCGCGTGGTGTTCAGCACCGAGGTGGTGGTGGGCACGCCCACCAGCAGTTGCCAGCCCACGGGCGGGGCCGGTGAGAACTCGCGCGCCGCCGTCAGCCGCACCACGTGCGGCGGGCTGTCGAACACGGAGCAAGCTGGCAGCGCCCCCAGCGCCAGGCCCCCGCCCATCACCCCCATCCCGCGCGCCAGCAGGCGGCGACGGCTAATCGCACCCTTGTGGGCCCCCCTCATTTCACCTCCACCCCACGCTGCCGGCCACCGAACAGGAAGCCGGACGGATCGTTCTCGATACGGTTGGTCACCCGCGACAGGTTGTTGCTGAGCGTGCGCAGGTCACCGATCAGCTGGGTCAGGTCATAGAGCCCGCTGGAGGTGAAGTCGCGGATGGGCCCCCGATTCTCCTCCACCATGCCGCGCAGCTGCTCCACGGTCTGGTTCAGGTTGCGGGTCAGGACCTTCACGTCCTCCGCCGACTGGTTCAGGTTGCCGCTGATGCGCTTGGCGTCGCTGCCCACGGTGTTCACGGTGGTGCGGGTATCGACCAGCAGCGCCTCGGTCTGCTTGCTGATCTCGCGCACGCTGCCGCGCAGTTCGTTCACCAGATGGCCGGCGTCCTGCACCGTGCCGTTGGCGGCGCCGGCGGTGGAGGCCAGGTTGGCCAGCATGGAGGCGAAGGCCTTCTGGTTGTCCGGCGTCATGAAGCCCGCCAGGCTGTCCGACAGCTTGATCAGGTTTTCCAGCAGGTGCGGCGCCTCTTGCAGCAGCGAGGCGATGTTGCTAGGGCGGGAGGGGATGACGGGCACGTCGACGTCGTTCTGCGTCTCGCGCAGCAGCGGCGCCTCCTGGCTGCCGCCGGCGATCTCGACATAGACGCCGCCGGTAACCCCCACCGGCTCCAGCGAGGCCACGGCATCGGACTTGATGGGGGTGTCCTTGGGCACCTCCACCTTCACCTCGATGCGTTCCACGTTGCCGGGATCGATGCGGATGTCGGTGACGCGGCCCACGGCCACGCCGCGATAGCGCACGGGGCTGCCCGCCACCAGGCCGGTGACGGAGCCGGAGAAATAGATGCGGTAAGGGGTCGACGCCTTGTCGAACTGGACCTTGGCCAGCCAGACGATGGCGATGAACAGGGCCGCCGTCAGTGCCAGGATGAACCCGCCGACGAGCGCGTAGCTGGCGCGCGTTTCCATGTGAATTCAGCCCCTAACTGCTCAGCTCTTCACGACCGCGCGGCCGCGCGGTCCATGGAAGTAGTCGTGGATCCAGGGATGCGTGTCCGCCAGCAACATGTCAATGGTTCCCACTTTCATCTTACGGTCGACCAGCACCGCGATGCGATCGCAAATGGCATAAAGGCTGTCCAAATCATGGGTAACCATGACGACGGTCAGGCCCAAGCTGCGCTGTAATGTCCCGATCAGCGTATCGAAGGCGGCCGCGCCGATGGGGTCCAGGCCGGCCGTCGGCTCATCCAGGAACAGGATTTCCGGGTCCAGCGCCAGGGCGCGGGCCAGGCCGGCGCGCTTGCGCATGCCGCCCGACAGTTGGGACGGGTATTTGGAACAGCTGTCCGGCGGCAGGCCCACCATGGAAATCTTGATGCGGGCCAGTTCCTGGATCAAGCAGTCCTCCAGATCCGTATGTTCCTTCAGCGCCACCATGACGTTCTCCGCCACGGTCATGGAGCTGAACAGCGCGCCGTCCTGGAACAGCACGCCCCAGCGGCTCTGGATGTTGCGGCGGGCAGCGCTGTCGGCCGTCCACATGTTGGTGCCCAGCACCTCCACCCGGCCGGCGGTGGGGCGCAGCAGGCCGATGATCTCCTTCAGCAGCACCGACTTGCCGGTGCCCGACCCGCCGACCACGCCCAGCACCTCGCCCCGGCGCACGTCCAGGTCCACGCCGTCATGCACCGTCTGCCGGCCGAAGCGCGTGACCAGGCCGCGCACCTGGATGACCGGCGCGACGTTGTCTCCCATGGGGCTGCCCCCCTCTGAGTTGCCAAGGCTCATCGGCGCCCCTCAGATCTTGAGATAGGAGAAGAGGATGGAGAACAGCGCGTCGAGCACGATCACCAGGAAGATGGACTCGACCACCGAGCGGGTGGTCAGCTTGCCCACGCTTTCGGCGCTGCCGGTCACGTTCAGGCCCTCGAAACAGCCGACCAGCGAAATGACCATGGCGAAGACCGGCGCCTTGATCAGGCCCACCAGCATGGTGGTCGGGCTGACCGCCACCTGCAACTGTCGCAGGAACTGGCCCAGCGTGATGTCCAGCGTGCCATAGGACATGACCGCGCCACCGAACAGGCCCACCACGTCGGCATAGAAGCTGACCAGCGGCAGGGCCACGAACAGGGCGGCCAGACGGGGCAGCACCAGCATCTCGATGGGGTCCAGCCCCAGCACCTGCATGGCGTCCACCTCCTGGTTCACCTTCATGGTCCCGATCTGCGCGGTGAAGGCGGAGCCGGAGCGGCCGGCCACGATGATGGAGGTGATCAGCACCCCCAACTCGCGCAGAATGCCGATGCCCAGCAGATTGACGACGAAGATTTCGGCGCCGAATCGCCGCAACTGGTCGGCGCTCTGGTACGCCAGCACCACGCCGATCAGGAAGGTCAGCAGGCCGATGATGGGCAGGGCGTTCAGCCCCACCTGCTCCAGGTGGAAGAAGAAGGCCGTCCAGCGGAAACGGCGCGGATCGCGGGCAACGCGGGCGATGGTGATGAACACCAGCCCGAAGAAGCTCAGCAACTGGAACGCGTCCTCGGCCAGGCTGAAGGCGCCCTTGCCCACCCGCTCCAGCAGGTCATGGAAGGGCCGATGCGGGGTGGTGACCTCAGGATGGCGCACCACGGCGCGCCGCACGTCGCGCAGCAGGGTGCACTGCGCCGGCGTGGCGCCGACCACAGCCACCGTCTCCCCCTCCGCCCGCAGGCGCTCGATCAGGCGGTCCAGCACCAGGGCGCCGGCGGTATCCATGCCCGACAGGCCGGACAGGTCCAGCAGCACCTGGCCCGGCTTGCGCTCCGGCTTCAGGCGGGTCAGCGCCATGTCCAGGTGCTCCGCCCCCGCCAGGTCCCAACGGCCCAGGGCGGCCAGCAACCAATGGTCGCCGTCCCATGCCGTCTTGATCACGCCGCTGCCTGCCGCCGCCATCTCGCCCCTTCGCCGGCCCCCGCCCCATCCTGACAGGGGCGCCGGGCGGCCTTGCTCGCCCTTCACTTGACAGAAAGGCCCGCTGCGGGTCAACAGCAGCGGCCGTCAGGCGCCCATCCGGATCATGCGGACGGGGGCGGCGCGGCTTGGCGCTGGCATGCCAGACCAGCCTCCCCTATGATTTCGCGCCCCGGGACCGGGGCGCATCCGTTTCCCCGAGGCCTTCCCCCATGGACCTGAAAAGCCACATCCGCGGCGTCCCGGACTATCCCAAGCCCGGCATCCTGTTCTACGACATCTCGCCGCTGCTGGCCCATTCCGACGCCTGGGCCGTCGCCATGGGCCGCATGGCCCGCCTGATCCAGGAGACGGGCGTCGACTTCATCGTGGGCATCGAGTCCCGCGGCTTCCTGATGGCGGCCCCCCTGGCCCTGAAGCTGGGCCTGGGCTTCGCCATGGTGCGCAAGAAGGGCAAGCTGCCGGGCGACGTGGTGCGCCACTCCTACGACCTGGAGTACGGCAGCGACACGGTGGAAATCCAGGCCGACCTGGTGAAGCCGGGCCAGCGCGTGGTGGTGGTCGACGATCTGCTGGCCACCGGCGGCACCATGAACGCCGCCATCAAGCTGTTGCGCGACGTGGGCGCCGACGTGCGCGCCGCCGCCTTCCTGATCGAGCTGGACTTCCTGGAGGGCCGCAAGAAGCTGGACGTGCCGGTGCTGTCGCTGCTGAATTACGACAAGTAGTTCAGCAGGCCCTCAAACGCCGGGCGCCGCCATCCGGCGGCTTGGCTTATCCTCGATTTCCAGTCCGCTCCGCTCCCCGGAAATCTGCGGCGGACGCGGTCGCGTCCTACAAGGGCATGAGTCAAATCTCATGCCCTTGGTTGGAGCCTTATAGGGCGCCCGCCTCGCTGTCGTGCCAGCGCCTGAGCGCCAGGCGCTGGACCAGCGACAACAGGGCGAAGATGGCCACACCCAACAGGGACAACAGCGCCAGGGCCGCGAACATGCGCGGCGTGTTCAGGCGGTTGCTGGCATCCACGATGCGCCAGGCCAGGCCGCTGCCCGTCCCCGACCCCGCCACGAACTCCGCCACCACCGCGCCGATGAGCGCCAGGCCGCCCGAGATCTTCATGCCCGCCAGCAGGTAGGGCAAGGCGGACGGCAGCTCCAGCCGCCACAGCACCTGCCATTTGCTGGCGCCATAGAGGCGGAACAGGTCGCGCAGCCCCGCGTCGGCCGAGCGCAGGCCCAGGGTGGTGTTGCCCAGGATGGGGAAGAAGGCGACGATCCAGGCCAGGATCAGCTGCGCCAGGTCCACCCGCTCATACCCCACCCAGACCAGCAGCAAGGGCGCGATGGCCATCACCGGCGTCACCTGCAGGATGACGGCATAGGGGTAAAGGGCCGAGGCCAGCAGGGGGGAACGGGTGAAAAGGATGGCCAGCGCCACCCCGCCCGCCACCGCCAGGGCGAAGGCCTGCAAGGTCACCGTCAACGTGAACCACAGCGACAGGCCCAGCGTGTCCGGGTCGGCCAGCAGGGCCGCGACCACGGCGCTGGGCGGCGGCAGGACGAAGGCCGGAATGGCCAGCAAGCGCACCAGCGCTTCCCACCCCACCAGGACGGTCACGCCCAGGATGACGGGGGCCAGGCGGCGCAGCGCGCTCATGCCGCTGTCTCCCCCGAGGGTCGCCCGGGCGGCGGCCCCGACGCCTGCATGGCGTCGGCCAAGGCCAGGGACACCCGGCGGCACGCGGCGGCATAGCGCGCGTCGGTGCGCAGCGCCTCATCCCGGGGATAGGGCAGGTCCAGCGGGATGTCGGCATGGATGCGGCCCGGACGGGGCGCCATGACGATGGCGCGGTTGGCCAGGTACACGCCCTCATAGACGCTGTGGGTGACGAACATCGCGGTGAAGCGCTGGTCCCGCCACAGGGCCAGCAGGTCGTCGTTCAGCTTCTGCCGGGTGATCTCATCCAGGGCCGCGAACGGCTCATCCATCAGCAGCAGGCGCGGGCGGGTGACCAGGGCGCGGGCGATGGAGGCCCGCATCTTCATGCCGCCCGACAGTTCGCGCGGATAGGCCTGGGCGAAGTCGGCCAGGCCCACCTGGATCAGCAAGGCCGTGACGCGGGCGTCCGCCTCGGCGCGCGGCACCTTGGCCAGGTCCAGGGGCAGGCGGACATTGTCGCGGATGCGGGACCAGGGCATCAGCGTCGGTTCCTGGAACACCATGCCCACGCCGCCGGCGGCTGGCGGCTGGGACCAGGCGATGCGGCCGGCCGACGGCGCCACCAGGCCGGCGACATGGCGCAGGATGGTGCTCTTGCCGCAGCCGCTGGCGCCGACGATGGCTAGGAACTCCCCTTCGCCCACCGCCAGCGAGATGTCGGTCAGCGCCAACGTCCCGTTGGGATAGCGCTTGGTCACACCTTGCAGTTCCAGGAAGGGTGCCGGCCCCTGCCCCATCATGTGTTTCCGTTTCCAGCCATGCCGGCCTTAACCTTTACCCATGCCGGAGACGACGCGCCAGTCTTGCCCAAGTGGATCGCGGGCCCAAGTGGATCGCGGAAAGCCGGAAACGGCTTGAAGCGTGAATCCACGCATCCAGACTTGAATAGACCGGCCGGGGTAGCCGATCATGGTAAAGCCGTTCTGTCACGGGCGGGTTGAATGGGGCGGCGAATCCCGCTACCTGATAAGGGTGGCCGGATGGGCCGCCGGTTCGGCCCCCCCGTCTTGTTCGTTCCCATGGAGATCCTGGTGACCCTGCCGATCCGCTTCGACGACGAAGAACCCGATGACGCCCCCGAGACCGCTCCGGAAGGCGGCAAGGAGGAAAAATCCAAGGGCGCGCCTTTCTCCCCCGTGGCGCAGAGCCTGTTCAAGAGCCGCACGGTCCTGATCTTCGGTGAGATCAACCAGAAGATCGCGGAAAGCACCGTGGCCCAGTTGCTGGCCCTGGCGTCGGAAAGCGACGACCCCATCCGCCTGGTGATCAACTCGCAGGGCGGTCACGTGGAAAGCGGCGACAGCATCCACGACATCCTGCAGTTCATCCGTCCGCGCGTCCTGGTCCTGGGCACCGGCTGGGTGGCCAGCGCCGGCGCGCACATTTTCCTGGGCGCCGCCAAGGAAAACCGCTTCTGCCTGCCCAACACCCGCTTCCTGATCCATCAGCCGATGGGCGGCACCGGCGGCCAGGCCACCGACATCGCCATCGAAGCGCGCGAGATCGTGAAGATGCGCAAGCGTCTGAACAGCATCATCGCCCGTGAGACCGGCCAGCCGCTCGAGAAGATCGAGCAGGACACGGACCGTAACTTCTGGATGTCGGCGGAAGAGGCCAAGGATTACGGCATCGTCACCCACATCATCAACAAGGCCGACGACCTGAAGTAAGGTCCGATGCCTTGAGACGTTGATCAAAGCCGCCCTCGCCCCACCGGCGTCGGCGGCTTTTTTCATGGCCCTCAACCCGCCCCCGCCAGGTCTGGAGTTCCGCATGTCCGACACCGCCGCGTTCCCGCTGTTCTACCCCAGCTACCAGCCCTTCATGGGGGAACGGTGGGAGATGCGGCTGGCGGCATTGGTCATCTGCCCCGGTTATTGGTCGGGGCCGCGCATGGTGGAAAACATGGCGGCGCTGATCCGCCACGACGGCGACGGCAACACCCGCGCCTGGATGTCGATGACCCCCATGGAAACGGAAAGCCAGGAAATCGGCTGCCAGCTGGCCAGCGGGCGCACGGTGGTGATGGGCATGGGCATGGGCTGGGCCGTGGCCAACGCCGCCCTGAACCCCGCCGTCACCGCCGTCACGGTGGTGGAATTCGATCCCGAAGTACTGGCGGTGGTGGAGCAATCCGGCATTTTCCGCCAGCTGCCGCCGGAGGCCGCATCCAAGATCACCATCCACCAGGGTGACGCCTACAGCTGGACGCCGGTGGACGGCCAGCCTTTCGACACACTGCTGGCCGATATCTGGCTGCCGCTGCACGGCCGGGACCGTGAGGCCCAGGTGCGGACCATGGCCGCCAACACATGCGCTACCCAAATCTATTTCTGGGGCCAGGAGATGAACATGGCCTGGCGGCTGAAGGAGCTGGGCCTGCCCGTGGACGCGGCCGGCATCGCCCGCGTGGTGGCGGAATGGGGCCTGCCCCTGCTGGGCCCGGGCCAGCCCAGTTATGCTGAGCGGGCGGCGGCGGCGGCCGAGCGCTGGCTGCGCGCGCCCGAATAATCCCGCCGAGACGGTCATCCCCTGGCGTCATGGCTCCTGCTGCAACGCAGCATGACAGCGCTTACCTATTTTCGGCGATGCTAAGGGCATCCAAGATCGCACCGCTGATTCCGGAGTGGTTCCAGTGCCCTTGCCCCTGCTCGCCCTCGCCATCGCCTCCTTCGGCATCGGCACGACCGAGTTCGTGATCATGGGCATGCTGCCGGACCTGGCGCAGGATCTGCGGGTCACCATCCCGCAGGCCGGCATGCTGGTCACCGCCTATGCCTTGAGCGTGGTGGTGGGCGCCCCCATCCTGGCGGTATCGACCGCGCGGCTGCCGCGCAAGAGCGCGCTGATCGGCCTGATGGGCATCTTCATCTTCGGCAACTTCTGCTGCGCGGTTGCACCCACCTACGGCCTGCTGATGGCGGCGCGCATCGTCACCGCCCTGTCGCACGGCACCTTCTTCGGCATCGGCGCCGTGGTGGCGGCCGGCCTGGTGCCGCGACACAAGCGGGGCCAGGCCATCTCGCTCATGTTCTCCGGCCTGACATTGGCCAACGTGCTGGGCGTGCCGCTGGGCACGGCATTGGGGCATGAGCTGGGCTGGCGCGCCACCTTCTGGGCCGTCGTCGCCATCGGCGTCATCGCCGCCGCCGCTCTGACGCTGTGGCTGCCGCGCGGCTTGGCCGGCAGCAGCGGCGGCAGCCTGCTGGGCGAGTTCCGCGTGCTGGGCCGCCCCCAGGTCGCCATGGCGATGATGATCAGCGTCATCTCCTCGGCCAGCCTGTTCAGCGTGCTGACCTACATCACCCCGCTGTTGGAGCGTGTCACGGGCTTCACCCCCGACCAGGTCACCTACGTCCTGCTGCTGTTCGGCGTGGGGCTGACGGTGGGCAACCTGGTGGGCGGGCGCCTGGCCGACTGGAAGATGATGCCCATGGTCATGACCACCTTCGGCATCATCACCCTGATCCTGGTGGCCCTGGTGTGGACCAGCGCCACGCCCCTGGGGGTCGTGCCCACCCTGGTGCTGTGGGGCATCGCCGCCTTCTCCGTCGGCTCCCCCCTGCAGATGCGGGTGGTGGACCAGGCGCGCGGCGCGCCCAACCTGGCCTCCACCCTGAACCAGGGCGCCTTCAACATGGGCAACGCGCTGGGCGCCTGGTTCGGCGGCATCGCCATCGACCATGGCGTGGCCTACGGCCATCTGCCCTGGCTGGGCGCCGGCCTCGCCGTCTGCGCCCTCAGCCTGACCGCCATCGCCGCCGCGACCGACAAGGGCACCCCGCACGCCGATGAGGTGGCGGGTGAGGACGCCTGCCCCGGCTACGCGCATTAATCCCGCCTCATGAAAAAATTTCCATCGCGCGCGGAATAAACCGGCGCGGGCGGCGTCCATCTCGGTAGCGGCCCCATCGGGGCCCTTGAAACCGAAAGGGGACCCCGCCCATGCCCGGGTATCGAGTGCAGGACATCGTCAGCCGCCGCAGCCTGGTATCGCTGCTGGCCATCGCCGCCGTCGCGGGCGGGGCCACGGCCGCGTTCGCCTATGCCGGCGGCTGGCTGGCGCCCGGCCGGCTGAAGCCGACGACCATCGTGAACGCGCTGGAAGGCCACGACGGAAAGCACGAGGGCTTCCGCCGCGCCCATGCCAAGGGCCTGTGCGTGGTGGGCCATTTCGACGGCAATGGCCAAGGGCTGGCCTTGAGCAAGGCCAGCCTGTTCCGCCAAGCCACCACCCCGGTCATCGGCCGCTTCTCCCTGGCTGGCGGTGTGCCCAACGCCGGTGATGGCCGCGTGACCTTCCACAGCCTGGCGCTGAAATTCGATCTGCCGCAGGGCGAACAGTGGCGCATGGCGCTGAACCATGTGCCGGTGTTCCCTGTGGCCACGCCGCAGGCCTTCCTCGATTTCCAGCTGGCGACCACGCCCGACCCCGCGACGGGCAAGCCCGACCCGGCGAAGGTGGGCGCCTACATGGCCCGGCATCCGGAAACCAAGGCCTTCGCCGACTACATGGCGAAGGCCCCCCTGCCCAGCAGCTTCGCCAACGCCAACTACAACAGCGTCAACGCCTTCCGCTTCACCAACGATCAGGGCCAGACCCGGCTGGTGCGCTGGATCTTCACGCCCGAGGCGCCGTTCGAGGAACTGGACAAGGCGACCCTGGCCGACCGCCCGCGCGACTTCCTGTTCGACGAGGTCGCCGGCCGCCTGGCCCAGGGCCCGCTGGTCTGGCACCTGTCCGTCATCCTGCCCAACGCCGGCGATCCCACCGATGACGCCACCAAGCCCTGGCCGGACGACCGCCAGCGGGTGGAGGTCGGCACCCTGACCATCGACCGGGCGGTGACGGAGGAGGATGGACCCTGCCGCGACGTGAACTTCGACCCCACCATCCTGCCGGCTGGCGTGTCGCCTTCCGACGATCCGCTGCTGGCCGCGCGTTCCTCCGTCTATGCCGTGGGTTACACCCGCCGCACGGGTGAGCCCGTGGCCGCCAGCGCACTGGCGGCCGACAAGGCTTTTCCCGCCCCTGCCAGCCTCACCCCCAGCCAGCCCGCCGCGAAGGAGTCCGCGCAATGAAGTCGACCACGTTCAGCGGCGCCGCCCGGCTGTTGCATTGGCTGATGGCCGTCCTGATCATCACCATGCTGTTCATCGGCGTGGGCATGGTCTCCACCGTGGGCGCCAGCCACAACTGGCTGGTGCCGCTGCACAAGTCGGTGGGCGCCACCCTGCTGCTGCTGGTGCTGATCCGTCTGGCGGTGCGCGCCACCAAGGGCACCCCGCCGCTGCCGGCCGACATGCCGGCGCCGCAGAAGGCCATCGCCCACCTGTCGCACCTGGTGCTGTACGCCCTGATGATCGCCCTGCCGCTGGTGGGCTGGTCCATGCTGTCCGCCGGCGGCTACCCCATCACCGTCTGGGGGGCCGTCCACCTGCCGCCGCTGCTGTCGCCGGACAGGGGGCTGTACGCGTCGTTGCGCCACCTGCACACCTATCTGGCGTACGCTTTGTTCCTCACGGTGATCGCCCACTTGTCCGCCGCCCTGATGCATGCCTTGATTTTCAAGGATGGCGTGTTCCAGAGCATGGCGGCCTGGCGCACCCGTCGCTGACGGTGGACCCCGGACCCAGGGATGCGTGCCATGAACGACATGATGCTGCTGATCGAGCCGCTGATTCCACAGCTGCGGCGCTACGCCCGGGCGCTGGTGAAGGACCACGCCACGGCGGACGATCTGGTGCAGGATTGTCTGGAGCGCGCCATCACCCGCTGGCACCAACGGCGGCAGGATGGTGACGCCCGCACCTGGCTGTTCACCATCCTGCACAACCTGGCCGTCAGCCATATGCGCCAGAACCGGCGGCGCGGCAGTCACGTCACCCTGGACGACGGGGTGGACGAGGCCATGATCGCCCGACCGGCCACGCAGGAGGACGCGCTGCACCACGCCGACGTGATGCAGGCCCTGCAAACCCTGCCGGAGGAGCAGCGCAGCGTGCTGCTGCTGGTGTCGGTGGAAGACCTGACCTATGCCGAGGCGGCGCGGGTGCTGGACATTCCCATCGGCACCGTCATGTCCCGCCTGGCCCGGGCGCGGGAGAAGCTGTTGCAGAAGATGGAGGGCACCCCGGCCCAGGAGGCTGCGAAGGGCGGGGCCACCATCCATCGCCCCGTTTTTGGCGCTGGAATTTTCAGGAGAGTGAAATGAACGCCGGCCGCCCCATCACCGAGGAAGACTTTCAGGCCTATGTCGACCACGCCCTGGACGAGCGGCGCCGGGCGGAGGTTGATGAATACCTATCCACCCACCCCGACGCCGCCCGGCGCGTGGCCGCCTATGCCGCCCAGCGCGAGGCCCTGCGCGCCGCCCTGGCCCCCATCGCGGAGGAGCCGGTCCCCCACCGCCTGAACCTGGCCCGCCTGGTAGAGGCGCGGCAGCACCGGCAGGCGCGGTCGTGGCTGTCTACCCCCGGGGCCGCCGTTGGGGCCGGTCCCTGGCGCAACATCGCCGCCGCCGTGGCCCTGGTGCTGGTCGGCGGCGCTGGCGGCTGGTCCATGCACGGCATCGCCGCCGGCAAGGCGTCGCTGAATCCGGAAACCATGCTGACGCAGGAGGCCATGGACAATTACCGCGTCTACGCCGCCGACGCCGTGCGACCGGTGGAGATGCACGCGGGGGAGCAGGAACAATTGCTGCGGTGGGTGTCGCAGCGGCTGGACCGCAAGGTGGCCGTGCCCGACCTGTCGGCCTCCGGCTATCGGTTCATGGGCGGGCGCCTGGTCGCCACCGCCCATGGCCCGGGCGCCATGTTCTTCTATGACGACAGCAGCGGCAACCGCATCGCCATGCTGGTGCGGCCCATGAAGCAGGACGGCGACGCCCCCATGACCGAGCATCAGAAGGACGATGTCGGCGGTGTCACTTGGTGCAACCGCGGCATGGGCTACAGCCTGGTGGCCGACGCCTCGGCCCAGGCGCTGCACCCCTTGGCGGATGAGGCGCGGCGGCAGCTGCGCACCAAGATTTGACTTTCGCGGGGGCGGCATCGAACCAAACGCCGCCTCGATGCTTGTACAGCTCGGATACGGGACCGGAACGGCAACCAAATGGTTGCCGTTCTTGTTTAAGCACGCTATAAATTGGCAACCAGGAGGTTGCGCAAAATGTCCGATCACATTCGCAAGCACATCGAGCTGAAGGCCCCCATAGAGCGCGTGTGGCGGGCGCTGACCGATCATGAGGAATTCGGCACCTGGTTCCGGGTGAAGCTGGACGGGCCTTTCGTACCGGGCCAGGAGGCGACCGGCCGCATCACCTATCCCGGTTATGAGCATGTGAAATGGCGGGCCACCGTGGTGCGGATGGAGGCGCCGCATCTGTTCTCCTACACCTGGCATCCCTATGCCGTGGATCCGGAGAAGGATTACTCGGGCGAAACCCCCACCCTGGTGGAATTCACGCTGGAGGAGCGCCCAGGGGATGCGGGGACGGGCGGCACCTTGCTGACCATCACCGAAAGCGGCTTCGACACCCTGCCCGACCATCGCCGGGTCGAGGCGCTACGCATGAACGAGGGCGGGTGGACGGCCCAGGCGCATAACATCCGCGCCCACATCGAGGGACCGCTGGATGACTGAAACCGTCGGGACAATTCCCGACCCGGCTGTCGTCTTCGCCGCCCTCGGCGATACCACCCGCCTGTCCCTGCTGTCCCGCCTCAGCGATGGGCACGCCCGGTCCATCGCCACCCTGTCGGCCGACACCACCCTGACCCGCCAGGCGGTGACCAAGCATCTGCACGTGCTGCAGGATGCCGGCCTGGTGGCCTGCGTGCGGGTGGGCCGGGAAAGCCGCTTCGCCTTCCAGCCGGAACCGGTGGCCGCGGCGCGCGGCTATCTGGACGCCGTGTCGGCGCAGTGGGATGACGCCCTTGCCCGCCTGCGCGCCTTCGTCGAAGGCTGAGTTTTTCCACCCTCAAAAAAAGTTCAAAAAAATTTGCGTACCCGGGAATAAAGCCCCCTGGCCGGCGTCTTATTGGCATCCCCAGCGCGGGGAAAACAAAACCCCCTCAACGCGATGCCAAATTAAAGGAGCTTAGGCCATGAACACCCGGACTCTGTCTGCGTCGATCAGGACCACCGTTGCCGCCGCCCTGATGGGCGCCGCCACCGTCACCGCCCCCGCCTTCGCCGCCCCGGCCGCCACCCCCGATGCAGTCACCATCCAGCACACCTGCGAACAGACCATGGGGCTGACCGTCAACGACAGCGGCTACGCGGCCTGCGTCGCCACCCTGGCCCAGGTGCGCGCCGCCAGCACCCCGGCGCGAACGCCCGCCAACACCGCCTGCGCCGACGTGGGCCTGGCCCCCGGCAGCGCCGACTACGGCCGTTGCGTCGCCAACCTGGACGGCGCCCTGACCCAGGCCCAGCTGTCCGCGAACTGATCCTCCGCCAGGCCCCCGCAGCCTGCGGTCTTTTAAAAATCCACTTTAAAAATCCACCATTCAACATGGAGTAAAGGCCATGAACACCCGGACTTTGCCGATGATTATTAAAACCGGCGCCATCGCCGCCCTGCTGGGTGCCACCGTCGCCGCCCCGGCCTTCGCCGCCGCCCCCCTGACGGTCACCGTCACGGCCGCCAGCACCGCCACCGTCCAGCATGCCTGCCAGTCGACGCTGGGCCTGACCGTCAACAACACCGACTATGCCGCCTGCGTCGCCACCCTGAACCAGGCCGTGGCCGTCGCGCAGCCCCAGCGCCAGACGCCCACCGGCAACGCCTGCGCCGAGGTGGGGCTGATGCCCGGCACCAACGGGTTCGAGCGCTGCGTCGCCAACCTGGACGGCGCCTTGAACCAAGTGCTGCTGGCCCCGAACTGACCGCTCCCTTCGGCCCCGCGCCCCATCCTCCGGGGCGCGGGCCGCCGGCGGTCACATCAGCACGTGGTCCTTGGGCTGCGGCAGGGCGGGCAGGTCCGTCTCCCCCAGCGCTTCGCGCAAATTGATCTCCATGGTGTCGGCCAGCGCCTCGATGGGCAGGGCGTTGGGCCGGGTGCCGAACGGCTCCTCCAACTCATCCCCCAGGGCGTCCAGGCCGAAGAAGGTGTAGGCCACCAGCCCGGTGACGAAGGGCGTGCCCCAGTGCAGCACATCGGCGAAGCCGAAGGGCAGCAGGAAGCAGAACAGATAGGCCGTGCGATGCAGCAGCAAGGTGTAACCGAAGGGAACCGGCGTGTTGCGAATGCGCTCACACGCCGCCAGGACGGCCGACATGCGGCCCAGAGCGCCTTCCAGGACCGTGTACTGGATGTCGCTGACATGGCCGTCGGCCAGCAGCTCCGCCAGCACCTGGCCCATCTGGCGCAGCAAGAAGTCCGGCCGGTTGCGGCTGGCCTCGAAACCCGCCAGCTGGCCGGCGGACAGGAAACGGCGGGGCTTGGTGGCGTCGCCGCCGGGCCGCAGGTGGCAGACCAGGGCGTGGCCGAAGGCCATGGCCAGGCGCAGCAGCTGGCGCCGCGCGGCTCTCGGCTCGCCGTCCCGGTCCAGCATCAGCGTCTGCCGGCCCAGGTCGCGCACGGCATAGAGCAGTTGCCCCCAATCCTTGCGCGCCTCCCACCAGCGGTCGTAGCAGGCGTTGTTGCGGAAGCCCAGGAATACCGACAGGGCGATGCCCAGCAGGGCGAAGGGCGTGCCGTTGAAGGCGGGCGCCCAGCCCGGATGGGTGGTGCGCGCCCACACCACACCCGCCGACAGCACGAGGATGACCAGCACCTGGGGCAGGATGCGTAGGACGATGGAGCCGCGCAGGATGAAGAACAGCCGCAGCAGGCCGGGCCGGTCCCGGACGATCATGGTGGAGTTTCCGTCTGCACTGAGGATCGCCGGTCTTGGAGATCAAGGGGCCGGCGGCGTTCCGGACCATGCCCCCGCCGCCGTCCCGAATCCAAACGCAAAATCGGGCGGCTGCCATCCGTTTCCTTAACGCCACCGCCTTAACCGGAATTATCTCGGCGTAAATATAAAAATAAGGCTGGATTGTACAAATATTCACAAAAATAACATCGATGATTATTCCATAAACAACTGAATTGTCCAATCCAGTAAACGACCCCACCCCTACAAAAGACCCACACACCCACAACGTGCCGGATACGTGGCACGCGAGCCCTAAAGGATATCATGCCATGTTGAAATCTTCCGTCGTCGCCATCGCCGCCCTGTTCACCCTGGCCGCGCAGCCGGTCCTGGCTGCCGATGCCGTGCAGACCGTCACCGTGCACCCGTCGATCGACCGCGCCTGCCAGGACGCCCTGCACGTCAGCCCCGCCGACACCCAGTACGCCGCCTGCGTCGCCAGCCTGACGCAGACGCTGTCCATGACCAAGAAGATGCATGAGCAGCGTAGCCAGACCGCCTGCGGCGAAGCCGGCCTGACCGCCGGCACCGAGATCTACGACCGCTGTGTCACCAACCTGAGCGGCGCGCTGCAGCAGGCCCAGACGACCGTCAACTGATACGGCGGCGGACTTGGCCGAAACCGCACTCCTTGGCCGTCGGGCAGCGCGCGGCCTCAGCGCGCCTCGGCGGCCAGGGCGGCGGCAATGCGGCGATAAATTGACATATCGTCCTCGACACCTCGGGCCGTTATATCCGCTAGTGGACGTATAATCCCCTTGGCGCACACCAAGCCAAATACGGCACCCACCAGCGCTCCCGCCAACAGATGTCCAAAGGATTCTGGATGGTTTATTGCCTCCAGCGCCTTAATGAAGCCCATTAGCGTCGCCACAAGCCCCACCCAAGTTAGGGCGTCACCATAGCTATGCAATATCTGGCTGGGCCGTAACCGCTCCTTGTGTACATCTTCCAGCACGGACACCAAAAGCTTTCCCGTTAGGCCAGCCTGAAGTAGCGCATACGCATGCGGATCCCGCATTAAGATAGGGTAGGCGCCAAACATCGACCGGCCCAACGGCAAGCGCAGATGATAGCGCACCAAATCAAATCCATCGTCCTGACGCACCGCTGTCGCGAGCTGGTCTAGGAAATCCTCCAATTGGCGGGGACTCAATTTGGCCTGTCGAGGGCCAGCTATCGCAACCCGAACGGCCGCGAAGACGCCCTTCTCTCCCCTCCGCCGACCAATGGCTGTGACTGCCCAGGCGCCAGCGAGTACAATAAGCCCGCTACCGGGTAAAGCGCGCAGGAGTGTCCCCACCTGCCCACCGAACAGCGTATAGAACCCCATCAGCAACACCGGCAGAAGCGCCATCCTCGCGATCATCGCGCCCGATACGGAGACGATGGCACTCAGACGCTCCCGATATCCCACCATCACGCAGCCCAGGGCCCAGCGCAAAAGGCCGTCATCATCGTCCAAGCCATCAACCTCAGCTTGCATGGCTTCTCCCCATGCCGCGCGATGAACCGGCAAGGTGTCAACCGCATGGCGGGTAAGCGCGCGGGCCATGCGCCGGCACAAGAAAGCACGCGTTGTCATGCCGGCACCTTCTCGCCATTGGCTTTTGCATCCGTCACATCCGCGAGTGCCAGTTCGCGGGCCAGTGCCACCCCGTCCGCCGTCAAGCGGTAGACATGGCGAGGCGGCACACCGGGCCGAGAAGCCTCCTCCCAACGGGCCGCCATAAGCCCTTGGTCGTTGAGACGCATTAACAAGGGATAGAGGGTGCCCGATTTCAACCCCGTCACCTTGGACAAGTCATAGCCGTAACGCCAATCCATAGGACGTTCCAGCAGGGCGGCAAACAGCAGCCGGGTTTGGCGCGAGATGTTAGGGCGTCTGGGCATACCGGATATCCTTCAGCACGGCCAACTATCGTCAGGCGACGGCGGCCAGCGCCTCCTCCAATTCATAGAATTTGGGCATGTGTTCGGTGGGGATTTCCTTGCGCGCCGCCTCAATGGACACCTGGGGAGCATAACCTGCGAGATGGGCGGTGATAGCGGCCCGCACCACATGCCGAAAGCGGTTCTCTTCCTCCGCGATGCCACGGAGGCGTGTGGCCACTGGCGCGACGATGCAATAGGCCAGAAAGATGCCCATGAAAGTTCCCACCAAGGCGTGGCCGATCAGACCACCGAGAACTTCTGGCGGCTCGGTGATCGATCCCATAGTCTTAATCACACCCAATACCGCCGCGACGATACCAAGGGCTGGCATGCCATCCGCCATGATGGAAAAGGCGTGCGCGGGGTGCAGATCCTCGTGGCGTGCCTTCTCGATCTCCCGCTCCATCAGGGCATCCAGTTCCAACGGGCTATCTACGCCGGTGGAAAACATGCGCATGTAATCGGTGATGAACTCCACCGTCGCCACGTCGCGCAACACCAGGGGATGGGCATTAAACAGACTGCTCTCGAATGGCTTTTCGATGTGCTGTTCAATGGACAGCACTCCTTTCGTCTTGATGGACCTGAGGATGCGGTACAGTAAAGCCAAGAGGTCCATATACTCGCGCTTGCTGTAGCGGGCGCCTTTGAAAACGCGTTTCACGGCCGCGGTAGAATGGCGGATGACGTCCGTGCTGTTCGCCGTCAGAAAAGCGCAAACGGCGGCGCCACCGATGGTCACCACTTCGCCAGGCAAGGCGTCCAGGATGACGGCTATCTTGCCGCCACCGACGGCGTAGGCCCCGAACACGCACAAGAATACGGCCGCAAGGCCAATCATGGCGAACATGCCCCCTCCCTGACTCGCCCCACCCGCTACGGTTAATTTATTAACAACATATGT
The DNA here is from genome assembly GCF_034653275.1 of Nitrospirillum guaranorum. Lineage (NCBI taxonomy): Bacteria > Pseudomonadati > Pseudomonadota > Alphaproteobacteria > Rhodospirillales > Azospirillaceae > Nitrospirillum > Nitrospirillum guaranorum. Next base: position 1,596,504 of record NZ_JAYEES010000003.1, on the reverse strand, counting down.
AGAGTTTGTGAGTCAACGCCGACTTCAGGGGAAAATCGCGTAAACTCAGTGCGCTATATCATCAACGCCTAGGCTGCTGCTGGGTGATGCAGTGGATGCCGCCGCCGCCGCGGACGATGTCCAGCGCCGGGACTTGCACGATCTGGCGGTCGGGGTAGAGACGGCTGAACAGCTTGGCGGCCTCCGCGTCCATGGGGTCTTCGAAGGCGGGCAGGACCACGCCGCCGTTGGCCAGGTAGAAGTTGGTGTAGGACAGGGTCAGGCGCACGCCCGCCTGCTCCTGTCGCGCCGGCGTGCGCAGGGTGACGATGTCCAGTTCCCGGCCCTGGGCATCCGTCGCCATGGAAAGCCGCTCGATATTGTCCTGGAAGGTGTCGAAGTTGGGATCGTCGGGATCGTCGGTGGTCATGGCCAGCACCAGGCCGGGGCGGATGAAGCAGGCGATCTCATCAATGTGCCCATCGGTCTCATCCTGCTCATACCCCTGGCCCAGCCAGATGATCCGGCGCACACCCAGGAAGTCGCGCAAATGCCCCTCGATCTCCCCCCGCGTCAGGCCGGGGTTGCGGTTGGGGTTCAGCAGGCATTCCTCGGTGGTGATCAGCGTGCCCTCGCCATCCACATGGAAGGACCCGCCCTCCATGATCAGGGGCGCCTTGAAGCGGGGAATGTCCTGGCCCTTCAGGATTTCCGCCGCCACCTGGGTGTCGGCCTCGAAATCCCCGTAGTTGCGGCCCCAGGCGTTGAAATCCCAATCCACCCCGCCGATGCCACCCTTGCCGTCGATGACGAAACTGGGGCCGTTGTCGCGAATCCAGCTGTCGGACAGGGGTACCGGGATGACGCTGACCGGCGCGCCCGAGCAGAGGATGGAGGCGTCGGCCACCTCCCCCGGCGGCGCCACGATGGTCACCGGCTCGAACTGCGCGATGGCCTTGGCCACGGCCGCATAGGCCTGGCGGGCGGCGTCCAGCCCGTTGGGGAAGGTCTCCTCCCTGTTGGGCCACGCCATCCAGCAGCGGTCGTGCGGATGCCACTCACCGGGCATGACGAAGCCCGCCGCAGCGGGGGAACCGGGGGTGTAGGTCATGGGCGCACATCTCCGCCACCGCCCGGGTCAGGCGGCATTTATCCGAGAAAGAACAGTATCCGGCCAGGGTTACGGCCTGGCAATCAGCGCTTTGGATGAACCCGCTTGCGAAGCGCCGAGGGGACGTCAGGCCTTGCCGGCCTGGCTTTCCTCGCGCTCTCGGATGCGGGCGCGGCGGGCCTCCAGGAATCCCGCCAGGCCGATGCCGGTGGCGACCACCGCCACCACGATGGTGGCCAGCGCGTTGATCTCCGGCTTCAGCCCCAGGCGGATGGACGAGAACACGATCATCGGCAGGGTGGTGGAGCCCGGACCGGAGACGAAACTGGTGATGACCAGGTCGTCCAGCGACAGGGTGAAGGCCAGCAGCCAGCCCGAGACGATGGCCGGGGCGATGATGGGCAGGGTGATGACGAAGAACACCTTGGCCGGCCGCGCCCCCAGATCCATCGCCGCCTCTTCCAGCGACACGTCCATGCTGACCAGGCGCGACTGGATGACCACGGCCACGAAGGACATGGTGAAGGTGATGTGGGCCAGGACGATGGTCAGCACGCCGCGCCCCGCCGGCCAGCCGATCAGCTGCTCCGCGCTGACGAACAGCAGCAGCAGCGCCAGGCCCATGATGACCTCGGGCATGACCAGGGGGGCGGAGATCATGCCGGCGAACAGGGCCCGGCCGCGGAAGGCGCCGAAGCGGGCCAGCATCAGGCCGGCCACCGTGCCCAGCACCACCGCGCCGCAGGCGGTGGCGAAGGCGATGCGCAGCGACAGCCACGCCGCCTCCAGCATCTGTCCGTCCTGGATCAGCTCGTGGTACCAGCGCAGCGACGCGCCGGTCCAGACGGTCAGTGAGCGGTTGTCGTTGAAGGAATAGACCACCAGCAGAAGGATGGGCAGGTACAGGAAGGCCAGGCCCAGGCCCAGCAGCACCATCGGCAGGCGGGACTTCTTCATCGCGCGGCCCCCTTGTCCTGGTCGCGGCCCTGGAAGTGCTGGAAGATCATGATGGGGCCCACCAGGAAGGCCAGCAGGGCGATGGCCACGGCCGAGGCCGACGGCCAGTCACGGCTGTTGAAGAACAGGTTCCACAGCTCACGCCCGATCATCAGCGTGTCGGAGCCGCCCAGCAGCGAGGGGATGACGAACTCACCCACCGCCGGGATGAACACCAGCAGCGAGCCCGCGACGATGCCCGGCAGCGACAGCGGCAAGGTGATGGTCAGGAAGGCCTTCCAGGGCCGGGCGCCCAGGTCGGCCGCCGCCTCCAGCAGCGTGTGGTCCATCTTCTCCAGCGTCGCGTACAGCGGCAGGATCATGAACGGCAGGTAGGAATAGGTGATGCCGATGTAGACCGCGAGGTCGGTGTACAGGATCTTCAGCGGCTCATGGATGATGCCGAGGCTGAGCAGCAGGTTGTTCAGCAGCCCCTCGTCTTTCAGGATGCTCATCCAGGCGTAGACGCGGATGAGGAAGCTGGTCCAGAACGGCAGGATGATCAGCATCAGCAGCGGCCCGCGCCGCTTTTCCGGCGCCGTGGCGATGGCGTAGGCCATGGGATAGCCGATGAAGAGGCAGCACAGCGTGGAGACGAAGGCGATCTTCAGCGAATTCAGATAGGCCAGCAGATAGAGGTCGTCGTCGAACAGCGCCTGGAAACCGCTGAAGCGGATGTGCACGTCCAACCCGCCGTCCACCCACTCGATCAGCTTGGTGAAGGGCGGGATGCCCACCGCCGGCTCCGCCACACTGATCTTGAGCACTATCAGGAAGGGGATGAAGAAGAACAGCACCAGCCAGGCGTAGGGGCCCAGGATGACGCCCCCCCGGCCGGTAAGGCCCAGGCGACGGGTGACGCGCAGCACCCGGTCCTTCAGGGTGCGCGGCGCCACGGGGGGCAGGGCGGGTGAGGGCTGCGGCGCGGCGGCGGACGGCGGAGGTATGGCCAAGGCGGGTCCCCTCCCCTCAGTCCGTCAGGACGACGCCGGCGAACGGGCGCCAGCTCAGCCAGACCTCATCATCCCAGGTGATGGGCAGCTCGGTGCGGCGGGTCACGTTGGGCGCCGTCGCCCGCACGCGCTTACCGGACGGCAAATCGATCTGATAGATCGAGATGTCGCCCAGATAGGCGATCTCGCGCACCACGCCGCGCGTGATGTTGCGGCCGCTCCCGGCCTCCGCCGGCTTCTCCTTGGTGATGCTGACCTTCTCCGGCCGGATGGCCACCCAGCAATGGCTGCCCGCCGCCAAATGGGCGGTATGGGTGACATAGAGGTCGCAACCGGCCTCCGCCGACCGGATGAGGGAATGGTCGGGCTCCGATTCCACGATGTTGCCCTCGAACATGTTCACCGACCCGATGAACTCCGCCGTGAAGCGGCTGTTGGGGTATTCGTAGATCTCGGTGGGCGTGCCCACCTGGGCGATGGCGCCATGGTCCATGACCGCGATGCGGGTGGACATGGTCATGGCCTCTTCCTGGTCGTGGGTCACGACCACGAAGGTGACGCCCAGCTTCTCCTGGATGTTCACCAGCTCGAACTGGGTCTGCTCGCGCAGGCGCTTATCCAGGGCGCCCAGCGGTTCGTCCAGCAGCAGCAGCTTGGGCTTCTTGACCAGCGAGCGGGCCAGCGCCACGCGCTGCCGCTGGCCGCCGGACAGCTGGTGGGGCTTGCGCTTGGCGAAGGGGGTGAGCTTCACCAGCTCCAGCATCTCCGCCACGCGGGTGCGGATCTCATCCTTGGGCACGCCGTCCTGGCGCAGGCCGAAGGCCACGTTGTTCTCCACCGTCATGTGGGGGAACAGGGCGTAGGACTGGAACATCATGTTGACCGGGCGGTCGTAGGGCGGGATGCCCGCCATGTCGACGCCGTCGATGAAGATGCGGCCCTCGGTCGGCTGCTCGAACCCCGCCAGCATGCGCAGCAGCGTCGTCTTGCCCGACCCCGAGCCGCCCAGCAACGAGAAGAATTCCCCCCGGTAGATCGACAGGCTGACATTGTCCACGGCGGTGAAGTCGCCGAAGCGCTTCGTCACCTTCTCGATCCGGATGTACGGCTTGGCGGCCGGATCATGCCAGGGCTCGAACTTCACGGCCGGTGATTTGCCGATGGGACCGGTGGCGGCCGGCCGGGGACGGAGGTCGGGGGCGTCGGACATGAGGCGGCGGATCACGATGCTGAAAGTTGGCCCGATGGCGGACGTCCGATGGGCGCTTCCTGATTGGGGGAACCGCCTGCCCGGAATAGCGTTCCGAACTTGCTGAATGCCAGGGCGCGCCCCCGCTGTCCATAGGAACTATCGGGTCTGCGGCCCTGGGCCGCGCGTTTTTTCGCGGGTGCGATTTTGCGCAAAAATGCCAAAAATGAGAAACAAGCCAGACCCCAAGAAAATGGGGCGCCTCCGGCAGGCGGCGCCCCTGTTCCCTACACCCCGATATGGCGGCCTAGCGGCCGGTCTTGATACGGGTCCAGGTGCGGTTGCGCTCCTGCTCCGCCCGCTGGGCCAACTGCTTGATGGTGAACAGCTTGTCCATCACGTCCTTGGGCGGGTAGATGCGCGGATTGTCCTTGATCTCCGGCTTCAGCAGGGGCAGCGAGGCCGGCACGGCGTTGGCGTAGGAGACGGCGTTGCTGATGCCGGCCATCACCTTGGGGTCCAGCATGTAGTTGATGTAGGCGTAGGCCTCGGCCACGTTCGGCGCCCCCGCCGGAATGGCCAGGGTGTCGAACCACAGCTGGGCGCCTTCCTTGGGAATGGCGTAGTCGATCTTGACCTTGCCACCGGACCGGGCCTGCGCCTGCAGCACGTCACCGGAATAGCCGATGGCGACACAGGCGTCACCGCTGGCCAGCGGGTCGATGACGGACGGGACGAAGGTCTTGATGTAGGGGCGGATGCTGGACATCAGCTCACCCGCCTTCTTCACGTCGTCCGACTTCTCGCTGCTGGGCGGCAGGCCCAGGTAGTTCAGGACCGAGGGCAGGATGTCAGCCGGGCTGTCCAGCACGACGATGCCGCAGCTGGCCAGCTTCTTGGCGTTCTCCGGATCGAACACCTGCTTCCAGCTGTCGATGGTGGCGGTGCCCAGCGCCGCCTTCACCTTGTCCGGGTTGTAGCCGATGCCGACGGTGCCCCACTGGTAGATGGCGGCATACTCGTTGCCCGGGTCCACCTCCGCCAGGCGGGACATCAGCACCGGGTCCAGGTTCTTCAGGTTGGGGATCTTGGACTTGTCCAGCTTCTGCACCGCCTGCGCCTGGATGAACTTGCGCAGGGTGGGCTGGGCGGTCGGGACGATGACGTCATAGCCGGAATTGCCCGTCAGCAGCTTGGCCTCCAGGGTTTCCAGGTCGGTGTAGACATCGTACTTGGTCTGGATGCCGGTGGCCTTGGTGAAGTCGGCCAGCGTGGTCTCACCGATATAGTCGGTCCAGTTATAGACGTGGACCGTCTTGCTCTGCGCCCAGGCGGCACCGGCCACCGCCACCACCAATCCCGCCAGCAGCGGCACCAGCTTCTTTTTCATCCACTTCCCCGTTCTTGGAAATCGGCCGGGCCCGCGAGGCCCTGGGAAATCGGCCGGGCCCACGAGGGCCCTGGTCGGGGGCATTTGCACCCCATGGGACAGGCCCTGTCAAGCAGCCGGGGTGGCCTGTCGCCCATTTGTACTACATACCGCGCGCCGACCCGGCCCTTTGGGGCAAGCCCCGGAAAACACAAGCACCTTTGCGCACCCGCCCGGCCTCAGGTCGGCGCGCCCCGCGCCGCGATCTCCCGCGTTTCGGGCGTGAGCGGCCGCGCCTCCTTGCCGGCCTGGAACAGGGGCATGGGCTTGGGCTCCCTGGGCTTGAACTGGTTGAAGCCCTCCAGCTGGCCGCTGGCCTGCTCCAATGCCAGGCGCTCCTGGTCACGGCGCCGCACCTCCGCCGCCGTCTCGCGCGCCTCCTCCTCCGGCAGGCCCAGGAACTCCAGCGCGCCCTGGCCGAAGGCCAGCGCCGATTCCAGGGTTTCGCGCACCTGCAGGTCCACCCCGGCCGCGATCAGGTGCAGGGTGTGGCGGCGGTCGTAGGCGCGCACCAGCAGGCCGGCATGGGGAAAGCCGGACTTCACCAGGTCCACGATCTTGTTGGCGGCGTCCTTGTCGTCCACGCACACCGCCACCGCCCGGGCCCGGCCGGCGCCGGACGCGTGCAGCACGTCCAGGTTGGTGCCGTCGCCGTAATAAATCTGGAATCCGAAGCCGGCGGCCGCCTGGATCATCTCCACATCCGTGTCGATGATGGTGACGTCCAGCCCGCGCGCCAGCAGCGTCTGGCTGACCACCTGGCCGAACCGGCCGAAACCGATGATCAGCACCGCACCGTTGAGCCCGTCGGGGCGCGCCAGGCCGGCGGTGTCCGGCGCCGGTTCGGGCAGCAGGCTCCACACCAGCCGCACGGTCATGGGCGTCAGCACCATGGACAGGATGACGGTGGCGGTCATGACGGCGTTGACCTGCCCATCCAGCACGCCGACACCCATGCCGGCGCCGTAGAGCACGAAGGCGAACTCGCCGCCCTGGGCGAACAGGGTGGTGCGCTGGACGGATTCCCGGCAGTCGGCGCCCGAGACGCGGGCCACGGCATAGATGCCCGCCGCCTTGGTGGCGACGCAGCCCGCCAGCACCAGCAGCACCAGGCGCCATTCCGCCGCCACCACCGACAGGTCCAGCGACATGCCCACGGCCATGAAGAACAGGCCCAGCAGCAGACCGCGGAAGGGCTCGATATCCGCCTCCAGCTGATGGCGGAAGCCGGAGCCGGAGAGCAGCACGCCGGCCAGGAAGGCGCCCATGGCCATGGACAGGCCGCTGCTTTCCATCAGCAGCGCCGCCCCCAGCACCACGGCCAGCGCCGCCGCCGTCATCGCCTCGCGCACCCGGGACCCGGCCAGCAGGCCGAACAGCGGGTTCAGCACCCAACGCCCGGCCACGATGACCAGGGCCACGGCGGCGGCGGCCACCGCCACGCCCACCCAACTGCCGCGCAGATCATGGCTGGCCTCCGGCGCCAGCAGCGCCACGACGGCCAGCAGCGGCACCACCGACAAATCCTCCAGCAGCAGGATGGACATGGCGCGCTGGCCGAAGGGGGTCGACATCTCCCCCTTCTCCTCCAGCGTCTGGATGATGGCGGCGGTGGAGGATTGAGCGAAGCCCATGGCGGCGACGAACGCCACCGCGGGCGCAAAGCCCGCCAGCACGCCGGCGATGGTCATGAGCGCGCCGCAGACCGCCGCCTGCGCCACGCCCAGGCCGAAGATCTGGCGCCGCAGGGTCCACAGCTTGGCCGGCCGCATCTCCAGCCCGATCAGGAACAGGAACATGACGACGCCCAGCTCGGCGAAGTGCAGCACCGCCGCCGGATCGGCCAGGATGCCGAAGCCGAAGGGGCCGATGGCGAGGCCGGCGGCCAGATACCCCAGGATGGAGCCGAAGCCCAGCCGCTTGAATAGCGGCGCCGCCACCACGCCGGCGCCCAGCACGGCCACGATCTGCATCAGGTCGACGCCGGACGAGGTGTCGGTCACGCGGGATACCCCCAAGCTTGCCCCAAAGGGCCGCCGCTTGAATGGTTTGGGGCCCGATGGGGTGGACCCTAACAAGGATGCGACGCGACCAGCAAGGAAAGGGGTGGGAAAAAGGGGCGAGGCCACCGCCCCGCCCCACCACCGACGCGCCGGCCCTAGCGGAAATAATGCGGCAGGAAGCGTGAGGCGCCGGTGATGATGGGGCCCGCGTCCTCGCGCACGCACAGGCCGGCGGCCCCTTCCCCCACAACCCAGGCGCCCAGCACCACATGCCGGCCATCGTCACGGGCGAGGTCCACCGCCCGCTGATAGACCACGGGCCCCTGGCCATACCCGCCGGCGGTTTGCGCCACCTGTCGCCCGCCGCGCACCAGGCGGATGTTGGCGCCCTCGCGCGCCTGCGTGGGCTTGGCGATCCAGTCCGGCCCCACGGCCTCGGCGGTGAGGCCGGCGGGCAACAGGTTGGGATGGCCGGGGAACAGGTCCCACAGCACGGTGAGGATGGCCTTGTGCGACAGCAGCATCTTCCACGGCGGTTCCACCACCGTCAGAGCGGCCCCCGTCATGCCCGCGATCGGCAGGTGGGCGCCGAAGCGCTCCGCCGCCAGCCATTCCCAGGGGTAGAGCTTGAACCACAGCGCCAGCGGCCGGCGCCGTTCATCGACGAAGCGTGTCTTGTCCTTGTCCCAGCCCACCTGGGTGATGGGCAGATGGACGGCGTTCAGGCCGGCCTGGCGGGCCGTGTCCACCAGGTACTCCACCGTCCGCAACTCCTCCTCATAGTCGGCGTAGGACGACAGGTGAACGGGGGCATCGGACGGAAGGTTACGGCCGATTTCCCGCCAACGCGCGATCAGCCGCTCGTGGATGGAATTGAACTGGTCGGCGTCGGGCAGGACATCGCGCAGCCAGAACCACTGCACCACCGCCGATTCAATCAGGGTGGTGGGCGTGTCGGCGTTGTATTCCAGCATCTTGGGCTCGGCCAATTCCTCCCGGTCCGGGTTGTAAGCCAGGTCGAAGCGGCCATACAGGGCGGGGTCGCCGCGCCACCAGCTGTCGATGACATAGGCGCGGTAGGCCGGGCTGAGGCCGAAGCGGTCCATCAGGCGCGGCGTCGCCACCACGGCCGCCACCGCTTGCAGGCACAGCTGGTGCAACGTGTTGGTCGCGGCCTCCAGCCTGTCGATTTCATCGGCGGTGAAGGCGTAGGCGGCGGATTCATCCCACCACAGCCCATCGGCCTCGGCGCCGGGCGGCAGGCCCAGGGAGTGATAGGTCAGGCCCTGGGATTCGATGCGGGCGATCCAATCGGCCCGGGGCGTGAAGCGGATGCGTTCCATGATCGCGGCCTCTCTTACTCGCCTCCTCCACCACCACCGTGGCCGCCACCGCCCTCGCCACCGCCGCCGCCATGCGCGGCGGCACTTTCGCCAAAACCGCCGGTTTCAACGCCACCGGACTTGGTGCCGTAGACATAGCTTCCGCCGCCATGGCCGCCACCGCCGCCGGATCGGCAGTCCGCCTGCTGGTTCTGGTTCGCCTTGCAATCCTGATCGTGCTTTGAATCACACCCGCTCAACGACAGCGTCGTCGCGGCGGCCAGGGCCGCCAACGTGATGTGGTGACTGCGTTTCATGGATTTGTTCCCAAAGGGTTGGCACCGGGGGTGCACCCAATCAGCCGGCTCCACTCTCAAAGCCCCTGTTCCACGGGGCAGCCCCGCGGGACGAAGGGTGCGCCGGCGCCTACCCCCGCACCAACGGCACTGCGACATGTCAGGCCATGCATAATTGTGCGAGACATCGGTTTAGGCCCGCATGCCGAGTGACGCTCCGCTTAGCCCCTTGACGCCGCGGCGCTGGTGACGCACATGGCATCCCATCGCCATCCCACCCGGTGCCCATTCCATGCCGTGGCGTCCCATGACGGTGGCCGACTTGGCCCCCGCCTTCACCCTGGCCTGCGCCATCCACGTCGATTTTTTCGAGGCGCTGGAGGTCATGGCCGACAAGCTGGCCACCTACCCCGCAGGCTGCCTGACGCTGGAAGCATCCGATGGCCGGCTCTCAGGCTATGCCGTCAGCCATCCCTACGCCCGGGCCCGCGTGCCCAAGCTGAACCACCTGCTGGGTGGCCTGCCGGCGGATGCCGACATCTATTATATCCACGACATCGCCATCGACACCGCCGCGCGCGGCCGGGGCAACGCCGAGGCGGTGGTGGATCTGCTGGCGGCGCACGCGCGGCATGTGGGTTTCCGCGAAATACGGCTGCTGTCCGTCAATAATTCCGAGGCTTTTTGGCGGCGGCGCGGTTTCAGTGTGGTTGAGGATGAACACGTCGACGTGTCATCATACGGCCTTGATGCCATCTATATGCGACGGATTCTTTAAACCATTCGCCTTCGGCGTGATGGCAACGATGTCAATATAGCAACGGTGCCTTGCCTAAGGTCCGGGTATAGCCAGCTGTTAGAGCGGCGGCGTTAAGCCGCACCCCCTTTCTGGGCCCCTTTCTGGTTGGTGGTAACCGATGTCATTCCTGAAATCGCTGCGCGGCATCAGCGGCCGCATCCTGATCATCCCTCTGCTGGCCGTGATCGCGCTGGCGGCGCTGGGCGCCGTCACCGTCATCACCTCCAGCCGGACCCTGATGGAGGAGCGGCAGGCCCGCGCCCGCGTGGCGGTGGAGGCGGCGATATCGCAAATCCAGACGCTGGAAGCCAAGGCGAAGGCGGGCGAAATGCCGGAGGACAAGGCCAAGGAACTGGCCTTGGACCTGGCGCGCGCCTTCCGCTACGACGGCGACCACTACCTGATCATCCACGATGACACGGGCCTGACGCTGGCCAGCGGGCAAAGCCGCGCGCTGGAGGGCAAGCGCAACATGGACAGCGTCGACGCCAACGGCGTCCACTACGCCCAGGACCAGTTGCAGCGCGCCAAGGAGGGCGGCGGCTTCAGCTACTACGTCTGGCCGCCCAAGACGGGCGCCGCGCCGGCGCCCAAGGCCACCTACAACAAGCTGACCAGCGGCTGGGGCTGGGTCGTGTCCTCCGGCATCTACATCGATGACGTGGACGCGGCCGCCCGGGCCAGTGCCTATCGCACCGCCGGCACCGTGGGGCTGTTGGCGCTGGCGACCTTCGGCCTGGCCCTGTGGCTCAGCCGGGGCATCACCGGCCCCCTGCTGCGCCTGACCACCACCACCAACCGCCTGGCCGATGGCGATCTCAGCGTCACCGTGCCGGGCATCGGCCGCACAGATGAGATCGGCACCCTGGCCCAGGCGGTCAACGTGCTGCGCGACCGCTCGGCCGAGGCCGTGCACCTGCGCGAGCGCCAGGAAGGGATGAAGGAGGAAGCGGAGCGGGAGCGTCAGGCCGCCCTGGCCCGCCTGGCGGATGAGTTCGAAGGCAGCGTGAAGAAGGTGGTGGACGGCATCGCCGCCGCCACGACCGAGATGGCGGCCAGCGCCGACGCGGCCACTACGGCCGCCGCCCAGGCGGAAAGCCAGACCACCTCGGCCGCCGCGGCCGCCGAGCAGACCAGCGCCAACGTCGCCACCGTGGCCGCCGCGACGGATGAGCTGAGCGCCTCCATCCATGAGATCGCCCGTCAGATCACCCAGTCCTCGGAGATCGCCGCCGGTGCCGTGGCGGAAGTGGGCCGCACCAGCACCGCCATGGGCGACCTGGCGGCCTCGGCCGCGCGGGTGGGCGACATCGTGGCGCTGATCACCGGCATCGCCGGGCAAACCAACCTGCTGGCGCTGAACGCCACCATCGAGGCGGCGCGGGCGGGTGAGGCCGGTAAGGGCTTCGCCGTCGTGGCGTCGGAGGTGAAGAACCTGGCGACCCAGACCGCCAAGGCGACAGAGGAGATCCAGGCCAAGGTGGCGGAAATCCAGGGCATGACGGATGCCGCCGTGGACGCCATCGCCGGTATCGGCCAAACCGTGAACCGCATGAACGAAATCACCGCCGCCGTGGCGGCGGCCGTGGAGGAACAGGGGGCCGCGACGGCGGAGATCGCCGGCAACGTCCAGCAGGCGGCCACCGGCACGCAGCAGGTCTCCGGCAACGTGGCCGCAGCCCGCCAGGCGGTGACCGAAACCGGCGCCGTCGCCGAAACCGTGCGCGCGGCGGCCGGTGAATTGTCGCTGGAGGCGGAGCGCCTGCGCGGCCAGGTCCACGGTTTCCTGGCCAATATCCGCTAGGAAGCGAGACCAGCGGGGGCCGCTGGATATTTCTGGGGAGCGTCAGCGGACCGGAAATCGAGGATGGCAAGCCGGCGGATGCCGGCGCCCGCAGGGCATCAAACATTAAGCAACAAATTCTCCCGCTCCCAGCTGGAGATCACCTGCTGGTAGGCGGCGTCCTCGGCCTGCTTCACCGCCGTGACGCAGGCGACGAAACGCTCGCCGAATATCTCCCGCAAGGGACGGCTGGCGTTCAGCTTGGCCAGGGCGTCGCCTTGGTGGCGCGGCAGGGTGAAGGCCAGGCGATGGGCGGTGCCCTTCACCGGTTCCGTCGGCTCCAGTTCCTGCACCATGCCCAGGTAGCCGCAGGCCAGGCTGGCGGCGATGGCCAGGTAGGGGTTGGCGTCGGCGCCAGCCACGCGGTTTTCCACCCGCCGGGCCTCCGGCTGGCTCAGGGGCACGCGGAAGCCGGTGGTGCGGTTGTCCCGCCCCCAATGGACGTTGATGGGCGCGTCCGACCCCTGCACCAGTCGGCGATAGCTGTTCACGTTGGGCGCCAGCAGGGGCATGGCGCTGGGCAGGTACTTCTGCAGGCCGGCGATATGGCTCATGAACAGGGGGGTGTCGCCGCCGTCGGGATGGCCGAACAGGTTGCGCCCCGTTTTCGCGTCCACCAGCGATTGGTGGATGTGCATGGCGCTGCCGGGCTCGTTCTGCATGGGCTTGGCCATGAAGGTGGCATAGATGCCGTGGCGGATGGCCGCCTCGCGCACCGTGCGCTTGAACAGGAAGACCTGGTCGGCCAGGCTCAGCGCGTCGCCATGGTTGAAGTTGATCTCGATCTGGGCGGCACCGGCCTCATGGCTCATGGTGTCGACGTCGATGTCCTGCTGCTCGCAGTAATCGTAGACCGCCTCGAAAATGGGATCGAACTCGTTGACGGCGTCGATGCCGAAGGCCTGGCGCCCGCTCTCCTGCCGGCCGGAGCGGCCGACCGGCGGGACCAGGGGATAGTCCGGGTCCTTGTTCACCGCCACCAGGAAGAATTCCAGCTCGGGCGCCACCAGGGGCTTCCAGCCGCGCTCGGCGTAAAGCTCCAGCACGCGCTTCAGCACCCAGCGCGGGCTGATGTCCACGGCGGTGCCGTCGGCGTAGACGCAGTCGCAGATGACGGTGGCGGTGGGCGCCTCATACCAGGGGACGAAACGCACGCTGCCCGGGTCGGGCAGCATGTAGACGTCGGAGTTTTCCGGGTTGGTGACACTGTTGGGCGGGGTGTCGCCCGTCACGGTCTGGATGAAGACGCTTTCGGGCAGGCGCAGGCCGCGATCCCGCAGGATGCGCAGGAACTTTTCCGCCGGGACGATCTTGCCCCGGGCGATGCCTGAGAGGTCGGGCACCAGGCATTCCACCTCGGTGATGCGGTTGCTGCGGATGAATTCTTCCAGGACGGCCATGGGGTCGTGCACCTCGATATCGGGAATGGGAACGCCGCTCTCGGGCGATCCGAACCAGGCAAAATCGACAGGGACCGTCCCATCATATCGGGGCGGGAATGCGGCATGGCAGCGGCCAAAGCTGGCGGGAACCCTAGCGCTTGCGGCCTATGCCGAGGTGACAGCGCCCCCATCGGATGGTATGTGCGGACGGGTGCGTCCCCTCATTCTTCCGGATCGTCCCGCCCCCATGCCGTCCCCAACCATCCCCCGGGCCCTGAGTTTCCTGGCGTTGACCGGCCTCGCGGCGCTGCTGGCCTACGCGACGGTTTCGCCCACCCTGGACCTGGCCGCGGCCGGCTGGTTCTGGACGCCGCAGGGCGGCTTCGCCTGGCGGACGGACCCGGTGGCCAACGTCCTGCATGAGGCGGTGCAGGTGGGCGCCCGGGTGATGGCCGGCGCGCTGGTGCTGGGCACCGCCTGGACCGCCTGGCGCCGCCGGCACCCACGGGGTGCCACCCTCTTGGGCGCCGATGTGCGCGCCTGGGGCTTCCTGCTGCTGTCGCTGGCCATCGGGCCCGGCCTCCTCGGCAATGCCGTGCTGAAGGATCATTGGCACCGGGCCCGCCCCGTCCAGGTGGTGGAGTTTGGCGGAACCGCCCCCTACACCCCGCCCGTGCTGCCGGCGCCCAAGGCGAATTGCGGGCGCAACTGCTCCTTCGTGTCGGGGGACGCGGTGCTGGCTTTCTTCCTGCACAGCTTCGCCTATACCGCGCGGCGGCGGCAGCGCCTGTGGCTCTATGGCGGGCTGGGCGTCGGCGCCGGCGTGGGGCTGCTGCGCATCGGCATGGGCGGCCATTTCTTCAGCGACGTGATGTACGCCGGCCTGCTGGCGGTGCTGACCAGCGCCCTGGTGCATGCCACCCTTTACGGCCGCCGGGCCACGCTGGCGCTGTGGTGCCGCTGGCTACCCGGCTGACATGGCAACTCCCCCGCCCGATAATTGGCAAGGCAGCTGGCCAGATAGCTGGTACGTCCACTCCTCCCCGCCCGGCCCCGCCGTCCCGGCGCTGGCCGGCGACACGGACTGCGACGTCTGCGTCGTCGGCGCGGGCTATACGGGCCTGTCCGCCGCGCTGACATTGGCGGAACGCGGCTATGACGTGGTGGTGGTCGAGGCGGAACGGGTGGGCTGGGGCGCCTCCGGCCGCAACGGCGGCCAGCTGATCAGCGGCTACAACAAATCCGTCAGCGCCATCGCGCGGCTTAGCGGCGCCGACGACGCGCGGCGCCTGTGGGCCTTGGCGGAAGAGGCCAAGGCCCTGCTGGTCCGGCGGGTGGAACGGCACGGCATCGACTGCGCCCTGCGCTGGGGCTACATCAACGCCGCCGCCAAGCCCCGCCACCGTGCGGATTTGCTGGCCCAGCTGCGCGACGCCGAGGCCCTGGGCTACGACCGGCTGCGCCTGGTGGAGGGCGAGGCGTTGCGCGCCCTGCTGGCCAGCCCGCGCTATGACAGCGGGCTGGAGGATAGGGGCAGCGGCCACCTGCACCCGCTGGCCTACGCCCAAGGCCTGGGCCGCGCCGCGCGCGAGGCCGGCGCGCGCCTGTACGAGAACACGCCCGCGCTGGCCATCACCACGGGTGCCGCCCCGGTGGTGACGACACCCCACGGCCGCGTGCGCTCGCGCTTCCTGGTGCTGGCCGGTAACGCCTACCTGGGCGAGCTGGCGCCACCGTTGACGCGCACGCTGGTCCCCATCGTCACCTACATACTGGCGACGCGGCCCCTGGGGGCGGAACGGGCGGCGGCCCTGCTGCCGGGCGACCACGCGGTGTCGGACACCAACGTGGGCCTGCACTATTTCCGCCGCAGCGCCGACCACCGTCTGCTGTTCGGCGGCGGCGTGAACTTCGCCAACCGGGCGGCGCCGGACGCCAAGGCCAGGCTGACGCGCCGCCTTCATCACTGCTTCCCCCAGTTGGCGGGTGTGGGCATCGATCACTTCTGGCACGGCAGCGTGGGCATGACGGTCAGCCGCCTGCCCCAGTTGGGCCGCCTGTCGCCCACCACCTATTATGCCCATGGCTACAGCGGCCACGGCGTGGCCCTTACCGGCATCTGCGGCCAATTGCTGGCCGAGGCCATCATTGGCCAGGCCGAGCGCTATGACGTTTTCGCCCGCCTGCCCCAGCCCCCCTTCGTGGGAAGGCCCTGGCGCGTGCCCCTGCTGGTGCTGGCCAGCCTGTGGTACCGCCTGCGCGACCTGCTGTGAGAAAGCCGGCGCGCAGCGTCTAGCCCCGCGACCGCGGGCGCCGAAGATTCCGGGAGCCGAAGGCGGACTGGAAAACGAGGATGAGCCAAGGGCCGGACGCCCGCCTGCGCTGGAGGAATCAGAAAAAGGGCAGCTCCGCCTCTACCGGTTCCGGCACCGGCGCCCTGGGCATGTCCGACAGGGGGATGTCGAAGGTGACGACATCGGCCGGAATGCCGATCAGCAGCAGCGGGCACGGGTTGCCCACGCCCCGGTGCACGCGGTCCTCCAGCTTGCGCCAGTGGGTGGTGGCGGCACCGTATTTGTCCTGGCAGAAGGAGGCCGCCCAGGCCTCGGCGAAGGACGGCGCGCCGCCGGCCATGCGGCGGGCCACGTCATCCTGCTGCCGGGTGGTGGGGCGCAGGCCCAGAGCCAGCACGTCGGCGTCGCAGGTCAGGCCCCGGCCCTGGGCGAAGCGGCGCACCATGGGCACCATCTCATCCTGCAGGCTGCGGCCCCGGGTGACGATGACGCCGACGGAAATGACGCCCTCGGCATGCAGGCGCTTGAAGTTCTCAAGGTCGCGGTCGAAGAACGGGTCCTTGTTGTTCCACTCGATTTCCAGCGCGATGACGCCAACGCCGGGCACGTCGCGCACATGGTCCACCTCGTGGCTGATGGACTCGCGGCGCTTGCCGTTCACCCGCTTCTCGATGGTGAAGTGCGCCTTCTCCCACCCATGCTCAGCCAGGGAGCGGCGCAGGCGCTGGGTGATCTTGGCCTCCCCGCCGCCGGAGCCGACGATTTCCGTGACGGGGATGGACAGCGCGCCGATCACGGCGTCCAGCTCGGCCATGGCGTCGGGAAAGTCCACGCCCAGGATGGCCCGGGCATGGGACAGGAACTCCACCTGGAAGCCGCGCTGAAGCAAGGTAGGGAACATCTGCAGGTAACGTCCGCTGGCGAAAACCGAGGCGGGGACCCTACCCGATCCTGCGGCCCTGTCGATACCGGATCCGGCACCGGCATCTCCGAGGTGTTCAATAGTCGCCACCGGAGGAGGTCGCCGGCCAAGCCGCCGGCGATCGTCGCCCGGGATACGTCGGTAGGGCATCTATCTCCATCGGCCATACGGCTTCCGGCCCCCTGCTGTCCGGGAGATGCGTAGTCGCCCGCAACAGGCGTCGTCTAAGGTCTGCGCCGCGAAGCAGGGTCGCGCGGGCGACTCGGGAACACCCCCTGGGCGTCCGGCACCCCCGCCCCTGGCCCCGCGAGATCGAAGGGGGACGCCGGGATGATCATGCCTGATCCGTTCAACCAGGAAATGACCTGAGAGGCGAGCGTGAACGCGCAGCAAGATTTCACAACAACACTGCAACTAAGCTCCGCCGGTGACATGGACAAGGCCGAAGATTGGATCCGGGCCAATATTCGGGGTCGCTGGGCCATCGAGTTTCTGGGCATGGAAGAAAAACTGGATCCCGGCCTGAACCGCCGGTCCCAGGTCTTGCACGTGTCTTTCCGTTTCGGCCTGCGCGAGGATCTGGAGCGGTTCAAGCGCGACTACGCCGGCATAAAGACCCCCGGCGCCCCCTCCCCCGCCATGGCGGGCGCCAAGCGGCCGACCGGGAAAGCGGCCGCCTCGATGAAGCCCAAAAGCAAAGGGATTTTCGCGTGGTTGCGCTCATGAGGGCGCACGCCAGACTTATCCCCTTATCGCTTCCCTTCTAGTCGGAAAGACCTATTTTCCCGGCCGCGCGTGTCTCTAGATTCCCAATGGTTTCATGCTTCTGACCACTATCGTCCGGAACCCTTCAGGAGTACCGCTAAGAAGGATTGGCGACCTGGACGTCCTCTTGCCCCCGCCCGGCCAATTCAGGACGTTGAAAAACCGCCTGCCTAATGGAGTAGGCATATGCCCTGCCAATCCTTTTTCGCACTTGCAGCAGAGTATCTGATGGTGTCAGGATCACGTCAGACGTTTAGAAATACATCCTCGGATATGCGATTTCAGTCCCTCCGTCACGTCCTGTTAATCGCCTATAAACAATCAACCGCAGGCTGGAGCCATGCGTAAATTAAAAGAAACCTTAAGGCTGCCGCTTATTTTTGATCGGCGCTTCCTTGCATACTTTCATGACATTTTGGTTGCCGGGGTTTCGTTTATTGTTTCGCTGTACCTGAGGGTTGGGGATGGGATCACCCATTATACCCAAGCCCTGGTTCCCGGCGTCGCGCTCTTCACCATCATCGCCGCCGCTGCCTATCGCCTATTTGGCATGAACTCGGGCGTCTGGCGCTATGCTTCGTTGCGCGACCTGATGGCCATCGCCCGCGCCGTCACCACCACCATCCTGGTCTTCCTTCTGCTGATGTTCCTGGTGACGCGGTTGGACGCCCTGCCCCGCTCCGTCCCGCTGATCAACTGGTTTGTCCTGGTGGTGCTGCTGGGCGGCCCACGCCTGCTGTACCGCCTGGCCAAGGACCGCCGCCTGGCCGGCATCCTGGAAAGCAACGCCCGCGACCGCATCCCCGTGCTGCTGGTCGGCGCCGGCGACGAAGCTGAGATTTTCATCCGCGCCATGGCCACGGATCGCGACGCCGCCTATCGGGTCGTCGGCATCCTGGACGACAAGGGCGGCCGCATCGGCCGCGAGATCCACGGCGTGAAGGTGCTGGGCCGCTTGGCCGAGCTTTCGTCCGTGGTCGGCGACCTGGCCGCCGGTGGCCAGTGCCCGCGCCGCCTGATCCTGACCCGCCCCCGCGCCCGCCTGTCGGGCACCAAGCTGGGCGCGCTGGTGGAAAAGTGCGAGGCGCTGAACCTGGTGCTGGCCCGCCTGCCCGACCTCACAGACTTCCGCGACGCCGTGAACGAGGGGCCCATGACCGTGCGCCCCATCGTCATCGAAGACCTGCTGGGCCGTCCCCAGGTGGCCCTGGACAAGGGCGCCATCGATGGGCTGGTCGCCGGCCGTACCGTGCTGGTCACGGGTGCGGGCGGCACCATCGGTTCGGAACTGACCCGCCAGATCGCGCAGCTGAAGCCGCGCCGCCTGATCCTGCTGGACCATGGCGAGTTCAACCTCTACTCCATCGAGATGGAGATGCGGGAGAACTGCCCGGACCTGGACTGCCGCGCCGTGCTGGCCAACGTCCGCGACCGTAACCGCCTGATGGAAGTTTTCCATGAGGAGAAGCCGGAACTGGTGTTCCACGCCGCCGCCCTGAAGCATGTTCCCATGGTGGAGCTGAACCCGGTCGAGGGTGTGCTGACCAACGTCATGGGCACGCGCAACGTCGCCGACGCCGCCATCGCCGCCGGCGCGGCCGCCATGGTGCTGATCTCGACGGACAAGGCGGTGCGGTCCACCAACGTCATGGGCGCCACCAAGCGCATCGCCGAATGCTACTGCCAGGCCTTGGACATCGTGGCGTCCAGCGGCGTCGGCAAGGGCTGGCAAACCCGCTTCATGACGGTGCGGTTCGGCAACGTGCTGGGCTCCACCGGCTCGGTGGTGCCGCTGTTCAGCCGCCAGCTGCGCGCCGGCGGCCCGCTGACCGTGACCCACCCCGAAGTGTGCCGCTACTTCATGACCGTGCGCGAGGCGGTGGAGCTGGTGCTGCAGGCCTCGGCCTATGGCATGAACGCCGGCCGGGACGACCGTGGCCGCATCTTTGTGCTGGACATGGGCCAGCCGGTGAAGATCGTCGACCTGGCCCGCCAGATGATCCGCCTGGCCGGCCTGCGCCCGGACAAGGACATCAAAATCACCTTCACCGGCCTGCGCCCGGGCGAGAAGCTGTACGAAGAGATGTTCGCCGCTGCCGAGCCGCCGGAACAGACCTCGGCCGAAGGCGTGCTGGTGGCGTCGCCGCGCGCGGTGGACTTGGCCATCCTGCGCCGCTCGCTGGATGAACTGGACGCGGCCTGCGCCACCGCCGACGCCGTCCGCCTGCAGGCCCTGCTGCACCACATCGTCCCCGACTACAGCCAGCTGGAGCCGGTTCCCCTGCCCTCGGAAACCGTGCTGCCGCATCAGGCGTGAGACGGCGACACCACACCAGACAAAGGCCCGGAACCGCCAAGTTCCGGGCCTTTCGTTTTGGCTGGGCAACGATCACTGGCGAGGTGCGTGGGGCCAGTGCATTGGGGCACTTCAGGGGCCTCAAGGCACCCGCGCGAAACGCACAGGCGCGTCCGACCAGTCCACCAGGACGATGGCGTAAGGGCTGGTCAGGCTGCCCGTGGCGGTGTTGCGCGAGGACTGGTCGAATTCGTGGTACTCGACCACGAGGCGGTCGCGCATGCCTTCGCGGTGTTCAACGCGGGTATTGACCACCTCCACCCCCGCTCCGGAGGAGTTGCGGGACCCGAGGAAAACACCCAGCGCCATCAGCCGTTCCGGCAGGGCACCCGGGCTGCGCATCCCCACCAAGTCCCACAGCGACTGCCATTCGGCGGCGTTGCGGGCCACCAAGTAGGTCGTGCTTTGCGCCCGACTCAGCCCGCCGTGCCATTCGCCGCGCCCGACAAGGCTGGGGGAGACGGCGGGCGGTAGGGCGTTGTCATCGGGCGGCGGCTCGCCCCCCAGCCAGGCCATGCCGCCGGAGCAGCCTGTCAAGGCGGCGCCCATGCCCAGGGCCAGCCCCAGCGCGGCCATGCGGCGCGCCGGCCCTGCGGGGCAGCGACGACGACCGTCCCCCGCCCGACTGTCACAGCGGGCGGAAGCCGCGATCCGGGCCGCCTGCCGGCGGATGGGCCAGGGCCGGATCATGCCACCCGGGGCAAAACGGTTTCCACCAGGGTCGCCCAGTAGCTGGCGCCCATCGGCAGAACGTCGTCGTTGAAGTCATAGCGCGGGTTGTGCAGGGAACAGCCCAGCGCGCTGCCGCCCTGGCCGAGCCAGACATAGGAGCCGGGACGGGCGTTCAGCATGTAGGCGAAGTCTTCCGCCCCCATGCTGGGACCCATGTCGCCCAGCACGTTTTCCGCCCCCGCGACCTTGGCGGCAACGGCGGCGGCGATGGCCGAAGGTTCGGCATGGTTGATGGTGGGCGGATAACCCAGATGGTAGACCAGCTCACCCGTGGCGCCGAACACCGGCGGCAGGGTCTGCACCAAATTGCGCAAGCCATCCTCCAGCTGCTGGCGAATCTCGGGCGTCAGCGCGCGGACGGTGCCGGCCAGCTTCACCTCGTTGGGAATGATGTTGAAGGCCGTGCCGGCATGGATGCGGGTGATGCTGACCACGCCGCATTCCACGGGCGAGAGGCCACGGCTGACCAAGGTCTGCGCCGCCACCACCAGCTGGGCCGCGACCACCACCGGGTCCACCCCCAGGTGCGGCTGGGCGGCGTGGCCGCCGCGCCCCTGGATGGTGATCTCGAACCGGTCGGCGCCGGCCATGACCGGCCCGGGGCGCACGCCCATCTTGCCCGGCGGCAGTTCCGGCCAATTGTGCATGCCGAAAACCATGTCGCAAGGGAACCGGTCGAACAGCCCCTCCTCCACCATGCGCTTGCCCCCGCCGGCCCCTTCCTCCGCCGGCTGGAAGATGAAGTTCACGGTGCCGGAGAAGTTGCGCGTCTCGGCGAGATAGCGGGCGGCACCCAGCAGCATGGTCGTGTGCCCGTCATGGCCGCAGGCGTGCATCTTGCCCGCCACCTTGGAGGCGTGGGCGAAGGTGTTCTCCTCCTGCATGGGCAGGGCGTCCATGTCGGCGCGCAGGCCGATGGTCTTGCCGGTGTCCCGGCCTTGACCCTGCAGCACGCCCACCACGCCCGTGCCGGCCAGGCCGCGGTGCACGTCGATCCCGAATTCGTTCAGCTTCTCGGCCACGAAGGCGGAGGTCTGCGTCTCTTCGAACGCCACCTCGGGGTTCTCGTGGATGTGATGCCGCCAGGCCGTCATGTCGGCGTGGAAATCGGCGATGCGGTTCTGAATGGCCATAACGAAATCTCAAGGGCACGCGGAGACGAGGCGCACTGCGGAGGATGGCGGCGACGACATTTCCCTGCCGGGATGGCGCCGCCGCACGGGTTCGACCACGGCATCATAGCCACGGCCAGGGGGGAACCGCCAGGGGCTTCACCTGTCTGCGACGCGCCGCCGACCGCGTGGGCAGCCCCGGCGGCGTCCGCAGCCGGCGCGGAAGACACTCCCCCGCACCGGTCCCCGTGCGGTTTTATCGCGCCGCCTCCAGCGGCAGGTGCATGATGACCCTGAGGCCACCCTCCGCCCGGTTTTCCAGCCGGATTTCACCGCCATGGGCCCGCACCACGTCGTTGGCGACCGACAGGCCCAAGCCGGTGCCGCCGGTGTCGCGGGAGCGTGAGGCCTCCAGCCTGTAGAAGGGACGGAAGACGTTGTCCCACTCCGCCTCCGGAATACCCGGCCCCTGGTCGGTGACGGAAACGGCCACCGTCTCGCCCTGCACGGCCACGGCCACGTCGGCGCTGACGCCGTATTTCAGGGCGTTTTCCACCACATTGGTGAAGGCGCGTTTCAGCGCCGTGCGCCGCCCGACCACGCGCACCGGGCCGGGCGCCGGACTGAAGCCCACGGGCTTGCCGGCGTCACGGTAATCCTCGGCCGCGCGGGACAGCAGGAGGTTGAGATCCAGGGGCTCCAGCGTTTCCTGCGCCGCCTCGTCCCGGGCGAAGGCCAGCGTGGCGCCGATCATCGACTCCATCTCGCCCAGATCCTCCAGCATCTTCTCGCGCACACCGTCGTCGTCCACAAACTCGGCGCGCAGGCGCATACGGGTCAGCGGCGTGCGAAGGTCGTGCGACACGGCGGCCAGCATGCGCGTGCGATCCTCGACGAAGGCGCGCAGGCGGCGCTGCATCTTGTTGAAGGCGGCGGCGGCCAGCCGCACCTCGCGCGGGCCGCTCTCATCCAGCGAGGGGGCGTTCATGTCCACACCCAACCGGTCGGCGGCAGCGGCGAAGCGGCGCAGCGGCCGGGTGGTGAAGCCCAGCACCCAGGCGGACAGCAGGATGGCCACGGCGGCGCTGCCGGCCAGCGAGGCCAGGAAACCCGGTTCCGACAGGGCGTCGGCCCCGGCCATGGGGATATGCACGTTCAGCCAGCTGCCGTCAGCCAGTTGGTGGCTGGCCATGACGTACTTCGGCTCCGGCGGCGGGGTGGTGATGGTGCCGAAGGGCGGCAGGGCGATCATGTCCGTGTGATGGGGGCCCGGCGGGTTCACCTTGGGCTTCTCATACACGTCCAGCGACACGTCCTGGGTGGTGCCGGCGACGTTGACCTTGAAGTTGCCGTCTCGCAGGCCCGCCAGCATCTTGTCGCGAATGTCGGCCGGCTGGTGGTCCACCACGCCGGCGATGCTGGCCAGGCAGCCGGCCAGCTGCCCGCTCTGCGCCGCCGCCACGGCCTCGGCCCGGTCGGTGCGGTAAAGCCCCAGCGCGATGGCCTGGCTCAGGAGAATGCCGCCGACCAGCACGGCGAAGATGGAATACGACATGCGGTCGGTGACGGCCCTCATGGCGTGCCGACCTCGGCGGAGAAGATGTAGCCGCCGGATCGCACCGTCTTGATGATGGCGGGGTCGGCGGGATCCGTCTCGATCTTGCGGCGCAGGCGGCTGATCTGCACGTCGATGGACCGGTCGAAGGGCCCGGCGGCGCGGCCGCGGGTGATTTCCAGCAGGTCGTCGCGCGACAGCACGCGGCGTGGCCGCTGCACCAAGGCCAACAGCAGTTCATACTCCCCGGCTGTCAACGCGATCTCCTCCCCCGAGGCGGCGCTCAGGCGGCGCTGGGCGGGGTCCAGCATGTAGCCGGCGAAGCTGAAGGCGCCCGCCGCCGGGCTGCCGCCCACGTTGGCCGCCTGCGACCGGCGCAGCACCGCCTTGATGCGCGCCACCAGTTCGCGCGGGTTGAAAGGCTTGGGCAGGTAGTCGTCGGCCCCGATCTCCAGGCCCAGGATGCGGTCGGCGTCCTCGCCCATGGCGGACAGCATGACCACCGGCGGGCCGGACTCCGCGCGGATGGCGCGGCAGAGGGCCAATCCATCTTCACCGGGCAGCATCAGGTCCAGGACGATCAGGTCGATGTTCCGGTCGGCCAGGAACTTGCGCATCTCCTGCCCGTCGCGGGCGGCGGTGACGCGGTAGCCGTGGCGCGTCAGGTAGCGGGTCAGCAGATCGCGGATTTCCCGGTCGTCGTCGACCACCAGTAGATGAATGTTCTCAGACATCTCACGTCCCATATGCGGGCCCGCATCCATCCGGGGGTCATGCCAGTAAAGGCGTTTCCCCCAAAGCGCATCCGGGCATGGACAACTGTACCGGCAATCCCCGCCGCGTCCGACGGGGATGTTGTAACGACACTGTAAATGCCCACAAGGCCGGTTACGCACTGTTTCATTCGACCGGCCCGGCGGAAATCTCGGCGAAACAGGGCCATGGTCAGATGGGACCGTCAACGAAAACAGGAAAGCCTGAGGCCCCGGGGAAGCCGAACTTCGCCAAACCCCACCCCGGCGGCCCGCTCAAGCCAACCCACCCCTGAGGAGAACCACCATGAACCGCTTCGCCGCCCTGATGACCGCCACCGCCCTGCTGGTGGGCGCCGCCGCCCCGGCCTTCGCCGACGACGCCATGGTCAGCAGCTCTGACGCCCGCAAGGCCGTCCAAGCTTATCTGCAGGCCCACGACAAGGCCAACCTGCGTGTCGGCAGCGCCACCCGCAAGGATGAGTACTACAATGTCCCCGTCGTCACCGCCGAGGGCATCCCCTTGAAGTCCTTCCGCGTCGACGCCGCCAGCGGCAAGGTCCTGGACCGCTAACCCATCCCCTTTCGCGGAGCCCCCAAGGCGGGGGCACGGGGTCGCCCGGCGGCCCCTCCGCACCGATGCGAGACCGGTGGTGGTGGCGCCCCTTCCCCGCCGCCGGTTCGAAACGGGATGGCCTGATGGTCGTGTGGCCATCCCCGATCGCACCCGGCGGACGGCGAGCGCGTAGCGCCGTCCGCCGGTTTCCTCCGACCAACAGTTTCCCCTGGCCAACAGTTTCCCCCGCCGCCCTCTCGGAGACGCCCCCCATGAAAAGCCGACGCGGGCCCCTGCTCACGCTGACGGACGGCGGTGAAGGCGGCTCCCTGCAACAGCGCCTGTTCGAACGCCTGCGCCATGCCATCGCCACCGGCGTGGTGGCACCCGGCGAGCGCCTGCCCTCCACCCGCACCCTGGCCCGCGACATGGGATTGTCGCGCAACACCGCCGTCGCTGCCATCGAGCGCCTGACGGCCGAAGGCTACCTGGAATCCCGCGTGGGCTCCGGCACCTTCGTGGTGGAGAACCTGCCCCCCGATTACGCCCCGGCCGAGGTTCGGGCCCCGTCGCCGCGCCCCCAATGCCCGGCGCCGGCGGAAACGGCCCTGCCGTCGCCCACCCTGCCTTTCCGCCCCGGCATCGCCGCCGGCGACCAGTTGGACATCGAGGCTTGGCGGCGGGTGCTCAGCCGGTCCTGGCGCAGCCTGTCGGCCCGCGCGCTGGAGCGGGACAGCGCCCCCGGCTGGCGGCCGCTGCGCGTGGCACTGGCCAGCTTCCTGGAGGCCAGCCGCGGCCTGCGCTGCCATCCCGACCAGATTCTGATCCTGCCCGGCCGCGCCGCCGCCCTGGACCTGGCCGTGGGCCTGGCCGCCAGCCCGGGCGACCGGGTGTGGACGGAGGATCCCGGCTGCCCCTTGACGCAGGCGCTGGTGCGCCGCCTGGGCATGACGCCGGTGCCCGTTCCGGCCGATGCCGACGGGCTGGATCCCGCCAAGGGCGTGGCCCTGTCGCCCGACGCCCGGCTGGCCGTGGTCACCGCCAACTGCCAGATGCCGCTGGGCACGGTCATGAGCCTGGAACGCCGCCAAGCCCTGCTGGACTGGGCCGCGCGCGCCGACGCCCATGTCATCGAGGATGACGGCGACGGCGGCTTCACCTTCGAGACGCGCCCGCCCGCCACGCTCATGAGCCTGGACCGCGCCTGGGAGCGCCAAGCGGACCGGACAACCCAGCGGAACGGCCGTGTCCTGCATGTCGGCGGGTTCGAGCGCATCCTTTATCCCGGCCTGCGCATCGCCTACCTGGTGGTCCCGGACCATCTGCTGGACCGGGCGCTGGAGATGCGCGCCCTGTTCGAGCTGCACGCCCCCGTGGTGGAGCAGAGCGCCTTGGCGGAGTTCATCGACGAGGGACACCTCGCCTCCCACCTGCGCCGGGCCCGCCTGACCTATCAGGAACGGCGGGAGACGCTGATCGATGCCGCCCGCCGCCTGTGGGCCGGCGCGTTGACCCTGACGCCGGCGGCGGCCGGGCTGCAGATGGCGGCCAAGCTGGCCGACGGCCTGACACTGAAGACGGCGCCGGGCATGTCCGCCAACCTGGCACCCGACATGGCCCTGCGCCAGGCGGCGCGTGCCCGGTCCATCGACGTGACGCCGCTCAGCAGCTTCCACGCCGGCCGGGGCGGTACCCAAGGCCTGGTGCTGGGCTACGCTGCCTTCCCCCCGCCCCTGATCCTGAAGGCGGCGCAGCGCCTGGCCGAGACGCTGGAGGCGCATGCCAGCGGCACGGCCTGCGCCTATTGATTGCCCATCATCCCGGTCCCCATCATCCCGGTCCATGGAAAATATCGTTGCGCCCGCTCACGGGGGCGGTGTCCGACCAAAGACGGATCGCTTGGGCAATTTGTCCAGCGCATCCGGGCTTTTCACCCTGGGATTTCGGGGTTAAGGTCCATTTGCCCGCCGAATTGATCAACATCAAAGCTGATGGCCCCGGTCCACTGGCATGGTTCATCTGCTCGGTCGCGGTCTGCCGGCACTTGCCAGCGGCGATTTCGCTGCCCACTATGAGGACAGCGAGCGCATGGTCGGTAATGGTTGTCGTGTCGACCGGTAGCTTGCCGCCGGTCTTCTAGCTCTAGAGGACCGCTCCACGAAGGAGCCATCGGACAGATGGATTACGAAGCCTTTTTCCGCTCCCAGATCGATGGCCTTCGCCGCGAGGGCCGCTATCGCGTGTTCGCCGATCTGGAACGCCGCGTGGGTGAGTTTCCGATCGCCTCCTACTACCCTTCCCCGGATGAGCCACCGCGCGACGTCACCGTGTGGTGCAGCAACGACTATCTGGGCCAGGGCCAGAACCCGGTGGTGCTCGCGGCCATGCGCGAGGCGCTGGCCAAGTCCGGCGCCGGCGCCGGCGGCACCCGCAACATCTCCGGCACCAACCATTACCACGTGCTGCTGGAGCGTGAGCTGGCGGACCTGCACCGCAAGGAAGCGGCCCTGCTGTTCACCTCGGGCTACATCTCCAACGAGGCGTCGCTGTCGACGCTGCCCAAGCTGCTGCCCAACTGCGTCGTCTTCTCCGACGCGCTGAACCACGCCTCGATGATCGAGGGCATCCGCCACAGCGGTGCTGAGAAGCACATCTTCCGCCACAACGATCCCGAGCATCTGGACCAGCTGCTGAGCCGCTACCCGGCCGACCGCCCCAAGCTGGTGGCGTTCGAGAGCGTCTATTCCATGGACGGCGACATCGCCCCCATCGCCGAGATCTGCGACGTGGCGGACAAGCACGGCGCCATGACCTACCTGGATGAGGTCCACGCCGTGGGCATGTATGGCGCCCGTGGCGCCGGCGTGGCCGAGCGTGACGGCGTGCTGGACCGGCTGACCGTCATCGAGGGCACGCTGGGCAAGGCCTTCGGCCTGATGGGCGGCTACATCACCGGTTCGGCCGCCCTGGTCGACTGCGTGCGCAGCTTCGCCTCCAGCTTCATCTTCACCACCTCCATCGCCCCCGTCATCGCCGCCGGCGCCGCCGCCTCCGTCCGCTACCTGAAGGAGCATGACGAGCTGCGCGTGCTGCATCAGGAACGGGCGGCCACGCTGAAGCGCCTGCTGACGGAAGCCGGGCTGCCGGTCATGCCGTCGGTCAGCCACATCGTGCCGGTGCTAGTGGGTGATCCGCGCCTGTGCAAGCAGGCCAGCGACGATCTGCTGACCAAGCACGACATCTATGTCCAGCCCATCAACTATCCCACCGTGCCCCGGGGCACGGAGCGGCTGCGCATCACGCCCACGCCCTTCCACGACGACCATCACATGGCCCGTCTGGTGGATGCCTTGCTGGACGTGTGGAGCCGACTGGAACTGCGCAAAGCGGCCTGAACCGCCCACCTGATGAAAGGCCGCCCACCCGGGCGGCCTTTTTCATTGAAGCATCATCAACCGATACCAATGCACTGGAGCGCCGCGACGGTCCGCGTCTTGCGCTCCGGCGCGCCCGTGGGCTAAATCCACGGGATATGTTTGAGGGGCGCCATGGTTGAGCAGACCGATTTCGACGATCTTGTTGAACAGCTCAAGGTCGAGTTCCGCGACGACGTTCATGATCGCCTGGGCGCGCTGTATGAGACGCTGAAGGCTGTATCACTGGGGCGTATTCCCACCGCCGACGGCCTGCTGGCCATCCGGCGCGACGCCCACAGCCTGCGCGGTTCCGGCACGTCCTTCGGCTTCCCGCTGGTCAGCCTGATCGCCCAGCGTCTGGAGGCCTACCTGACGGGCCTGAAGGACCTGACGGAAAGCCAGATCGTCGACCTGCACACGTTCGCCGACCGCATCGCCGAGGCCGCGGACCGCGACGACACGCCGGACCTGGCGGCCACCAACGCCGTCATCCGTGCCCTGCCCTCGCGCTACGAATTCGACATCGCCGACGTGGAAGTCCACGACGTCGACATCATGCTGGTGAGCCCCAACAAGATCGTGGCCCGCCGTGTGGCGGCGGAACTGGCGGCCTGCGGCTTCAAGGTCAACACCCTGGCCGATCCCATCGAGGCGCTGGCCGTGGCCGTGCGCGTGCCGCCGGACATGATCATCGCCTCCGCCGTCATGGATGGCCTGGGCGGGGTGGACCTGATCCGCGCGCTGAAGGCCATCTCGCTGACCGAGGACGTGCCCATGGCCCTGCTGACCAGCCTGGACGCCGCCAGCCTGAAGGGCGTGCCCGGCGAGGTGGCGACCGTGCGGCTGGGCCCCAGCTTCGGCGACGACATCGCCGCCGCCATCACCCATTTCAACCTGGGCTGAGGCAAGTCCTTCCCCAAGTCGGGCCGCGCGGTGGAAGAGGCCTTGTCGCCAATGGCCTCTCCACACCGGCTATAGCCGGCTGCGTCAAATCGGAACCACAGCCGGCTATAGCTGAGTTTGTCCGCGAGCAGATTCACGCTCCAAGGCGAGTCCGCCTTTACGCGATCTGCTCTGTAGCCGGTCATATTTCATCCGCCCGGGCAGTCGGCAAGCGCCCTCAGCCCTTTGGAAGCGCGGCCGATGCCGTCAAGACCTGATGCCATCACGACCTGATGAACGAGAGCAGATCGGGGTTGAGGACATCCGCGTGGGTGGTCAGCATGCCGTGGGGATAGCCCGGGTAGGTCTTCAGCGACCCGTTCTTGAGCAGATTGACCGCACGCGGCACTGAGCTTGCGAAGGGGACGACTTGATCGGCCTCGCCATGCATCACCAGCACCGGCACGGTGATCTTCTTGAGGTCCTCGGTATAATCTTCCAGCCAGCTTTCAACAGTCGCGTAGTGGGCCAGGGCGCCGCCCGCCATGCCCTGGCGCCACCAGTTGGCGATGACCGCCTCCGAAGGCTCCGCGCCGTCGAGGTTGTAACCGTAGAACGGGTTCTCGGGGACGAAGCGGTAGAATTGCGACCGGTTACCCAGCACGCCCGCGCGGATCGCTTCGAACCATTCCGGCGGCTGACCGGACGGGTTGTCCTCGCTTCGATACATGTTCGGCGTCAGGGAAGCGACCAGGACCGCCTTCGCGACGCGCTCCGGGTGGCGGGCGACATAGCGCGCCACCTCACCGCCCCCTGTGGAATGCCCGATATGGATCGCGTCGCGCAGGTCGAGGTGCTCGGTCAGGGCCGCGAGGTCGGCAACCCAGTGGTCCATGTCGTTGCCGGCGCTCGGCTGATCGGACCGGCCGTGGCCGCGCCGGTCGTGGGCGATCACCCGGTAGCCCTGGCGAAGGAAGAAGGTCATCTGGGCGTCCCAGTCGTCCGCCGTCAGCGGCCAGCCGTGGCTGAAAACGATCGGCTGGCCTGAGCCCCAATCCTTGTAAAAGATGCTTACGCCATCAGTGGTGGTAATGGTAGGCATCGAGTTTCTCCCTGTGCGTTGTTAAACGTTCCCTTGAAGATTCGAGCAATCACCTAGAGCCAATCGCGAACGCCGTAATAAAACGGACCACCGGCCCAGATGCCGGGACGGAACACGATGGCGCGTTTGGACGTCGCCGCCCTCTTTCCCTCCCCCTCTCAATCACGGTGCTGGTTCTGATTTTGGGGCGAGCGTAAATGGCCCTTCTGCCGGCGACAAAGACCTTGTACGTTCAAGCTATGCCTCAAAAGCATAGCGAGAGATTCGATGGAACTGCGGCATCTCCGGTATTTCGTGGCCGTTGCGGAGGAAGGCGGCCTGCTGACCGCCGCCCAGCGGCGGCTGAACACCTCGCAGCCGTCGCTGAGCCGGCAAATTCGCGACCTGGAAGCGGAAGTCGGCGTGACGCTGCTGGAGCGGCAGGCGCGCGGCGTGACACTGACCCCCGCAGGGCGCGTTTTCCTTGATCATGCGCGGCTGGCGCTTCTGCAGGTCGAGGCGGCGACCGACGCCGCCCGCCGGATGGCGCAGCCGGAAAGGCCCGTGCTCACCATCGGGTTCATGGTGGGGCTAGAGGTCACGTGGCTTCCCCACCTGCTGCGCATCATCCGCGAGGAAGCGCCCGACGTTGAAATCACCCTGAGCAGCCTCTCGTCCCCGGACCTCGCCCTCGCCCTGATGCGCGGCAGGCTGGACGTCGCCTTCCTCCGCCCCGAGGTCCACAGCGTGGGCCTATCCTTCAAATTGCTGGCGAAGGAGCCTGTGATCGCCGTGCTGCCGGCGGGCCATCGCCTGGCATCCCGCAAGAAGATTCAGCCGCAGGAGCTTGCCGGCGAAACCTATGTCAGCTCGGCCAGGACCTCGCCGGTCCTGCAGTCGGTGATCCATGACTACGCCGCGACGGTCGGGATCACGCTCAAGCCGAAGTACGAGGGCGAGAACATTCCGTCGGCGATGTCGCTGGTCGCGTCCACGGGTGGCGTCACGCTGGTGCCGCTGTATGCGCAAAACATTCTGACGCCGAACGTCGTGGCCAGGGCGCTGGATGGTGTGCCCCCGTCCGTCGACCTGACCCTGGGATACAACCAGGCCAATCCCTCGCGCCTGCTACGGCAGCTTCTGGCCCGTACGGATGAGCTGATCGACAGCGTCCAGAACCAGAGCATCATCCGCTATGCCGAGGCGCCATGAGTTGACGCCCCGGTCGGCCATCCGGCGGGGCGGCCTCCCAACAGGGCTGGCTTGTCAGGCGCCGTTCATGGAGCGTCGGCGGCGCGCAGCCAGGCCAGCGCCCTGCCACGGTCGCCGAACACGGCCTCCGCCAGGGCCAGCGCGCCGGCGGCGCGGAATGCCTGTTCGCTCGCCTCCAGGGCCGACAGTCGGGGTGGATGCCGCAGCTTGGCCAGCAGGCGCCCCTGCCGGGCGGCGGCGGCACGGAAACGGCGTTTGGAACGATGGTTTCGCAGTGACGGCTTGGTCATGGAGAGCCCTCCACCAGGTCACGTAGGTGATGCGCGGGGGACGCCCAAACGGCTTATCGATGCCGCGTCCCCACGCGAAAGATCAACGCGCCTCCCATTATGCAACGCGCGACCCGCCTGACCATGACTCAAATCAGCCGATCCGGCAACCCGTCCCGGCTCACCCTATCTCGTCGAGGTACTGCCGGGAGAGACGGACGTAGTGCGGCGCGGTCAAGGGCAGCGTGGCCTTATCCTGCTCCGTCAGGGGACGCAACAGCCGCGCCGGGCTACCGCCCCACAGCTCCCCCGCCTTGACCCGCTTGCCCGGGGTCACCAGGGCGCCGGCGGCCACCATGGCGCCGCTTTCCACCACCGCGCCATCCATGACGCAGGCCTTCATGCCGATGAAGGCGCCATCCTCGATGACGCAGCCGTGCAGCAGCGCCATGTGCCCGATCGTCACATTGTCGCCGATGACCGTGGTGAAACGCTCGTGCGTGCAGTGGACGGTGGTGCCGTCCTGGATGTTGGTGCGCCGGCCGATGCGGATCTGGTTCACGTCGCCGCGCACGACAACGTTGTACCAGAGGCTGGACTCCTCCCCGATCTCAACATCGCCGATGACGATCGCATTGGCCAGGAAGGCGCTGGCGTGGATGCGGGGCAGCACGCCCTTGTAGGGCAGCACCGTGGGCCGCACGGTCGTGAGGGCCTCGCTGACATTGGTCATGGTCGTCTCCGCACGCGGAATAGAAAAGGGCCCGGGCGCTTGACACCCGGGCCCTTCATACATAAGGCGGTTTCCCGGTAACGGGAACCTGTTAGGGGAATAGGGGCGCCTGTTCCAGGCCGCGATCCTCGGGATAGCCCATCATCAGATTCATGTTCTGGATGGCCTGGCCCGAGGCGCCCTTCACCAGATTGTCGATGACCGACAGCAGGATGGCGCGGCCGGGCACGCGGTCGGGGAAGACACCGATCAGGCAGTGGTTGCTGCCCTTCACATGGCGGGTCTGCGGCGCCACGCCGGCGGGCAGCACGCGCACGAAGGTCTCGCCCTTGTAGGCGTCCACCAGGGCGGCGCGCAGGTCATCGGCCGTCTTGCCCGGCGCCAGCTTCACATAGATGCTGGAATGGATGCCGCGGCTCATGGGCATCAGGTGGGGCGTGAAGTTCAGCACCACCGGCTTGCCGGCGGCCTCGCTGACGCCCTGCTCGATCTCCGGCGCGTGGCGGTGCCCGGCGACGCCGTAGGCGTGGACACCTTCCGCCACCTCGCCATACAGGTTGGCCTGCTTGGCGTCCCGGCCGGCGCCGGACACGCCCGACTTGGCATCGATGATGATGTCCTCCGCCAGGATCAGGCCTTGGCGCAGCAACGGCAGCAACGGCAACTGCGACGCCGTCGGGTAGCAGCCGGGGTTGGCCACCAGGCGAGCGGCCTTCACGGCCGCGCGGTTGGCCTCTACCAGGCCGTAGACCGCCTCCGCCTGCAGGTCCGGCGCCTTGTGGGCATGGCCGTACCAGGTGGCGTAGGTCTCGACATCGTGCAGGCGGAAGTCGGCGGACAGGTCCACCACCTTCAGGCGCGGCGGGAGGCTGGCGATGACGTCCTGCGTGGTGCCGTGCGGCAGGGCGCAGAAGACGAAATCGACGCCATCCCAATCCACCTGGTCGATCTTCACCAGGTCCGGCAATTCATACCCACCCAGGTGCGGGAAGACCTCGCCCAGGGGCTTGCCGGCCTGTCGCTCCGCCGTCAGGGCCACCAGGCGGACGTCGGGATGACGGACCAGCAGGCGGACCAGTTCGGCGCCGGTATAGCCGGAGGCACCGAGGATGGCGACGCGCAGGGCGGTGGACATGGGATGCGTTCTCCTGAGGACGGGTAAAGGGGGCAGTGACGGGCTTCAAGGCCACATAGTCAATCGCGCCCGATACTGCAACCAAGGGGGACGCATGGCCAAGGACACCTCGTCCCCTCAGCCATGCGTTATTGTCCGCCCCCTGCCGTCAAAGCGTCGTCAAAACGTCACGCCGGCCTTCTTCAGGGCCTGCTGCATCATGGTCATGCTTTCCTCGTTCATGCGGAACTGAACGCGGACCACCCCGTCCTCGATGCTGGCGACACGGCCGGGAATGGCGTGGTCGCCCAGGCCCCCCACCAGCAGGTCGTCGCCCGGCTTGTTGGCCATCTGGCCGATGCGGGCCGCCAGGCCGGCGGCGGACAAGTCGATGGTGCGGCCCGGGTAGATCGGACCCGGCTTGCCCGTGGCCATGCATTGCACGGTGATGGGCAGGTCCGCCGGGACACGCTCGAACTGCCGGCGGTCGCCCGCCCGCTCCATGGCGCCCAGGAACTCCTCCACCTCCATCTGCAGCTGCTCGGCCTGGCTGGACAGTTCACCCGCCGCGGCGTGCAGCTGGCTGGAGGCGCTGAGCGTGAACTGAGCGCTTTCCTCCACCGTGTTCATATTGCCCGCCACCTCCGCCGTGCGGGCCGCCGCCTCCTGCACGTTGCGGCTGATCTCGGTGGTGGCCGCCCCCTGCTCGGTGACGGCCGAGGCGATGGTGGCGGAGTTGCCGCCCATCTGCTCGATGACATCGGTGATGTAGGTGATGATGGACACGGCGTCGGCCGCGGCCGTCTGCACCGCGCTGGCGCGGTTGGCGATGTCCTCCGTCGCCTTGGCCGTCTGGCCCGCCAGCGACTTGACCTCATGCGCCACGACGGCGAAACCCTTGCCGGCCTCCCCCGCCCGGGCCGCCTCGATGGTCGCGTTCAGGGCCAGCAGGTTGGTCTGGCCGGCGATGTCGTTGATCAGTTGCACCACCGTCTGCACGCCGGCCGCGACGTCCGACAGCTCCGCCATCACGGTGCTGGCTTTGCGCGCCTCCTCCACCGCGCGGGCGGTGGTGGCGGCGGTGAACTCCACCTGGCGGCCGATTTCCGAGCTGGACACCGTCAGCTCCTCGGTGGCGGCGGCCACCGTCTGGGCGTTCTGGTTGGCGGCGGTGGCGCCCGTCGCCACGGTCACCGCCAGGCCGCTGGTGATCTCAGCCTGTTCGCGCAGGCCGCCGGAGGTCGCCTCCAGCTCCGTCGCGGCGGCGGCGACCGAGCGCAGCTTGCCCGCCACCATGGCCTTGAAGTCGCGGACCAAGACTTCCAGCGCCTCATGCCGGCGCTGCTGCGCCTCCCGCGCCGCCGTCCGCTCTTCTTCCAGACGGAGGTTGGCCAGGGCGTTGTCGCGGAACACCTGCAGCGCGCGGGCCATCTCGCCCAGCTCGTTGGGCGCCTCCGTCCCGGTGATGGTGAAGGTCAGATCGCCCCGGGCCAGCCGGCGCATGTCGCCGGTCAGCTCACCCAGGCTGCGCGACAGGCTGCGGGCGATGATGAAGGACAACGAGCCCACCAGCAGCAGCGCGATGACCGCCTCGACCACGCCGCCCACCACCAGCGCACGGCCTTGCGCCTGCACATCATCGAGGTATACGCCGGAGCCCAGGACCCAGCCCCAGGCCGGCACCAGCGTGACATAGGACAGCTTGTCCACCGGTTCCGTCTGGCCGGGACGGGGCCATTTGTAGGGCACGAAGCCCTGGCCCTGCGGCCCCGTCGCCATCGCCACGAAGTCGCGGAACATGTAGGTGCCGGTGGGGTCCTTGAAGTCGGTCATGTCCTTGCCGTCCAAATTCGGCTGGGTCGGGTGCATGACCAGCACCCCCTTGGTGTCGTTCACGAAGACGTATTCGCCCGCGAACCGCACCGCCTTCAGGGCCGCAAGCGCCGCCGCCTGGGCGTCCGCCTTGGGCATGGCCCCCTGCTTTTCCTTCTGGATGTAGGCTTCAACGATGGTCTGCGCGGCCCCCACCGCGTCCCGCGCCATGTCGCGGCGATCCTCATACAGCTGGGCGCGCTGCTGGGCCACGCCGAGACCGATGTAGACCAGCGCCGCCAGCACGGCGACCCCCACCAGCACCCAAAGCCGCTGATTGATCGTCCGGTCATTGAACCAGCGCATCTATCAGACCCCCCTCAATAGATGTACATCCATGCGATGCTTATTCTTGATGGAATATCCCACGGGCCGCCGTTCTTCAACCTTCGGCCGGTTACGCTTTCGCTGAGCCACCGTTCGGAAGCGTTCCGCCCGAGCGGGCCGCAACCCCCCGGAAATCAACCGGCAATCAACGGCCGGGTATTACATCGGCGTCTCAAAAGCCGTGACATATTAACCTGTCGTGAATTGCCCGCCCGCGCGGCAGGTTGGCCAGCACAGCCAAGTGGCGGCCCATCCTGTTCTTCCGGGTTGTCTACGAAACTAGCCTTGAGGTTAACTTTTATCCAAATTAAAGTGGCTTCGTATATCCAGGTTGGGTAAGTCGGCGTCGGATCAATACTCGCGCACCCCTGGGTGCCGGCGGCTCCAGAACGGGGCGGCCGCCCCGGGATAGACAGTACTTCCGCTGTTTCCATAAGGGGCGCGGCGGGGGGTTCAAGACCCACGTGGCTGTGGGTGCGCCTAAAAGGGGCGTGGTGGTGCCGAGTGTGAAGCATCTCAAAGAGATGTGATCGGAGAGGGTGATGGTTTCGTCTATCGGTACTGTTCCGCCATCGCAGATCGCGGCTTATTCGACAGCGGCTATTCAGGCCCTGACCACTCAGGACGTCGCCGCCCTTACTACCGCCCAGATCGCTGTTCTTTCCTCCACCCAGGTCACGGCCTTCACGGCCAGCCAGATGGTGTTCAGCGCCCAGCAGCTTCAGGCGTTCAGCGATGAGGACATCGCCGCCTTCAGCCCCGCTGATCTTGAGGCGCTGAAGTCCAACCAGGTGCAGGCCCTGACCTCCAGCCAGGTGGAGGCCATCACCGTCAGCCAGCTGGCGGGCCTGTCCACCGCCGCCATCCGCGACTTCAGCCGGGCGCAGGTAGGCTACCTGACCACCGGCCAGCTGAACGCCCTGTCCACCAGCCAGATCCAGGCCATCAGCACGGCGCAGGTGTCCGGGTTGACGGCCGACCAGATTTCAGGCCTCAGCACGGCCAACCTGTCGGCGTTAAGCAGCAGCCAGGTGGCGTTGCTGACCACCGCCCAGGTCCGGGCGCTGACCACCGATCAGCTGAACGCCCTGACCACCGCCGACATGCGGGAGTTCTCCGGCCCGCAGTTGGCGGCACTCAGCACCGACCAGGTGGTGGCGCTCAGCACCCGCAACCTCTCGGCCCTCAGCAGCGCCCAGATCCTGGGCCTGACCGCGGCCCAGATCAACGTCTTCACCACCAGCCAGATGGCCGGCCTGACCACCCAGCAGTTGGCCAGCCTGACCGCGACCCAGATGCGGGTGCTGGACAACGTCCAGCTGAACGCGCTCAGCACCGATGATTTCCGCGCCCTGACCACGGCGCAGATCGCCAACCTGACGACGGAACAGGTGGCGGGCCTGAGCGTCGCCAACCTGTCGGCGCTGAACAGCGCCCAGGTCGGCCGGCTGAGCCAGGCCCAGGTCCAGGCCCTGACCACGGACCAGTTGAACGGCCTGACCACCGCCGACGTGCGGGAACTGTCCGCGACGCAGATCCAGCAGTTGTCCACCGCCCAGATCACCGGCCTCAGCACCGCCGGCGTGGCGGCCCTGATCACCAACCAGACCTTGTTGATGTCGGCGGCGCAAGTCCGGGCGCTCAGCACCGATCAGCTGAACGCCCTGGCCACGGCCGACGTGCGCCTGTTCAGCGCCCAGCAGGTGGGCGCCCTGACCACCGACCAGATTGGCGCCCTGGCCACTGCCAGCGTTGCGGCGCTGAGCGCCACCCAGGTGACGCAGCTGACGACAGCGCAGGTTGGCGCCCTCAGTTCCAGCCAGGTGCAGGTCTTCTCCTCGGCTCAGCTGGCGGCCCTCAGCACGGGGCAGATTCGCGCGCTGGGCGCGGACGGCCTGGCCGCCCTGGACTCGTCCCAAATCTCGCGCCTGAGCTCGGCCCAGATCCGGGCGCTCAGCACCGACCAGCTGAATTCCCTGTCCACGGCGGACATCCGGGCCCTGACCTCCGGCCAGTTGACGGCCTTGACCACGGTGCAGCTGGCCAACCTGGAAACGGACAGTCTGGCCGCTCTGTCCACCATCCAGGTGACGCAGTTGGCAGCCGCCCAGGTAAAGGGACTCAGCAGCGACCAGTTGAACGCCCTGGGCACCGCCGACATCCGCGCCCTGACCACGGCGCAGATCGCCGGCCTGACGACCGACCAGGTGGGCAATCTGTCCACGGCCAACGTGGCGGCGCTCACCTCCCTCCAGGTGGCGCAGCTGACTTCGGCCCAGATCAAGGTGCTGACCACGGACCAGCTAGGCGCCCTGCCCTCCGCCGATGTCCGCGCCCTGACCTCCGGCCAGCTGCGGGCGCTGACCACGGACCAGCTGTCGGCGTTGAGCGGTAGCGCCATTTCGGGCTTCACCACAACCCAGCTGAACGGTTTCACCTCCGACCAGCTGTCGGCGCTGACCACCGACCAGATGGCCGGCCTGACCACCCTGCAGGTGGCAGGCTTCGGCACCGCCCAGGTGCGGGGCCTGACCAGCGACCAGCTGAACGCATTCACCACCGCCGACATAGCGGCGCTGACCACCGCGCAGCTGGCGGCGCTGAGCACGAGCCAGCTGTCCAACCTCACCACCCTGAACGTGGCGGCGCTGACCAGCGCCCAGGTTTCGCGGCTAACGACCGCGCAGCTGAAGGCGCTGTCCAGCGACCAGATCAACGCCTTCGACACGGCGGATGCCCGGGCGCTGACCTCCACCCAGGTGAAGGCGCTGACCACCGACCAGGTGGCGGGCCTCAGCACCGCCAACCTGGCGGCCCTGACCTCCGCCCAAATCGCCAGCCTGGCGGCCGACCAGGTCGGCGCGCTCACCACCAGCCAGGTGGCGACCCTGGCCACCAACCAGGTGACGGGCCTGTCCAGCCTGCAGTTGAAGGCGCTCAGCAGCGACCAGATCAACGCGCTCAGCACCGGCGACGTGCGCGTCCTGGGCACCGCCCTGACCGCGGCCCTGACCACCGACCAGGTGGCGGGTCTGAACACCGACAGCCTGGCGGCGCTCAGCACCGCGCAGGTGGCCGCCCTGTCCAGCGGCCAGGTCCGGGCGCTGGGCAGCGACCAGCTGAACGCCCTGTCAACCGCCGACATCCGGGCCCTGACCACGGCCCAGATCGGGGTGCTGACCACCGACCAGCTGTCCACCCTCGGTACGGCCACCCTATCCGCCCTCAGCAGCACGCAGATCAACCGCCTGTCGGCCGCCCAGGTGCAATCGCTGGGCAGCGACCAGCTGAACGCGCTGAACAGCGCCGATCTGCGGGAATTCACCTCCACGCAGATCGGGCAGCTGACCACCGACCAGCTGTCGGGCCTGACCACGGCCAGCCTGTCCGCCCTGTCCAGCACGCAAATGCTGGGCCTGACCACGGCCCAGGTGACGGCGCTGACCACCGACCAGGTGGCGGGTCTGGCCACCAGCCAGGTGGCGGGCCTGACCACGGCCCAGGTCCAGGCGCTGGGCAGCGACCAGCTGAACGCCCTGTCCACCGCCGACATCCGCGCCCTGTCCACCGCCCAGGTCGGGGTGCTCAGCACCCTTCAGCTCACCAACCTGGGCACCGACGCCCTGGGCGCCCTGTCGACGGCCCAGGTCACGCGCCTGACCAGCACCCAGCTGCGGGCGCTCGGCAGCGACCAGCTGGGCGCGTTGTCGACCGCCGACGTGCGGGCGCTGGGTTCCCAGCAGCTGGCGGCCCTGACGACGGACCAGCTGTCGACCCTCAGCACCGCCAACCTGTCGGCGCTCAGCAGCACCCAGGTCATCGGCCTGTCCAGCGCGCAGCTGCGGTCATTGACCAGCGACCAGTTGAACGCCCTGTCCACCGCCGACATCCGGGAATTCAGCTCGGCCCAGATCGGGCAGCTGACGACCGACCAGGTGTCCGCCCTGGCGTCGGATAATCTGGCGGCGCTCAGCACCAGCCAGGTGGCGGGCTTGGGCAGCGACCAGCTGCGCTCGCTCACCAGCGACCAGTTGAACGCGCTGGGCAGCGCCGACATCCGGGAATTCAGCTCGGCCCAGCTGGCGACCCTGACCACCGACCAGATCTCCACCCTGAACACCGCCACCGTGGCGGCGCTGTCGACCACGCAGCTGGCCGGCCTGGGCACGGCCCAGGTGGGGTCGCTGACCACCGACCAGGTGGGCGCGCTCACCACCCTGCAGGTGTCCAAGCTCAGCACGGCCCAGTTCCGGGCGCTCAGCAGCGACCAGCTGAACGCGCTGAACAGCGCCGATGTGCGCATCCTGACCACGGCGCAGGTGGGCGCGCTGACCAGCGACCAGCTGTTGTCCTTCAGCAGCGACACGATGGCCGCCCTCAGCACCGCGCAGGTGGCCAGCCTGTCGGCCGGCATACTGAACGCGCTGACCAGCGACCAGTTGAACGCGCTGAACACGGCCGACATCCGCGCCCTGACCACCGCCCAGGTGGTGGCCCTCAGCACCGGCCAGCTGTCGACGCTCAGCACCGACAACACCGCCGCCCTGACCACCGCCCAGGTGGCCAGGCTGTCGACCACCCAGGTGGGCGCGCTGACCAGCGACCAGCTGAACGCCCTGTCCACCGCCGACGTGCGGACGCTCAACAGCGCGCAGCTGCGGGCGCTCGGCACCGATCAGATCGCCGCGCTGAACTCCACCAACCTGTCGGCCCTGGGCAGCGCCCAGGCCACCGGCTTGTCCAGCAGCCAGATCAGGGCGCTGACCAGCGACCAGCTGAACACCCTGTCCACCGCCGACATCCGCGAATTCTCCTCCACCCAGGTGGCGCAACTGACGACGGACCAGGTCTCGGCCCTGGCCACCGCCAACCTGTCGGCGCTGACCACCCAGCAACTGGCGGGGCTCGGCACTGACCAGCTGGTGACGCTGACCACCGACCAGGTGGCGGGCCTGACGACCCAGCAGGTGGCGGGCCTCAGCACCAGCCAGGTGCGGGCGCTGACCACCGACCAGTTGGGCGCCTTCTCCACCGCCGACGTGCGCGCGCTGAACACCGCACAGCTGGCGGTGCTGTCGTCCGCCCAGTTCGCCGCGCTGGGCACCGCCGCCGCCGCCGTGCTGACGACCGCCCAAGTGGCGCAGCTGACCACGGCGCAGGTCCGCGCCCTGACCAGCGACCAGTTGAACGCCCTGTCCACCGCCGACATCCGCGCTCTGACATCGACGCAGATCGCGGTGCTGACCACCGACCAGCTGTCGACCTTGAGTTCCACCAACCTGTCGGCGCTCAGCAGCACGCAGGTGGGCAAGCTGTCCAGCACCCAGGTGCAATCGCTGACCAGCGACCAGCTGAACACCCTGACCACGGCCGACCTGCGGGAATTCACCTCGGCCCAGCTGGGGTCGCTGACCAGCGACCAGGTGTCCAACCTCAGCTCCACCAATCTGTCCGCCCTGACCAGCAACCAGGTGGCGGGCTTCACCAGCACCCAGGTCCAGGCGCTGACCACCGATCAGTTGAACGCGCTGTCGACCGCCGACATCCGCGAGTTCACCTCGTCCCAGGTGGGCACGCTGACCACCGATCAGCTGGCGGGCCTTTCCACCAGCGTGGTGGCGGCGCTCAGCACCACCCAGTTGGCCGGCCTCACCACCGCGCAATTGGGGGCCGTGACCAGCGACCAGGTGGCGGTGCTGTCCACGGTGCAGGTGGCGAACCTGGCCACCGCCCAGGTGCGGGCGCTGAGCAGCGACCAGCTGGGCGCGCTCAACAGCGCCGACGTGCGCGCCTTCACCTCCGGTCAGCTGGCGGCACTGACGACCGACCAGATCATCACCCTGGGCACCGGCACCGTCGCGGCGCTCAGCACCCTGCAGGTGACGCGCCTGTCCACCGACCAGGTGCAGGCGCTGACCAGCGACCAGTTGAACGCCCTGTCGACCGCCGACGTACGGGCTCTGACCTCCGCCCAGGTGGCGGCCTTGACGACGGCACAGCTGTCCACCCTGGGTTCGGACACCCTGTCGGCGCTCGGCAGCGCCCAGGTCAACAAGCTGTCCAGCAGCCAAATCCAGGCGCTGGGCTCTGATCAGCTGAACGCCCTGACCACCGCCGACGTACGGGAGTTCACCTCCACCCAGCTGTCGGCCCTGACCACCGACCAGCTGTCCAACCTCAGCTCCGACAACCTGTCCGCCCTGGCCAGCAACCAGGTGGTGGGCCTGACCAGCGCCCAGATCCGCGCGCTGACCACCGACCAGCTGGGCGCGCTGACCTCCGCCGACATGCGGGAGTTCACCTCCACCCAGGTGCAGGCCCTGACGACGACGCAGATCGCCGGCCTCAGCACGGCGGCGGTATCCGCGCTGACGACCACGGAATTGGGCGGCCTGACCTCATCCCAGTTGGCGGCACTGACCACCGACCAGGTCGCCAGCCTGACCACGTTGCAGGTGTCCAAGCTTTCCACGGACCAGATCCAGGCGCTGAACAGCGACCAGCTGAACGCGTTGACGCCGACCGATGTCCGGGCGCTGACCACGGCGCAGCTGCTGGCGCTGACCACCAGCCAGGTGTCGACGCTGGGCAGCGGCACGGTGGCCGCCCTCAGCACCCTGCAGGTGGGCAAGCTTTCCACCGACCAGGTCCAGGCCCTGAACAGTGATCAGCTGAACGCCCTGTCCACCGCCGACGTGCGCGCCCTGTCCACCGCCCAAGTGGCGGTGCTGACGACGGATCAGCTGTCCACCCTCAGTTCCACCAACCTGTCGGCGCTGGGCAGCGCCCAGGTGAACAAGCTGTCCAGCGCCCAGGT
Source organism: Nitrospirillum guaranorum (assembly GCF_034653275.1). Taxonomy (NCBI): domain Bacteria; kingdom Pseudomonadati; phylum Pseudomonadota; class Alphaproteobacteria; order Rhodospirillales; family Azospirillaceae; genus Nitrospirillum; species Nitrospirillum guaranorum. The sequence goes on along the minus strand of NZ_JAYEES010000003.1, from coordinate 1,554,435 downwards.
CCGGGCCCTGACCACCGACCAGCTGGACGCGCTGACCACCGCCGACATCCGCGAATTCACCTCCGCCCAGTTGTCGGCCTTCACCACCGACCAGCTGTCCAACCTGACCTCCGACAATCTGGGCGCCCTGGCCAGCAACCAGATCGTGGGCCTGACCAGCGCCCAGCTGCGCGCCATCGGCAGCGATCAGTTGAACACCCTGTCGACCGCCGACATGCGGGAGTTCACGTCGACGCAGTTGTCGGCGCTGACCACGGACCAGCTGGCGGGGCTGACCACCACCAACTTCGCCGCCCTGTCGACCCTGCAGTTGGGCGGGCTGACCTCCGACCAGGCGGCCGCGCTGACCACCGACCAGGTGGCGGCACTTAACACCCTGCAGGTGTCCAAGCTCAGCACCAGCCAGGTGCAGGCGTTGAACAGCGACCAGTTGGGCGCGCTGTCGACCGCCGACATCCGCGCGCTGGGCACCGCGCAGCTGGCGGCCCTGACGACGACCCAGGTATCGACCCTCGGCAGCAATAACGTGGCCGCGCTGTCCAGCGCCCAGATCAGCAGGCTCGGCACCGATCAGGTGCGGGCGCTGACCAGCGACCAGCTGAACGCCCTGGATTCCACCGATGTGCGCGCCCTCACCTCCGCCCAGGTGGCGGTCCTCAGCACCAACCAGCTGTCGAGCCTGACGGCCGCCACCCTGTCGGCCCTGACCAGCGCCCAGATCAATAAGCTCAGCACCGACCAGGTGGGCGCGCTGACCAGCGACCAGCTGAACGGCCTGACCACGGCCGACATCGGCGAGTTCACCTCGGCCCAGTTGTCGGCGCTGACCACGAACCAGCTGTCCAACCTCAGCACCAGCAACTTCGCGGCCCTGACCACCCCACAGCTTGCGGGCCTGACGACCGCGCAGATAACGGCGCTGACCACCGACCAGACCAGCGTCCTCAGCACGCTGCAGGTGGCGAAGCTCAGCACCGCGCAAACCAAGGCGCTGACCAGCGACCAGCTGAATAGCCTGAGTAGCGCCGACGTACGGGCGCTGACCACGGGACAGCTGGCGGCGCTGACCACCGACCAGCTGTCCCACCTGGGCACGGCTGCGGTCGCGGCCCTCAGCAGCGCCCAGGTTTCCAAGCTATCGTCCGACCAGATCCAAATCCTGAACAGCGACCAGTTGAACGCGCTGACCACCCTGGACGTGCGGGCGCTGACCACCGACCAGGTCGCGGCCCTCTCCACCGCCCAGCTGTCGGCCCTGGGCTCCGACAACCTGTCGGCGCTCAGCAGCGCGCAGATCACCCGGCTGTCCAGCAGCCAACTGCGGGCCCTGACCAGCGACCAGCTGAACACCCTGACGACCGCCGACATGCGGGAATTCACCTCAGCACAGTTGGCGACGCTGACCACCAACCAGCTGACCGCACTCACCACCGGCAACTTCACCGCGCTCACCACCACCCAACTGGGCGGGCTTGCCAGCGCCCAGGTGGCGGCGCTGACCACGGACCAAACAGGGGCCCTCAGCACGCTGCAGATCGCGAAGCTGACCACCACGCAGGTACAGGCGCTGACCAGCGACCAGCTGAACACGCTCAGCAGCGCCAACGTGCGCGCGCTGACCACCGCGCAGGTGCAGGCGCTCAGCACCAGCCAGCTGTCCAGCCTGGGCAGCGACACCGTGGCGGCGCTGACCACCCAGCAAGCGGCGAAACTGAGCACCGATCAGGTGCGGGTGCTGAACACCGACCAACTGAACGCGCTCAACACCGCCGACATCCAGGCGCTGACCACCGCGCAGGTGCAGGCGCTCAGCACCAGCCAACTGTCCAGCCTGAACACCGGCAGCACAGCCGCGCTGACCAGCGCCCAGGTGGCCAAGCTCGGCACCGACCAGGTCGCGGCACTGACGACCGACCAGTTGAACGCGCTCAACACCGCCGACATCCGCGCCCTGAGCACGGCCCAGGTCGCCGCCCTGACCACGGCACAGCTGACCGCCCTCAGCACCGACAACGTCGGCGCCCTGACCAGCGCCCAGGTGTCCAAGCTCGGCACCGACCAGGTGCGGGCCCTGACCAGCGACCAGCTGAACGCCCTCGGCACCATCGATATCCGCACCCTGACCACGACCCAGGTGGCGGCCCTGACCACGGCACAGCTATCGACGCTGGGCACCACCAACCTGGCGGCGCTCAGCACCGCCCAGCTGGGGGTGCTGACCACCGATGAAATCCAGGTGCTGACCACCGACCAGCTGCCGGGCCTGACCACACAGCAGGTGGCCGGCCTGAGCACGGACCAGCTGCGGGCGCTGGGCAGCGACCAACTGAACGCGCTGACCACGACCGAGGTTCGGGCGCTGAACAGCCAGCAGGTGGCGGCGCTGACCACCGACCAGGTGTCGACCCTCAGCACAGACACCGTGGCGGCCCTGACCACCGCCCAGGTGATCCGCCTGACCACCGACCAGGTGCGGGTGCTGACCACCGATCAATTGAACGCGCTCAACACGCTGGACGTGCGGTCGCTGACCACGGCCCAGGTCGCGGTGCTGAGCACGGCCCAGCTGTCGGCGCTGAACAGCGACAGCGTGGCGGCCCTGACCACCGCCCAGGTGGCGCAGCTGACCACGGACCACGTGGGAGCGTTGACCACCGCTCAGCTGAACGCGCTGACCACCGCCGACGTGCGGGCCCTATCGACGGCGCAGCTGAACAGCCTGTCGACGGACCAGGTGGTGGCGCTGGACACCCTGCATGTGGCGGCGCTGACCAGCGCGCAGGTTTCGCAGCTGGGCACCGGGCAGATCCATGTGCTGACCAGCGACCAGCTGGTGGCCCTGCCCACGGCGGACATCCGCAGCCTGACCTCCGCCCAGATCGGGGCGCTGACCACCGACCAACTGGCCAATCTCGGCACGGCCAACCTGGCGGCCTTCACCACCGGTCAGCTGGCGGGACTGACCAGCGACCAGTTGAACGCGCTGACCACCGACCAGCTGGGGGCGCTGACCACGGCCCAGGTGACGGGCCTGAGCACCACGCAGGTCCAGACCCTGACGACGGCCCAGCTGAACGCCCTGGCCACGGCCGACGTGAGGGTGCTGACCACCGCGCAGGTCACCGCCCTGACGACGGACCAGCTGCTGGCGCTGAACAGCGACAGCGTGGCGGCGTTGACCAGCACCCAGGTGTCCAAGCTGACCACGGACCAGGTGCAGGTGCTGAACAGCGACCAGTTGAACGCCCTGCCCTCCGCCGACCTGCGCGCCCTGACCACGGCCCAGATCCGGGCGCTGAGCACGGCGCAGCTGGATCGGCTGACCACGGACCAGGTGCAGCGGCTGTCCACCACCCAGGTGGCGGCGCTGGCCACCAGCCAGCTGGCGGGGCTGACCACCGACAACCTGTCGGCCCTGACCAGCGACCAGGTGCAGCGGCTGTCGACCGCCCAGCTTCAAGCCCTGACCACCAGTCAGGTGCACGCGCTGACCACCGATGACGTGCGGGAGTTCAGCACCAGCCAGGTCGCGGCGCTGACCACCGCGCAGGCCCATGCGCTGACCACCGATCAGCTGTCCACCATGGGCCAGAGGTTGGCCCTGGCCGTCACCGGCGCCCAGGTCGCCGCCTTCTCCAGCGACCAGGTGAACGCCTGGATGAACAGCATCCTGAGTACCCCCAACTAAGCCTTCAGCCTAGGCGGCACGGGCATCGTTCCGGTAGCGGCCCGATACATGCTCTTTCCAGAATGACGCGCAAAAAGAAACGGCCGCCCCGAGGTGGGGCGGCCGCTCTTGCACTCTTTGCCTTTGAAATCAGGCTCAGGCGGCCTTGCCGCTCTTCGCGATGATTTCGTCGGCCACGTTCTTCGGCACCGGGTCGTAGTGCGAGAACTCCATGGTGTAGGAGCCACGACCCGAGGTCATGCCACGCAGCTGACCGATGTAACCAAACATTTCGGACAGCGGCACGTGGGATTCGACGGCGATGTTGTGGCCACGCTCCAGCTGGCCCAGCACCGTGCCGCGACGACGGTTGATGTCGCCGATCACGTCACCCAGGTAGTCGTCCGGAACCACCACCTCGACCTTCATCACCGGCTCCAGCAGGATCGGACCGGCGGTCCGGATGCCTTCGCGGAAGCAGGCCTTGGCGGCGATTTCGAACGTCAGGGCGTTCGAGTCCACTTCGTGGTACTTACCGTCCAGCAGGGTGGCTTCGAAGTCCACGGTCGGGTAGCTGGCGAGGACGCCGTCTTCCTTCTGGACTTCCAGGCCCTTGCCCACCGACGGGATGTATTCGCGCGGCACGGTGCCGCCGACGACCTTGTCCACGAAGGTGAAGCCGGCGCCGCGTTCCTTCGGCTCGAAGCGGATCTTCACTTCGGCGAACTGGCCCGAACCACCGGTCTGCTTCTTGTGGGTGTAGGTGTACTCGACGGTCTTGGTGATCGTCTCGCGGTAGGCCACCTGCGGGCGACCCATCACACCTTCCACGCCGAACTCGGTGCGCATACGGTCGAGCGTCACTTCCAAGTGCAGCTCGCCCATGCCGCGCAGCAGGGTCTGGCCGGTGTCGCGGTCCGTTTCCAGACGCAGCGACGGATCCGCGCGGACCATCTTGCCGATGGCGGCGCCGAACTTGTCCTGGTCGGCACGGTTCTTCGGCTCCACCGACACGCTGATCACGGGGTCGGGGAAGCGCATGCGCTCCAGCACCACCGGGGCGGTGGCGTCGCACAGGGTGTCACCGGTATCCGTCTCGGCCAGCGAGACGAAGGCCACGATGTCGCCCGCGCGGGCTTCTTCCAGGTCGTTCGCTTCCTTGGCGAACATTTCCACGATACGGCCGATGCGCTCACGCTTGCCGCGGGTGGTGTTCAGCAGGGAGGTGCCCTTGGCGACGACGCCCGAGTAGACGCGCACGAAGGTCAGCGAACCGTACTTGTCGTTGATGACCTTGAAGGCCAGGCCGGCGAAGGGCTCGTCGTCCGACGACTTGCGCTCGCCGTTCGGGTTGCCGTCCGGGTCCACGGTCTTGATGGCCTCGACGTCCGTCGGGGACGGCAGGAACGCGACGACCGCGTCCAGCAGCTGCTGCACGCCCTTGTTCTTGTACGAGGAACCGCACAGGACCGGGGTGAAGTCGCCCTTCAGGGTGCCGATGCGCAGGCATTCCTTCAGCACGGCGGCGGCCGGCTCTTCACCGGACTCCAGGTACTGCTCCATGGCCGCGTCGTCCTGCATCAGGCAGGTGTCGATCAGCTCGGCGCGGAAGTCCGCGACCTTGCTCAGCAGCTCACGGTCGTAGGCGTTGGTGATCTTCAGCTTGTCGGCCAGGTCGTCGGTGACGTCCCAGATTTCCCACTGGCTGTCCTTTTCCTCGGAGAACCAGACGTAAGCCTTCATCTCGACGAGGTCGATCATGCCCTGGAAGTTGTCTTCCGAGCCCAGCGGCAGCTGGATGACGGCCGGGGTGGCGCCCAAGCGCTTGCGGATCATGTCCACGCAGCGGCTGAAGCTGGCGCCGGAACGGTCCATCTTGTTGACGTAGCACATACGCGGAACGTTGTAGTTGTCCGCCAGGCGCCAGTTGGTCTCGGTCTGGGGCTCCACACCGGCCACGCCGTCGAACACCACCACGGCACCGTCGAGCACGCGCAGGGAGCGGTTCACCTCGATGGTGAAGTCCACGTGGCCTGGGGTGTCGATCAGGTTGATCTTCTTGTCCTTCCAGAAGCAGGACACGGCAGCGGACTGAATGGTGATGCCGCGCTTCTGTTCCTGTTCCAGATAGTCGGTCGTGGTCGACGACTTCAGGTCCTTGGTGTCATGAATGTCGACGATCGTGTGCTTGCGACCCGTGTAGTACAGGATGCGCTCAGTGGTCGTCGTCTTGCCGGCATCGACGTGGGCGATGATGCCGATGTTGCGAATGTCGTCCAGCGGTGTGCTGCGGGGCATTAGAGGGCTCCGTCGTCCAACGTCCGGTGCAAAAGAATGAAGCCGGCGCGGGGGATGTTCAAAAACGAGCGCGGGCCCTGAAAGGACCCGCATGAAAAAGGGCCGGGGGGTCGACGGCACGCCGCATTACCTCCCGGGCGGGCGGATATCTAGCGCGTTCCGCCACCTTTTCCAAGGGCTCATGCGGCATGTCACCCCTGAGCAGGGGAGATTCACGCGCATGGCCGGGGCCCTTCCCCCGCCGCCGGGCCGATTCACCGGGTGGCAAGCCGGAATCGGGGCCGGATCCGGTCCGGTCCGGCATGGCCTAGGGCTAAAGTACCCCCCTAGTTCGCGAAACTCCCACCAAATGCACCCTTGGTGATCGTGCGCGAACGGCGTGGAATCGTCGTTCGGCATGAGGCGGCCCCCACCCTCCGGGGCCACCGCCCCGCCTACCCGCAATGGGTGCCCCCATAGTGGAATTCTTAACGATTGGGGGGCAAGCCTGCGTGTCAGCCGCACCCCAGGAGCCGGGGTGCCCCGGACGGCAAGACGAAAGCGGATGATCCTGGACCTCAACGCCCCGGCCGACAGCGCCGCCCACGGTGGCACCGCCCATGGTGGCACCGAAAGAACAAGTCCGCAGGAAAGCGCCCGGCCGTCCCCGGACGCGACCATCACCGACGCCCACGCCGCCGGCGCCGACATTCCCATCCCGCCCGACGACGCCCAGGCGCGCCCCCTGCAGGGCCTGTCCATTCCCCGCCGCCTGTTCCTGGCCTTCACCCTGTTGTTCGTCCTGGCGGCGGCGGTCTGCCTGTGGGGCATGCGCAGGATCGACGTCATCGTCAGCACCACCCGCGACAGCCAGCAGACCCTGGCCGTCATCCAGGCGGTGGAGGCGGTGCGCACCGCCATGCTGGACCAGGAAACGGGCCTGCGCGGCTATATCGTGGCGGGCGATCCCACCTTCCTGGAGCCGACGCGCCAAGCCATGCAGTCGCAGGAAAGCCGCCTGGCCCGGCTGGAAGCGCTGACCCAGGGCGACACCGAGCAGCAGCGACGGGTGGACACCCTGCGCGCCGAGGTGCGCGATTGGCAGGACGGCTACGCCAACCCCACCCTGACCATGGCGGCCGATCCCTCCACCCGGGCGCTGGCCCGCGACCAGGCCCGCGCCCTAGGCGGCAAGCGCGCCATGGACGCCGTGCGCGCCACGCTGGACGCCATCGCGACGGCCGAACGCGAGATGCTTGACCAGGATCTGGTGCGCCAGCGGAACGCGCAGTCGGAAGGCTTGCAGGGCGTCGTGGTCGGCGGCCTGCTGATCGTCGCCACCGCTATCGGCATTTGGGTGCTGCTGTCGCGCAGCCTGGTGCTGCCCATCGTGGCCCTGACCACCGCGCTGCGTGGCATCGCCCGGGGCGACATCACCATCGCCATCACCGGCGCTGGCCGCGGCGACGAACTGGGCACCATGGCGCGCGCCCTGCAATCGCTGAAGGAACAGAAGCAGGCGCGCGAGCGTCAGCGGGCGGAACGCCAGGCGCTGGAGCGCCGCATGCTGGCCACCGTGCAGGAAAGCCGCGAGCGGCTGGACAGCATCCTGAACAGTCTGGAGGACGGCGTCCTGACCATCAACGAGGCGGGCGTCATCCTGTCGACCAACCGCGCCGGCGCCGCCATGCTGGGCCGCGACGTGCGGCAATTGCTGGGCCTGCCGGTGGACGACTTCCTGACGCTGCCCAGCCTGGAGGGGGCCAGCGCCGCCGCCAGCGCCGTGCTGGAGCGGGCCGCCGGCCCCCTGTGGCTGCCCCTGGCGCTGGAAGGGATCAGCCCCCGCGAGGTGGAGGTGCGCGGCGGCGACCGCCGCTTCCCGGCGGAACTGACCGTCACCACCACCCAACTGGACGACCACCCGCTTTACACCCTGGTGCTGCGCGACATCACGCACCGCAAGGAGGTGGAGCGCATGAAGGACGCCTTCATCTCCACCGTCAGCCATGAATTGCGCACGCCACTCACGTCCATCCACGGGTCCATCCGCCTGGCGCTGGGCATGCCCGACGCCCTGTCGGTCCAGGCGCAGAACCTGCTGCGCATCGCCGACCGCAACAGCGAGCGGCTGATCGCCATCGTCAACGACCTGCTGGATATCGAGCGTATTGAGTCCGGCACCCTGGACCTGAAGGCGGACACGCTGGACCTGGCGGAACTGGCGGCGGAGACGGTGGACACGCTGCGCCCCATGGCCGAGGACCACACCGTCACCCTGCGCCACACTGCCGCCGGTCCCCTGCCCGTGGTGGGCGACCCGCGGCGCCTGCGGCAGGTGCTGGCCAACCTGGTTTCCAACGGCATCAAATATTCCAACCCGGGCGGCGTCGTCACCGTGCTGGGCGAGATGGCGGACGGCCGTGTCCGACTGTCGGTGCATGACAACGGCCCCGGCGTGCCCGACTGGTTCAAGCCCCGCCTGTTTCAGAAATTCGCCCAGGCGGACTCGTCGGACAGCCGGCAGAAGGGCGGCAACGGCCTGGGCCTGTCCATCGTCAAGGCCATCGTGGAGCGCCACGGCGGAGACATGACCTTGACCAGCCACCCGGGCGACACGGAGTTCGTGCTGACCCTGCCATCCGGGCGCCTGGACGCCCAGCCCGACGCCCGATCTGGCGCCGACACCCCCCCGCCCCCCTGAGCGGCACCCTGGCAGCCCGGCAGCCCGTGGCCGACTGTCGCCCGAACTCCATTTGCGCCCGCCGTCCCCGGCGGCTACCCTGATGCGTATTGTAGCGCCAATGGGACGCCGGCATGTCCCTCCCAAGACCATGGCACCCCAAAACCATGGCACTCAAGTCCGTCGCATGAGACCACCGCGAGGCAGCATGGCCGAGTCACTGAACCGCATCCTCTATGTCGATGACGAGCCGGACATCCGCGCCATCGTCGAACTCAGCTTGCGTCATGTCGGCGGCTTTGACGTGCATATGGCGGAGTCCGGCGCCCGCGCCCTGGAAATCCTGGACGGCTGGACGCCACAGCTGATCCTGCTGGACGCCATGATGCCCGGCATGGACGGCCCCGCCACCCTGGCCGCCATCCGCCAGCGCCCAGCCCTGGCCGGCGTGCCCGTCGCCTTCATGACCGCCAAGGTGCAGCCATCCGAGGTCCAGCGCTTCAAGGAACTGGGCGCGGTGGGCGTGATCGCGAAGCCTTTCGACCCCATGAGCCTGCCCGACACCGTGCGCGACCTATGGGGTGGCGCCGGCCCGACATGATCCAGGACACCCCGCCCATCATGCCGACCCTGCCGGCGGAGCTGCTGGCGCGGGTGCAGAAAATCCGCCAGGACTTTATGGCCGGCCTGCCGGATCGCCTGGCGCAAATCCGGCAGGCGGCCGAGGCGCTGGAAGGCCTGGACGGCGACGACGCCAGCGCCGCCCGCGCCGACCTGGCGCGCCACGCCCACTCCCTCGTCGGCTCCGGCGCCACCTTCGGCCTGCCGGACCTGAGCGTCGCCGCCCGCGCGCTGGAGGGCGTGGTCAACCAGACCGGGGCCATCGCCCCTTCTGTCCTGCGGGCCGCCGTCGACGGGCTGGAACAGGCCGTGTTCGGTGCCGCCCAGCCGGCCCCCCAGTTGGACATCCTGCCCTTGGCGCCCACCCAGGCCAGCGAGGGGCCCTATCGGTCCATCTACCTGATGCAGGCCGACGGCGCGGGGGCGGACGACCTGGCCGACATCCTGGCCGCCTACGGCTACGAACTGAGCGTCTTCCCCGACACCCCGGCCCTGGCCGCCGCCGTGTCCAGGGCGGCACCGGAAGCCATCATCCTGGACGTGAACCCGCTCGGCATGGTGGCGGGCACCCCCCAGATGACGGACGCCAAGGGGCGCAAAATCCCCATGGTGGCGCTGTCGTCCGCCACCGGTTTCGCCGCCCGCCTGGCCGCGGCGCGGGCCGGCTGTGACGCTTATGTGGTGAAGCCGCCCGACGCCAACGCCCTGGTGGACCACCTGGACCGCCTGACGGAGCGTGATCCCGACCAGCCGCTGCGCATCCTGATCGTGGACGACGACGCCACCCTGGGCGCCTATTATGAAATGGCGCTGCAATCCGCCGGCATGCAGACGCGACTGGTGACCGATCCCCTGCAGGCGGTCGAGGCCCTGTACGACCACAACGCCGACCTGATGGTCACCGACCTGATCATGCCCCAGTGCACGGGCTTCGAACTGGCCGCGGTGTTGCGCCAGTACGACGGCCTGCTGGCCCTGCCCATCGTCTTCCTGACGGCGGACCTGGACGCGGAGACGCACCGCTCCGCCGTGCGCACGGGCGTCGACGCCTATCTGACCAAGCCCATCGACCTGGGCGACCTGGCTGAAACCGTGCGCGCCCGCGCCCGCCGCGCCCGGCAGCTGAAGGCCCTGATGGTGCGCGACGGCCTGACCGGCGCCTACAACCATCCGATGATCCAGGATTTATTGGCGACCGAGGTGGCCCGCGCCCAGCGCGACGGCACCGACCTGTCCTTCGCCATGCTGGACATCGACCACTTCAAGAAGGTCAACGACCGCTATGGCCACGGGGCCGGCGACCGGGTCATCAAGGGCCTGTCACGCCTGTTGCAGCAGCGGCTGCGGCGCAGCGACATGATCGGGCGCTATGGGGGGAGGAGTTCGCCGTGCTGATGCCCCAAACCCGGGCGGAGGACGCGGCGGACCGGCTGGACATGCTGCGCCAGCAGTTCAGCGAAATCCCCTACGTGCACGGCGACACCCAGTTCCAGGTGACCTTCTCCGGCGGCGTCGTGGGGCTGAAACCCGGGCTGGACGCAAAGGCCCTGAACCTGATGGCCGATGCCGCGCTGTATCGCGCGAAGAACGCCGGCCGCAACAGGATTGAACGGGGATAGTTTTATAGGCCCCTCAAGCGGCGGGCGCGGCCATCCGGCCGCTTGCCTTCCTCGCGTTTCAGTCCACCGTTTCCCCGAAACGCTCCGGCGCCCGCAGTCGCGGGCTACCATTGGCATGAATGCCAACGGGTCAGCGCACAGGCGCGGTGACGACCTTGGCCGTGGTGCTGACCGCGGTACCGGCCACGTCGGCGGCCGTACCCACGGCGGTGCCGGCGGCATCGACCACCACGCAACCGCTGAGGGCGCCCAGCGCCAAGCCCAGCACCAGCACGCTTCTGCCCACCCGGTAAATCTTTCCCTGGAACAACGACACGCCCGACATGGCGAACCCCCTTGGCTGGCCTGGCTTCCCGTCCGATCCGGGAATCCTGGGGGCCGGCCGCCGGCCCCCTTCCCTTTATACGGAAGCAAAGCGTGGGCCAGGTGGTCTCTGTCAGGCTATGCCGTCTGGGGCGGATTGGTCAGGCGATGCCTTCCGGGGCGGTCATGTCGAAGCCCAGGGGCGTGACCGACACCAGGCCGTGCTTCAGCGCGCCGGCGTCCGTGTCCGGGCCCAGGATGGGCATGTGGCGGCGGAAGGCCATCCAGTAGTAGGTGCCGCCGCGCATGTCCGCGCGCGGCTCCACGTCGATGCGGTCCAGGGTGCCCCGGCTCTGCCGCGTCAGTACCACGTCACCCACGTCGGCCGCGTCCACGTCGGGGAAGTTCACGTTCAGCACGGCGTTGGTGGCGACGCGCAGGTCCAGCGCATGGTCCAGCGACCGGGCGAAGACGGCCCGCGCCGTCTCCCACCGCACATGACCACCCCTAGTGAAAGCTTGGCTGAAGGCGATGGCGGGGACGCCCAGCAGGCGGGCGGTCAGCGCCGCCGCCACGGTGCCGGAATAGGGCACCTCATCCCCCACATTTGCGCCCCGGTTGATGCCGGACAGCACGATGTCCGGCGGCGTGTCCTTCAACAGGTGGCGCAGGCCGAAGATAGCGCAGTCGCTGGGCGTGCCGGTCAGGGCGTAGCGGCGCTCCCCCCGCTCCTCCACCCGCAGGGGCGTGGTCAGGGTGACGGCGCGCGACATGCCGCTCTGGTCCTTTTCCGGGGCCACCACCCACACCTCCTCCGCCACATCGGCCACCAGCTCGGCCAGCAAGGCCAGGCCGGGGGCGTTGATGCCGTCGTCATTGGTGAGCAGCACGCGGCCCAGGCGGCGGGCGGGCGGAACGGGTGGCGTCATGACTCTGGCCTCGGCAGCGGTGGAACCCTATAGATACGGGCGCACCTTTCCGGGCGGCGGCGCGGATGGCAAGCCGCAATGTCGCGCATGCTCCGCTTTGACCGCTTTTCCCGTCCAATTCTTCAGGAACCCCGGGACCATGTCCGACGACCGGCTGTCCACCGCCCTCTGGGTCCAGCTGCACCTACGCCGCTGCGCCGCCGACAGCATCCCCGTCTACGTCCTGCGCAAGGGCGAGACGGAAAGCGGCCTGATCCTGTTGAAGGTCGTCATCCCCTTCCAGGGCGCCAAGGTCTACACCCAGAGCCGCGACATGGACGGCAAGCTGGGCTGGTTTCCCGGCCTGAATGGCGCCCAGGTGCCGGAATCCGAGGCCGACGCCTTCATCGAGCGCGCCACGCGGCGCGATCCCGACCTCTGGGTGATCGAGGTGGAAAGCCGCGACGGCAGCCATCCTTTCGAAGGGAAGGTGATCTGACCGACTCCGCCACCCCTACTCCGCCGCGTTGGCGCGGCCGTCGGTGTTGGCGGGCACCAGGCGGCGGGCGGCGCGGCGGGTCTTCTGGCGGTGCAGCTGCCGGTCGATCCAGCGGCTGAAGTCCTCCATGTAGAGGTACAGCACCGGGGTGATATAGAGCGTCAGCAACTGCGACACCACCAGGCCGCCCACCACGGCCACGCCCAGCGGCTGGCGCAGCTCGGCGCTGGCGCCCGACGCCAGGGCGATGGGCAGCGTGCCCATCAGGGCCGCCATGGTGGTCATCATGATGGGGCGGAAGCGCAGCAGGCAGGCGCGGTAGATGGCGTCGCGCGGCGTCGCGCCATCGCGCCGGGCCTCCAGCGCGAAGTCGATCATCATGATGGCGTTCTTCTTCACGATGCCGATCAGCATCAGCACGCCGATGATGGCGATGACGCTGAGGTCGAAGCCGAACAGCATGAGCGAGCCCACCGCCCCCACCGCCGCCGAGGGCAGGCCGGACAGGATGGTCAGCGGGTGGATGAAGCTTTCATACAGCACCCCCAGCACGACGTAGATGACCAGCACCGCCGTCAGCAGCAGCAGGCCCTGGTTGGCCAGCGCCTGCTGGAACACCTGGGCGGTGCCCTGGAAGCTGCCGGAAATGCTGTCCGGCATGCCGATGTCGCGCTGCACGCCCTCGATGGCGGTGACGGCGTCGCCCAGCGAGACGCCCGGCGTCAGGTTGAACGACAGGGTGACGGCGGGCAGCTGCCCCTGGTGGTTCACGCTGATGGGCCCTGACGTGCGGTCGATGCGGGCCACGGCGCCCAGGGGGATCAGCTTGCCGCTGTCGGAGCGGATGTAGATGCGGTTCAGCACGTCCGCCGACTTCTGCGCCTCCGGTGACAGCTCCAGGATCACCTCGTAATCGTTGGTCGGCGTGTAGATGGTGGAGATCTGGCGCGTGCCGAAGGCGCTGTAGAGGCTGGAGCGGAGGTTCTCCGCCGTCAGGCCCAGCATGTAGGCCTTGTCCAGGTCGATGTGGATGGAGGCGTTCTGGCCGGACAGCTGCAGGTCGCTGGTCACGTCCTGCAACTGCGGCATCTGCGCCATCTTCTGCATCAGCCGGTCCGCCCACTGGTACAGCTGCGGCTGGTCCAGGCCCTGCAGCGTGTACTGGTACAGGCTCTTGGACTGGCGGCCGGAGACGTTCAGGTTCTGCACCGGCTGGAAGAAGACGTTGATGCCCGGGATGTCGGCCACGTCCTTGCGCAGGCTTTGCAGCACCGCCTCCATCTTGGGGCGATGGGCGCGGTCCTTCAGGGACATGAAGACACGGCCGGCGTTGGTGACGTTGCCGCCGCCGCCGACGGAGGAGATGAAGGTCTCCACATAGGGGCTCTTGGCCACCGCCGTCGCCACCTGCTGCTGCAGGGCGATCATGGCATCGAAGGAAATGTCCTGCCGGGCCTCCGTCTGGGCGAAGATCTGGCCGTTGTCCTCGGTGGGGAAGAAGCCCTTCTGCACCTGCTGGAACAGCACCACGGTGCCGACCAGGGTGGCGAAGAACACGGCCACCACCACGCGGCGATGGGCCAGGCACCAGGTCAGGGTTCGGTCATAGCCCCGGAGCCAGACCTGGAACCCCGCCTCCGTCACCCGCTCGAACCGGTTGGGTTTGGCGTGGTGGTCATGGTGGATGAAGCGGCTGCACAGCATGGGCGTCAGCGTCAGCGACGTGATGGCCGAGGCGGCGATGGCCAGGGTCACCGTCACCGCGAACTCATGGAACAGCCGGCCCACCACGCCACCCATCATGAAGATGGGGATGAACACCGCCACCAGCGACAGGGTGATGGAGACGATGGTGAAGCCGATTTCCCGGCTGCCCTTCACCGCCGCCTCGAACGGGCTCATCCCCTCTTCGATGTAGCGGACGATGTTCTCCAGCATGACGATGGCGTCGTCCACCACCAGTCCCACCGACAACGTCAGCGCCAGCAGCGAGATGTTGTCGATGGAAAAGCCGAAGGCCTTCATGGCGCCGGCGGCGCCGATGAGAGAGATGGGCACGGCGATGCCGGGGATCAGCGTGGCGCTGACCTTGCGCAGGAACAGGAAGATGACCATCACCACCAGGCCGATGGTCAGGATCAGCGTGAACTGCACATCCTCCACCGCCGCCCGGATGGACAGCGACCGGTCGATCAGCACATTGATGTCGATGGAGGGCGGCAGGCTGGCCTTGAAGGTGGGGATGACGCGCTTCACCGCGTCCACCACTTCCACCGTGTTCGCGTCGGGCTGGCGCTGGATGGCCAGGACGATGGTGCGGGTGCCGTTGAACCAGCTGGCCGTCCGGTCGTTCTCCACCCCGTCGATGACGCTGGCGACGTCGCCCAGGCGCACGGGCGCGCCGTTGCGGGTGGCGATGACCAGGTGGGAAAAGCTCTGCGCGTCGAACAGCTGGGTGTTGGTCTCCAGGATCAGCTGCTGGGAGGAGCCCGAGACGACGCCAACGGGCGAGCTGGAATTGGCCGCGATGATGGCGTTCTGCACCTCATCCACGCCGATGCCGCGAGCGGTCAGCGCCTCGGGGCTCAGGCGGATGCGCACCGCGAACTTCTGCGCGCCCCAGACCTGCACCTGGGCCACGCCGCTGAGGGTGGACAGGGCGGGGCTCAACAGGGTCTCTGCGTATTCGTCCACCTGGCTCAGCGGCAGGGTGGCGCTGCTGAGCGCCAGCAGCAGCACCGGCTGGTCGGCCGGGTTCACCTTGCGGTAGCTGGGCGGGGTGGTCATCTCGATGGGCAGGCGGCGCTGCACCCGCGACAAGGCGGCCTGCACGTCCAGGGCGGCGCTGTCGATGTCGCGGTCCAGTTCGAACTGGATGTTGACGTTGGTGCTGCCCTGCACGCTGCTGGAGGTGATGCTCTCGATGCCGGCGATGGTGGAGAACTCACGCTCCAGCTGGATGGCGACGGAGGACGCCATGGTGTCCGGGCTGGCGCCCGGCAGGCTGGCCGACACGCTGATGACGGGGAAGTCCACGCGTGGCAGGGCCGCCACCGGCAGGTATTTGTAGGCCAGCACGCCGCTGAGGATGAGGGCCGCCGTCAGCAGGACGGTCATCACCGGCCGGCGGATGCAAAGCTCGGAAATGTTCACGTGCGCGCCTTTCCGGTGGCCTGCACGGCGCCCGCGCCGGGATTGGCGCTGTCGGCCTCGACCCCGCCCGCCGGGCTGGCCGGGCGTTCCACGATCTTGGCGCCGGGGACCAGCCGCAGCTGGCCCTCCGTCACCACCCGCTCACCCGCCTCGACGCCGCTCGCGATCACGGCCCCCTGCTCGGCGAAGCGCCCCACCGTCACCGGGCGCATGTCCACCGTGTCGTCGGACTTGACCACGAAAACGTAAGGCCCGGCCTGGCCGCGCTGCACCGCCACCGCCGGCACCGACAGCACATCGGCCTCCATGCCCAGGTGCAGGGTGACGTCCACGAACTGGCCCGGCCACAGGGCGCGGTCCTTGTTGTCGTACAGGCCCTTCAACTGGATGGTGCCGGACTGCGCGTCCACGCTGTTGTCGATGAAGACCAGGCGGCCCGTGGCGGCCACCAGGCCGTCGGCGGTCCTGGCCGAGACCAGGGGCGGCCGGCCGGAGCGCAGGGCCTGGCGCACCGCCGTCACATGTTTCTCCGGCACGGTGAAGGTGACGTTGATGGGCGCCACCTGCACCAGGGTGGTGAGGGTGGAGCCGCTGTCGCTGCCCTTCACCAAGTTGCCGGGGCGCAGCTGTATGCTGCCCACCACCCCGTCGATGGGGGACCGGATTTCGGTGAAGGCCAGGGTCAGGCGGGCCTGATCCACCGCCGCCTGGTCGGCCAGCACCGTGGCCTCCTGCGCCTTGGCGGTGGCCGACGACTGCTCGTTCTGCTGCTGGGAGACAGCCCCCCGCGCGAACAGGCCGGCGTTGCGCTGGGCGTCCGACCGCGCCTGGGCCAGGTTCGCCTGGTCGCGGGCCAGGTTGGCCTCCGCCTGCATCAGTGCGGCCTTGGGCGGTCGCTGGTCCAGCAGGAACAGCAGGTCGCCGGACTTGACCTCCTGCCCCTCCTCCACCTTCGCTTCCATCAGTTGGCTGTCGATGCGGGCGCGCACCTGAACGGTGGAGATGGGCTGCACCGTGCCCACCGCCGCCACGTCGATGGGCATGGCGCCGCGCCGCACGCGCGCCGTCACCACCGGCACCGGGCCGTTGCCGGTGGTGCCCGGACCACGCTTGCCCGTCGCGGCCGCGGTCTCGACCCCCGCCCCGGACGCCTCGGACCTGGCGCCCCAAACGCGGTAACCGCCGTAGGCGGCGACCAGGACCAGGGCCAGCGCGGCGGCGGCCGTGCGACGATTCATCGGGACTTCTCCGGGAGCGAGCGGGTACGGGCGGCAATGGGACCGGTGGCATCATGGGGCAAAACGACGACAGTCGCGTTATCGCGATCAACAGCCGCCCCGACCGCCGCCCCTCGGACGGCGGGCGTCACGCCCAGCCCTGTCAACCCACGCGTCGGCATCTGCGACCCAACTCCGCGCCTCGTCCGCACGACCACCAGCCTCCCGGCCCCACACCCAAGAAGGCAAAACGTCGCGGATCCCGGTTTTTCGCCATCTTATAAGATATGCATCGGCCCCAGGCACTATCCTTAAAGTCTGAGGCCCATCCCCAAAGGGTGCGCCGCCTGGAAGGGGTCGGGCACCGAGCGCCGTCCCTTTGGCGGAACATACCGCCCATCTCCGGCCACGGCGCGTTCATGCCTTCGCAGTTTGCGACGAATAGGGTACACCGGCGCCGTTTTCCCACATTTCCGCATTCAAAGACCTGAGGAGGCTTCTGAAACGATGCGCCGTCTGTTGCTGCTGTCCACCATCCTGGCGGGTTCGCCCGTCCTCTCGGCTTCGGCCGCCCTGGCTGCAGACGTTTCGTCCTCCTATACCGCCGACCATACCACCGGCCGACATACCGACGACCCCCATACCACCGGCGGGCAGACACCCGCCTCTGTGGGTCCCGCCGCTGACAGCGACTCCCCGCTGGACCAGATCATCGTCACCGCCACCCGCCGGGCCGAAGCCCTGCGCGACGTGCCCGCCAGCGTGTCCACCGTGTCGCGCGACGAGTTCGAACAGAAGGGTGTGCTGTTCATCGGCGACGAACTGACGGACCTGCCGGGCGTGCTGGTGTCCAAGAACGACATGGGCACCTACACCTCGATCACGCTGCGCGGCGTTCCTGCCAAGGTGCATAACGACACCCTGGTGGTGATGATGGACGGCATCCCCTACGTCACCGGGGATGACGAGGTGGACCTGGAACAGCTGCCCTACAGCGCGGTGGGCCGGGTGGACGTGGTGCGCGGCCCCATGTCGGCCCTGTACGGCCGGGGCGCCATCAGCGGCACCATCAACTACCTGACCCGCGAGGTCACGGATGAGACGAAGGGCGAGGTCACCCTGCAGGCCGGCAGCGACGGCTGGCTGCATGGCGACGCCCTGCTGCAAACCCCCACGGTTAAGGGCGGCGCCCTGCTGCTGGACGTGGGGCATGAGCGGGGCGACGGCTGGCGCGACCGCACCGGCCGCAACGAGACCAACCTGTTCCTGAAGCACCAGTTGGACATGGGCGATGCCGGCCGCCTGACCGTGACCGCCACCTGGGTGGACACGCGCCAGCAGCTGGCCGGCGAGCTGCCGGTGGACGGCCGGGGTGAGCTGATCAACCTGCCGGGCGGCCGCGAGGCCAACTGGAACGAGGACAACGCTGGCTTCTACAAGCGCATGGCCACGGCCACGGCGACGTATGAGCGTGACCTGGCCGACGGCCTGGTGGCCACCACCAAGCTGCACGTCCGCCAGGCCCTGACCTCCGCCCTGCAGGGCTTCGCCAACGAGTACGATCCCAGCGCCGGCTCCGTCACCTTCACCGGCTTCCGCGTCGACGGCAACACCATCACGGGGTATGGCGAGCAGCAGCTGTCCTGGACCCATGGGCCGTGGCAGGTGCTGGGCGGCGTGAGCGCGGAGCAGGTGCGCGCCCACCATACCGAGCATTGGACCGGCCAGCTGGACGACACCTACTACTACGGTGAGCAGCGCAGCATCCTGACCGGCCAGGACATCGACACCGATCAATGGGTGACGGACACCCAGCTGAACGCCTATGGCCGCGAACGGGCCTACGCCGCCTACCTGCAGGTGGACCGGACCGTCGGGCCCGTCACCCTGGACGTGGGCGGTCGCTATGACTACTTCGAGCGGCATGTCGTCTACGGCGACACCACCAGCGGCGGGCCCAACGGCGCCATCACGCCGGGCGGCACCGCCTACGACGACAACGCGCATTTCAGCCCCAAGGCGTCGGTCACGTGGAAGGTGACGCCCGGGGTCAGCGCCTATGTCGCCTACGGCCAGGGCTTCTCCGCCGCCTTCGGGCCGCTGTGGTCCTTCCGCACCCGCCAGACCGGCCTGAACCCGGAACTGGCGGACAATGTGGAGGCGGGCGTCAAGGGCGACGCCTTCGGCGGCCTGCTGTCGGGCAGCGTCACCGTTTATCGGCTGCAGCGCCACGACTTGTTGCAGGTGGTGGAGGTCAACGGCGTGCCGCAGACCTTCAACACGGGTGAGCAGCTGTCCCAGGGCGTGGAACTGGCGGGCAGCGCCCGCCTGGACAGCCTGGTGCCCCACCTGTCGGCCGATGTCACCTATGGCTACACCGAGGCCTACTGGCTGGACGACCGCTTCGTGGAAAGCGACACGCTGATCCAGCGCGACTTCACCGGCAAGCGGGTGCAGGGCGTGCCCCGGCATACGGGCAGCATCGCCCTGAACCAGGGCATCCCCACGTGGGGCTTGTCGGGCAAGCTGTGGGTGGAGATGTTCGGCGACTATGCCTACGACAGCCAGAACAGCCGCGTCAGCGGCGGCTACGCCCTGTGGAACACCACCTGGACGTGGACGCCGCCCCATCAGGACACCGTGGATTTGAGCCTGACGGTGCGCAACCTGTTCGATCGCAAGGTGAACCTGATCGAGGCCGACGACAACGGCCCCCTGGGCGCCTTCCCCCAGCCGCCGCGCCAAATCCTGGGCACGGTGAAGGTGCGGTTCTAGTCAACCAAGCCTTAACGGGACGTTCAAAGACCGGCGCGCGGATACCTTCCCGCGCGCCGTTTCTTTATGGCCATCGGCCTAAGCGGGTGATCGGGCTTCCAGTCGCCCTAAAAAGCCGTAGCTTGCTCATGACGTTTTCTCTGCGCGACGATGGCCATGACAAGCAGCATCGCCCTGTTTTTTCCCATGCTCGTCCTGTTCCTGCTCACGGTGCTGGTGGGCCTGCGGCTGTTCGTCATGCGGGTGCGGGCGGTCAGGCGGGGGAATGTGCGGCTGTCCTACTTCCGCAACTTCACGGCGGGCACGCAGACGGACGGGTGTGCCACGGCCCAGCGCGCCTTCAGCAACCTGCTGGAGGTGCCGCCGCTGTTCTACGTCATCTGCGTGGTGCTGATGGTGCTGCGCCAGGGCGACCACCTCTATGAGGCGCTGGCCTGGGCCTTCGTGGCGCTGCGCATCATCCAGAGCGCCATCCACCTGACCTACAACAACGTCCTGCACCGTGCCGCGGTCTTCCTGGTGTCGATGGCCGTGCTGGCGGCGATGTGGGTGCGGCTGGGCCTGACGCTGCTGACCTTCCCGGCCTGAGCTCACCGGCCGGGACGGACGCGCCAGTAGAGGTAGGAGCGGACGACGGAGGCCAGGGCAACGGGCAGCAGCACCGCCATGGTCAGCCCCGGGCCCCGCATATGGAAGGGCGGCAGCCACAAGGCCAGGGCCAGCAGCAGGAAACCACCCGCCACGAACAGCCGGCCGCCGAAGCGGTGCGTCCGGTCCCATACCCATTCGTCATCCCGCGTCCACCAGGTGCGGATGCCGAAGAGATCGTTCTGGCGGATCTTGCCCAGCACATTGCCCATCAGGATCATGAACACGCCGAAGAGCAGCGGCTGGGTCCGGGAGAAGTCCACCGGATGGCCCAGGGCCCGGCCCACCATGACGAAATGGGTCAGCGCCAGCATGCCGGTCAGCGACAGGCGCGCGGTGCGCCAGGCGGTGCCGGAGCGTTCCAGGTTCGCCGCGCGCGGGGTGATGCCGGCCAGCGCCGGCAGCCCCATCGCGAAGACCAGGGTCAGGAGCGGCGACAGCGCCAGCGCCCAGGGCGCCTTGGCGGCATTGTCCGGCTGGCCGTCCGCCCCCCAATGGATGGGCAGGGTGGCATCCAGCCCCACCTGCGTCAGGGCATAGACGCTGGCCAACACCATGACGACCAGGATCTGGATGGTCGCGGCCCAGTAAAAGCGTGCGGACATGGGTTCACTTCCCTTGCCTGGACATATTGCCGGCGGGAGCGTCCCGCGGTTCCGCCTGCCCGATGCCCATGCTGTCCATGAGGCCCGACAGCGCCTCTTCCAGCACCGACAGCTTCAGGCGGTAGTAGATGGTGGTGCCCTGCCGTTCCTGGTCCACCAGGTCGGCTTCGCGCAGCACGGCGAAATGACCGGACAGGGTGGGCTTGGCCAAGTCGAAGTGGCTGGCGATATCGCCAGCCGACAAGGGGCCGTCGCGCAGCAACTGAAGGATGCGGCGGCGGCTGGGATCGGCCAGGGCTTTGAAGACACGATTCATGGTGTTGGTATTTAGCTAATTAGCGAAATAGAGTCAAGGCCGGCTCGAGGCGACCATGCGCCACCATTGCATTTTGCAATTTTCGCCTCCGAGGTAGCCCTTGTTGAATGCAACACCCGGCTATCTGGCAAAATGCGTGACGCAAATGACACACTTTACGGTGTGTAGGAAATTTTTGCCCACCACCCCCTATTTCATTCCCTGAACGTTCCCAGAATCCTGGCAAACGCGGAGTCGACACTATAGACTCCCCTGTGATTTTTCGGTGACCGCCGGCCCGGGAGCGGACCTTGGAAAACCTGTTGCAGACCCTGCGTAATCTGGGGCCGGTGCGGATGGGCGCCATCGGTGGCGTCGCGCTGCTGATCCTGGCCCTGTTCGGCTTCCTGTTGTTCAACGGCTCCTCGCCCAACATGGCCCTGCTGTACAGCGACCTGTCGCCCAGCGACGGCGGCGCCATCGTGCAGCAGCTGGACCAGATGCAGCCCAAGGTGCCCTACCAGGTCAGCCCGGACAGCACCCGCATCGAAGTGCCGGCCGACCAGGTGGGCCGCATCCGCATGCTGATGGCCCAGCAGGGCCTGCCCACCGGCGGCAACGTCGGCTATGAGATCTTCAACCAGGCGGAAAGCCTGGGCACCACCAGCTTCATGCAGTCCGTCCAGCAGCTGCGCGCCCTGGAGGGAGAGCTGTCGCGCACGGTGAACACCCTGGCCCCGGTGCAGCAGTCGCGCATCCACCTGGTGCTGCCCAAGCGCGAGCTGTTCAGCCGTGAGACGCAGAAGGCCACGGCCAGCGTCGTCCTGCGCCTGCGCCCCGGCCAGCAGATGAAGAAGGAACAGGTCGCCAGCATCCAGCACCTGATCGCCGCGTCGGTCCCGGGACTGCAGCCCGACATGGTGTCGGTGGTGGACGACAAGGGCAACCTGCTGGCCCGGGGCATGGGTTCCGACAGCAAGGAAGCCATGATGGCGACGGCGGAAGAGAAGCGTCTCGCCTATCAGCAGCGCCTGACCGACAAGGTCGAGGAGATCGTGGGCCGCACGGTGGGCATGGGCAAGGTGCGCGCCGAGGTGACGGTCGACATGGATTTCGACCACATCACGACGAACAGCGAAATCTTCGACCCCGACAGCCAGGTCGTGCGCTCCACCGAGACCAACAACGAGAACTCGGAAGACGTCAACAAGGAAGGCCAGGACCCGGTGACGGTGGCGAACAACCTGCCCTCCGCCAACGCCGAGAACACCACCAACGGCTCCTCCAGCTCCAAGACCACCAAGACCAACGAGCGCATCAATTACGAGATCAGCAAGACCGTGAAGGTCCATGAGCGCGAGGCCGGCCAGGTGCGCCGGCTGTCCGTCGCCGTGCTGGTCGACGGCAATTACGCGCCGGACGAGAAGGGTGTGGCCCAGTACCAGCCGCGCTCCGACGACGAGCTGCAGAAGCTGGCGGCGCTGGTGCGCTCC
Organism: Nitrospirillum guaranorum; assembly: GCF_034653275.1. Taxonomy (NCBI): domain Bacteria; kingdom Pseudomonadati; phylum Pseudomonadota; class Alphaproteobacteria; order Rhodospirillales; family Azospirillaceae; genus Nitrospirillum; species Nitrospirillum guaranorum. Next base: position 1,531,675 of record NZ_JAYEES010000003.1, on the reverse strand, counting down.
TCCATCGGTTATGACGGGTCGCGCGGGGACACGGTGGACGTGGTCAGCATGAAGTTCGCCACTCCCGAAGGTGAGCTGGAGGCCAAGGAAGAAACCCTGTTTGGCCTGCCCAAGCAGGACGTGTTCCGCATCGCGGAAACCATCGTGCTGGCCATCGTCGCCATCCTGGTCATCCTGCTGGTCATCCGGCCGCTGGTGGCCCGCGCCCTGGACCGCACGCCGCAGCTGGATGAGGAGCCCGACCTGCTGTCCGACCAGAGCGGTGTGCCGCAGCTGGCCGGCCCCGGCGGCGGCGCCCTGGCCCGCGAGCTGGCGCTGGAGGCGGCCCAGGCCAACGAGGAATTGGAACAGATGATCGACATCAACCGCGTCGACGGCCGCGTACGCGCGTCCTCGCTGCGCAAGGTGGGCGAGATCGTCGAAAAGCACCCGGAAGAGGCCGTGTCCATCATCCGGAACTGGCTGTACCAGGAAAATTGAGCGCGGACGTAGCCGATGACCAACATCCGCAGATTCCTGTTCGACAATTCCTTCGATCCCGAAGGCCGCCGCGTCGAAGTGCCGGAGGAGCAGCTGCCGCCGGAGCCGCCCCCGCCGCCGGAACCGCCAGCCCCGCCGCCACCGCCGCCGGAACCCACCTTCAGCCTGGCCGACCTGCAGCAGCAGGTGCGCATGGCGCGCGAGGCCGCCTATGCCCAAGGCCATGCCGAGGGCATGCAGGCGGGCGCCGACCAGTCGGCCCTGGCGCTGGCCAACGTGCTGGCCCAGCTGCAGGGCAGCGTCGGGCAGTTGATCCAGGCGGAGGCGCATGGCCGGGCGTTGCGCGCCCAGAACACGACCCGCATGGCGCTGGCCATCGTGCGCAAGCTGTTCCCGGCCATGGTCAAGCGCCACGGCCTGGTGGAGGTGGAAGCGTCGGTCAACGCCTTCCTGGCGGAGCTGTCGGACGAACCGCGCCTGCTGGTGCGCGTGCATGAGAACTGGCTGGCCCCCATCAAGGAGAAGATCGAGGACATGGCGGCGCGCCAGGGCTTCGCCGGCTCCGTCGCCGTGGTGGCCGACCCCCGCGCCGGGGAACTGGACTGCAAGGCCGACTGGGGCGACGGCGGCGCCGAGCGCGACGTGGCCGCCCTGTGGGCGGAGATCGACCGCATCGCCGGCAACCTCGGCCGCCCGCTGGAGGATGGCCGCGAAGCGGCGGAATGAGCGTATGGGCCCTGATGGGCCAGCATGTTATGGGATGCGTGACCGGGCCCGGCCCCGGCGGTGAGAAACGAGGGAAGCGATGAGCCTGGACGATTTCGACGGCCAAGCAGGCATGGACGCCGATGGCGCCCCTATCGTGAAGGACCTGGAGGCCGTCTATGACATCCCGGTCCAGATTTCCGCCGTGCTGGGCAAGTGCACCATGCAGGTGAGCCAGCTGCTGAAGCTGGGCCGTGGCGCGGTGGTGGAGCTGGACCGCAAGGTGGGCGAGGCCATCGACATCTACGTCAACAACCGCCTGGTGGCGCGCGGCGAGGTGGTGGTGGTGGAAGACCGCCTGGGCGTGACCATGACGGAAATCATCAAGTCCGAACGCACCTGATCCGTAGTCGAGAAACGTAGTCGAGAAAAGAGAGACCGTTGAACAGCCGCCCCCCTTCCCCGACCTTGCGCGCCGCCGGCACCGCCGCCGGACGGGTGGCCGCGGCCGCGCCGGCGCCGGAGGCGGCGAACGAGGCCAAGGGGCCGGCCCATCCGGCGGGGGCCCAGGCGCCAGCGTCCGCCCCCCTGCCGGAACCGGTGCGGGTGCGCCATGGGCTGGACCTGACGACGGTGCTGGGGCTGGCGGCGGGGTTCGCGCTGGTGTTCTCGGCCCTGGCCTTCGGCGGGCACGCGCGGGCCTTCATCAACGTGCCCTCGCTCATGATCGTGGTGGGCGGCACCATCGCCGTCACCATCGTCTCCTTCGCGCGGGAGGATTCTGGCGGCCTGCCGCCGCCAGCTGGCCCGCGCCCTGATGCGGCCGGTGGCCGACATCGCCGACGTCTCCGGCTATGTCCTGCAGATGGCGGAGGCGGCGCGGCGCAACGGCCCGCTGACCCTGCAGCCGCTGATGAAGGACAAGGGGGTGGAGCCCCTGCAGGCCCGGGCCATCGAGCTGGTGGTCGACGGCATCGCGGCGGAGGATGTGGAGCGCATCCTGCGTACGGAAATCGAGGCTCAGCAGGCCCGGTCCCGGCATGGCGCCGCGGTGCTGCGCCGCGCCTCGGAAGTGGCGCCAGCCATGGGCCTGATCGGCACCCTGGTGGGCCTGGTGCAGATGCTGGGCAACCTGCAGGACCCGTCAGCCATCGGCCCGGCCATGGCCATATCCTTGCTGACGACCTTCTACGGCGCGCTGGTGGGCAACATGGCCCTGGCGCCGCTGGCCGGAAAGCTGGAACGCAACACCGACGCCCAGGCCATCGTGGACACGCTGTTCATGCTGGGCGCCATCTCCATCGCCCGGCAGGAGAATCCGCGCCGGCTGGAGATGATGATGAACACGGTTCTGCCGCCGGAGCTGCGGCTGAACCATTACGATTGATGGTTGGACGACGGACGCGCCCCCGGTGGGACGTCCCGGTTTGAAAGGGTTTTGAGCGATGCGGTTGCTGATCGTAGGGACGCTGGAAGGCTACATCACGGCGGCGGGCAAGATCGCGCTCCAGAAGGGCGCGAAGGTCGCCCACACCGACAGCATCGGCGGCGCCCTCAACGCCCTGCGCGGCGGCCAGGGCGCCGATCTGGTGATGATCGACGTCAAGCTGGACGTCGGCATGCTGATCGAGGCGCTGAAGACCGAGCGCATCACCGTGCCGGTGGTGGCCTGCGGTGTCGCGACCGACGCGCAAGCGGCGGTGAAGGCCATCCGCGCCGGCGCCAAGGAATACATCCCCCTGCCCCCGGACGCGCAGCTGATCGCCGCCGTGCTGGAGGCGGTGGCGGAGGAAAGCCACGCCATCGTCAGCCGGGACCCCTCGATGGGTGGCGTGCTGCGGCTGGCCGACCAGATCGCCCCCAGCGACGCCAGCGTGCTGATCACCGGCGAGTCCGGCACCGGCAAGGAGCTGATGGCCCGCTACATCCATCGCAAGAGCCGCCGGGCCAACGCCGTGTTCGTCTCCGTCAACTGCGCCGCCATTCCGGAAAACCTGCTGGAATCGGAACTGTTCGGCCATGAGAAGGGCGCCTTCACCGGCGCCGTGGCGCGCCGCGTGGGCAAGTTCGAGGAGGCCAACGGCGGCACCCTGCTGCTGGACGAAATCTCGGAGATGGACATCCGGCTGCAGGCCAAGCTGCTGCGCGCCATCCAGGAACGGGAGATCGACCGGGTGGGCGGGACCCAGCCGGTGAAGGTGGACATCCGTGTGCTGGCCACCAGCAACCGCCTCCTGGAGGAAGAGGTGCGGGCCGGCCGCTTCCGCGAGGACTTGTTCTTCCGCTTGAACGTGGTGAATCTGGTCCTGCCGCCCCTGCGCGAACGCCCGGCCGATATCGCCATCCTGTCCCAGCACTTCGCCACCAAATATTCCGAGGCCAACGGCCTGCCGGAACGCACGGTGAGCCCGGAGGCGCTGGCCATGCTGCAGGCCCACCGCTTCCGCGGCAACGTGCGTGAGCTGGAGAACACCATGCACCGCGCCGTGCTGCTGTCGCGCGGGACGGAAATCGGCACCGACGCCATCCTGCTGACCGGCGCGGAACCGGCGCCGGCGGCGCAAGGCTACAGCGCGGTGGCCCCGGTGGCCGCCCGCGCCACCGCCGCCGTCCAGCCCCCGGCCGCCGCCGCTGGCGAGCCCGGCGCCTCCGGCACCGCCGGTCTGGTGGGCCGTAGCGTGGCGGATGTGGAGCGCGACCTGATCATCGACACGCTCAGCCACTGCCTGGGCAACCGGACGCACGCCGCCAACATCCTGGGCATCTCCATCCGCACCCTGCGCAATAAGCTGAAGCAGTACGGCGACGAGGGCGTCGCCGTGCCGCCGCCGGCGGGTGGCGAGCTGGACCGGGCGGCGATGTAAGGCGAGGGAACGGACACCTGACGGGCACCGGAAAGAGAGACCATGGCTGACCAGACCGCGGCCTCCGGCGGCAACATGCTGCAGTCCCTGTTCGGCAACGCGCGGACCGCCGGTCCCGCGCTGCTGAAGCGGACGGAGATTCTGTTCGCGCTGGGCATCGTGACCATCCTGGTCATGCTGGTCATCCCGCTGCCGACCTTCCTGCTGGACTTCGGCTTGGCCGTGTCCTTCACCTTCTCCGTCCTGATCCTGATGACGGTGCTCAGCATCCAGAAGCCGCTGGAAATGAGCTCCTTCCCCACCATCCTGCTGGTGTCCACCATGTTGCGCCTGGCGCTGAACATGGCGTCCACCCGCCTGATCCTGGGCCATGGGCATGAGGGAACCCAGGCCGCCGGCCACGTCATCCAGGCGTTCGGCGGCTTCATCATGGGCGGCAACTTCATCATCGGCGTGACGGTGTTCGCCATCCTGGTGATGGTGAACTTCACCGTCATCACCAAGGGTTCCGGCCGTATCGCCGAAGTGGCGGCCCGCTTCACCCTGGACGGCATGCCCGGCAAGCAGATGGCCATCGACGCCGACCTGTCGGCCGGCCTGATCGACGAGGGCGAGGCCAAGAAGCGCCGCCGCGAGCTGGAGGAGGAAAGCCAGTTCTTCGGCGCCATGGACGGTGCGTCCAAGTTCGTGCGCGGCGACGCCGTGGCCGGCATGGTCATCACTTTCATCAACGTCGTCGTCGGCATGATCATCGGCGTCGGCCAGAAGAACATGTCGTTCCTGAAGGCGGGCGCCACCTACACCCAGCTGACCATCGGCGACGGCCTGGTCAGCCAGATCCCGGCGCTGATCGTCTCGCTGGCCGCCGGCCTGATGGTGTCGAAGTCGGGTCAGTCAGGCTCCGCTGACAAGGCGCTGTTCGGGCAGTTGAGCTTCTACCCCTCGGCCATGGGCCTCAGCGCCTTCCTGCTGTGCGCCCTGGCCCTGCTGCCGGGCCTGCCCTTCCTGCCCTTCATCTCGCTGGCCGTCGCCCTGTTCGCCGGCGCCTACTACCTGCCCCGCCTGCGGAAAGCGCGGACGGACCAGATGGCGGGGGGCGAAGCCATGGCCGGCGGCCCCGGCGGCGCGCCCGGCCCCGGCGGCGCCCCCATGCCGGCGCCGGAGGAGCCCATCTCCTCCGCCCTGGCCATCGACCTCATCCGCCTGGAACTGGGCTATGGACTGCTGTCGCTGATCAACACCGACGCCGGCCACCGCCTGACCGACCAGATCAAGGGCCTGCGCCGCCAGCTGGCCAGCGAGATCGGCATCATCATGCCGGCCGTGCGCATCCAGGACAATTTGCAGCTGCCGCCCAACAGCTACGTCATCCGCATCAAGGAGATCGAGGCCGGCCGCGGCGACGTCCGCCCCAACATGCTGCTGTGCATGGACCCGCGCGGCGAGCCCATCCAGCTGCCGGGCGAGGTGACGACGGAGCCCACCTTCGGCCTGCCCGCCATGTGGATCGAACCGGCCTATCGTGAGGAGGCCCTGTTCAAGGGCTTCACCGTGGTGGACCCGCCCACCGTGCTGACCACCCACCTGACCGAGGTGGTGCGCGACAACATGGCGGACCTGCTGTCCTACGCCGAGACCCAGAAGCTGCTGGACGAGCTGAACAAGGAACAGCAGAAGCTGGTGGCCGACGTCATCCCCGGCCAGATCGGCGTGGGCGCGCTGCAGCGCGTGCTGCAGAGCCTGCTGGCCGAGCGCATCTCCATCCGCGACCTGCCAGCCATTCTGGAAGGCGTGTCGGAGGCGACGGGCTACACCCGCAACATCACCCAGATCACCGAGCACGTGCGCGCACGCCTGTCGCGCCAAATCTCCGACAGCCACACCAACGACCAAGGCTACATCCCCCTCATCACCCTGTCGCCGGAGTGGGAACAGGCCTTCGCCGAGTCCGTCGTCGGCGAGGGGGATGAGCGCAACTTGGCCATGGCGCCGTCGCGCCTGCAGCAGTTCATCACCGCCGTCCGCCAGACCTACGACCGCCACGCCATGATGGGTGAATCGCCGGTGCTGCTGACTAGCCCGGGCATCCGGCCCTTCGTCCGCTCCATCATCGAGCGGTTCCGGCCGGCCACCGCCGTAATGTCGCAGAACGAAATCCACCCCAAGGCCAAGATCAAGACCCTGGGCCAGGTGTGACGGGGATGCAAATCGCGCCGCCAGCACCAGGATTTGGGCATCATGTCCCAGGCCGGTCTCGGGTAAAGGGCGCCGGGCGGACAAAACTGGCTAACGCAAAATTAAGCATACGCGGTGTAAAAGGCACGGCGCGCGGGAAGCGGTGCGTCCACGCCCTTATCGCTGATGCAACGGTACCGATAAAATGCCATCCTTGGGACCTTGACGTATTTGTCCTTTTGACGGCAGACAGGCCTGGTTAACGCGAACACACGCGCGCATTGACCTGGCACAGTGCCGCCGACAGGGCGAACCGCCAGGAGGTCCGGATCGGGAAGCATCCGGTGGGGTTGAGATCAGGAGATGCCGGGATGGCGGGCGCAGCCGTCGCGGCGCCGGTGCAGGGTCCCCTCGGGGGTGGGCCCCTGTGGGGAGGTGGAGTGGATATGGCCCCTAGGGCAGGACAATCATGCGGCTGAAGTCCTTTCATGCCCCAACCATGGGTGAGGCGATGCGCCTTGTCCGGGAGGTGCTGGGGGATGACGCCATCATCGTCGCCACGCGCGAGGAAGAGGGCGTCGGCGTCCGGGTGACGGCGGCGGTGGAGGAGTCCATCCCCGTTCCGGGCATGCCCGCCATCAACGACCGCTACCACAACCCACTGGCCCCCGACCCCGCCGACCAGGTGACGGACATCCTGTTCCGCCACGGGCTGCCGGCCGACCTGAACCAGCGGCTGATGGACAGCATCGCCGATTTCGACGCCAAGGACGCCCAGACCCTGCTGGCCGCCGCCCTGGAGTCCGTCTTCACCTTCCAGCCCCTGCCCGAGGGCCGCTTTCCGAAGCCCCTGATGCTAGTGGGCCCGCCGGGGGCCGGCAAGACGCTGACCGTGGCCAAGCTGTGCGCCCGCGCCGCCCTGAAGGGCCGGCCGGTGGGCGTCATCTCCACCGACACGGTGCGCGCCGGCGGCATCGACCAGCTGGCGGCCTTCACCCGCGTGCTGAAGCTGCGGCTGATGACGGTGGAGGATCCGCTGGCCCTGGCCGACGCCCTGGATGTGCAGCGGGGGGCGGAGCAGGTGCTGGTCGACAGCGCCGGCCGCAACCCCTACAGCCAGGCCGACCTGAACGACCTGCGCGATTTCCTGGTGGCCGCCGACATCGAGCCGGTGCTGGTGCTGCCCGCCGGCATGGATCCGGTGGAGGCGTCGGAGATGGCCCGCGCCTTCCGCGCCCTGGGCGCCCGCCGCCTTCTGACCACCCGCCTGGATATGGCCCGACGCCTGGGCAGCATGCTGACCGCGGCGCATGAGGCCGGTCTGGCCCTGTGCGACGCCAGCACCAGCCCGCGCGCGGCGGAAGGCCTGACGCCCCTTTCACCCACATCGCTCGCCCGCCTGATGATGCCCGGCTCTGAAACCAGCGAACGCCGCGCCAAGCAAACGGGGACCCACGCATGAACGACCTTCTCTCCCCAACCGGCGCGCCGGCGGCCCTCGCCACCGCCGACAACGTCATGCCCCTGCGGCGCCAGAACATCCTGGCCGTGGCCAGCGGCAAGGGCGGCGTGGGCAAGACCTTCTTCTCCGTCACCCTGGCGCACGCCCTGGCGCGCAGCGGCAAGCGCATCCTGCTGTTCGACGGCGACCTGGGCCTGGCCAACGTGGACATCCAGCTGGGCCTGATGCCCAAGCGCGACCTGGGCCAGGTGATCGACGGCATGGTGACCCTGCAGGGGGCGGCCCAGCGCTTCCCCGAGGGCGGGTTCGACATCATCGCCGGCCGCAGCGGTTCCGGCAGCCTGGCCAACCTGCCCCCCGCGCGGCTGACCCAGCTGCGCACGGAACTGGCGGACGTGGCCAAGAGCTATGACTGGGTGGTCATCGACCTGGGCGCCGGCGTGGACCGCATGGTGCGCACCTTCTCCGGCCCCGCCGGCACCACGCTGGTGGTGACCACGGACGAGCCCACCTCCATCACCGACGCCTACGCCTTCCTGAAGCTCAGCTACCAGGCCAACCCCATGGCCGACCTGCGCGTGGTCATCAACATGGCCGACAGCAAGGCGCTGGGCGAGAAGACCTATGAGAAACTGCTGACCGTCTGCCAGCGGTACCTGAAGATGTCGCCCAAGCTGGGCGGCATCGTACGGCGCGACGCCAAGGTGCGCGAGGCCATCCGCAACCAGTCGCCCCTGTTCATGCGCTTCCCCACCTCCGATGCCGCCCATGACATCGAGATGGTGGCCAACCGCCTGAACCAGGGGGGCTGATCCGGCGTGGCCCCCAGCTGGACGGCGCTGATCGGGCGGAGGACACCCCCTGGCGGGTGGAGCCTTCGGCCATGAGCGGCGTCCAGACCCCGTCCATCATCACCCAGACGGCCGGCACCGGCGCCGGTGCCGCGCCCACCGTGCTGGGGCAGGTGACGGTGACCCAGCTGCCGGACAAGCTGACCGGCATCGCCCGCGCCCTGGCCGTCAGCGGCATGGTGACGGAGCAGCAGGGCGACCAGGCCACGGTGCGCACCGCCGCCGGCGACGTGCAGGTCCGCACCGACGCCCCCCTGCCCACCGACCGTCCCGTCACCCTGCAAATCCCGGCGCAAACCACGGGGGCCGCCCTGACCGCCACCGTGGTGGCCCAGGCGGCCACGCAAGGCGCGGCCCAGGCCGGTGGCCTGGCCGCTAGCAGCGGCCAGGCCACCGCCGCTCAAGCGCAGGCGCAGCCCCCCGTCCAGCTCCCCAACCCCGCCGCCGGCCTGCCGGCCTTGCAGGTGGGCAGCACGCTGGCCGCCGTCCTGCTGAATCCAGCCCCGGCCACGACGAGCACGCCCGCGCCCAGCACCGCGCCACCCGCGTCCGACATCAACCAGGGCCAAGGGCTGGGCCTGATCGTCGGCGCCCAGGGCGATGCCGGCGACCAGCCCGACCTGACGGACGACTCCCCCCGGCAGTCACCGAACCAGCCGGCGGCCAGCCTCCCCTCCACCGCCACCCCGGCGCCCAGCGGTGGCGCCCCCGCACCTCAGGCGGGCGCCGCCACGCCGGACACCGGTGCCGGGACAGCCCCTAATGCCGGCACGGCCAGCAGCCAGCCCGCGTCGACCGCGCCATCCGGCACCACGGTGACCGCTGGCGGACAGGCGAACCCAGCCCCCACAGGCACGCCGGTTCCGCCCTCGGCCACCGCCACCCTGGCGAACCTGCTGTTCGCGCAGACATCGCCCGGGGGGAGCGGCGGCAATCCGCCGTCCTTGGCCGACCTGCTGCCCGGCATCGTGCCGCCGACCACGCTCCAGGTACCGGCGCCTAGTGGCCAGCAGTCGCCGCCCGCGCCGTCAGCGAACCCGCCCCCCGGCCAGCCCGCCACGCCACCGCCGGTGGTGGCCCCCGCGACCGCCGCGCCCAGCGGCGCCCCGGCGGGGGCTGCGGCCACCATCGACACGCCCCCTGGCGCGCCGGCGGGCCAACCCGTTCCGCAAGCGTCCAGCCCGCAAGCGCCCGCCTCCCCGGTGCCCGCCCAGCCGGCGGCGGCTCCGCCACTCACCCGCGCCGCCACCCTGCTGGCCTCGTTGGGCGTGCCTGAGTTCCTGCCCGACCTCGGGGCCTCCAAGACGCCCCCGACGCCGCCCGGTGCCGCCACGCCGGCGGCCCAGCCTGGCCTCGCCCCCGGCCTTCAACCGGGCATCGTGCCGCCCGTGGCGGACCCCGGGGCGGACGAGGCGCCGTTCGTCAGCGGCGGCCTGTTCCTGAGCGCGGGGCGGCCCAGCTTCGTACGCACCGGCTTGCCTTCCGGCACCGCCGCCCCCTTCTCCCCCCTCCCCGCCGGCCCAGTCCCTGGGAACGGACCGGCGCAGGGCCAGGCGCCCGCGCCGGCCGCGACATCGGCCCCGTCGCCGCAGACCCCTGTACCATCGCCCATGGCCCCTCCGGCCACCCCCGCCGCGCCCCCTCCCGTCGCCAACCTTCTGGCCCGAACCGCGACGCCCACCGCCGGGCAGGCGCAGGTGCCGCCTGGCCCCCCGGTCTTGACCGTGCCCGCCGGCCAGGCCGGACCATCGGCGGCCATGGGCGGTGGCGTGGCCGCTTCCCCCCTCGGTGTCCCGTCGCAGCCGGCGGGGATGGCGGCGGGCGCCCCCCTGCCCCCCGGCCTCCTGGCATCCCAGACGGCGCTGCCCGGCCTGCCCACCGCAACCGGGGCCGGGGCCGCCGGGGCTTACGCCGCGCCCCCGCAGGCCATCGCCAATCCCGGCCCGGGACAGACGCAGAGCTTCACCGTGCTGTCGGTGCAGCGGCCGGGCATGGCCGTGGAAACCACCCCCGGCGCCGGCCCCGGCACCCTGCCGCCGGAGGATGCGGCGGAGGCGCCGTTGAACCCCGCCCTGGCCCGACCAGGCGTCCTGCCGCCCCTGCCCGGCACGGTGGTGGCGCTGACCCGCACCGGCCAGCCGGTGGTGGAAACGCCCCGGGGCACCTTCCTGTTGCAGGCCCGCGCCGACCTGCCCGTGGGCACCAAGGTGCAGCTGGCCCCCGCGACCGCCGCGGCACCGGAACCGGACGCCGTGCCGCCCCCCATCGATCCGGCGCGGGGCCGCGACTGGCCGGCCCTGCGGGAAGCCTTGGCGGTCATCGCCGCCAGCGACCCGGCCCTGGCGCACCAGTTGATCAACAGCGTGCTGCCCCGCCCGACACCGCAGCTGACCAAGACCCTGGTGGTCTTCCTGGCGGCCCTGCGCGGCGGCGACGCCAGCGGCTGGCTGGGGTCGGAGGCCATGTCGACGCTCAGCAAGGCGGGGCGCGGACGCCTGTCCGCCCGCCTCAGCGATGATTTCAACAGCATCGCCACCCAGGCGGCGGAACCCAACAAGGATGGCTGGCGCACCTTCGCCGTGCCCTTCGGCGATGAGGTGGGGCGCCTGCAGGTCCACGTCCGCGCCATCAACGACGAGGAGGGCGGGGAAGAGGAAGGTGGTGCGCGCGGGGTTCGCAACCGCCCGCTACGCCGCTTCCTGATCGACCTGCACCTGTCGCAGCTGGGGCCCATGCAGCTGGACGGCCTGATCTGGACCGGCCGCTTCGACCTGATGATCCGCACGCGCCAGCTGCTGCCCACCAGCCTGACGCGGGAGCTGCACGGCATTTACAGCAACAGCCTGGCGGCCGTGGGCTACAGCGGCGGGTTGGCCTTCCAGACCGGCGCCCACGGCTGGGTCGATCAAGCCGCTGGCGCCGGCGGCGCCGGCGCGGGGCCCGCCACGCGGATATAGCGCCCCTTGTTTCAACGCCGGTGCGCCCCACCTTGGTTGACGCCCTCGGACGTGAACAAGCGGGACCCGCCCCATGGACAACCAGCCCACCCTCACCCTGAACGACGGCCGCGTCATGCCCCAGCTGGGCCTGGGCGTCTGGCAGACGCCGGACAGCCAGGCCGCCCCCGTAGTGGGAGCAGCCCTGGAGGCGGGGTACCGGCTGGTGGACACCGCCGCCATCTACGGCAATGAGGCCGGCGTGGGCCGGGGCCTGCGCAGCACCGGCATCACCGCCCGCAGCCTGTTCGTGACCACCAAGCTGTGGAACGACAGCCACGGCACCGAGGCGCCGGCGGCGGCGCTGGAGCACAGCCTGTCCCGGCTGGGCCTGCCCGCCGTGGACCTCTATCTCATCCACTGGCCGACCCCCGCCCGCGCGCGCTACGTGGAAACATGGCGGGCGCTGATCGCCCTGCGGGAAACGGGCAAGGCCCGGTCCATCGGCGTCTCCAACTTCACCGCGCCGCAGCTGGCCCAGCTGATCGAGCAGACGGGCGTGGTGCCCGCCGTGAACCAGATCGAACTGCATCCGCAATTCCAGCAGCGTGAGCTGCGCGCTTTCCATGAGGAACACGGCATCGTCACCCAGTCGTGGAGCCCGCTGGGCCAGGGCAAGCTGCTGGACCACCCGGTGCTGGTGGAGATCGCGCGCAAGCATGAACGGACGGCGGCGCAGATCGTCATCCGCTGGCACCTGGACCTGGGCCTGGGCGTCATTCCGAAGTCGGCCACCCCGCACCGCATCCGCGAGAACATCGCCGTCTTCGACTTCCGCCTGGATGAGGCGGACAAGGCCCGTATCGCCGGCCTGGACGACCCGCGCGGCCGCCTGGGCCCCCACCCCGACGACTTCAACTAAGGCTACTGGGCGAAGGGCAGTTCCGGCCCCGCCAGGTAGGCCGACACCGTGTCGGAGATCTTGACCTGCCCCCGGCCGGAGCGGTCCAGGTCCCAGGAATAGGTCTTGCCATCCGTCGTGGTCAGCGTGCCGGTGGCGAAGCACTGGGTCCAGTCCAGCTCCTCCCGCCATGCGTGCTCCGTCACCTCCTTGGCCTTGGCGAACCAGCGGGTGGCGGCCTTGTCGCCCAGGTGGAAGCGGGCGCACGTCTCCTTGGCTTCGTCGCCGTCCGACTTCTCCCGCCAGATGCCGGCTTGGTCGACATGCACGCTCTTGATGACGAAGGAGGTGGGCTTGGCCTGGGCGCCGCCGCCCATCGCCAGCAGCAGGGTCACCAGAAGGGCCGTAAACCTTACCATCGCGCGGACTCCGCCTCGTGCTCGTTCTTGCGGGACACGGCGGGATGGCGGAACACCTCCGTCATCGGCACGCCGAATTTCTCCGTCAGTTCCTTGACCAGCCAGGCCAGGGACGCGTTCTGCTCCGCCGTCACCGTCTCATAGCCCTGATTGGGCGCGGTGCCGGTGGGAGCGCCGACCAGCTCGATGCCGATAAAGTCGTCATTCGATGGATAGCGGTCAGGCACCGCCTTCTGCGTCTCATAGCTGTTGATCTCGGCGTAGGTCATGTGAGCGAATTTCTTCGTCTCCACCGGCGTGCAGCGCTTTTCCAGCACGCAGCGCGGCTTCAGCTTCCCCACATGCCATTGCCGCCAGAAGACGGATCCGGTCTGGTAGACGTCGCCATTCTTGTCGATCAGGAAATGCGCGCCGTTGGCGCCATCCTGCAGATAGCTGTTCAGGGTGGAGGATGCCGTGGGGGCACCCGTCTGGTGGACGATGATGCCGCTGACCGTCGTCATGCGGCCATGCGCCAGGTTAGGCCGCCGCTCCACCCTGATCTTGGGATCCACCGCCCATCCATCCTTATCGAAGGCCAGCACGCCCACCTCCACCGCCGGGAAGTTTCAACCTGGAATGTTGAAGGACATCTTTCACCGCACGGATGTAAAAAACCGCGGCGAGGTTTCAACCTCGAGTGGGCTGGAAAATATCTGGGTATTCCTTTCGACCGAGCGCCTACTCCTCCCCAATCCCGTCCTCATCCCGCTGGCGCAGGTGGCGCTGGGCGGCGACCTCGTCCAGCATCATGGCCTCCTTGCGGGCCAGTTCCGCCTTCTCCTTGCGGATGCGCTCCTCCTCCGCCAGTTCATAGCGCTTCAGCTCCTGGAAGGCCTGGGCCAGGTCCTCCTCCGCCTTGCGGATGGCGACCGCGATCTGGTGGCGGGCGACTTCCAAGGCGTTGCGCCGCAGCTTGATCTGCGGAAGGTAACTGGCGAAGGCCATCGCCATGTCGACGGAGGTGCCGGACAGCTGGCGCTCCATCTCCACCTGCGCCTCGAACTGCTGGCGTTCCAGGGTCAGCCTATCCTCCTGGTCGCGCAATTGCGTCAGGTGGCGGCGCTTGTCGTCCACCTGGTTCTTGTGCAGCCGGATCAGGGCCTTCAGGCTTTTCATGGGCTAGCGCGACCTTGACACGGGCTCAGACGGGCCAGCTGGCGCCGTTCAGGATGGCCTGCAGCTGGGCGTAGCCGGTGGCGAGGTCGCTGCGCTCATGCCGCCCCTGGCGCAGAAAGCCCTCGATATGGGGGTTCAACTCGATGGCGCGGTCCACCTGCGGGTCGCTGCCCCGGCGATAGGCGCCCAGGCGGATCATCTCCTCCATGTCGCTGTAGGAAGACATCAGCCGGCGGGCGGCGATGACCAGCGCGTTCTCCTCATCCGTGTTGCAGTCCGGCATGGTGCGCGAGACGCTGCGCAGGATGTTGATGGCGGGATAGCGCCCGCGCTCGCCGATGCGGCGCTCCATGACGATATGGCCGTCGAGGATGCCGCGCACGGCGTCGGCGATGGGCTCGTTATGGTCGTCGCCATCCACCAGCACGGTGAACAGGCCGGTGATGGTGCCGTCGCCCGCGCCCGGGCCCGCCCGTTCCAGCAGGCGCGGCAGCTCGGCGAACACGGTGGGCGGATAGCCCTTGGTGGTGGGCGGCTCGCCGGCGGACAGGCCGATCTCGCGCTGGGCCATGGCGAAGCGGGTGACGCTGTCCATCATGCACAGCACGTCCAGGCCCTGGTCGCGGAAATGCTCCGCCACCGCGAAGGTCATGTAGGCGGCCTGGCGGCGCATCAGCGGCGGCTCGTCGCTGGTGGCCACCACCACCACGCTGCGGGCCAGGCCTTCCTCCCCCAGGTCGTCCTCGATGAACTCCTGCACCTCGCGGCCGCGCTCGCCGATCAGGCCGATGACGGTGACCGAGGCGGCGGTGTAGCGCGCCAGCATGGACATCAGCACCGACTTGCCCACGCCGGAACCGGCGAAGATGCCCATGCGCTGCCCACGGCAGCAGGACAGGAAGGTGTTGATGGAGCGCACGCCCAGGTCGATCTTCTCCCCCACCCGCTTGCGGGTGCTGGCCTGGGGCGGCGCGGCCTTGATGGGATTGCCCACGGGCCCCAGGGGCAAGGGTCCCTTGCCGTCCAGCGGCTCACCCAGGGCGTTGATCACCCGGCCCAGCCAGGCGGGCGTGGGGTTGATTTCGGGCTGGCCCTCCGACACCTCGGCGCGGCAGCCCAGGCCGATGTCCTCCAGCGTGCCGTAGGGCAGCAGCAGGGCCTTGCCGTTGCGGAAGCCGACCACCTCGCACGGCACGGGCCGCCCCCCGCGCGAGATGACGCGGCACCGCCCGCCGATGGACAGGCGGCGTTCCACACCACCGACCTCCACCAACATGCCCAGCACCGACGTGACCCGCCCGAATATCTTGAAGGGGGCGAGCGCCTCGATCTCGGGGATCAGGAGGTTGGGATCGTACATCATGGCCGGTCTCTCACGCCCTAAATCCGGATTTATCAAGCCGTTACGGCCCCGGATCATCCCAATCTCGCGACGGGTTCCGGAGTGGTGCCCACAACGGGTGGGATAGCTAAAGGATAGCCTTACCCGCGTAGCATAATGCCGCGGCATCTGTTAACCTAGTCGGCAGTTAACTTATCCGCTCCCTTGAGACTACACCCCTTTCAAGGAAGACGCCCATGAGAGTACTGGTCGTAGAAGACGATCCGTCGATGGCCAAGAGCATCCAATTGATGCTCAAATCCGAAGGGTTCATCGTCGACATAACCGATCTTGGCGAAGACGGCCTGGAGATCGGCAAACTGTATGACTACGACATCATCATCCTGGACCTGATGCTGCCCGACATCGACGGGTATGAGGTGCTGCGGCGCCTGCGCTCGGCCCGGGTGACCACGCCCATCCTGATCCTCTCCGGCCTGACGGAGCTGGACGCCAAGCTGAAGGGCCTGGGCTTCGGTGCCGACGATTACCTGACCAAACCGTTCGACAAGCGCGAGCTGCTGGCCCGCATGCAGGCCATCGTCCGCCGCAGCAAGGGCCATTCGGAAAGCGTCATCCGCACCGGCGCGCTGACCGTGAACCTGGATACGCGCTCGGTCGAGGTGGCGGGCCAGCCCCTGCACCTGACCGGCAAGGAATACGGCATCCTGGAGCTGTTGTCCCTGCGCAAGGGCACCACCCTGACCAAGGAGATGTTCCTGAACCATCTCTATGGCGGCATGGATGAGCCGGAGCTGAAGATCATCGACGTCTTCGTCTGCAAGCTGCGCAAAAAGCTGGCGCAGGCGACGGACGGCAGCAACTACATCGAAACCGTCTGGGGCCGCGGCTATGTGCTGCGCGATCCCAATGAGGCCCGCCAGCAAGCGGCGGCCAGCTGACCCTGGCCGCGATGAGAACAAGGCCGCGCCGCTCCAAACGAGTTGCGCGGCCTTTTCTTTCAGGTTTCCTCAGACGCCGGGCGGTCGCGTCCCACGGCATGAGGGCGGACATCATGCCGCTGGGCCATCCCGGCCGCCGAAAGCGCTAAACCGTGGGCAGCTTGTGAAAGCCGGTGGCGCCGGGATCGCTGCCCGGCGTGGCGTCCACCTCGGTCACCCGGGCATGGGTGGGACCCCGATGGCAGCGGCTCACCATGTCCGCCACGGCGGTGGGCGAGCCGGCGAACAGCGCCTCCACCGTGCCGTCGTTCCGATTGCGCACCCACCCGTCCAGGCCCAGTTCCAGCGCCTGCTCCACCGTCCAGTTCCGGTAGAAGACGCCTTGGACCCGGCCGTGCAAGACGACATGGGTGGCGACGCGGTGGGCGGGTTCAGCCATGGCAGGCTCCATCAACGCAGTGGACAGGGCGAAGGAGGCGGGGCGAAGGATCAACGGGGACAAGGATATAGCGCCCGTCACCGGGCGCGCCAACGCCGCGATGGACAAGGCCCGCCGCCCTTCGGCATCATCGCCGGCGACGGCCCGGCGGGCCTGCAACGACGGGTGGAGGAAAGCGATGCGGCGCGCGGTACTGGAATGGGGTCGCTTCATCCTGATCTGGGGCGTCTGCGTCCTGTCCTTCCGGGCCTTCGCCTTCGGCAGCTATTACGTGCCCTCGGAAAGCATGCTGCCCACCCTGGCGGTGGGGGATCATTTCATCGCCGCCAAGTACGCCTACGGCTACAGCCGCCATTCGCCGGACATCACCCTGCCCGAGGGCTTCATCCCCACCGCCGACGGCCGCCTGCTGTCCCACCTGCCGCAGCGGGGCGACATCGTCGTGCTGAAGCCGGAGGGCGCGCCGGAGGCGCTGGTGAAGCGGGTGATCGGCCTGCCGGGCGACACGGTGCAGCTGGCCCACGGCCGGCTGGTGCTGAACGGCCAACTGATCGACCGGCACGAGACCGGCGCCTACGACTACCGCGACGACCACGGCCGAACCGTGCACGTGACCGAATATGTGGAGGACCTGCCGGCCACCGACGGCACCGTCGCCCGCCATGCCGTCCTGCAGCGCAGCGACGAGGGTCCGGCGGACAACACCGGCGTCTACACCGTGCCCGCCGGCCACGTCTTCCTGATGGGCGACAACCGCGACAACAGCCAGGACAGCCGCTTCCCCTATCCCGACCTGGGGTTCGTGCCGTTGGACCGGGTGATCGCCCGCGCACAGTTCACGGCCTACACCAACCATTTCTGCAAGGCCGAGAGCGACCTGACCTGTCCCGGCGGCGACTGGAGCACCCGCTTCGGCCGTAGCTTGAAGCCCTGACGCCCGTATTAGACTAGAAGCCCTACCCCTTTTCCGAGAAGAACGCCTGCCCCATGGCCAAGCCGACCAAGCCCCCCGCCGTCCCCGCCGTTCCCGCGGAGGAACTGTTCGCCCAGGGGGTGGAGCACCAGAATCAGGGGCGCTGGGCCGAGGCGGAGGCCGTGTACCGCGAGGTGGCGCGCATGCTGCCGCGCGCCTCGGCCGTGCACTGGAACCTGGGCACGGTGCGCAAGCACCTGGGCCAGTGGAAGGAGGCGCTGGACGCCTTTCGCAAGGCCGTCAGCCTGGATCCCACCTGGCGGGGCCGTGACTTCAACATCGGCCTCTGCCATCAGAAGCTGGGCCATGCCAACGAGGCGGCGGACAGCTTCGCCCGCGCCGTGGCGGCGGAACCGGACGACCCCATCAACCGCTTCAACCTGGCGGCGGCCCTGCGCGACCTGGGCCGCCTGGCCGAGGCGGTGGTGCACACCGAGACCGCGCTGGAGCTGAAGCCGGACTTCATCGAGGCCGAACTGCAGCTGGCCAAGCTGCGCACCGCGCTGACGCCGCGCTGGCACGTGCCGATGATGAACGACATCGAGCGCAACGCGGCCTATGAGGCGGCCATCACCGCCGCGGTGCGCCCAGGCGACATCGTGCTGGAGATCGGCACCGGCTCCGGCCTGCTGGCCATGATGGCGGCGCGCGCCGGCGCCGCCCACGTCTACACCTGCGAGGCCGATCCCGTCATCGCGGAGACGGCGCGCGCCATCATCGCCGCCAACGGCTACGCCGACCGCGTCACCGTCATCGCCAAACCGTCCGGCGCCGTGACCGTGGGCAAGGATTTACCGCGCCCGGCCGACCTGCTGGTCTCGGAAATCCTGTCCAGCGACCTGCTGTCGGAACGGGTGCTGCCCGTGGTGCGCGACGCCAAGGACCGGCTGCTGACGCCCGGGGCGCGCATCATCCCCCAGGCCGGCGGCGTGCGCGCCCTGCTGGCCGAAAGCCGGGTGATGGAGCGGGCCTATTTCGTGGACGAGGCCTGCGGCTTCGACCTTGGCGACTTCAACCGTCTGGCGCCCCGCGCCGTCCGCCTGGACCGGATCGTGCCCTTCACGCCCTTGTCCGACCCCTTCCAGGCGCTGACCGTGGACCTGGCCGATCCCCAGCCGGGGCAAAGCTGGCACGGCCACTTGGCCCTGCCGGTGACAGCCGACGGTCGCTGCGTCGGCCTGCTGCAGTGGATATGGCTGAAGCTGTGGGACGGGGTGGAATTCGAGAACAGTCCCCTCACCCCCACCGAGGCGTCGGGCTGGCAGCCCGGTCTGTACCTGCCGCGCCGGCCGCTGGACCTGATGGCGGGGGAGACGGTGGAGGTCACCTCCTTCCACGACGGGCATAACGTCTGGCTCAGCCTCAAGCGCTGACCCCTTGCAACGCCGACCTAAATGAGAGAATTACTGGTTTAGTAATTCTCGATTAAAGGGAGGCGTGTGGTGGGGGCATTCGAAACGGCGGCGGCGCGGCGATCCATCCTCAAAGGGCTGGGCGCCTTGGCGGTGGGCGCCAGCCTGCCCATGCCGGTCAAGGCGCAGCAGTTCCTGGCCGACCCCGGCGTGGAACTGCACCCGCAGACCCACAATCCCGGCAAGGGCGCGTGGGCCGACCTGGCGCGCGCGCTGAAGGGCAACGTCGTCCTGCCCGACGACCCGTTCTTCGGTGATTATTCCCGGCCCAACAACCTGCGCTACGCCACGCGGCCGGCCGGCATCGCCCGCTGCACCAGAGCGGAGGATGTGGGCGCCTGCCTCACGTGGGCCAAGAAGACCAACACGCCCTTCGCCGTGCGCTCCGGCGGGCACAACTACGCCGGTTTTTCCACCACCCACGGCCTGCTGATCGACATGTCGCCCATGGCCGGCATCACGAAGCTGGATGAGCAGCGGGTGGAGATTCGGGGCGGCACCATCAACAGCCTGGTCTACAAGGCGCTGGAGCGCATGGGCCGCACCGTCACCCACGGCCGCTGCGACGGCGTTGGCGCCGCGGGCTTCCTGCTGGGCGGCGGCATCGGCTTCAACATGCGCCTTTACGGCATCGGCTCCGACCTGATGCGCGGCACCGAATTGGTGCTGGCCGATGGGGAAAGGGTCAGCGCCAGCGCCGACAGCCACAAGGAACTGCTGTGGGCCTGCCAGGGTGGCGGCGGCGGCAATTTCGGCATCAACACCAGCTTCACGGTGGAGACCTATCCCGTCAGCACCGTCACCGTGTTCGAGATCACCTGGATCCGGGATCTGGAGCGGGTGCTGCACGGCCTGCTGCACCAGTTGCAGACCGCCCCCAATGGCTTCGGCAGCAAGATTTCCGTGACCGTGCCGTCGCGGGAGGATCGCGCGCTGGGCAAGGGCCTCAGCGTTTCCATCCTGGGCCAGGCGCATGCCGGCACCCCGCCCCTGCCGGAGTTGTTCGGCCCCTGGCTGTGGGAACAGGCGGAGAAGCGCAGCATCCACGCCGACATGCCCTATTGGCAGGCGCAGGACATCCTGTCGGAGGAGACCTTCCCCTATTACTACCGGGAACAGTCCGCCTTCCTGAACACCAGCGACCTGACGGAAACCGTCGTGGCCAACATGGTCGCCAGCGGCAAGGCCATGCCGGGCACCAGCATGGCCTCGGCCTTCAAATTCTTCCAGGTGGGCGGGGCCGTGAACAAGCTGGGCCGCAAGGATACCGCCTTCGTCCACCGGGGATACGACTGGCTGTTCTCCAGCGAGGTCAACTGGTGGGCGCTGAAGGACAGCCCCACCCTGGTGACGGAGAACCTGGCCTGGCAGGACAAGTTCTATGGCGGCGTGCGCGCGCTGACCACGGGCGGCGGCGCCTACCAGAACTTCCCCGACGCCTCGCTGAAGGACTGGAAGGCCGCCTATTACGCGGAAAACTATCCGGACCTGCAAAAGGTGAAGGAGGCGGTGGACCCAACCTCCCTCTTCCGCTTCGCCCAGGCCATCACGCCCGCTTAAGTAGGGTTCGCCCTCAGGCGGCGGGCGCCGGCATCCGCCGGCTTGCCTTCCTCGATTTCCAGTCCGCTGGCGCTCCCCGGAAATCTGCGGCGCCCGCAGTCGCGGGCTACCAGCGGCATGAGGACTTACCTCATGCCATTGGTGATGCTGCGACTCAATCGTCGAGCATGCCGGCCAGCTTCAGGGCCACGCCCATGTCGCCCTGGACCTTCAGCTTGCCGAAGGTGAAGGCCAGGGTGGGGCTGAGCTTGCCTTCGCTGAGCTTCACGAAGTCGGCCAGCGAGATCTTCAGGGTGGTGTTCACGTCCACCGGGTCGCGCGACACCGTGGGCACCTTGGTCGCATCCAGGAAAAGGGCCCCATCGGTGCCGAAGTCGAACTTCACCTTGGCGCCCAAGCCGGTGAACTGGGAAAGCGAGGCGCGCATCTTGGCTTCAAGCTGGTCGAAGGTCATGGGGAAACGGATCCTCAATATGCGGGGCGGAACGGTTGTTGCACCGCATATAAGGGGGCGCCGCGCGCCCAGTTCCAATGTTTTCTGACGGCCGCCGGCTCAGGCCTTCAGGAACTCCAGGTAACGTAAACTGGCAGCGAGGTCGGCCTTCAGCGACGCGCGCCGGTCCTTGGCCTCATCATCCTCGCCCCACTGCTCGATTTGGAACGACTCGTCGAGTTCGGCAAGGTCGAAGGCCTGGTCGGCATCGATGCGGCCCTCGAACAGGGCCAGGCCCAGCACCAGCGATCCCGTCAGCGCCACGGCGTTCTGCACGCCGGTCAGCTGCCAATCGTCCAGCGCCTCCAGCGCGCGCTTCAGCGCGTTCAAGGCCACCGGGTCCTGGGCACGGTGCATGATGCCGGTGGTGGTCTGCAGCAGGGCGTCATAGCGCAACGCCGCCCAGTCCAGCAGCGGCTGCCAGGCGCGCGCCTGCCGTTCCGCCAGCTTCGCCGGCTCGGCGGCGCGGTAGCAGAGCAGGTCGGTGCCGCCATAGGCGGCCGCGCCGTCCAGGATGGTGGCGCGCTGCGGCCCCACCCGGTCGACGCAGGTGGACGCCAGTTGCATCATGGGCATGGAGTCCGGCACCACGGTGTCACCCTGGGCGTCCCACTCCGCCGCCACCGCCCGGGCCAGCGCCTCGGTCGGCAACACCAGGTCGGCCTTGGCTGGCGATTTCAGCACGCGGGCGTCCAGCCGCACCTGCCAGCCACCGGCCTTGCCGTCCGTTCCGGGGGCCGGCACCACGGCCACGGTTTTGTAAATCCGCTTCATTCTTCGGTTCCTCAGGCCGTCACCAAGGCGGCCACCGCCGCCGGCATCTCGGCATAGTCGTGGCAGACGCGGGCGGCGCCGGCCGCCAGCAAGCTCTGCGGCGCGTGATAGCCCCAGGCCACGCCCAGGGCGGCGGCACCGGCGTTACGCGCCATCTGCATGTCGTAGCTGGTGTCGCCGATGACCACGGTGGTGGCCGGGTCGGCCCCCGCCTCCGCCATGGCGCGCAGGGCCATGTCCGGCGCGGGCTTGCCCTGGGCGCGGTCGGCCGTCTGCAGGGTGATGAAACGCCCGTCCAGGCCGTGATGGTTCAGCGTGGCGACCAGGCCCCGATGCGACTTGCCCGTGGCGATGCCCAGCAGGAAGCCCGCCGCCTCCAAGGCATCCAGCGCGGCCACCAGGCCGGGGTAAAGCGGTTCTTCCGCGATGCCGTTGGCCCGGTTCTCGAAGAACGCGTCCTTGTAGGCCGCGACGATGCCGGCCACGGCGCCCGCCCCCACCCCGTCGGGCAGCAGGCCCAGCACGGCGACCTCCAGCGACAGGCCCACCTGGCGCCGCACGGCCTCATCGGTCGGCGGTGTCAGGCCTTGGCTGGCGAAGCCCGCGGCCATGGCGGCGATGATGGCGTGCTGGCTGTCCACCAGCGTGCCGTCACAATCGAACAGGGCCAGGCGGTTGAAGGCGGACATGAGGGTCAGACGTAGCTGGCGAAGGGATCGCCGTCTTTCATATCGAACCCGAAATATTCCCAGGTCTTGGCCATGTGCGGCGGCAGGTTGGCCGTCACGTCGATGGGTTTGCCGCCGCGCGGGTTGGGGATGACGATGCGGCGGGCGTGCAGGTGCAACTGGCGCGGCAGCTCGGCACCGCCGGCCAGGAAGGCCTCCTGCCCCGCGTACTTGCCATCGCCCAGGATGGGCGTTCCGATGGCCACCATGTGGGCGCGCAACTGGTGGGTGCGGCCGGTCAGCGGCCACAGGGCGACGAAGGCGGCGTGCCGGTGCGCGTTCTCGATCACCTGGTACAGGGTGACGGCGCGGGCCCCCTCATCCTCGTCCACCGCCATGCGCTCGCCGCGCGTGCCGGCCTCCTTGGCCAGGGCGGCGTCGATCTTGCCCTGGTGCTGCTTGGGCACGCCCACGGTGACGGCCCAGTAGTACTTGCGCGCCTCCTTGCCCCGGAAATAGCCGGCCAGGCGGGTGGCGGCGAAGCTGGTGCGGGCCAGCACCAGACAGCCGCTGGTGTCCTTGTCCAGGCGGTGGACCAGCTTGGGCCGCTCTTTCCCGTCGAACATCAGCACGTCCAGCATGGCGTCCAGATGCTTGTTCTGGCCAGTGCCGCCCTGCACCGCCAGGCCGGCGGGCTTGTTCAGGACGATGACGTCGGCATCGCGGTACAGCACGGCGTCGCGCAGGGCCTTGACTTCCTTGTCCGACAGGACCGGCCGTTCCTTGCGCGTCACGGCGCCCGGCGCCAGGGGCGCCAGGTCGGGCATGGGGGGGATGCGCACGGACTGCCCGGCCTCCAGGCGCGTGGCGCCCTTGACGCGGCCGCCATCCACCCGCACCTGGCCGGTGCGCAGCAGCTTTTCCAGCTGGATATGGCTCAGCGCCGGGAAATGCCGCTTGAACCAGCGGTCCAGACGCATCTCCGCCTCGTCGGCGGTCACGATCCGCGTCTCGACCTTACGGCCACCCTCATCACTCATGACATCACCGCACGTACCAGGGCCATGCCCACAAAAAGACCGCCGACGCCGACCACCAGCGTCGCCATGAAATACAGCATCGTCACCGGCCAATCCCCCCGCGACACCAGCGTGCCGATGTCCAGCGAGAAAGAGGAGAAGGTGGTGAACCCGCCCAGAACGCCCACCGCCAGGAAGGCGCGCAGCTCCGGCGAAGGGTGCCACGCCCGGCCCGCGGCCTCCGCCAGCACGCCCATGAGCACGGAGCCCACGACGTTCACGAACAGGGTGCCCCAAGGGAAATCCAGCCCCAGCCAGCGCCCCAGCCAAACCTGCGACAGGTATCGCAGGACCGAGCCCAAGGCGCCGCCCACGGCGACGACGATAACCTGGTTCATCCCCCACCCCTGGCCCCACCCCTGACGACGGCGCCGCTCTCAATGGCGGTGACGTCCCCCGACATATCGCCGGTGACGCCAAAAATCCATCCTTCGCGCCGCGCCGTGCCGGTGTCCAGCCCCTTGGGCGCCCAGACATCGTCCAGCGGCGCCCAGCGCATCATGCCGGCGGCGGCGATCATGGCATCACCGGCGTGGTCGTCAAAGGCCGCCGGCACCCCCGCCCCCGCATGGCTGCCCCCATGGCACCCCAACCGGGCCAGCGCCGCCGCCATGGCCGCGTGGTCGCGAATCTTGGCCAGGCCGTGCGCGCGGCGCCGGAACAGGGTGGGATAAATCTCCGTGACCGCCGACCGGGCGGCGCCATCCGGCCCCGTCAGCGCTTCCGCCGGCCACACCGCCAGCGCATCCCCCAAGCGCCGCTTCAGGTAGCGTAGCGACCGCATGCCGGCCAGCGAGGCCTTCCCCACCTGCTTGGACGCCGCCGCCAGGTTGAAGACGGAGACGGGGGTGCCCACGCCGGTGCGGGCGGCCACCAATTCCACCCGGCGCCGCTTGCCCCCACCCTCGGCGTCCGTCCAGTGCGCGGGCCGTCGGCCGGCCAGCCAGAAACTGGGGCCCAAGCGGGGATCGGCCAACGCCGGGGTGCCGCAGAAGTCATCGGCGCCAGGGCCGCCGACGGCGGCCTCGTCCACGAGGTCCCACAGGCCCATCATGTCATCCACCCCGGCGGCGCGGCCATCCAGGTACCCCACGCCCGGCACATAGGGCAGGGAAAAACCGCAGTCGATCCCCACCAAGGCGCGGGCGCCCACGCGGTGGTGAGCCGCCAGGCGTTCGCCCACCCAATCCATGGCCTCTCGTCGGCTCCAGTGCCGGCCGGGCGGCGGCACGAGGTGGACCGCGGCATCATCCGGCCGGACACGGGCGATGGCGATACCCCGGGCGGGCAAGGCCCCCGTCCAGTCGATACCGATATATTCATCAAAGACCGGCACCAGCCTCTCCTTAACCCTTGGGGTTCGCCATCCTGCGCCCATCGCGGTACCGCGAGGCGGCGGATGACCGCTTTTCAACCACCCCACCCCTGCCCTGTCTGCAACGGACGCGCGCATGGCCGTTTGGCAGGCAACAGTTGGCAGGGCGGCCCCACGTGGTAAGCTATATGACCGTCGCTGCGGAGTTTTTCCCGTGTTCGCCCGTAATTGGCTTTCTTCCGCCCGTCCCCTGCCCGCCCTGCTGGGCACGGTGGCGCTCGCCCTGACGGTTTTTGCCGGCCCTGCCTCCCTGGCCCAAACGGCACCGGCCCAGCCGTCCGCCGCCGCCCCCGCGACTAAAGCCGAGACGCCCAAGCCGGATGCGCCCAAGCCCGGCCTGGACAAGAACGGCCTGCCCACCTCGGTGGTCAAGGTGGCGGCCCCGCCCAAGGACCCCGACGCGGTTGAGCCGCCGCGCACCGATGGCCCCATCGACGACATCATCATCACCGCCCCGCAGTTCGGCAACCGGGAGGAGGTCGAGGCCTTCCACAAGGCGGAGTTTGAGCGCCTGGACAAGATCTATGGCAAGCACGAGGAAAAGCGCAGCCGGGGCGACACCCTGACCAAGGCGCCCGAGGCCAACACCGGCACCACCCGCGACGGGCCGATCACCCTGGATCGTTAACGGACGCATCCGCGCCCGTTCTCCTCGATTTCCAGTCCGCTACGCTTCCCGGAAATCTCCGGCGGTCGCGGTCGCGACCTACGGCGGCGCCACCTGCGCCGCTGCTCGGGTTGTACTTCAGTCCAGCGCGATGTCGTCGATGTCACGGCCCAGCACATGGGCCAGCGCCGCCATGGCCAGCGTGTGATCTTCACGTTGCGGCAGGCCGGAAACGGTCAGCGCGCCGATGCAGCCAGCGCCCTTCACCACCAGGGGCACGGCACCGCCGTGGCTGGCGTAGTCACGGTGCGGCAGGCCGCTCTTGATCTCCAAGGTCGTGCCCTGCTGGGCCAAGCCCAGGCCGATGGCGTAGGAGCTGCGGGCGAAGTGCAGCGCGGTGGCCCGCTTGCGGCAAATCCAATCGTCATGGTCCGGCGTGGCCGGCCCCACCGCCAGGCGCAGCACCTGCTGACGATGCAGCGACACATCGACCACCAGCGCCCCGCCCCGCTCCAGCCCCGCCTGGCGCAACCAAACGCCCAGGGCCCAGGCCTCCTCCTGTCCGAAGCGCTCGAACACCAGCCGCTGTTCCTGCAAGGCGATGCGGCGCAGATCTTCTTCATGGGGCATAGGGGTGGGCCTTCCGTGAGGGATGAATTCGGGATCGCGGGCAGAGTAGCGATACCCCGCCCGGCGCGCAGCCCCTCAACGCTCGACCACGATGGTGACCCGCCGGTTCGCCGCCCGGTCGTGCACGTCCAAGGGCTTGGTGTCGGCGTAGCCCACCGCCCGCAGGCGGCCAGGCTCCACCCCGTTGGCGATCAGTTCCCGCACCACGGCGCTGGCGCGCGCGGACGACAGTTCCCAGTTGGTGGGAAAGCGGGCCGTGGCGATCGCGACATCGTCGGTATGGCCCTCGACCGCGATGACACCCGTCAGCGTGCGCAGGCTGCGGGCCACGTTCGCCAGCAGCTGCCGGCCGGGTGCCGCCAGGTCCGCCTTGCCGGAGGCGAACAGGATACGGTCCTTGATGGCGATGGTCAGCTTGCGATCCGACAGGATGACGTCCAGGTCGGCCGGCTTCCCCGCCGCCTCCAACTGGGTCAGCAGCGCCTGGACCCCCGGTGTCAGGGCGGCGCCTCCGCCCGACGTGCCATCACCGGCGGCCGGCGGGCGTTCATCGGCGGATGCCTCCCCCCGGGCAATGGGAATGTCCTCCTGGACTGGGTCGTCGCGCAGCGCCGCGACGGCGCCGGCATCCTCCGGCTTGGCGGCCAGCCGTCCCTTCATGCCCAAGATCGCCACCATGCCCAGGAAGACGACCATCAGCAGCGTGACCATGTCCATGTAGCTGATGACCCATTCCTCCGACTCCTCCGCCGGGGGTGGCAGGGTGGTGAACTTGGCCGGGTTCGGCCGCTTGGGCACCGGCGCGGATGCCGTGCCGGTCTTACCCAATTCAGGCCGTGATCCTTCGGGGTGCCAGAGGTCCGTCATTGTTTCCAGTCGCAGGCGGTTCGTCACGAATGGGCGCCGGCATGGCCTCGGCTATGGGCGCCCCGACAAGAGTTGATAGTGAGACCGACAATCAACACTGACCATCTTGCGCCTGCAAATGTAGCGCACGCGGAAAAAATCCGATTGATTCAAATCATCACAGCATTGCTGTAAGCGGATGTACAATAACCATAGCGCCTAAATGAGGCGCGGATGGCCATATTAGCCGCGAGGTAAACCCGTCATGGCCACAAATACGCCGGACGTACTGGCCCATATTGCCAGTATAATGCAGAATAAGCGGGCATGCCGGGCGGCATTGCTTGATCTGTCGGGGGTTGTGGATGCGTATGAACCAGTCATCCACAGAATTGTTGATGCGGAATTAAAGGCGGCCACAGCGCCCAGCGATCGCACCATTAGGATTAATACTTATGGCATAGGCTCATCTGCCTGGCTTCTTATCGGCGATATGGATAGCGGCGAGACGTTGTTGGCCGCGGCCGACCGTGTGTGCACGGTCTTCGCCGATGCGCACCAGGGAAAGGTCGACGTCCACTGGTTTGACCTGCCGGGTGACGCCAAGCCTCTGGTCGCCTGTCTGCGCATCCTGATGGGCGACAAATCCCTGGCCGCGTCGTCACCCGCCACGGATGAGGTGGTCGCGCTGCTGCGCATCGAACGCGGACTGCACGGCGCCGACCTGTCATCCCTGATCCGCCGCCACCCCGTTTATCGGGTTGGTGACGACGGCATCTCGCTGGAGCCGGTCATGCTGGAGCAGACGGTGGATCTGACCGCGCTGGAGCGGCTGTTCGACGTCACCATCATCGGCGCCCCTTGGATGCACGCCCGCGTCACCGAAATCCTGGACCGACGCATGCTGCATCACTTGCTGCATGACGAGACGTCACCGCGCCTGCCCATCGCCATCAAGCTGCACGCCGGCAGCGTGCGGCAGGGGAGCTTCACGGCCCTGCTGGATGAGTTGCCGGCCCACTGGCATGCCCGACTGGCGATTGAGCTGCCATACGCCGAGTGGCTGGTGGCCCCGGACGCGGTGGAAGAGGCCTTGGCCATCGGCCGGCGCCGCCAGTGCCTGATGGTGTTGGATCATGTCCCGGTGGACCGGGCGACCGAGGCCAACTTGCCCAAGGATGTGCTGCTGCGGCTGATGCCGGCGGTTCCCATCACCGGTGGAGAGGCGGCGGCGGCCCTGCGGCCGCACGCCGTGCCCAGCGGCGCCACCTTGCGCCAGGTGATACGCACTCTGGGCGCCGATCGCTGCATCCTGACCCATTGCGACAGCCTGGCCCTGGTCCATCACGCGCTGGATGCGGGCTTTCGCATGTTGCAGGGCCAAGCGGTCGCCGATTTCGCGGAAATGCGCCAGCAGATGGCCCCGCCGGCGGCGGCGAAAGTCGACGCAACGGCAGCGTCGGACGAGACGGAATCGGAAGCGCCCCAGGAGGAAGCCGGCCCGCAGGACGGCCTGTGGTCGCGCCTCGTTCACTGGTTGCGCCCGCGCCACCCGCCGACGGCGGAGGACATGCCCACCGAACCCCAGGCCAAGCCAAATGTGACCAAAGGGATGTGACCGCCGCCGCCAACGTGCCCGCGCCCTTGGCGATATCACCAGGGGGCGATATCACTAGGATATGACACCCGAGGCACCCAGGACCCGGAGTATGCGCACCGTCGGGGAGGTCCTGGCGGTGGCGCTGGAGCATCACCGGGCGGGCCGCCTGGCGGATGCCGGCGCGCTCTATTCCTCGCTGCTGGCGCAGGAGCCGGAGCAGCCGGACGCCCTGCACCTGCTGGGTGTGGCCACCGCCCAGGCCGGACGGGCGGCGGAGGCGGAGCCGCTGATCGCCCGCGCCATAGCGCTGCGCCCCGGCGTGGCCGACTTCCATGCCAATCATGCCCAGGTGCTGGACACGCTGGGCCGGACGGATGAGGCGCTGACCGCCTACACCCAGGCGCTGCGCCTGAACCCCAACCATGCCGACGCCCTGCGCAACATGGCCCGCCTGCTGGCCCGGATGGAACGGCTGTCCGCCGCCGCCGACGCCCTGCGCGCCTGCGTGGAGCGCGCGCCCGACGATGTGCCCACGGTGACGGAACTGGCGCGCCTGTGCGAACGGCTGGGCCGCGCCGGCGAGGCGGAAACCTGGTACCGCCACATCCTGGCGCGCGATCCCTTCAACACCCTTGCGCTGAACAACCTGGGGGAATTGAAGCGCCGCGCCGGCGACGCGGCCGAGGCGGTCAGCCTGCTGTCCCGCGCGGTCAGCGCCGCCCCCGACGCCCCCCTGCCCCGCTGCGCCCTGGCCAACACCCTGACCAGCCTGTTCCGCTTCGAGGAGGCGGAAGCCCACCTGGCGGAGGCGGCGCGCCGCCGGCCGGACGTCATGCTGCCCCACCGCGACCTGGGCGTGCTGCTGCGCCTGATGGGCCGGTCGGAAGAGGCGTTGGCCGCCTTCCAGGTCGCCGCCACCCTGGCGCCGGAGGACCCAGTGGCCAACTTCGGTGTGGCCCTGTGCCTGCTGCGCCTGGGCCGCTACCGCGAGGGCTTCGCGCACTACCGCTGGCGCTGGCCCTCCGCCGCCAAGCCGCCCCGCCACCAGGGGCTGCCCGCCTGGACCCAAGGCACGCCGGCCGGCCTGCGCCTGCTGGTGTGGCACGAGCAAGGGGTGGGCGACACGCTGATGTGCCTGCGCTTCCTGCCTCAACTGGCCGCCGCCGGCGCCCGCCTGACCATCGAGGTGCCGGCCAGCCTGGCCCCCCTCGTGGCGGCCCAGGGCCACGGCGCGGTGGTGGTGGATGCGCAGACACCTTCCCCCGGCCCGGCCCCCGGCGCGGCGTCCGGCACGGCCCCCGGCGCCGAGCCTGGTAGCCCCCCGCCCTGGGACGCCCAGGTGCCCATGATGGACTTGCCCGGCCGGTTCTGCCCCACGCCCGCCGCCGTGCCCTGGACGGGTCCCTATCTGAAGGCCGACCCCGGCCGCAAGCTGCGCTGGGCGCAGATGCTGGGCCCGAAGCGGGGCCTGCGCGTCGGCCTGTTCTGGCAGGGCAACCCCGACTTCCCGGACGATCGCTGGCGCTCCCCCGGTCTGGCCCCGCTGCTGCCCCTGTTGGACGTGCCGGGCGTGGAGTTCATCAGCCTGCAGATGGGCCCAGCCAAGGCCGCCCTGACCGACCCCGCCATTCCGCCCGGCCGCATCCGGGACGCCGCCGCCTCCATCCGTGACTGGGCCGATACCGCCGCCCTGGTGGCCGGGCTGGACCTGGTCATCGGTTCCGACAGCGCCTGCATCCACCTGGCGGGCGCGCTGAACATCCCCGCCTTCCTGCTGTTGTCCCCCACCACCGACTGGCGCTGGCACGACACCGGCGACACCAGCCCGTGGTACCCCAGCCTACGCCTGTTCCGGCAGACACGCCTGGGCGATTGGTCGGCGCCGGTGGCGGCGGTTAAGGTGGCACTGGCGGAAAAGGTGGCAGCTATCGGATAGCTGCGGCCCTGGCGACAATGCCGCATTGCACACGCCAATGCTGCATCTGCGAACGGATTTAAGGTACCGTTGCCCTGGTCATCCGTTCGCCTACTTGAGTTCCCATGTCCCACGCCCACACGGTGCCCACCGACCGATCGTCCCCGCTGGGCCGGCTCGCGCGCTGGCTGCAGGCGCGCTCGTTCGCGCTGACGCCGGAGCAGATCGGCATCACCGAGGGGTTGCGCGCCGCCACGGCGGTGGCGCTGATGGTCACGCTGGCGTTGTACCTGGACCGGCCCATCCTGTCCTGGGCGGCCTTCGCCGCCTTCTGGGCCTGCCTGGCCGATCCCGGCGGGCCCTTCGGTGTGCGCCTACGGGCCATGGGTGGCTTCGCCCTGATCGGCACCGCCATGGCGGGCGTGATGAGCGCCGTGGCGGCGCTGGGAACCGTCTGGGCGGCGGCGGCCTTGTTCGGGGCGCTGTTCCTCTGCTGCCTCAGCCGTGTCTACGGCCCGGCCGCCACCCAGGTGGGGGTGCTGGCCTGCTGCGTCGCCGTGGTGGCGGTGGGCTATCCCATGGCGCCGGGCGACGCCCTGCGCCTGTCCGGCGTCTTCCTTGCCGGCAGCGGCTGGGCCGTGGCCCTGTGCCTGGTGCTGTGGCCCATCCACCCCTACGCCCCCGCCCGTCGCGCCGTGGCCGCCATCTATTCCGAGTTGGCCGACATGACGGCCGAACTGCTGGCCCTGCACGCCAGCGGCGCCACCCAGGACGCGCGTTGGAAGGCGCATGCCGCCGAGCATCGCCGCGCGGTGCGCGACACCATCGAGCGGGCGCGCGCCGCCGTGGGCCGCTTTTCCGCCGGACGCGGCGCCGGGCGCGACATCCGCCGCGCCCTGCTGGCCGCCATCGAGGCGGGGGAGCGCATCTTCGCCGGCCTGATCGCGCTGGGCTATGACCTGGAGCCGCACGCCGCCGGCACGCCCACCGACGCCGACACCCTGCCGCTGCGCCAGTTGCGGGCGGCGCTGAGCCGCACCAGCCGCCAGGTATCGCGCTCCGCCCCCGACGGCGCCCTGGTGGCCTATGAGGCGGAGGTGCTGGACCGCGTCGCACGGCCGGCGCACGACCTGGTGGGCCGCGTGGCCCAGGTCTGCGCCCAGGCCCTGTCCGACCTGACCCGCGCGTGGGCGCCGCCGGTGGATGACGGCGCGCTGGCCTTTACCCCGGATGCGGCCGGCGGGGAAGCCGACGCCGCGCCGCGCCGCCGCCTGACGCCGGCCCGCGCCCTGCGCCTGGCGCTGGTCCCCTCCTCCCCCATCGCGCGCCATGCCCTGCGCGTGGCCCTGGTGGTGACCGCCACCTACGCCGTCACGGCCTATCTCGACGTCGCCTATGCCTACTGGGCCACCATGGCGGCGGTGGTGGTGATGCAGCCGCAGGCGGCCACCACCTGGCCGCGCACCCTGGAACGCGTGGTGGGCAGCGTCATCGGCGGCGCGGCGGCCGCCTTCCTGGCCGTGGCCCTGCCCACACCCCTATGGCTGCTGGCCGCCATCTTCCCCCTGGCGGCCGCCACCATCGCCCTGCGCTCCGTCAGCTACAGTCTGTTCGTCACCTTCCTGACGCCCCTGTTCGTGCTGGTGGCCGACCTGCTGCACCCGGGCCTGAGCGCCCATGGCGAGGGCATCGCCCTGGCCCGCGCCTTCAACAACACGCTGGGCAGCGTCATCGGCCTGGCCGGCTGCCTGGCGCTATGGCCGGAGCGGGAGCCCAAGGGTTTCCCCCACAAGCTGGCGGCGGCGGTGGAGGCCAACATGCGCTACGCCACGCTGGTGGTGCGGGCGGGCCAGACGCCCTATGCCGAAATCGACGCCGCCCGCCGGGCCGCCGGCCTGGCCAGCACGGCGGCGGAGGTGACGCGCCAACGCATGGTGCTGGAAGGCCGCCGGCGCAAGGCGCACCTGGACGAGGCGGGCGCCGTGCTGGAAACGCTGCGCCGCCTGGCGGGTGCCGCCACCGTCGCCTGGCTGGACGAGCGCACCATCCCGGGCCCGCCCGACGCCCGGCGCATCGGCTATTGCGAGGCCGCCACGGTGCGGCTGGGCGCCCTGGTGCGCGGCGTGCCGACGGATGACAGCGCCCTGGCACGCGACGGTGAGCCGCCGGACGACATCGCCCGCGCCGTCACCCACGTGGTGCAGGCGGCCAAGGACTACGCCCGTGCCATGGCGGCGGACTCCAAGGCGCGGGCCTGACCCCTGTCGCCAGCCCCCTATCGCGGGTCACACGCTCTTCAGGAACGGGATCAGGTTCTTGAAGTAGAAATCCTGATCATCCCAGAAGCACATGTGGCTGCCCTTGGGGCAGATGACGGAGCGGGCGTTGGGCATCAGCGTCGCCATGCGCTTCATGTCCTCCGGATCCATCTCGTCATGGGTGGCGCCGATGGTCAGGGTCTTCACCTTGATCTGGGGCAGCGCGTCCCAGCGCTCCCAATCCTTCAGGTTGCCCGTCACCTCCATCTCGCTCTTGCCCTGCATCTGGTTGTAGATGGCGAAGTTGGCGTGGCGCAGGGAACGGCTCAGCGGCTCGGGCCAAGGGTCCAGGCGGCAGATGATCTGGGGGTACAGCTCCTCCATCATGATCCGGTCATAGTCGGGGGAGTCGTAGTCCTTCGCCGCCTCCAGTTCCTTCAGCCGCTTCTGCGAGTCCGGCTTCAGCAGGGCGCGCAGGCTGTTGGTGCGCTTCAGGTAGGACTGGATGCCGGCGGTCATGTTGGAGATGACCAGGCCCTTCAGGTGCTGCTGGTACTTCAGCGCGTATTCGATACCCAGGATGCCGCCCCAGGAATGGCCCAACAGGACGAACTGGTCCAGGCCCAGGCCGCGCCGCACCTCCTCCACCTCTTCCAGGTAGCGCGGCAGGGTCCACAGGCTGGGGTCATCCGGCTGGTCGGAATTGTTCACACCCAGTTGGTCGTAATAGTACATCTCGATCCCGGCCTGGGGCAGGAAAGACTCCATCGCCTCCAGGTACTCATGGCCGATACCGGGGCCGCCGTGCAGCAACAGCACCTTGGTGGCGCCCGACCCGATCTTCTTGGTCCAGACCTTGTACTTGCCGCCCACCACCGGGATCATGCGGATGCCGGCCACGCGGATGCCCGGCGGGTTCAGGGGATCGGCCGACGGTGGCGTTGGCGCGGCCTGGGCCAGGGAAGGCGTCATCGGGGTCGACGCGGCGGCCAGCACGGCGGCAGCCGACAGGAACTGTCTGCGGTCCATGAAATCCTCGGATGCGCGGGTCGGCGGGATGTCGGCGCACTTTACGCGATAGAGGTGCCCAAGGGAACGCCGCACCCGCAAATGATTTCAGGGACATAGCCCATCAGGGCAGGCGTCAGCCCTCCCCACCGCCCTCGGCCGCCCGCTGGCGCAGCTTGGCCCAATAGTCCTGCCGCTTCTTGATCTCGCGCTCGAAGCCGCGCTCCACCGGTTGATAGAACTCCCGCCGCGCCATGCCGTCGGGGAAATAATTCTGGCCGGAAAAGCCGTCGGCCGTGTCGTGGTCGTAGTTGTAGCCCTTGCCGTAGCCGAGATCCTTCATCAGGCGGGTGGGCGCGTTCAGGATGTGCATGGGCGGCATCAGGCTGCCCGTCTCCTTGGCCGCCCGCTGGGCCTGCTTGATGGCCATGTAGGCGGCGTTGGATTTGGGCGCCGTGCCCAGATAGATGACGCACTGGGCGATGGCCAACTCCCCCTCCGGGCTGCCCAGGCGCTCATAGGCGTCCCAGGCGGCCAGCGCGATGGTCAGGGCCTGGGGATCGGCCATGCCGATGTCCTCGCTGGCGAAGCGCACCAGGCGGCGGGCGATGTAGCGCGGGTCCTCGCCCCCCGCCAGCATGCGCGAATACCAGTAGAGGGCGGCATCGGTGTCCGACCCGCGCAGCGACTTGTGCAGGGCGCTGATGAGATTGTAGTGCCCCTCCTGCGCCTTGTCGTAGAGGGGCATGCGCCGCTGCACCGCCACGGTCAGGGCGTTGGTGTCCAGCGGGTCCTCGCCCGGCCGCACCACGGCGTAGATCTCCTCCACCAAATTCAGGAAATAGCGCCCGTCGCCGTCGGCCATGGCCTTCAGCGCGGCCCGGGCATCCTCGGTCAGCGGCAGGGCGCGGCCTTCCTCCGCCTCGGCCCGGCCGATCAGCTTCTCCAGCGCCTCCTCCCCCAGCCGGTTCAGGACGAAGACCTGGGCGCGGGAGAGCAAGGCGGCGTTCAGCTCGAATGACGGGTTTTCAGTCGTGGCACCCACCAGCGTGACGGTGCCGTCCTCGACGTAAGGCAGGAAGCCGTCCTGCTGCGACCGGTTGAAGCGATGGATTTCGTCGATGAACAGCAGGGTGCCCTGGCCCGCCTGGCGGCGCTGCTTGGCCGCCTCGAACACCTTGCGCAGGTCGGCCACGCCGGAGAAGACGGCGGACAGGGGCTCGAACGCCAGGGTGGTGGCCTGGGCCAGCAGGCGGGCGATGGTGGTCTTCCCACACCCCGGCGGTCCCCACAGCACCATGGAGCTGAGGCGATGGGCCGCCACCATGCGGCCGATAGGCCCCTTGGGGCCCAGCAGATGCTCCTGTCCCACCACCTGGTCCAGAGCGGTCGGCCGCAGCCGGTCGGCCAGCGGGCGCGGCGCCTCCGCCTCGAACAGGGAACCCGATCCGCTCTTCACCATGGCGCCTTACTCACGAGGATACAAACCCGGAACACCATGCCAGAGCGCGATGCGGGTTGGCATCGTCCTTTTACCGGGGAGCACCTGCGGCAGCACCGCCCGGCCGAAAGCCTCAGCCGCCGACGCTGAGCGTCAGCACCTGGTCACCCCGGCGGACGGCCAGGTCCCAGCGGCGCTGCGGCTGGTCCACCACGCGCTTCAGCTCGGCCACGCGGGTGATGGGCTGGCCGTTCACCTTCACCACCACGTCGCCCGGCTGGAAGCCCAGGGCCTGGGCGGTGGTGCCCGGCTGCACCTTCAGCACGATGACGCCGTCGGAATTGCCGGCGTAGCCGATCTCCTCCGCGAGGGCTGGGTTGATGTTGGCCACGGTGGTGCCGGCGAAGGGCTGGCGGCCCTGCAGCGTCACCTCGTCCCGGGGAGGATCCTCCGGCGGGCCGATCAGCTTCACCGGCAACTTGGTTTCCGCGCCCTTGCGGATCACGGTCACGGTGGCGGTGCCCCCCACGGGCAGCAGGGCGATGCGATAGCGCAGGCTTTCCGGATCATCGACCAGGTGGCCGTTCACCGCCGTCACCACGTCGCCCACCTTCACGCCCGCCTGCTCCAGCGGGCCCTTGGGGTTCAGCTGGTTTATCAGGACGCCCTGCGGCCGGGACAGGCCCAGGTTGGTGGCCAGTTCCTGCGTCACCGGCTGGCCGCTGGCGCCCATCCACGGGCGCACCAGCTTGCCGCCGCCCTCCACCGCGGTGACGACGGAGCGCACCATGTCCGCCGGGATGGCGAAGCCGATGCCGACCGAGCCGCCGCTGCGCGAGTAGATGGCCGAATTAATGCCGGCCAGCTTGCCGTCCATGGTGATCAGCGCGCCGCCGGAATTGCCCGGGTTGATGGCCGCGTCGGTCTGGATGAAGAAGTTGAAGTCCGACACGCCCACGCCGGTACGGGCGAGCGCCGAGACGATGCCGCTGGTGACCGTCTGGCCCACGCCGAAGGGGTTGCCGATGGCCAGCACCAGGTCGCCCACCTGGATGTTGTCGCTGTCGCCCAGTTCCAGGGTGGGCAGCTTCTCGCCCTTGGTGTCGATGCGCAGGACGGCCAGGTCCACCTTGTCATCGGCGCTCATGACCTTGGCGGGGAACTCCCGCCGGTCGGCCAGCACCACGGTGATCTGGTCGGCGTCCTTGATGACATGGTCGTTGGTGACGATCAGGCCATCGGGCCGCACCACCACGCCGGATCCCAGCGAGGATTCCACCCGCTCGCGCGGGACGCCGCGGAAGGCGTCGCCGAAGAACTGGCGGAAGAACGGGTCCTCCATGAAGGGGGACACGCGCTGCTTGATCACCCGGCGGCTGTAGATGTTGACCACGGCCGGCGCCGCCCGCTTCACCAACGGGGCGTAGCTGAGCGTGATCTGCTCACGGCTTTGTGGGACCTGCTGGGCCAGGGCGGGTGGCGTCACGGCCAAGCCGGCGGCGACAGCCACCAGGGCGCAGCGGGAAAACAGGCGGCGGAACGGCGTTTCAAGCGTCACGGGGAAGAACTCTCACGTCTGGTCGAAACGGGAATGGGCTCAGCGCTGAAATAGGGTTCAGCCCGGATCACCGCAACGGTTCAGGCAGGATTTCAGGTCGCGCTGGCACATGCCGTTGTTCAGCTCAGGCGTATGGTCGCTCTGCCCGGCCTTGGTGTCGCCGCACACCTGGCTGTCGCGGTTGCAGCGCGCCACGCAGGCCGCGTGGGTGTCCAGCTTGCCCTCGCGCTGCGACGGCAGCGCCATGCAGCCCGCCAGCCCCGCCAACAGCAGGCCGGCCACGACCGCCTTGATCCCCAAAATACGCACCGGTTCATCCTCCTGTCCGCGCTGTGGCGCGCCTGTCGCGCCGGCGATGGACGGGCCGCAGGATGCGCGATTTGCGCCCCACCCGTCCAGACACGCTTACACGCAGCCCGCGCACACGCTCCGCCGATCGTTCATGGAAAAAGGGCGGACCCTCGCGGATCCGCCCTTTCCCTTACCATTCCGGAAATGGAACAGCCT
Organism: Nitrospirillum guaranorum; assembly: GCF_034653275.1. Classification (NCBI taxonomy): domain Bacteria; kingdom Pseudomonadati; phylum Pseudomonadota; class Alphaproteobacteria; order Rhodospirillales; family Azospirillaceae; genus Nitrospirillum; species Nitrospirillum guaranorum. The sequence goes on along the minus strand of NZ_JAYEES010000003.1, from coordinate 1,494,298 downwards.
AGACTCAGGCCGCTTCTTCCTCGGTCTCCGTCACCTGGACCGGACCGCTGTCCTGGCCCTTGGCGGAGACGTCGCGGTCCACCAGCTCGATGACGGCCATGGCGGCCATGTCACCGTAGCGGAAGCCGGCCTTCAGGACGCGGGTGTAGCCACCCTGACGGTCCTTGTAACGCTCGGCGACGGTGGTGAACAGCTTGTCGACCATGGCGTTGTCGCGCAGTTCCGCGAACGCCAGGCGACGGTTGGCGAGGCCGCCCTTCTTGCCCAGCGTGATCAGCTTCTCGACGATCGGCCGCAGGTCCTTGGCCTTCGGCAGGGTCGTCTTGATCTGCTCGTGCTTAATCAGGGCATTGGCCATGTTGGAGAACATGGCCAGACGGTGGGTAGAGGTCTTGCTGAACTTACGCCCGGAAACGCCGTGACGCATGGTGCTTCTCCTTTCATGTCCGGGTGTCGGATGCCGACACCTATGACGATCCCCGAACCGCCCGCCGTTGCCCCCCTTGGATTTGCATCCTGGAGGCGCCGGCCGGTACGACGGGGGCGGGCCCTATGCCCTGTGCTCCGCACCCGGCCGAGACCGGATGCGGAGAACCTCAAAACCGAGATCAGTACGGCTCTTCCAGACGCTTGGCCAGATCCTCGATGTTCTCGGGCGGCCAGTTCGGGATTTCCATGCCGAGGTGCAGGCCCATCTGGGACAGCACTTCCTTGATCTCGTTCAGCGACTTGCGGCCGAAGTTCGGGGTGCGGAGCATTTCCGCTTCCGTCTTCTGCACCAGATCGCCGATGTAGACGATGTTGTCGTTCTTCAGGCAGTTGGCCGAGCGGACCGACAGTTCCAGCTCGTCCACCTTGCGCAGCAGGTTCTTGTTGAACGGCACCTCGTCGGACTTCTCCGACGCGGTGACGGCCTGCGGCTCTTCGAAGTTGATGAACAGCTGCAGCTGGTCCTGCAGGATACGGGCGGCGATGGCCACGGCATCCTCGGGCGTCACGGCGCCGTTGGTCTCGATCGACAGCGACAGCTTGTCATAGTCGGTGCGCTGGCCCAGGCGGGTGTTCTCCACCTTGTACGCCACCTTGCGGATGGGGCTGTACAGGGCGTCGATCGGGATCAGGCCGATGGGGGCGTCTTCCGGACGGTTCTGGCTGGCGGGGACGTAGCCCTTGCCCTTCTCGACCGTCAGTTCCATGTTCAGGCGGGCGCCGGCGTCCAGGGTGCAGATCACCAGATCCGGGTCCATCACCTCGATGTCGCCCGTCACCTCGATCATGCCGGCGGTGACTTCCTTGGGGCCTTCGGCGCGCAGGCGCAGCCGCTTCGGGCCCTCGCCCTCCATCTTCAGACCCATGTTCTTGATGTTCAGAACGATGTCGGTCACGTCCTCGCGGACGCCGGGGATGGAGGAGAATTCGTGCAGGACGCCATCGATGTGGATGGCGGTGACCGCCGCGCCCTGAAGGGACGACAGCAGGACTCGGCGCAGGGCGTTGCCCAGGGTCAGGCCAAAGCCACGCTCCAGCGGGCCGGCGACGATCGTGGCCTCACGGCGCGGATCGGCACCGACGTTCACGTCGAGCTTGCTGGGCTTTTCCAGGGTCTGCCAGTTCTTCTGAATCACGGGTAGTTGCCTCTAATGCCATCGGGAGGACACGACACCCGGTTTCACCGCTGTCGGGTGCGGATCAGGGCGCCGGTCCTGCGACCGGCGCCCTGTCCTGAACCTGACCACCTCCCCCATGCATGGGCGATCGCGATGGCATGCGAAAGCCGGTCCCGGGGCGGCGGGGAAACGCGGAAGCGTTTGGACCGGAGGCGGCCACAGGGGCCGCCTCCGCAATCGGTAGAATGATCAGACGCGGCGCTTCTTCGGCGGGCGAACGCCGTTGTGCGGGATCGGCGTCACGTCGCGGATGGACGTGATCTGGAAACCGACCGACTGCAGGGCGCGCAGGGCGGACTCACGACCCGAACCCGGACCCTTCACTTCCACTTCCAGGGTGCGCATGCCGTGTTCCTGGGCCTTGCGGCCCGCGTCTTCGGCGGCCATCTGGGCGGCGTAGGGGGTCGACTTGCGCGAACCCTTGAAGCCCATCATGCCCGACGAGGACCAGGCGATGGTGTTGCCCTGGGCGTCGGTGATGGTGATCATGGTGTTGTTGAACGAGGCGTTCACGTGCGCCACGCCCGAGGTGATGTTCTTGCGCTCGCGGCGACGAAGCCGGGCGGCAGAAGCGTTGGGCTTTGCCATTTCTTATCAGTCCTTCAGCTTACTTCTTCTTACCGGCGATCGGCTTGGCCGGGCCCTTGCGGGTGCGCGCGTTGGTGTGCGTGCGCTGACCGCGGACCGGCAGGCCCTTGCGGTGACGCAGGCCGCGGTAGCAGGCCATGTCCATGAGCCGCTTGATGTTCATGGCGACAGAGCGACGCAGGTCGCCTTCGACCGAATAGTCGCTGTCGATGACTTCGCGGATACGCAGGACTTCGTCGTCGGTCAGCTGATGCACGCGGCGCTCCAGGGGAATGCCGACCTTGCCGCAGATCTCCTTCGCCATGAAGGGACCGATGCCGTGAATGTACTGAAGGGCGATTTCCACCCGCTTCGCGGTGGGAATATTAACGCCAGCGATACGCGCCACGCGCTTTCTCCATCGTTCATGCCCGCCCCGGCGTCACGCCCGGGCGATGCGATCTTCGTCCACACCCCGCCTGATCACCGGTTCCCGTGGCGGGGACGTCCAGCGACCTTCGGGGCATCTCATCCGAAGAAAACCTGGAAACTCCAGGATCTCCAAATGCACATACGAACCAGCCCCGTCCCGCCACCCCAAAGGGTGCCAGGGCCGAGAGCGGGTTTCATCCGGACCCGCAGGACCAAAGCCCAGAACGGATCGGATGCGGGAGTATACGCAGGCGCGACCGGATGTCAACCGCGCCCACGTGGGGCAGTTGCCCACACCGGGCATGCAGCCAGGGGATGGGCCACCAAAAGGAAAAGGCCGCCTCCCCCACCCAGGGGACACGGCCCTTCCCTACTCGGATAAACACGCCGCCTGAAGCTCAGGCGGCGATGATGGCTTCCAACTGACGGGTGACCTCGTCGATCTCCGCCATGCCGTCCACCTGCTTCAGCACGCCCTTGCCCTGGTAGTACGGCAGGATGGGCGCCGTCAGCGCATGGTATTCCGCCAGACGCTTGGTGAAGGTCTCGGCGTTGTCGTCGGCCCGGCGCTTGAACTCGGTCGAGCCGCATATGTCGCAGACACCCGCCACCTTGGGCTGGTGGAACTTGTCGTGGTAGCCGGCACCGCACTTGGCGCAGGTGTAGCGGCCGGTCACACGCTCCACCAGGGCCGCGTCGTCCACCACCATCTCGATGATGTGGTCCAGCTTCAGGTGCTTTTCCGCCAGCATGCAGTCCAGGGCCTCGGCCTGCGGGACCGTGCGGGGGAAACCGTCGAGGATGAAGCCCTTGGCGCAATCCGGCTGGGTGATGCGGTCGGCGATCATTTCGACCATGATCGCGTCCGGCATCAGCTTGCCGGCGGCCATGATCTCCTTGGCCTGCTGACCCAGCGGGCTGCCGCTATCCTTCAGCGCCCGCAACATGTCGCCCGTCGACAACTGCACCAACCCGAACTTCCGTTCAAGCCGCTGCGCCTGCGTTCCCTTGCCGGCGCCCGGCGGCCCCAGAAGAATCAGGTTCATCCACGCCTCCCCCTCAGCTTTGCCTTCTTGATGAGGCCTTCATATTGATGCGCCAACAGATGCGAATGGATCTGGGCGACCGTGTCCATAGTCACCGTTACCACAATTAGCAGGCTGGTGCCGCCAAAATAAAAAGGAATAGCGTTCTTGGCCATCAACAGTTCGGGCAATAGACAAACCACCACCAGGTAGCCCGCACCCAACACCGTCAAACGGGTGAGAACAAAGTCCAGATAGTCCGCCGTGTTCTTACCCGGACGGATACCCGGGATGAAACCGCCGTACTTCTTCAGATTCTCCGCCGTCTCGGTCGGGTTGAACACGACCGCCGTATAGAAGAAGCTGAAGAACACGATCAGCGCCATGTACAGCACGATATAGAGCGGCTGGCCATGGGTTACATAGCGGGCGACGGTCTGCAGGATCTCCGGACCGGTGCCGCCGGAGAAGCCGGTGACGGTGGCCGGCAGCAGCAGCAGCGAGCTGGCGAAGATCGGCGGGATGACGCCCGAGGTGTTCAGCTTCAAAGGCAGGTGCGAGGCTTCGCCCCCATAGACCTTGTTGCCGACCTGGCGCTTCGGGTACTGCACGATCAGCCGGCGCTGGGCGCGTTCCATGAAGACGATGAAGAAGATCACGCCCACGGCGATGGCCAGCAGCAGGGCCAAGATGCCGAAGCCGATGGCCCCGGTGCGGCCCAGTTCCAGCAGCTGCATCAGCGCCTTGGGCAGTGCCGCCACGATGCCGGTGAAGATGATCAGCGAGGTGCCGTTGCCCACGCCCCGGGCGGTGATCTGCTCACCCAGCCACATCAGGAACATGGTGCCACCCACCATGGTGACCACGGTGCTGATGATGAAGAAGGGGCCGGGATCGATCACCGTGCCGCCCTTGGCGCCCTGCAGCGCCACGGCCAGGCCGTAGGACTGGAAGATGGCCAGGATCACCGTGCCGTAGCGGGTGTACTGGTTGATTTTCTTGCGGCCCGCCTCGCCTTCCTTCTTCATGGCTTCGAGGCTGGGGATCACGGCCGTCAGCAGCTGCACGATGATGCTGGCGGAGATGTAGGGCATGATGTTGAGCGCGAAGATGCTCATGCGCTCGATGGCGCCACCCGCGAACATGTTGAACATGCCCAGGATGCCGCCCTTGGCCTGGTTGAAAACGTCGGCGAAGGCCTGGACGTTGATGCCCGGCAGGGGAATGTAGGTGCCCAGGCGGAAAACGATGAGCGCTCCCAGGGTGAACCAGAGCCGCTTCTTCAGTTCCGTGGCCTTGGCGAAGGAGCCGAAATTAAGATTAGCGGCGAGCTGCTCGGCGGCTGAAGCCATGGAATCCGTTCCTATCGAGGCGCCTCTCAGGGGCGCGGCACAGACGGTATCAAAAAGACAAAAGAAAAGGGACCGTCGCCGGTCCCCCTAACGGGTCCCACCCCAGATGGGGAGACCTGCGGCAGAAAGAAAGACGGCCGGCGCTCGCTTTTAACACGAACGCCGGCCGCACTTCCTTAATTACTCGGCAGCCGCTTCGACCGCGGGCACCTTGACCGAGCCACCAGCGGCTTCCACGGCGGCCACGGCCGCAGCGGAGGCGCCGGCGACATCGAACGCCACCTTGGCGGTGATGCTGCCCTTGGCCAGCAGGCGCACGCCGTCGCGGGACGGGCGCACCAGGCCGGCGGCGACCAGCACCTCGGCGGTGATCACGTCGGCGGCGTTCAGACGGCCCTCATCGATGGCCTTCTGCACGGTGCCCACGTTCACCACCGAATACTCGGTGCCGAACAGATTGTTGAAACCGCGCTTCGGCAGGCGGCGATGCAGGGGCATCTGACCGCCTTCGAAGCCGTTGATCGACACGCCGGAACGCGAGGTTTGACCCTTCACGCCACGGCCGCCGGTCTTGCCCTTGCCGGAGCCGATGCCCCGACCAACCCGGGTGGGCGCCTTGCGGGCGCCCGGGTTGTCGCGAATATCCGTAAGCTTCATGACTTTATCCCTTCAAGCCGTATCGGGAAGGCCTCAGGAGGCCTTCTCGACGCGCACGAGGTGCTGCACCTTGGCGATCATACCGCGAACCGAGGGGGTGTCCTCCAGCTCGTTGGTACGGTGCAGCTTGTTGAGACCAAGACCCACCAGCGTCGCCCGCTGGTCCTTCTGGCGGCCGATCGGGCTGCCGATCTGGGTCACGATGACGGTGTTCTTCTCGCTCATCACGCGCTCTCCTTCGCCTCGGCACCAGCCTCGCGGCGGCCCAGGATATCGCTGACGCGACGGCCACGGCGGGCGGCGACGGCGCGGGGGCTGACGCACTGGGACAGGGCGTCGAAGGTCGCCTTGATCATGTTGTGCGGGTTCGACGTGCCGACCGACTTGGTCACGACGTCCTGGACGCCGAGAGCCTCGAAGATCGCGCGCATCGGACCACCGGCGATGATGCCGGTACCGGCGTCGGCGGTGCGCAGCACCACCCGGCCGGCACCGAAGTGACCATGCACGTCATGATGCAGCGTCCGGCCCTCGCGGAGCGGCACGCGGATCATGGAGCGCTTGGCCTGGTCGGTGGCCTTGCGGATGGCTTCCGGCACTTCGCGGGCCTTGCCCGAACCGACGCCGACGCGACCCTTGGCGTCACCCACCACGACCAGGGCGGCGAAGCCGAAGCGACGGCCACCCTTCACCACCTTGGCGACGCGGTTAATACCAACGAGCTTTTCTACCAGCTCGCTTTCCTCGCGGTCCCGGGGCGTACGATCCCGGTCCCCGCCACGCTCGCGACCGCCGCTGTTGCCGCCGTCCCTCTCGTTACGTGCCATAATCGCTACCCCTTAGAACTGCAGGCCGGCTTCGCGCGCGGCGTCGGCCAGGGCCTTGACCCGGCCATGGAACAGGTACGAACCGCGATCGAACACCACTTCCGTGATGCCGGCTTCCTTGGCCCGCTCGGCGATCAGCTTGCCGACCGCCTTGGCCGCCTCGATGTCGGCGCCGGTCTTCAGCTGCGCGCGCAGGGTCTTGTCGATGGACGAGGCAGCGGCCTTGGTCTGGCCGGCCACGTCGTCGATGACCTGGGCGTAGATGTGCTGGCTGGAACGGAACACGGACAGGCGCGGACGCCCCTGACCCAGCTTCCGGATCCGCGTGCGCACCCGCTGTTGGCGGCGCGCGCTCAGAACTTTTGCATTGCTCATGATCGTGCGCCTTACTTCTTCTTGCCTTCTTTGCGGATGATGACCTCATCCGCGTACCGGATGCCCTTGCCCTTGTAGGGCTCGGGCGGACGGTACGCGCGGATCTCAGCCGCAACCTGGCCAATCTTCTGCTTGTCGAAACCGGTGATCGAGATGGAAGTGGGCTTGTCGCACTTCATCGTGATGCCGGCCGGGATCGGGAAGCGCACGTCATGGCTGAAGCCCAGGTTCAGGAGCAGTTCCTGACCCTGGACGGCGGCCTTGTAACCCACGCCGGTGATCTCGAGGTTCTTGGTGAAGCCGGTGTCGACACCCTTGACCATGTTGGCCAGCAGCGTGCGGGAGGTGGCCCAGTTCACGCGAGCCTTGCGGCTATCGTTCGCGGGCTTCACCACCACAGCGCCGTTTTCCAGCGTGGCGGAGATGTCGTCAACCAGGGTCAGGCTGAGCTGGCCCAGCTTGCCTTTCACGGTGACGTCCTGGCCGGTGACCTGAACGGTCACACCGGCCGGAACGGGCACCGGATGCTTGCCGATACGAGACATGTGGCCAGCTCCTTAGAACACTTTGCAGAGGACCTCGCCGCCAACATTGGCGGCACGGGCCTCGCTGTCCGACATGACGCCACGGGGCGTCGACAGGATCGAGATGCCGAGGCCATTAAAGACCCGCGGCAGATCAGCGATCTTGGAGTAAATGCGGCGGCCGGGCTTCGACACGCGCTGCACCTGCTTAATGACAGGCTCGCCTTCGTGATACTTCAGCTCGATACGCACGCTATGGACGCCCGGACGAACCGTGTCCAGGGAGTAGCCACGGATATAACCCTCGCGCTTCAGCACCTCCAGAACGTTGGTGCGCAGCTTCGAGGCCGGGCTGGTGACAGACTGCATGCGGGCCCGCTGTCCATTACGGATGCGGGTCAGCATATCGCCCAAGGGATCGCTCAACGCCATTTCCCGAACCTCCGATTACCAGCTGGACTTCGTCATGCCCGGGATCTGGCCGGTCGAGGCCAGGTCGCGCAGGGCAATGCGGGACAGCTTAAACTTGCGGTAAAAAGCACGCGGACGACCGCTCAACTCGCAGCGATTCCGAATACGGGTCGGGCTGGAGTTGCGCGGCAGCTCGGCGAGCTTGAGGCGAGCGGCGAACCGCTCCTCGGGCGGCAGGGTACGATCGGACGCGATGGCCTTCAGAGCATTACGCTTGCCGGCGTACTGCTTCGCGAGGCGCTCGCGGCGCTTGTTCTTCTGAACAGAACTGGTCTTGGCCATGGGAAGCTCCTGCCGCTCAGTTCGCGAACGGCATCTGGAAGCCCTTCAGGAGGGCCTTGGCCTCCTTATCGGTCTTCGCCGTGGTGACGATGATGATGTCCATCCCCCGGATTTCGTCCACGCGGTCGTAGTCGATTTCCGGGAAAATGATCTGCTCCTTGAGACCCATGGCGTAGTTGCCACGACCGTCGAAGCTCGTGCCCGACACGCCGCGGAAGTCGCGGACGCGCGGCAGGGCGATCGTGATCAGACGGTCCAGGAACTCGTACATGCGGTCACGGCGCAGGGTCACCTTGCAACCAATGGCCATGCCCTCGCGCAGCTTGAACTGGGCGATGGACTTGCGAGCGCGGGTCACCACCGGCTTCTGACCGGACAGGGCGGTCAGATCGGTGACGGCGGCGTTGATCTTCTTACCATCGGACGTGGCTTCGCCGACGCCCATGTTAATGATGATCTTCTCGATCCGCGGCACTTCCAGGTCGTTGGCGTAGTTGAACTCGCTCTTCAGCGAGGCGCGAACGACGGAATCGTAATGTTCTTTAAGCCTGGCAGCCATAACGCGCCTCACAGGTCGATGACTTCACCGGAAACCTTGGCAAAACGGACCTTGCGGCCGTCTTCCAGGATCCGGTAGCCGACGCGGGTCGGCTTGTTGGTCTTGGGGTCGACATGGGCGACGTTGGAGACGTCGATGAACGCCTCGAGCTCAACGATGCCACCCTGCTGGGTCGGAGTCGGACGCTGGTGCTTCTTGACCAGGTTCACGCCGCGCACCTTGACGCGGTTCTCCTTCGGCAGAACGGCGATCACCTCGCCCTGCTTGCCCTTGTCCTTGCCGGCGATGACGACGACCTTGTCGGCCTTCTTAATCTTCGACATTTACAGGACCTCCGGCGCCAGGGAGATGATCTTCATGAACTTCTTGGCGCGCAGCTCACGCGTGACCGGCCCGAAGATACGGGTCCCGATCGGCTCACCCTGCTTGTTGATGAGCACGGCCGCGTTGCGGTCGAAGCGGATGGCGGAACCGTCGGTGCGACGGATTTCCTTGGCGGTGCGAACGATGACGGCGCGGTGCACGTCACCCTTCTTCACGCGGCCCCGCGGAATGGCCTCCTTGACCGAGACGACGATGACGTCGCCAACGGCCGCGACCTTCCGCATGGAGCCGCCCAGCACCTTGATGCACTGCACCCGGCGCGCGCCGCTGTTGTCAGCGACCTCCAGGTTGGTTTGCATCTGGATCATGGTTTGGCTTCCTTAAGCAAAACAGTTAGACGGCGGCGCCCGACGGGGCGGCGCTTTCCACGACGACGGCCCACCGCTTCCGCTTGGAAATCGGACGGCACTCTTCGATCGTCACCGTGTCGCCAGCCTTATAAGCATTCTGCTCGTCATGAGCAGCATACTTCTTCGACTGCTTAATAAACTTCTTGTACACGGGGTGCATAACACGACGCTCGACCAGCACGATGACGGTCTTGTCGCCCTTGTCGCTCACAACCGTGCCCTGCAAAACACGCCGGGGCATAACGCTTCCCCCTGTCAGGACACGGGCGCAGCGGTTTCCCGCTGGCCCAGGATGGTCTTGATCCGAGCGATGTCGCGCCGAACCTGGCCGACACGCGCGGTATTCTCCAGCTGCCCGGAGGCGCGCTGGAAGCGCAAATTGAACTGCTCTTTCTTCAGCTGCAAGAGCTGGTCCTGCAACTCATCCACGCTTTTGGTGCGCAGGTCGACGGCTTTGGTCATGCCTCAGCTCCCTCACCCAGGCGGGTGATGAATCGGGTCTTAATCGGCAGCTTGGCAGCGGCCAGCTCGAAGGCGCGCTTGGCGAGGTCCGCCGGCACGCCATCCAGCTCGAACATGATGCGGCCGGGGGCCACGCGGGCCGCCCAGAACTCGGGCGAACCCTTACCGGAGCCCATGCGGACTTCGGCGGGCTTGCTCGACACCGGCACGTCCGGGAAAATCCGGATCCAGACCCGGCCCTGACGCTTCATGTGACGGGTGATCGCGCGGCGGGCCGCCTCGATCTGGCGCGCGGTGATGCGCGCCGGTTCGACCGCCTTCAGGCCAAAGGCGCCGAAGTTCAGCTGGCTGCCGCCCTTGGTGGCGCCGTGGATGCGCCCCTTGTGCTGCTTGCGGTACTTAGTACGTTTCGGACTCAGCATGGCAATTGCCCTCTAGTATCCGTTCACCCTCAGCGCGCCGCGACGGGCTGCTGATCGGCGCGCTTGTCCTGGGCGAACGGATCGTGCGCCAGAATTTCGCCCTTAAACACCCACACCTTGACACCGCAGGTGCCGTAGGTGGTCTTAGCCGTGGCCGTGCCGTAGTCGATCTCGGCGCGCAGCGTGTGCAGCGGCACGCGACCTTCGCGGTACCACTCCATACGAGCGATCTCAGCACCACCCAGACGGCCGCCGCAGTTGATGCGGATGCCCTGGGCGCCGAGGCGCATGGCCGACTGCACGGCGCGCTTCATGGCGCGACGGAAGGCGACACGGCGCTCCAGCTGGCTGGCGATGTTCTCGGCGATCAGCCGGGCGTCGAGTTCCGGCTTGCGGATCTCGACGATGTTCAGGCTGACCTCGGAACCGGTCATGCGGCCCAGATCGGTGCGCAGCTTCTCGATGTCGGCGCCCTTCTTGCCGATCACCACACCCGGACGGGCCGTGTGGATGGTGACGCGGGCCTTCTTGGCCGGCCGCTCGATGATGATGCGCGAGGCGCCGGCCGCGGCCAGCTTGCCCTGCAGGTGCTTGCGCAGGCGCAGGTCCTGGTGCAGCAGCGTGGCGTAGTCGCGGCTGGCGAACCAGCGGCTGTCCCAGGTCCGGTTGATACCGACGCGGAGCCCGATGGGGTTGACTTTCTGACCCATGTTACGCGGTCTCCCCCGTGGCTTCCTCGGCGCGCTCGCGCACCACCACGGTCAAGTTGCTGTAAGACTTCTCGACACGGGCGCCGCGACCGCGGGCCCGGGCATGGAAGCGCTTCATCACCAGGGCGCGGCCCACGGTGGCGTAAGCGACCACCAGACGGTCAACGTCCAGCTGGTGGTTGTTCTCGGCGTTGGCGATGGCCGACTGCAGGACCTTCTTCACTTCGCCGGCGATGCGGCGCTTGGAGAAGGTCAGCATGGCCAGCGCGGTGCCGGCTTCCTTGCCGCGGATCATCTGGGCGACGAGGTTCAGCTTGCGGGCACTGGACTTGATCATCCGGCCGTGCGCCGCAGCCTCGTTGTCGGCGAAAGGCCGTTCAGATTGAGGCTTGCTCATTTTACTTCCTCTTCGCCTTCTTGTCGGCCGCGTGGCCGTAGAAAGTCCGCGTCGGGGAGAACTCACCGAACTTGTGTCCGATCATGTTCTCGGTCACGAGCACCGGCAGGAACTTATGGCCGTTGTAAACGCCAAAGGTCAGACCGACGAACTGGGGCAGGATCGTGGAACGGCGCGACCAGATCTTGATGATCTCGTTGCGGCCGGACGCGCGCGCCTTCTCTGCCTTCTTCAAAAGGTAGCCGTCAATGAACGGCCCCTTCCAGACGGAACGGGTCACGGGTCCTACTCCTTACTTAGAGCGACGACGACGGATAATCAGCCCGTCCGTCTTCTTGTTGCTACGCGTCTTCTTGCCCTTGGTCGGCTTGCCCCACGGCGTGACCGGATGACGGCCACCGGAGGTACGGCCTTCACCACCACCGTGCGGGTGGTCGATCGGGTTCATGGCGACGCCACGGACGGACGGACGACGGCCCAGCCAACGGTTGCGACCGGCCTTGCCGATCACGGTGTTGGACTGGTCGGGGTTGGACACGGCACCGATGGTGGCCATGCACTCGCCCCGCACCATGCGCAGCTCGCCCGAGGGCAGCTTCAGCTGGGCGTAACCCTGGTCGCGACCCACCAGCTGCAGGAACGTGCCGGCGGAGCGGGCCAGCTGGCCGCCCTTGCCCGCACGCAGCTCCACATTGTGGACGATGGTGCCGACCGGGATGTTCTTCAGCGGCATGGCGTTGCCGGGCTTCACGTCGACCTTCTCACCGGCGACGACGACGTCACCGGCCTTCAGGCGCTGAGGAGCCAGGATGTAGGCCAAGTCGCCGTCCTGATAACGGATCAGAGCGATGAAGGCCGTCCGGTTGGGATCGTACTCCAGACGCTCGACCGTCGCGGGGACGTCGAACTTGTTGCGCTTGAAGTCGACCAGGCGGTAACGGCGCTTGTGGCCGCCGCCCATGCGACGCGCGGTGATGCGACCGGTGTTGTTACGACCGCCGGTGCCGCTCAGGCCCTCCGTCAGACGCTTAACCGGCTTGCCCTTGTACAGCTCCGAGCGGTCGACCAGCACCAGCTGGCGCAGGCTCGGGGTAATGGGACGATAAGTCTTAAGTGCCATCGTTAATGCCCTCACACGCCGGTGGTGACGTCGATCGTGTGCCCTTCGGCGAGGGTCACGATGGCCTTCTTGAAGTCGGACCGACGAGCCACGATGCCCCGGAAGCGCTTGGTCTTGCCCTTCGAGACGATGGTGTTGACGGCCGTCACCTTGACCTTGAACAGGCCTTCGACGGCCTGCTTGATCTCGGGCTTCGTGGCATCCAGGGGCACCCGGAAGGTGACCTGGTTATGCTCGGAGCCCAGGGTGGACTTTTCGGTGATGACGGGCGCGACGATCAGGTCGTACATGCGCTCGGCGCTCACAAACGGCTTCGCGTTCTTGCTCATTTCAGGCGAGCCTCCAACTGCTCGACCGCGTTGCGGGTCAACACCAGGGTGTCGCGCCGCAGGATGTCGTACACGTTGGCGCCCTGCTCCGGCAGCACATCCACGTGGGGGATGTTGCCGGCGGCCCGGACGAAGTTCTCATCCAGGTTGGCGCCGTCGATGATCAGAACCGAGTTCAGGCCCAGGGCGCCGAACTGCTCGACCAACGCCTTCGTCTTGTGGGTCTCGGCGCGGGCGTCGTCCAGGATGACCAGCTTGCCCTCGGCGGCCTTGACCGACAGGGCGGTCTTCAGGGCCAGCTTGCGGACCTTCTTCGTCAGGTCGTGCTCATGGCTGCGCACCACCGGACCGAAGATCACCGCACCGCCGCGGAACTGCGGCGAGCGCAGGGAGCCCTGACGGGCACGGCCGGTGCCCTTCTGCTTCCACGGCTTCTTGGTCGTGCCGGAGATCTCGGAGATCCCCTTGGTCTTGTGCGTGCCCTGACGGCGCTTGGCCAGCTGCCAGTTCACCATGCGGGCCAGCAGATCGGCGCGGGCCGGCAGGCCGAACACGGCGTCGTCCAGCTCGATCTCGCCGACTTGCTCGTTCTTCAGGTTCTTAACGGTCGTCTTCATGATGCTCAGCCCTCCTGCGCGGCAGGAGCGTCCTGCGTCGGCGCACGGAAGGCGGCCGGGAAGGGAACGCCCTCCGGCAGCTTCTTCTTCACGGCGTCCTTGACCAGGATGTAACCGCCTTCGGAGCCGGGGACGGCGCCGCGGACGAGGATCAGGCCGCGCTCGACATCGACCGAGACGACCTTCAGGTTCTGGGTGGTGACCTGCTCAACGCCCAGGTGACCCGCCATCTTCTTGTTCTTGAAGGTGCGGCCGGGATCCTGGCGCTGACCGGTCGAACCGTGCGAACGGTGCGACACGGACACACCGTGCGTGGCGCGAAGGCCGCCGAAGTTCCAGCGCTTCATGCCACCGGCGAAGCCCTTACCGATGGTCGTCCCGGTGACGTCCACGAACTGGCCAGCGACGAAGTGATCGACGGTGATCTCCGCACCGACCTCGACCAGGGCGTCCGGGGTCACCCGGAACTCCACGGTCTTCTTCTTCGGCTCCACCTTCGCCTTGGCGAAGTGGCCGCGCTCAGCCTTCGTGACGTTCTTCACCTTGGCCTTGCCCACGCCGATTTCCAGGGCGGTGTACCCGTCCCGGTCTTCGGTCTTGTGGGAGACGACCTGGCAATTGTCGACTTTCAGCACAGTCACCGGCACGTGCTCACCCTCATCCGTGAAGATGCGGGTCATGCCGAGCTTCTGCGCGATCAAACCGGATCGCATTTTAGTCTCTTCTCCTAACAGGGGACATCCTCAGGGGGAGAGGTCCCACAACTCAAACTTACAGCTTAATCTCGACGTCGACGCCGGCGGCCAGGTCGAGCTTCATCAGCGCGTCCACGGTCTGCGGGGTCGGATCGACGATGTCCAGCAGGCGCTTGTGGGTACGGATCTCGAACTGCTCACGCGACTTCTTGTCGATGTGCGGGCTGCGGTTCACCGTGAACTTCTCGACCTGGGTCGGAAGGGGGATCGGACCGCGCACCCGGGCACCGGTCCGCTTGGCCGTATTCACGATCTCGCTGGTCGACTGGTCGAGCACGCGATGATCGAACGCCTTCAGGCGGATCCGGATATTCTGGCTTTCCATCGTCCTAAACCTTGGTTGGAAGCGGTGCCGAATAGCATCGGCACCGCACACCGTCAATCAAATCAGTTGGTACTTATCAGGCGATGATCTTCGCGACCACGCCGGCGCCGACGGTGCGACCGCCCTCGCGGATGGCGAAGCGCAGGCCTTCGTCCATGGCGATCGGGGCGATCAGCTCCACGGTCACCTGCACGTTGTCGCCCGGCATCACCATCTCGGTGCCTTCCGGCAGCGAGACCATGCCCGTCACGTCCGTGGTGCGGAAGTAGAACTGGGGACGGTAGTTGGTGAAGAACGGGGTGTGACGGCCGCCTTCTTCCTTCGTCAGGATGTAGGCTTCGGCCACGAACTTGGTGTGCGGCGTGATCGAGCCGGGCTTGGCCAGGACCTGGCCGCGCTCGACGTCCTCACGCTTCGTGCCGCGCAGCAGCGCGCCGATGTTGTCGCCAGCCTGGCCCTGGTCCAGCAGCTTGCGGAACATCTCAACGCCGGTCACGGTCGTCTTGACCGTCGCCTTCAGGCCGACGATCTCGATTTCCTCGCCCACCTTCACGATGCCGCGCTCGACACGGCCGGTCACCACGGTGCCGCGGCCCGAGATCGAGAACACGTCTTCGATCGGCATCAGGAAGGGCTTGTCAACCGGACGCTCCGGCTGCGGGATGTAGGCGTCGACCTGCTTCATCAGCTCCAGGATGGCGTCATGGCCGATCTCGGGGCTGCGGTTCTCCAGCGCGCACAGGGCGGAGCCCTTCACGATCGGAATGTCGTCGCCAGGGAAGTCGTAGCTGCTCAGCAGCTCGCGCACTTCCAGCTCCACCAGCTCCAAGAGCTCGGGGTCGTCGACCATGTCGACCTTGTTCATGAACACCACCAGAGCCGGCACGCCGACCTGACGGGCCAGCAGGATGTGCTCGCGGGTCTGCGGCATCGGGCCGTCGGCGGCGGACACGACCAGGATCGCGCCGTCCATCTGCGCGGCGCCGGTGATCATGTTCTTCACATAGTCGGCGTGGCCGGGGCAGTCGACGTGGGCATAGTGACGGTTGGCCGTCTCGTACTCGACGTGCGCCGTCGAGATCGTGATGCCGCGCGCCTTCTCTTCCGGCGCCTTGTCGATCTGGTCGTACGCGGTGAACGTCGCGCCACCGGTTTCAGCCAGCACCTTCGTGATCGCAGCCGTCAGCGACGTCTTGCCATGGTCAACGTGACCAATGGTGCCGATGTTGCAGTGCGGCTTGGTGCGCTCGAATTTCGCCTTCGCCATGGTTACTCTTCCTTCTCTTGACTTCTGCCTGATCAGGCCATCTTGGCGCGAACGACATCCGCGATGGCAGCCGGCACCGGCTCATAATGGTCAAACTGCATCGAGTACTGCGCCCGGCCCTGGCTCATCGAGCGCAGGTTGTTCACATACCCAAACATGTTGGCCAGCGGGACCCTGGCAATGATGACGCGCGCATTGCCCCGCTGATCCATTCCTGTCACCTGTCCCCGGCGGCTGTTCAGATCGCCGATGACATCACCCATGTAGTCGTCGGGGGTGACCACCTCGACCGCCATCACCGGTTCCAAGAGAACGGGCTTGGCTTTCGCCATCCCTTCCTTGAACGCGGCGCGAGCGGCCTGCTCAAACACCTCGACGGAGCTGTCGACGTCGTGGAAGCCACCGTCGACCAGCTCTACCTTCAGATCGATCACCGGGAACCCGGCGATCACCCCGCTGTCCTTGGCGGCATCGACGCCGTTCTGGACCCCGTGGGCGAATTCCTTGGGCAGATGGCTGCCCGCCTTGTTTTCGAACCGGAACCCGCTGCCGGGCTCGGACGGCTCGAAGGACAGCGTCACCTGGGCGTACTGCCCCATGGCGCCAACCTGCCGCTTCAGCGTGTGGGCCGCCTCCGCCTTCTGGGCGATGGTCTCCCGGTACGCCACCTGCGGCGCGCCGACGTCGGCTTCCACCCGGTATTCCCGGCGCATGCGATCGACGATGATCTCCAGGTGCAACTCGCCCATGCCGCCGATGACGGTTTGCCCCGTCTCGGAGTCACGGCCGACGCGGAAGGAGGGATCCTCCGACGCCAGTCGCTGCAACGCCATCGCCATCCGGTCGTGGTCAGCCTGGGTCTTAGGCTCGACCACCACCTCGATCACCGGCTCCGGGAACTCCATGCGTTCCAGCACCAGGGGCGCTTCCGGATCGCATAGGGTTTCACCCGTCGTCGTGTTCCGCAGCCCCGCCAGGGCGACGATGTCGCCCGCGCAGGCCGCCTCGATCTCTTCCCGGGTGTTGGCGTGCATCAGCAACATCTTGCCGACGCTCTCCTTCTCACCCTTGCTCGCGTTCAGCACGCGATCGCCGACCGCCATCCGCCCCGAATAAATCCGGACGAAGGTGAGCGCGCCGACGAAAGGATCGTTCATCACCTTGAACGCCAAGCCGGCGAAGGGCGCCGCGTCGTCCGTCCGCCGGCTGGCCGGTTCCCCGTCCAGCGTCACGCCGGCGACATCGGCGATGTCGAGCGGCGAGGGCAGAAAGTCGACAACGGCGTCCAGCATCGGCTGAACGCCCTTGTTCTTGAAGGCCGAGCCGCACAGCACCGGAACCAGGCGCAGCGCGATCGTCCCCTTGCGGATCAGCGCCTTGAGCGCCGCCTCGTCGGGTTCCTCACCCTCGAGGTAGCGCTCCGTGGCGGCCTCATCCATTTCCACCGCCTGTTCGACCAGACGAGCGCGGTATTCGCTCGCCTGCGCGGCCAGGGCGGCCGGAATTTCCATCTCGAAGAACTCGGCGCCCAGCGTCTCTTCTTTCCAGACGATGGCCTTGTTCTTCACCAGGTCGACGACGCCGGAGAAGCCGGCTTCCGTCTTGATGGGAAGCTGCAGGACCGCCGCGTTGGCGCCCAGCCGCTCCCGGATCATCTGGACGGTGCCGAAGAAGTCGGCGCCGACCCGGTCCATCTTGTTCACGAAACACATGCGCGGCACACGGTATTTGTCCGCCTGCCGCCACACGGTTTCCGACTGGGGCTCGACCCCGGCCACGGCGTCGAACAGCGCCACCGCACCATCCAACACCCGCAAGGACCGCTCGACCTCAATGGTGAAGTCGACATGCCCGGGGGTATCGATGATGTTCACCCGATGGTCACGCCAAAAGCAGGTCGTGGCCGCCGAAGTGATGGTGATGCCGCGCTCCTGCTCCTGCTCCATCCAGTCCATCGCGGCGGTGCCCTCGTGGACCTCGCCCATGCGATAGGACTTGCCGGTGTAGTACAGGATCCGCTCGGTCGTCGTCGTCTTGCCGGCATCAATGTGGGCACAGATGCCGATGTTCCGGTAACGGTCGAGAGGATGGGAGCGCGCCATGATTCCTTAAGGCCTAAGCTGGTCCCAGCCTTACCACCGGTAGTGCGAGAAGGCCTTGTTGGCCTCCGCCATACGGTGGGTGTCTTCACGCTTCTTCACGGCAACGCCGCGCTGGTTGGCCGCGTCCAGCAGCTCACCCGACAGGCGCTCGGTCATCGTGTTCTCCGACCGGCCGCGGGCGGCGGCGATCAGCCAACGGATGGCCAGGGCCTGGGCGCGGTCCTGACGGACCTCAACCGGCACCTGGTACGTCGCACCGCCGACGCGGCGGGAACGCACTTCCAGGTAGGGACGGACGTTGTTCAGGGCATCGTGGAACAGCTGAATGGGATCAGCCTTCACCTTGCCCTCGATACGCTCCAAAGCGCCGTACACGATCTGCTCGGCGACGGACTTCTTACCGTCGTACATCAGGCAGTTCATGAACTTCGTCAGCACGGTATCGCCGTACTTGGCATCCGGCAGGACTTCACGCTTCTCGGCGCGACGACGACGGGACATGAGATAACTCCTTACTTCGGACGCTTGGCGCCGTACTTGGACCGACGCTGGCGACGGTCCTTCACGCCCTGGGTATCCAACGAACCGCGGATGATGTGATAGCGCACGCCGGGAAGGTCCTTCACACGGCCGCCGCGGATCATCACCACGGAGTGTTCCTGCAGGTTGTGACCCTCGCCGGGGATGTAGCTGATGACCTCGTGGCCGTTGGTCAGCCGCACGCGGGCGACCTTACGCAGCGCCGAGTTCGGCTTCTTCGGGGTGGTCGTGTAGACGCGCGTGCAGACACCGCGCTTCTGGGGGCATTCCTGCAACGCCGGGACCTTGTCCCGCTCCGGCACGCCCTCACGGGACTTGCGGATCAACTGGTTGATCGTCGGCATCTACCGCTCTCGGTTCACAGTTCCAACAACAAGGCACCCAAACGCATGCCCAGAACGACGAAAGTCCCGTCACGAAGCACTGACTGGCTCCGCGCGGGCCTTGCAAACGCCGTCCGAACAAGGACTCGGGTGCGGCTATACAGATTTTCGAGGGGGTCTTTTTGAGAGACAGCGTCTAGCCCGCAAGGGCGGCCTACAGCCTGCCCCTCGAAAAATGTGGGCGGACTATATGGAGGTCGGCCCCGCCCGTCAAGCGCCCTGGAGTCAAAAATCCAGGGTAAGCCGTGCGTCCAGAACAGGGGGCGGCCCCACAATTGCGGGCCCCTCCCCTGCGCGCCTGGCACGCCCGTCACAGATCGCGGGGGATGGGCAAAAGGGCCGGCTGCCGCTATATACCCGGGCCAGACGAGCGCCCGCGTCCACGACGATGCCGCTCACCTTATAGTATAGTGCAAGCGCGCCTTCGAGGGGGACTTGTCGCCGACCGCATGCGGCGCGGGTTCCATCGTGGGCGCCCTTTGGGATTCCCGAGCGCCGCCATGAGCAAGCCCACCCTCATCACCTCCAACGCCTCCCCTTCCGGCGCCGCCCCCATTGGCGCGCCCAAGGTCGGCATCGTCAGCCTGGGCTGTCCCAAGGCCCTGGTCGACAGCGAGCGCATCCTGACCAAGCTGCGCTCGGAAGGGTATGAGGTGTCGCCCAGCTATGACGACGCCGACGTGGTGCTGGTCAACACCTGCGGCTTCCTGGACAGCGCCAAGCAGGAAAGCCTGGACGCCATCGGCGAGGCCATGCGCGAGAACGGCCGCGTCATCGTCACCGGCTGCATGGGCGTGGAAGAGGGCCGCATCCGCGAGATGTACCCCAACGTCCTGGCCGTCACCGGTCCCCACCAGTACGAGCAGGTGGTGTCGGCGGTGCACGACCACCTGCCGCCAGTGCACAACCCCTACACCGACCTGGTGCCGCCCGAGGGCCTGCGCCTGACGCCGCGCCATTACGCCTATCTGAAGATTTCCGAGGGCTGCAACCACCGCTGCAGCTTCTGCATCATCCCCTCGCTGCGCGGCGACCTGGCCAGCCGGCCGGCCGGCAACGTGTTGCGCGAGGCGGAGCGCCTGGTGAACGCCGGCGTGCGCGAGCTGATGGTGATCTCGCAGGACACCAGCGCCTACGGCCTGGACCTGCGCCACGCCGAGAGCGACTTCAAGGGCCGCAAGGTCCGCGCCCACATGACCGACCTGGCCCGCGAGCTGGGTGGTCTGGGCGCCTGGGTGCGCCTGCACTACGTCTACCCCTACCCGCATGTGGACGAGGTCATCCCCCTGATGGCGGAAGGCCTGGTGCTGCCCTATCTGGACATCCCCTTCCAGCACGCCAGCCCCAACGTGCTGAAGGCCATGAAGCGGCCGGCCAACCAGGAAAAGGTGCTGGACCGGATTCGAGGCTGGCGCGACATCTGCCCCGACCTCACCATCCGCTCCACCTTCATCGTCGGCTTCCCCGGCGAGACCGAGCAGGATTTCCAGTTCCTGCTGGACTGGCTGTCGGAGGCAAAGATCGACCGGCTGGGCTGCTTCAAGTATGAGGCCGTGGACGGCGCCCCCGCCAACGCCCTGGACGGCGCCGTGCCGGATGAGGTGAAGGAGGAGCGCTGGAACCGCCTGATGGCCCATCAGCAAGCCATCAGCGAGGAGCGCATGCAGGCCAAGGTGGGCCGCACCATCGACGTCATCATCGACGAGGTCGACGAGGAAGGCGCCATCGGCCGGTCCGCCGCCGACGCCCCGGAGATCGACGGCAGCGTCTTCCTGAACGGCGACACCAGCGTGGCGGTGGGCGACATCGTCCAGGTGACGGTGGAGCACGCCGAGGAATACGACCTGTGGGGCACCCGCGTGGACGCTTAAGTTCCGGGCCCTATTCCGTCCCCGCCATGAAGGGTTCGGCCAGCGATGGCCGGACCCTTTCGTCTTCGGTAAGCCGGAGCCAGGGGCAAGCCGTCAGCCACCCGACGCCCCATATCCAATATCCAACTTTCGTCAACGCCCCCACCCAGGGTCTTGGATTCCCGGGCGGTGCCCCCGTATGCTCTCGCCCCAAGCGGCGCTATCGCGGGGTAACCGCCGGCGACACGACCAAGACAATGGGGATTCGCACTTATGGGAGCCAGACTACGCACAGGGACCACGGCGCTGATCGCCGCGGCCCTCGCGCTCGATGTCGGGGCCGCGACGGTGGGGCAGGCCAAGGACGCCGCCCCGGTAACGCCCGAGGCCCTGTCGGCCCACGTCAAGATCCTCGCCTCCGACGACTTCCAGGGCCGCAAGCCCGGAACCGTGGGCGAGGAGAAGACCATCGCCTACATCCAGGAGCAGTTCAAAAAGATCGGGCTGAAACCCGCGGCCGGCGCCAAGGGCTACCTGCAGGACGTGCCCATGACCGAGGTCACCAGCAAGGCCGATGGCCCCATGGTGTTCACGGCCACGGGCAAGGACGGCCAGGCCAAGAGCCTGTCGTACGAGTACTTCAGCCAGATGATCGTCTGGAACCGGCAGCGCACCACCCATGCCGAGGTCAAGGACAGCGACCTGGTGTTCGTCGGCTACGGCATCACGGCGCCGGAATTCGGCTGGGACGACTATGCCGGCGTGGACGTGAAGGGCAAGACGGTGGTCATCCTGGTGAACGACCCGGGCTTCGCCACCGGCGACCCCGCCCTGTTCGGCGGTGGGGCCATGACCTGGTATGGCCGCTGGCCTTACAAGTATGAGGAAGCGGCCCGCCATGGCGCGGCCGCCGCCATCATCGTGCATGAGACGCGCGCCGCCGGTTACCCTTGGGGCGTGGTCGCCAACAGCAACAGCGTGCCCAAGCTGACCCTGATGCCCGCCGATGGCGGGCTGCAGAGCCGGTCGGCCGTGGAAGGCTGGGTGCAGTTGGACGTGGCCAAGGAGCTGTTCGCGGCCGCCGGCCTGGACTACGGCACGCTGAAGGACAGCGCCGCCCGGCGCGGCTTCAAGGCCGTGCCCATGAACGCCAAGATGTCGGTGGGCATCACCCCCGTGGTGCGCGACGTCGTCTCGCACAACGTGGTCGGCATCGTTCCCGGCACCAAGCGCCCGGACGAGGTGGTGCTGGTGGGCGCGCACTGGGACCACCTGGGCGTGGGCCCGGCGGTCAACGGCGACACCATCTACAACGGCGCGCTGGACAACGCCACGGGCGTCGCCGGCCTGATCGAGATGGCCAAGCGCTACACCCACGGTCCCAAGCCGGACCGCACCCTGCTGTTCATCGCCTACACGGCGGAGGAACAGGGCCTGCTGGGCTCGGAATACTATGCCCAGCACCCGCTGTACCCGGCGGGCAAGACGGTGGCCGGCTTCAACATGGACGGCCTGGGCGTGCTGGGCCCCGTGCATGATGTGGTCCTGGTCGGCGGCAAGAAGTCCGACCTGGAGGAACGGCTGAAGGCCTGGACCGACGCCCACGGCATGGTCGTGAACCCCGAACCCTTCCCCGAGCGCGGCTATTACTACCGCTCCGACCATTTCAACCTGGCCAAGGTCGGCATCCCCGTCATCGACGCCGGCATGGGCATCGACAGCGTGGAGCACGGCGCGGAGTGGGGCAAGGCGAAGGAGGAGGAGTACACGCGCCTGCACTACCACCAGCCGTCCGACGAATGGTCGCCGGCCATGGACCTGCGCGGCGGCGCCCTTCAAGTCAACATGTGGTACGACATCAGCCGCGACCTGGCGTCCAGCGACGCCTGGCCCCAGTGGTACGACAAGGCCGAGTTCAAGGCCGCCCGGGACAAGTCCCAGGGCAAATGAGCGTGTGGCCGCCGGTACCCTGGCAGAAGGGATCCGGCGGCCCATTTTCCGTCGGGGAGGCGGCCGCCCGGTCGCAACCCCGCCGACACCCATGACCCCAGGCAGGGGGCATGGGCGGTTTGAGGGACGCCAATGGACACGCCCCGCATAAGATAAGGAACGCAAGCACCCCATGCGACCCCACAACAGACGCGCCCGCCTGCTGAAAGGCACGGCGGCGCTGGCCCTCGCCGCGACGATGGCCCTGCCGGCGCTGGCGGCCGACAAGGTCACGAAGGACGTGGCCCCGGTGACGGCCCAGGCCCTGTCCGAGCATATCCGCATCCTGGCGTCCGATGAGTTCCAGGGCCGCAAGCCCGGCACGGTGGGCGAGGACAAGGCCATCGCCTACATCCAGGACCAGTTCAAGAAGATCGGCCTGAAGCCGGCGGTGGACGGCGGCTACCTGCAGGATGTGCCGCTGACGGAGATCGTCAGCAAGGCCGACGGCCCCATGGTCATCACCGGCCCCAAGGCGGAACCGCTGTCGCTGAACTATTTCAGCGACATGATCGTCTGGACCCGCCAGCGCACGCCCCATGTCCAGGTCAAGGACAACGACATGGTGTTCGTGGGCTACGGCATAACGGCGCCGGAATTCGGCTGGGACGATTATGCCGGCGTCGACGTGCGCGGCAAGACGGTGGTCATCCTGGTGAACGACCCCGGCTACGCCACCGGCGACGCCACGCTGTTCGGCGGCGGCGCCATGACCTGGTACGGCCGCTGGGTCTACAAGTTCGAGGAAGCGGCCCGGCACGGCGCCACCGCCGCCATCATCGTGCATGAGACGCGCGCCGCGGGCTATCCCTGGGGCGTGGTCGCCAACGGCGGCAGCATCCCCAAGCTGAGCCTCATGCCGGCCGACGGCGGGCTGAAGACCCGCTCCGCCGTGGAAGGCTGGATGCAGCTGGACCAGGCCAAGGCCGTGTTCCAGGCCGCTGGCCTGGATTTCAACACGCTGAAGGACAGCGCCGCGCGGCGCGGCTTCAAGGCCGTACCCCTGCCCCTGAAGATGTCGGTCGGCATCACGCCGACGGAGCGTGACGTCATCTCCCACAACGTCATCGGCACCATCCCGGGCGCCAAGCACCCGGATGAGATGGTGCTGGTCGGCGCGCACTGGGACCATCTGGGCATCGGCCCGGCCATCAACGGCGACACCATCTACCACGGCGCCATGGACAACGCCTCCGGCGTCGCCGGCCTGATCGAGCTGGCCAAGCGCTACACCAAGGGCCCCAAGCCCGACCGCACCCTGCTGTTCATCGCCTACACGGCGGAGGAGCAAGGCCTGTTAGGGTCCGAGTATTATGCCCAGCATCCCCTGTTCGCGCCCAACAAGACGGTCGCGGGCTTCAACATGGACATGCTGAGCAGCGTCGGCCTGACCCGCGACGTCGTGCTGGTGGGCGGGCGCAAGTCCGACCTGGAGGACAGGCTGAAGGCCTGGACCGACGCCCATATGATGGCCCTGAACCAGGAGCCCTTCCCCGAGCGCGGCTACTACTACCGCTCCGACCACTTCAACCTGGCCAAGATCGGCATCCCGGTGATCTACGCCCACAGCGGCATCGACAGCGTGGCGAACGGCGCCGAGTGGGGCAAGACCAAGGAGGACGAGTTCACCCGCCTCCACTACCATCAGCCCTCCGACAAATGGTCGCCGGACCTGGACCTCAGCGGCGGCGCCATGGAGGTCAACATGATCTATGACCTCAGCCGCCCGCTGGCCTTCGGCACCGACTGGCCGAAATGGTACGACAAGGCAGAGTTCAAGGCCGCCCGCGACAAGTCGATGGGCAAGTAAGACAAAAGGGGCCGTCCCGGCGGGGGGCGGCCTCTTTTCCTGTGCGCCATCCCACGCCGGGCGCGGGACAGGATTTCCCAGGTTCAATCCAGACGTGGCGCCAGCCCGGCCACCTGGGCCGTGATCTGGAAGGATCGCCGGCGGGCGGCATGGTCGTGGATGGCGGCGGTCACCATGATCTCATCCGCCCCTGTCTGTCGCAGGATGGCGTCGAGGCCGTGGCGCACCGTCTCCGGCCCGCCGACCACGGAATAGCGCAGCGCCCGGTCGGCCCAGGCGCGTTCCTCCGGGCTCCACTGCACGCCCGGCTGGGGCGGCCGCAGGGGGCCGGGGTTGCCCCGGGCCAAGGCCACGAACCGATCCTGCAGGGATGTGAACAGCACCTCCGCCTCCTGGTCCGTGTCGGCGGCGAAGACATTGATACCGACCATGGCGTGCGGCTTGGGATTGGCCGCGGTGGGCTTGTAGTACTGGCGGTAGACGTGCAGCGCCTCCAGCAACTGGTCGGGCGCGAAGTGGGAGGCGAAGGCGTAGGGCAGACCCAGTTCCGCCGCCAGCCGGGCGCCGAAGGTGCTGGACCCCAGAATCCAGAGCGGCACGTCCAAGCCGGCGCCGGGCACGGCCCGCACCGCCTGCCCGGGCTGCGCCGGGCGGAAATAGGCCTGCAGTTCCTGCACGTCGCGGGGGAAGTTGTCGCCGTTGTCCGAGCGGTCGCGCCGCAATGCCCAGGCGGTACGCTGGTCGCTGCCCGGCGCGCGGCCCAGGCCCAGGTCGATGCGGCCGGGATAGAGGGATTCCAGCGTGCCGAACTGTTCCGCGATCACCAGTGGAGCATGGTTGGGCAGCATGATGCCGCCGGCGCCCACGCGGATGCTCTTGGTGCCGCCGGCGATATAACCGATGACCACCGAGGTGGCGGCGCTGGCGATGCCCGTCATGTTGTGATGCTCCGCCACCCAGAAGCGGCGGTAGCCCAGGGCCTCGGCATGGCGGGCCAGGTCCAGCGTGTTGCGCAGGGCCTGGGCGGCGGTGCCGCCCTCGACGATGGGGGAAAGGTCGAGGACGGACAGGGGAATGGGAAGCGACACGGGGGGACCGGCCTTTCTTCGAACCGCGACGGAACTGCCAGAGCTTACCTAAGCATGTCCGCGCGACTTTTCGAGGTGAGGCCGGTCACAGGCCGCCCCGCCCCCGGCACTCACGGGGCGGTCACCGCTTCCACCGCCACCTTGAACGCCGCCAGTTCCAGGGCGTCCAGGTCACCGTCCCACAGCGACTGGCGCAGGTGGCCGCCGTCGTTGACCAGGCGGTCGGACCCCACGACCACGCTGGCGGCCTTCAGCCCCATCAGGGTGGCCAAGGTGAAGAACGGCCCCTCCTCCATCTCCACGAAAGTGGGCTTGTCCGGGCCTTTGATGGCCAGCAGGTCGCGCAGGATGCTGCCCGGCTGGAAATAGTAGATGGGCATGGTGTAGCCGACGCCCCGGGCGCTGGGTAGGCCGGAACGGGCGGCGGCGGCGCGCACCCGGGCGGTGAATTCCCGGTCCGGCCGCGCCACCTGCTCCCGCGCGTCGGGCGCCAGCAGGAAGGCGCCGCCGTCGCGGTAGGAACCGTCCGACACGATGATCTGGCCATAGGGCACGTCCGGCGACAACAGGCCCGCCGTGCCGACATGGATGATTCGGCGCGCCCCCAGGGCCTGCAACTCCGCCACCTGGGTGGTGATGCCGCCGGCGCCGGGTAGGCCGCGCGCCACGACGAAGGGCGCGGTGCCTGCCTTGCGCACCACCCACAGGTCGGTGGGGTCGGTGAAGCCGTAGGACAGGTGGGTGTAGCTGCCCTGGAACCCCGCCTGGTCCAGGTAGGTTTCCACGTCCACCCGGTGCAGCACGATGGCGTCGGCGGGGAAATCGTCCAGCTCGCCATGCACGAAGCGGTTCTTGCGCAGCCAGTCGACCTCATCGGCCGGGGTGTTCAGCCGTTCCTGATGACCGTGGCGGGCATAGCCGTCCAGCGCCCGGTAAGGGGCCTCGGCGGCTGGCATCGGCCCCGCCATCCCAACCATCACCAGGCCCACAACCAACGCCGCGATCCCTTTCGCCATGCCCCGTCCCCCTTCGTGGTCTTGATGGCTAAAGGGTCCGCAAAAACAAAGGGCTGCGCAATGGCCAAAGCGGCCCTGGCGCAGCCCCCGTGGTGAAGGACGCTTTTACTTCGGCTTGCGGAACCTGAAGACGAACTGGTCGGTGTGGCCGCGCAGCGCGGGGTCGAAGACCTTGAGCGTGTGGTTGTCCGCCGTGTTGTGCAGGGCGTCGTCCTGGCCGTCGAACACGAAGCCCGCGGCCTCCACCTCCTTTTTCACCGTTTCGGGATCGATACGGTGCAAGGTGTCCGTGTCGCGCAGGCCCGAACCCGTCTCGCCGGCATGGTCCAGCACGATATAGACGCCGCCGGGCTTCAGCGCGCTGAAGATAGCCTTGTTGAAGGCCGCCACGTCCGCCGGGCCCAGGAAGGCGTCATGCAGGTCGTGGTAGTTCTGCGAGGTCCAGACCACATCGACCTTTTCCGGGATGGACGGGGCGTTCACCGCCTGGATCAGCGGAACGATGTTGCCATAGGCCTTGTCCTGGGCCAGGGCCTTCTGCCCATCCACCGCCTTTTGCGAGCGGGTGGCCAACTCACCGGGCAGCAGGCTGTAAACTCGCCCCTTGGGGCCTACCGCCTTGGCGAACAGGCGGGTGAAGTAGCCGGCGCCCGGCATGAAATCCACCACCTTGTCGCCCGGCTTCACCTCGGCGAAGGCCAGCATCTCGGCCGGCTTGCGGTCGGCGTCGCGGTCCTTGTCGGCCTGGGGCCGGTTGCTGTCGGCGACGGCGGCGGTGATCGCGGGTGACGGCGCGGTGGCGGCGCTGGCGGCAAGCGACAGGCTGGACGCGGCCAGCCCCAGGGCCAGCGCGATGACGGAGACGCGAGACATTGTTCCCTTCCCTCCCTGGATGTCAGCCTTTGGCCAAGGATGGGCCCCCGATCAGGTCCCTTGCGGCCGGCTGCCGCTAGAAAGTGCGGAGCCGGCGCCATAAATCAATCCCGCACCCTGGAAAAAACGACGGAATTGCAACCGCCGGGTCATCGCGCCGCAGGGCAAGCCGCCGCGGGCTGGACGTTCCTGGCAGCGCCGGCCACAGCCCCAGGGGCGTTTGTCACGGCGCGCCGCCGCCGGGAGGCGGCCAGCAAACCCAAGCCTGCCGCCATGAAGCCGGCCGACACCAGCGGCAGCATTCCCACCCCGACCAGGGGCTCGACCGCGCCGGCGGTGAAGGAGCCGGCGGCCATGCCGACATAAAGGGCCGACGAATTCAGGGCCAACACCAAGCCGCGCACATCCGGCGCCAGTTCCACCATGCGCCGCTGCTGCGACGGCATGAACAGGTCGTTGGCCAGCGCCCACAGCACCAGCAGGGCCAGGGCGGCCCACAGCCGGGCGGGGGCGCCGGCCATGGCCAGGAACATGGCGGTCAGGCCGCCCAGGCTGATGGCCACCAGCCGGTCGGCGGACCACAGGTCGGCCAGCCAGCGGGCGAGATAATTGCCGGCCAGCCCCGACAGGCCCAGCACCATGAGGGCCAGCGATGTCTGCGCCGTGTCGGCGCCGAAGCGGTCGCGCAGCAGCGGGTTGATCAGGGTGATGGTGGTGAACAGGCCCGCCATCTGGCAGACCATGAGGGCGACGCCCCCCGCCACGCCCGGCCGTCGCAGGACGGCCGCCAGTTGCCCCAGGCCCACCGCATGGCCCCGCCCCCGGTCCTTCACCCCCAGCGCCACGGCCAGCGCCACGCCCCAGGTCCATACACCCAGGCCGACGAACAGCGGGCGCCAGCCGATCTGTTCCCCCAGCCAGGCGGACAGCGGCAGGCCGACGACGGACGCCATGGTCATGCCGCTGAAGACGATGGCCAAGGCCCGGCCCTGGCGCTGGGCCGGCACCAGCGTGCTGCCCAGAGCCGACACCACCGGCCCGACGCAGGCGGCCCCCACGCCCGAGAGGATACGCAAGAGCAGCAGCAGGGGATAGCTGGCCACCCCGGCCGACAGCAGGGTGCTGGCGCCCAAGATGCCCAGGCCGGCCAGCAACAGGGTGCGGCGCGGCAGGTGCCCCGCCACCATTTGCACCACCGGGGCGGCGACGGCGAAGGTGGCGGCGAAGGCGGACACCATCAGCGCCACCGCGCTGGGGGACAAGGACAGCGAGGCGGCGATGGGGGGCAGCGCCCCCACCACCGCCAAGGTGCCGGTGCCCATGGTGAAATAGGCCAGCGCCAACAGGCGCAGAGGCCAGGCTGGCCACGGGGCGGCCGGTTCCGGATGGGGGGCGGGGTGGGACATGGGGCAGGCCTCCTCGGGATTGGCGATGCCCTGGTGAGATAGTTCCCGCTTGGCTATAATTGAAATCGATCATCAATATTGGACCCATAACCATGATCGATCTCAGGGGTGTGGACCTGAACCTGCTGGTCTCGCTGGACGCGCTGCTGGACCAGGCCAACGTCACCCGGGCGGCCGCGCGCCTGGGCATCAGCCAGCCAGCCCTGTCGGCGCAACTGGCCCGCCTGCGCGACCTGTTCCACGATCCCCTGTTCGTGCCCTCCGAAACTGGGCGGGGCATGGTGCCTACCCAGCGGGCGCTGGAACTGCAGGCCCCCTTGCGCGCCGCCTTGCAGGAGCTGGAGACGGTGGTGCGCCGACCGCCGGCCTTCGACCCCCTGACGGCCACGCGCGACTTCGCCATCGCCGCCAGTGACAACAGCACAGTGGCGGTGGGCCTGGGCCTGATGGAGCGTTTGCGCGCCGTGGCCGGCCCGGGCATCCGCCTGTCCTTCCGCGCGCCCAACGCGGAACGCATCCTGGGCCAGATGCAGCGGGGCGAGGTCGATTTGCTGATCGGCTCGCAGAACATGGTCCAGACCGGCATGACCGTGCGCCGCCTGGCGGGCGAACGCTATCTGGTGGCCCAGCGCAAGGGCCATCCGCGCGGCGCCGGGCCCCTGGACCTGGACGGCTATTGCGCGCAGGAGCACATCCTGGTGTCCACCAACGGCGGCGGCTTCGTCGGTTTCGTGGATGAGGATCTGGAGCGGCTGGGGCGGCAGCGGCGGGTGGCCCTGTCCATCCACCAGTTCATGCTGGCGGTGCCCATCCTGCTGGCCACGGATTATCTCTGCGTCCTGCCCAGCCGCCTGGCCCGCCGCTACGCCGAAAAGCTGGACCTGTTCGACCTGCCCCTGCCCAACCGGCGCAGCTATGACTTCATGGCCGCCTGGCATCCCCGCCACCAGGCCGATCCCGGCCATGTCTGGCTGCGCCAGCAGGTGGCGGCGGTGGCGGAGGGGATGGGCTGCTGAGGCCTGGCCGCCCCCTCAGCCGAAGGCCGGCGGCGGGAACAGGCCGGCGATGATGCGCACCGACTGTTCCGCCAGCGGGCGGTCGGGTTCGATGCTGTCGTCGTTGTAGCCGTAATAGTCGTCCGGCCCCACCGCCTGGAAGACGAAACCGTCGCGCCGGGGCACGAAGGAAACGCCATTGTAGAACAGGCCGTAGTGCACTTCCTCCTGCGGGATCATGCGCGCCAATTGGCCCCGCACGGGGATGATGGAGGTATCGCCCAACAGGGCGCGGGCGCCATAGCCGGTGCAGTTCACCAGCACCTTCTGGGCCACGCCGGCGAAATCCGCCGGGGTGTGGAACTCCCGCACCTCGATGCGGCCGCCATTGGCGTGGAACTCATCCAACAGCAGGCGGGCGTAGCTGGAGATGTTGAACACCATGTTGGTGTTGCGGCGGACGAAGCGCGCGCCGAAGGGGTGCAGGCCCGCCGGCACGTCGACGGCATGCGGCGTCAGGGTGGGCAGCAGCTCATGCTGCAAGCTGTCGGCGAATGGGGGCCGGCCGTCGGTCACCGGCTCGTGCCGCTCCCGGTTGGCCTGGTCCGAGACGTTGTAGTTGTCCACCCACTCGACGGGCGTGCCGGGCAGGCCCAGCAGGCTCTGGTAGGCCTGGAAGGAGGTCAGGCACATGCGCGCCCACAACGCCTTGAACTCCGGCGTGGCGTACTGTTCCAGGCAGATGCGCGAGTCCGGCGACCAGACGCCGGTGGCGAAGCTGGAGCGGGTGTCGGGCGGCAGGTCCTTGGCATAGATGGTGACCTTGGCGCCGGCGCGCTGCAGCTGCAGCGCCGTGGTCAGGCCGATGGCGCCGCAGCCGATGACGGCGATGTCGCGCTCGCCCAGGGCCATGGCCTTCTCCGTGGCGACCAGGCCGGTCCCCCACGACAGGGACCAGCCGCTACCGCCATGGCCGTAATGATGGACCACCAGCTTCTGGCCGATGCGCTCCACCTCCAGCCTGGGCCCCTGGGCGCGGAAGGGGCGCGTGCAGACGGTGATGCGGGTGATGCGGTCGGGCGTGGCCCGGATGGGCGTCAGCGCCAGGGGCGACCGTGCCGCCTCCGGCGCGCCGCCATGCCGCCCCCCCTCAACATTGACCGCGCAGCCGGCCAGCATCAGCGCGGCGCCCGCCCCCGCCAGCAGGTCGCGCCGGCCCACGCCCAGGCCGTTCATCCGCTCAACCGCCATGCCATCCCCCCGTGTTGATTGCGGGCCGCCCCCTTTAGGTGCCGCCGACCGGAAACGATAGGATAAAAGATTATCCTGATAAACCAGGAGTCTGGGCCACGTCGGCCGAAACCAAGGGACGGCTTGCGCCCCACCGGCCGCACGTTGCCAAGCATGGGTTGGTGGCGCCCTGAAACCATGCGGGATGCTGGGAGAGAATGGTGGGCCCGGCAGGATTCGAACCTGCAACCAGACCGTTATGAGCGGCCGGCTCTAACCGTTGAGCTACAGGCCCACGCGGGGCGCACTTTGCCGGGTGAGGCAGCGGCTTGCAACACCCTTCATAAATTTTTTACGACACCGCCCAAACCGTTGGAAACGCGCCGCTATCCTTTTGATTTGGCGTGTGTTGGCGGGTGAATGCCATGTTGCCGGCTCAGGACTGAGGTGCTACCTTTGCAGGGCTTGGAGTCGTATCGAAATCCTTTGTCCAGGCGGCAAATGGCCGCGCTGTCACTTTGGGTAGCGGTAACAGGCGCCCGGCGAACGCGGGCCCCGCATCAGGGCGACCCGCATGAGGTTCCGGCCAACGGGGCCCGCCAAAGCGGTTGAGTGTCGGGTCCGGGGGCCATTGCGCGCCTCGGCACCAGGGGGACGAACGCGAAGGGGGGCCAGCGGCAGCAATCCGACATACACGCCTGGTTCGGGCAAGCCTGGTTCGGGACGTCCCGCATGCGGACCACCCGATCGGCCTTGCCTGTCACCAGGCCCCGCGGGGGCCATTGACGGCACGGCGCATCCACCCGCCGAACCTCCGGCATCGGCGGCAGCGCCCGCACCGCCCCCGCCGCAGCCAATACCAGAACATCCATGGGAGGAAGTCACGATGGCGAACATCGCCAGCAGCAGTACCAAGGGGGCCTCGACCGGCATGACGAGGGAGGAGCGCAAGGTCATCTTCGCCTCGTCCCTCGGCACCGTGTTCGAGTGGTATGATTTCTATCTGTACGGTTCCTTGGCCGCCATCATCAGCGCCCGCTTCTTCTCGGGCCTGCCGACGCAGGGCGCCAAGGACGTGTTCACGCTGCTGGGCTTCGCGGCCGGCTTCTTCGTCCGCCCCTTCGGCGCCCTGGTCTTCGGCCGGCTGGGCGACCTGGTGGGCCGCAAGTACACCTTCCTCGTCACCATCGTCATCATGGGCCTGTCGACGGCCGTCATCGGTTTCCTGCCCAGCTATGACTCGGTGGGCGTCCTGTCGCCCATCCTGCTGATCTCCCTGCGCCTGCTGCAAGGCCTGGCGCTGGGCGGCGAGTACGGCGGTGCCGCCACGTACGTGGCGGAGCACGCGCCCCATGGCAAGCGCGGTTCCTATACCGCCTGGATCCAGATCACCGCCACCGGCGGCCTGTTCCTGTCGCTGCTGGTCATCCTGGCCTGCCGCACCAGCCTGGAGAAGGCGGACTTCGAAGCCTGGGGCTGGCGCATCCCCTTCCTGGTGTCGCTGCTGCTGCTGGCGGTGTCCCTCTGGATCCGCCTGCAGCTGGACGAATCGCCACTGTTCAAGAAGATGAAGGCGGAGGGCAAGACCTCGTCCTCCCCCATCCTGGAAAGCTTCGGCAACCTCTATAACCTGAAGTTCGTGCTGCTGGCCCTGTTCGGCGTCGTCGCCGGCCAGGCCGTCGTCTGGTATTGCGGCCAGTTCTATGCCCAGATCTTCCTGAAGAGCACGCTGAAGATCGACCCCAACACCGCCGACACCCTGGCGGCCGTCGCCCTGCTGTTCGCCACCCCCTTCTTCGTGGTGTTCGGCGCGCTGTCGGACCGCATCGGCCGCAAGAAGGTCATCCTGGCCGGCCTGGCCCTGGCCATCCTGACCTACTTCCCCATCTTCCGGGGCATCACCCACTTCGGCAATCCGGCCCTGGAGGCCGCCATGGCCGCCAGCCCGGCCACGGTGACCGCCGACCCGGCGGAGTGCACCTGGCAGCTGAACGTGGCCGGCACGTCCAAATTCACGTCCAGCTGCGACGTGGCCAAGGCGGCGCTGGTGGGCAAGAGCGTGCCCTACAGCTCGGTCGACGGCGGCGCCGGTTCCGTGGCGCAGATCAAGATCGGCGACACGGTCATCGACAGCTATGACGCCAAGGCGCCGGACGCCAAGGAGAAGAAGGCCGCCTTCGACAAGGCGGTGGCGGACGCGGTCAAGGCCGCCGGCTATCCGGCCAAGGCCGATGACGCCGCCATCAACAAGCCGGCGCTGACCTTCCTGCTGTGGGTCCTGGTCATCTACGTGACCCTGGTCTACGGCCCCATCGCCGCCATGTTGGTGGAGATGTTCCCGTCGCGCATCCGCTACACTTCCATGTCCCTGCCCTACCATATCGGCAACGGCTGGTTCGGCGGCTTCCTGCCCGCCATCTCGCTGGCCATCGTGGTCACCACCGGCCAGATGTACGCCGGCCTGTGGTACCCGATCATCGTGGCCGCCATCACCTTCGTGATCGGCCTGCTGTTCGTGCGGGAAACCAAGGACACGGAAATCAGCCACGACAAGTAAGGCGTCGCCGTCCGGCGACGTGGAAATCAAGGGCCCGGACATCCCGTCCGGGCCCTTTTTTCATGCGCCGCTCCGTGGCCGCCCAATCCACCAGCTTCGCGTTTCAAGCGCACCGGCCAGAATACGCACCGGCCAGAATAAAAAGCTAAAAATAGCACATATTGCGCTATAAATATATCAATGGTTGTGGTAACTTTATTGATATATCCATATCGCACAGGCGATCCCATCCGATATCTGGGAGGGCTGTATGATGCGCGGACCTTTCATGGTTCTTGGCGTGCTGCTGATGCTTGCCGCCTGTCAAGGCTCGCTGCCGGACCCAAAGAACTCAAGGGGAAGCGAAACCGAGCCCGCCCGCGCTTTGCATTGGCGCGCAGCGCCATCCTGCCGAGGTGATGAGGGATGCCCGGAGGACGGCAAGGACTTCATCAGCCTATCCCTATCGGGCGGGGGCATGAAGGCCACGATCTTCTCCGCCGAGTCCATGTTCTACCTGGATGCCGTGGGGTTGTTGCCCCATGTCGGCATGCTCTCCTCCGTTTCAGGGGGCAGCTTCGCGGCGGCCTACTACGCCCTGTCCGTCGACGGAACGGACGCACCGAACGTGCCACCGCGCCGTCAGCCGCCCTGGAAATATGAGCCAGCGATGGCGACGGTCAGCCAGGGCTTCGAGCCCATGGTGTGGAAAGGCCTAGGGAACGCCCTGCTGCCCGGCAGGCCCAATTCGGTTCCGGTGACCGAATTCGCCGATTTCATTGACAGGACATATTTTCAAGACGGCAAGAGTGGCGGCACAGGCTTCAACTTCGGCGACCTCAATCCCCGTAGACCCGTCCTCGTCCTGAACAGCACGCTGGTATCGAACTTCCGGTCTTTGACCGAATTGTCGGAAAATAAACATATGCTTCGGCGGCGGACCGCGGACGAACAACTGCACTTCGCCTTCACCCAATATTACTTCAGCCGCATCAAGTCCGATTTGACCACCTTCCCCTTGAGCTACGGGGTCGCCTCCTCCGCCGCCTTTCCCGCCCTCATCGGCTATGGCGTGCTGACCAATTATAGCTTCTGCGATCAGGCGGACCTTGCGGCGGCGGCGGACGGCCTGAACCCTCCAGCGCCGCCGGGCAGCGCAGAAGCCGAAAGACAGCGGGCCAGTTGCCTGAAAAAGCCCCAGACCTGGCTAACCCTGACCGATGGCGGCGCCAATGACAATCAAGGCCTGATCGAGGTCTTCGAAACATTGGCGGAACTGGCGGGCAGCGAACAGCGCTCGGACCTTTCCCAACATGTCCCGTGCCCGGCGCTGGAGCGCGGCATGGCCGTGAACACGGTCCGGCCCGACTGCTTCAGGGACAGCGATCGCGCCCTGGCGTTGGTCGTGAACACGAGCGTGACGGAGGCGACGGGCACGAATTCCAGCGCCGGCGTCCTGAAAAACCTGCCGCTCACCCTGGTGAATTTCCTCTACGGCTCGGTCCAACGGATCGGCCAAGCGACGGACGCCTATTCCGCCAGCGGATACAACCTACGCAATCGGCTCTACCGGGCTGACATCGACGAGGCGTCGGTGAACCTGCAACGCGCCGACGTCCTGATCACGCCGCTGGAGATCGGCCTTGTCACCCTGGACGATTACAGCACCGGCGGCACCATCCCCACGTTCATCGCCGACGCTGCCGTCTGCGATCTCAACGCCCTGCAGTTGACCGGCGCCCACCGGGGCCCGGCCTATGTCGCCCCCCGCCGCTGCCTGTGGACTGCCAGGGCAGACCGGCTGGCGCGGGGGCCGCCAATACGTTCGCCACGATACAGGCCCTGGCCTACGCCCAGGTGGCGAAGCCGGAAATCCGCCAGGCGCTGCAGCTGGGAAAAGTGCACCCCCAATGCCTGTTCGAGAAAGCCAAGATGGTGGATGGGGACATTCTGGCGCTTGCCAACATGGGGAAAGAAGACGCCCTGTGCTTGCGCCATGCCGCACGCTGGGCGACCGCCCTGCGCATGGAGGAGATTTGCCAGAACCTGGCCCTCGCCCCTCCCGAGAAAAGGATCCTGAATGGCGCCTTCCTCAACTGCCCTGGCGGTCACCTCGCCCTGATCCAGCGGGAGCGGGAAAACCAATCCCCGGCGCCGCTCATTTCCCAATTGCCGGAAGAATGCAACATGATGGGGGGAGATGAGGAGCAGCAGAAGGCCATTCTGCTGAACCTCAGCCTGCATCAAGCTTTCAAGGACAAGCTGAAAGCCTACCAGGATGGCAAAACCTCGGTGGCACGGCGTCTAGCCGCCGTCTGCGCCCTGGATGATGGCTCTTCGGCCGTTGTCGTTTCCAACGCCACCCCTTAGAGCGGATTCAGTTATAGCCGGCTGTGGTTCCGATTAAACGCAGCCGGCTATAGCTCCCATCGGCAGGAAGGGCCTCAACGTCATCGCAGACGGGGATACACCGCATGGAAAGAACGACGACGATCAGGTTGCTTCTCGGGTTGGCGCTCCTGGCCTGCGGGGCACTTCCCCACTCCAGCATGGCGGCCCCACCTCCGGCCCTGGACGATACCTTCCCGGCGGACTACACCGCCTCCCGCGCCGCCTTCCGCCAGGATTGCGCCGTCCTGCTGCGGAGGGCGGACGACTTTTGCCGCAGCTATGCCGTCCGTGACGACAAGGACAACGATCTCACGATCGACTATGCCTTCTACGGCCACGGCGGCGATCGCCTTCTGGTTGTCCAGTCGGGTATCCATGGGGTCGAGGGCCCGGCGGGAGCCGCCGTCCAGCGCATGGTGATGCGCAAATATCTGGCGCGCTTTCTGGAAAGGGGGGTGGACGTCCTGTTCATCCACGCCCTTGACCCCTACGGCTTCAAGAACAACCGGCGCACCGACGGCTTCAACGTCAACCTGAACCGCAATTTCGATGCCGACGGCAGGCTGTTCCAAACGAAGAACTCCAGCTATGAGCAGCTGCGACCGGTGCTGGAACCCGACGCGCCCGTCGGCGACGCCCTGCTGGGTTCCTTGAAAGGCGATGTTGGCCTGCTGAGCCGGTACGTCACCGCCGGCTTCAATAAGCGCGACATCCTGATAGGCCTGGACATGGGACAATACAGCCATCCAGCCGGCCTGAACTATGGCGGCGGCGGCCCCGCCCAACAAACGGAATTCCTGAAAAGCATCCTGTCGCCGCTGGTGGCCAGTCCCGCTTACGGCAAGGTTCTGTTCCTCGACCTGCACACCGGGCTGGGCGACGCCGGCGTGCTGGCCATCATCAAGGGCAAGAAGCCGGCCGAGCCCTTGATGACGACCTTCGCCACCTTGCTGGCCGGCCATGAAAAGGACGGCATCGTCATCCACACCAGCGACGATTTCCCCACCAGCGGCGACGTCATCGACTACGTCCCCACCCTGGGATCGGATCGCGGCAACATCCTGGCCCTGACCCTGGAATACGGCACCTTGGGAACAGGCATCACCGCCCAATTGGGCAGCGCGACCCGCATGATCCTGGAGAACCAGGCCCACTTCCACGGCTGTAATTCCCAGGCGATCTGCACCACGGTCACGGACAACTTCCGCGATCTGTTCAATCCCGCCGATCCCGGCTGGCGTGGCAAGGTGCTGAGCGAGGCGGACACGGTCTTCCGGCTGCTCGCCGACTCCTTCTGATATCGCGCCGATCGCGGGGCCCCTCACGCCCGTTGGCGCAGATGGCGGGAGAAGCGCAGGGGTGAGGGCACCAGGCCGCCCCAGCTTTTCAGCGACGACAGCTTGGGCAGCGAGAAGGTCGCCAGGCCCTTGCCCACCGCCATGACGTTCTCGATCCGGCGGTCGAGGAAGGCCCAGGTGTCGGCATGGTCGGGCGAGCGGTCGCTCAGCCAGTACAGCACGGTGGCGGTCTGCACGGCGGCCAGCAGGGCCCGCTTGGTGTAATAGTTGAAGTCGGTCGACTGGTCGCCGGCGGCGTACCAGGCGGCATCCACCGTGCGGTACAGCAGGCGGGCGGCCAGGCCGGCATGGGTGGGCAGCGCCAGGAAGGAACTGGCGCGCTGCACCGCCTCCGTCCACGGCGCCAGCAGTTCCAGGCGCACGCGCACCGCCAGGGTGACCCGCGCCCGCACCTTCATCGTGGCCAGGTCCCGGCCCGCCAGCTGCGCCAGCATGGCGCGGTCGGCCCAGTCGCTGAACTGCGCCACCACGTCGGCCACGCCGCCGGGGAACAGGGCCGCCAGTTGGGCCTGCCCCATGCCCGCATCGGCCGCGCCCTGGCGCAACGCCGCGTCCGACCAGCCGTCGAAGGCCACGTGCGGCAGGACGGCCAGCATCAGCCGGTCGCGCAAAACCAGGCGCTCATCCACCAACCCATCATGGGGGTGGGACGGGGACGCGGCGAGGGTGTCAGGGGTGACCATGGGCTGTCCCTTGCAACGGACGGGCGGCCGGCGGCCGCGGGTTGGGCGCCAGTATAGGCGCGCACCGCCGCCCACCTCTACCCCCTCGAAGGGAAACAGTATCGGCTCAACCGGGCAGCTTGGGTACCGAATCGGTGCCGAAATACTTCATTTCCTCCGTGAAGCTGAGGAAGCGGAGGTCGTTCATGCGATCCAGGTACAGCACGCCGTCCAGGTGGTCGCACTCATGCTGAACCACGCGGGCGTGGAAACCCCGCGCCTCGCGTTCCACCACCGATCCATCCAGGGCCAGGCCGCGATAGCGGATGTGGTTGTAGCGGGGCACGGCGCCGCGCAGACCGGGGATGGACAGGCAGCCTTCCCAGCCGAACTGCATCTCCTCCGACAGGGGCTCCACCACCGGGTTGACCAGCACCTGGACGTCGACGGTCTCCCCGCCCGCCCGTTCCGGCGGGACGCGGAAAACGATGACGCGCCAGCCGACATGCACCTGGGGGGCCGCCAAGCCCACGCCCGAGGAATCGACCATGGTTTCAATCATGTCCTGGGCCAGCTGGCGGACCACCGCGGGTATCGGCTCCTCCACCGGCACGGCCGGACGGCGCAGCACCGGATGGCCCATGCGGGCGATCTTCAGGATGGCCAACGTTCCCCCTTCCCCGGATCTTCGATCAAGTGCCGCCAAGCCCCGCGCCAGCGCGCCCTCAAGCCGATATAGGTGGTACCCTGTTAGTTTCCACCGGTTAGGGCGCCCTGTCACCCTGCACCCCGCCGCCTGTCCTTTGGATAAAGCGATCACGGCCGGATCACGGCCCATCCCCGGGACGCCCATCCCCGGGACGCATGGGGGCCCCGCGCGGCCATGGCGGGATTCACTTCACAGGGCGGGGGGCCTGTGTTATACCACCGGCCTCCGATCGGGCTGCCTGCGCGACCGTGCGTCTTGGCTATTACCCGTTAACCTTTTACTCTGTTTGGAGTGGTGACGTCCCGTGCAAGTGCTGGTTCGTGACAACAACGTCGATCAGGCCCTCCGCGCTCTCAAGAAGAAGATGCAGCGCGAAGGCATTTTCCGCGAGATGAAGCTGCGTCGCAACTACGAGAAGCCCTCGGAGAAGCGCGCCCGTGAGAAGGCCGAGGCCATTCGCCGCGCCCGCAAGCTGCTGCGCAAGCGTCTGGAGCGCGAGGGCTACTAAGCCTTTCACGCGCTGTCAGACGCACGGACGGAGCCGCCCCTGAAGCTCAGTGGGCGGCTTTTGTCATGCCTGCTATTCGCGTGAAATGCCAAGGCATGCCATCGGTTATACCCGGCGCCTCGGTTCAGTCCGGGTCACGAACTCGGGCGGCTTATTGGCCACCCAGCGGATGAAGGCGTCGATGGCGGGGTGGGCGCGCAGGGCGTCCACCGTGGCGTAGGGCCCGGCCAATTCCCGCTCGGTCAATTCAGCATGGATTTTGCGGTGGCAGACGCGGTGCAGAGGCACCGTCACCCGGCCGCCCGCGCTGCGCGGCACCAGGTGATGCTGTTCCACCGACCGGCCCGGCACCAGGGGCCTGCCGCACAGGGCGCAGAGGCCCGGTGGCGCGCCAGGGGTCGCCCCTTCCGGCGGCCCACCGATTCTCATGGATTTCCGGCCCATGTCCCCTTCCCGGTCCTGATGCGTCAGGGCCGGGGGAGTATAGTCTCAATGGCGGCGGGCGCCGTCCTCACCGAACACCACCACGGGATAGCCGTTGTAGTTTTCCGGCGCGCCATGGTCCGGGGCCGTGACCCGCAGATAGATAAGGCCCTCGCCGATGCCCACGCCCACCACGGGGCGGCCGGCTTCCGTCAGTTCCTTGAACAGGGCGCGCCCGGCCGCGGCCAGCGCATGGGAATCGGTCATCACGAATTCTCTCGTCCACATGGGCGTCACCCGCGTCCTGTAAGGCCGTTGCTGTCTGATGACGGTTCAACGCCGGACGGGGGAACACCGGGCGCAGTTTAACGGCGTGATTTGGACCAAACCACCCCAATGTCCCGTATAGGCCTTTTTCGCCCCTGGCCTCGCGGCGCGTCCTCGCTCACCCTATCTCCTTCCGGGGCACCCAATTCGGCGGGCCCTTCCTGGCACCTCGCATGGCTGGCCCTTATGGTAACCGGTGGACAATTCCACTTTCGCCTGTACACCCCTATAACGGGGAGGGGCAATGGAGAGGGGGATGAACGGATGGCATTAATCACTTTTGCTGCGAAGCCTTGCACGTATCGTGACGGTTCCATGCGCATGCCCCTCCGCTTCTTCACAAAGATTACCGGATAGGTCATGGTGGCCCAGCGTCATCACCCTTCCGCGATAAAAACCTTCTCGCGGCCAAATTGAATCAAGCTGGCCCAAACCCAGCGTCATGGGGCCCAGCGATCATGGGGAGCGTAACCAATGAAAATCGGCGTACTTAAAGAACGTCGACCGGGGGAGCTGCGCGTCGCCGCCTCGCCCGAGACGGTACGGAAATTCGTCGGGCTCGGCTTCGACGTCACCATCGAGACGGGCGCCGGCGTCGGCGCCGCCATCACCGATGACGCGTTCACCGCCGCCGGCGCCACCATCGCGCCCGACGCCGCCAGCACCCTGGCCGACGCGGACGTGGTGCTGAAGGTGCAGCGGCCGGAACCGGAAGAGCTGGCGCTGATCAAGCGCGGCGCCAAGCTGGCCGCCATCCTCAGTCCCTACGGCGACGCGGACCGGGTGAAGAGCTACGCCGACGCCGGCGTCGACGCCTTCGCCATGGAGTTCATCCCCCGCATCACCCGCGCGCAGAGCATGGACGTGCTGTCCAGCCAGGCCAACCTGGCCGGATACCGCGCCGTGCTGGACGCGGCGTACGAGTTCGGCCGCGCCTTCCCCATGATGATGACGGCCGCCGGCACCGTGCCGCCGGCCCGCGCCTTCATCATGGGCGTGGGCGTCGCTGGCCTGCAGGCCATCGCCACCGCCCGCCGCCTGGGCGCCATCGTCTCGGCCACCGACGTGCGCCCGGCCACCAAGGAACAGGTGCAGTCGCTGGGCGCCACCTTCGTCGCGGTGGAGGATGAGGAGTTCCAGCAGGCGCAGACCGCCGGCGGCTACGCCAAGGAGATGAGCGCCGAGTACCGGGCCAAGCAGGCGGCCCTGGTGGCCGAGACCATCAAGAAGCAGGACATCGTCATCACCACGGCGCTGATCCCCGGCCGCAAGGCCCCGGTGCTGGTGACCGACGCCATGCTGCGCACCATGAAGACCGGCGCCGTGGTCGTGGACCTGGCGGTGGAACAGGGCGGCAATGTCGAGGGCAGCGAGCCCGGGAAGATCGTCGAGAAGTACGGCGTGAAGATCGTGGGCCACACCAACGTGCCCAGCCGCATCGCCGTGGACAGCAGCGCGCTCTACGCCAAGAACCTGCTGAACTTCCTCACCCCCCTGGTGGACAAGGAAACCAAGGCCCTGAAGATCGACTGGAACGACGACATCATCAAGGGCACGGCCCTGACGCGCGACGGCGCCGTCGTCCACCCGACCTTCGCCCCGGCCGCCGCGCCGCCGCCCCCACCGCCCGTGGCGGCCACGCCCGAGCCCACCCCGGCCGCCGAACCGGCCGCCGCGCCCGAGAAAGCGGAGTAAGCCCCCATGGACGCGCAAAACTACGCCAAGAACGCGGCCGACCTCGCCACCAACGCGCAGAAGCTGGCCGAGCAGGCCGCCAACGTCGCCAACCAGGCGACGCAGATCGCCACCGACCAAGCCCAGCAGGGCATGCCCTTCATCGTCACCGGCCTGACGGTCTTCGTCCTGGCGGTGTTCGTCGGCTACTACGTGGTCTGGCGGGTGACGCCGGCCCTGCACAGCCCGCTGATGAGCGTCACCAACGCGGTGTCGTCGGTCATCATCGTCGGCGCGCTGATCGCCACGGGCGCCCACCACTTCGGCTTCTCCATGGTGATGGGCTTTCTGGCCGTCATCCTGGCGTCGGTGAACATCTTCGGGGGCTTCATGGTCACCCAGCGCATGCTGGCCATGTACAAGAAAAAGGCCCCTGCCCAGGGCGCCAAGAAGTAAGGGGGCCGGACCATCATGCTGATCGCGACTTCGCTCGCCTATCTCGCGGCCGCCGTGTGCTTCATCATGGCGCTGCGCGGGCTGTCCAGCCCGGAAACGGCCCGCACCGGCAACGCCTACGGCATCGCCGGCATGGCCATCGCCATCATCACCAGCCTGTTCGTGCTGCCGCAGTTCTCCTTCCTGGCGGCGGTGCTGATCGTCGTCGGCATCGCCATCGGCGGTGCTGCGGGCGCGCACATCGCCCGCACCATCAAGATGACCTCGCTGCCCCAGTTGGTGGCGGCCTTCCACAGCCTGGTGGGCCTGGCCGCCGTGTTCATCGCGGCCGCCGCCTTCTACGCGCCGGAGGAATACCGCATCGGCACCGACGGCGATATCCATGTCGGCTCCCTCATCGAGATGAGCCTGGGCATCGCCATCGGCGCCATCACCTTCACCGGCTCCCTGGTCGCCTTCCTGAAGCTGGACGGCCGCATGAGCGGCAAGCCCCTGGTCTTCCCCATGCAGCACCCGCTGAACGCGGCGCTGGCGGTGGGCCTGGTGCTGCTGATCCTGCTGCTGTGCGCGACGCAGAGCGCCTTCTTCTTCTGGCTGATCATCCTGGTGTCGCTGGCCCTGGGCTTCCTGCTGATCCTGCCCATCGGCGGTGCCGACATGCCCGTGGTCGTGTCCATGCTGAACAGCTATTCCGGCTGGGCGGCCTGCGGCATCGGCTTCACCCTGCAGAACCCGCTGCTGATCATCACCGGCGCGCTGGTCGGCTCCTCTGGCGCCATCCTCAGCTACATCATGTGCAAGGGGATGAACCGGT
This sequence comes from Nitrospirillum guaranorum, assembly GCF_034653275.1. Classification (NCBI taxonomy): domain Bacteria; kingdom Pseudomonadati; phylum Pseudomonadota; class Alphaproteobacteria; order Rhodospirillales; family Azospirillaceae; genus Nitrospirillum; species Nitrospirillum guaranorum. The sequence goes on along the minus strand of NZ_JAYEES010000003.1, from coordinate 1,451,282 downwards.
CCATCTTCAACGTCATCCTGGGCGGCTTCGGCGGTGACGCCGCCGCCGGGGCGGCGGCGGGCCCGGCGGGCGACCGCAGCTTCAAGTCCGGCTCCGCCGACGACGCCGCCTTCATCATGAAGAACGCCTCCAGCGTGATCGTCGTGCCCGGTTACGGCATGGCGGTGGCCCAGGCCCAGCACGCCGTGCGCGAAATGGCGGACATCCTGAAGAAGGAAGGCGTGGACGTGAAGTACGCCATCCACCCGGTGGCGGGCCGCATGCCCGGGCACATGAACGTGCTGCTGGCCGAGGCCAACGTGCCCTATGACGAGGTGTTCGAGCTGGAGGAGATCAACCGCGACTTCGGCCAGGCGGATGTCGCCTACGTCATCGGCGCCAACGACGTCACCAACCCCGCCGCCAAGACCGACCCCAGCAGCCCCATCTACGGCATGCCCATCCTGGACGTGGAGAAGGCCAAGACCGTGCTGTTCATCAAGCGGTCCATGGGGGCGGGCTACGCCGGCGTGGAGAACGAACTGTTCTTCCGCCCCAACACCATGATGCTGTTCGGCGACGCCAAGAAGGTTACCGAGGAGATCGTGAAGGCCATGTCCGGAGGACACTGAGAAACGCCCACCGGCGGGCACCGAGCCCTTCCGGTCCGGCGCGAAAGATGAGGCCCGGCGGAGCGATCCGCCGGGCCTTTTCCTATGGGTAAGGAGCCCCTACCCCACCACCCCGCTCTCCAACACCGTCAGGGTGCGGGCCGTGGCGTCCAGGTGGGCCTGGACGCCCAGCGGCAGGGTCAGGGTCTCATCGGTGTGGCCCAGGGCCAATCCGGAAAAGACGGGGATGCCCAGGTCGCCCAGCACCAGGTCGAACACCTCGTTCAGGCCATAGGGCGAGGCGTCGGAGGGCTTGTCGCACCCAGCGCAGGCGCCGACGGCGATGCCGGACGCAGCCTGAAGCTTTCCGGCGTGGCGCAGGGTCCACAGCATGCGGGCGATGGCGTAGGGCGCCTCATCCACGTCCTCGACCATGAGGATGGCGCCGCGCGTGTCTATCTCCCACGGCGTGCCCATGGCGGCCATGATCATGGACAGGTTGCCGCCCACCAGCCGGCCGCTGGCCTGGCCGGGCGCGATGGTCCGCAGCGGGTAGTTGGGGCGGAGCGGATTGCCCTCCTCCGGATTGGAGAGGGCGCCCAGGGGCTCCGGCGCGCAGATGGCGCGGCGCAGCGCCTCCAGCGAATAGGGGGTGAACTTGGTCAGGCCCGGCATGCGGCCGTGGAAGGTGACCAGACCGGCCTTGCGCGCGATGGCCAGGTGCAGCAGCGTGGGATCGCTGAACCCTAGGAAGATCTTGGGGTTGCGGCGTATGAGGTCGTAGTCCACGCGGTCCACGATCTCACTGATGCCGTAGCCGCCGCGCGCGCAGAAGACGCCGCGGATGGCAGGGTCGGCCATAAAGCCGTGCAGGTCGGACAGCCGCTCCTGGACGGAGGCCTTGAAGGCTCGCGACCGGTCGAAGAGATGGGGGACAGCACCGGCACCAGACCCAGGGCCTGGACGATGGCCGCCACCCGGTCGGCGACGGCGGGGTCGTAGACGGCGGTGCTGAGGTCCAGCACGCCCACCTTGTCGCCCGCCCGCACCATCGGGGGCTTGATCGGCGAGCCGCCCGCCGCCGCCGGAGCCGAAGAGGCGATGACGGCGGCGGTGCCCGCCGTCGCCAGGAATGAACGCCGATCCACTGCCGCCCCCCTGTCATGAGGACGGCAGCTTAAAGGATGCCGGCGGGCCCGCAAACCCGCCGGTTATCTCAGATGGGCGCCGTCGCGGTGGCCAGCCAGGCGGCGGCGTCCGCCTCCAGGTGCGGCCCGACCTTTTCCGCGACGCGGGCGTGATAGGCGTTCAGCCAGGCCTTCTCCGCCTCCGTCAGCAGCGACGGCTCGATCAGATTGCGATCGATGGGCGCCAGGGTCAGGGTCTCGAACGCCATCATGGGATGGTCGCCGCCGGGAATGTCCGCCGCCGGCCGCACCAGCACCAGGTTCTCGATGCGGATGCCGTATTCGCCCGCGCGGTAATAGCCGGGCTCGTTCGACAGGATCATGCCCGGCACCATGGCCACCGCGTTGGGCGCCTTGGCGATGCGGGCCGATTCCTCATGCACCGACAGGAAGCTGCCCACGCCATGGCCGGTGCCGTGGTCGTAATCCAGGCCCTGGGCCCACAGGAACTGGCGGGCCAGGATGTCGATCTGCGAGCCGGTGGTGCCCTTGGGGAAGCGCAGGGTGGCCAGGGCGATGTGCCCCTTCAGCACCAGGGTGAAGTGGCGCTTGGCGTCGGCCGGTGGGGTGCCCACGGCGACGGTGCGGGTGATGTCGGTGGTGCCGTCCAGGTACTGCCCGCCGCTGTCGATCAGGTAGACGCTGTCCTTTTCCAGCACGCGGTTGGTCTCGGGCGCCGCGCGGTAGTGGACGATGGCGCCATTGGGCCCGGCGCCGGAAATGCTGTCGAAGCTGGTGCCCCGGAACAGGGGCTGTTCCTTGCGGAACTCGAACAGGCGATCCGACGCCTCGATCTCCGTCAGGGTGCTGGCCGCCGCCGCACCGCTCAGCCAGTGCAGGAAGCGGGTGACGGCCACACCGTCGCGGGCATGCGCCGCGCGGGTGCCGGCGATCTCGACCGTGTTCTTGGCGGCCTTGCGGAACACGGTGGGATCGCGTTCCTTCACCACCCGGGCCCCGGCCTCGGTCAGGCGGTCGAACACCCAGGACGCGGTCCAGACGGGGTCGACCCGCACCTTGCCGCCGGTGGCGCCGATGGCCTCCAGCGCGCCGCGCAGCTCCTCCGGCTTGCGGACGGAGACTTGGTTGCCCAGGTGGACCTCCAGCCCCGGCACCAGCTTGCGGCTGTCGATGAACAGGTCGACGTCACCGTCATTGGTCAGCAGGGCGTAGGACAGCGGCAGGGGCGTGTTGGGCACGTCGCCGCCACGGATGTTCAGCAGCCAGGCGATGCCGTCCGGCTGGGTCAGCACGGCCGCCAGTTCCCCATTGCGCTTCAGCTCGGCCGCGATCTCCGCCCGCTTGTCGGCGGAGGACTGGCCGGCCTGGGCCAAGGCCTGGGCGACGACGGGGCCCAGCGGGGCGGAGGGGCGGTCGTGCCAGATGGCGTCCAGCGGGTTGGTGTCCACCGCCACCAGGTCCGCGCCGGCGCGGCCCAGGGCCGCCTTCATGCGGTCGATCCAGCCCACGGTGTGCAACCACGGGTCATAGCCGATCCGCCCACCCTTCTTGACGATGCCGGCGATCCAATCGCCATGGAAGGTCTCGGTCAGGTGGTGGCGCTCATACAGGCTGGCCGACACCTGGGCCTCGGCCTGCAGGGTGTAGCGGCCGTCGACGAAGACGGCGGCGCGGTCTCGCAGCACCACGGCGACACCGGCCGAGCCGGTGAAGCCCGTGATCCAGGCCAGGCGCTCCGACCGAGCGGGCACGTACTCGCCCTGGAATTCATCGGCGCGGGGGATGACGAACCCGTCCAAATCCATGCGCGCCAGTTCCGCGCGCAGCGCCGCCACGCGGGCGGCGATGTCGCCCACCTGCGGCGGGGGCGGCGCCTCGATCAAGCTCTTCAACGCGGCCAACTGCGCCGCCAGTTCCTCCGGCAGGTCGCGGCCGAACAGGGACAGGAAATGGCCCGGGTCCACATCCTCCGGCGCCGCCCGCACCCCGCGCAGCAACTCCCGCACCCCGGCCACGTCACGGTCGATGCCGGCGGCCTTCAGCAGGCGCGCCAGCTCGGCATCGCCCCGGTAGGGTTCAACGGCGGGGTGCGGGGTATGATGGGTGCTGTCCACGGATAAGACGCCTCTCTCAAGGCCGCGAGGATCGGCGGCCGATTGATTTGGGGGACGAAGCTAGGACGTGGCACGCCCGCGCGCAAGAAGGTGCGCCCGTCGCCATCCCAGACGTCGCGGGCCCTGCCCATGGCCGCCCTCAAGCCCCCTTGCCGCCAGTGTAGGCGAGGCTTTTGACAGCATCAAATTTTTTGGTGGGAAACCCCTCATGCGAAGGGGGAAGCGTCGCGGCGGAGACCAACGCGGGGAGAAGACCCCCGCCGCGACTACCGGCTCCGGTCGCCCGATGCCGTATCCGTCGGGCCGTCCGTCCAAGTGGACGGCGGTGCCCAAGGCCTTTGTGATACGCCCACGCCGCCGCCCCTGTCTGCCGCGTTTACACACGCGTTACATGAATTTACAGGCCTGAAAACGCTCCCGGAAACGACGAACGCCGGCCCTGGACGGGACCGGCGTTCAACATCCTGAAAATTTTGGATCCCGGGGTTTTCGGGCTTGGGGTTCAGCCCTTCATCACCAGCGTGTTCCACTCGCCGATCTGGTAGCGGCGCACCAGCTTCAGGCCCTGGCGGCGGTGGGCGGCGATGACCAGCTTCTCCTGCCGGGCCAACAGGCCGGACAGCACGGCCACACCGCCCCGGCGCAGGTTGCGGCGCAGCTGCGGCGCCATGCGGGCCAGGGGCCGCGCCAAGATGTTGGCCACGATCAGGTCGTAGGGCCCCTTCTGACGCACGATGGGGGTGCGATAACCGTCGCCGCCCCGGCAGGTCACCAGCTTGTCCACCTTGTTCAGGCGGGCGTTCTCGGCGGCGATCATGATGGACAGGGCATCGATGTCCACCGCCGCCACCGGCGCGTGCCACAGCTTGGCGATGGCGAAAGCCAGGATGCCGGAGCCGCAGCCCATGTCCAGCGCCCGGGTGACGGGCATGGACTTGTTGAGATCGCTCAGCGCGCGCAGGCAGCCCTGGGTGGTGGCGTGCTCACCGGAGCCGAAGGCCATGGCGGCCTCGATCAAGAGGCCGATGGCGCCGGCGGGCACCGGCTTCTTGTGGTGGCTGCCGTGGACGAAGAAGCGGCCGGCGCGGATGGGCGGGAAGCTGAGATAGGTTTGGGTCACCCAGTCGATGGGGGCCAGCGGCTCCACCTCGATCTGCGGCTGCGGCACGCCCAGGGCCATGGCCAGCACGGTGACGCGGGCCACCAGGCGGGACTGGTCGGGCTCGCCATGGCTGGTGCCCTCGATCAGCCAGTTGTCGCCCTCTTCCAGCTCGAAGGTGGACACGGCGTCGACATGGCTCTCCAGCACCTGGGCGAAGTTCTGCACCACATCCTCATGCACCGTCAGTGCGACCCGCCACATGCCCGACATCACCCACACTCCCGCACAATCATGAAAGCCCATGGCAAAAGGTTCCGGCGGGCTGCCCCGCCGGAACCTGCGCATTCTCTATAAACGGTGCTGATTCGCCTGTGAAGCCACATACATATACCGGCTTCTTGGCCGGTATATGTATCGGACGCGACCACGGCCGCGGCCCAGCGGGCCGTAAGCCCCCCAATGCGAAACCCACTGGGCGCGTGAACGCAGCCTTCCGCCAGGAAGGCGTATCAGTTGTCCTTCTGATCCAGCAACCGTTCCATCTCGGTGATGACGGCGTCCATGCGCCGCACCAGCGCCTGGTAGGGCGCGGGCGAGGCCATGTCCAGGCCGGCCTTGCGCAGCACGTTGACCGGATAGTCCGACCCGCCGGCCTTCAGCGCCGCCAGGTAGGTGTCACGCGCCGCCGGACCGCCATCGCGGATCTTCTCCGTGAAGTAGGCGGAAGCCGAGATGGAGGTGGCGTACTGGTAGACGTAGAAGGGCCGGTAGAAATGGGGGATGAAGGCCCATTCCGCCGCGTACACGGGGTCGATCTGCATCACGCCCTGGTCGGCGCCATGGTACTTGCGCAAGAGATCCAGGTAGATCTCCGTCATGCGCTTGCCCGACATGGGCTCACCCTTCTCCACCGCGTCATGCACCCGCAGCTCGAACTCGGCGAACATGGTCTGGCGGAAGAAGGTGGCGCGGATGGTTTCCAGCTCATTGCCCAGATAGAGCAACTTTTCCTGCTTGGTCTTGGCGTTGGCCAGCATGTAGTCGGACAGCAGGAATTCGTTCGCCGTGGACGCGATCTCCGCCATGAACAGGGAATAGCCCGCCAGCTCATAGGGCTGGGTGCGGTTGGCGAAGGTGGTGTGCATGGCGTGGCCCCATTCATGGGCCAGCGTGGAGACGGAGTTGTAGTTGTCCTGGTAATTCAGGAAGACCACGGGGTGCAGGCCATAGACGCCCGTCTGATAGGCGCCGGACTGCTTGCCCTCCTGCGGATAGGCGTGCATCCAGCGATGGGCAAAGCCGTCCGCCAGCGCCTTCTGGTAATCGTCACCCAGCGGCTTCACCGCCGCCAGCACCAGCTTCTCGCCCTCCTCGACCGGGAACTTGGCGTCGGACGACACCAGGGGCGGATAGATGTCGTAATAGTGCAGGTCGGGCAGGTTCAGCATGCGCTGCCGCAGCTTGAAATAGCGGTGCAGCGTGGGCAGACCCTTGTTGGCCTCCGCCACCAGGGTGCGGTAGACGCCCTCGGGAATGTCGTTGTTGGACAGCGAGGCCGCCACCGCCGACGGGTAATGGCGCAGCTTGGACTGGATGACGTCGCCCTGCACCGTGTTGCCCAGGGTGGAGCCCATGGTGTTTGAATACTGGCCGAACTTGGTCCAGAAGGCGTCGAACACGGCCTTGCGCACGGCGCGGTCCGGATCCTCGCGATACTTCTGGTAATTGGCCTGGGTCAGCTTCACCGACTGCCCATTGGGAAGGGTGATGGTGGGCCAGTCGATGTCGGCGTTGGACAGCAGGTTGTAGGTGGTGCCGCTGCCGCCCAGCGCCGGGCTCAGCGCCGCCAGCACCCCCTCGGCCTCCGCCCCCAGGGTATGCTGCTTCAGGCGCAGGGCGTCATGCAGGGCGAAGCCGAACTTGGCCAGCTTGGGCTCGGCCTTGAGGTAGGCGTCGACCTTGGCGGCGCCCAAGGCCTGGATCTCCGGCGACAGCCAGGCGGTCGCGGCCGAGACCTCGCCCGACAGGTCCTGGGCCAGGCCGTCCCGCTCCTGCGCCGGCGCGTCGCGCGTGTCGGTGCTGGCGATGGTGCTGGCGTAGGTGCCCACCTGCTCCAGCTCATGATAGACGCCGTAGATGGCCTCCAGCGCCGCCAGCGTGGCGGCCGGTCCCTTCGCCAGCGTGCCCTTGTACTTGGCCAGGCCCGGCAGTTCGGCCTTGATCCTGGCCCGCGCCGCATCCCAATCCGCCGGCGACTTGTAATAGTCGCTCAGGTCCCAGATGTATTTGGGATCGACCTTGGGATCATCCGCCGCGCGCGCCGGCACGGCCAGCGCCAGCAGGGAAACGGTGGACGCCGCGGCCAGGACGGCGCGGCGTAGAGTGATCTTGCCCAACATTCAGCAAAGCCCCCGATGTTCATGAGCGGAAGCCGGCGACACGAGCTTCCGCAGGTTGGGCCCTTTATATCAGGCACTTGCGGCCAAGGCGCGGGGTGGTTTGTAACACGGGCGTAACGGCGAAGCCCTGCGACCCCTCCACCCAATTGCCTTGAATTGCCGCCGGGCAGCCGGTCTTATCACGGCACGCCACGGCAAGGACCGGCCCCCAAGATGAGCACCCCCGCAGCCCTGTTCCGAGTAGCGTTGCTCGCGCACCGCGCAGGTGATCTGTCCCGCGCGGCGGCCGCTTATCAGCGGCTGATGGAGCAGACGGGGCCGGAGCGGCAGGAGCACCGCGACGCGCTCAGCAACCTGGGCGCGCTGCGCCTGTCCCAGGGCAACGCCGCCGAGGCCGACCGCCTGTTCCAGGCCGGCCTCGCCCTGGCGCCCCGTGATGCCTTACTGCTGGACAACCGGGGCATCGCGCTGCGGGCCTTGGGCCGGCTGGCCGAGGCGGCGGACCATCACCGCCAGGCCATCGGCGCCGACCCCGGCCAGGCCAACGCCTATGCCAACCTGGGCATCTGCCTGACGGACCAGGGCGACCTGGGCGGCGCCCTGCGCTGCCTGGAACGCGCCGTGGCGCTGGCGCCCAACAACGCCGATTCCTGGCACAACCTGGGCATGGTCCATGAAAGGCTGGGCGACGCGGCGGCCGCTATCCGGGCCTACCGCCGGGCGGTGACGCTGGCGCCCACCCACCGGGCGGCCTGGATCAATTTGGGCGTGACATTGAATGACATCGGCGACAGCGCCGGGGCCCTGGCGGCCTACGACGCCGGCCTGGCGCTGGACCCCGATGATGCCAAGCTCCATTGGAACCGCTCGCAGGCCTTGTTGAAGCTGGGCCGCCTGGCCGAGGGCTGGGCCGAGTTCGAGTGGCGCTGGGGCGGCAATGCCACCCTGGCGGCGCAGCGCCGCCCCTTCGCCATGCCCCTTTGGTCCGGCGGGGATTTAGGCGGCGGCGCCTTGCTGATCCATTCCGAACAGGGCTGGGGCGACACCTTGCAGATGCTGCGCTTCCTGGCGCCGGCGGCGCGAGCCGCCAACGCCCGCCTGGTGGTGGAAACGCGGGCGGAACTGATCCGGCTGATCGAGGCCAGTTGGGATTTGCTGGGCCTGGCGGGAGTTGACCCTGTCTTGCTGCCCCTGGCGGCGGGCTTTCCCGGCGTCGACGGCCTGCCCCCGGCCGACGCCCACCTGCCGATGATGAGCCTGCCCGGCCACCTGGGCGTCACGCTGGACCGCCTGCCCGGCGCGCCGATCCCCTATTTGCGGGCACCGGACGACAGCCGCCGGCGATGGGCCCACCGCATCGCCGAGCGCCGGAACGGCCGGCGCCTGGCCGCCGGGCTGGTCTGGCAGGGAAACCCCGGCCACTGGAACGACCGCCGCCGGTCCGTGCCGCCGGACGCGCTGGCGCCGTTGCTGCGGCGCGCGGACATCGCCTGGCACAGCCTGCAGAAGGATGGGGCGCCGGTGGCCGGGCCCCTCCCCCTGGGACCGGAGCTGACCGACTTCGCCGAGACGGCGGCGGCCATCAGCGCCCTGGACCTGGTCATCACCGTGGACACCGCCGTGGCCCACCTGGCGGGGGCCCTGGGGCGGCCCACCTGGCTGTTGCTGCCCCATGTGGCGGAATGGCGCTGGATGGAGGACCGCGCCGACAGCCCCTGGTATCCGTCGATGCGCCTGTTCCGCCAGCCACGGCCCGGCGACTGGCCGGCCGTGGTGGTGGCGGTGGGGGAAGCGCTGGACACGCTTTAGTCCTTTGGAACCATCTCCGCCTGGGCCACCCGCTGCTGGTACTCTCGTTGTTGTTTCTCTCCCGCCTCATCGAACAGGAAAGGCAGATAGGCGTAGCGGCGGCCCCGGGTGACCGGCAGCGCCTCGTGCAGCAGGCTGCAAGAGAAGACCACGGCGCCGCCGGTGGGCGCGCGATAGGTGTGGGGCCCGAATTCGGGGAAGCGCAATTCCCCACCCTCATAGTCTTCCGTGTTCAGGTTCAGGGTGACGGCGAACCGGCGGTGGGCGGTGCCGGCGGAGGTGTTGTCGCGGTGCGGCTTGAAATGGCCGCCTTCCTCCGCGTCGTAACAGGCGACCACGTGGCGTTCCATGCGCGTGGCTTCGAAGGCGAAGGCCTGGCGCACCTGGGGCAGCAGGCGGCGGGCGATGCGCTGGGTCGCCGCCTGGCACAGCGCCTCCTCCTCCATGAAGTAGTCGCGGCGGCGCTTGCGGGCGTAGTCGTAGACCCCCACCAGCCGGCCGTCGACCTCGTTCATCACGCCCGAATCCAGGCCGCCGTGACGTTGGTGCAGCGCGACCAGCAGGCGGCAGAAATCGGGCTCGAACACCCGGGGCACCACCAGGACGGGCGCCTGCACCGCCATGCCGGCGTGCAGATCCGGGGGCGGCAGGGCCGCCACCGCCGCCATGATCTGTTCCGCCTCGGCGGCGGGTGCCGCCATCAGGACCCGCAGGGTGGGATCCAGCAGCAGCCAGAAGCCGGTGTGGACGCCATCCGCGCCGATGGCCCCATAGCCCCGGCTGAGACTGCAATCATGATCCAGGAAATAGCGGATGCCCGGCAGCTGTGGCGTGACGCGGCCGGCGGCATCATCACCGGCGTCGGTGGTGACGCCGAAAAAGCAGACCCGGTCGTCATCGAACAGGGCGCGGTTCGCCGCCACCGCGCGCAGCATGCCGGCGCCCGCCGCTTCCCCGGCCGACGCGAAGAAGGCCAGCAGAACATGGCGGCCGGCCACGGTGTCCAGGGCGAAACGGGGATGCGTATGGGTGGGGCCGTTGAACCACGGCACGGGCTCGCCGCAGACGAACCGCTCCCAAGGACCTGATGCCGACATCGCTGTGCTGACTTCCTAACTAACAGCGCCTCTTGATGGCCACCATAGCAGCAACCCGCCCCCGGGCCGCCAGGGGGCGTTCCGTCGCTGGCCGCCATACCTCAGCCGTCGGCCACCGCCGCCGTCAGGTAGGCCCGCAGCACCAGCCGCATCTCTGCGATCAGGGCCGCCGCCGCCCCCTCCTCCGCCAATTCCGGGACGGCCTTCATCAGGTGCAGCAGCATGACGGAGACGACGGCCACCCGATCCGCCGGCAGGGCCGGGGCGTAGGCCGACAGCACGCCGGCGATACGGCCCTGAACGACACCGCGCAGGTATTGGCGCCGGTTATCGCAATCCACCCGCGCATCCATCAACACCTTCAGCGCCGTGCGCTCGCTTTTCAGCGCCATCATCAGGTCCAGCAGCGCATCGACCAGGTCGCCCGCCGTCAGGTCGGGCGCCCGGGCGGCGATGGCGTCCAGGCCCGCGCCCGCCCGTTCGCCATAGCGGCGCAGCACCCCCTCGGCCAGCGCCTCCTTGGACGGGAAGAAACGGTAGAGCGACCCGATGGCCGTGCTGGATCGCGCCGCGATCTCCGTCATCGTGGCGGCGTCATAGCCTTTTTCTGCGAACACCAGGGTGGCGGCGTCCAGCAGGGCGGCCACGCGCTGCCGCCCGCGCGCCCGCTTGGGCGCCCGCCCGGCCCCGTCGGGGGCGGCATCCGCCGCGGCTGTTGACTTTTGCGAGGACATCCTCAACTATCCGTTATGCGAGATCATCCTCGCATAACATGGGCCGCCGCCGCCGTCACCTCCTCAGCTGGGCGCCGCCACTTGGGCACCACGTTGCCCCTCACCACCCTGACGCGGGAGGAACCGCATGAGGACCACCCTGGACAGCGGCCTGCCCCCCTTGATCCTGGAGCGCGGCCACGGCATGCGCCCCGCCGCCGCCAAACGCCACTGGCTGGGTCGCCTGCTGCGCGGCTTGCGGGCCGGGGATGCGCGCCTGGTCGTGAACCACCCCCTGGTGAAGGACGCGCCCGCCAGCCTGCGCCTCAGCAGCCCCGCCTTTGCCGAGGGCGCCGCCATCCCCCGCCACCATGCCGGCGGCGGCGTGGGTGGGAACCTTTCCCCGGCGCTCACCTGGACAGGCGTGCCCGCCGGCACGGCGGCCTTGGCCCTGGTGATGCAGGACCCGGACGCCCCCCTGCCCCGGCCGGTGACCCACCTGCTGGCCACGGCCATCGCCCCCAAGCGCAAGGGCTTCGAGGAGGGGGAGCTGTGCCCCCAGGTGGGCAACGGCGTCGTCCTGGGCCGGGGCCTGTTCGGCCGCATCGGCTATGCCGGGCCGCGTCCGGTGCGCGGCCATGGCCCCCATCGCTACGTCTTCCAGCTGCTGGCCCTGGAACACCCGCTGGCCCTGCCGGACCTGCCCAGCCTGGCCGACCTGCTGGCGGCCCTGACACCCCAGACCGTGCTGGCCTGGGGCACCCTGACCGGAACGTACGAGCGGGCGTGAGGCGCCGGTCCGCCGCCCTTATTTCCCCGCCTGGTCCGCCGGCACGACGAAGCTGTCCATGACCTTCTTCGTGCCGGCGTGTTCGAAGTAGATTTCCAGCTTGTCGTTCTCCACCGCCTTCACCACGCCGTAGCCGAACTTCTGGTGGAAGACGCGGGCGCCGGGGCGGAAGGGGGCATCGGGGCGGGCGCGCGGGGTGACGTCCAGGGCCGTGCCCTCGATCAGCCGGCTGGTGCGGTTGCCGGCGGGCGCCTGGCGTCCCATGCGGTTGAAGCTGTCGCTGAAACTGTCGCTGCGGGCCCCCCAGGACGAACCGCCCCGGCTATACCCGCCGTCGGTGCCCCCCATCGCCTGCCCCCAATGGCCGGAGGTGAGCCCGGGGTCATTCTCCACCGTGATATGATCGTCCGGCAGTTCGCCGATGAAGCGTGACGGCAGGCTGGTGGACCAGGTGCCGTGGATGCGCCGGTTGGCGGCGTGGCTGATGTAGACGCGCTTGCGGCCACGGGTGATGCCGACATAGGCCAGCCGCCGCTCTTCCTCCAGCCCCGCGATGCCGTTCTCATCCAGAGTGCGTTGGCTGGGGAACACGCCCTCCTCCCACCCGGGCAGGAAGACCACGTCGAACTCCAGGCCCTTGGCGCCATGCAGGGTCATGAGCGAGACCTGGGCGGAATCCACCGTCTCCGCATTCTCCATCACCAGGCTGACATGCTCCAGGAAGCCCAGCAGGTTCTCGAACTCGCCCATGGCGTTGACGAGTTCCTTCAGGTTTTCCAAGCGCCCCGGCGCCTCCGGCGTCTTGTCCTCCTGCCACATGCGGGTATAGCCGCTCTCATCCAGGATGGACTGGGCCAGGTCGGTGTGGCGCACGGTGTCCATCTGCGACCGCCACCGGGCGAAGTCCTCTACCAGCCCGCGCAGGGTGCCGCGCACCTTGGGCTTCAGCTCGTCCGTCCCGGTCAGGCGCCAGGTCGCCTCCAGCAGCGGCACGCCCAGCACGCGGCTGGTCTGGTACAGCTGTTGGATGGTGGCGGGGCCGATGCCGCGCTTGGGCGTGTTGATGATGCGCTCGAACGCCAAATCGTCCGCCGGCTGGGCCACCACGCGCAGGTAGGCCATGGCGTCGCGGATTTCCAGGCGCTCATAGAAACGCTGTCCGCCCACCACGCGGTAGGGCAGACCCAGGGTGATAAAGCGCTCTTCGAACTCGCGGGTCTGGAAGCCGGCGCGCACCAGCACGGCCATCTGGTCCAGGCTGGTGCCCTTGCGCTGCAGCGCCTCCACCTCGTCACCCACCCAGCGCGCCTCGCTGTCGGCGTCCCACAGGCCGCGCAGGCGCACCTTTTCCCCGCCATCGGCCTCGGTCCACAGCGTCTTGCCCAGACGGCCCTGGTTGTGGGCGATGACGCCGGCCGCGGCCCCCAGGATATGGCCGGTGGAGCGGTAGTTCTGTTCCAGGCGGATGACCTTGGCGCCGGGGAAGTCCTGCTCGAACCGCAGGATATTGCCCACCTCCGCCCCGCGCCAGCCGTAGATGGACTGGTCGTCGTCGCCGACGCAGCAGATGTTGTGATGCCCCTGGGCCAGCAGGCGCAGCCACAGGTACTGCGCCACGTTGGTGTCCTGGTACTCATCCACCAGGATGTAGCGGAAGCGGCGATGGTAGTCCGCCAGCACATCCGCGTGCGCCTGGAACAGGGTGATGTTGTGCATCAGCAGGTCGCCGAAGTCGCAGGCGTTCAGCGTGCGCAGGCGCTCCTGGTATTGACGGTACAGGGTCAGCACCTTGCCGCCGGCGGCCTCGCCCGCGTCCTCGGGGCGCAGGCGGTCGGGCGGCAGGGCCCGATCCTTCCAACGCTCGATGACCGACAGCAGCAAGCGGGCCGGCCACTTCTTGGCGTCCACGCCCTCCGCCTCCATCAGCTGCTTCAGCAGGCGCAGCTGGTCGTCGGTGTCCAGGATGGTGAAGCTGGAGGTCAGGCCCACCAGCTCGGCATGGCGACGCAGGATGCGGGCGGCCAGGGCGTGGAAGGTGCCCATCCACCAGCCCTCGGTGTCCGTGCCCATCAGCGCGCCCACGCGCTCCCGCATCTCGCGCGCCGCCTTGTTGGTGAAGGTGACGGCCAGGATGTTCCAGGGGCTGACGCGCCGGGTCATCAGCAGGTGGGCCAGGCGGGTGGTCAGGGCGCGCGTCTTTCCCGTGCCGGCACCCGCCAGCACCAGGACGGGACCGTCCAGCGACTCCACCGCCTCGCGCTGCGCCGGGTTCAGCGCGTCGAGATAGGCGGGCGACCAGCCAGTTGGCCCATGGGGGGGCATGGGCGGCGGCGGGGCCGGCGCGGGGCGCGGGGCCATGACGGACGTGGCGGCGAAGGGCACAACCTTCTCAGGCTCGTCCTTCTTGGGCGGGGCGGGCGGGTCCAGACGGGAAAACAGGTCGGTCATGATGGGAACATATATAGCACAAGCCTCGTTTCGTCTGCCCCCGCGATGACTTTCCCCACCTTCTCCGCCGTCTGCCCCCCCTTTCGCCAGAGGGGACCTCCCCTAAAGGCCGGGCACCTATCTCGTTGCACAAGAGGTTCATATGGTGGAAAGATAATGATCACCATGATGAAGCCGTTCGGACGGTCCCGCGCCCCCTCGGGCGGCGGCCGGCGAAGCGGGGAGTGAACCGATGAACCTGCGCTTGAACGACACCAAGACGCTGCAAGCGATCGGCATCCTGGCCGATGTCCTGGACGACCTGTCCGGGCCTGAGCGGCTGGAATGCCTGATGGCGGCCAACGCCCTGCGCCAGGTTCTGGAAACCCGGTCGGAGAACGCGCTGGTCTTCGCCCGCGAGGCGTTCGAGTCGCTGGAACCCGACGTGCGGCACCAGATCCACACGGACGCCACCGAGGCCGCCGTCAAGGTGGTCGCCGCCACCCGTGCGCAGGGCACCCTGCGCGCCACCCGCGACCGCAAGTCGACCGGCAGCCCCTTCCTGGACGCCATTAACGCCGGCGGCATGAAGACCGAGCGCAAGTGGTGATCCAAATGGTGAGCGGGGACGCCCGCCCCGTCCCCACCGCCATATCGTCCTGATGTCGAAGGCCTCAACGAAGCGAAGCGACGAGGCCGCGGCGGCGGCCCCCGGAACCTTTCGGGGAGCGTCAGCGGACTGAAAGGTGAGGATAGCCGAAGGGTCGGATGGCCCTGCTGGCGCCCGGAGCAACTATACAAAAGCCGCTTCGGTATCCACATGCGCCCGCACCTGGTTGCGGCCCTCATGCTTGGCCATGTACAGCGCCTCGTCCGCGCGCTGGACGAAACGGCCTAGCGTTTCCCCGGGCTCATACAGCGCGACGCCCACCGACAGGGTGATGTTGCCGATGGCGGCCCCCGAGGTGCGCTTGACGATGCGGCGGTTGGCGATGGTGGCACGGGTCTTCTCCGCGAAGGCCAGCGCCTCGTCCAGGGTGCATTCCGGCATGATGATGGCGAATTCCTCACCGCCGAAGCGGGCAGCGGTATCGCGGCCGCGCACCGAGTCCTTCAGCGTGCGCCCCACCAGCTTGAGCACCTGGTCACCCACGACATGGCCGTGGTTGTCGTTGAACTTCTTGAAGAAATCGATGTCGATCATCAGCAGGCACAGGGGCCGGCCATCTTCCATGGCGGTGGCGGCGGCCTCGCGCAGGGCCTGGTCGAACTGCTTGCGGTTGGCCAGGTCCGTCAGCGCGTCGGTCATGGCCTCGCGCCGCACGGTGTCCAGGTCGCGGCGCATGGTTTCCAGCTGCTGCGCGCTGTCGCTCAGCTGGGTTTGCAGGAACTGGTTGCGCACGGCCACGCGCTGGGCCTGTTCCGTCATGGCGCGGATGACGCCGCGCAACTGGTCCAGGGTTTCGGACAGGTCGACCTGCCCCTGGAACACCTTCAGCGCCGCGCCGAAATTGCCCACATCATTGCCGGCGGTGGCGACGGCGCCGGTGACGCCGGCCAGGGCCTCCGTCAACTTGACGCCGATCTCCTGGATGGCCTGGATCTCGTCATCGGCGGCGAAGAACTTGTGGTAGAGGTCGGCGCAACGCGCCTCGGTGAAGGGCAGGCCGTTGCTGGCGATGATGTCCACCGCCCGGGTCAGGTCGGGATAACGGCCGCTGCAGTAGGCATACCAGACGGTGAAGTTGTGCGGGTGCGGGGCCACCGCCTCGGCGCGCATGCGCTCCATCGCCCGTTGGGCGAGGTGGCCGGCAGCCTGTGGTCCCTCCGCGAACAGCACGTGCTCTCCCTACGCCATCTGGTCCGGGGCGCCTTCCACGGTCCCCTATGCGGGCTGGGCGGTTTTCGGTTCACTACCTCTATAGGTAGCCATTTTCAGGACGGCCGCCCGCCGCCCCTACCCCGTAAGAATAAGTCACAAAACGGCGGGGATGGAAACGGCGGAAAATCGGAAAGAGTCGCCATATCCGAAATTGTTCGTTGCCCCCGAAGCCGCGCCGCCTAAGGGCGCACTCAAAAAAGCGTGTGACGCCCGCAAACAAACAGGCCCGCGCCTGAGGGTGCATCCCCCGCGCGGGCCCGCGAATACAAGGGCGACTCTTGACCGAGCCGCCGCAACCCTATCAGGCGGAGGTGATCGCCCGCTCGACCAGCTGGCCCAGGTGCTGGGTGCGCTTGGTCAGGCTCTGCAGCACGGCGGAGATTTCCGCGGTGGCGGCGGCGGTCTGCCCCGACAGGTTCTTCACTTCGCCGGCGACGACGGCGAAGCCCTTGCCAGCCTCGCCCGCGCGGGCGGCTTCGATGGTGGCGTTCAGGGCCAGCAGGTTGGTCTGCTTGGCGATGGCGTCAATCTGCTGGGCGACGGTGCCCACCTTTTCGATCTCGGCGCGCAGGCCTTCCAGTTCCCGGCTGATTTCCTGGAGGGCGGAGGACAACTCGGTCTTCGACAGACTGGTGGGCGTGGAGCTCATCGATGGCACCTGAGGTTGATTAGGGTATCGCTGGATCGGTGGCCGGGAATGATGGCCGGGTGTCCCCTGCCGGGACGGCCAACCCGGTGCCTTCTAATACCACAGAAGAACAGGGGCCGGGACGCACAAAATCAACCCCTGCGCATATAGCTGGATTTATTTGGTTCGGTTCCGAAACAATCCAGACGCGGAGCTTTGGAAATAAGAAAAGGCCGCCCTGGGTCCCCCCGGGGCGGCCTTCCCGATCATGACGCGGGTTCGGCCTCAGGCCTGGAAGCGCAGGGCCTTGGCGCGCACCACGCTGGGCAGGCCCTGGATGCGTTCCAGCAGGCCGTCAGCCACCTCCTGGTCCACCGACACCAGGGCGATGGCGTTGGCGCCGGCTTCGGTGCGGCCCAGATGGAAGGTGGCGATGTTGACGCCGGCGTCGCCCAGGGTGGTGCCCAGCTTGCCGATGAAGCCGGGCTTGTCCTCGTTACGGATGAACAGCATGTGCTCGCTCAGCTCCGCCTCGATCGGCACTTCCTCAATCTGCACGATGCGGGGCTTCTCGCCGCCGAACAGGGTGCCGGCCACGGTGCGGGTCGCCCGCTCGGTCTGCACCACCACACGGATCAGGGTCTGGTAGTCGGCGGCGTCATCCCGCTTGGTCTCCGCCACCTTGATGTCCCGCTCGCGGGCGATGACGGGGGCGTTGACCATGTTGACCGACGCCAGCAGGGGCGACAGCAGGCCCATGAGGACGATGGCGGTCAGCGGACGGGTGTTGAGGTCGGCGACCTGGCCCTCGTACTCCACCGTCACAGACTTCAGGCCGGTCTCGGTGATCTGGCCCGCGAAGCCGCCCAGCTGCTCGGCCAGCTTCATATAGGGCTTCAGCTTGGGCGCGTCCTCGGCCGAGACCGAGGGCATGTTCAGCGCGTTGACCACGGCGCCGGTGACCAGGAAGTCGGACATCTGCTCGGCCACCTGCAGGGCCACGTTCTCCTGCGCCTCGGTGGTGGAGGCGCCCAGGTGCGGCGTGCAGATGATCTTCTCGTTGCCGAACAGGATGCTTTCCTTGGCCGGCTCCTCGGCGAACACGTCCAGGGCGGCGCCGGCGACATGGCCGCTCTCCAGCGCCGCCTTC
Organism: Nitrospirillum guaranorum; assembly: GCF_034653275.1. Classification (NCBI taxonomy): domain Bacteria; kingdom Pseudomonadati; phylum Pseudomonadota; class Alphaproteobacteria; order Rhodospirillales; family Azospirillaceae; genus Nitrospirillum; species Nitrospirillum guaranorum. The sequence goes on along the minus strand of NZ_JAYEES010000003.1, from coordinate 1,433,433 downwards.
AGGTCGGCCTCGACGATCAGGCCGCCACGGGCGCAGTTGATGATGCGCACGCCCGGCTTGGTCTTCGCCAGGGCCTTGGCGTCCAGGACGTTGCGGGTGGCGTCGGTCAGCGGCGTGTGCAGGGTGATGAAGTCGGCGCGGCGCAGCAGCTCGTCCAGCTCCACCTTCTCCACGCCCAGATCCTGGGCGCGCTCGGCCGACAGGAAGGGGTCGAAGGCGACGACGCGCATCTTCAGGCCCACGGCGCGGTCGGCGACGATGGAGCCGATGTTGCCGCAGCCGATGACGCCCAGGGTCTTGCCGTACAGCTCGACACCCATGAAGCGGTTCTTTTCCCACTTGCCGGCATGGGTGGAGGTGTTGGCGGCGGGGATTTCACGAGCCAGCGCGAACATCATGGCGATGGCGTGCTCGGCGGTGGTGATGGAATTGCCGAACGGGGTGTTCATGACCACCACGCCGCTGGCGGTGGCGGCGGGCACGTCCACGTTGTCGACGCCGATGCCGGCGCGACCGACCACCTTCAGGTTGGTGGCGACCGCCAGCACTTCCTTGGTGACCTTGGTGGACGAGCGGATGGCCAGGCCGTCGTACTTGCCGATGATGGCCTTCAGCTCATCGGGCTTCAGGCCGGTGATGACGTCAACCTCGACGCCGCGTTCCTTGAAAATCTCGACGGCGCGGGGGCTCAGGCTGTCCGAAATGAGAACCTTGGGCATGGCTCTGCGATCCTTCTGCAGGATGGGCCGGCGCCGCCCCCGGATGGACTCCGGGTGTTCAGGGCGGCGCCAGGCCGTATGTCGGGAAAGGCGTGTAAGACGCTAAGGCTCGGCTCAGGCGACCAGTTCGGCCGCGACCGTGGCGTAGGCCCAGTCGATCCAGGGCAGCAGCGCCTGGATGTCGGACCGCTCCACCGTGGCGCCGCCCCAGATGCGCAGGCCGGGCGGGGCGTCGCGGTAGGCGCCGGCGTCCAGCGCCACGCCTTCCTTTTCCAGCAGGGCCGCCACCTTCTTCGCCACCTCCGCCTGCACGTCCGGCGTCTGGCCGGCCAGCTTCGGGTCGGCGAACTTCAGGCAGATGGAGGTGCAGGAGCGGGTGGCGGGCACCTCGGCCAGGAAGGCCGCGGTGGTGCCGGCGGCAACCCAATCGGCCACGGCGGCCAGGTTGCTTTCGGACCGCTCGATCAGGCCCTTCAGGCCGCCCACGGACTCGGCCCAGCGCAGGCCGTCCAGGGCATCTTCCACCGCCAGCATGGAGGGGGTGTTGATCGTCTCGCCCTTGAAGATGCCTTCGACGATCTTGCCGTCCTTGGTCATGCGGAAGATCTTGGGCAGCGGCCAGGCCGGCTTGTAGCTTTCCAGGCGGGCGACGGCGCGGGGGCTCAGCACCAGCATGCCATGGGCCGCCTCACCGCCCAGGACCTTCTGCCAGGACCAGGTCACCACATCCAGCTTGTCCCAGGGCAGATCCATGGCAAACGCGGCGGAGGTGGCGTCGCAAATGGTCAGGCCCTCGCGGTCGGCCGCGATCCAGTCACCATCGGGCACACGTACGCCGGAGGTGGTGCCGTTCCAGGTGAAGACCACGTCGTTCTTGAAGTCGACCTGCGCCAGGTCGGGCAGCTTGCCGTAGCCGGCGGTGAAGGTGCGGGCGTCGGGCAGCTTCAGCTGCTTCACGACGTCGGTCACCCAATCCTTGCCGAAGCTTTCCCAGGCGACCATGTCGACGCCCCGGGCGCCCAACAGCGACCACAGGGCCATTTCCACAGCACCGGTGTCGGAGGCCGGGACGATACCGATACGGTAGTCGGCCGGGATGTTCAGCAGGGCGCGGCTGCGGTCAATGACCTCTTGCAACTTGGCCTTGCCGGGCTTGGACCGGTGCGAGCGGCCCACCAGGGCGCCCTTCAAGGCTTCCAGCGTCCAACCCGGACGCTTGGCGCAAGGACCAGAGGAGAAATTCGGATTCGACGGCCGGCTCTCGGGCTTCGGCGGTACGGTCATGATGCTATTCCTTGCAGAATAGTTGCGCCTCGTTGGGGAGGCGTGTCCCGCCGCGGACCTTATGGGCGTCGCGCAAGAACGTCAATCATGACAGCATGGCGGCGACACATTGCTGCCATGCCAGAACGCATCGCGAAACATCCTTTCGGATATGATGTCCAATCCGCCAACGGCATGGGCTGCACCCGGGCCGTCGTAGGACGCGATCGCGTCCGCCGGAGGTTTCCGGGGAGCGTCAGCGGACTGGAAATCGAGGAAAGCCAAGGCCACGAACGTAATCGCCCGGCACCTGAAGGAGCAATAAAATCAAGCCGCCGCGTGGGGAATCAGGGCCGGGGGAACCAGGCGGCTCGCCGCCAAATTCTCACACAGCTTGAAATAGTTGTCCCGCCGCTCCGTCGCGCTCTCGAATCGCTCCAGGTAGTTCAGGATGAACTCCGGCCGGCGCAGGGCCGTGGTCAGCGTCTCGCTGGCGAAGGTGCGGGCCCTGCCCTCCGGCAGGCCGCCGCAGGTGTTGATCAGGGCCAGCATGCGGTCGGCGAAGCCCATGGCCTGGTTGCCGACGATCTCCGTCCGCACCGTCTCGAACAGGGCGCTGTCCAGGATGTCCAGCATCTCCCGCTTGGAGGTTTCGGGCAGGCCGGCGTTCTGGATGCGGTCGGACAGTTCGCTCAGCGGCTGGATGATGTCCATGCGCCGATTCTGGCAGCCCATGTCCCAGACGATGTCGTCCGGCACGATGAGGGAGCGCAGGTAGGGCGCCAGCTTGGCCTTGGCCTGCTTGCCCGGCGCCATGTTCACCAGGCTCAGGATCAGGTTGATCTTGGAATAGGTGCCGCGGGCCAGGGCCATGACGTCCGACATGCCTTCCGGCTGGATCAGCTTGTCGGCGCGCAGCGCGATGGCTTCCTGGATTTCCTCGTCATTCACCAGGGTGGGCGCCGTGGCCTTGAGGTGGTCCTGGATGCGCACCAGGGCGCGCAGTTCATCCTGGATGTTGCGCTCGCCATGGAACGGCAGGCGGGCGTGCAGGTGGCGCAGCAGGCCCAGCCGCAGTTCCGCCAGCGTGCGCGGCAGCACGCCCTGGGCCAGCAGTTCCGACAGGGTGATGACGCCGGGCAGATGGCTGCCGGCGTCATCCATCTCCACCTTGCCCAGCTTGCCGACGTAGAGGTTGATGGCGTTCAGCACCAGCTCGATGCGGTCGGCCTCCTTCCCCACCAGTTCGCGCAAGGCCAGGGAGGAGCCCATGATCTCGGCGGCGATGCTGTCGATGATTCGCATCTCGCGCACCGTCAGCTCGGGGCTGAACAGGCGGAACAGCCGGTCCAGCTTCTCCATCCAGGTCTTGCAGCCGGCGAGATAGGCGGCGGTGGCGCGATAGAGGCCGGGGATGGGGTCGGCCCCGCCGGCGGCCAGCTTGTCCGACAAGGCCTTCAGGCCGCCGGGCGCCAGCGGCGGCACCGGGTTGCCCTTGGCCTTGGCCAGCAGACGGCTGAGGCCGTCGTCCACCATGGCCATCAGTTCCTTCATGCGCGACACGGCGCTCTGCTGGCTGCCGCGCACCTGCTGGCTGGCCAGGCGCTGCAGCGCGCCCTGGACCAGGGTACCGGCGTTGTCCAACGCGCGGGCCGCCGCCTCGTAATACAGCACTTCCAGCGGGGTCACGCGGACATCGTCCAGATAGCGGGCGAACAGGCCGCGGATGACCTGTCGCTGGACGTCGCCGGTGAAATCCTCCGCCTTGTCGCACCAGGAGGCGTCGCGGCCGGGGTTGGCGATCTGCAGCGGGTCGGTTTCCGCCACACCGGGGCGCAGGCGCTTGCGCACGGTGATGTGGCTCTTGAAGTCATGGTCCAGGTAATCGCGGCGGCGCACGATGCGGACGCCGTCGACCTCCTTGCGGTCGATCAGCAGGGCCGCTGCCGGCTCAATCTGCCGCAGGTCAGGCCCTTCCTTGACCAGAAGCCACTGGTCATTGTGCAGGCTGTGCAGCTCGAACGCGGTTTTCACCGTTCCGACCAGTTGCTGATGCCTTTCCACCGGGACCCTGGCTCCAACGAATAGCTGGGCGCGGCCGTAGTGTTAATACAGCTTGAACGCCCGGTTTTATGAATGCGTCGCGCATCATCCCGCATCCACAGGGCCGGGTAAACGGCTATGTCCGCAACCACCCCTTCCGTAACCGGCATGCCGGCGAAAACGGAGTGATTTCGCACCCTGTGGTCGGGGTCACCCGGAGCGGAAGGGTCAAGCCATCGGTTGGGGGCAGACCAACCGATGCCATACCCCTTCCGACTCCGAAGCATTCGGGCATCCTCCCCAAAAGGTGGGGGCCGGATCAATCGGCTGAACGGCATAGACCGCTTCCCCGCCAAGTGAGAAGCGGTCCCAGGGTCAGATGTGGATGTGCCCCTCCAGGAACAGGACCGCGTCGCCGCCGATGCGCACGCGGTCGCCGTCCAGCCGGCAGCTAAGCGTTCCGCCCCGCCGCGATACCTGGCGGGCGGACAGCCGGTCGGCACCCAGGCGATGCGCCCAATAGGGAATGAGGGTGCAATGGGCCGACCCGGTCACCGGATCCTCGGGCACGCCCTTGGCCGGCGCGAAGAAGCGGGAGACGAAATCCACGCCCGGCTCATCCCCCGGCGCGGTGACGATGACGGCGAAACGGTCGATGCCCAGCAAGCCCGCCATGTCGGGGGTCAAGGCGCGCACGGCGGCGGCATCGTCATAGACCACCAGGTAATCCCGCGCGGCCAGGACGGCGGCGGGCGCCAGCCCGCCCAGGGCCGCGGCCAGACCCTCATGCACCCGGTCCGGTGTCCGCGGCGGGCGGGCGGGGAAGTCCAGGGTCAACCGCCCCTCCTCCCGCGCCACGGTCAGCAAGCCGGCCTTCTGGGTGCGGAACACCACACGCTCCGTGCCCGGGTGCAGGATGTTCATCATCAGGTGGGCGGTGGCCAGGGTGGCATGGCCGCACAAATCCACCTCCACGGCCGGGGTGAACCAGCGCAGGCCCCAGGCGCCGTCATCCTGCGGCCCCGGCGGCACGAAGAAGGCCGTCTCCGACAGGTTGTTCTCCATGGCGATGGCTTGCAGCGTCCCGTCCGGCAGCCAGGCGTCCAGCGGCACCACGGCGGCGGGGTTGCCGCCGAACGCCGCGCTGGTGAAGGCGTCGATCTGATAGATGGGCAGGCGCATGGCGGAACCTCCTCAGGTAGGGCGGCAATGACATTGTCGGCGCATGAAGGCGGATGACAATGGGGACAATTCCGGAATAAAACAGAGACATATCTCCATCAATGCCGATATTGTCGCCATGACAATGACCGAAAAGCAGCCGCATTGGCTGCCCGACATCACCCGCCGCCCAGGCCCGCGCTATCGCGCCATCGCCGCCGCCCTGCAGGACGACATCGGCAGCGGCGCCCTGCCCATCGGCGCCAAGCTGCCCACCCACCGGGATCTGGCTTGGCGCCTGGGCGTCACCGTGGGCACGGTGACCCGCGCCTACGCGGAAGCCGAACGCAGCGGCCTGATCGGGGGGAGGTCGGGCGCGGCACCTTCGTGCGCGATCCCCGGCCAGCCGAGGCGCCAGTGGACAACACCGGCATCATCGACCTGTCGGTCAACGCCCTGGCGCAGCACCCCAACGAGGAACGGCTGCGCCACGCGCTGCTGGGCCTGGCGTCGCGTAACGACCTGTCGGGCCTCATGCATTATCCCCCCGTGAACGGCAGCGCCCGCCACCGCCAGGCGGGGGCGGCGTGGATCGCCCAGACCACGGGCCTGGCGGTGGACCCGGCCCTGGTGCTGCCCACGGCTGGGGGCCAGAACGCCATGCACCTGGCCCTGGCCGCCATCACCCGGCCCGGCGACAGCCTGCTGGTGGAGCAGCTGTCCTACCCGGCGGTGAAGCCGCTGGCGGGGCTGCTGGACCTGCGGCTGGTGCCGGTGGCCATGGATGGCGGGGGGCTGCTGCCCGACGCGCTGGAGCAGGCGGCCCGCGCCCACGGCGCTCACGCCCTCTACTGCATGCCGCGCCTGCACAACCCCACCACGGTAACGCAGGGGCCCTACCGCCGCGAGGCGGTGATGGCCGTCTGCCGGCAGGCCGGCATCCGGGTGGTGGAGGATGACGTCTACGGCTTCCTGGCCGACGATCCCGGCCCACCGCCCTTGGCGGCGCTGGATCCAGAGCGGGTGCTGTTCCTGACCAGCCTGTCCAAGAACCTGATGCCCGGGCTGCGCACCGGCTTCCTGCTGTGCCCGCCGGCCCTGATGGACCGGGTGCGCACCCTGCTGCGCGCCACCCTGCTGGGCGTCAACCCGCTGGGGGCGGAGCTGTCGGCGGAATTCATCCTGTCCGGCGCCGCGCTGGAGAGCGCCACCCAACGCCGCGCCCTGGTGGCGGACCGCCAGGCCCAGGCCCGCAGCCTGCTGCCCGGCGCCACGTCCGACCCCGCCTGCCCGCACCTGTGGCTGACCCTGCCCGAGCCCTGGCGGCGCGAAGACTTCGCCCGCGCGCTGCTGAGCCGCGGCGTACGCGTCACGCCGGCCGACGCCTTCGCCGTGGCCCGGGGCGACACGCCCCACGCCGTGCGCGTCTGCATCGGCGGGGTGGAGCGGATGGAGGTGCTGGAACACGGCCTGCGTACGATCGCCGCCCTGCTGGCCGAGCCCGCGATGAGTGAGGTGTTGGTTTAGGGGAACGGCCTGACCGTGTGCATGTGGTTCAAAGGCCCGTGGCCGCCGCCCAGGCCAGGCGCGGTGCGGATGGCCTCCTGCACATAGGCGTGCGCCCGTTCCACCGCCTGAGGCGCGGCCAGCCCCTGGGCCAGACCGCAGGCGATGGCCGACGCCAGGGTGCAGCCGGTGCCGTGGGTGTGCACACTGTCGAAGCGGGGGGCGCTGTAGCTGTGCTCCCCACCCCGGGTGACCAGCAGGTCGGTCAAAACCGGGCCGGCGCGGTGCCCGCCCTTGACCAGCACGGCGTGGGCGCCGAACTCCAAGAGGCGGTCGGCGGCGCGGCGCATCCCGTCCAGGCTGTCGCCCTCGAAACTTTCCGGGGGTAGGCCGGTCAGGGCCGCCGCCTCCACCGTGTTGGGGGTCAGCAGCGTGGTGATGGGCAGCAACCGTGCGATCGCCACCGACACGGCGCGATCCTCCAGCAGGCGCTGACCGCCCTTGGCCGCCATGACCGGATCGACCACCAGGGCGGGCACGCCCACCTCGCTCAGCACCTCGGCCACCGTCTCGATGACCTCGGCGGAGGCCAGCATGCCCGTCTTGACCGCGTCGGCGCCGATGTCAGCCAGGCACAGCCGCATCTGCAGGGCGATGAACTCCGGCGGAACAGGCATCACCGCCTGGACGCCATGGGTGTCCTGCGCCGTCAGGGCCGTCACCGCCGTCATGGCGTAGCCGCCCAGCGCCGTCACCGCCTTGATGTCCGCCTGGATGCCGGCGCCGCCACCGCTGTCGGACCCGGCGACGATCAGGACACGGCCACGCATGCCCTTATTCCGCGACCTTGGAGGCCGGCACCGGGGCGGCGTCCTTGATGGCGGCGACGATGTCATCCACCACCGCCGTCACCAAGCCCTGGTCGTCGCCCTCCGCCATGACGCGGATCAGCGGCTCGGTGCCCGACTTGCGGATCAGGACGCGGCCGGTGCCGCCCAGGCGGGATTCGCCAGCGCGGATGGCATCCTGCACGCTGGCGGCGGCCAGGGGCGTGGTGCCGCCCGCCGGCTCGAACCGCACGTTCTTCAGCACCTGCGGCAGGGCCTGGAAGACTCGCAGGACTTCCGACGCCGGCCTGCCCGACTGCTGGATGACGGCCAGCACCTGCAAGGCCGCCACCAGGCCATCGCCCGTCGTGCCATGGTCGGACAGGACGATATGGCCGGACTGTTCGCCACCGACGTTGAAGCCATGCTCGCGCATATGCTCCACGACATAGCGATCGCCCACCGGCGTCCGCGCCAGGCTCAGGCCCCGGCCCTTGAGGTGCAGTTCCAGGCCCAGGTTGGACATGACCGTGGCCACCACGCCGCCGCCGCGCAGGGTGCCGGCGTCGGCGCAGGCGCAGCCGATCAGAGCCATGACCTGGTCGCCGTCGATCTGGGTTCCGGTCTCGTCCGCCAGGATCAGGCGGTCGGCATCGCCATCCAGGGCGATGCCCAGGTGGGCGCCGTGGGCCACCACGGCGTCGCGCATGGCCTTGGGCGCCGTGGCGCCGCAGTCCTTGTTGATGTTGAAGCCGTCGGGCGCCACCGCCACCGGGATGACCTCGGCCCCCAGTTCCCACAACACCTTGGGCGCCACCTTGTAGGCGGCGCCGTTGGCGCAATCGACCACGATCTTCAGCCCGTCCAGGCGCAGGCCGCGCGGGAAGGTGGCCTTGGCCTGCTCGATATAGCGGCCGATGGCGTCATCCAGGCGCTGGGCGCGGCCCAGGTCCTTGGCGCCGGCCAGGTCACCGGCGAAGCCCTCCATCATGCGCGCCTCGATGGCGGCCTCGACCTCGTCGGACAGCTTGTAGCCGTCCGGTCCGAACAGCTTGATGCCGTTGTCGTAATAGGGATTGTGCGAGGCGGAGATCATGACGCCCATGTCGGCGCGCAGCGATCGCGTCAGCATGGCCACCGCCGGCGTGGGCATGGGGCCCACCAGGGTCACGTCCATGCCCATGGAGACGAAGCCGGCCACCAGCGCCGGTTCCAGCATATAGCCCGACAGGCGCGTGTCCTTGCCGATGACCACCAGGTGGCGGTGATTGCCGCGGCGGAACTGCAGGGCGGCGGCCATGGCCACCTTCAGGGCCGTCTCCGCCGTCATGGGCTCGGTATTGGCCGTGCCCCGGATGCCGTCGGTACCAAAGAGTTTACGCGCCATCGTCTTTCACGCCATCAATTCTTGTCTCACATGGCCTTTTGCCGTAACCGCCAAAAGACCCCTCAAACGCCGGGCGCCGCCATCCGGCGGCTTGGCTTCCTCGCTCCGCCCCGCGGTACTCGCTCCGGGGCCGGCCGTCGCCGGCCTTCAATCCCCTCATCACCCATGCAGCGCCTGCCACAGGGCCCGCGCCTGCACCGTCTCCGCCACATCGTGCACCCGCAGGATATGCGCGCCCCGGTCCAGGCACGCAAGGCCGCCGGCCAGTGACCCGGCCACCCTGTCCTTCGGCGCCTCCCCCCGCGACAGGGCCGCCAGGAAGCGCTTGCGCGACAGGCCCACCAGCAGGGCGCAGCCGGTGCCATGATAGAGCGCCGTGTGGCGCAGAATGTCCAGATTATGCGCCACCGTCTTGCCGAAGCCGATGCCGGGATCGACGGCGATGCGCTCACGGGGGATGCCGGCGGCCACGCACGCCTCCACCCGCGCCAACAGATAGTCCATGACATCCAGGGCGGAGTCGGCGTAGCGCGGCTCCAGCTGCATGGTGCGGGGATCGCCCTGCATGTGCATGAGCACGACCGGACAGCCGCGCGCCGCCACCAGGGCCAAACTGTCGGGATCGCCCTCCAGCGCGCTGATATCGTTTATGATGCGGGCGCCGGCATCCAGGGCCGCCGCCATGACCGGGGCGTGGCGGGTATCGACGGAGATCACCGCCCCCGCCGCCGCCAACGCGCGGATGACGGGCACCACGCGCGCGGCCTCCTCCTCCGGCGACACCGGGGCGGCGCCCGGCCGCGTGCTCTCGCCGCCGACGTCCAGGATATCGGCGCCGGCCGCCATCAGGGCCAGGCCATGGGCGATGGCGGCATCGGCGGCGGCGTAGTCCCCGCCGTCGGAAAAGCTGTCGGGCGTGACGTTGACGATGCCCATCACCAGGGGCCGGGAAAGATCCAGGCCGGCGAAGGTCCGGCGGGGCGCCGACAGGGCGGCCAGGCGCTGCTCAACCGCCGGCACCACGCCTGCCGCCATCGCCCAAGCCGCCAGGTCGTACAGGTCCATCACCTTGCGGGCGACTGCATCAGGGCGGCGCACCGCCACCTCCACCTGGGTGAAGGACAGGGCCGAGCCCGCCAGCGGATGGCCATCCGGGGCATGCGGGCCGGACAACAGGCCAACGGGGGTCAGGTACACGTCTTCGGCGGCGACGGCTTCACCGGGGCCCCAGGGATCCAAGGGAACGGAAGGCAGGTCGGATGGCATGGGCGTCCTCTCACGCGATGCCGCGATCCTAGTCTCCCGGGGGCGCCGACGTCATCCGCCCCGGCGGCAGCCCTGCCCCACCGCATGCCCGGAGCAAAAAATAAAACCCCCGGGCGCCAGGGCGACCGGGGGTTCTGGGAAGACGGGGATGCCGGTATCAGGTTCCGGGCTGCGGCTCCGGCGTGAAGGGGCCGGGTTCCGCGCTGGTGGTGCCGCTGGTGGTGGGCACCGAGGTGCGGCGGCCGACGCCGCGCGGCGGCACCTTCGGCGGCTCCGTCGATTCGGGACGCACGATGCTCTCACCCCGCAGCAGGGCGCGGACCTCGTCACCCGACAGCGTCTCGTATTCCAGCAAGGCGTTGGAGACGTTGTGCAGGTCGTCCATATGCTCCGTCAGGATACGGCGGGCGTGGCCCTCGGCCTCCTCGATGATGCGGCGGATTTCCTCGTCGATCAGCTGAGAGGTGGCTTCGGAGATGTTCTGCTGCTGGGTCACGGAATGGCCCAGGAACACCTCCTGCTCGTTGGCGTTGTAGCGCACCCGGCCCAGCCGCGCGCTCATGCCGAACTCCGTCACCATGCGCCGGGCCATGTTGGTGGCCTGCTGGATGTCGTTGCCGGCGCCGGTGGTCACCTGCTCCGCCCCGAAGATCAGCTCTTCCGCCACGCGGCCGCCGAACATCATGGCCAGCTTGGATTCCAGTTCGATCTTGGAATAGGCGTACTTGTCCCGCTCCGGCAGGCTCATGGTCACGCCCAGGGCGCGGCCGCGCGGCACGATGGTGACCTTGTGCAGCGGGTCGCTTTCCGGCATGAACAGGCCGACCAAGGCGTGACCGGCCTCGTGATAGGCGGTCAGCTTCTTTTCCCGGTCGGTCATGACCATGGATCGGCGCTCGGCGCCCATCATGACCTTGTCCTTGGCGGCCTCGAACTCACCCATGCCGACCACACGGCGGCCGGCGCGGGCGGCCAGCAGGGCGGCCTCGTTCACCAGGTTGGACAGGTCGGCGCCGGAGAAACCGGGGGTGCCACGGGCGATGGTGCGGGCATCCACGTCGGGGGCCAGCGGCACCTTGCGCATGTGGACCTTCAGGATCTTCTCACGGCCCGAAACGTCGGGGTTGGGCACCACCACCTGGCGGTCGAAGCGGCCGGGGCGCAGCAGGGCCGGGTCCAGCACGTCGGGGCGGTTGGTGGCGGCGATGAGGATGACGCCCTCGTTCGCCTCGAAACCGTCCATCTCGACCAGCAGCTGGTTCAGGGTCTGCTCACGCTCGTCGTTGCCGCCGCCCAGGCCGGCGCCACGATGGCGGCCGACGGCGTCGATCTCGTCGATGAAGATGATGCAGGGGGCGTTCTTCTTGCCTTGCTCGAACATGTCGCGCACACGGGACGCGCCCACGCCGACGAACATTTCCACGAAGTCGGAGCCGGAGATGGTGAAGAAGGGCACGTTGGCCTCACCCGCCACGGCGCGGGCCGTCAGCGTCTTACCCGTGCCCGGCGGGCCCACCAGCAGCACACCCTTCGGGATTTTGCCGCCCAGGCGCTGGAACTTCTGCGGGTCCTTCAGGAACTCCACGATCTCTTCCAGTTCCTGCTTGGCCTCGTCGATGCCGGCCACGTCGTCGAAGGTGACGCGGCCCACCTTCTCGGTCAGCAGGCGGGCGCGGCTCTTGCCGAAGCCCATGGCCTTGCCGCCGCCGGACTGCATCTGGCGCATGAAGAAGATCCACACGCCGATCAGGACCAGCATGGGCAGCCAGGAAATGATGATGCTGAACAGGGTCGGGTTGCCGCTGTCGTCCGGCACCGCGGTGATCTTCACGTTCTTGTCGGCCAGACGGGTCACCAGATTGCTTTCCGGCGGCACGTAGGTCGAGAAGGTGCGGTTGTCGCGGTAATGGCCGGTGACCTGCGGCCCCTTGATCGTCACGTCGGCGACGGTGCCGCGATCGACCTCTTCCAACAGTTCGCTGAAGGGGATGCTGGCTTGCGTCGTCCGATTGGAGGAAGTCTGGAAAAGGTTGAACAGAACGAACAGCAAGACGCCGATAAAAGCCCACAGCGCCAAATTTTTACCGAAGTTGTTCACGTCTCTCAGCCTTTCCTCGACCAACCGCGCCCTGCCACCCGGCCCGCATGGCCGGTTTCAATGGCGGGGGTCGCAGCCCACCCGGCGGATTTCGCGCATTCCACGCGGGATATCCACCGGGACCGTTTCCATTAGATAATGACGCGGGCGTCAGAGACAACTGCCATCACGTCTAGGCCGGCCTCCATAGGCGGCAAAAACGGGGGAGGGGCCAGGGGCGACAGCGGGCGGAACGCCAGCCGGGGCACGGTTCCCGCCGCCACCGGCGCCCCCTCACCCGTCGAAAGCGGCTCCACCGCCCAGGCCAGATGTGGCACCGCCACCAGCCACCCGTCCCGGCGCAGGGCGGGCAGGGTGGGCCAAACCGCCTTGGGAATCCGGACGAGCGCCGGCAGGTCCAGCGCCGCCAGTCGGCGCGCGTCGGCCGTGCCCAGGGCGCCCAGCGTCAGTACCCCTTCCCCGGCGTACCCGGGCGCGTGGAAGCGCCCGTCCCAGCGGTCGCCCGCCGGGGTCAGCGGCACCGGCGGCGCCATGCGTCCCGCCTGACGCAACAACAACAGGCGCCGTCCGTCCCCACCACCCGCCAGCCGCCGCGCCTGGGCACCGGCCAGGGTTAGGGCCAAGGCGCCGGCCTCGGGCGCCCACAAGCCGGGCAAGGCCGCCAGCAGACGCTGCGTCCCCTGCGGCGGCGGGAGGTAGGGTTGGCCGCCCACGGCCGCCGCCAGGCCGGCCAGCAGGCGCAGGGCCACGGGCCGGGGCAAGGCCCCCAGGGCATCCGCCTCAACGACGGCATAGCCCTCGGGCGCCAGCAGCACATGGCGGGCCACGGCATCGGCCAAGTCGGCCTCCAGTAGCGACCGCGCGCGGCCGGCCTCCGCCGCCTGGGCCAACAGCTCGTCCAGCGGCACACCCTGGCGCCGCAGCCGGCCCCGGGCATAACGCTCCATGAGGTTGGACGGATCGTCGATCCAGGGCTGGCCGAAAGCCCGGCAGGTGGCGCCCAGGTCGGCCCGGCTGACGGTCAGCAGGGGGCGCAGCAGGCGGGCATCGGCCAGGGCGCGGACGGCGGCCATGCCGGCCAGGCCTTCCACCCCGCTGCCGCCGGCCCGGCGCAGGGCCACGGTCTCGGCCTGGTCTTCCCGGTGGTGGGCCAGGCACAGGTGCAGGATGCCGCGCGCCCGGCAGGCGGCGGCCAGCAGGTCATAGCGGGCCTGGCGCGCCGCCGCCTGCAGTCCGGTGGCGGGCTTGGGTCCCGCCCAGGTCAGGATGGTGTGGGAAATGCCCCGTGCCGCCAGCCAGCGGCCGACCTGTGCCGCCTCCGCCGCCGACTCCGGCCGCAGGGCATGGTCGACAGTCAGGGCCTCGACCCGGCCGCCCCGGGCGCGCGCCCAGCGGTCGGCCAGCAGGGTCAGCGCCAAACTGTCGCGGCCGCCCGAGACGCCGATAGCCAGGGCGGGGGCGCTCTCAAACGGGCCCAGGGGGGCCAAAAGACGCGCGAACCAGGCGTCGTCGATCGCCACACCCCGCGACTCGCCCGGCTCCATGCCTGGGTTCGCGAAGGACGCGGGGGGCGGCCGGCCGTCGCCCATGGCACCCCCCTTCCCCTCTTACTTGCAGCCCAGGCGGTTCTTCTGGTCCTCGCCCCGGCGCTTCAGCGTGGGGGCCGCGTCCTTGTCGGCGTCCAGCTGCTTCAGCACCACGCAGGCGCTGGCCTTGTCGCCCAGGCCGTCCAGCGACAGCGCCAGCTTCAGCAGGTAGTCCGCGCCCTTGTTGCTCTTCGGGTATTTCTTGTAGCCGTCACCGAAGGCCACGGCGGCGGACTTGTAGTTGCCGCGCATATAGAAGGTTTCCCCCAGCCAGTACTGGGCGTTGGAGGCCAACGGGCTGTCGGGGTTCTGCTTCAGGAACTGGGTGAAGGCCTTCTCCGCGTTGGGGGCGTCGCCCTGGCGCAGCAGGTTGAAGGCGTAGTCGTACTGCTCCTGCGCCGGGCCGGCCGGCAGGGTGCCGGCGGAGTCGGCGGTCGCCGGGGCCGGCGCGCCGCCCTTGGCCCCACCCGGGGGCGGGACCGCGCCGGTGTCGGTGCCGGGCAGCGGCGGCTTGCCGCCGCCCTTGAGGTCAGGAGACGGAGGGGCGCCGGCATCGCCGCCGCCGGTGGAGGCCCCAAGCCCGATACCGGCCTTGTCCTCCAGCTTCTGCAGGCGCAGGTCGATGTCGGCCGACAGTTTGTCCAGCCGCTCCTTGATCTGGCTGACCTGGTAGGCCAGCTCCTCATACTTCCCGGTCTGCTGCTGCGTCTGGGTTTCCATCTGCAGCTTCAGCACCTCGATCTCCGCCGCCGCGTTCGAGCCGCCGCCGCCCGGCGCGCCGGTCATGGGGCCGGAGGGCTTGACGCCATTGCGGTAGACGTCGCGCGACAGGGTCTGCACGTCCGTCTCCAGCCGGGACAGGCGGTTCAGCAGGTCCTGCATGTCCCGGCTTTGCGCCGCGGCCGGCGCCGGGGCCAGCAGCGGCGCGGCGACCAGGGCGGCAATGCCGCATCGCGCCATCCAACGGGACGCGCCCCGCCACCAGCGGCGGCCGCCAAGGGTGTGGGAAGGGGAAAGGGTCGGGGACGGCAGCGACGGCGTCATGGATCGGTTCCGGGGAAGGATCAGCGGGGGAACGGAAGACAAGCTTGGCAAGGGCCAAGCGGCCCGCCAAGCGCGACCTTAGCGCGGGACCCGCCCGCCCGGAAGGGGCGTCCGCGGGCCCTGTTACCTCATAAGCAGTATTACTGATGCCCGAAAGTAATATCCGCCAAGTAAAACGCGGACCAAGAAAAAGGCGCCGTCCGATCCCCGCGGGGTCGAACGGCGCCCTTTTTACCAACCACCCGGTGGGGCAGCTTAGTTGATGACCGTCACGCCGCGACGGTTCTGCGCCCAGGCGGCCTCGTTGGAACCGAGGACGGCGGGACGCTCCTTGCCGTAGCTGATCACCTGCACGCGGGCCAGGTCGACACCGGTGGCGGTCAGGTAGTTCTTCACGGCGTTGGCGCGGCGCTCACCCAGGGCGAGGTTGTACTCGCGGGTGCCGCGCTCGTCGGCGTGGCCTTCGATCGTGATGGTGACCGAACCCCACTTCTTCAGCCAGGCGGCCTGCTTATCCAGGGTCGCGGTGGCTTCCGGGGTCAGGTCGAACTTGTCGTAGCCGAAGAACACGCGGTCACCAACGTTGACCACGAAGTCTTCCTTGGAACCCGGGACCGGGCCGGTCGGCTTCTGGGCCGGCGGCGTGGTGGTGGTGGTGGCGGTACCGCCGGTGGCGACTTCAGCCTTCTTCTCCGGGGTGGAGGAGCAAGCGGCCACCAGGGCCAGAGCAGCACACAGGCTCAGGTATTTCATGCGCATAGTTTGAGACCCCCTACGGACAACTTTAAAGTGGGATTGCTATTATCGCGACCGCGATCTCGATTGAAGTGAGGTGGCGGCGGCGGCTGTCAAGCCACCACCGCCACTTATTCCCGTCTCTGTAGACCGACAAGTCTTACGTCGCTCTTGCGCTGCGAAAGTACTGTGGGCTTATCACGGAATCAAGGGCGACCAAGCGGGGTCGGAGGCGTCCGTGGGGGTCAGCATCTGCCGTTCGTTGCGACCGGTGAGGTCGATGGAGTAGAGGCGGACCTGGCGCTGGCGACCGCCCTCACCCGTAGGCTTTTCCTTAAAATACATGAGGACACGGCCGTTGGGCGCCCAGGTCGGGCCCTCAACCAAGTAACCGGTGCTCAATTCGCGTTCACCGGAACCGTCGGGGCGGATCACGCCGATCGAGAACCGGCCGCCGTTGATCCGTGTGAAGGCGATGAGGTCACCGCGGGGCGACCACACCGGCGTGCCATACTTACCGGCGCCGAAAGTAATGCGCTGAACATTCGTGCCATCAGCATTCATCGTATAGATCTGCTGACTTCCACCTCTATCGGATTCGAAAGTAATTTTACTTCCGTCGGGCGAGAAGGATGGGGCCGTATCAATGGCCGGATTGTCGGTCAGGCGGGTCTGACGACGGGTGCGCAGGTCCAGCAGGTAGATGTCGGTGTTGCCGTTCTGGGCCAAGCTCATGATGACCTTGTTGCCATCGGGCGAGAAGCGCGGGGCGAAGGTCATGCCCGGGAAGTCACCCAAAACTTCCTGCCGGCCGGTGTCCACGTTGAAGATGTACACCCTAGGCCTGTTGTTGAAGTAACTCAGGTATGTAATTTCCTGAGCCGTGGGAGAGAAACGCGGCGTTAACACGAGCACCCGGCCGTCGGTCAGATACAGGTTGTTCTCGCCATCCTGGTCCATGATGGCCAGCCGCTTCTGCCGCGCCGTCGCCGGACCTGATTCGGCGATGTAGACGATGCGGGTGTCGAAGTAGCCGTCCTCGCCCGTGATGCGCTTATAGATGGCGTCGGCGATGATGTGGGCGATGCGGCGCCAGCCGTCGGGCTGGGTGAAGTACGCCAGCCCCGTAAGCTGCTGCTGCGCCAGCACGTCGAACAGTCGGAACTCCACCTTCAACCGGCCATCAGGCTGGATGCTGGCGGTGCCGCTGACCAGGGCCTGGGCGTTGATGACCTTCCAGTCGCCGTAGCGCGGCAGGCCGTTGGCCAGCTGGTCCGGCGTCTGGATGAAGGCGCGGTGGTCCAGCGGGCGGAACAGGCCGGAGCGTTCCAGGTCGGCCTCGACCACATTGGCGATCTGCGCGCCCACCGCTTCCCCATAGAACTGGGTGACGGCGATGGGCAGCGGCTGGACCGTGCCCGAGGTGATATCGAGATGCAGCTCGGCCTTGGCCTGAACCGCGACCGCCATGATCATCACGGCAGCCAGGGCGATGGCGCGCCGTAGGGCGGTTAGCGTCTGTCGCGTGGTCATCAGAACATGTCCTTCGGGCTGAACGTGAACACGATGGACCCGGCCCCGCCGTACTTTTCCTTGGGCAGGCGCAAGGTCGAACACTGATCCTTCTGCAGCGCGCGGAGGGTGCTTTCCACGAAGCTGC
Organism: Nitrospirillum guaranorum; assembly: GCF_034653275.1. Taxonomy (NCBI): domain Bacteria; kingdom Pseudomonadati; phylum Pseudomonadota; class Alphaproteobacteria; order Rhodospirillales; family Azospirillaceae; genus Nitrospirillum; species Nitrospirillum guaranorum. The sequence continues at coordinate 1,416,138 of NZ_JAYEES010000003.1, read as the reverse complement.
GGTACGTGGGATTGGACAGCGAGCCGTTGCCGGACACGTAGTCCACCTTGGTGACGTGCATGGAACTGTCGAAGGTGACGCGAATGTCGGCGCTCATCTTGTCCACATCCTTGCCGCCAGCCGGCACCGCCCAGCAACCCGCCAATTGCGAGCGCAAAGCATCCTGTTCTGACGCCGAAAGATGGTCGGATTGAGGCTGAGCCACCGAGGTCTGCGGCGACTTAGGCGTGTCCTTCGCCGGAGTGTCCTTCGCCGTGTCCTTGGGCTTGTCTTCCTTCAGCTTGTCCACGTTCTTCAGGATGCTGTCCAAGGACGGCGTATCCTTCTTCGGCGGCTCAGGCTTCTTGGGTTCAGGCTTGGGGGGCTCGGGCTTCGGTTCCGGCTTCGGCACGGGCTTGGGCTGTTCCAGCTCCACCGTCTTCTGCTCTTCCACCTTGGGCACCTCCATCTTCTTGATGGGCAGGGCCTCGGGCTCCGGCGGGGGCGGCGGGGTGGGCGCGGGCTTGGGCGGCTCCGGCTTCGGCGGTTCGGGCGGGGTCGGCTTCTCCGGCACCTTTTCCGGCGGTGGCGGGGCCGGTTCGGCCTCGGCCTGCTGTTGCGGCGGGGTGGGCGGGGTCGGGTCGGGCTGCGGCTCCGGCGCCTTGGGCGCCGGCGGCTGCGGGGTTTCCGGCGGCTTGACCGACGTGTTGGTCAGCTCGCTGATGTCCATCTCCACCGCCACGGGCTCCGACATGACCAGTGGTTCGCTTTTCAGCAAAGGCAGGCCAAGGATCGCCAGCAGCAGCAGCGCGACATGCAGGACGACTGAAAAGATGATGGCCGGACGCATGGGATCGGTCTGGCTTCCTGCTAGCGACGGGCCGGGGTGTCAGGCAATTGCGCGATCAGCGACACCTTCTTGTAGCCGGCGCTGCTGATCGCCCCCATGACCTCGACGATGCGGCCATAGGCCAGGGACTTGTCGCCGCGCACGAAGATGCGCGCGTCGGCGTTGTTCTGGCTGATGGCCTCAAGGCGCGGCACCAGGTCGATCAGGTCCGTCTTGGTCTCGTTGAGGTAGACGTCGCCGTTGTCGCGGATGGACACGACCAGCGGTTCATCCTGGCCCGGGATGGCCTTGGCGTTGGTCTTGGGCAGGTCGACCGGCACGCCCACGGTCAGCAAGGGCGCGGTCACCATGAAGATGATGAGCAGCACCAGCATGACGTCCACCATGGGCGTCACGTTGATGTCGGCCATGGGGCGCGCGCGGCGCCGCCCCCGGCCGGTGGACTGCTTTCCCGATAGCGACGCGCCCATGTCAGCCCCGCTCTTCCAGGTGGCGTTGCAGGATGGCGCTGAATTCTGTCACGAATGAGTCCAGCCGGTCGCCGAAGCGGGCGATGTCGGACGAGAACTTGTTGTAGGCGATGCTGGCCGGGATGGCCGCCACCAGGCCCAGGGCCGTGGCGAACAGCGCCTCGGCGATGGAGGGGGCCACGACCGCCAGGCTGGTGTTGCCGGCCGCCGCGATGCTGGTGAAGCTGTGCATGATGCCCCACACCGTGCCCAGCAGGCCGACGAAGGGGGCGTTGGACCCGACGGTGGCCAGCACGGTGATGTAGCGCTCGGTCTGGGCCATCTCGCGGCTGACGGTCACGGACATCACGCGCTCGATGCGCTGGGCCAGATTGGCGCGCATGGCGCCGGAGGAGGTCAGCCCGCGTTCATTGGCGTGGCGCCATTCGCGCATGCCGGCGGCGAAGGTGGCGGACAGCGGGTCGCTGGGGGCCTTGCCCACCTCTTCATACAACTGGTCCAGCGAACCACCGGACCAGAACTGCTCCTCGAAATCGGCGGCGGCGGCCTTCATGCGGCGCAGCTTGATCGACTTGTCGAAGATGATGGCCCACACCCAGACCGAGGCCGCCAGCAGCCCCAGCATGATGGCCTTGACCAGCCAGTTGGCCGTCATGAACAGGCTGAGGGCCGACAGGTCCGCCGCCGGATTGGCGCCCAGGGCCACGAAATTCATGATCTGATGCTGCATCGCCACTCTCACTCTTCGGACGGGGCGCCCGTCGACGCGCCGTCACCCTTCGAATTGATCTTTCCGCCGTCGCCGCGGCGTGCGTCGTCACCGGAGTCGCGGGCCACCCCCAAACGGGCGAAGGCCTCCGCCACCGGCGTCGGGACCCGCACCGCCCGCCCTTGGGCGTTGATGCAGGCCAGTTTCAGGCTCAGCCGGACCAGGACCTGGTCTTCCCCCTTCCCCATGTCCGGGGTCGCCATGCCGGGCGCAACGATGCCACCACTTTGTGGCCGGTATATGGTCTGTTCCGCCAGAACCGTGGCGCCCGTGACACTGGTGATGCGGCTGCGCACCAAAAGTGTGTCCTCCAGCCGGGCCGGCGCCAGGAAGTCCATGGTGCAGCGGCGCACGGCGAAGGCGACGCCCGTCGCCGCCACCTGCTTCGCATGCGGCACGCCCAAGGTCCGCAGCATTTCCGTCCGCGCCCGCTCGGCATAGCGCAGGTAGTTGGCGTGGTAGACGATGCCGCCGGCGTCCGTGTCCTCGTAGTAGACGCGGACGGGGAAGTGGTGGACGTCGTCCACCATGTGGCCGGACAGATGGCCAACAGAGCGGTTGGGCGCCTCAGACATCGGGCCCCTCCTCCGCGTCCGACCCCTCGACGTCGACAGGGCCCAGCAGGTCCAGCTGACGCGCCGGGGTGGCGACGGGGGCGGGCAGGCCCAGGTAGCGATAGCCCATGTCGGTCAGCAGGCGGCCGCGCGGCGTGCGCTGCAGCAGGCCCTGCTGGATCAGATAGGGCTCGATCACCTCTTCCAGCACGTCGCGCTGTTCCGACAAGGCGGCCGCCAGCGTCTCCACCCCCACCGGGCCGCCGCCGTAATTGTTGGCGATGCAGTTGAGGTAGCGCCGGTCCATGGCGTCGAAGCCCAGGCGGTCGACCTCCAGCCGGGTCAGGGCGATGTCGGCCGCGCGGGCGTCTATGACCTCCGCCCCCGCCACGGCGGCGAAGTCCCGCACCCGGCGCAGCAGCCGGCCCGCAACGCGCGGCGTGCCGCGCGACCGGCGCGCGATTTCCAGCGCCCCCTCGGGTAGCAGCGGCATGTCCAGCAGGCGGGCGGCACGGCTGACGATCAGCTGCAACTCCTCCGGCTCATAGAACTGCATGCGCAGCGGAATGCCGAAGCGCTCCCGCAAGGGCCGGGTGATCAGGCCCGACCGGGTGGTGGCGCCCACCAGGGTGAAGGGCGGCAAATCGATGCGGACCGACCGCGCGGCCGGCCCCTCACCGATGATGAGGTCCAGGTGGAAATCCTCCATGGCCGGATAGAGGATCTCCTCCACCGCCGGGGACAGGCGATGGATCTCGTCGATGAACAGCACGTCGTGCGGCTGCAAATTGGTCAGCAGGGCCGCCAGGTCGCCGGCCTTGGCGATGACCGGGCCGGAGGTGGCGCGGAACCCCGCTCCCATTTCCTTCGCCACGATCTGGGCCAGGGTGGTCTTGCCCAGGCCCGGGGGGCCGAACAGCAGCACATGGTCCAGCGATTCGCCGCGCGACCGGGCGGCCTGGATGAAGATGGACAGGTTCTCGCGCACTTGGCGTTGGCCGGTGAAGTCGGCCAGGGACAGCGGGCGCAGCGACACGTCCATGCCATCGCCGGCGGCGCGCTCGCGACTCACCAGGCGATCCGATTCCGGGCCGCCGCTCATGCGCTCAGTTCCTTGAGCCCGGCGCGGATCAGTTCGGAAACGCCGGCCTCAGGCCCCAGGCGCGCGGCGCAGGTGGTGACGGCGGCGAAGGCCTCCAGCCGCTTGTAGCCCAGGTTGACCAGGGCGGAGACCGCGTCGGCCACGGCGCCGTTGGCGGCGGGCGCGGCGGCCGCGTCCGTCTTACCGGCCGGCGTGCCGGCCAAGGTGGGGGCCAGCGCCAGCGAGGGCACCTTGTCCTTCAGTTCGCTGATCATGCGGGTGGCGAGCTTCGGTCCCACGCCATCGGCCTGGGTCAGCGCCGTCTTGTCCTGGGCCATCAGCGCCTGGGCGATCTGCTCCGGCGACAGCACGGACAGCACGGCCAGGGCCACGCGGGCGCCCACCCCCTGCACCGTGGTCAGCAGGCGGAACCAGTCCCGCTCCGCCACGTCGGCGAAGGCGAACAGCTGCATCTTGTCTTCCGACACCCACATCTCGGTCAGGACCGAGACGGCCTCCCCCACCCCGCCCAGGCGGCGCAAAGTGCGGGAGGAAGCGGAGACCAGATAGCCCACCCCACCCACGTCGATGATGGCCCAGTCCAGGCCGGTGCTGTCCAGCAGGCCCTTGAGTTTCGCGATCATCGGGCCGCCCCCGCCATGATGCCGCCCACCAGGCGCCGCGTCTGGCTGTGGTGGGCATGGCAGATGGCGACGGCCAGGGCGTCGGCGGCGTCCGCCTTGGACAACTGGAAGCCCGGCAACAGCATGCGCACCATGGCCTGCACCTGCGTCTTGTCGGCGTGGCCGGCGCCCACCACCGACTTCTTCACCAGGTTGGGCGGGTATTCCGACACGGGCAGCCCTTCTCGCGCCGGGGCCAGCAGGGCGATGCCCCGCGCCTGCCCCAGCTTCAGGGTGGAGACGGGGTTCTTGTTCACGAAGGTCTCTTCCACCGCCGCCTCGTCCGGCGTCCAGGTCCGGATGACGTCCTGCAGGCCGTCGTACAGGGTGACGAGACGGCGGGCCAGATCGTCCCGGTCATCGGAATGCACGACCCCGTCGGCGACATGCGTCAACCGGTTGCCCGAGACGTCGATGACGCCCCAGCCCATGTTGCGCAAGCCTGGATCAAGGCCCAGCACGCGGATCGACCGATCCCCCATGGCCGCCGTCCCCCTTTCCGTCCGGCTTAGCCCAGCTTCTCCAGAAGCTCCGGCGACAGTTCGAAGTTGCCGATGACGTTCTGCACGTCGTCGCTGTCATCCAGCACGTCCAACAGCTTCAGCAAGCTCTGCGCCGCGTCTTCCGACGGGGCCACGGTGTTCAGCGGCTGCCAGGTCAGCTTGGCGCCTTCGGGCGCGCCGAACTTGGCTTCCAGCGCGTCGCGCACCTCGCCCAGGCTGTCGACGCCGGTGATGATGGAGTGACTCTCCTCATCACTGCTGACATCGTCGGCGCCAGCCTCGATGGCGGCCTCCAGCACGGTGTCGGCATCCGCCACGGCGGCCGGATAGGTGATCAGGCCGATGCGGTTGAACATGAAGCTGACCGAATTGGTCTCGCCCAGCGTGCCACCGTGCTTGGAGAAGGCGGAGCGCACTTCCGAGGCGGTGCGGTTGCGGTTGTCGGTCAGCGCCTCGACGATCAGGGCGACGCCGCCGGGGCCATAGCCCTCATACCGCACCTCATCATAATTGGTGTCGTCGCCGGCGCCGGGCGTGCCCTGCTTGATGGCGCGGTCGATGCGGTCTCGCGGCATGTTCTGCACGCGGGCGGCCTGGATGGCGGCGCGCAGGCGCGGGTTGTGCCCCGGGTCGGGCAGGCCCGCCTTGGCGGCCACGGTGATTTCACGCGCGAGCTTGTTGAACAGCTTGGACCGCTTGACGTCCTGGGCGCCCTTGCGGTGCATGATGTTCTTGAACTGTGAATGTCCAGCCATGGGACCCTGAACTCTATATGGGGGTTGAGCGGGGTATATCCGGGCAGCTTGTACCACATGTTGTGGCACCAGGCACGCCCAGGGACAGGCCTGGGGGCGAAGCTTGCCACAGGCTTGTCACAGGACCGTGCTTTCCGTCCGAGTTACGGCCGCTTTATGGCGGAATTCCGGCAACGCCGCCAAGGAGGTTTCTGCATTGCTAACCGGAAAGGCGCCGGCCGATAGGGCGAAAGGCGGGCAACTCAGCTCAGCTTGGGCAAAGACTGCGACAGGCGGCCGCCCACGCGCACCGCCTCGGCCCGCACGGCCAAGCCGGTACGGTCGTCCGTTTCCACGAACACGCCGCAGACGCTGACGGTGGCGTCGTTCTCCGCCGGGGTCAGGCGGTCGGTCGGCAGCTTGCGCGTCAGGCGCAGCACCGCCGCCTCCTTCTTCATGCCGATGACGCTGTCATAGTCGCCGCACATGCCGGCGTCGGTCTGATAGGCGGTGCGTCCGTTCAGGATCTGGGTGTCGGCCGTGGGCGTGTGGGTGTGGGTGCCCACCACCAGGGTGACGCGGCCGTCGCAGAAATGGCCCATGGCCATCTTCTCGGACGACGCCTCGCCATGCACGTCGATGACGATGGCGTCCGCCGCGTTGGGGCCCAGGCGATAGGTGCGCAGCACCTTCTCCACCGCGGCGAAGGGGTCGTCCAGGGCGTCCATGAACAGGCGGGCCATGACGTTGACCACCAGCACCTTGCGCCGCCCGTCGCGCGTGGGCAGCAGCGAGGCGCCGCGACCGGGCGTGCCCTCGGGATAGTTCAGGGGGCGCAGCACGTTGGGCAAGCGGTCGATCTGTCCCACCAGTTCCTTCTGGTCCCAGACGTGGTTGCCGGTGGTCAGGCAGTCGACGCCGGCGGCGAAGAACTCCTGCGCGATCTTCTCGGTGATGCCGAAGCCACCGGCCGCGTTCTCCCCGTTCACGATGACGAAGTCCAGCGACAGCGCCTTGCGCAGCTCCGGCAGGTGCCGCAACACGCCGTCACGGCCGCTGCGACCCACCACGTCACCCAGGAACAACAGACGCATGACTTCCTCAACCCCGAAAACGGTCAGCGCTTGCGCCGCTGCCCGGCCCGAACGGCGTAGCGCTCGGTGACGATCCAATCCAAACCCTGGTCATGCGCGTCGCAGGGCACCTTGTCCAGTTCCTGGTCGGCGAAGGCGATGCCCACCGCCTGGATGGCATGCTCGCGCCGCAACAGCGCCAGGGTACGGTCGTAGAAGCCGGCACCATAGCCCAGGCGCCGCCCCCGGCGGTCGAAGGCCAGCAAGGGCACCAGCACCACGTCGGGCACCACGACGCCGCCGCCGGGCACGGCCTCCTCCATCGGGGCCGGCACGCCCATCACGTCGGGCGACAGCAGCGTGCCGGGCAGCCAGCGGCGGAACAGCAGGGGTTGGCCCTTGGCCTGGCACACGGGCAGCGCCGCCTTCACCCCGGCCGCGACCACCCGGTGCATGAGCGGGCGGGGATCGATCTCATCCCCCACCGGCCAATAGAAGGCGATGGTGAGGCCCACGGGGGCCAAGCCGTCGGTGATGCGGGGCAGCGCGCCCAGGAAATTGTCGGCCAGCGCCTTGGAGGCCGCGGCGCGATCCAGCTCCAGCTCCGCGCGCACCCGGCGGGCCGAGACCCGCACCGCCTTCTTGGCGGCGCGCGCCGCCTCCTCCGTCAGCAGGGCCGCCGGGCCCGTGGCCGATGTAGCGGTACCAGGGACCGTGGAGGCGTCGTGGGTACGGGAGGGTGCGGCGGTCACGGGCGGATAAGGTCCCTCGAAGGACGGGCCCCGGCATCACGCGGGGCGGGAGGGGAGGAAAGGGTCTGGAAGGAGCCGCGACGGCCGATGGACAAGCGTATCCTCCACGGCCTGCCAAGGCAGGTGGGAGCCATATGTCCGACACCACGGCGTCGGCAGGGACAGCCCCCTAGAGGATTGGGTATCGGCCCTGGGGATAAAGCATCCTGTCGAACCGCGCAGCCCCGTTCCAGAAAGCTAATTTAGGAGCGATCAAGCCGCGCCGCAATGTCTTCGATGCGTTTGGCCAGGCTGTCGACCGCCGCGATGACGCTATCGTCCTCTGCGCGGGGCGCAGGGGTCGCCTCCGGCGCCGGGGCCGGCACGGGGCGGCGCGGCCCCCCCAGCTCGGCGCGCAGGTCGAAAATCTCGTCCGCCAGCATGAGGGCGGTCAGCACCAGCAGCTGTGTCTCGCTGCCGCCGGAGGCGTCATGCGCCACCTCGCGCAGGCGGGCGTCGACATAAGAGCCAAGCTCGCGCAGGCGCTGTTCCTGGCCATCGTCGCAGGCCAGGCCATAGGGGCGTCCATTCAGGATGATGTCCACGCGGGCCATCTTCTAATCAGTCCTCCAGCACCGCACGCAACTGGCCGATGGTCCGGTCCAGCCGCTCCGACAAGGCCGCGGTCGCGGCCTTGGCACCCTGCTCCCGCCCTTCCGCCGCCGCCAGCGCCCGCTCCAACTGGGCGATGCGGGCCTTGGCGGCCTCATCCACGTCACCGGCAACGGTCGCGGGCCGCGCCAGCCGTCGTTCGAGCGCCCCGTCCAACACAAGGACGGCGGCATCCAGACGTTCCAGCGCGGTCTTCAGTCGTTCCATGGGACGAGACGGGTCCGATAGCCAATGGAAAGGAGGTCGGATGCAAATAAGATGGATAAGCTCTGGCGTCGAATAAAGAAAGAAAGCGGTCGGGACCAGCGAAAAATCCATGCGGACAGGCGATTAGGCGACGGCGCGCGGGCGACCGGACCACGAATGGGGAAGCCCGGCGGGAAAGGCCCGCCGGATACAGGCGTTAACGCTGGCCGCGCCTGCAGTTTTCGGAGGGCCCCGGACCTTGACGCGGCAGGCGGTGGCGGTCATGGTGCCGCCCGCCCCTCGCGCCTGGACTGTGCGCGCACGACGCCCTGAACAGGGGCGGTACGGTGGCGCAACTCATCGGGAGCATGGGGCCCTGGATCGTGTCCCGGGAATGCCCTTCCCGTGGCGGCTTTCCTGGTCGAATCCGCCGGAACAGGCGCCCCACGGGCGGTCTTCCGGCCTTCTGAGCACAGCGCATCCGCTTGATGAAAGGCCCTCTGCCCATGTCGTCCCAGCCCGCAACCGGAGATGTCGTCGGGGGCGTTCCCCACAAGGATCTCGCCACCGCCATCCGCGTCCTGGCCATGGACGCCGTGGAAGCGGCCAAGTCGGGCCATCCCGGCATGCCCATGGGCATGGCCGATGTCGCCACCGTGCTGTTCACCCAGTTCCTGAAGTTCGATCCCAAGCGCCCCGACTGGGCCGACCGCGACCGCTTCGTGCTGTCGGCCGGCCACGGCTCCATGCTGATCTACGCGCTGCTCTACCTCACGGGGTATGAGGACATCGACCTGGAGCAGATCAAGAAGTTCCGCCAGCTGGGCGCCCGCACCGCCGGCCACCCCGAATACGGCATGGCCCGCGGCATCGAGATGACCACGGGTCCGCTGGGCCAGGGCATCGCCACCGCCGTGGGCATGGCCCTGGCGGAGCGTCACCTGAACGCCCGCTTCGGCGACGCCCTGGTGGACCACCACACCTATGTCATCGCCGGTGACGGCTGCCTGCAGGAAGGTGTCAGCCACGAGGCCGCCTCGCTGGCCGGCCACCTGGGCCTGGATCGTCTGATTGTCCTGTGGGACGACAACAGCATCTCCATCGACGGCCCCACCAACCTGTCTCTGTCCGAGGACGTGAAGGCCCGCTTCGTCGCCTATGGCTGGGACGTGCAGGCCGTGGATGGTCATGACCCGGCGGCCGTGGCCGCGGCCATCGCCCAGGCCAAGACCACCAGCACCCCGTCGCTGATCGCCTGCCGCACCACCATCGGCCTGGGCGCCCCGACCAAGGCCGGCAAGAACTCCAGCCACGGCTCGCCCCTGGGTGCCGCCGATATCGCCGGCGCCCGCGCCGCCTACGGCTGGGAGCATGGCCCGTTCGAGATCCCGGCCCCGATCCTGGACGCCTGGCGCCAGTACGGCGCCCGGGGCGCCGCCGCCGCCGGCGCCTGGGACCAGCGCCTGGCCGCCGCCGACAACAGCCTGGGCACCGCCTTCAAGGCCGCCCAGTCGGGTGACGCGCCGGCCGAGCTGGACGCCGTCATCACCGCCTTCAAGCGCGCCACGACGGAGGCCCGCCCCAGCGTGGCCACCCGCCAGGCCTCGGGCAACGTGCTGGACGCCATCTTCGACGTGGTGCCGGAGCTGATGAGCGGTTCCGCCGACCTGACCGGGTCCAACAACACCCGCACCAAGGGCGTCGTCAGCCTGCAGCGCGACAAGTACGAGGGCCGCTACATCCACTACGGCGTGCGTGAGCACGCCATGGCCGCCGCCATGAACGGCATGGCCCTGCACGGCGGCGTGATCCCGCTGAGCGGCACCTTCCTGTGCTTCGCCGACTACAGCCGCCCAGCCATCCGCCTGGGCGCGCTGATGAAGCAGCGCGTCGTGCATGTCATGACCCATGACAGCATCGGCCTGGGCGAGGACGGCCCCACCCACCAGCCGGTGGAGCACATGGCGGCATTGCGCGCCATCCCCAACCTGCTGGTCTTCCGCCCCGCCGACCAGGTGGAGACGGCGGAGTGCTGGCAGCTGGCGCTGCGGTCCAAGACCCGTCCATCGGTGCTGGCGCTGACCCGCCAGAACCTGGCCACCCTGCGGGTCGAGCACACGGACGAGAACCTGGCCGCCAAGGGCGCCTATGTCCTGCGCGAGGCTGAGACCAACGGGGAGACGGTTGCCGCGAAGGTGGTCCTGCTGGCCACCGGCTCGGAAGTGGAGATCGCCGTGCAGGCGCGCGACGTGCTGCAGGCCGAGGGCGTGCCCACCCGCGTCGTCTCCATGCCCAGCTGGGAGCTGTTCGTGGAGCAGGGCGAGGCCTACCAGGCCCAGGTGTTGGGCGGTGACGACGCGGTCCGCGTCGGCGTCGAAGCCATGGTCCGCATGGGCTGGGATCGCTGGATCGGCCCCAAGGGCGGTTTCGTCGGCATGCCGGGCTTTGGCGAGTCGGGCCCGTACAAGGAGCTGTACGCCCACTTCGGTATCACCGTCGACGGCGTGGTCGCGGCCGCCAAGGCCCGCCTCTGAGTGATACCGGCGGCATGAGGTATGACTCATGCCGCTTAGGCCGCGACTGCGGCCGCCGGAGCGAGCACCGCAGGGCGGAGCGAGGAAGCCAAGCCAGCGGATGCTGGCGCCCGGCACCTGAGGGCGGCATTTGAGCGGTCACGATCAAATGCCGTTAGTATTGAGTACCCAAGGCGGGGCCCCCGGAACCCAACCGGGAACCAATCCCGGGTCCCCGCTTTGACACGAGCGTCCGGATGAGACGTCCCACTATGGTAGGCCTGCCATGCAAGCCCCATAGCGCCTAAAACGATGGCGTGGCGTTTACCATCTTCAAGGTTTCAGCATAGCCGGCCCGATCCCACGGCCGGTTCAACGATGTCGGAGGAAGACACATGGCTGTTCGTGTTGCCATCAACGGGTTCGGGCGCATTGGCCGTCTGGTGCTGCGCGCCATTTACGAGAGCGGCCGCAAGGACGTCGAGGTGGTCGCCATCAACGACCTGGCCGACGCCAAGACCAACGCCCACCTGCTGAAGTACGACAGCGTGCACGGCCGCTTCCCCGGCACGGTCGAGGTGGTCGACGGCAACCTGGTGGTCAACGGCCACACGATCAAGGTCGTGCAGGAACGCGACCCGACCAAGCTGCCGTGGGGCGACCTGGACATCGATGTGGCCATGGAGTGCTCGGGCATCTTCACCTCGCGCGAAGGCGCCTCCAAGCATCTGACCGCCGGCGCCAAGAAGGTGCTGATCTCCGCCCCCGGCACGGATGAGGACATCACCGTCGTCTACGGCGTGAACCACGGCAAGCTGACGGCGGAGCACAAGATCGTCTCCAACGCCAGCTGCACCACCAACTGCCTGGCCCCGGTGGCCTACGTGCTGAACAATGCCATCGGCATCGAGCACGGCTTCATGACCACCATCCACAGCTACACCGGCGACCAGAACACGGTCGACACGATGCACAAGGACCTGCATCGCGCCCGCGCCGCCGCCCTGAACATCATCCCGACCTCCACCGGCGCCGCCAAGGCCGTGGGCAAGGTGCTGCCGGAGCTGAAGGGCAAGCTGGACGGCACCTCGCTGCGCGTCCCCACCCCCAACGTCTCGGTCGTGGACTTCAAGTTCGTGGCCAAGAAGGCCACCACGGTCGAGGAAGTCTCGGCCGCCATCAAGGCCGCCGCCGAGGGCCCGCTGAAGGGCATCCTGGGCGTCTACGCCGAGCCGCTGGTGTCCACCGACTTCAACCACGACCCGCACTCGTCCATCTTCGCGCTGAACGAGACCAAGGTCATCGACGGCACCTTCGTGCGCATCATGACCTGGTACGATAACGAGTGGGGCTTCTCCAACCGCATGAGCGACACGGCCGTCGCCCTGCACAAGGTTGGCTGATCCCGACCGGGATTGAGTAGGATGAAGGGCGCCACGGCCATGCCGCGGCGCCCTTTTCTTTCGGGATTTGAACCGTGGTGAGCCGCCCCATCCGCGTCCTGTGCCTGGATGACGCCCGCGCCGCGCTGACGGCGGCGGCGGGCGCCCCCGTGCGCCTGGTCAGCGCGCCGGATGCCGGCGGGGCGCTGGGCGCCGGCGGCTGGCGCGCCCTGCTGGATGCCATCGCGGCGGAGTTCCCGGAGGCCCCCCTGACGGCCGTGCTGGATTGCGGCGACGCCGCCGGCCACGCCCTGGCCGCCCTGGCGCTGGACATCCCCGACATCGCCTTTTCCGGCGACGAGGCCGCGGCCGCGCGCCTGGCCGACATCGCCCGGCCCCGGGGCGCACGCCTGCACCCGGCGGAAGCAACCGACGCCCTGGACCTACGGGGCCGGCGCGATCCGGTGGCGGCCAGCCGCGCGTGGCTGGCGGGACCCTAACACTCAGCTTTCAGAACCAGACGCTATTATTGTGGTTCCCCAATATTGAGCGAGTTCACGTTCTGTTAAGTGTCGCTCATTTAAACATGAAGACAGCAGCCCCAGTCCCCATATCAGCACGCGCCTAGTCATCAGCCTGGCGATTCACCCGCAATCGACCTATCCGGAAGGCTTGGCCGCGTGTACATCTAGCGACGTGGCGGATGATGTCGGGATTTAGGGAACCGTTGTGCGGCAATTACGACAAATCCTGATCATTCTCGCGGCGGCGCCCCTGATCCTTGCCACCGGCGCCGGCGCGGCACCGGCAGGGTGGGAACGGCTGCACGCCACCCTCTTCAGCAATGTCGGCCGGGAGTCCGGCCTGCCCCACCCCATCGCCATGGCCCTGGCGCAGGACAGCGACGGCTTCGTCTGGGTGGGCACCCAGGGTGGTCTGTCCCGCTACGACGGCTACCGCTTCCGCACCTTCCAGCACCAGGACGGCGTTGCCGGCAGCCTGCCGGGCAACGTCATCACCGCCCTGGTTCCCGCCGCCGCCGGCCGGCTGTGGGTATCCACCGCCACCGGCACCATCGCGCGCTACGATCCCGCCACCGGGCAGTTCCAGGAATTCCCGGAGCCGGCGGGCCTGCCCGCGCGCGGCGGCGTGCTGAGCATGGTCGGTGACGGCGGCGACGGCGTGTGGGCGGGCACCAACTCGGGGCTGGAACATGTGGACGCCGCCGGCACGGTGACGCGGGAGGCGCACCGCGACGGGGACGCCACCTCCGCCCCCGGCGACCGCATTCGCGCCCTGCTGCGCACCAATGACGGCAGCCTGTGGGTCAGCACCGTCACCGGCCTGATGCGCCGGGACCCCGGCGCCGCCGCCTTCACCCCCATCCCCCTGATGGACGCCCATGACCAGACGGTGACGGACGAGGTCGTCGCCCTGACCCAGGACAGCGCCGGACGGGTGTGGTTCGCCACCGTGCGCTCCGGCCTGGGCCGGGTCCTGCCCGTCTCCGCCTCTGCCTGGGGTCCCGCCCGCCTCGTGCCGGAGGCCAGCCCCCAAGCCCTGGGCGGTCCGCTGGTGTTCTGCCTGACCGAGGGGCGGCCGGGCGAAATCTGGGTGGGCCGGGTGGCTGGCGGCATCACCATCATCGATGCCGCCACCGGCGCGCTGCGTACCCTGCGCCATAATCCCCTGACCCCCACCAGCCTGGGGGACGACAGCGTCCACGCGTTGATGCGCGACCGCACGGGTTTGCTGTGGGCGGCCACCAACGTGGGCGTCAGCCGCACCGACCTGCGCGCCGACGCCGTCGACACTCTGCTGCCCGACTCAAGCGCGGGCGGCCTGCCCGATGCGAACGTCCTGGGTATCACCACCACCCCGGACGGCCGGGCCTGGATGGGCTTCAAGGATCACGGCGCCGCCCTGCTGGATCCGGCCGCCGGTGTGGTCACGCCGCTGCCCCACGTGGCCGACCTGCCCCCGGGTGGCGTGGTCAGCATCACCGGTGCGCCGGATGGCGGGGTCTGGCTGGGGGCCGGCACGGGGCGCGCCCTGTTCCGCCATGACCCCCGCACGGGCGAGCTGGTGCAGCACGCTTTTCCCGGCCAGGTGGTCAGCCCGATGATCTACGGCCTGCCGGAGGGCGACGTCCTTTGGTTCGCCGCCGGCCCCTTGGTGCGCTACACCCCCGCGACGGGCGAGGCCACGGTGTTCCGGCATAGCCCCGACGACCCGGCCTCGCTGGTCGATGACAGCGTCAACGTCATCCTGTCGGATGGCGCCGGCGGCCTGTGGGTGGGCACCCGGCGAGGCCTGGACCGCATGGATGGGGGCACCCGCGCCTTCAGCCATTATATGCATGACCCGGCCGATCCCCACTCCCTGCCAGCCGATCTGATCACCACCCTGATGACGGATCGCCATGGCCGGCTATGGCTGGGGACCCTGGGCGGTGGCATCGGCGTGCTGGAGCGGCCGGCGGGCCCGGACCATCCCCGGGGCGTCTTCCGGCGCCTGACCATGGCCGACGGCCTGCCCAACGACAACATCGGGACCCTTCTCATGGACGGCGGCGGCCGGGTGTGGGCCAGCACGGCCGACGGCCTGGCCGTCATCGATCCCGACACCTGGGCCACCCGGTCGTTGGGACGGGCCGACGGCGTCGCCATCCCCGCTTATTGGATTCATTCCGGCGCCACCCTGCCCGACGGCAGCCTGATCTTCGGTGGCGGCGGCGGCGCGACAGTGGTGCATCCTGACCGTTTCAAGCCGAGAACCGAGCGGCCCCCGGTGGTGGTCACCGCCGTGCGCGTCGCCGGCCGGGCCGTGCCAGTCGGCACCATGGCGGCGCCGGCGCCCATCCGTCTGGCCCCCGGCGACCGCAGCGTGGAGATCTCCTTCGCCGCCCTGGACTACGCGGCGCCGGAGGACATGCGCTATGCCTACACGCTGAGCGGCTTCGACGAGAATTGGACGGAAGCCGACGCCACCCAGCGCATGGCCGCCTATACCAACCTGCCGCCGGGCCGCTACAAGCTGCTGATCAAGGCGGGCGACCGGACGGGCGACTGGTCCACCCCCGTCGCGGTGTCCATCAAGGTGCAACCCGCCTGGTGGCAGACGCTGTGGGCCAAGCTGGCCGCCGCCGCGGTGGCGCTGGGCGGGGTCGTGGCCCTGGTGCAGATCCGCACCGCCTACCTGCGGCGCCGCCGCGCCGTGTTGGAGCAGCAGGTCGCCCGCCAGACCCGGGATCTGCTGGCCGCGAACGAGCGGCTGAAGGACTTGGCCAACCGCGACCCGCTGACGGAAATCCACAACCGCCGCCATTTCATGGAACTGGCGGAGGCGGCGCTGGCCCTGGCCCGGCCGATGGGCACGCCGGCCGCGCTGTTGATGATGGACATCGACCACTTCAAACAGGTGAACGACACGCTGGGCCACAGCGCGGGGGACGAGGTGCTGCTGGCCGTGGTGGCCCGCATCCGCGCCCTGCTGCGCAAGACCGACGTCTTCGCCCGGTTGGGCGGAGAGGAACTGGCCCTGTTCATGCCCGACGCGGACGAGGCGGCGGCCCTGGCCGTGGCGGAGCGTTTGCGCCAGGCCGTGGGTGGTGCGCCCTATGACATCGCGGGGGCGGGCGTCGTCGCCGTGACGGTCAGCATCGGCGTGGCCGCCGGCCCGCCCACCCTGCCGCTGAAAGAGCTGCTGGACCGGGCGGACCATGGCCTGTACGCCGCCAAGCGGGCCGGTCGCGACCGGGTGGCCGCCGGCAAGGCGAAGAACAAGGGGGCGGATGGCAACCCGCAATAACGCGGCGCGCGGCCCCAGGAAGATCACTAGTCGCCCGCCGCTTTTGGCGGAAATCTGCCATGATCTCGCCCCGACCCTGGGGCAGATTGCCAAGCACCCGATGCTGGGATATCAACCCGGCATCACGCGTACAATAAACACAAACACTCAAAACAGACTCGGGGATACCGTAACCATGAAGCTGACCCGCCGCGTTAAGGAAATCCTTTCCTGGTACGAGAGCGACAATCCCGGCACCAAGGCCAACCTGGCCCGCATCCTGATGGAAGGCCGCCTGGGCGGCACCGGCAAGATGGTCATCCTGCCCGTCGACCAGGGCTTTGAGCATGGCCCCGCGCGCAGCTTCGCGCCCAACCCGCCGGCCTACGACCCGCACTATCATTTCCAGCTGGCCATCGACGCCGGCCTGAACGCCTACGCCGCCCCCCTGGGCATGCTGGAGCAGGGTGCCGCCACCTTCGCGGGCGCCATCCCCACCATCCTGAAGATGAACAGCTCCAACAGCCTGTCGCGCGGCGGCGATGCGCCGGACCAGGCGGTGACCGCCACCGTGGCCGATGCCCTGCGCCTGGGCTGCTCCGCCATCGGCTTCACCATCTACCCCGGCTCCGACGCCATGTTCGACCAGTTCGAGGAGTTCCGCGAACTGTCCGCCGAGGCCAAGGCCTGCGGCCTGGCCACCGTGCTGTGGTCCTACCCGCGCGGCGGCGACCTGGACAAGGACGCCGAGCTGGCGATCGACATCAGCACCTATGCCGCCCACATGGCCGCACTGTTGGGCGCCCACATCATCAAGGTGAAGCTGGCCACCGACCATCTGGGCAACAAGGAGTCCAAGAAGGTCTACGAGGCCAAGGGCATAGCCCGGTCCACCCAGGCAGAGCGCGTGGCCGACGTCATGCGCTCCGCCTTCAACGGCAAGCGCCTGGTGGTCTTCTCCGGCGGGGCCGCCAAGGGCGAGGACGCGGTGTTCGATGACGCCCGCGCCATCCGTGACGGCGGCGGCAACGGTTCCATCATCGGCCGCAACAGCTTCCAGCGCAGCCGCGAGGACGCGTTGGCCTTGCTGGACCGGATCGTTCGCATCTACCAGGGCAAGGAATAAGTTTTTGAAGGCTGATTGCCGTCTATACCTGGTGACGCCGCCGGCCCTGGAGCCGGCGGCGTTCGCCGTTGAACTGGCCGCGGCCCTGGACGCGGGCGATGTCGCCTGCGTCCAGCTGCGCCTGAAGGATGTGGACGACGACACCGTGCGTCGCGCCATCGACGTGCTGCGTCCCGTGGCGCAAAGCCGCGAGGTGGCCTTCATCCTGAACGACCATCCCCGCCTGGCCCGCGAGACGGGCTGCGACGGCGTGCACGTCGGCCAGACCGACACGCCCTATCGCGAGGCGCGCAAGATCATGGGCGCCGAGGCCATCGTCGGCGTCACCTGCCACGACAGCCGTCACCTGGCCATGGTGGCGGGCGAGGACGGGGCGGACTACGTCGCCTTTGGCGCCTTCTTCCCCACCGGCACCAAGGAGACGGAGCACCGGGCCACGCCCGACCTGTTGACCTGGTGGCAGGAGATGATGGAAATCCCCTGCGTCGCCATCGGCGGCATCACGCCGGACAACTGCGGCGACCTGGTGCGCGCCGGCGCCGACTTCCTGGCCGTGGTCTCGGCCGTCTGGCATCACCCGGAAGGACCGGGCGCGGCGGTAAAGGCCTTCAACAAGGCCATCGCCGAAGCGTGAGAGCTGGGGGCGTGATGAACACCCGGCGCCTCACAGCGCCGGGATCACGTCCGTCTTGGAAAAGTCGTCGCCGACGAAGAGGAGAGGCAGATTGCGCTCCCACGCCAAGGCATAGGCGTAACAGTCGCCCATGTTCAGCCCCGCCGGGTGCACGCCTTTTCCCCAGCGATCATAGGCATCGGCAACACGGCGCGCTTCGTTCGCGCTGATCGGAACCACAGTCATCGCCTGGCGGCCGGCCAAAAGTTCCAAAAGATCCCCAAGCCCTTTACGCCGCGCGACGATCAACGCTTCCGCCAGAGTTCCAGCGCTGATGAACATTTGATCCGCACGCTCCAGGCACGCTTCGCATTCATCAGCCCGAGGACCATCCCGGACGATTTCGATCAACGCTGAACTATCCACCACGATGGATATCATCCGGGCAGGCCATCCTCATCATAGAGAAAATCCTGACTCCGGGCCGCGTCGAATGCCTCTCCGGTTGAACGGCGCCGAGCCTCTTTCAATATCTCGCGCAAGAAAGCGTTACGCCGCTCCTTTTCCACCCGCCACTCCGCTTCCGACAATTGGGCGGCGGTGTCAGCTTCTACCCGCGCGACATAGTCGGTAATCGCATCCGCAGCTAAAGCAGACTGCCCTCGCCGTGTCACGGTCGCAAGACGGCTCAAGCTCGCCGTGACATCGGAAGGAAGCTCGACAACCAGTGTCGCGTTACGCGCCATATCCGCCTCCTGTCGCCATCGTTGCCCATGAAGCAACTCCACTATACGCCCGCCCTGCCCCCAAGTCGAATCACCTCAGGGCAGGGCCACCGGCGCCCACAGCACGTCGTCGATGGCGGCGGCGTTGGTGGCCAGCATGACCAGGCGGTCGAAGCCCAGCGCGATGCCGGCGCAGTCGGGCAGGCCGAATTCCAGGGCCGCCAGGAAATCGGCGTCGATGGGGTAACGCTCGCCATACAGCGCCTGTTTCAAATCCATATCGGATTCGAAACGAGCCTTCTGCACGGCCGCATCCGTCAGCTCACCGAAGGCGTTGGCCAGCTCCACGCCGCAGGCGTACAGCTCAAACCGCTCCGCCACGCGGCCATCCTCCGGCTTGGGCCGCGACAGGGCGGCCATGGAGACGGGGTAGTCGGTCAGGAAGGTCGGGCGCCCCATGCCCAGGTGCGGCTCGATCCGATCCAGGCTGATGCGGAAGAACAGGTCCTCCCAGCTGTCGCCGGCATGGGCGTGGATGCCCACGGCCTCCGCCGCCTGGGCCAGCAAGGTCACGTCGGGCCGGGTGGGGTCGGGCGCCGTCGCCAGCAGGTCGATGCCGACATGGCGCTGGAACGCCTCCTGCACCGTCAGCACCTCCCACTCCGCCAGCGGATCACAGATGAGGTCACCCCGGCGCAGGATGTCGACACCGGCGGCCGCGCACAACGCCCGGGTCAGGCCGATGCAATCGTCCATCAGGTCGCGATACCCGGCACCCGCCCGGTACCACTCCAGCATGGTGAATTCCGGGCTGTGGGTGGGGGAGCGCTCGCCGTTCCTATAGACATGGGCCAGCTGGAAGATGCGCGGCAGTCCGGCCACCAGCAGCTTCTTCATGGTGAATTCCGGGCTGGTGTGCAGGCGCAGGGTCAGACGGTCGTCCGGGTGGCTACCCACCAGTTCGGTGGCGAAGGCCATCAGGTGCGGTTCCAGCCCCGGGGACACCTGCAGGGCCGGCGTCTCCACCTCTTCAAACCCGCCATCCTCGAACCAGCGGCGCAGCGCGCGGGCCATGGCGCCGCGCGCCTTCAGGTTGGCGGCGCGCCGGGCCATGCGGTCGGGGTGCCACCAGGGCTGGATGGGGGTCTTCATGGCTGGTGGTCCTTCCACGACAAGCGATATGCTGGGCGGCATACCGTTCCAACCTGCCGCTGTCGAGTCCCGTGGCCAAACCCACCCCCGCCAAATCGCTCCCTGCCAAATCCAAGGCCCCGCCCCCGGTGAAGCCCGCGCCCCAGCCGGAACCCAAGGCGACAGGCGCGGCGCCCAACGTCACCCTGCGCTGGGACGGCGCCCGCATCAGCGAATGGAACGCCCTGTTGCGACGGGTGCCGCGCAGCAGCCTGACGCAGTGCTTCGGCTACGCCACCGCCATGATGACGGTAGAGGGATGGAAGCCGCGCCTGGGCATCTTCGAG
This sequence comes from Nitrospirillum guaranorum, assembly GCF_034653275.1. NCBI lineage: Bacteria > Pseudomonadati > Pseudomonadota > Alphaproteobacteria > Rhodospirillales > Azospirillaceae > Nitrospirillum > Nitrospirillum guaranorum. The sequence goes on along the minus strand of NZ_JAYEES010000003.1, from coordinate 1,396,227 downwards.
CGGGACGGCCAACCCATCGGCCTGGTGCTGGTGCTGGAGAAACGCCTGGTCCGCGCCGTGCGCGTCGCCAAGGTCCACAGGGGTCCCCTGCTGGTACCGGAGGCGCAGGACTGGGGCACCGTGGGTGTGGCCTACCGCCTGTTGCGCCAGGCCTATCCCACCGGCCTGCTGCGCTGGCCCAGCGTCATCGCTGAGCTGCCGGCCGGCCCCTTGGCCACGACGGCCCTGAAATGGGCGGGTTGGCGCCATCAGCCCGGACCCGGCTACCGCACCGTCTGGCTGGACCTGACGCATGACGAGGCGACCTTGCGCGCGCGGCTGGACCCCAAGTGGCGCAACAAGCTGCGCCAGGGCGAGAAGTCGGGCCTGGTGGTGGAGGTGGACCGCGACGGCGCCACCCTGCCCTGGCTGCTGGAAAAGCATGAGGCGGACCGCAAGGAGCGCAAGTACCGCGCCGCCGGCACCAAGCTGCTGACCCGCCTGCGCACCGCCATGCACAAGGACGGCGACGTGCTGGTCCTGCGCGCCCTGTTGGATGGTGAGCCTGTGGCCGGCATGCTGATCCTCGGCCACGGCGTGGCCGCGACCTACCAGGTGGGATGGAGCGGCCCGGACGGCCGCCGCACCCGCGCCCACCACCTGCTGCTGTGGCGCGCCTGTCTGGAGCTGAAGGCCCAAGGCCGCGTCGCCTTCGACCTGGGCGGCCTGACACCGGATGTGGAGGGCATCAACACCTTCAAGCGCGGCCTGGGCGGGGAAGAGGTGGAACTGGCCGGCGTGTGGAACTAGCTTTTCGCCGCCCCTCAACCGCCAGGCGCGGCCCCCCTCACCGCTGGTCCAGCTTCAGCTCGATGCGGCGGTTGCGGGCGCGAACGTCGGGGGTGTCGCCCGGCTCCAGCGGCTGGAACTCACCGAAGCCGGTGGAGGCCAGGCGTTCCGGCGCCACGCCCTGCTGGATGAGGAACTTCACCACCGCGGTGGCGCGGGCCGACGACAGTTCCCAGTTGCTGGCGAAGGCGGGGGTGTGGATGGGCACGGCGTCGGTGTGACCATCCACCCGCAGGATCCAGTTCAGGTCCTTGGGGAACTTCTTGGAGATGTCCAGCAAGGTCTTGGCCAGGCTGGCCAGCTGCTTGCGGCCCCGGTCGCCCAGTTCGGCGCTGCCGCTGTCGAACAGCACCTCGGACTGGAAGACGAAGCGGTCGCCCACGATGCGGATGTCCGGCCGGTCGCCCAGCACCTCGCGCAGTTTGCCGAAGAACTCGGAGCGGTAGCGGGCCAGTTCCGCGACCTTGCCGGCCAGGGCGGCATTCAGGCGCTTGCCCAGATCCACGATCTGGACCTGCTGTTCCTTGTCCTTCTGCTCAGACGCCGCCAGCGCGGCGTTCAGCTGCGCCAATTGCTGGCGCAGCGCCGCCAGCTGCTGGTTCAAGAGGTCGACCTGGGCCTTGGCCTGGGCGCTGACGGTCTTCTCGTTGTCCAGCTCCGCCTGCTTGGCGCCGGCGGCATCGGTCAGGGCCTGCACCTGGGCCGCCAGGTCGTCCTTGGCCTTGCCCGCCGCGTCCAGGTCCGCCTGCAGCTGCGTGTTCTTGGCCAGGGAGGCCTGCAGCTGCTCCGTCAGCGCCGCCATGTCCGCGGCCAGCTTGGCCTTGTCCGCCTGTTCCATGGCCAGCTGGTCGGCCAGCAGCGCGATGCGGCTGTTCAGCTGGGCCAGCGCCTCGTCCTTGCCGTGCAGCAGGGACGTGAGCGCGAACTGCGACAGCACGAACACCATCAGCAGGAAGACGATGACCATGACCAGGGAGGACAGCGCATCCACCCAACCAGGCCAGATGTCGAGATGGCGACGCGAGGCCCGCCGGCCGATGCCCGCCATGGCTTAGCGCTCCGCCCCTTCGCCCAGCGCCGCGATGGTGCGGGTCAGAATCTTGATCTCGGTACGGATTTCCTGGGTGGATTGGACGCGGCCGGTGGCCACCTCCTCCACCAGGCGGGCCAGATATAGGTCCAGGTTGCGCAGGTGGGCGCGGCTGGCATCGTCCAGGCCGCCACCGCCCAGGCTCCCCGCCTGTCCCAGCTGGTCGGCCAGGCGCTGCAGCACGGGCCGCATCTCCATCTGGCCTTCCGCCAGGCGCACCATCAGCTGCTGTTCCGCCTTCATCTGGTCCGACAGGGTGGCCAGCCGTTCCGCCAACGCCACCAGGTGGTTGTTGGCGGAACGGCGGTTATCCTCCCCCTGCGCCATCGTGTATTGCAGCTTCTCGATGTTCTCGGCGGTGGTCTCCAGCAGCGCCTGGATATAAGCCGGCACGGGCTGATCGCCCACCTCCACCATGCCGCCGCCACCGATGCGGGTGGACCCCGCCAGCCAATCCTCCAGATCCATGTAGAAGCGATTCTGCGCCTGCCCGGCCTGCAGCTCCAGGAAGCCCAGCACCAGGGACCCGGCCAGGCCGAACAGGCTGGCGCTGAAGGCCGTGCCCATGCCGGCCAAGGGCGCCGCCAGGCCTTGCTGCAACTCGGAGAAGATGGCGACCGCGTCGCCGTTGCCCATCTTGAGGCCGGAGATGACGCCGCCGATGGTGGAGACGGTCTGTAGCAGGCCCCAGAAGGTGCCCAGCAGGCCCAGGAAGATCATGAGCCCGATCAGATAGCGGCTGATCTCCCGGCTTTCGTCCAGGCGGGCGCTGACGCCGTCCAGCAGGGACCGGGTGGCGATGGCCGACAGGGTCAGGCGGCTGCCGTTCATGCCCGCCGTGCCGCCCCGGCCGCGATCCCCCAGCATGTGCGCCATGGGGGCCAGCAACCGCGGCTGGGTGGAGGTGGCGCCGCCGCTGCGGAAGGTCTCCAGCCACTCCACCTCCGGCCGCAGCATCAGGGCCTGGCGGAAAATGTAAAGGATGCCGATGGCCAGCGCGCCCAGGATCAGGCCGTTCAAGGCCGGGTTGGCCATGAAGAACCGTTCCACCTGTGGGTAGAGCACCCCCATCACCGCGGCGATGGCCGCCAGGAACACACACATGCGGAAAAGATAGGGGGTGGGGCGCGACACGTTTTTTCCTTTATCGCTATCGCGGCTTACCCGGGCGGCTGCCACCGTCCCGGACCGCTTGGGGAATGCTCAGTGGATGAAGGTCAGCTCCACCCGGTCGAAGGCTTCCGCCGGCAGGTCCGATCCCCTGTTGGCGCCCCGCACGGCGTTCTTGTCGTCCTGGTCGCCGTTGACGGACCCCATGGCGTAGATCACCAGGCGTTCCTTGGCCACGCCCAGGGCCATCAAGCGGTCCCGCACCGCCATGGCCCGGAATAGGGACAGGCGCCGGGCGGCGGCCTCCCTGTCCAGGGCCGGCAGGGGTGCGAATCCCCGAATCTCCAGCCGGCGGTTGGGGTCCTGCCCCAGGCGTCCGGCGATGGCCACCAGGGCCGCTTCCTGCTTCTTGTCGAGGGTGGAGGAGCCGGCGGCGAACGGCACCGTCTGGTGGTCGGCCTGGGTGGCGGGCGTGCCCTTTTCCACATGGGTGGCGCCGCGCGGGCGGATGTCCGTGGTGACGGGAGGGGCGGCCCCCTCCGGCTCCGCCGCGTGGCCGGGGATGGGGGTGGCCTCAGGCTTGGTCAAGGGCTTGGGCATGTCCGGCACCGGCACCACCCTGGGCGTGGGCGCCGCCGGCGCCCGGCCGACGGTGGGCACCCCCAGCTCGCCGGAGGCGGGCGGCGTGGTCGCCTTGCCCGACTGGCTGTCCGTGGATTGGCCGGGCACGGCCGGCGCCGGCGGCGGCTTGGCCGCCTTCTGCTTGGTCGCCTTGGGCTTGGCGGACGGCTTCGGAGCGTCCTGCTGGGTCCCAGGCTGGGGAACCACGGACGGGGTGGCGTCGCTTTGGGGCGCGGTGGTTTGGGCGCCGACCGGCATCGCCAGCACTGTCACGGCCATAGCAACCACAACGGGTAAGGAATACATCTGGAAACGACGCATGCGGGTGACGACTTTCAGCAGGCTGACTAGACCTTGGAAATGTGGCCGATCCATGTTCGGCGCAACCTTTTTATCACCCCTTGGTCCCGTATGCGCTGTTTCGCAACCCTGCCCATACCCGTTCCCCGCCATGCCAAACGAGGCTTGACGGGGGCGCTCAATTTAGAATAGTTCTAAATTATCGATTAACGCTGACGCCTATCCTGAAGGCCAGCCCACGCCGGACCCCCGGCCAGGAGCCCACCCCATGCTGCCCCAGTCGCAGACCGCCGCCGCTTCCGCCCATGCCTTCTCCTTCCAGCGCCTGGGCGGCAAGGGCGCCGTCCCGCTGGCCGCCTACGCCGGCCAGCCGGTGCTGGTGGTCAACACCGCCAGCAACTGCCGCTTCACCAACCAGTATGAGGATCTGCAGGCCCTACACGCCAAGTACGGCCCCCGCGGCCTGGTGGTGCTGGGCGTGCCGTCCAATGATTTCGGTAAGCAAGAGCCGGGCTCGGCCTCCGAAATCGGCGCCTTCTGCCAGCGCAACTACGGCGTGGAATTCACCATGGCCGACAAGGAAGTGGTGGTCGGCACCGAGGCGCACCCCTTCTTCAACTGGCTGGTCGACGTGGCCGGCGAGGACGCCGCCCCCCGCTGGAACTTCCACAAGTATCTGCTGGGCAAGGACGGCCGCCTGGTGCGCTACTGGTCCTCGGTCTTCCGTCCGTCCAACGAGGCCATCATCCAGGCCGTGGAGGCGCAGCTGGCTTAAACGCCGGCGCTGCTTGATCAGAACGCCCCCGGCGCCAGCGGCCCGGGGGCGTTTCCTTTTCAGAAGCGGTAGCCCACCGTCGCGAAGGCGCGGGCGCTGGTGGCGTCGTAGGTGATGGGGCTGTCGGCGGCGTCGCCCAACAGGCGCTTCACCGACACGTCGCCCGTGACGAACCAGTGTTCATTGAAGCGGTACAGCGCGCCGACGCCGGCGCTGACGTCCTTGAAGCCGGAGCCCGCGCTGTAGGCCGCGAAGCGGGAATGGGCGGCCTGCACCGGCGTGACGCCGAAGTAGGTTTGCATGTAATTGTCGTTGGCCCAGGTGGTGCCCACGTGCGGCGTCAGGATCAGATGGTCGGCCAGCTTGAACGGCAGGCCCGCACCGGCCGTCAGCACCACGCCGTCATTCTGGTCGCCCGTGTACTTGGTGACGGAAGCGTCCAGGCTGATGCGGCCCAGCTGATAGGCGCCGAAGAGCTTGACGCCCAGCGACGTGTCGATGTCGCCCAGGCCCCTGAGACGGTCGTCGCCGTTGCTGAAAAGGCTGTTGGTATTGCTGTCATTCCGGCCGGGATCGAAGGTCAGGGCGGCACCGACACGCACATTGCCCTGGTGCCAATAGGCGCTGAGCCCCTCCGGCCCCAGGGCCAGCATGTCGTCATAGCGGATGGTGACCAGCGGCAGCGGTGCCGCCCGGTAGCGGTCGCTGCCCTCGTAGGTCGGGCGCACGGCGACGCCGCCGCCGACAGTGATGTCCCAGACCGGCGGCTGCCGGGTCTGGGAAGTGACCGAATCATCGGCCAGGGCCTGGCCGGCGGAAAGGGCGGCGCCGGCCAGCAGCGCGGCGCCAAAAGCGGAAACGGATGTGCGGGAAAGCATGGGGCGCGTGGCCTCTCGGCTTTGGGGAAACGACGCCCGGCGGCCAGGCCCCAACCCATCGGCCCCGGAACGAGGCTGGACCCTAAGCCCCGATTTTTGATGGCTGATGTCGCCTTTGCTGCCGGATGGGCACAATATGTCCAGCCTGAAACAATCGCCTGGGACAACCGACACAAAGGGCGGCGGCCGCGCGTGCTAGCATGCCGCCCCATGACGCCACCGCCCGCCCCACTGTCCGCCCCTGCCCAGCAGCCGACCCTGCTGATCGTCGATGACGACGAGGACATCCTGTCCCTGCTGACGCTGTTCTTCCAACGGCACGGCTATGCCGTGCGGGTGGCGGAGGATGGCGTGGGCATGCGGGCGGCCCTGGCGGCGGGCCCCGTCGACTTGGTGATCCTGGACGTCATGCTGCGCGGGGAGGACGGGTTCAGCCTCTGCCGCACCTTGCGCGCGGCGTCGCGCGTGCCGGTCATCATGCTGACCGCCATGGCCGACCACACCGACCGCGTCGTGGGGCTGGAGATCGGCGCCGATGACTACCTGACCAAGCCCTTCGACGCGCGTGAACTGCTGGCCCGGGTCAAGGCCGTGCTGCGCCGGACGGGCGAGGCCGCCGGCCGGCCGGCGGAAACCCGGCCCTGCCTCAGCTTCGCCGGCTGGCGGCTGGACGTGGCGCGGCGGGAACTGCGGTCGGAGGATGGCACCCTGGTGCTGCTGTCGGGCGGGGAGTTCGACCTGCTGCTGGCCTTCGTGGAGCATCCCCAGCGCGTGCTGACCCGCGACCAGCTGCTGGACCTGGCGCGCGGCCTGAGCCACGCGGCTTACGATCGCAGCATCGACGTCCAGGTCAGCCGCCTGCGCCACAAGCTGGAGGATGATCCCAAGAGTCCGGCGCTGATCCGCACCGTGCGCAACGGCGGCTATATCTTCACGCCCGAGGTCCGCCGCCAATGATACCGCGCCGGTGCGTACCGACCTGGTCCCAGGACACCATCGCGCGGCGATTCGCCCTGACCATCATGGCGGCCGTGACGGTGGCCGCCATCCTGAGCGCCCTGGTCGTCAGCCTGGCCGGCGCGTGGCTGGCGACACCGGCCAACGACGCCGGCCTGGTGCAGGTCGTGGCCAGCGTCACCCACGCCATCGAGGCCGCCCCGCCGCCCTTGCGACCCTCATTGGCCACCGCCGCCAGCGCGCGGCTCTACAGCATTGAATGGCACCCGGCCGATGATCCCATAGCGGCGCTGCTTCGCCAGGAGAGCAGCTTGGGTGACTTCCATCCGTTGGAGGGCGGGTGGCAGAGCCTCTTCCAAGCCACCGGGACCGACCCGGCAGCGGCGTTGCTGTGGCACGACCTTTCATCCGGCTCACATGCCCAGTTCCCAGCCCGCTTCCCAGACAAGTTCCTGGCTGTGCGGCTGAAGGACGACAGCTGGCTGATCTACCTTCCCCTGGGCCGCAGCCGCGAAGCCATCCGCGCCTTCCGCATCGGCATCGCGCTGATCCTGCTGCTGCTGTCGGCCGCCGCGGTGTCGCTGATCGCCGCGCGGCAACTGTCCCGCCCCATCGAGCGCATCGCCGATGCCGCCCGGCACTTCGGCACCAATCCCAAGGCCCCGCCCATCGCCGAGTCTGGCCCGCGCGAACTGCGCGGCGTCATCCGCGCCTTCAACGCCATGCAGGGGCAAATCCAGAAGTTCGTGGGCTATCGCACCGCCATGCTGGCCGCCATCTCCCACGACCTGCGCACGCCGCTGACCCGCATGCGCCTGCGGGGCGAGTTCGTGGAGGACGCGGACCAGCAGGCACGGCTGTTCCGCGACGTGGACGAGATGCAGGCCATGGTCGATGGTGCCCTGGCCTTTTTCCGCGACGACGCGGATGAGGAGGCGGTGACAGCCTTCGACCTGGGCGGCTTGCTGACCACCATCGCCGACGAATATGCCGACCAGGGCGTGGCCGTCGCCTACGGGGGGCCTAGCCATGCCGTCTATCGCGGCCGGCCCTTCGCGCTGAAACGGGCCGTCACCAACCTGATCGAGAACGCGGTGAAGCACGCCACCCCCCCGGCGGTGACGCTGGAGCAGCTGCCGGGAACGGTGGCCATCGTCGTGCGGGATGATGGCCCCGGTATTCCGGAGGACGCGCTGGAGCAGGTGTTCAGCCCCTTTTTCCGCCTGGACCGGTCGCGCAACCGGGTGTCCGGCGGCGTGGGCCTGGGCCTGACGGCGGCGCTGGCCATCGTGCGCGGCCACGGTGGCGACATCGTCCTGAGCAACCGGTCCCCAGGCGGGCTGGAGGCGCGGGTGACGTTGCCGACCGGCTGAAATGACAAACGGCCCGGACGCTGATGTCCGGGCCGTTTGCGGGAACCAGGCAATAACCGTGGCTGTCAGCCGGCGGCCTTCTTCTTGCCGGCGTTGCGCAGCAGGGTGCCCAACGGCAGGTGCAGGTGGGAATTGGCGGCCAGCACGCTGGCGCCGCTCTGCGGCACCTTGCCGCCACCGATCTCGGTGGCGAAGCCGCCGGCCTCGGTCACCATCAGCAGGCCCGCGGCCACGTCCCAGGGCTTCAGGTTGGTCTCGAAGAAGCCGTCGAAGCGGCCGGCGGCGACATAGGCCAGGTCCAGGGCGGCGGCGCCCAGGCGGCGGATGCCGGCCACCTCGCCCATCACCGCCTGCAGCTGCGGCAGGTAGGCGGCATGGTCGCCATGGCCCTTGAAGGGAATGCCGGTGGCGATCAGCGCGTCGGGCAGGTTGCGGCGGGCGGAGACGCGCAGGCGGGTGTGGTTGAGGAAGGCGCCGGCCCCCTTCTCCGTCCAGAACATCTCGTCATGCACCGGCTCATACACCACGCCGGCGACGATCTCGCCGTCCTTCTCCAGCGCGATGGTGATGGCCCAGTGCGGCAGGCCATGCAGGAAATTGGTGGTGCCGTCCAACGGATCGACGATCCAGCGGTGCGACGGGTCGCTGCCGGCCACGCTGCCCGTTTCCTCCAGCAGGAAGCCGAAGCTGGGGCGGGCCTTGGACAGTTCCTCGCGGATGATGTTTTCCGACTTGCGGTCGGCGGCGGACACGAAGTCCGCCGGGCCCTTGCGGGAAACCTGCAGCTGCTCCACCTCACCGAAGTCGCGCACCAGGGCGCGGCCCGCCTTCTCGGCGGCTTTGGTCATGACGTTGAGGATGGCGGAACGGGCGGCCATGGGGTGTCCCCTTTGATCTCATCACCGGGCGCGTCCCCGGGGGACGGCCCTACCATAAAAGCCGAGAGCGAATTCCACCGGAAGGCGGAATTCGCTCTGGCTACGAACCTGTCGCCCCGGGGGCGACGGCGGAAGGGGGATTAGTCCTTCGCGCGTTCCATGTATTCGCCCTCGGCGGTGCTGACGACCACGCGGGTGCCGGCTTCGATGTGCGGCGGAACCAGGATGCGCACGCCGTTCTCCAGCAGGGCCGGCTTGTACGAGGAAGAAGCCGTCTGGCCCTTCACCACCGGGTCGGCCTCGGTGATCATCAGGGTCACGGTCTGCGGCAGCTCGACCGACAGGGGCGCGCCTTCGAAGGTCTGCACCGTCACTTCCATGCCATCGGTCAGGAAGACCTTGCCGTCGCCGACGACATCGCCGGGGATGGAGACCTGCTCGAAGGTTTCCTTGTCCATGAAGGTGTAGCTGTCGCCCTCTTCGGCGAACAGGAAGGTCATCTCATGTTCGTCCAGGCGGGCACGCTCCACGCTTTCCTGGGTACGGAAGCGCTCGATCGTCTTGGTGCCCGTGCGCACGTCCTTCATCTCGATCTGGATGAAAGCGCCGCCCTTGCCGGGCTGCACGATCTGCGTCTTCACGACCACCCACAGCTTGCCGTTATTCTCCATAACGTGGCCGGGGCGCATGGTGTTGGCGTTAACCTTCATGGTGCTTCAACTTTAACCTGGGTGTTTGCGAGCGGCGGGGACCCTAGCAGCTTGTTGCCGACCGGACAAGATCAGCCGGAATTCCCAGGGCGCATGCCCCTTCGGCGTTATCCCCCAACAATCCTGTGGAATGCCCCAGCTCCTGCAAACCGCCGTAGAAAAAGCCCGGCGGGTCGAGACCGGCCGGGCTTGGAAGGGTATGGGACGGGAAACAGGGAATGAGAAGAACCATAGGGAAACGAACTGGAAACAGCCTCAGGGCGTGATCCCTTAGGGCTTGATCAGGGCGCCCACGGCGGCACCACCGGCGGCGCCGATGGCCGCACCCGCCAGAACCGGGCCGCCGACGATGGCCGTCAGGGCGGCACCACCCGCGGCGCCGATGGCGCCACCGGACAGGGCGCGCTGCTGGCGGGCGTTCAGGCCGGAACAGCCGGCCAACAGGGATCCGGCCACGACGACGATGACAGCTTTCTTCAACATGATGGCCTCACTGCTTCCAAGGCCGGGGCGGAACCAGGCAGGGCTCCGCCCCGGGGCCGGGCTTCACGCCGGCTAAATCATTGGCGTTAGGGGTTGGGGCGTTAAAGGGTTGGTTGGCGTTAGCGGATGGGAATGACCACGTTCAGGCCAGCCGACGGATAGTAGACCGGGGGCGGCGGCGGGGCGTAGTAGGCCGGGGGCGGGACGTACACCGGACGCGGCGGACCGTAGTAGTACGGCGGGGCTACGTAGACCCGCGGGCCACGATAATAGTCGTGGTAGCGGTAGTAGTCGTGGTGATGGTGGCGCCAATACTCGTCAGCCTTGGCTTTGGTCGCGGTCAGACCGGATGATGCGGCGACCCCGACCACGACCAGTGCGGCAACCGCGGCAAAGCGCTTCACCTTCGCCAGACGCAGGAAATCGCTCGTCATGATCTTACCTCCAAAAAGGGGATGCTCGCTTGTCGGCTCGTGCCGTCATCGGCTTCCCATGGGTCGTATCCTGGAGGCGGATGTTGACGATTTAAGGGCGATGTTTGCCTTAATGCGACCGTAATTATGAATTGGCCGGGAACTTTATATGCCCAGCCAATTCATCAACAAAAACAAACGATTATGCTCAGCGGACCACCTGCCCCGCCCCGCGCCCGCGCGGATCGGACGCGGTTTGCAGCTCGGTTCCGGTCACCTGCACGGCCTCCACATCCCCCATGTTCCAGCCCTGGTCGACCAGGGTGTAGCCCATGACCTTCAGCGCGTCGGCTTCCGGCCCTTTCAGGGGAGCGTAAGGATCGTAGTAGATGGTGTCCTTGGGCAGCAGCTGGTGGTGCACGCGCTGGGCCGCCACCGCCGCCTGCAGCGGCATGTGGAAGTCGTAGACGTCGCTCATCACCTGGAAGACGCCAGTGAAGATGCGCGAGCCGCCGGGCGTGCCCAGCACCAGGCTGACCTTGCCGTCGCGGGTGACGATGGTGGGGGTCATGGAGGACAGCATGCGCTTGCCCGGCTGGATGGCGTTGGCGTCCTTGCCCACCACGCCGAAGCCGTTGGGAACGCCCGGCTTGGCGCTGAAGTCATCCATCTCGTCATTCAACAGGAAGCCGGCGCCGCTGACCACCTCGCCATTCCCGAACTCGAAATTCAGGGTGAAGGTGTTGGCGACGGCGTTGCCCCACTTGTCGACCACGGAGAAATGGGTGGTCTGATGCGGATCCAGGCCGGGCTTGATGTCCGGCGTGGGCGAGATGGCGTTGGGGTTGATCTCCGCCGCCCGCTTGGCCAGGTAATCGTCGCTGATCAGCTTGTCCACCGGCACCTTGTAGAAGTCCGGGTCGCCCAGGTATTCCGCGCGGTCGGCGAACACGCGCTTCTCGATCTCCGCCAGCAGGTGGATGTACTTGGCGGAGTTCAGCGGCACGTCCTTGAAGTCGGCGGCGCGCAGTTCCTTCATCTTCAGCAACTGGGCCAGCGCCTCCCCGCCCGAGCTGGGCGGCGGCGCGGTGTAGACGACATTGCCCTGCCAGGTGAAGCGAATGGGCTCCCGCCACTTGGCCTTGTAGTCCGCCAGGTCCTGCGCGGTGATCAGCCCGCCGTCCTTCTTCATCTGGGCAACCAGCAGCTGGGCGGTCTTGCCGGTGTAAAACTCCTTGGGCCCGTCCTTGGCGATGCGCTTCAGCGTCTCGGCCAGTTCCGGCTGGGTGAAGGTCTTGCCCGGCTCCATCCTGCCGAAGTACTGGGCGAAGTTGGTGCCCGCGAACTGCGCCATCATGTCGGTGCGGTAGGCGATGATCTTGTCGGACGGTAGGAAGCCCTTTTCCGCCAGGGTGATGGCGGGCTGGATGACCCGCGCCCACGGCAGCTTGCCGAAGCGGTGATGCGCCTCCCACAGGCCCATGACGGTGCCGGGCACGCCGGCGGCCTTGGCCCCCACCAGGCTGAGCTTGGGGATGACGTTGCCCTGGGCGTCCAGGTACATGGTGCGGGTCGCGGCCTTGGGCGCCACCTCGCGGTAGTCGATGAAGTAGGGCTTGCCGTCCACGAACAGGGTCATGAAGCCGCCGCCGCCGATGTTGCCGGCCTCGGGATAGGTGACGGCCAGGGCGAAGGCGGTGGCCACGGCGGCGTCCACGGCGTTGCCGCCGGCCTTCAGGATCTCCGCCCCGGCGCCCGTGCCGAAGGTGTCGGCCGAGGCCACGGCGCCACCCGACAGCAAGGCGGCCGGCGCGGCCGCCGTCTCCTTGGCGTGCGGCCCACTGATGGGCCCGACCAGTGCCACGCCCAGCGCCAGCGCGGCGGCCGCGTTGATCCAACGACGCGTGACGCCCTTACCCGATTGCCGATTGCCACTCTGCCAGGCCCGCATCGGTCACCCCTCTTGTTTCCATCGTTGCCGCCGGTGAGCGGAAGGGACCAGCATGCCCAGGTCGCCCGTGAAAGATAAGATGATTTTGCGCTGCGGCATGATAAGCGGATCTTGACGAATTTCCCATATTTGGGAAATATTCCCGATATGGAACAGACAGCCGACCCTTTCGACCAACGCCTGGCCGCCCGTCTCTCCAGCCTGCGCCTGGAGCGCGGCTGGACCCTGGAAGTGCTGGCGGAGCGCAGCGGCATCAGCCGCGCCACCCTGTCCCGACTGGAGCGGGGGGAGACCAGCCCCACCGCCGCCTTGCTGGGACGGCTGTGCACCGCCTACGAACGCCCCATGTCCCGCCTGCTGGCGGAGGTGGAGGCCGACCCGCAGCAATTTATCCCCCGTGAATCCCAGCCCACCTGGACCGACCCCGAAACCGGCTTCCGCCGCCGGGGCGTCTCCCCACCCGCCGGCGGCTATATGACGGAGATGGTGGAGGGCGCCCTGCCCGCAGGTGCCGTCATCGCCTATCAGGCGCCATCGGTGGCGGGGCTGGAGCATCATTTGTGGATGCTGGCCGGCCGGCTGGAGCTGACCTTGGACGGCACGCACCACGCCCTGTCGGCGGGGGACACGCTGCGCTACCGCCTGACCGGCGGCAGCCGCTTCCACTGCCCCGGCCCCGAGGCCGCGCATTACGTCATCGCCATCACCCGCCCCTGAGACCCCGCCCTTGGGAAACCCATGACCACGCCGACCATCCGCGAAATCCCGGCCGCCGAGCTGGACGCCCACACGCCCGCCCTGAGCCGCATTCTGCACGCCTGCGTCCTGGCCGGGGCCAGCGTCGGCTTCATCCTGCCCTTCGCCGAGGACGAGGCCACCGCCTTCTGGCAAGGGCTGCGGCCTGGCCTGGAAACGGGTGGGCGGCGCCTGCTGGGCGCGTGGCTGGGCGACCGCCTGGTGGGCACGGTGCAGCTGCTGCTGGCCGGCCCGCCCAACGGCCGCCACCGGGCGGAGGTGGCCAAGATGCTGGTCCACCCCGACGCCCGCCAGCGCGGCATCGGCCGGGCCTTGATGACCGCCGTCGAGGCGCTGGCCCGGACGGAAGGCCGCACCCTGCTGCTGCTGGACACCGGCAGTGATGAGGGCCGGGCGCTGTACCGTGCCGCCGGCTTCCAGACCGTGGGCGACATCCCGGGCTATGCCATCCATGTCGATGGTTCGGCCCTGGCGACGACCATCCTGTACAAGCATTTAACAGCATAAATATCGGAGAATTATGCCGCCTGGCCGGCGTCAGGCCCCGCAATTACCCGTCGCCATCAGTAAAAAATGTTGCGGCGCCCGTGTTTTCACCCCCGCCGCCTTGCCGCCCCCGCGCGCTGAGGTTAAGGTCGCAGCCGGTCCCGGCATGGCGGACCCGCGCCAAAGCCGGCGCGGGAACCGGCCCGAAGCGCGCCGGATGGCCATCGATGGGGGCGGTTAAGGCGGCAATGGGTTTCACGCTGGCAGTCGGCACGTTTCTACAGCATTTGATCAACGGCCTGACCCTGGGCGCCATCTATGGACTGATCGCCATCGGCTACACCATGGTGTACGGCATCATCCGCATGATCAATTTCGCCCATGGCGAGATTTACATGATCGGCGCCTTCATCGCGGTCACCACCTTCACCCTGCTGCTGGGGGCCGGTGTCACCTCGGTGCCGCTGGCCCTGGTCATCGTGCTGGCCATCTCCTGCACCTTCACCGCCGCCTATGGCTGGACCATCGAGCGCGTGGCCTATCGCCCGCTGCGCACGGCGCCCAAGCTGGCGCCCTTCATCTCCGCCATCGGCATGTCCATCCTGCTGCAGAACTTCGTCATGCTGACCCAGGGCGCGCGGTCGAAGTCGCTGCCGCCGGTCATGACGGGCGGCGTCACCCTGTGGCACGACGGCGACTTCAGCCTGGGCCTGACCAACATCCAGATGTTCATCATCCTGCTGACCGTGGCGCTGATGGCCGGGTTCACCCTGGTCATCAACCGCACGGCGCTGGGCCGCGCCCAGCGGGCGTGTGAGCAGGACCGGACCATGGCGGCGCTGCTGGGCATCAACGTCGACCGCACCATCTCCCTCACCTTCGTGCTGGGGGCGGGGCTGGCGGCGGTGGCCGGCGTCATGGTCACGCTCTATTACGGCGTCATCGACTTCTACATCGGCTTCCTGGCCGGCATGAAGGCCTTCACCGCCGCCGTGCTGGGCGGCATCGGCAGCCTGCCGGGCGCCATGCTGGGCGGTCTGCTGATCGGCCTGATCGAGGCCTTCTTTTCCGGTTACGTCTCCAGCGCCTACAAGGACGTTGCGGCGTTTTCCATCCTGATCCTGGTGCTGGTGGTCCGCCCCTCGGGCCTGCTGGGCCGCCCTGACATCGAGAAGGTGTGAGGTCATGGCCGCACCCGCATCCCCGTCCACCGGCACCCCGATTCCCTTGGCCCATCGCCTGCGTGACGCCGTCATCGCCGGCCTGGTCGCCATGGCGCTGGCCGTCCCGTTCCTGGGCCTGCGCACCGTCAACCTGGACCAGGGCCTGGTGGTGCAGGCCAAGCTGGCCTATGTGCCCCTGGCCGGCGCCATCGTCTTCCTGGGCCGCCTGGTCCTGGGCCTGCTGGCGGCGCCCCTGGCCAAGGCGGCGGCGCCCCTGACGGCGTGGCGCCCGCCCGTCAGCGCCCAGCGCCTGCGCCCCTGGGGCGGGCCGCTGCTGGTGCTGGCCGCCGTGGCCCTGCCCTTCCTGCCCTTCGCCAACCGCTATGTCATCGACCTGGGCACCACGGCGCTGATCTACATCCTGCTGGCGACGGGCCTGAACATCACGGTGGGCCTGGCCGGCCTGCTGGACCTGGGCTTCGCCGCCTTCTACGCCATCGGCGCCTACACCTGCGCCCTGACCACCACGCAGCTGCACTGGGGCTTCTGGCCGGCGCTGGCGGCGGGCGGCCTGGCGTCCAGCCTGTTCGCGGTCCTGCTGTCCCTGCCCATCCTGCGGCTGCGGGGCGACTACCTCGCCATCGTCACCCTGGGCTTTGGCGAGATCACCCGCATCATCATCCTGAACTGGCAGGGCCTGACCGGCGGGCCCAACGGCGTGTCGGGCATCGCCCGGCCCACCCTGTTCGGCCTGACCTTCGACCGGCGCGCGCCGGCCGGGGGCCAGACTTTCAGCGACCTGACGGGCATCGCCTACGCCCCCGAACACCGGCTGATCTTCCTCTACCTGGTCATCCTGGCGCTGACCGTGCTGGCGGCCTACACCGTGGCCCGCCTGCGGCGCCTGCCCATCGGCCGCGCCTGGGAAGCGTTGCGCGAGGATGAGATCGCCTGCCGCTCCCTGGGCATCAACCCCACCATGGTGAAGGTTTCCGCCTATGCCACCGGCGCCCTGATGGGCGGCTTGGCCGGGTGCTTCTTCGCCGCCCGCCAGGGCTTCGTCAGTCCGGAAAGCTTCGGCTTCATGGAATCGGCCACCATCCTGGCCATCGTCGTGCTGGGCGGCATGGGCAGTCAGGCGGGCGTGATCATCGCCGCGCTGTTCATCGTCGTGCTGCCGGAACTGGCGCGCGGCTTCGCCGACTACCGCATGCTGGCCTTTGGCCTGGCCATGATCCTGATCATGATCTGGAAGCCGGGCGGCCTGCTATCCGGCCGCCTGCCGACCATCCGGCTGTCCACCGCCAAGCCCAAGCCCGTGGCGGAGGCCGCCTGAGATGACCGAACCCCTTCTGGATGCGCCCCTTTTGGATGTCCGGGGCCTCACCATGCGCTTCGGCGGCCTGCTGGCCGTGGACGGCGTGGACCTGACGGCGGAGCGCAACCGCATCACAGCATTGATCGGCCCCAACGGTGCCGGCAAGACCACCATCTTCAACTGCCTGACCGGCTTCTACAAACCCACGGCCGGCCGCCTGCTGTTGCGCCATCCGACCCGGGGACCCATCGAGCTGCAGAAGCTGAAGGGCTACGGCGTCGCCCGCACGGGCGTGGTGCGCACCTTCCAGAACATCCGCCTGTTCCCCAGCATGACGGTGCTGGAAAACCTGCTGGTGGCCCAGCACCAGGCGCTGATGCCCAAGTCCGTCTTCTCCTTCGCCGGCCTCCTGAACCTGAAGGGCTGGCGCGCGGCGGAGGCGTCGGCGGTGGACACCGCCCGCGACTGGCTGCGCCGTCTGGACCTGCTGGCGGTGGCGGATGAGGCGGCGGGCAACCTGTCCTACGGCATGCAGCGCCGGGTGGAGATCGCCCGCGCCATGAGCACCAACCCGCTGCTGCTGTGCCTGGATGAGCCGGCCGCCGGCCTGAACCCCCGCGAGACGCGGGCGCTGGCCGAGCTGCTGGCCGGCATCCGCGCCGAACACGGTATCGGCATCCTGCTGATCGAACATGACATGGGCCTGGTCATGGATATCTCCGACCGCATCTTCGTCGTCGACCATGGCGCCCGCATCGCCGCCGGCACGCCAGCCGAAATCCGCAATGACGAGCGGGTGATCAAGGCCTATCTGGGCGAACCCGACGCGGACGACGCGACCGCCGGCGGGGGCACGCACTGATGGCCGGCCCACTGCTGCAACTATCCGACGTCCACGCCAGCTATGGCCCCGTGCACGCCCTGCGCGGCGTCAACGTCACGGTGAACGAGGGGGAGATCGTCACCCTCATCGGCGCCAACGGCGCCGGCAAGTCCACCCTGCTGATGACCATCTGCGGCAATCCCAAGCCGGCGCAGGGCCAGATCCTGTTCCAGGATCGCAGCCTGGTGGGCATGCCCCCCACCTGATCGCCAGGCAGGGCATCGCCCAGGTGCCGGAGGGGCGGCGCATCTTCCCGCGCATGACGGTGCTGGAGAACCTGCAGCTGGGCGCCACCCTGGCCGACCCCGCCCATTTCGCCGAGGATCTGGCCATCTGCTACGGCCTGTTCCCCATCCTGGAGAAGCGCCAGGCCCAGCGCGCCGGCACCCTGTCGGGCGGGGAGCAGCAGATGCTGGCCATCTCCCGCGCGCTGATGAGCCGGCCGCGGGTGCTGTTGCTGGATGAACCTTCGCTGGGTCTCGCCCCCCTCATCATCCGCCAGATCTTCCAGGTCATCGAGCAGCTGAACCGGGAACGCGGCATGACCATCCTGCTGGTGGAGCAGAACGCCTACCACGCCCTGAAGCTGGCCCACCGCGCCTATGTCCTGGCCTCGGGCGAAGTGGTGCTGACAGGCTCCGGCCGCGAGTTGCTGGCCAACGAGCAGGTGCGCGCGGCCTACCTGGAGGGCGGGGCGCATTAACCTCAGGCGGTCCGCTTGAGCGCTTCCTGGACAACGTCGGGGTTCTTGGCGATCACCTTCAGATAGGCTTTCGCCGTGGCGTCCGGTTCCTTCCGGCCCTGTTCCCAGTCGCGCAGTGTCCCGATGGGCACATGGAACCGCGCGGCGAACTCTTCCTGCGTCAACCCTAGCGCTCGACGCATCGTCCGCACCTGCGGCACCCGGCGCATACGGGACATGTCTTCAGGCGTCAACGGTCGCGCGTCCGGATCGCTCAACGCAGCCTGGTGACGCTCTTCCTCCGACATCGCATCAAAGCGCGCGAAAGGGGTGGCGTCGGGGTCAAGCGTTTTCATCGTGGTATCGTCGGCGCTCATGGGGCTCAGCTCCTCTCGCGGAGATCAGACGGATATCATCACCCCGGAGGGCGTAGGCGAGGTAAAGCAACCGCCCCTCCGCCATGCCGATGATGATGAAACGTTCCTCACCATAATCCTCACGCTCATCCGGCCACTCGATGGCGAACGGATCCCGGAAGACGGCGCAGGCATCCTCAAATCGGACGCCGTGCTTGGCCAAGTTTTCAGCAGCCTTGCGTTTGTCCCATTGGAACATGGCGTCTCCGGCTCTATGACACAAGAGTACGGCTAAGCCGTATTTCCGTCAACGTGCCGAACCCGCTCACAGAGGCAGGTGAAGGTGCCGCCGTAGCTGGAATCAAGGTGAAGGATCAACGCTTCTGGATGGTGCCTGCGCTGGCGGGCCACCAGCGTCGACAGGTCGCCCGCCGTGGCGCGGCCCTGATAAAGATCCTCCAGTGCTTGTGCGGCCAACGGTGGCAGTGCCGATTCCCCCAAGCGCCAGAGATGAATGGTGGAGAGGATGGTGCCGGGCCAATAGTCCTGGACGGCGAAGTCGATCACACCGCCCGCTTTCAGGATCGTGCGCTCCGCACCGTCAACGGAACGAATGTCGAAGCGCAGCCCATCCTCGCCCGCTGCGAAGCCGGCAAGCTGCCCATCGTGATAGCGGAAACCCACAACCAGGCCATCTTCCCGAACCTGCACCCCATCCGTCGCCATCTCCCCTACTCCGCCGCCTCGCCCGCCCCCTTGGGCGCCCCACTGGCCGTCCCGCCGGCCGCGTCGAACTGCAACGCCGCCAGGCGGGCGTAGAGGCCGCCCTGGCGGATCAGTTCCTCGTGCCGGCCGCTGGCGACGATCTTGCCCTTGTCCAGGACGATGATGCGGTCGGCGTTCAGCACGGTGGCCAGGCGGTGGGCGATGATGAGGGTGGTGCGGTCCTTCATCAGGGTTTCCAGGGCCAGCTGCACCCCGCGCTCACTCTCCGCGTCCAGGGCGGAGGTCGCCTCGTCCAGCAGCAGGATCTTCGGGTTGCGCAGGATGGCGCGGGCGATGGCGATGCGCTGGCGCTGGCCGCCGGAGAGGCGCACGCCCTTTTCCCCCAAATAGGTGCCCAGGCCTTCGGGCAGGGCCTCCAGGAAGTCCAGCGCGTGGGCGGCGCGGGCGGCGGCGCGCACCTCCTCATCCGTGGCGTCGGGGCGGCCATAGCGGATGTTCTCCCACGCGTTGGTGGAGAAGATCACCGCCTCCTGCGGGACGATGCCCAGGCGGGCGCGCACGTCGGCCGGGGTGGCCGTGCGCACGTCCACGCCATCCACCAGCACGCGGCCCTCCCGCGGGTCGTAGAAGCGCAGCAGCAGCTGGAACAGGGTGGTCTTGCCGGCGCCGCTGGGGCCGACGATGGCCACGGTCTCGCCTGGCGCCACCGTCAGGTCCAGGCCTTCCAGCGCGGCATGGTCGGGCCGCGCCGGGTAGTGGAAGCGCACGCCCTCGAACGCCACGGTGCCGATGGCGGGGGTGGGCAGCGCCACCGGGTTGGGCGGGGCGACGATGTCAGGCTTGGTTTCCAGCAGGTCCACCAGCCGCTCCATGGCGCCGGCCGCGCGCTGCAGTTCGCCGGTGACTTCGGAGATGGCGCCAACGGCGCCGGCCACCAGCACGGAATAGAAGATGAAGGCGGAGAGTTGGCCGGCGGAGATGCGGCCGGCCAGCACGTCGTGCCCGCCGATCCACAGGATGACGCCGATGGCCCCCATGACCAGCGATATGATGATCATGGCCATCAATGCCCGCACGCGGATGCGGCGCACGGCGGTGGTGAAGGCATCCTCCACCCGGTCACCGAAGCGTGCCGTCTCGATCGCCTCGTGCCCGAAGGCCTGGACGATGCGGATGCCGCCCAGCGTCTCATCCACCTGGGCGCCCACGTCGGCCACGCGGTCCTGGCTGGCCTTGCTGAGCTTGCGCAAGCTACGGCCCAGGATGACGATGGGCAGCACCACCAGGGGCACGACGATCAGCACCAGGCCCGTCAGCTTGGCGCTGGTGATGGCCAGCATGATCAGGCCGCCCATCAGCATCAGCGAATTGCGCAAGGCGATGGAAACGGTGGAGCCCACCACCGTCTGCAGCAGGGTCGTGTCGGTGGTCAGGCGCGACAGCACCTCACCCGTGCGGGTCGATTCGAAGAATCCGGGCGACAAGGTCACCAGATGGTCGAAAACCGCCCGGCGGATGTCGGCCACCACCCGCTCGCCCACCCAGGAGACCAGGGAGAATCGCACATAGGTGGACCCGGCCAGCACCAGGATAACGCCCAGCATGACCAGCAGCGCGTGGTCCAGCAGCTGCGGATTGCTGGTGACGAAGCCCTGGTCCACCACCGCCTGAAGGCCGCGACCCATGCCGATGGTGGTGGCCGCCGCCAGCAGCAGCGCGACGCCCGCCCCCACCGAGTGCCAGATGTAAGGCCGCACGAACGGCAGCAGAAAGGCCAAGGGCCGCAGGGACTTACGCCCCGGGGCTGGCGTGCCCGGGGTGGGTGTCAGGGTGGCGTCGGTCACCGGCGATGTTCCCAATCTGTCTGAACGGGGCGCGGAACCGTCCCATTATTCAAGCGTCCCCGAACAATCAGCTTGGCCCCACGCGCGTGATGGCTTAGGTAATGCGTCCAAGGCCGTGGGGCAACCATCGCCAACCCTTTCCTTCATCGCCACGGGGCGTCAGCCATGCGTGGTTGTGGTGTCGTGCGCACGGGACGCGCACGATCGGGTGTTGATCCCGGGGACGGTTTTGGCTATAAGCCCGGCTTCGCATTTCGAGATTTTTGTTTTGGGACTTGGGCGATCATGAAAGCTGACATTCACCCGGACTACCATGAGATCACCGTCGTCATGACCGACGGCACCTCGTTCAAGACCCGGAGCACCATGGGCAAGGCCGGCGACACGCTGCGCCTGGACATCGACCCGAAGTCGCACCCGGCCTGGACGGGCGTGCAGAAGCTGGTCGACACCGGCGGCCAGATCGCCAAGTTCAACCGCCGCTTCTCGGGCCTGGGCCTGAAGTAAGCCGCGGGCGGCCCACGCCGCACGCCGCTCACGCTTTCAAGAAAGGGCGTCCCATCCGGGGCGCTCTTTTTTGCTGCCTGCATCATGCCAGGGGCCACGGCCTTGCGCCGCCCGATGACAGATGCCCAGGCCCGCGACCGCAGGCCCCGGAGATTTCTGAGGAACCGAAGGCGGACTGGAAATCGAGGACAGCCAAAGGCGCGGGGGCGCCTGCCAGCGCTTGAGGCGAATGCGTCAGGCCACGCTGCGGCGATACTGGTCTTCCAGGCGTTCGGCGCGCATGTACAGGCTGTGGCTGCGTTGCAGCAGGGAGCGCAAGCCGGACGGCAGCTCACCATTGTCGGGGCCGGATGGGTCGCTGCAGATGGTGCCACCGGACAGGGCGAACTGATCGCCCAGCACCTGGTCGGCCGTCAGCTCATGGGCATGCACGGCCTTCAAGGCCAGAAGCCAGGCCATGACCTGGGTCAGCCGGCTGGTGACACGCAGCGATTCGTAGCTGATCTGCAATCGGACCTGGGGTGGCAGCCCCCGCTGGTCCTTGGCCTCCTGGAAGGCCACGTAGTTGCGCGCCTCAACCAGGAGGGCCATCGTCTCCTCGTATGTCCGGTCGAAAAAGGCATTGGACTCGAGCAACGAGGAACCTTTCTCCGGGCTGGTCCCGATGCCGCATGGGATGGCCCCAGGGGCGTAACTCAGGCGGGGGTAACCCGGGCACGGACGACAACTTTAGGATCGAAATGCCCAAGCCCGCAATATGCGGCGGCTAGGGGTCACCTTCTGATCACAGGCGATGACGCTTCAGGGTGCCGCGAAAGACTTAAATCTTTGGAAATAGCGCGGCCGATTTTCTGGCCGCTTCGTCCCCGCATTTTTCGGACTCAGCCCCCTATTGAAAACGGGGAAGGGCGTTCACAGATGAAACTGCGTCGGCGGGAATGCCCAGGAGGGGTTCCTAGAGCCGGCATGAAACCCCACCCAACGGGACGGCCAGGATGGCGCCCAAGGGGGCGGGGTGATCGCTCTACCGGAGGATTATCATGCGCAGTTACGACCTGTCCCCGCTGTTCCGTTCCACCGTCGGTTTCGACCGCCTGACCCGCCTGATGGAGTCGGCGCTGAAGACCGAGGACCAGGGCAACGCCTATCCGCCCTACAACATCGAGAAGCGCGGGGACGACGACTATCGCATCACCATGGCGGTCGCGGGCTTCAGCCAGGAAGAAATCGACATCGTGACGCAGGAGAACACGCTGACGATCATCGGCAAGTCCCGCAAGGATGATCAGGCCACCCCGCAGACGCAGTACCTGCACCGGGGCATCGCCGGCCGGGCCTTCGAGCGGCGCTTCCAGCTGGCCGAGCACATCCGGGTGACGGGCGCGGCGCTGGAAAACGGCCTGTTGCACATCGACCTGGTGCGGGAGGTGCCGGAGACGGCCAAGCCGCGCCACATCCCGATCGCCAACCTGGGCCAGAGCTCGACCGCCCTGCCCACCGGGCAGGCGGCCAACTAAGCTTTCGCAAGGCCGGTAAGGGTCGGGACGGGCAATCGTCCTGACCCTTCCAGCCACCGCGTTTTCGGAACGTAAAAATGGAAAGGGCCGCAGCTATTGCGCTGCGGCCCTTTCGCATTCCCAGCGGCGCCGGTTTTCCGGCTGCCTGATTTTGCCCGCCCGTTCAACCCGTACCAAACTTCGAAACGGACGGTATGCAGGGCACGCGGACCAGTCAACCACTTTGGCAATAAAGGCCGCAGATCAGTCAACGCACCGTCACAATTTTGCCACATGCGAAGTACCCCGTTGCGGCGGATAGGTGGACTTATCTTATTGATTCCACATCGCTTTTCGACCGTAGCCGGCAGATGTCAGCGCGGCGCCGATTTCCTCCAGAATAACCGGATCATCGATGGTGGCGGGCATGGCCCAGGCCTCTTGGTCCGCGATCTTTTGCATGGTCGCCCGCAGGATTTTCCCTGAACGGGTTTTGGGCAGCCGGTCCACCACCAGGGCCTGGCGGAAGGCGGCCACAGGGCCGATGACCTCCCGCACCCGCTGCACCACCTCGGCCACGATGGTCTCGTGACTGCGGGTCACCCCGGCCTTCAGCACCAGGAAGCCCAGCGGCAGCTGCCCCTTCAGCGCGTCATGCACGCCAATGACTGCGCACTCCGCCACGTCGGGATGACCGGCCAACACCTCTTCCATGGCGCCGGTGGACAGGCGATGGCCCGCCACATTGATGATGTCGTCGGTGCGGGCCATGATGAACAGATAGCCGTCCTCATCGACATAGCCGGCATCCGAGGTCTGGTAGAAACCGGGATATTCGGAGAGGTAGCTGCGGATGAAGCGCTCTTCCGCGTTCCACAGCGTGGGCAGGGCACCCGGCGGCAGCGGCAGGCGCATGGTGACCGCCCCCAGCGTGCCCGCCGGCATCTCGTGCCCTCGCCCGTCCAGCACCCGCACATCCCAGCCCGGCAGCGGCCGGGTGACGGAGCCGTGCTTGACCGGCATCAGGCCCAGCCCCACCGGGTTGCCCGCGACGGGCCAGCCGGTTTCCGTCTGCCACCAATTGTCGATGACCGGCACCTTCAGATGGGCCTCCGCCCAGCGCAGGGTGTCGCTGTCCGACCGTTCCCCCGCCAGGTACAGCTGGCGGAAATGGCTGAGGTCATACCCCTTCAGCAGCAGGCCCTCCGGATCCTCGCGCTTGATGGCGCGAAAGGCGGTGGGGGCGGTGAACAGCATGGCCACCTTGTGCTGGCTGATCACCCGCCAGTAAGCGCCGGCGTCCGGCGTCCCCACGGGCTTGCCCTCATACAGCACGGTGGTGGCGCCGTGCAGCAGGGGAGCATAGACGATGTAGCTGTGTCCGACCACCCAGCCCACGTCGCTGGCGGCCCAGAACACCTCCCCCGGCTTCAGCCCATAGAAATGCTCCATGGTCCATTTCAGGGCCACGGCATGGCCGCCGTTGTCGCGGACCACGCCCTTGGGCTGGCCCGTGGTGCCAGAAGTGTAGAGGATGTACAGCGGGTCCGTGGCGGCCACCGGTACGCAATCGTGCGGCGTCGCCGTTTCGACCTCCGTCCAGTCGATGTCGCGGCCCGGCTTCAGCGGCGCGTGCTCCTGCGGCCGTTGCAGGATGATGCAGCGGGTCGGCTTGTGCGTCGCCAGGTCGATGGCGCTGTCCAGCAGGGGCTTGTAGGGAATGACCCGGGCGCCCTCGATCCCGCAGGAGGCGGAGACCACCACCTTGGGCTTGGCGTCGTCCAGGCGGGTGGCCAACTCCCGCGCGGCGAAGCCACCGAAGACGACGGAATGAATGGCGCCCAGCCGGGCGCAGGCCAGCATGGCGACGACCGCCTCGGCCACCATGGGCATGTAGAGGATGACCCGGTCGCCCTTCCCCACCCCCTGGGCCGCCAACAGGCCGGCGAAGCGCGCCGTCAGGTCCAGCAGCTCGCGATAGGTGTATGTGGCCACGGTATTGGTGATGGGCCGGTCATGGATCAGCGCCACCTGGTCCCCCCGCCCCGCCGCCACGTGGCGGTCCAGCGCGTTCCAGCAGGTGTTCAGCTGCCCCCCGGCGAACCAGCGGAACAGGGGCGCGCGGCTGTCATCCAGCACATGGTCCCAGGGGCGGATCCAGTCGATGGCCCGCGCGGCCTCCCCCCAGAAACCCTCGGGATCGTCCAGGGACCGGTTGTACACTTCCGCATAGCGTCCGCTCATCCGTTTACCCCCCTTTTGGGGCCCACGGAGCCCCCTGTTCTTGCTTGGTCCCGTCACCATCGCAGGACGTCCAGGGGGACGACCATGAGACAGATCAACGGCCTGCCTTCATCCTATCGGCTCGGGGACGCCGGCCAACACGAAACCGCCCCGCTCACCCGAAAGGACAGGGCGGTGCGGCAGCGGGTGGCATAGGGCGGGCGTGCATGTGGGATAAGGCCAGGGCGCCGAGGGACCTGAAAGATCGGGCGAATCGGCCGGACGGCCTAACCCGGAGTCCGCCGCCGCCCCTTAGGAAGGGGCGCGGCGCCACCGTGATGTCCAAGGTGGTGCCCCGACGGAGGGCGCGTCAGATGATCGCCCGGCCGGCCGCGAAGCTGCTTTCGCGGCCGACCTGGTCATAGCAGCGGCTGAGCCAGTCACCGGCCGCCGCACGTCCCATGTCGCGCAGCTCGGTCAGGAAACCCCAGTCGGCGTTCAGCTTGCTGGAGACGCCCAGGTCCGCCATGCCCGGACCAGGCTCCACCAGGTGCAGGTAAACGGGACGCACGCCGGCCTCCGCCGGGTCGATGCCGTGGTCCGCGCACAGGCGGTTCACCAGCTCCAGCGACTTGAGCTCGCGCAACAGGGTGGCGTTGAAGCCGATCTCGCTCATGCGGTCGACGATGGCGCTGGGTGCCGTGGGCACGGCCGGCCGCTGCAGCGGCGTCACCTGCACCACGAGAATGTCGGTCGCGGCGCAGTCGTGCAGCAAGGGATAAAGCGTCGGGTTGCCCATGTAGCCGCCATCCCAGTACGGCTCGCCATCGATCTCCACCGCCTGGAACAGGATGGGCACGCAGGCCGAGGCCAGCAGGGCCTCCATCGACAGGTCCTGCCCCTTGAACACCCGCAGCTGGCCGCGGTTGACGTTGGTGGCGCTGACGAACAGGCGCACGGTGTCGGACCGGCGCAGCACATCGAAGTCGATCAGGCCGTCCAGCACGTCGCGCATGGGGTTCAGGCCCAACGGGTTGAACTGATAGGGCGACATCATGCGCACCATCATGTCCAGCCCCGCATAGATGGGGGAATGGTCCAGGTTGCGGCGCCCGGCCCCGCCCGTCATCCAATCCAGCCAAGTGGGCTGCAGCGGGCCGGTGGCGGAGCTTTTGGCCATGCGCCGCCATAGCCGGTGCAACAGGGCGCGCGCGCCCTCCGCCCCGCCGGTCAACAGGCCATAGGCCAACAGCGCGCCGTTAACGGCGCCGGCGCTGGTGCCGCTGACGCCCTCGACATCCAGCCTGCCGTCCTCCAGCAGGCGGTCCAGCACGCCCCAGGTGAAGGCACCGTGGGAACCGCCACCCTGCAGCGCCAGATTGACGGTGCGCCGCGCCGGTGCCGTGCCAACAGGATGCGCCGTATCGGCGGGGGCGTCCGCCGGCGCCGGGGAAACCGGTGCCGCCCGCCGCCGCTTGGCCACTTCGCCCGCAGAACCGTCCATTCCGCCCCAACCCTTCGAAGAAAAGAGGCCCGGCATTAAAGGCGAAGCACAGAATTCGCCGGTCCGCCGGGGCCAACATGGTTAACAACTGCCTGGGCTTGTCGATAAAATGCCGCCCAATTCGCCAAATGACTCATACCGCGATACCGGTAACGGAACAAAGCCGTCTTGAACAATGCTGAACCTGGGTTAAGGTTAGGTTAGTGACTTGGGACGCAACGGCATCCGGGCCACCCTTGGTGGGTGACGCCCGACCGCCATCCTCAGGATCAGGCGTTCCCGAGCATCATGACGAGGGAAAGACGGCCGTGGGCGACGTAGTCAACCTGAACCGGTTCCGTAAGCAGAAGGCCAAGGAAGAGCGGGCGGCCAAGGCGGCCGAGAATCGCGTCGTCCACGGCCGCACCAAGGCCGAGCGCACGGCCGAGCAGAAGCGCCAGGACAGTCAGGCGGCGGACCTGGACGGCAAGAGGCTGGACCCCGCCGATGGCGAAGACTAGGGCGGGAGACGCGTCCCGGCCAATGCGCCGGCAGCACCCGGCAAGCCGGACGCCGCCGCACGATGACGGCGCGCTCAGCGGTCAGCGACGGGCGGCCGGAAGAAATTGATCGTGTTGCCGTCGGGGTCGCGGAACAGCATGGAGCGGTTGCCCCAAGGCATGTCCTTCGGCTGTTGCAGCCAATCGGTCACGAGGCCCCCGATCCGATCGCGTTCCCGATCGACGTCATCCACTTGAAATTCCAGGATTGCCGATTGGTTGGACGCGGCGACCCAATCCCCGCCATGCATGAATCCGCAGGCTTTGCGGCTGACCAGCGCGAGGATCGCGCCCCCAGGACGCAATTCCACATAATCGTCACTCCCGGCCGACGGTGTCGCCAGCAGTTTCTCGTAGAACGCCGCCAGCTTGGGCACATCTTCGGTGACAAGGCGGGTGTAGGCGAACTTCATGGCTCATCCTTTCGCCTTGCGGCGCGATGTGGGGGCTTCGATAGTGGACGTCATTGCACATGCGATACGCTACGGTAGCGTACTGTTTCATGTCAAGAGAGGAAGGCGGGCCCGTGTCGGAACCAGCACAGACCATGGACAAGCGGGTCGAGCGCTCAAAGGCGAAGGTGCTGGCCGAAACCTACCGGCAGCTGGCGCAGGGCGGCATCGCCGGGGTGAGCGTCGATGAGGTTTCCCGCATTTCCGGTGTTTCGAAGACGACGATTTATCGCCACTGGCCCTCGCGGTCAGCCCTGCTGATCGACGCCTGTTCCCGGCTGGGAGCCACGCCCGTCGCGCCCGATACCGGCAGCCTGCGCGGCGACGCCCGGGCCTTGCTTTCCCACCTTGTCCACCAGCTGCGGACGGCGAACTGGAGTTCCGTTTATCCTTCGATCATCGACGCGGCGGAGCGCGATGCCGAACTGCAGACCATGCAGGCGGCATTGCACGCAACCTTCATGGCGCCGTTCAAAGCCGTCATAGAACGCGCCAAGGCCAAAGGGGAAATTCCTCGGGAGCGCGCCATGGACGATGTCGTCGCCCTGCTGGTGGGGCCCTTATTCTTCCGCCGCTGGTTCGCGAGGGAGGAGATGGACGACCGGTTCATCGACGCAATCATCGACGCCGCGACGCGATAGTCGCGCCGCCACCAAAAGGAAAGGCCGGCCGTGTCACCGCGGCCGGTTCACATGCCCCATCTTGCGGCCGGGCCGTGCCTCCGCCTTGCCGTAGAGGTGCAGGCGGGCGCCGGGTTCGGCCAGCAGGTCGTGCCATTGGTCGGCGTCATCGCCGATCAGGTTCTTCATCATGCAGGGCGCCATGATGTCGGTGGCCCCCAGGGGCAGGCCGCAGACGGCCCGCACCAGTTGCTCGAACTGGCTGGTGGCGCAGAAATCCATGGTCCAGTGGCCGGAATTGTGCGGCCGGGGCGCCACCTCGTTCACCAGCACCTGGCCGTCCGGCGTCACGAACATCTCCACCGCCAGCAGGCCGACGACGCCCAGCGCCTCCGTCAGCGTCCGGGCGATGCGCGTGGCCTCGGCCGCCACCGCCGGGGTCACGGCCGCCGGCACCAGCGTCTCATCCAGGATGCCCTTGGCGTGGCGATTCTCCACCACCGGGAAGGCGGCCATGACGCCATCGGCGCGGCGCGCGACGATGACCGAGACCTCGCAGGCGAAGGTGACGAAACCCTCCAGCACGGCGCTGTCGGTGCGCAGCGCCTCCCAGGCGGCGGCCAGGTCGCTGTCGGGCCCCAGGCGCACCTGGCCCTTGCCGTCATAGCCCATGCGGGTGGACTTGAGGATCGAGGGCGTGCCCAGGTCGGCCACGGCGGCGCGCAGGCTGTCGACGCCGGTCACCGCGCGGAAGGGCGCGGTGCCGATGCCAAGGGTGTTGGCGAAAGTCTTCTCCTCCAAGCGGTCCTGGGCCACGGCCAGGACGTGGGCGCCCGGGAAGGTCGGCACGCGGGCGGCCAGGAAATCGATGGTGGCCGTGGGGATGTTCTCCCACTCCAGCGTCACCACGTCGACGGCCTTGGCGAAAGCCTCCAGCGCCGCCCAGTCATCGAAGGCCGCCAGGGTTTCCACCGACGCCACCTGGGCGCAGGGGCTGTCCCTGTCCGGCCCGTAGGCATGGGTGCGGTAGCCCAGGTTGGCGGCGGCCAGCGCCGTCATGCGGCCCAGTTGGCCATTGCCCAGCATGCCGATGATCGACCCCGGCGGGACGACGGTGGGGGGGAAAGGGTCATTCCTCGTCCCGGGGTTCCAGGGCCACGCGATCGGTCTGGGCGGCGCGCCAGGCGTCCAGGGCGTCGGCCAGGCGCTTGTCGTTCAGCGCGAGGACGGCGGCGGCCAGCAAGGCGGCGTTGATGGCGCCGGCCTTGCCGATGGCCAGGGTGCCCACGGGAATGCCGCCCGGCATCTGCGCGATGGACAGCAGGCTGTCCATGCCCTTCAGCGCGTGGCTTTCCACCGGCACGCCGAACACGGGCAGCGGGGTCATGGCGGCCGCCATGCCCGGCAGGTGCGCGGCGCCACCGGCGCCGGCGACGATGACCTTCAGGCCGCGGTCGCGGGCGGTTGTGGCGTAATCGACCAGACGGTGCGGGGTGCGGTGGGCGGAGACGATGCGCGTCTCGAACGGGACGCCCAATTCCTCAAGCACGGCGGCGCCGTGGCGCATGGTCGCCCAATCGGACTGGCTGCCCATGATGATGCCGACCAGCGGCGCGCTTTCAGGCTTCTGGCTCACCGGTGTTGCTCCCCCCGGACTAAAGGAAGCGCCGGATTATAGGAAGGGCAAGCGGCCTTGCAAGTGCCGGCACCGCATGCCGGCCACGCCCGGACGGGGGCCCAGCAGGGCCTGTCCAGGATGGAAAATGACATCAAGCGATGATGTCGGGCAGCAGTTCGCTTTCCAGACGGGCGATCAAGTCCTTGAGCAGCAGCTTGCGCTTCTTCAGCCGCTGGATCTGTAACTGATCCACCGGGAACTGGCCCGTCAGGCGGGTGATGATGTCGTCGAGGTCACGATGCTCCACCCGAAGCGTCGCCAGCTTCTCCTTCAGGGTGTGTTGTTCAGTCATCCGTGCCTTTTAGCGTTCGCTGATCTCGATCACCGGGCGATCTATACCAGAAATCCGGCGGCAGGGGTGCTGCCTTTCGGCATGCCTCTCGGCGATTGCGGGCAGGTCGGGTTTTCCTCAAACTCAAGTCTCGGCGATCATTTCGGTTAAGGGGATGGGAACGGGCATGAGCAACGGCAAGCGCATCGGCATCCTGACCAGCGGCGGCGACTGCGCCGGCCTGAACGCCGTCATCCGCGCCGTGGTCCACCGCGCCGTCACCACCTACAGCTGGCAGGTGCTGGGCATCGAGGAAGGCACCCACGGCCTGCTGGACCGCCCGGTGCGCCACCGCGTGCTGCTGCCGGCACATGTGGACGGCAACATCCTGCGCCAGGGTGGTACCGTGCTGGGCACGACCAACAAGGGCGATCCCTTCGCCTATCCCATGCCCGACGGGACGAAGAAGGACCGGTCGCAGGAGATCATCAGCGGCTGCAAGGAACTGGGCCTGGACGCGCTGATCGGCATCGGCGGCGACGGCAGCCTGGCCATCCTGCGTCGCCTGGCGCAAGAGGGCGGCCTGAACCTGGTGGGCATTCCCAAGACCATCGACAACGATTTGGGCCTGACCGAGGTCTCCGTCGGCTACGACACCGCCGTGGCCGTCGCGACGGAGGCGCTGGACCGTCTGCAACCCACGGCCGCCAGCCACGCCCGCGTCATGGTGCTGGAGGTCATGGGCCGGGACGCCGGCCACATCGCGCTGGCGGCCGGCATCGCCGGCGGCGCCGACGTCATCCTGCTGCCGGAGATCCCCTGGACGGTGGACGGCGTGGCCAACCGCATCCGCCAGATTCGCGCCCAGGGCCGCAACTTCGCCCTGGTGGTGGTGTCCGAGGCGGCCAACCTGCCCGGCGGCGGCAAGGCCAGGCAGGAATTCACCGACGGGCAGAAGCGCTATGGCGGCATCGGCAGCTATATCGGCCACCTGATCGCCGAGGCGACCGGGGCGGAAACCCGCGTCACCGTGCTGGGCCATGTCCAGCGCGGCGGGTCGCCCAACCCCCGCGACCGGCTGATCGCGTCGGCCTTCGGCGTGCACGCCGTCGATTTGATCGCCCATGGCAAATACGACCGCATGGTGGCCTGGTCCAACCGCAAGGTCATCGACGTGCCCATCGCCGACGCCATCAAGGCCTATGCGGCGGTGGAGGTGGACGGCACCCTGGTGCGCACCGCCCGGGGCCTGGGCATCTATGTGGGCGAGCCCGTTGCCTGAGCCCCTGGCGCCTTTTTGGCCCTACGCCCTGGACGCCTATGCCAGGCCCGGCGTCGCCGAGGCGTGCCTGGCGGCGCAGGACGGGCACGGCGCCGACGTGCCCCTGCTGCTGTGGGGCGCCTGGGCGGCGGCGCGGGGCCACACCTTGACCGAGGGGGACCTCGACGCCGCCGCCACGGCCGCCGCCCGCTGGCGCGCGCCCGTCATCGAACCGCTGCGCCAGGCCCGCCGCGCCTTGAAGGCGCTGGCCGCCGACGCCCCCGCGAACGAAGCCCTGCGCCAGGCGGTCAAGGCGGCGGAACTGGAGGCCGAGCGGCTGTACATGGCGTCCCTGGAACAGCTGGCCGACGGCTGGCCCGCCCCCACCCCACCCCGCCCTCAAACCTTGCGCGACAATCTGGCGCGTCTGCTGCCGCCGGAAGCGGCCCCGGTTACAGAGCGGTTACATAAGGCGCTTTCCTGACCGCGCGGCGCCTATGGTACTGTCGCCGCCATCAAATCATTTCGCCCGGCATCAAATTTTCGGGCGGCCATGATTTTGACCCCTTCGGGGTCCCTGGCCTGGTTGCCGTGGGCAGCGGCACCGGCCGGCAAGGGGACCGCGTTGGCCCAACGACAACAACAGACGATGGATCACATGTCCGGGGTACGCAGCCTTTCCACATCGGCCGCACTGGCCGCCCTGATCGCCGCCGCCGGCCTGGCCGGCTGCCAATCCACCGACACCAAGGCGCCGGCACCACCGGCCCCCGCCGCCCAGCCGTCCCCCCAGGGCGCCGGCATGCCGGCCGCCCCCGGCCTGCCGGTGGTCGATAACGACGTCAATCCCTGCGAGAACTTCTTCCTGCATGCGTGCAGCGTGTGGAACAAGCGCAACCCCATCCCGGCCGACCAGCCGCGCTGGGGCACCTTCAACAAGCTGGCCGACGACAATCTGGCCCTGCTGCACGACGAGCTGGAAAAGCTGGCGGCCCACCCCACCCCTGAGAGCCAGCGCGTCGGCGACTTCTACGCCGCCTGCATGGACGAGAAGGGCATCGAGGCGCGGGGCCTGGCGCCGCTGCAACCGCTGCTGGGCCGCATCAACGGCCTGAAGAGCAAGAAGGGCCTGACCGGCCTGCTGGTCGACCTGCACATCGCCGGCGTCAACGCCTTCCACCGCGTGGGCCAGCAGCAGGACTACAAGGACGCGACCCAGGTCATCGCCGGTGTCTACCAGGGCGGCCTGGGCCTGCCGGACAAGCCCTATTATTTCCGCGACGACGAAAAGTCCAAGCAGCAGCGCGCCGCCTATGTCGCCCACATCCAGAAGATGATGGAACTGGCGGGCCTGCCGGACGCGGCCGCCAAGGCCCAGACGGTCATGGGCATCGAAACGCGCCTGGCCGACGCCTCGCTGGACCGGGTCGCCATGCGCGAGCCGGAGAACCGCTATCACCTCAAGACCGTCGCCGAACTGCAGAAGCTGGATTCCGCCATCGAGTGGAAGGCCTACATCCACAGCGCGGGCGTGAAGCCGCCGGCCACGCTGAACGTCAGCAACCCCGACTATATGAAGCGGGAAGGCGAGCTGATCCGTGAGCTGAGCCTGGCCGACATCAAGACCTATCTGACCTGGCGCACCCTCAGCGCCTACGCCAATTGGCTGCCCGACGCCTTCGTGCAGGAGAACTTCAACTTCTATGAGCGCACCATGCGCGGCGCCAAGGAGATGAAGCCCCGGTGGAAGCGTTGCGTCAGCGCCACCGACACCGCCCTGGGCGAGGATCTCGGCAAGTACTTCGTCGCCCGCGCCTTCGGGCCGGAGAAGAAGGCCCGCATGCTGCAGATGGTGGCCGACATCCGCAAGTCGCTGGATGAGACCTTCCCCACCCTGACGTGGATGAGCAAGGAAACCCAGGCCAAGGCCCATGCCAAGCTGGACGCCTTCACGGCCAAGATCGGCTACCCCGACAAGTGGCGCGACTACAGCGCCCTGACGGTCAGCCGCGGCGACGCCCTGGGCAACGCGCTGCGGGCCGAGTCCTTCGAGTTCCATTACGACATGGCCAAGATCGGCAAGCCGGTGGACAAGGGCGAGTGGGGCATGACCCCGCCCACCGTCAACGCCTACTATTCCTCCACCCACAACGACATCAACTTCCCCGCCGGCATCCTGCAGCCGCCCTTCTTCGACAGCGCGGCCGACGATGCCGTGAACTACGGCGCCATCGGCGTGGTCATCGGCCATGAGATCAGCCATGGCTTCGACGACCAGGGCCGCAAGTTCGACGGCGACGGCAACCTGAAGGACTGGTGGACGGCCGACGACGCGGCCCAGTTCAAGACCCGCGCCCAATGCCTGGTCGACCAGTACGGCGGCTATGTCGCCGACGGCGACGTGAAGGAGAACGGCAAGCTGAAGCTGGGTGAGAACACCGCCGACAACGGTGGCATCCGTGTCGCCTACCGCGCCCTGATGGAACGGCTGGGGACGAAGAAGGATGAGAAGATCGGCGGCCTGACGGCGGCCCAGCGCTTCTTCTACGGCTTCGCCCAGGTCTGGTGCGGCGAGGCGCGGCCGGAGTACCGGCGCCTGCAAGCCCAGACCGACCCGCACTCCCTGGGGGAATACCGGGTCAACGGCACCCTCTCGAACATGAAGGAGTTCGCGGAGGCGTTTAACTGCAAGCCCACCGACAAGATGGTGGCCGGCGAGAAAGCCTGCCGCGTCTGGTGACGGGCGTCTGACAGGGCGCCGATGGGGGTGCTGGTGCGGACCACCGGCACCCCCCTCTCATTTTGAAGAGCCAAAACATGACGAAGGTGGAGCAACCCACATGAGCAAGCCTATCGCGGGGATTTTGAATCGGGCGGCGCCCATCGCCCTGGCCACCGCCCTGGTGGCGCTGCCCCTGGTGGCGGCCCCGGCGGCCGCCCAGGCGGCCGAATCGGCGAAGCCCGCCGCCAAGGCGTCCGCCACGGACGCGGCCCTGCCCCAGGTCGACGACTCGGTCGACCCCTGCCAGAACTTCTATCAGTACGCCTGCGGTCCGTGGATCAAGGCCAACCCCATCCCCAGCGACCAGTCGCGCTGGGGCAGCTTCAACGCCCTGCATGAGCGCAACCAGCAGATCCTGAAGAGCGCGCTGGAAGACATCGTCGCCCATCCCAACGCCGACAACCAGCGCGTGGGCGACTTCTACGCCGCCTGCATGGACGAGACCGGAGCCGACGCCAAGGGCGCCGAGCCCATCCAGCCGCTGCTGGACCAGATCAAGGCGCTGCCGGGCAAGGAGCAACTGCCGGCGCTGGTGGCCGCCCTGCACGACGTCGGCGTGGACGTGTTCTTCAGCTTCGGTTCGCAGGCGGACTTCCAGGACGCCCGGCAGGACATCGCCGTGATCGACCAGGGCGGCCTGGGCCTGCCCAACCGCGACTATTATGTCCGGGAAGGCGCCAAGTTCGACGGCATCCGCCAGGCCTACGTCGAGCATGTGTCGCGCACCTTCCAGCTGCTGGGCGACGCCAAGGCTGCGGCCGATGCCAAGGCCCAGGTGGTGATGCGCATCGAGACGGACCTGGCCAAGGCCTCGCTGAGCCTGGCCGACCGCAACGACCCGCAGAAGGTGAATCACAAGGAGCCGGTGGCCACCCTGTCCACCCTGGCGCCCGGCTTCGCCTGGGCCGACTATTTCAAGGCCAGCGGCACGCCCGTGTTCCAGACCCTGAACGTGACGGAGCCCGACTTCTTCAAGGCGCTGCAGACCGTGCTGGCCGGCGCCTCGGCCGATGACGTGAAGACCTACCTGTCCTGGCATGTCGCCCACGCCTTCTCCGGCCGCCTGTCCAAGGCCTTCGTGGATGAGCGTTTCAGCTTCTATTCCAAGAAGCTGCGCGGCGTGGAGCAGAACCTGCCCCGCTGGAAGCGCTGCGTCATGGAGACGGACAACGCGCTGGGCGAGGATCTGGGCAAGTATTATGTGAAGACCGCTTTCGGCGCGGGCCAGAAGGCCAAGATGCTGACGATGGTGAAGAACCTGAAGGCGGCCTATTCCGTCGACATCGACCAGCTGGACTGGATGAGCGCCGAGACCAAGAAGCGCGCGCATGAGAAGCTGGACGCCATCGTCGACAAGATTGGTTACCCCGACAAATGGCGCGACTACTCCTCGGTCGTGGCCAAGAAGGACGACCTGGTGGGCAACGTGGAACGCGCCACCGCGTTCGAGACCAAGCGCCAGCTGGCCAAGATCGGCAAGCCGCACGACCGGTCGGAATGGCTGATGAGCCCGCCGACCGTGAACGCCTATTACGACCCGACCGAGAACGACATCAACTTCCCGGCCGGCATCCTGCAGCCGCCCTTCTATTTCGCGGGTGCCGACGACGCCATCAACTATGGCGCCATTGGTGCCGTCATCGGCCATGAGATGACCCACGGCTTCGACGACCAGGGCCGCCAGTACGACAAGGACGGCAACCTGAAGGACTGGTGGACGGCCGAGGACGCCAAGAAGTTCGAGGCCCGCGCCCAATGCGTGGTGGACGAGTATGACGGCTTCGTCGCCATCGACGACGTGCACCTGAACGGCAAGGCCACGCTGGGCGAGAACCTGGCCGACAACGGCGGCCACGCCATCGCCCTGAAGGCCCTGATGGCCACCCTGAAGGGCAAGGCCGCCAAGAAGGACGGCCGTTTCACCACCGAGCAGAAGTTCTTCCTGGGCTATGCCCAGGTGTGGTGCAGCAACCAGCGCGACGACGCCAAGCGCGACCAGGCGATCACCGACGTCCATTCCCTGGCCGAGTACCGGGTGAACGGCGTCGTCTCCAATAATCCGGAGTTCGCCAAGGCCTTCAATTGCAAGGCCGATGCGCCCATGAACCGTGGCGCCAAGGCCTGCAAGGTCTGGTAAGCGGCCGGAACCGCCGTGGCTTCCCCGGAAGCCACGGGCCGAGTCTCAAAGGAAGAGCCCCGCCAGCACGCGCCGGCGGGGCTTTTTCACGGGTGGGGGTAACCGCAGAACGAATTGCGCTCAGGCCGCGACCGCGCCAAAAGAAGCCCCAAAACCCAAAACAAAAACCGCGCCTTCATCCAGGCGCGGTTTTTGGTTCCGATGGCCGGCGAACCGGCCATGGGGCAGAAACGCTTTATTAGCCCTGGCGGGCCTTGAAGCGCGGGTTCTGCTTGTTGATGACGTACACGCGACCCTTGCGGCGGATGACGCGGCAAGCCTTGTGGCGGGTCTTCATCGACTTGAGGGAGTTCACGATCTTCATGATTTGGACTCGGGCACTTGGATTGGATCACGGTTCGAGGCCGGGAAAATAGTAAGGGCCGGCCCCGCTGTCAACCTGAGTCATATCGTAAAATCGATCAGCTGATATCCGCCGGCTTCAACACGTAGAAACGGTAGAGGCGGATGCCGGCGTCCAGCACCGCCACGCGGCGGGCCCACAGCTCCACCTCCTCCACCACCGCGATCTTGGTCTCATGATCCATGCTATGCTGTTCCAGGTGGGCCACCAGCCCCTGGATGGCGGTCAGGATCAGGCTGCGGTGCAGGTCAGAGATGTCCTCGGTGATGCGGATGTCCAGGTTGCGCTGCTGCAGGCCCTGGGCGTACTGGTCCACCGTCCAGGGATGAGGCTCCACCGGTTCATGGTCCAGCCAGCCCTTGAAGACGGGGCCGCTGGCCTTGGCCTTGTCCAGGACATAGTCCGTGAACAGGAAATGGCCGCGCGGCTTCAGCGCCGCCTCCACCGCGTCCAGCAGGCCGTCCTTGTTGCGGACGGTGTAGAAGCCCTCCTTGGCGAACACGGCGTCCACGCGCTTGGGCCAGGAGAAGGTTTCCGGGTCGTAGGGCTGGATGGGCGCCTGACGGGCCATGCCGGCCTTGTGCGAGCGGAACATGCCGGCTTCCGCCAGCACGGGGTTGGATTCCAGCCCCGTCACCCAGGCGCCGAACTGCGAGGCCATGCTGCGGGTGGACCCGCCCAGACCAGCGGCCAGGTCCAGCACGCTCATGGCCGGGTTCAGGCCCAGGGGCTTCACCAGGGTGGGGATGTGTTCGTTGCCGCCGGGGGTGGCGTAGCCGTCGCCCCAAATCTTTTCCGCCACCTGCACGCGCGTGGCCGTCCACAGGGGCTTGCCGGAGCGGTTCAGGGTGCGCCGCTCCGTGGAGGACTGGGGCGACTGCTTGGCGGAACCGCCGTGGGTGCCGCCCTCCCCCTCTTCCTCATCGGCACGCGGACGGCGGCTGAGCACCGCAGCCAGGTCGTAGCCTTCCCACCAGGCGACGAAGCGATCCTTCAGGGTCGCTTGCGGCAAGGTCGCCGGTGGCAGCGCCGCACCCTTGGAGCCCTGCTGGGCAGACATGCGTGGAACCAGCCCCGTGGAACATTAATGCGGAAACATATTGTACAGTCATTGCGTGACGGTTGAAATGGCAATGCTGAAACGCGCGCGTGGTCTGATGGCGCCTGGATAGGGCGGGAATTGGCCCCCCTTGTGCCGGGGGACATGCGGCCGGCGCCGCGAATACGCTACGGTTCCAGGCACTTGCGTTGCCCCTCTGTCCTCCGCCCGGGCGTTCCACCCGCTACACCAGAATAGGCCCATGACCGAGTCGGATCTCAACCGGGTGCTGTTAGTCGAGGACACCGCCCCCCTGGCCCGGGTCTACACCGAATACCTGCACAGCGAGGGGTACGAGGTGGAGCACCAGGAGACGGGGACCCGGGCGCTGGAAAGCCTGCGCCTGCGGCCGCTGGGCGCCCTGGTGCTGGATCTGAAGCTGCCGGACATCGATGGGCTGGAGGTGCTGCGCGCCGCGCGGGAGAGCCACCCCGACCTGCCGGTCATCGTGGTGACGGCCCACGGCTCCATCAGTGTGGCGGTGGAGGCCATGCGCGACGGCGCCTTCGATTTCCTGGTGAAGCCCTTCACCGCCGCCCGCCTGATCGTCACCGTGCGCAACGCGCTGGAGCGGCGGCGCCTGACCCGCATCGTCGCCCATTACCGGCGGGAACTGGACCGGGGCAGCTTCCATTCCTTCGTCGGCGCCTCCACCCCCATGCAGACGGTCTACCGCCTGATCGAAAGCGTGGCGCCCAGCCGGGCCAGCGTTTTCCTGACGGGCGAGAGCGGCACGGGCAAGGAACTGGCGGCCGACGCCATCCACCGCTGCAGCCCCCGCCGCGACCGTCCCTTCATCGCCATCAACTGCGCCGCCATCCCCAAGGATCTGCTGGAAAGCGAGATCTTCGGCCATGTGAAGGGCGCCTTCACCGGCGCGGTCGGCGACCGCGCGGGCGCCGCGCGCCAGGCCGATGGCGGCACCCTGTTCCTGGACGAGGTGTGTGAGATGCCGATGGAGCTGCAGGCCAAGATCCTGCGCTTCGTCCAGACCGGCACCTTCCAGCCGGTGGGCGCCACGCAGATGGAGAAGGTGGACGTCCGCTTCATCTCCGCCACCAACCGCGACCCGCTGGCCGAGGTGGCGGCAGGCCGCTTCCGTGAAGATTTGTACTATCGCCTGCACGTGGTGCCCATCCACCTGCCCCCCTTGCGCGAGCGGGAGGGCGACGTCTGCCTGATCGCGCGGCACTTCCTGGCGGACATGGCGAAGGAGGAAGGCAAGGCCTTCCAGCGCCTGGACGGGGATGCCGAATCGGCGCTGATGGCGTACGACTTCCCCGGCAACGTCCGCCAGTTGCAGAACATCCTGCGTAACGTGGTCGTTCTGAACGACGGGGCCGCCGTCACCCGCGCCATGCTGCCGGAACCGCTGCGCAGCGCCACGGCGGATACCGCCGCCGCGCGCCGCAACCCGCCTGAGTCCACCGCCGCGCCATCGCCGGAGCGGACGCCGCCCGCCGCCGATCCGCTGGCCTCCTCGACCGAGATCGTGCCCCTGTGGCAGTTGGAAAAGCAGGCGATTCAACGTGCGCTTGCGCTGACGGGCGACGACGTGCCCCGGGCCGCGGCGCTGCTGGAAATCAGTCCGTCGACCATTTATCGCAAGCTTCAGCAGTGGAAAATTAAGATTACCGGCTGATCAAAGTAAGACCCCTACATCTGGGGGCCAGGCGCCGGCATTGCTACCCGTTATTGCGGCCTATTCAGGTTGACGGCGCAATTGCGCCCAGCGGGGCCCAGCTACCTCCGAAATGACTTGGGCATCCGGCATCGCATGGCTGGTGCAGTCTCATTTTTTTCGGTATAAGCTCCCACACAGGAGAGAATCCTGCGCAGCCAGATCCGGCTTGGGAGGGGCGCGTGTTAGGGCCTTTCCTTGCGACCGGTGCCCCCGGCCAAGCACTTTATCGACTACATTCGAGTTCAAATCACATGTATGAGCGCCGTTCTCCGCAGAGCCCGCAGATCACCCGCCGGGGCGTCAACGCCACCGTCAAGTGGTACAACCCCACGAAAGGTTTTGGTTTCGTGACCCTGTCCGACGGGTCGCCGGACGCCTTCTTGCACGCTTCCGTCGTGCAGGCCTTCGGCCATGACAGCCTGGCGGACGGCACCACCATCAATTGCGACCTGTCCCAGGGCCAGAAGGGCCCGCAGGTTGCCGCCATCCACAGCGTGGATGAGTCCACCGCCACCCCGGGCGGCGGCGGCGGCGGCATGGGCGGTGGCATGGGCGGCGGTCGCCGCGACAGCTTCGGTGGTGGCGCCCCGCGCCGCGCCGGCGGCTGGGAAGCCAGCGGCCCGACCGAGACCGTTGAAGGCACTGTGAAGTTCTACAGCGCCGACAAGGGCTTCGGTTTCGTGACCCCCGATGGCGGCGGGAAGGACGTGTTCGTCCACATCACCGCGCTGGAGCGTTCGGGCGTCCGCGCCCTGACGCCGGAGCAGCGGGTGCGCCTGACGACCAGCATGGGTCAGAAGGGTCCGCAGGCCAATCGCGTGGAAGTCCTCTGATCCATCCGATCTGGTAGAACGGGATTGACGGCGCCGGGAAGCCCCGGCGCCGGATTTCCTGTTTCCTGACAGATGGGTTCATCCTCGACCCGCTGGCATCCGGCAGCATCTCCTTGGAGATTTGTCGGGCGTCGGCGTTGGGGAGCTTAATTCGCGGGCCGGAGACACGGAACGCGCCGTCCCAGCCGGACGGCGCGTTTTGTTTTGCCTGAATGGTAGCGGTAGCAGGGCGCGGCGGCATGACGCCCCCCACCCCGACCGGCTCTCCCCTGTTTCCTGGCAGCCGACGCCATGCCATTGTTGCGGCATGCATAAAACGCCCCGGCAGCCCGCCCCCGTCCCCACCCGCCGCCCGTTCACGACCGCCCTGCTGGCCGGCGCGCTGGCCCTAGCATCGCTGGCGGCCGTAGGCCCTGCCCTTGCGCAGGGTGGCGACCCGGAACTGGCCTCCCCCTTCACGGCGCGTCCGGTGGTGCGGACCAAGTCCGACATGGTCGTGGCCGCCAACCCGCTGGCGGCGGAGGCCGGGCACGCCATGCTGCGCCAGGGCGGCAGCGCCGTGGACGCGGCCATCGCCGTGCAACTGGTGCTGGGCCTGGTGGAGCCGCAATCCTCCGGCCTGGGCGGCGGCGGCTACATGCTGATCTGGGACCCGAAAGCCAAGAGGCTGGTGTCGCTGGATGGACGTGAGACGGCGCCGGCGGGGTCGACCGCCGACCGCTTCGTCGGCCCCGACGGCCGGCCCATGCCGCTGATGCGCGCCTTTGACGGCGGGCGCGCCGTGGGCACGCCGGGCATCCCCGCCTTGCTGGCCGAAGCGCACAAGCGCTATGGCAAGCTGCCCTGGGCCACGCTGTTCCAGCCCGCCATCCAGCTGGCCCGCGACGGCTTCATCGTCAGCCCCCGTCTGGCCCTGCTGCTGAAGGGTCTGACACCGCAGCTGAAGGATCGGCCGGACATGCTGGCCCTGTTCTTCCATACCGGGCCCGACGGCAGCCTGACGCCACTGCAGGCCGGGGAGACCTTCCGCAACCCCGCCATGGCCCACACGCTGGAGGTGCTGGCGGCACAGGGGCCCGATGCCTACTACCACGGTGTCCTGGGCCAGGACCTGGCCAAGCATCTGGCCGACAGCGCCCT
Source organism: Nitrospirillum guaranorum (assembly GCF_034653275.1). Taxonomy (NCBI): domain Bacteria; kingdom Pseudomonadati; phylum Pseudomonadota; class Alphaproteobacteria; order Rhodospirillales; family Azospirillaceae; genus Nitrospirillum; species Nitrospirillum guaranorum. The sequence continues at coordinate 1,355,017 of NZ_JAYEES010000003.1, read as the reverse complement.
TCCGGCCAACACGCCCGGGGGGGCTCCGGCCCTGGTCACCGCCCAGGATCTGGCGGCCTACAAGGTTGAGGAGCGCGATCCCCTGTGCACGCCCTATCGCCAGTGGAAGGTGTGCAGCATGGGGCCCAGCAGTTCCGGCGGCATCGCCATTGTGGAGATGCTGGGCCTGCTGGAACATTTCGACATGAAGGGCCTGGGCAAGGACTCCCCCACCGCCTGGCACCTGATGGTGGAGGCCAGCCGCCTGGCCTACGCCGACCGCGACCTCTATGTCGGCGATCCCGCCTTCGTCACCGTGCCCAGCGGCCTGCTGGACAAGGGCTACCTGGCGGAACGCGCCAGGCTGATCGACCCGGCGCACGCGGCCAAGGGCCCCGTGCCCGCCGGCGTGCCGCCGCAGAAGCAAGGGGCGCTGTACGGCCCCGGCTGGCAGGCGGACATCCCGTCGACCTCCCACATGTCCTTGATGGATGACAGCGGCATGGCCGTATCCTTCACCACCTCGGTGGAGTTCGCCTTCGGCTCGGGCATGGCGGTGGACGGGTATGTGCTGAACAACCAGCTGACCGACTTTTCCTTCATCCCCACCAGCCCGGGCACGGGCCTGCCCGTGGCCAACGCCGTGGCGGCGGGCAAGCGTCCGCGCTCTTCCATGGCGCCCACCATCGTTTTCGACCAGACGGGCAAGCCCATGCTGCTGGTGGGTTCACCCGGCGGGCCAGCCATCATCGGTTATGTCGCGGAAACCATCGTGGCGGCGCTGGACTGGGGCCTGGACGCGCAGGAGGCGGTGAACCTGCCGCGCATCGTCAACCGCAACGGCACCACCGCCCTGGAAAGCGGCCCCTGGGCGCCGTCCCTGAAGGCCGGGCTGGAGGCGCTGGGCCAAACGGTGGAGTTGAAGTCCATGCCCAGCGGCCTGCACGTCATCAAGCGCACCGCCACCGGCCTGGAAGGCGGCGTCGATCCCCGCCGCGAGGGACTGGCGGCGGGGGATTGAGGAACCGGCCTCAAGCCGCCGAGCGCGCGGCCTGGGCCATGATGTCGTTGGCGGTGGGCACCCGGCCCACACCGGACTTCGCGCGCTTGGCCGCCATGGGCAGGATGGGGGCGGTGATGGCGCCGCCCTCGGCCGCGCGGCGCACGCTGCGCGCCACCTTGCTGTAGGCGCCCGTCTCGATCTGGCGGATGCGTTCCTTGCTGACGCCATAGTGCTGGGCCAGCCGCTCCAGCGTCACCGGCTCGTCCGCCAGGTTGCGGGAAATGAAGATGTGCCGCTCGCGGTCGCCCAGCGCCTTCAGGGCGTCCAGCATCAGGCCCTTGCGCTGACGCAGCTCGCTGCCCTCGGCCAGGCGGCTTTCCACCGATTCGGTGTCGTCCGCCAGCAGGTCCATGGCCTCCTGGTCATTATCCTCGCCCATGGAGACGTTCAGGGAGGCGACCGGTGTCGCGAAGCGATGCTCCATCTCGCGCACCTCCTCCACCGTGGCGTCCATCTCCACCGCGATGCGCTCCGCCTCCTCGTCCGTCATCATGCGGTCGTGGACGCCCAGCCGGCGCTGGGCCTGGCGCAGGTTGAAGAACAGGCGCTTCAGGGCGGCGGTGTTGCCCCCTTTCAGCATGGACCAATTGTGCAGGACATAGGACTGCACCTCCGCCCGGATCCACCACAGCGCGTAGGTGGCCAGGCGGAAGCCCCGCGACGGGTCGAACCGCTGCACCGCCTTCACCAGGCCGATGTTGGCTTCGGACACCAGGTCGCCCACCGGCAGGCCGGACCGGGCATAGCGGGAGGCGATCTTGATGGCCAGGCGCATATGGCTGTGCACCAATTCATCGGCGGCGCGCTGGTCCTGGCTGCCGGCCCAGCGGTTGGCAAGCTCAAGCTCACGCTCGGGCGACAGCATGGGGTAGCGGTTAGCCTGGGCCGTGTAGGCCCGCAGCAGGTCGACCGACTCAGAAGAGAATGAACCCATCGCCCGTCCCCTTTCAGTACCGTCCTGGCCGCATGTCGGCGCCGGACTTGTCCCAGAGTGAGGTGGTGGGAGCAGCAAATCCGACGCGCCCCGTTCACCACGCTGTCATCTTTTGCCGGGACATCTAAAGATTGGGTTAACGGCCTTGAACAAGCACGCGGCGTACCCAACGCCCTTTCCAACCGCTGGCAGAAACGGATAGTTCCGGCGCGCTTGGTGCCCATGGGGCGGATCATCCGAGTGAATGTCATCATGCAAGCCTTGCCCGCCGTGCCCGGCTGCGGCAGCATCCGGGGATAAGCAATCACTAACCGCGGGGCCGGACGCCACAGCGCCGCCGCCGGGGACACCTTGGGAGATGAGAAGATGAGTCACGCCGCGGTCCTGGTGGAGGATGGGAACGGGGTCCGCACCCTGGTGCTGAACCGGCCGGAAAAGCGCAACGCCCTGACCGGCGCCATGTATTCGGCCCTGGCCGAGGCGCTGACCGGCGCCGCCACGGATGACGCCGTGGGCGCGGTGCTGATCCAGGGATCGGGCGGCAGCTTCACCGCCGGCAACGACCTGGCGGACTTCCTGGCCGGACCGCCGCTATCGGCCGACACGCCGGTGATGCGCTTCCTGCGGGCGCTGGCCACGTTCCCCAAGCCCGTGGTGGCGGCGGTGGAAGGCCACGCGGTTGGCGTGGGCACCACCCTGCTGATGCACTGCGACCTGGTCTACGCCGCCCCCACCGCGCACTTCGCCATGCCCTTCGTCAGCCTGGGCCTGGTGCCGGAAGCGGGATCCAGCGTGCTGGCCGCCCGCCTGCTGGGCCACCCCCGCGCCGCCGCCATGCTGATGGCGGGTGAAGCGCTGACGGCCGACGCGGCGGAGGCGGCGGGCCTGATCAACGCCGTTATTCCGTCTGAAACGCTGTACGAGCATGCGGCGGCCAAGGCGGCGGCGCTGGCGGCCAAGCCGCGCACGGCCATGGCCAACACCAAGGCCCTGATGCGCCACGACACGCCCCAAGTGCTGGAGGCCATGGCGCGTGAGGCCACCCTGTTCGCCCAGGCGCTGACCAGCCCCGAGGCCAAGGCCGCCTTCCAGGCCTTCCTGTCCAAGGGCCGCTAACCCGGGGGAGCCTGACGGAGGGCGGAGACGGTTCCGCCCGTATCCCTGAGCGTCGGGGGTGCGGGCGGGTCCTGCCCGGTTGGGCGACGTAGGGCATCTTCGGGCCGGAAACACAAAAGCCGCGCCCGGTTGCCCGTCGCGGCTTTAACATACTGATCTGGCTGGGGAAGGATGGTGGGCGCGACAGGGATTGAACCTGTGACCCCTACCATGTCAAGGTAGTGCTCTCCCGCTGAGCTACGCGCCCATCCTTCGAAATCCGCCGATTTTTGCGGGGCCCCGTTGCCGGGGTCATCGGCGTGGGCGGCTGTGTAGCATCGCCCGAACCGGCTGGCAACCCTTCTGTTTCATCAAATCGAAAATTTTCTTCCCCATGCCGCTGATGGCCGCCGACCGCCTTGCCGGCGCCGGCCGTCGCCCCTGGCGATGCGCTGCGGGGACGACGTCAATCAGGAGGGCCAGCGGTCGGATGCCGGCCGTTGGGAATGCGGGGCTACGATGGCGGGGTGGGGTTCGCCTTCCCCAGCGGCGGGGTGCCGCTTACGGTCCCCATCGGGGCCGGCGCGGGAAATCAGTCCGCGTCACCTGGGATGCAGGATGGGACACTCGCGATTCCCATCCCAGGGACCATGGTGGAAAGGGCGCGGCGCCCGGAAATAAAGAAGGCCGCGCCTATCGGCGCGGCCTTGAGTTTAGGGAGGAAACGCCCAAGAAGTGCGTTACGACAGAACCACAATCGCGGCCATGTCGCACTGCACAATATGCCGATCGAGGCCCGGTTGATCAAGCGGAAAATGCACTGCGGGCGAAGAATCTTGATTATTCAGTCCATTGCCTGAGGGTGGTGAGAATCGGCTTACCCCGACCGTTGTGCGACGCAACACATTGATTCAAGAGAACATCATGTAATTGCGTTACATCGCGGGAGGCATCTCTGCCCCAATTTTCCGGCCTTATGGCGCAAACGCCACCACGGCGCCCGCGCCATGACCGGCGGCCTCCCCTACAATCTGGGGCATGACCGACACGCACCTGATATCCGGCCTGGTGACCAAGCGAGCCGAGCTGGGCGGCGAGATCGCGAAACTTCGGCGTCAGCTCCAGGCGCTGCTGAACGATCTTGATGCTATCGACCGGGTTCTCTTGATGGTGGGCTATGACAAGTCGCCGAATGCCATCAAGCCCATAGAGCGGCGTCCGGGCGGCCACCGCGATCCGTTCACCCATGTGCTAATCGATCTCCTTCGCGAGGCTGACGGGCCCATGTCCAGCAGCGCGCTTGTCCAACTGGTGATGCGGGCCGAGAACCAGGACGAAGGCGACCACGGCGCCTATCTCAACGCCAACAATGATGTGCGCATCGCGCTAAGGCGACTGCGCTCCAAGGGCATCGTCGAACGGCTCGGCGATGGATTGGAGTGCACCTGGCGACTCGCACAACAATGAGCATTGCTCATGGAAATGATTCCGGCACCCATGTCATAGTGCCGGCACCGTCACCGGGCTTGGTCGCTTGATGACGGCACGCAGTGCGCGTTCACACGGGGTTCCCGCTATGTCGGGCGGCCCACGGAATACAACACCCTCACACAACGGCGGGTCGCTCCCGGCGTTGGGGAATACGTGGGGCATGTCTCCCTGTGTGCATGCGACCAACCGCCCGGCGCCAGCTGGCTGGGGACGGGCAAGCACGGGGATAGGTCATGAAGCGTTTCTTCATTGCGTGCGCTGTCGCCGGCAGCGCAACGGTTGGTGCCGCCTGGGCGGGAGATGCCCAGCAGAAAATCGGGCTGACCAGCGAACAGGTCGCCCCCCCCTGGATGCTGGGAGCGCTCAGGTGTTCGTCGACTTCGTCAGGGTCAACAATTTCCAGTGCCGTCATGTGGACTTGGTACGGCGGTGCATCCTGGATCGATGCTTCGAGGTCCGCTGCGACCTTCAATGGACCTATGAGGTCCGCGAGTTCGCGAGAGGCGGCTATTACATCGTCGTGAAGTAGGGAGCCTCAGGCCGCGCGCTTCTGCCACCGACCGGTGAAGTCGATCGACATTGGCGACCGGCCGGCCTGGCCCGCGAGCCGCGAGAACAGAGCCCCATTGGGCTGGCGGCGGTGGTCTTCCCGCCAGCCCATTTCCGCCGCATAGCGCCCCAGGTAGAGGTCGCTGATCTGGTGGTACTGGCCCCACTCGGCGCGCCGCAACCGGCTGAAGAAGCTCTCCGCCTGGTTCGTGCAGGCCTCGTCGTGGCTGTAGGCGAAGCTGTGGTTGATCTGGCGGATCCGGAACTTGGTGCGCAGCGGTTCCCAGGAATGGGCTTCGTCGGTATGCACCGTGGTGCCCTTCTCGACACGGGCCTTGATGAAATCGGCCGACGCTTCCTCCGTCGGGAAGACGGCGGTGACCGTGCGGCCACCGCGTTCCCGGATCGCCACCACAACCTTGCGCTTGCCGGTCTGGTTCTTGGCCAAGCGCCGGTCCTTGCGGTTGGCCTTGTAGTTCGCCGGCCGGACATGGCCGCCCACATAGCAGCCGTCCACCTCGACAGTCTCGCCGGCTCCCCCGACATTGGCACCCTTCATCTCGGATGCCATCGCCTCGCGCAGCTTGTGGCAGAGCACCCAGGCAGCCTTGTAGGAGATGTCCATGTCCCGGCCGAGCTGAAGGGCGCTGATGCCCTTCACGGCGTTCACGAACAGCACGATCGCCGCCAGGTAATCCCGGATCGAGAGCTTGTGGTAGGCGAACAGCGTGCCGCTGGTGGGGCTGAAATCCTTCCGGCAGGCAGCACACCGGAAACGCGGAGTCGCGCCTCGCATCACGTCATAGCACCGACCATTGCCGCAGCAGGGGCACACCGGCGCACCATCGGTGTCCGGCCAGCGCAGACGCTGGAACAGCTTCCACGCATCCGCGTCCGTCAGGGACAGAACAGCCTTCAGGCTGATCGTCCGCGCGGCGGCAGAAAGGAGGAAGTGTTGGGACACGGAATATCACCAGATGCGATGTTGTTACATCGAATATGATGATGTTGAGGCTACGCCTTGTCAACGGCGATTACATCGAATATGGTGATGTTCACACCGAATATGGAGTTGACATGACCGGAATCGAATGGTCTGAGAGGGCCAAGGCCCTGCTGAAGGCCGAGCTGAAGCGGCGCAACGTCGGGTATCGGGAACTGGCAGAGAAGCTTACCGCAATGGGAATCCCGGAGACGGAACGCAACATTGCGAATAAGATCAGCCGTGGGGGATTCACGGCGGCGTTCTTACTGCAATGTCTATCAGCTATCGACTGTCATACGCTGCGGCTGTCGGAGCGCTGACGACGCTATGGTCGTCGGTAGGTTTTCCCACCGCAGCCCGTTTACCAATTGAGCAGGATAGTATAGCCAACCAAGGATATGGCGAAGCAAATCAGATAAAACACCCTGAATATGTTTCTATTCCAGATCCAGTTTCTGTAGCCAAGGAAACTGGTCATCAGGAAAAATATAGAGCTATATGTAGCGACCCAGAAGATGATGCCAAGGCACAATTGTGTCAGCAATGGCGATCTGCGGAGGGAACTCTTGAGCAGGCCGATTATATTCCTGCCACGTTCTGGATAAGTATAGGCGGTTTGGTCGTGAATGGCCTCGCCTTTGTCGCTCTCATACTTACTTTGAATCAAACTAGAAGGGCTGCTGACAAAGCATCTGAAGGGGTCGATGAGGCGAGAATAGCGAATAAAATAGCCGAGAGTTCGGCCAAGGAAAATACGGAGCTTGTGCGGCGATCTATTATTGAGAGCGACAGGGCATGGGTAAATGTTTCCGCCCATGCAAAAAATATAAATATTAGCTCCGAATGCGTCGAAATCGATGTCGTGATATCCATAGCCAATTGCGGAAACACGGTGGCGCCAAGAGTCATCCATTACGTCAATGGTTATGGTGGTATTGCTGCGGCAAGCCACGGAATTGAGATCGCGAAAAAACAAAATATGGTTCTTCTTTTGGGTATAATGCATTTTGATGTCATATTCCCCAATGGGACAATTTCGTTCGATAGAAAAATAACAGTGACATCTGACGACATTATAAGGTCCATGGAGATTGAGAGAGGTTCGCTTGAATCTGGCGAAGAAATTGCAGAAAGTTCCATCTGCATTGTTTGTAGCGTGTACTATATTCTTCCAGGCGATAGACTGACTAGATATAGCATATTTACATTTGGTATTTACGATGACGAAGCTGTTCCAGCTGCTTTCTCCCCACATGATATGCTGGCCAATGCTAAGGCAGGACTTCATTTGAAGCTGATCGGTATGCTGACCGAGATATCCTAGATCTACAGGCAGCGCCGAAGTTCTCTCTGCCGGTCCGACGAAGAGGAAAAGCCCGAGCAGGACTGAGATGGCTGCGGCCGTCTGGCGGAGCGAGCGCTTCATATCACCGCCCTCCCGCCGTGGTGGCGTTTGCGCCATAAGGCCGCAATTTTCTTACACCAATGATATTGACAGCGCTGTCTCCGCCACGCTCTAAGTCGGGTGCGGAAAACGCGCGCGGGCGGGGTTTCCCCCAAGGCGCGTCCCCTATCTGTATAATGGGGTACGCACCCCGGCGGCCGGGCATAAGGTCGGCCGGGTCGTTGGAACGGGAAGGAAACGGAAAAGGAAGGCGTCACCCATGCAGGGCCTCTCGCTCTTGGCGGACATCGGCGGCACCAACGCCCGGTTTGCCCTCTCCGAGTCCTCGGAAACGGCGCCGCACGACGCCCACGCCGCCAGCATCTCGGGCGTGCGCATCCTGCCCTGTGCCGACTACCCCTCGCTGGAGGCGGCGGCGGAGGCCTATCTGGCGTTGGAGGCGCCGGGCGCCCGGCCCAAGCAGGCCGCCATCGCCCTGGCGGGCCCCGTGACCGGCGACCGCATCCGCATGACCAACCTGCCGTGGGAGTTCTCGATCGACGGCGTGCGCCGCTCGCTGTCGCTGGACCGGCTGGAGGTGGTCAACGACTTCACCGCCGTGGCCCTGTCCATTCCCGCCCTGGGCGCCGACGACCGGGCGCAGGTGGGGGATGGCGCGCCCGTGGCGGACGCGCCCATCGCCGTCCTGGGCCCGGGCAGCGGCCTGGGCGTCTCATCCCTGATCCCGCGCAAGCGCAGCAACGGCCAGCCCGGCTGGACCGCGCTGGCGACCGAAGGCGGCCACGTCACCATGGCCCCCGTGAACGACCGGGAGTCGGCCATCCTGGGCGTGCTGCGCAAGCAGTTCGACCATGTGTCGGCGGAGCGCGTGCTGTCCGGCCCCGGCCTGGTGAACCTGTATGAGGCCGTGTGCCTGGCCGACGGCAAGGAGCCGGCGCGCCTGACCGCCGCCCAGATCACAGCGGCCGCCACGACCCACGCCGGCGATCCCGCCTGCATCGAGGCGCTGGAAACCTTCTGCGGCATGCTGGGCACCGTGGCCGGCAATCTGGCCCTGTCCATCGGCGCGCGCGGCGGCGTCTACATCGCCGGCGGCATCGCGCCCCGCATCCTGTCCTTCTTCACCCACAGCCGCTTCCGCAAGCGCTTCGTGGAAAAGGGCCGCATGCGCGACTACCTGGGCCCCATCCCCACCTACGTGGTGACCCACCCGCTGCCGGCCTTCCTGGGCCTGACCGCCAAGTTGGACGGCTAAGAAAATCGAGCGCACGGATTGCCCGGGGCGCTCGATTTCCTTCAGATACAAAGGGCGGCATCAGCCCCCCGTCTCCGCGTCCTCGGGCGGCGCCTCGCCCCAGCGGCGCAGGCGGCCGCTGTCGATGTCGAACAGGTCCAGGACGCGGCCGACGGTATGATCCACCAGCTCGTCCACGCTGTCCGGCCGGATGTACATGGCCGGCACCGGCGGGGCGATGATGGCCCCCATCTCGGCCAGCGCCGTGAGCGTGCGCAGGTGGCCCAGGTGCAACGGCGTCTCACGCACCATCAGCACCAGGCGCCGCCGCTCCTTCAGCACCACGTCCGCCGCCCGCGTCAGCAGGCTGGAGGTCACGCCGGTGGCGATCTCGCTCATGGTGCGGATGGAACAGGGCGCGATGACCATGCCCAGGGTGCGGAAGCTGCCGCTGGAGATGGCGGCGCCCACGTCGGCGATGGCGTGGTTGACGTCCGCCAGGGCCCGCACCTCGGCGGGTTTCATGTCCGTCTCATACGCCAGCGTCATCTCCGCCGACCGGCTCATCACCAGGTGGGTTTCGATGGGCAGGGGGCGCAGGGTTTCCAGCAGGCGCACGCCGTATCGCACGCCGGAGGCGCCGCTGATGCCGACGATGAGGCGGGAGGGGGCGTTGGTCATGATGCTGGGATGTAGCGCCGCGCCGCCGCCGCCGTCCACCGGAATTGTTTTTGGCGGAATTGCTTTTGCCGGAACTGGTTTTGGATGAAACGGCGGCGGCCAGAACGAACCCGCCATTATTTCCCCATCGCGAAGGGTCTTGTCGCGACGACGGTCTAAAAGCGGCACCGTCATGGACCTATGTTCATGGGCGTGCCGTTAACCATGGCCTCTCAAGCCATCCCCAGAAGGAACGGGTTCGACCATGACCACCACTCCCGATCTTTTCGCGCCCACCCATATCGGCGCCATCCCCGTCGCCAACCGCATCGCCATGGCGCCCCTGACCCGTGCCCGTGCCGGCATGGATGGCGTGCACACGCCGCTGGCCGTGGACTATTACCGCCAGCGCGCCACCGCCGGCCTGATCATCACCGAGGCCACCAACATCTCGCGCCAGGGGCGCGGTTACGCCTTTACGCCCGGCATCTACACGCCGGAGCATGTGACGGCGTGGAAGGCGGTGACGGACGCCGTGCATAATGCCGGCGGCCACATCGTGCTGCAGCTGTGGCACGTGGGGCGCATCTCCCACACCAGCCTGCAGGAGGGCGGGGCCGCGCCGGTGGCGCCCAGCGCCCTGCAGGCGGGCGGTGAGACCTATGTCGAGAACGGCTTCGCCCAGCCCTCCCCGCCCCGGGCCCTGGAGACGGCGGAGATCGCCGGCATCATCGACGACTACTGCAACGCCGCCCGCAACGCCAAGGCCGCCGGCTTCGACGGGGTGGAGGTGCACTCCGCCAACAACTACCTGCTGGAGCAGTTCATCCGCGACAGCACCAACCATCGCACCGACCGCTACGGCGGCAGCGTGGAGAATCGCACCCGCCTGACGGTGGAGGTGGCCCAGGCGGTGGCCGAGATCTGGGGATCGGACCGCGTGGGCGTGCGCCTGTCGCCCATCACCCAGGCGGCGGGCAACACACCGCTGGACAGCGATCCCAACGGCACCTACGGCTTCCTGGCCGAGCGGCTGGGTGAACTGAACCTGGCCTACCTGCACTGCGTGGAAGGCCAGACGCGCGGCCCCAACGGCGCCCAGAACTTCGACTTCCAGGCCCTGCGCCGGAAGTTCGGTGGCGGCTACATCGCCAACAACGGCTATGACCGCGACCTGGCGGCCCGCACCATCGCCGAGGGCCGCGCGGACATGGTGGCCTTCGGCCGCCCCTTCATCGCCAACCCCGACCTGGTGCACCGGCTGAAGACCGGCGCGCCGTTGGCCCAGGCCCCGCAGGAGGCCTTCTACGGCGGCGGCGCCAAGGGCTACACCGACTGGCCCAGCGCGGCTTGACGCCGCTTGCCTCAAACGCCGGCAGGCGCATCCGCGCCTTTGGCTTATCCTCCCTTTGCAGTCCGCTGCCGCTCCCCGCAAAGGTCCGGCGCCTGCAGTCGCGGGCTACCACCGGCATGACACCTCATGCCGGTGGGGAGGCTGGACGTTTGGGAAAAGAAAAGGGCGGCCTCTCGCGGGGCCGCCCTTTTGCTGTGTCCGGGATGGGATCAGAGGATCAGTCCTCGATCTCCTCCTCGCGGTCCTCGTCCTCAAGGGCCGCCTGTTCAGCGGCCAGGGCGCGGTCCTCGGCCGTTTCCAGCAGGGTGGTCGTCTCCAGCTCCGGTTCCGGCAGGCCACGGCGCGCGCGGGACAGCGCCGCCTCCAGCTCACGCTGGCTGCACAGGCCCAGCAGCACGGGGCTGCGCGGCTTGATGTTGCTGGTGTTCCAGTGGGTCTTGTCGCGCACCGCGGCGATGGTCGGCTTGGTGGTGCCGATCAGGCGGGAAATGGCGGCGTCCGACAGTTCCGGGTGGTTCTTCAGCAGCCAGGCGATGCCATCGGGCTTGTCGCCGCGCTTGGTCACCGGGGTGTAGCGCGGGCCCTTGGCGCGCGCGATCGGCTGCGGCAGGTCGTGGATGCGAATCTGCAGCTTCAGGTCCGGGTTCTTCTCGCAGCGCTCGATCTCATCCTTGGTCAACTCGCCGTTGCCCACCGGATCGCGCCCGACCATGCCGATCGCCACCTCGCCATCGGCGATGGCCTGCACTTCCAGCGAGTGCATGCCGCAGAACTCGGCGATCTGCTCAAAGGACAGCGCGGTGTTCTCAACCAACCAGACCGCGGTCGCCTTCGGCATCAAGGGCAGTGCCATGCTTCCTCCTAACCCGTGGCGGAACGTCCCGCCAACACGCATCAAAACCCGTGAACAAGGTCGCGAAAAGCAATATCCGCCCGTCGCGCGGGCTGAAGGCCCCACGCAGCCGGACGGAAAACTGTGACGCGTACATGAGCTATATAGAGGCACCCGACGGGCGAGGCCACGCCTTTTTATGGGCTTGGCCCCACTTGTCGCGGCCTTTTCCCGGCCTTAAACCGTTAAAACGATTTTGCCGACATGCTGACTGCTTTCCATCAGCGCGTGCGCCGCCGCCGCCTCTTCCAGGGCGAAGGTCTTGTAAATGATCGGGCGGACCTGGCCGTGGGCCAGCAGCGGCCACACTTTTTCCCGCAATGACTGGGCGATGGCGCCCTTTTCCTCCGCCGTGCGCGGCCGCAGGGTGGACCCGGTCAAGACCAGGCGCTTGGTCATCACCGGTGCCATGTTCAGCGTCACCTTGGCCCCGCGCAGGAAGGCGATGGTGACGTGGCGGCCCTGGTCGGCCAGGGCGTCGATGTTGCGCGGCACATAATCGCCGCCCACCATGTCCAGGATGACGTCCACACCCCGGCCGCCCGTGGCCTCCTTGACCACGGCGACGAAATCCTCGGCCTTGTAGTCGATGCCGCGCTCGGCACCGATGTCCTCACAGGCCTTGGCCTTGTCCGGGCCGCCGGCGGTGGCGAAGACGCGGGCACCGAAGGCCTTGGCCAGCTGGATGGCCGTGGTGCCGATGCCGCTGGTACCACCGTGGACCAGGAAGCTTTCCCCGCCGCCAGCCGGCCGCGATCGAAGACGTTGGTCCAGACGGTGAAGAAGGTCTCCGGCAAAGCCGCCGCCTCCACCATGCTGAAGCCGGTGGGCACGGGCAGGCACTGGCCGGCCGGCGCCACGGCATGGTCGGCATAGCCGCCACCGTTAACCAGGGCGCAGACGGCGTCGCCCACGGCCCAACCCGTCACCCCCTGGCCCAGCGCCGCGACGGTGCCCGCCACCTCCAGCCCCGGCAGGTCGGACGCGCCGGGCGGCGGCGGGTAGCTGCCGGCGCGCTGCAGGCAGTCCGGCCGGTTGACGCCGGCGGCGGCCACACGGATCAGGATCTGACCGGGGCCCGGCTGCGGCGTCGGCCGCTCGATGGGCTTCAAGACCTCGGGCCCGCCGGGCTCGGTGATGGCGATGGCACGCATGGTTGCAGGATCTCCGCGACTACGTCCGGCGGGGGATGGTCCCCCCGCCGCTTGGGGTCTTGCACCATGTAGCCCCCCGGCGGCACAGTGACAACCGACACGCCGGAGGGTCACCTCTCCCCAGGACAAGGGAACCGCCCCATGGACACCGACGACATCGCCCCGCCGCCGAGCCGCCCCAGCAGCTTCCTGGACATCTCCCGCCTGTCGGTGGGGGAGCTGCGCGAATACCGCAACAGCCTGGAGGCGGAGATCGCGCGGGTGGACGACGCCATGAAGGCCAAGCAGGCCTCGCTGAACGCCGCCGCCGCGTTTTTCAAAAGCTAGACGGGCCCTAAACCGGTACAGCCTCGAAGGTCGCCGTATCCAAGGTGAAGGTGCCGTCGGCCTCGATGGCGAAATGGCCGCGCACCATGTCCGCCATGCGGTCCTGCAGGGAGCGGATGGCCGCCACATGGCTGTCCGGGGGACTCATGCGCCCGATCCAGCTGGCGAACTCCAGGCGCAGGCGCCGCTGTGTCACCCGGCCCACCTCAAACCGCGCGCCCGCTAGCGCCGCCCGCCATTCCGCCACCGCGTAATTGCGCACGTGCGAGGGGTCGCGCAGCAGCTCGATGGATTGCAGGAAGGTGTCCAGCAACGGGTGACCCGGCGTCACCACGTCCATGAAGACGGCGACGCCGGTCGGCTTCACCACCCGCCGCGCCTCCCTCAGGGCCGCCGCTAGGTCCGGCCAGTGGTGGGCGCTGTAGCGGCTGACCACGGCGCAGAAGGCCGCGTCGTCGGCCGGCACCGCGTCGGCCCGGCCCACCCGCGTCTCGATATTGTCCAGGCCCCGCCGCCCGGCCTCCGCCACCACGGCGTCCAGCATGTCGGGCGACAGGTCGCAGGCCGTCACCCGGCCCACATGGGGAGCCACGGTGAAGGCGACGTGCCCGCCGCCACAGCCCAAGTCCAGAACGCTCTTGTAGCCCTTGCCCGTCACCAGGCCGGCCAGCTGGCGCAAATCCTCGCCCTGGGCGTGGACGGCGCTGGCGACATAAGCGGCGGCCTGCGGCCCGAATTGGCCGGCCACCAGCGATTCCTGGTCCCGGCCCCCAACCAGGTGAGGCGCATGCTGGGTGGTCATTCCCTACTCCATTTCTTGGGTCAAGACTGCCCCGGTCAGGCGGGGTGGAGCGGCAGGATGGCACGTCCTTAAACTGGTACCAGATCCAGGTTTATACTGGTATCAATCGCCACCACCCAATCTCAGAGGCCCCGCGCCCATGGACATCCTGGACACCTCGAAGCGGCGCGAGCTGGGGGAGTTCGTGCGGGCGCAGCGGGAACGGCTGGCGCCGGCGGCCCTGGGCCTGGCGCCCGGGCCCCGTCGCCGCACGCCGGGCCTGCGGCGGGAGGAGCTGGCGCAGCTGAGCGGCGTCAGCGTCACCTGGTACACTTGGATCGAGCAGGGCCGCGACGTCTCCATCTCCCCCGCCGCCCTGGCCCGCCTGGCCCAGGCGCTGCGCCTATCGGCGGCGGAACGGGCCTATCTGTTTGACCTGGCCGGCAAGCGCGATCCGGACGGGGCCGCCGCCGGGGACGACGCGCCGGTGCCGGCGGCGCTGGACGCCCTGGTGCGGGGCATCGCCCACCCCGCCTATCTGCTGGACCGGACCTGGAACGCCCTGGTCTGGAACACGGCGGCCGCGCGCCTGTTCACCGGCTGGCTGGACCCACCCGACCCAGGCGGCGACCGCAACCAGCTGCGCTATCTGTTCCTGAACCCCGCCGCCCAGGCCTTGATCCCCGACTGGGCGGAGCGGGCCCGGCGGGTGGTGGCGGAGTTCCGGGTGGATTACAGCCACCACCTGAATGACCCCGGCATGCGGGCCCTGGTGGCGGACCTCAGCCAGCGCAGCCCCCTGTTCGCCGACCTGTGGCACGCCCACACCGTCATCGCCCGCGCGGGTGGCGAGCGCGCCTTCCACCACCCGGCCGACGGCCCCCTGCGCTATGAGCAGCTGACCTTCACCCTGGCGGGGCAGACGGATGTGAAGCTGGTGACGCTGGTTCCCCTACCTGGGGTGCCGGCAGGCTGATCAGGCCGGGACTCGCCCCTTCACCCACAAGAGCGCCGCGACGCGCAACGCGCTGGACAGGTTGCCGTCGCGGTTGCCGTCGATCTCCTCCACCAAGGCGTTGATCGACAGGCCCCGGGCCACGGCCATGTCCTTCAGCGTTTCCCAGAACGGCTCCTCCAGCGTCACGCTGGTGGGGTGGCCGGCGATCAGGACGGAACGCTTGCGCAGGGTCATGCGGTGGCTCGCTGATGCTCGGTCACGGCGTCGACCACGGCGCGGGTCAGGAAGGCCAGGTCGTCGGCGGCCATGGTATAGGACGGGGTGAGGTAGACGATGCGGCCGAAGGGCCGCACCCAGACGCCCCGGTCGATCAGGCGCCGCTTCAGGCCGTTCATGTCGGCGATGCGCTCCAGTTCCACCACGCCGATGGCGCCCAGGGTGCGCACGTCCTTCACGCCGAGCAGGTCACGGCAAGGCTCCAGCCCCGTCGCCAAGCCCTGGGAGATCGCGGCCACCTGGGCCAGCCTGGGCTCGCCCTCGAACAGGTCGAGGGAGGCGTTGGCGGCGGCGCAGGCCAGGGGGTTGGCCATGTAGGTGGGGCCATGCATCAGCGCCGCCTGGGCGTTGTCCGACCAGAAGGCCTGGAACACCCGGTCGCTCGCCACCGTGGCCGCCAGGGCCATGGTGCCGCCGGTCAGGGCCTTGGACAGGGTGACGATGTCCGGCACCACCCCGGCGGCTTGGCACGCGAACATCGCGCCGGTGCGGCCGAAGCCCGTGAAGATCTCATCGAAGATCAGCAGCAGGCCGTGGCGGTCGGCGGCGGCGCGCAGGGTGCGCAGCACCTGGGCGTCATGGAACAGCATGCCGCCCGCCCCCTGCACCAGCGGTTCCACCAGGATGGCGGACAAGGTGTTGGCATGCTGGGCCAAGTCGCGCTCAAACCGCGCCGTGGACTGCTCATCCACCGGCAGGTCCAGGATGAGGTGTTCGGGCAGCAAACCTGAGAACAGGCTGTGCATGCCCTCCTCCGGGTCGCACACGGCCATGGTGGCGATAGTGTCGCCATGATAGCCGCCGCGAAAGGCCGCCAGCTTGGTGCGGCCGGGCACGCCCCGGTTCAGCCAGTATTGCGTCGCCATCTTCATGGCGATCTCGACGGAGACGGAGCCGCTGTCGCAGAAGAACACGCGGGTCAAGTCGCCGGGCAGCATCGTCGCCAGGCGGGACGCCAGGGTATAGGCCGGCTCATGCGCCAGGCCGCCGAACATGACGTGCGGCATCCGCGCCATCTGTTCGGCCACCTTGTCACGGATGTGGGGGTGGTTGTAGCCGTGGCAGGCCGTCCACCAGCTGGCCACCCCATCCACCAGTTGCCGGCCATCGGCCAAGGTCAGGCGGACCCCCTCCGTCGCCACCACGGGCAGGGGCGGCAGGGCCGTCTTCATCTGGGTGTAGGGCAGCCAGATGTGCCGGCCGCCCTGCTGAAACCAGTCGTTCCGGTTCAGGAACGATCCAGCACTACCCATGATTACGCACCGCAGCTGTCGTCGCTGCAGCCCTCTTCCACCACGTCCATGGTGGTCATGCCCAGGCGGGCCAGCAGCCGCTTGTCATGGTCGGCCACCGGGTTGGCGGTGGTCAGCAGCTTGGGCCCGTAGAAGATGGAATTGGCGCCGGCCAGGAAGCACAGGGCCTGGGTCTCGTCGCTCATGCCCTCGCGGCCGGCCGACAGGCGAACCATGGAGGCCGGCATGGTGATGCGGGCCACGGCGATGGTGCGCACGAAGTCGATCGCATCCAACGCGTCCTTGCCGCCCAGGGGCGTGCCGTCCACCTTCATCAGCATGTTGATCGGCACGCTTTCGGGATGCTGCGGCAGGGTGGCCAGCGTGTGGATCATGCCCACGCGATCGGTCAAATCCTCGCCCATACCGACGATGCCGCCGCAGCAGACATTGATGCCGGCCTCACGCACATTGGCCAGGGTGTCCAGCCGATCCTGGTAGGTGCGGGTGGTGATGACGTTGCCGTAGTACTCGGGCGAGGTGTCGATGTTGTGGTTGTAGTAGTCCAGCCCCGCCTCCTTCAGCCGCAGGGCCTGGCCGGCGTTCAGCATGCCGAGCGTGACGCAGGATTCCATACCCAGCGCCTTCACGCCTTCCACCATGGCGCAGACCGATTCCAGGTCCTGGTCCTTGGGCGACCGCCAGGCGGCCCCCATGCAGAAGCGGGTGGCGCCGGCGTCCTTTGCGGCCTTGGCCTCGGCCAGCACCTTCTGCACCTCCATGAGCTTGGACGCCTTCAGGCCCGTCTCATGGTGCGCGCTCTGGGAGCAATAGCCGCAGTCCTCCGGGCAGCCGCCGGTCTTGATCGACAGCAGGGTGGAGATCTGGACCTGGGTGGGATCGAAGCGGCGGCGATGCACGGCGGCGGCCCGGAACACCAGCTCGGTGAAGGGCAGGTCGAACAGCGCCTGGATCTCGGCGCGCGTCCAGTCGGTGCGCACGTCGTCGCTCTCCAGGACCGGGGTGAAGGCGGCGGGGCGGCTGATGTCGATGGCGGTCACGGGTGCGTTTCCTTGGGGAATACCGGGGCGATACCGGGGCCTGGCCGAAGCTCAAGGCCAGCGCGCACCTAACGGCAGCGGCGGGGACCGGTCAAGAAAAACCGGGGCGGCGCCTGCCGCCAAGGGATCTCGCGGAAACTTGGTGAGAGCCAACCTGCTTGGCGCGACAGATGATTGCGCGACTCTAGGGGAACACCGCTTCAAGAATTGAGATCACCACTTGGCCGACAATCTCGAACAGCCAGAACCAATCGTTCAGGCGTTCAGCCAACCGAGACTCTTCCTCAGCCACAGCGCCCTCACATGTCCATGGATCAAAACAAGCCGAACAGCAGCCCCAGCGCGATGTCGATGACTGCCCGCTTACCCCAGGCGCGTGTTTTGGCTTCCCGCCGGCGAAAAAATGGCATGACCTTTCCCCTGCTCACGTCATCCATAGGCGGAGATGGGGGCGACGTTTGACACCCGCAACCCAGGCGCCGCACTTTCGCACGCGTATCGCGGACTCTTGCGGCTAAGCTCCGCCCGACCTTCTCAATCAATGGCGCGCCCATGCAGTCCCTGACCGAATTCGCCGAGGCCAAGCTGGCCGAGATGGACGCCGCCTCGCTGCGCCGCCGATTGGTGGACAGCGATCGCGACGGCGACGGCGGCCTTTGGATCACGCGCGGCGACCGGCGCCTGTTGTCCTTTTCCTGCAACGATTACCTGAACCTGGCTCACGACCCCCGGGTGAAGGCGGCGGCCGTGGCGGCGGTGGAGCGGTATGGCGTGGGGGCCGCCGCCTCGCGCCTGGTCACCGGCAACCACCCGCTCTACACCGTGCTGGAGCAGAAGCTGGCGGCCCTGAAGGGCACGGAGGCGGCCTGCGTCTTCGGTTCCGGCTATCTGGCCAACGCGGGCATCATCCCCACCTTCGTCGGCGCCAAGGATCTGGTGGTGGTGGATGAACTGGCGCACGCCTGCATCTGGGCCGGCGCCAAGCTGTCCGGCGCCACGCTGCGCATCTTCCGCCATAACGACGTGGACCATGCCGCCCAGGTGCTGGCCACCTACCGGCCCCGCCATGGCCGCGCCCTGCTGGTGACGGACGGCGTCTTTTCCATGGACGGGGATCTCGCCCCCCTGCCCGACCTGGCCAGCCTGTGCGAGCGGCATGACACCTGGCTGATGACCGACGACGCCCACGGCATCGGCGTGCTGGCCCAGGGCCGGGGGTCCAGCTTCGCCTTCGGCGACAAGGCGCAGGTGCCGTTGCAGATGGGCACCTTGAGCAAGGCGGTGGGCGGCTATGGCGGCTATCTCTGCGGTTCCCAGGCGGTCATCGACCTGGTGAAGACGCGGGCGCGCACCCTGATCTATTCCACCGGCCTGCCGCCCGCCACGGTGGCCGGCGCCATCGCATCGCTGGACATCATCCGGGGTGACCCCGACCTGTGCGCCCTGCCCCTGGCCAAGGCCCGGCGGTTCACCGCCCTGTTGAACCTGCCCGCCGCCGAAAGCCCCATCGTGCCCATCGTGCTGGGCGGCGCCGAGGTCACCTTGCGGGCCCAGCGCCTGCTGGAGGAGGAGGGCCTGCTGGTCACCGCCATTCGTCCGCCCACCGTGCCGGCCGGCACCGCCCGCCTGCGCGTCACCTTCACCGCCCGCACGCCGGATGCGGAGATCGAGCGCCTGGCCGGCCTGATCCGCACCCACGTGCTGCCGCTTAAAAGTGTCGAGAGCCCCGAATGACCGTCCCCGCCTTTTTCGTCACCGCCACCGGCACCGACATCGGCAAGACCTTCGTGACAGCCGGCCTGGTGCGCCGCCTGCGCGCCAAGGGCATCGCCGCCACCGCCCTTAAGCCCGTGGTCAGCGGCATCGATGTGGAGGATGCCGCCAGCCTGGCGGCCAGCGACCCCGCCCAACTGTTGACTGCCATGGGCCGCCCGGTGACGCCGGCCGAGGTGGCGCGCATCAGCCCGCACCGCTACCGCGCCCCCCTGTCGCCCGACATGGCGGCGGCGCGCGAGGGCCACCCCCTGGACGTGGACGGCATGATCGAATGGTGCCGGGAAAAGGCCGCCTTCGCTGCCGACCCCCTGTTCATCGAGGGCGTGGGCGGCGCCATGGTGCCGCTGGACGACAGCCGCACGGTGCTGGACTGGATGGTGGCGCTGGACCTGCCCCTGCTGCTGGTCACCGGCAGCTATCTCGGCACCCTCAGCCACACCCTGACCGCCCTGGACGTGCTGGCCCGCCGGGGCCTGAATGTGGCCGCCATCGCCGTCAGCGCCACCCCAGGCGCCACCGTGCCCATGGCCGAAACCCTGGCCACCCTGACCCGCTTCGCCCCCGGCATCCCCCTGACGGCGGTGCCGAGGGTGGATCGGGTGGAAGAGGCGGACGCGGCGTTCGACGCGCTGCTGGCGACGCTGGGGCTGTAAGTCCAAGGTGCTTGCAGGACTTCACACGGCATTGATGGCACTATCGGCAGCATGTCAACCGACGATAATAAAGCCACCACTCCACGCTCGACGCGCCTCGACCATGAAGCGGTTGCAGCAGCGGTAATGCGTGTGCAGCAGCTGACCAAGCAATACGGAACCCCTGGTCGCAGCTTGGCCGATGAATTGATCGCCGGGCGTCGGGTGGAAGCTGAGCAAGGATGAACCTCAGCTCAGCGCCGTCTCCGCCCGGATCTCACGGATCAGGTTTTCCATGCGGCGCAGCAGGGCTTCGGCCACCTTCAGCGGCACGATCACCACGTCATCCTCGGCGTCGAACCCGCCTTGGCGGCGGATGACGATTTCATCCCGGGGGTTGGCGTAGACCGCCACGGCGGTGGCCATGTCGGCCACGATGCTTCCCTGGTCCAGATGCCCCCATTGAAACGCGCCGGCCATATCGTCCTCCATCGCTGACAATGCGAAGAACAAACTAGGAACGATCAAGGCACAGAACGGGAATTCAGGCAAGGGGAATTTTGTTACTCCGTCGCTGCGGTCGGCTTCGCGATGCGCAGCACCGCCCCGTCCGGGCGGGCGATCTCAATGATCGTTTCCACACGCACCAGGCGACGGTCGAGGTCCCGCATATCCTTGGTCAACTCGGAAACCGCGGCGCTTACCGAGACAACCTTGCTGTTCAACTCGATGGTCGTCTTGAGACCGTTCAAAATATCCTTGAGCGTGCTCATGCGCCGGTCCCGGCCCGCAATTGTTGGCGGGTCAATTCAATGTCCGCCAACGCCTTGTCCAGGGCCGCGGCCGCATCCAGGTTGCTGCGATCCAGTTCCGCCACCAGCGCCGCCAACTGGTTGAGCAATGTCGCTTCCTCGGGATCGAACGCGTCAACTGATCGCCGCACGAACTCCCCCACCGAGACGCCCACCTTTCTGGCTTTGGCCTCCAGGTTGGCCTTCTCGGACGGCGTCATCAATGTGGTGACTCTTTCCGTCGCCAATTCCTGCACCGCCAGCATGGATCACCTCATTATCATGACCTGCACATGATAATGAGGTGATCATCTTTTCTTTACAAGCGCGCTCAACTGGGATGGATCATGTCCTCCGGCCTCACCCAGGCGTCGAACTCCGCCTCGGTCAGGAAGCCCAGGGCCAGGCCGGCGGCCTTCAGAGTGGTGCCTTCGGCGTGGGCCTTCTTGGCGATCTTGGCGGCCTTGTCATAGCCGATGTGCGGGTTCAGGGCCGTCACCAGCATGAGGCTTTCGTGCAGCGACTTGGCGATGCGGTCCTCGTTCGCCGTGATGCCCACCACGCAATTGTCGGTGAAGCTGACGGCGGCGTCCGCCAGCAGGCGGATGGACTGGGCCACGTTGTAGATGATGACGGGCTTGAAGACGTTCAGCTCGAAATGGCCGGTGGCGCCGGCGATGGTGACGGTGGTGTGGTTGCCCATCACCTGGGCGCACACCATGGTCATGGCCTCGGACTGCGTCGGGTTGACCTTGCCGGGCATGATGGAACTGCCGGGCTCGTTCTCCGGCAGGCTCAGCTCCCCGATGCCGCAGCGGGGGCCGGAGCCCAGCAGACGGATGTCGTTGGCCACCTTCATGAGCGAGGCCGCCAGGGTGTTCAGCACACCCGACACCTCCACCAGGCTGTCGTGCGTCGCCAGCGCCTCGAACTTGTTGGGGGCGGTGACGAAGGGCAGGCCGGTCAGGTCCGCCACCTCGGCGGCGAAGGCGGCGTCAAAGCCCTTCTTGGCGTTCAGGCCCGTGCCCACCGCCGTGCCGCCCTGGGCCAGGCGCAGCAGCGCCGGCAACGCCGCCTTCACCCGCGCCACCCCATAGGCCAGCTGCTGGGCGTAGCCGGAGAATTCCTGCCCCAGGGTCAGGGGTGTCGCGTCCTGCAGGTGGGTGCGGCCGATCTTGACGATGTCCTTGAACGCGTCGGCCTTGGCGGCCAGGGCGTCGCGCAGATGCTCCAGCGCCGGCACCAGGGTGCGGTGCAGTTCCACCGCCGCCGCGATGTGCATGGCGGTGGGGAAGCTGTCGTTGGACGACTGGCCCCGGTTCACATGGTCGTTGGGGTGCACCGGCTTCTTCGACCCCATCTCCCCGCCCAGCAATTCGATGGCGCGGTTGGAGATGACCTCGTTGGCGTTCATGTTGGTCTGGGTACCGGATCCGGTCTGCCAGACCACCAGGGGGAAGTGGTCGTCCAGCTTGCCGGCCGCCACCTCCGCCGCCGCCTGGATGATGGCGCGGCCCAGCGCCTCGTCCAGCTCCCCCAGCTTCACGTTGGCCTGGGCCGCCGCCTGCTTCTGGATGCCCAGGGCATGGACCAGGGCCGGCGGCATGCGCTCCCCCCGATCTTGAAGTTGCCCAGGGACCGCTGGGTCTGGGCACCCCAGTAGCGGTCGGACGGCACCTCCAGCGGGCCGAAGCTGTCGGTTTCGGTGCGGGTGCCCTGTTTGGCTTCAAGGACCATGTCAATGCTCTCCAGGCTGGTCAGGGGTGGAGTTTACCCAAATCCCCTCGGGCCCTGCCATGTCAGCGCTTGTCGAGGATGTTGCCTATGGCGCCAAACACACCCCCCTCTTCCCGGGTTCCCACGAGGGAGGAGGCCAGCATGCGGCCGGCCAGGCGGGAGAAGGGCAGGCTTTGCAGCCACACCTTGCCGGGGCCGCGCAGCCGGGCGAAGAACAGACCCTCGCCACCGAACAGCATGGACTTGATGCCGCCCACCTGCTCCACGTCGAAATCGATGTCGGCGGTCATGGCGGCCAGGCAGCCGGTGTCCACGTGGATGACCTCGCCGGGGGCCAGCGTGCGCTCCACCAGGGTGCCGCCCATGTGGATGAAGACGATGCCGTCGCCTTCCAGCTTCTGCATGATGAAACCGTCGCCGCCGAACAGCCCGGTCAGGATGCGGCGCTGGAAATAGATGCCGATGGCGACGCCGCGCGCCGCCGCCAGGAAGCTGTCCTTGTGGCAGATCAGGCGCCCGCCGTAGTCGGCCAGCTTCAGGGCGGAGATGGTGCCGGGATAGGGCGCGGAAAAGGCCACCGTGCCCGGGCCGCCGCCGCGCTGGGTGAAGACGGTGGTGAACAGGGTGGAGCCGGAAAGCACGCGCTTGCCCGCCCCCCACAGCTGGTCCAGCACGCTGCCGCCGTCACGGGTGGAGCCGTCACCGAAGATGGTGTTCATGTCCACGCTGGCGTCCTTGTACAGCAGGGCGCCGGCCTCGGCGATGGCGCTCTCACCGGGCGCCAGGCTCACCGCCACGTACTGCATCTCATGACCGTGGATGGTGTAGTCCAGGGCGCTGGCCGGGCCCGGCGGCGGCGGGGTGAAGGGGTTGCCGCCCCCGGCGAAGGCGCCCCAGATGCCGCCACCGCCCGGCGGGGGCGGAGGCGGCGGGGACGAGGCGGTGCCGCCATACAGCTCCGCCACCTGGCCCACGGGCAGCCAGTCGGTGAAGCCCTCCCGCCAGCAATGGGCGCCCGGATTGGCGCGGGCGAAGTTGCGCGCCGCCGCATCATCCAGGGGGCCCGCCTGCTGCTGGCCGTTGTGGAAGAACCATTCCGTCATGGCACCGCACCCCTTCTCTGTTCAACCGGGCCGTTCGTGTCCCCCGCGGACCAGCCCTTGGTATCGCCCCCTTTTAGCAAGATGGCGCCGCCCTCACCAGCGCTGGCCCCATTCCCGCCGGGCCATCTGGCCCCCTTTGCCGCAGGTTCGCGCCTGTGACAGTGCCTGGGGGAATATTCCACCAGCCCGGGCGTCTTTCGAATAGGGCCGGTCCCGTGCCGGCCTTCCTGGCTGAAGGATGCGCATCATGATGACGGTCGGTTCGGGGCATTGGCGGGAATGGATGGGGCAGCTATGGTGCGGCCCGGCCCCCCGCTTCCGCTGGGGCCGACTGTGGCCGAGGCTGAAAGCGATGAGCATCTGGGGCAAGGTGGTGGGGGGTGTCGCGGGCTTCGCCGTGGGCGGTCCCTTGGGCGCGTTGCTGGGCGTGGCCGCCGGCCATGCCGCCGATGCCTGGGCGTCGCAGCCCTCAACACCCCCTGGAACATCCCCGGGGCCGGACGGCCAACCGGACCAGGCGCGCCCGGATCAAACACGCAGCATGGCCTTCACCATCGGCGTCATCGTGCTGGGCGCCAAGATGGCCAAGGCCGACGGCGTGGTGGACAGGGCGGAAATCGACGCCTTCAAGCGCGTGTTCCAAATTCCGGCGGAGGAGGCGCGCAACGTCGGCCGCATCTTCGACCTGGCCAAGCGCGACAGCGCCGGGTTCGAGCCTTACGCCCGCCAGCTGGCCGGCATGTTCCGGGACCGGCCGACGGTGCTGGAGGATTTGCTGGGCTGCCTGTTCCACATCGCCACCGCCGATGGCCGCCTGCACCCCGCGGAGCTGACCTTCCTGGCCGAAGTCGCCCGCATCTTCGGCGTTTCCGAGGCGACATTCGAGGGCATCCGCCGCATCCACGGTGGCGCCGCCGGCGGGTATGACGACCCGTTGGACGATCCCTATGCCGTGCTGGGCGTGCCCCGTACCGCCAGCGATGCGGAAATCAAGCTGGCCTGGCGCCAGGCCTTGCGCGACAACCATCCCGATACCGTCATGGCCCAGGGCCTGCCGGCGGAGTTCGTGGACGTCGCCACGCAGAAGACGGCCGCGCTGAACGCCGCCTATGACAAGATCCAGAGCCAGCGGGCCGGTGCGCCCGCCGGCCCGCACCAGTAACCCGCATCCCCCAGCAACCCGTACCCTAGAGCTTATCGCTTCCATGGCCCCCACCCCGCCCATCGTCGCCCTGAAGAACGCCCACATCACCCTGGGCGCCACCATCCTGTTCGAGGGCGTGGACGTCGCCATCGGTCGGGGGGACAAGATCGCCCTGGTCGGCCGCAACGGCAGCGGCAAGTCTACCCTGCTGAAGGCCTTGGCCGGATTGGTCGACCTGGACAAGGGCGAGCGCTACATCCAACCGGGTGCCCGCATCGGCTACCTGCACCAGGAACCGGACTTCAGCGGCCACGCCACGGTGGCGGACTTCGTCAGCGCCGGCCTGGTGGAGGACACGCCCTATCGCGTCCAGGCGGTGCTGGATGAGCTGAACCTGCCCGGCGACCGCGCGGCCGCCACCCTGTCGGGCGGCGAGGCGCGCCGCGCCGCCATCGCCCAGGCCCTGGTCAGCGACCCCGACGTCCTGCTGATGGACGAGCCGACCAACCACCTGGATCTGCCCACCATCGAATACCTGGAAAAGGCGCTGCAGACCTTCCGCGGCGGGCTGCTGCTGATCAGCCACGATCGCGCCTTCCTGAACACCCTGGCGCGCAAGACGATGTGGCTGGACCGGGGCACCATGCGCGAGACGGAGCGCCCCTTCGCCGAGTTCGAAGCCTGGCGGGACGAGGTCTTCGCGGCCGAGGACCTGGCCTACGCCAAGCTGGACCGCAAGATCGCGGTGGAGATGAAGTGGCTGCGCGAGGGCATCAGCGCCCGGCGCACCCGTAACATGGGCCGCGTCCGGGCATTGCAGGGCCTGCGCAAGGAGCGGGCGGACCGCAACCGCCAGGGCCAGGTGAAGCTGGCGGTGTCGGAGGGGGAGACCTCCGGCCGGCTGGTGATCGAGGCGACCAACGTCGCCAAGAGCTTCCAGGATGCCGAAGGCAACACCCGAATCATCGCCCGCGACTTCTCCACCCGCATCCTGCGCGGCGACCGGGTGGGCCTGATCGGCCCCAACGGCGCGGGCAAGACCACCATCCTGAAGATGCTGATGGGCGAACTGGCGCCCGACAGCGGCACCATCCGTCTCGGCACCAACCTGGAGACCGTGGTGTTCGACCAGCGCCGGGCGCAGCTGGACCCCAACCAGACCATCCGCCAGGTGCTGCTGCCCTTCGGCGGCGACAGCGTGGTGGTGGGCGGCACGCCGCGCCACGTCGCCTCCTACATGCGTGACTTCCTGTTCGACGGCGGCATGCTGGAACAGCCGACCCGGGCACTGTCGGGTGGGGAGCGCAACCGCCTGCTGCTGGCCAAGCTGTTCGCCCAGCCCAGCAACCTGATGGTGCTGGACGAACCGACCAACGACCTGGACATGGACACGCTGGACCTGCTGGAAGAGGTCTTGAGCGATTATCCCGGCACCCTGCTGCTGGTTAGCCACGACCGTGACTTCCTGGACCGGCTGGTCACCTCCACCATCGCCGTCGAGGGCGACGGCGTGGTGGCGGAATACGCCGGCGGCTACAGCGACTACCTGACCCAGCGCCCAGCCCGCACGCCCGCCGCCGGTGCCGCGCCCAAGGCGGCGGACACCTCCAAGGCGGTGGAAACCCCAAAGGCCAAGCGCAAGCTGGGCTACAAGGAACAGCGGGAGCTGGATCAGCTGCCGGCCCTGATGGACAAGCTGGGCGACCAGGTGAAGAAGCTGGAGGCCAAGCTGGCCGACGCCACCCTCTACGCCCGCGACCCGGCGGCCTTCCAGAAGGCCTCCGCCGACCTGGACAAGGCCCACCAGGACCTGGCCACCGCCGAAGAACGCTGGCTGGAACTGGAGGCCCTGAAGGAGGAGATGGAGAGCGGCGCGTGAGGCCGCTGGACGTCCTGCGCGCCCTGGTCGTCGTGGCCATCTGGGGAATTAATTTTTCCGTTTCCAAGTTCGCGCTGCGCCAGTTCCATCCCATCACCGCCATGGCCATCCGCTTCGCGCTGGTGGCGCTGGTGCTGGTGCCCTGGCGGCGCTTGCCCTTGGCCCATGTGCGGCCGGTGCTGGCCTATTCCGTTGTGTTGGGGGGCCTGCACTTCCCCTTGGTGTTCAGCGGCCTGATGGGGTGCAGCGCCGCCGCGGCCTCGGTCGCCATCCAGTTGCAGGTGCCCTTCGCGTCGCTGATGGCGGCGGTGTTCTTCAAGGACAGGCTGGGCTGGCGCCGGGCGGCGGGCATGGCCGCGGCCATCGCCGGCGTCGGCATCATCGCCTACCACCCCGGCGGCACGGACGATCCGGCCCACCTGGGCCTGGTGGTGCTGGCCGCAGCCGCCTTCGCCTTTTCCAGCATCCAGCTGAAATGGATGCCCGCCATGGACCCCTATACGCTGAACGGCTACATGGCGCTGTTCGCCGTGCCGCAACTGGTGCTGATGTCCGCGGTGCTGGAGGAAGGGCAGTGGCCGGCCATCCAGGCGGCGCCGCCAGCGGCCTGGGCCTCCATCCTGTTCATGGGCCTGGTCTCCACCATCCTGGCCTACGTGCTTTGGTTCCCGCTGATGCAGCGCTATGCCGTGAACCAGACCATGCCCTTCATGCTGCTGGTTCCGGTGTTCGGCGTGGCCGGCGGCGTCATCCTGCTGGGTGAGCCCTTGTCCTGGCACTTGGCGGCGGGCACGCTGGTGACCATCGCCGGCGTGGGCGTGGTGCTGTTGCGCCGCCCCCGCCTGGTGACGGCCCGAACGGCGAGCTGAGAATTCATGGACCTGCGTGACCGCCCTTCCCCCAACCACGGCCCCCGGCCGGAAGGAGCCGCCATCGACATCCTGGTGCTGCACTATACCGGCATGCTGTCGGCCGAGGCGGCGCTGGACCGCTTGTGCGACCCGGCGGCGGAGGTCAGCGCCCATTATGTGGTGGAGGAGGACGGCACGGTCTGGCGCCTGGTGGACGAGGGCCGCCGCGCCTGGCACGCCGGCCGGGGCGCCTGGGGGGACGCGCAGGACGTCAACAGCCGTTCCATCGGGGTGGAAATCGTGAACCCTGGCCACGAGTTTGGCTATCGCCCCTTTCCGCCAGCCCAGATGCGGGCCGTCACCGACCTGTGCCGGGGCATCTTGGACCGCCATCCCATCCCGGCCGGCAATGTCATCGCCCATTCCGACATGGCGCCCGCCCGCAAGCAGGATCCGGGCGAACTGTTCGACTGGCCGGCGTTGGCCCGTGCCGGCGTCGGCCTTTGGCCGGAGGCGGATTTCCGTGGCACGGCATGGAACGGTGGCGAGGCGCAGGTGGCCGCCCTGCTCACGCGCCTGGGCTATGATCCAGCCATCGCGACCTTCACCGAGACGCTGACAGCCTTCCAGCGCCACTGGCATGCGGAGGCCCTGGGCCAACCGGCCGGTGCGGAAACCGTGCGGCGATTGCATAGCCTGCTGGCGCAGTCAGCGCGCTGACCCCCGCCATCGGCGCTTGCATCCCCCCGACGATGCGCCTAGGGTCGCCGCCTGCCAGATGGCCGGATGGCCGCCTTCCGACAATGGCGAAAGCCGTCGGGGGGAGGAAAGTCCGGGCTCCACGGAAGAACGGTGCCAGGTAACGCCTGGCGGGGGCGACCCTAGGGAAAGTGCCACAGAAAGCAAACCGCCTGCCGCCCGCCCTTTCGGGGGACCGGGGGGCCGGCAAGGGTGAAAGGGTGCGGTAAGAGCGCACCGCGCCCCTGGCAACAGGGGCGGCACGGTAAACCCCACCGGGAGCAAGATCGAATAGGGGCGGCACGGCCGGGCAACCGGCCAAAGCATCTTCCGAGCCGCCGCCCGGGTAGGTCGCGCGAGGCGCCTGGCGACAGGCGTCCCAGATGAATGGCCATCCCACGGCCGCCGCCCCTTCACCGGGGGACGGGCCGGAGGACAGAACCCGGCTTACAGGCCATCTGGCAGATTCTTTTTCACGACTTCTTCTGGTGTTTGGTACTTCAGGATTTGGCCGAAGCCGGCCCCTCCCTCGCTACCATGCGCTCCATTCCTTGGGCCCGCGCGCTTGCACGGTAGGCGTGGGAATGTTATCGAATTCCGACAATCGCTCAATTTAAAATCTTCCTGGGGAATTTGGTTCAGAACCCAATTCATGATAATTCCCAAGGCATAACCTCAAGATTTATATTTCTTAACGGAGATATTGTTCGGTGAATTTCCTGAAATCACATGTATTGGTGAATGGACTCATGGACAGGGTGGGCCTCGACAGCGCCACCAGTCACCGACAGTCGCCCCTGCATCCGGTTTCAGGTGTGGTGCTGGGCGTGACGGCCCTCTTGTGGGGGGTGATTCTAGCCGTTAACGCCCCCGGTCAGTTGTCCTACGATTCCGTTGTCCAGTTGAACGAAGGACGGACTGCGACCTATCTCAGCATGCATCCGCCGCTAATGTCCGCGGTGATGGGGCTCGCGGATCGGGTGATCCCGGGGACGGCGCTTTACCTTGCTCTCAGTTCAGCGCTGTTCTTCGGCGCGCTTGCACTTCTGATCAACCGCACGGCGCGCCCTTTGCCGACGATGGCGCTGACAATAGCGGCCTGTTTGACACCTCCTGTTTTGGTTTATCAAGGCATCGTTTGGAAAGACGTCCTATTCGCCAACTTGGCCGTGCTCGCGTTCGCCACCCTGGAAACATTTGGCGCGCCTCCCAAAGGCCGACGCTACATTGCCTATGGGATCGCATGCCTGCTCGCGGCTTTGGCCGCCCTCGTTCGTCAGAACGGCTTCGTCGTCATCCTATTCGTGGCGCTTGCCATCGGTTGGAAGGAATACGTTCGGGTCGCGTCCGCGAAACTAGCCATTAAGGCATTGCGAACCGTGGGCGCCGTCCTTTGTGCCGTTTTCTTTTCCTTGGGGGCCTGCTCACTCTCGAACGGATTGATCCGTGTCACGGCCGTTAAGCAGCAAAGTGTGGTCGGGCTTGGGCTCTTGGTCCTCGCCAAATATGACATCTCCGGCATCATCGCGCGGGAAACAGACATTGATCTGTCCATACTCGCCGAAAGAGGGGTCGATACCGCTAAATTCCAGGACGCGGTTCGCCAGAGTTACACGGCGGAGCGGCTTGACAATCCGCTGAATCCCCATAGCTCTGAAATAGCAGCGGCAGGCTTTTCCCATCTCAGCCCAGCCGAGATCACCCAGCTGTGGCAACAATTGATATTGAGCCACACACGTGCGTACCTGGCCCATCGGATGGCCGTCTTTGCTTGGCTTATGGCTCCCCCCGAACCTGGCCGTTGCTTGCCGGTTCATATCGGAATTTATGGCCCTGAAGACTTGGTCCACAGCCTGGGGCTAAAAGAAGGGGTCCGCCCATCGGATCAGGCTCTTTACAATTATAGCACGCATTACTTTGGCGGCCCCCTCATGAACCCGACATTCTATGTCGTGGTTGCCGTGCTTCTTATAGCTTACCTGCTGTGGCGCCCTATCGAAGGCAGCGCGGTAATGATATGCATGCTGTTGTCGGCGCTCGCATTCGTCGGAAGCTATTTGGTGATCGGAATCGCATGCGACTTTAGATATGTCTATTTCCTGGTGGCAGCGACGATCTCAGTGTTCTTGTATGGCGCCGCCAGAATACCGGTCCCGAATCCCTTCAAAGGCCACCCCAAACGGGGGGATCAGGCAAATAGCCCAAGACAAATCGACTAATACTCTGGGTTTAATGTTCAATATATTTGCGATAAATAATTGCGAGAAAGTGCATGGACTATGACGTGATCGTAGTGGGTGGTGGTTTCTTTGGCATGTATATCTCAGAATATTTTGCCAGAAAAAACCGCCGCGTCCTGCTAGTTGAGCGGGAAACTGAATGCATGCGTCGTGCTTCTTATCATAATCAAGCGCGGGTTCATAACGGTTATCATTATCCGCGTAGCGTCCTGACTGCATTGAGGTCTAGAATCTCATTTCCACGCTTTATAGAAGAATATAATGACTGCGTTGTTTCAGATTTTCAGAAGTTCTACCTAATCGGCTCACCGCTGGGAAAGATATCCGCCTACCAGTTTCAGAAATTCTGCGAGCGTATTGGCGCACCTTGTGAAGCGGCGCCGAACTGGTTGCGCCGGCTCACAAATCCCCATTTCATCGAAGCCTGCTTCTCCACCGTGGAATACGCCTTCGACGCCTCGGCGTTACGCGACACGATGCTTCGGCGGCTGAGCATCGCCTCCGTCGAGATGCGTCTCGGCGCCGTGGTGGAAAACGTGCGTCAAGAATCGAACCTATTGGCTGTCACGATTCGTAAATCCGACTCCTCCGTCGAAGAATTAACCACCGCTCACGTTTTCAATTGCACCTACTCAAACATCAATTTCCTTCTCAGTAACTCAGGTGCCGCCCCCATTCCTTTGAAACATGAAATGACGGAAATGTGCGTTGTCGAGGTACCCGATGAAATCCGGCAGTCGGGGATAACCGTCATGTGCGGACCATTCTTTTCCGTAATGCCATTTCCATCGTTAGGGCTACACACATTCAGCCATGTGCGCTATACGCCCCATTACGAATGGATGGACGAACGGGGCGGCGCTGATGGTGCCCAGAACCGCCTTTTTGATGCCCAACCTCGTGCCAGCGCATGGGAAGCCATGCGCAAGGATGCCGCCCGCTATATTCCCCTCCTGAATGAATGCCGTTACAGCCAATCACTGTGGGAAGTGAAGACTGTCTTGCCACGAAGCGAAACCGATGACTCCCGCCCCATCCTATTCCGTGCGAACCATGGGCTACCCGGCCTGCACAGCGTCCTTGGGGGGAAAATCGACAATGTCTACGACGTTGTCGCAGCGATTGAAGCCAACGGCATTGGACTTTGAGGAGACAGGCCGTGAAGAGCGAACTCTTTGTTTCCGCCGGCATCGTCATCGATCACCCAATCACCTCGCTGGAAGATAAGGTGGGGGCCATCCAGCACACGCTGGACGCCCTCTATACGGATTACGAGATACTGGTGATCGTACAGGGCCCGGTGCGCCAGCAGGTGTCCGATGCACAGGCCGCGGAAATCCTGTCGAAGATTCCCTGCGTCCGCCTCATCCAACTGGCTTTCGCCGTGCCGTCCGATGTGGCCCGGTCTGCCATCATGGAAAACGCGATCGGCGACTTCGTCTTGCTGTTCGACGTCGCGGCAGACCCCCTGGAATTGATCTCCAAAGCCGTGGCCGCCTGCCAGAGGGGCAGTGATATCGTCGTCGGTGTTTCCGCAACGCCTCAGTCCCTATTGTATCGCCTAACCCGGCGCATCGCGTCGCCTTTGCTGGCGTCCATCGATTATCAGTTGCCGGCGAACGCAACGGACTTCAGGTGCGTGAGCCGGCGGGCGATCAACGCGGTCATAAACACCGGCCGCTCTCATCATCAGCTTAATCTTCGCCTGCAAAAGACGGGTTATCCGTCACAATCCATCAGCTATGAACAGACGCCTACCGACCCGAGAGGCAAATCCTTATCGCAGGCGGGCCAGCAGTTCCTCCACCTGCTAGTGTTCAACTCCTCACGCCCTCTGCGGTGGATGTCAGGGGTGGGGTTGCTCGGCAGCTTCATCGCGCTGATCTTCGCCTGCTACAGCGTGGTCATCCGCGTGGTAAAGGAGAGGGTCGTGGAAGGTTGGACAACCACCGTCCTGTTCATGTCCATCCAGTTCATGCTTCTGTTCCTTATTCTTGCCTTCATCAGCGAATATCTGGGCCGCCTTCTTGATGAAAGAAGAGGAATCGCGGAATATGCCGTGGTCTCGGAAAAGAACAGCAAAACAATGGTGAATGACAAACGGGTTAACGTCCAAACCGAATCCATGTTACCATAACAATGTACATACCTGTATTTTGGATTTCATCCCGATACAGATAGAACCAGCGAGACCATTTCTCTCCATAGCTGTTATATATTTATATGAAAATCTGATATATAGCGCCTGCCACATCGACGATCTCGCCTGGCGGTGGCGAGCGCTGGCTGACTTATATTGGAGGGACCATGCCGGACGGGCTCATAGGACATACGGGTTTCGTTGGAACCAATCTTGTAGCCGCCCATACCTTCACGGGTTTGTTCAACTCGAAGAACATCGCCGAACTGGATGGCAAACGTTTTGACGTGCTGGTCTGCTCCGCAGCGCCAGCCACGATGTGGGCCGCCAATAAGGATCCCGAGGGCGACCTTCAGAATATTCGGCGGTTGCTCTCCCACATCGAAAGCGCGCGGGCGGAGCATTTCGTCCTTATCTCGACGATCGCAGTTCTGGCCAATCCCGTTGGCCTGGACGAAAGCACCAATCACTTTGAAACCAGCAAGGCTTACGGCCGCAACCGCCGTGTCCTGGAGGAGGCCTGCGCGGCCCTATTCCAGCGCTGCCATATCTTGCGCCTGCCCGCTCTCTTCGGTCCTGGATTGAAGAAGAACTTCCTCTTCGACATCGCGAACCCCGCGCCCTCTTTCCTGAACCCAGCGCGGTTCGAGGACTTGCTCGGGCGACTACCAAACGCGGCCGTCGGCGTACTTAGAGCCGCTTATGAATTCGATCCCGGTCTGGGAATGTATCGCTATGCGCGGGAGAAGGTTGCCGGGGGGGATCAGGAACTATTGATAGGCGCACTGAGAGCTGCCGGCTTCACCGCCCTGAACTTCACCAATCCTGATAGCAGCTACCAATATTATGGTTTGGCGCGACTATGGTCGGACATCGGTGTCGTCATCCGAAATCAATTGCCGCTCGCCCACCTCGCGCCGGAACCACTAAGTGCTGCCGAAATTTATCAGGCTGTGACAGGCCAGTCCTTCAGCGCGACGGATGCCGCCATCTACCATGAAGACATGAAGACCCGTCATGCCGACATGTGGGGCGGCAGCGGGGGCTACATCCAGGACCGCGCATCAGTCCTGAGCGATATTACCTCCTTCTTCCCCACTCTTGGCACGCCATGAAACTCGCCGTTTCCAACATTGCATGGTCGTATCTCCAGCGCCTGGAGGCCTACGCCATTTTACGCGACCATGGCATCGCCGGGCTTGAGATCGCGCCCGGCCTCTTGTTCGCGGAAGAAGCCGACGTGTTCACACCGGCACGGGACGCGGTCACGGCGCGCTTGGCGGAACTCGACCGCTTCGGGCTGCAACTGGTTTCCATGCAGTCGCTTCTGTTCGGCGTCGAAGGGGCCGACCTGTTCGGGGCGCCGGCCGGAAGGCAACGTCTAGAGCAAGGATTGGTCCGGGCCATTGAGCTGGCGGGTCGGCTGGGCATTGCCAACGTGGTCTTCGGCTCACCAAAACAGCGTGTCATTCCGCCCGGTCTTCCGCAGGAAGACGCGCTCACGATCGTGGGGGACGTTTTCCGCCCTCTCGGCGACCTGGCCGCAACACACGGCGTCCATATCGCGCTGGAGCCCAACGCCGTCGCGTACGGCACAAATTTCATGACGACCTTCGAGGAAACTCTGAAGGTTGTCCGTCACATTGGTCACGCGGCGGTGAGTTTTAATTTCGACGTCGGCGCGCTTTATATGAATGATGCTTTTCATCTAGTCGCGGCATTTGCGCAAGACGCGGCGGAGCACATTTCGCACGTCCACATCTCCTCCGCGAATCTCGCGCCCGCCCCCACGAATGAAAAAGACGCGCGCGCCGTGTTCGCGGCGTTGAAAGGCATTGGTTATGATCGCGCGGTTTCGATTGAAATGAAGGCGGCACCTAATGCGCTGGAAACGCTTGAGGTCTCCGTTGGCTTGCTAACGGCGGCCGCAGATCGGGAGGGGCTACGTTGAGGCGTCCTCAAAGGCCGGCTTTAGATGGTACGCGGGTTGTATCAGCGGGAAATAATGCCCCTGGCCGGCTGATGGCCTGGATAACGCCCCTTATGTCCCCGGAATTGATACGCTTCGCGTCGGTGACCGGCGCTGGCTTGATTGTCGATCTCACCGTCGCGTCCATCATCGTCAATGTGGCGAATCTTCCCCTTGCCGCAGGCACCGTCTCGGGTTTCATCACCGGCGCAATTTTCAATTATATTTTACATGAGCTGTGGACATTCTCCCCTGGGCGAACCGGACGCGGTCTATCGACCGAAAGGGCGTCGCTTTACCTGATGACGGCCCTGGTCGGCCTGGGCGTTCGTCTCGGCTTGGTGGCCGCGATATCCCCGCTGGCAACCAGCCACGTCATGAATCTTGCCGTGCTGGTCGCGGCGGCGGGGGCATCGTTCGTGATAAATTACCTGCTTAGCCGCCTGGTCGTATATCGCCGAGCCGGGATCAATTCCAATTCGGGGGAGTAAAGCAATGGGGGTTGGGTCCAGCCAGCAAGTACATGACTGGCAAGTTCCTTCCTATGAGGCGAATCTTTATAAACCCCGTGGCCATCGGTATGCGCTGGTGATTCCGGTTATCAACGAAGGAACAAAAATCCAGCGGCAGTTGCGCGCGATCGCAGCGGAATCACCGCCTGTCGACGTCATCGTGGCCGATGGCGGCTCGACGGATGGATCCCTCACCCCCGACTTCATCTCCACACTGCCCGTCCGCGCGGTGCTGGTGAAAACCGGACCTGGCAAATTGAGCGCCCAATTGCGCATGGCCTACTCGTGGTGCCTCAACGACGGTTACGAAGGCATCGTCACCATAGACGGAAACGGCAAGGACGGCGTCGAGGCCATCCGACAAATGTGCGCCAAGCTGGACGAAGGATATGACTACGTTCAGGGGTCACGCTACCGCCCGGGGGGAAAGCCGAGAACACCCCGCTGGAACGGACGATCGGCAATCGCTTGATCCACGCGCCGCTGCTCAGCATTGCCGGGCGCCACTGGTTCACTGACACGACGAACGGCTTCCGTGCCTATTCAAAGCGCTACCTGTCAGACCCGCGGGTGGCTCCGTTCCGCGACGTTTTTTCGCGGTACGAGCTGCTTTTCTATCTGACGGCGCGTGCCGGGCAGCTAGGATATCGCGTCTGTGAAATTCCGGTGCGCCGCAGCTATCCCGTGGGTGAGCCGACGCCGACGAAGATCAACGGCTTCAAAGGCAAGCTTTCCATCTTTAAGGAACTGTTCCACGCCGCTTCCGGACGCTTCAATCCATAATCGGCACCTGTGGACCGGTGGCCGCCACCATCTCCAGAAACAGCGGAACCAGCACGGGGTCGAAATGGCAACCTGCCTGGTCCTCGAGATAGGCGGCGACCGCCTCCAGGGACCATGCCGGTTTATAAGGCCGGGGGGACAGCAGGGCGTCGTAAACATCCACCAGGGCGACGATCCGCCCTTCCAGGGGAATGGCGGTGCCGGTCAGGCCCCGCGGATAGCCGCTTCCGTCCCATTTCTCGTGATGCGTCATCGCGATGCTGGCCGCCAGCCGCAGCAGCGACGACCCGTTCGATCCAATGATCGCCGCGCCCCGTTCCGGATGGGTGCGCATGATGGCCATCTCTTCCGCATCCAGCTTGCCGTTCTTGAGCAGGATACGGTCGGGAATGGCGATCTTGCCGATGTCATGCATGGGCGCCGCCAGCCGGATGGCGCGGCACGCGTCTTCGCTCCAGCCCAAGGCGCGGGCCAGCGCCTCGGCAAGAAGGCCGATCCGCCGCACATGCCCCCCGGTTTCCTGGTCCTTGTATTCGCCCGCCACGCACAGTCGGTCCAGGATGGACGCCTGATCGACAAGGGCGATGTGGGTTCGCACGCGCGCACGCACCAAGGCGGCTGAAATCGGCTTGGTGAGGTAGTCGGTAGCGCCGGCCTCAAACCCTTTGGCCTCGTCCTCCACCGTGCCCATGGCGGACACGAAGATGATGGGAATGTGGCGCAGCTCAGGCTCGGCCTTCAGGCGGCGGCAAACCTCATATCCGTCCATGTCCGGCATCATGATGTCCAGCAAGATCAGATCCGGCCGGTGCCTGCGCGCGGCGTCCAGCGCCTGTTGCCCGCTCTTGGCATACACCAGGGCGTAGTTGGCCGAAAGGATGTCCCGCAGCACATGGAGGTTCACCGCCTCATCATCCACCACCAGGACTTTCCAGAGCTTATCCACGGGCGCCCTCCCCTTGATGGCCGCCTTCGGCGACGGCGCCCGCCATCGCGCCGGTCATGCCGGTGGCCAGGGCCCGTGCCTGCGCGAATTCGAAATCGGCCACCAAGCGGCGCAGCGGCACCAGGGCCTTCAGTTCCAGCCCCGCCATACCCAACCGATCCAGCACCGGCTCGATCAAATCGGGGTCGTCGCTTTCCAGCACCTGGCACAACGCCGTCATTTCCCGGGCGATCTGAGGGGTCGCCCGGGCGAGCGCCCCGATGCGGGGGCCCCCTTCCGGCATCGGTTCGCCACCGTCGTGGGGCACGAGTTGCTGGGCCAAGGCGCCCAGCGCGTCGAAATCGAGCGGCTTGGTCATGTAGGCCGTCATGCCGGCCTCAAGGCATTCCCTGCGCTCGGCGGAGCAGTCGTTGGCGCTGAGCGCGATGACGGGCACGTGCCGGCCAGTCTCCCGTTCGAACTCCCGGATCAGGCGCACGGCGGCCTTTCCGCTCAGCCGTGGCATCTGGACATCCATGAGGATGATGTCGAACGCCAGCTGACGGGCCTTCTCCACCGCCTCCCGGCCGTCATGGGCCCGTGTCACGTCATGGCCCTGCGCTAACAAATGGATTTCGGCCAGTTCCAGGTTCTCCGACACGTCATCGGCCAACAAGACCTTGAACCGCCTGTATGGACTTGCGGCGGGCCGCGACGCCGCGTCCGGACAAGGGGACGATGGCTTGGAAAGCGCCGCCATCCGTGACGATGCCGCCGGCAAGGGGAGGCACGCGCGGAATGTGCTACCGAGGCCGGGCTCGCTTTCGACACCGACTGTGCCGCCCATCAAATCCACCAGTTCCTTGCAGATGGATACCCCCAGCCCCAAACCACTGAAGCGGCGGGTCGCGGCATCATCCATCTGATGAAAGCGATCAAAGACGTGAGCCGCCTGCTGGGACGTCAGGCCGATGCCGGTGTCGGCCACCGAGATTTCGACCATGCCCTGGGCCGCTGGCCCGGCCTTCAGCAGGACCCGGCCGGCCTGTGTGAACTTGATGGCGTTCGCCATCAAGTTGGTCACGATCTGGCGGACACGGACGGAATCGCCCAAGTGGGACAGGGGCAAATCGTCCGCATAGTCGAATTGCAGGCTGATGTCCTTTTCGCGGGCCTTTTCCCGCACCAGGTCGACACAGGCCCGCAACTCACCCCGCAGGTCGAATATCACCGGCTCCAGCGCCAAGCCGCCGCTCTGCAGCCGGGACAGGTCCAGGATGTCATTGATCAGCGCCAGCAGCGACTTGGCGGCCTTGTGCGCCATCAGGAGCTGGCGGTGCGTCTCCACTCTCGTCTCCCGCTCCAGCACGAGGCCGATGAAGCCGAGCACGGCGTTCATGGGAGTGCGGATTTCATGGCTCATATTGGCCAGAAAACGGGTCTTGGCCTCATTGGCCGCCCGCGCCTCCTTCAGCGCCCCTTCCAGCATGCGGTTGGCGGTGGCGATTTCGCGGGTTCGTTCGGCCACCTGGCTTCAAGGTCAAGGCGATGGCGCTCAAGCTCCCCGGCGGCCCGCTTCCGCTCCCCGATGTCGCGGGCGATCTTGGACGCGCCGACGATCACGCCGTGGGCATCGCGGACGGGCGAGACCGTGACCGAGACATCGACCCGCCGTCCATCCTTGTGGCACCGCACGGTATCGAGGTGACCGACAATCTCACCCCTGCGGATACGGTCCAGAATACCCGCTTCTTCCGACAGGAGCTCCGGCGGGAACAGGGCCGTGACCGGCCGGCCGACCACCTCCGCGGCCGTGTAACCGAACATCCGCTCCGCGCCGGGATTCCAGCTGGTGATCAAGCCGTCCAGCGTCTTGCTGACGATGGCGTCGTCGGAGGAGGTCACGATGGCAGCCAATGTGGCGCCGTCCCGCTGCGCGTCCGCCATCTCCTTCAACTTCCGCCGCCAGCCCGCCTCCATCTTTTCCTGGCGCCGCAGGATCATCCGCCAAATGGCGGCACAGAGAACAGCCGACAGGAAAAATGCGGCCAATGCCATATACGTCCGGGCCGACAGCACCGGGATATGGGCATGCTCATGTCCGGTCACGAAGGCCACCAGTAAAGCCACGCCCGCCACCAGCCAGGGAAAGACGCGGGCCTTCCGCGTTGGCGGCACGTGCCCGTCCGACCCATCGGTTTCGATTTTCACCTTGTCCATGGATGAGCCGCCCATCACTGGCGCCTTCAAAGGCCGTCGCGGGCTAATTGGTCGCACCTGTTTGCTTAATTTTATATTTCCATCGCTCGCCGAACCCTCCACTGTTACTGGTTCAATGGAATAGGTTTGCTTTACCCGCCAAAATTATAGGGTTCAAAGCACGCCATCCCTTCGCAGAGGGTGGGCCAACCCGCCCTTCCCCACCCCGCCGCATCACCCAAGACGCCTGCGGGTGGGGCGCGGAACACATCGCCGGGGAGCGCGGCATCAGTCACCCAGGACATGAAAGCGGCCGTGACCGCGGTTGAAACACGCCGGCATCCGGCAGGCTGACCAAGCCGGCCGGGCAGGTGGGACGGCATGGGAAATCCCGTCACAAATCCAGTGACTCCATGCCGGGATGGGACGGCATGGGATTTTTGGTCGGTTTTGGGCGCCGCATGGGAATTCATGGGAAAGGGCGGTGAAAGCTTCCTCGGCGCCTAGATATGGCGGCCTATGACCTTTCCCTTACCATATTTGGTGCTGGGCCCTGAACCGACGAGTACTTGGGCCTAAAACCAACACCCGAATAACCAAGGTGGCTTATCCAAAAGATTTGGGCGCCGTTTCACTAACGGCCGCCTGACGACCCCCCTTATCCACAGGATAGGTATCTCCTATCCGAAGGCTATTAGATTCGGCGGAAACCCACGAATATATGGCGCCAGAACCTACCCGTTCGATTTAGATGCGTCCGCAAGAAGAACGTTTTCCACAACTGTGGAAAAACTCCCTGTGGACAAGCATTGAGCCGAGTCATCCCATTGACGCCCATAAGTTCCCATGCTACCCCATATGGACCCAAAAACAGGGCGCGCATGCCTATCCGGTCTTACCCGGACGAGCGACGCATTCTGAAGCTGGGGCTGGTGCCGGATCGGGTGGGGCGCGGAGGCGCTGGAGACGCGGGGATCGATGGGCTTGTTCCTGTCCACATATGTGAACAAGGTCGACAAGAAGGGTCGGGTTTCAGTCCCGTCTTCCTTCCGCGGCGTCCTTGGTGGACAGACGGAGCTGATCGTCTTCCGGTCCCTGCAGGCCAACGCCATCGATGCCTGCAGCGTCGACTATATGGATCGCCTGTCCGAGGCGCTGGACAACCCCAACATGCCCGACGACATGCGCGACCTGATCGAGACCACGGTGTTCGGCGGGTCCGTCCGCCTGGCCCTGGATCCCGAGGGCCGCATCGTGCTGCCGGAAAACTTCCTGGCCTTCGCCGGCATCACCGAAGGTGCCGCCTTCGTCGGCCGCCGCCACACCTTCCAGATCTGGGACCCCGACGCCCTGTCGGCCCATGAAGCCGCCAGCCGCGACCGCAGCCGCGCCCAGAACATCTCGCTGTCCACCATCCTGGCCCGCACCAACTCGGTCCTGGCGGCCGGATCCAATGGCGGGGGTACGCAGTGAGCGAGACCGCGACCACCAGCGGGCCGCAGGTCCATATCTCCGTCCTGCTGGCCGAGGTGCTGGCGGCCCTGGCCGTGCGTGACGGCGGCGTCTATGTCGACGGCACCTTCGGCGCCGGCGGCTATACCCGCGCCATCCTGGAGGCGGCGGATTGCCAGGTCATCGGCATCGACCGCGACCCGGCCGCCATCAAGCGGGCGGAACCCCTGCTGGCCCGTTTCCCCGGCCGCCTGCGCATCATCGAGGGCCGGTTCGGCGACATGGCCGAGCTGCTGGCCGCCCACGGCATCGGCCCGGTGGACGGCGTGGCGCTGGACATCGGCGTCTCCTCCCCCCAGATCGACGACCCGGCGCGCGGCTTCTCCTTCCGCTTCGACGGCCCGCTGGACATGCGCATGAGCCTGAGCGGTCCCACCGCCGCCGACGTGGTCAACGACTACGCCGAGGCCGACATCGCCAACATCCTGTGGCGTCTGGGCGAGGAGCGCCTGTCCCGTCGCGTGGCCCGCGCCATCGTGGCCGCCCGCGCCGCATCGCGAATCGAGACGACGGCGCAGCTGGCGGACATCATCCGCGGCGTCGTTCCCCGGTCCAAGAAGGACGGCATCGACCCCGCCACCCGCAGCTTCCAGGCCCTGCGCCTGCACGTGAATGACGAGCTGGGGGAGCTGGACCGCGGCCTGGCCGGCGCCGAGCGGGTGCTGGCGCCCGGCGGCCATCTGGCCGTCGTCTCCTTCCATTCCCTGGAAGACCGGCGGGTGAAGGACTTCCTGCGCCAGCGCAGCGGGTCGGAGGGCGCGCCGTCGCGCCACATGCCGGCCGCCCACAGCGGCCCCGCCCCCACCTTCCGCCTTCTGGGGCGCAGCGGGGTTACCCCCAGCGAACCCGAACTTCGCCACAATCCGCGCGCCCGATCCGCTCGGTTGCGCGCCGCCGAACGCACCAACGCCCCCGCTTGGCCCATGGGAGAAGCAGCATGATAGGCAAGTCCACGCTCGTCTGGCTGTGCCTCGCCACCGTCGCCAGCGGCATCCTCTACCACACCAGCTATCGCGTGCAGGAGGAGCAGGAGCACCTGGCCTCCCTCAACCGGCAGATCGCGCAGGAGCAGCAGTCCATCCAGGTGCTGCGCGCCGAATGGGCCTACCTGAACGATCCCACCCGGCTGGAGCGGCTGGCGACCGAGCATTCCACCCTGCGCCCCACCAAGGCGGAGCAGATGGTGGCCCTGGCCGCCGTGCCGGTGAAGCCGGAGGCGCCCGCGCCGGTTCCCGGCGCGCCGGCGGACCAGGCGAAGCCCGCCCCGGGGGCCGCCCCGGCGCCGGAGTCCACCTACGTCGCCAGCGTGGCGCCGGCCGCCCCCGCCGTACAGGTCGCCGTGGCCCAGGCCGCCCCGGCGCCCGCGCCCAAGGCCCAGGTCGTGGCGCTGAAGGCGCCGGACGTGCAGGCGCCCACCCCGGTGAAGGCCACCGCCGGCAAGCCGGCCCCCACCGTGAAGGCGGCTAAGCAGCCTGAGCGCGTGGACAGCATCGGCGCCCTAATGGCCAGCCTGGACGCCGCCGACAAGACCGGCGGCAAGGTCACCCTCGCCTCCGCCAGCGCCGCCAAGTCCAAGACCAAGCCCATCCTGA
Organism: Nitrospirillum guaranorum; assembly: GCF_034653275.1. Classification (NCBI taxonomy): domain Bacteria; kingdom Pseudomonadati; phylum Pseudomonadota; class Alphaproteobacteria; order Rhodospirillales; family Azospirillaceae; genus Nitrospirillum; species Nitrospirillum guaranorum. The sequence goes on along the minus strand of NZ_JAYEES010000003.1, from coordinate 1,313,064 downwards.
TGGCGGAGCAGACCCTGAGCGCCAAGCTGGGGGCCGCCCGATGAGTGACGCGCCCTTTTCCCTGACCGGTTTCGACATCGCGGGCATGGAGCGCATCCAGGCCCCCAGGTCGGAAGGCAGGGTCCGCCTGAACAACCCCACCAGCCACGCCTTGGAGCAGGGCCGGTCGCGCCTTGTGGTGACGGCCGCCCTGTTCGCCTTGGTGCTGGGCGCCATCGGCGTGCGCCTGGCCGACACCATGGTGTTCAGCCGCGAGGCGGAACCGCCGGTGGCGGAGAACACCACCGCCCGCCCCCTGCCCGTCACCCGGGCGGAGATCACCGACCGCAACGGCGTGCTGCTGGCGACCTCGCTGGCCACCGCGTCCGCCTATGCCGATCCCAAGCTGGTGATCGACGCGGAGGAAGCCGCCCGCAAGCTGGTGGCCACCCTGCCGGACCTGGACTATCGCCAGGTGCTGAAGGACCTGAAGGGCGACAAGCGCTTCGTCTGGATCAAGCGCAACCTGACACCCCGCCAGGAATTCGAGGTCAACAAGCTGGGCATCCCCGGCGTGTTCTTCCAGCAGGAGGAGCACCGCATCTATCCGCAGGGCAGCCTGACCGCCCACCTGATCGGCCTGACCGGCATCGACAACAACGGCCTGATGGGTATCGAGCAGTCGTTCGACAAGCGCCTGCGCGAACAGTCGGAGCCGCTGCGCCTGTCCGTCGACGTCCGCCTGCAGCACATCGTGCGCAAGGAAATCACCCAGGCCATCCAGGACTTCAACGCCATCGGCGGCGCCGGCCTGATCATGGACATCAAGACGGGCGAAATCCTGTCGATGGTCAGCCTGCCCGACTTCGACCCCCAGAACCCCGGGGAAATGCACGAGGAGTCGAAGTTCAACCGCGCCACCCTGGGCGTCTATGAGATGGGCTCGGTGTTCAAGATCCTGAACACCGCCATCGCCTTGGAAACCGGCACGGTGAAGCTGCACGAGACTTTCGACACCAGCCACCCCCTGAAGATCGGCCGCTTCACCATCCATGACGACGAGCCGGTCAATTACTGGATGGACGTGGTCGATATCTTTCGCAAGTCGTCCAATATCGGCTCCGCCAAGATGGCGGAGAAGTTCGGCATCGACGTGCAGCGGGAGTACATGGGCCGCTTCGGCATGCTGAAGGCCCCGTCGCTGGAGATCCCCGAGGTCGGCGGCCCGCTGGTGCCCAACCCCTGGCGCCCCACCACCCTGCTGACCGTCGCCTTCGGCCACGGCATCTCCGTCAGCCCCATCCAGATGTCCTCGGCCGTGGCCGCCGTGGTCGACGGCGGCATCATGCGTCCGGCCACCCTGCTGAAGCGCGACCCCAACGCCGAGATCCCCGAGACCCGTGTGATCTCGCCCCAGACCTCGGCCATCCTGCGCAAGCTCATGCGCCTGGTGGTGACCGAGGGCACGGGCAAGACGGCCTTCGGCACCGGTGATCTGAAGGCGGCGGACACGCTGGACTATCTGGTGGGCGGCAAGACCGGCACCGCCGAGAAGGTCAGCGGCAAGGGCTACGCCCACAAGTCGCTGCGCACCTCCTTCGCCGGCGCCTTCCCCATGAACGATCCGCGCTATGTGGTGTTCGTCATGGTGGATGAGCCGCATGGCAACAAGAAGAGCTTCGGCTTCGCCACCGCCGGCTGGGTCGCCGCCCCCGCGGTGCAGCGCATCGTCTGGCAGGCGGCACCCCTGCTGGGGGTGAAGCCGGTGGTCCGCAACGACCCCGAGGTTTTGCAGGCCATGACCATCAACTAACCACCCCCCCTGAAACCCACACGACAGGGCACCGTAAGGTGGGGGTCGACCGATGCCGGGCCGCGCGCTATCAACCCGCCCCGGCATCACGTGTGAGAGGGACCCTTGCGTCTGACCGATCTGATGGCATCGCGCACCGAAATCGCCGTATCGGCGCTGGCCCTGGAACGGGACCCCGAGATCACCGGCCTGACCGCGGACAGCCGCGCGGTCAAGCCGGGCATGCTCTTTGCCGCCATGCCGGGCAGCGCCCGCGACGGGCGGGACTTCATTCCCCAGGCGGTGGCCGCCGGCGCCGTGGCCGTGCTGGCGCCCAAGGGAACCACGCTGCCTGAAAACCTGCCTCATCCCGTCAGCCTGATCGAGGACGCCAATCCCCGGCGGCGCTTCGCCCTGCTGGCGGCCGCCTTCTACAAGCGCCAGCCCGCCACCATCGCCGCCGTCACCGGCACCAATGGCAAGACCTCCACCGCGCAGTTCACCCGCCAAATGTGGTCCCTGCAGGGGTACCAGGCCGGCGCCATGGGCACCCTGGGCCTGATCGCCCCCGGCTTCCCGCGTGAGGACAGCCTGACCACGCCCGACCCGGTGGCGCTGCACAGCACGCTGTCGCGCCTGGCCGAGGGCGGCGTCACCCACCTGGCGATGGAGGCCAGCAGCCACGGCCTGGACCAGTTCCGCCTGGACGGCGTGCTGGTCACCGTGGGCGGCTTCACCAACCTGACCCGCGACCATTTGGATTACCACGGCACCATGGAGGCCTACTTCAAGGCCAAGGCCATGCTGTTCGACCGGGTGATGCCGCGCGGGGCCACGGCCGTGGTGAATGCCGACATCCCCGAATTCCAGGCCCTGGCCGACCTGGTGCGCGCCCGCAAGCAGACCCTGATCGGCTTTGGCGAGCAGGGGCGCGACCTGGCGGTGAAGGCCCTGCGTCCCCTGCCCCAAGGCCAGGCCCTGACCCTGGAGGTCATGGGCGCCCGCCACGACATCGTCCTGCCGCTGGTCGGCCGCTTCCAGGTGTGGAACGCCCTGTGCGCGCTGGGCATGGTCATCGGCAGCGGGGCGGAACCACAGGCCGCCGCCGGGCTGCTGTCACAGCTGGATGGCGTGCGCGGCCGGCTGGAACTGGTGGCGACGCTGGACAACGGCGCCGCCATCTATGTCGACTACGCCCACACGCCCGACGGGCTGGAGACGGTGCTGAACAGCCTGCGGCCCCATGCCGAGGGCCGCCTTTCCGTCGTCTTCGGCTGTGGCGGCGACCGCGACCGGGGCAAGCGTCCTATGATGGGCGCCATCGCCGCCCGCCTGGCCGACCGCGTCATCGTCACCGACGACAACCCGCGCACCGAGATCCCCGGCGCCATCCGGGCGGAAGTGCTGGCCGGCTGCCCCGGCGCCACCGAGGTGGACGACCGCGCCGCCGCCATCGCGCTGGCCATCGGGGACCTGAAGGCCGGCGACGTGCTGGTCATCGCCGGCAAGGGGCATGAGCAGGGCCAGATCGTGGGTAAGGAGGTGCGTCCCTTCGACGACGCCGCCGTCGCCCGCGGCGTGCTGGGCTTGGCCAGTGGGATGCCGGCCAGCGGGATGTCGGCCAATGGGATGTCGGGAGGGACGGCATGACCGCGACCCCGACCAGGAACGTGCTGTGGACGGCGGCCGATGCCGCCGCCGCCGCGAACGGCCGCGTGCAGGGGGCCGATTGGGCCGCCACCGGCATTTCCATCAACACCCGCACCCTGAACCCCGGTGACCTGTTCGTGGTGCTGAAGGGCCCCAATTTCGACGGCCACGCCTTTGTCGAGATGGCCTTGCAGCGCGGGGCCGCCGCCTGCCTGGTGGGCCACGTGCCGGACGGCATCGCCGCCGACGCGCCCCTGCTGGTGGTCGAGGACACCCAGGCGGCCCTGGAGGATTTGGCGCGGGTGGCGCGGCTGAACACCGCCGCCAAGGTCATCGCCGTCACCGGGTCCGTCGGCAAGACCAGCACCAAGGAATTCCTGCGCGCGGCGCTGGGCGCCCTGGGCCCCACCTTCGCCACCGAAGGCAACCTGAACAACCACCTGGGCCTGCCCCTGTCGCTGGCCAGCCTGCCGGCCGATGCGCGCTATGGCGTGTTCGAGATGGGCATGAACCACGCGGGTGAGATCGGTCCCCTGTCGCGCATGGCGCGGCCGGACATCGCCATCATCACCACGGTGGAGGCGGTGCACCTGGAGTTCTTCGCCTCCATCGAGGGCATCGCCGACGCCAAGGCCGAGATTTTCGAGGGCATGTCCCGCCAGGGCACGGCCATCCTGAACCGGGACAATCCGCAATACGCCCGCCTGCTTGCCGCCGCCCGCACCCAAGGCATCGGCCACGTGTTGAGCTTCGGCGCCACCGCCGGGGCGGACGCCCGCCTGATCGACCTGGATCTGGGCCAGACCGGCAGCGACGTGACGGCCGAGATCCAGGACCAGGTCATCCGCTACACCCTGGCCGTGCCCGGCCGCCACCAGGCGCTGAACAGCCTGGCCGTGCTGCTGGCCGTGTCGGCCGCGGGCGGCGACATCGCCACCGCCGCCCAGGCCCTGGCCACCCTGGCGCCCGTCAAGGGCCGGGGCGTGCGCCAAACCGTGCCTCTGCCCACCCATCCCCATGGTGGCGGCAGCCTGACCCTGATCGACGAAAGCTACAACGCCAGCCCCGTGTCGGTGGCGGCCTCCGCCGACGTGCTGGGCCATACACAGCCGGGCCCGGGCGGCCGCCGCGTGGCGGTGCTGGGCGACATGCTGGAACTAGGCGCGGACTCCCCCAGGCTGCACGCCGGCCTGGCCGACGCGCTGGTGGCCGCCGACGTGCACCTGGTCTTCACCTGCGGCCCCCACATGCGCCATCTGTTCGACCGCCTACCGTCTGAGCGCCGGGGCGCCCACGCCGACACCAGCGCCGAGCTGGCGCCCCTGGTGGGCGCGGCCGTGCGCGCCAACGACATCGTCATGGTCAAGGGATCCGCCGGCAGCCGGATGGCGCTGGTGGTCGACGCCCTGAAGGCCCTGGACCATCCTACCCCCTCTTCCTCCTCCGCCGCCGTCTCCGGGAGCTAAGACCCGTCCCATGTTGTTCAATCTGCTGTTCCCGCTGGCCGACGACTTCCAGCTATTCAACCTGTTCCGGTACATCACGTTCCGGACGGGCGGGGCCATGCTGACGGCACTGATCATCAGCTTCGTCATCGGCCCGGGCGTCATCCGCTGGCTGAAGTCCATGCAGGGATCGGGGCAGCCCATCCGCACCGACGGGCCGGAGACGCACCTGAAGAAGAAGGGCACGCCCACCATGGGCGGCCTGATGATCATGATCTCGGTCCTGATCTCCACCGTGCTGTGGGTGGACGTGACCAACGCCTACACCTGGATCGTGCTGCTGGTGACGGTGGGCTTCGGCCTGGTCGGCTTCGGCGACGATTTCCTGAAGCTGACCAAGCGCAACACCAAGGGCCTGTCGGGCCGGGGCAAGATGGTGGCGATGATCGCTGTCTCCGGTGTCGCCACCGCCTGGTACCTGCATGTGGCGCAGAGCCCGCTGGACACCAGCCTGGCCGTGCCCTTCCTGAAGGACGTGCTGATCCCCCTGGGCTTCCTGTTCGGGCCCTGGGCCGTGTTCGTCATCGTGGGATCCAGCCATTCGGTGAACCTGACGGACGGCCTGGACGGCCTGGCCATCGTGCCCATCATGATCGCCGCCGCCAGCTTCGGCCTGATCGCCTACCTCTCGGGCAACGCCGTCTTCGCCAACTACCTGCAGATCCACCACGTGCCCGGCACGGGTGAGCTGGCGGTGTTCTGCGGCGCCCTGGTGGGCGCCGGCCTGGGCTTCCTGTGGTTCAACGCGCCGCCGGCCATGGTGTTCATGGGCGACACCGGCTCGCTGGCCATGGGTGGTGCCTTGGGCACCGTCGCCGTCATCACCAAGCATGAGCTGGTGCTGGCCATCATCGGCGGCCTGTTCGTGCTGGAAACCGTATCGGTCATCGTGCAGGTCGCCAGCTTCAAGATGACGGGCAAGCGGGTGTTCCGCATGGCGCCGCTGCACCACCACTTCGAAAAGAAGGGCTGGTCCGAGCCCACCGTCGTCATCCGTTTCTGGATCATCGCCGTCATCCTGGCCCTGGCCGGCCTGTCCACCCTGAAGCTGCGTTAAGCCCCGCCCATGTCCCAGCCCATCCTCCTTCCCTCCCTCAAAGGCCGCCGCGTGGCGGTGATGGGCTTGGCGCGGTCCGGCCTGGCGGCGGCGCGCGTGCTGGCCGCCAGCGGGGCTGAGGTCCTGGCCTGGGACGACGGCGCCGGAGGCCAGAAGGCGGCGGAGGCCGCCGGCATCCCACTGACCAACCTGCATGAGGCCGATCTGGCCGGGGTCGCCGCCCTGGTGTTGTCGCCCGGCATTCCCCACACCTTCCCGGCGCCGCACCCGGTGGCGGCCCGGGCCAAGGATGCGGGTGTGCCCATCATCGGCGATGTGGAACTGCTGCGTCTGGCCCAACCGGACGCCGCCTACATCGGCATCACCGGCACCAACGGAAAATCCACCACCACCGCCCTGACCGGGCACATCCTGGCCCATGCTGGCCGCACCCTGGCCGTGGGCGGCAACCTGGGCATCCCCGTCCTGACCTTCCCGGCGCTGGGCGAGGGCGACGTGTACGTCCTTGAAATGTCCAGCTACCAGCTGGAGCTGACGCCCTCCCTGGGCTTCGATGCCGCCGTACTGCTGAACATCACGCCCGACCACCTGGACCGCCACGGCGGCATGGACGGCTACATCGCCGCCAAGCGCCTGATCTTCCAGCCGGGCGCCCGCGACCCGTCGAAGGCCCCGCCCGTCGCCATCCTGGGCGTGGACGAGCCCAACACCGCCGCCATGGCCGACAGCCTGGAAGCAGAGGGCGGGCGCAGGGTCATCCGCATCTCCTCGGAACGCCCGGTGCCGGGCGGTGTCCACGCCGCCGATGGCGTGCTGGTGGACGATACCGAGGGCCAGGCCCTGGCCGTGGTCGACCTGCGCCGGTGCGCGGCCTTGCCCGGCCGCCACAACTGGCAGAACGCCTGCGCCGCCTACGCCGCCACCCTCGCCGTGGGCGTGGCGCCCGAAGTGATCGCCGAGGCCATGCGCGCCTTCCCCGGCCTGGCCCACCGCCAGCAGGCCATCGCCACCATCGACGGCATCCGCTTCGTCAACGACAGCAAGGCCACCAACGCCGACGCGGCGTCCAAGGCCCTGGGCTGCTACGAGGACATGTACTGGATCGTGGGCGGCAAGGCCAAGGAGGGTGGGCTCAGCGGCCTGGAACCCTTCATGGGCCGGGTGCGCCACGCCTTCCTGATCGGCGAGGCGACGGAGGAATTCGCCCCCTGGCTGGAGGGCAAGGTCAGCTACGGCCGCTACGGCACCCTGGACCAGGCGGTACCGGCCGCCTACGCGATGGCGAAAGAAGCCGGCGGCGGCACGGTGCTGCTGTCGCCCGCCTGCGCCAGCTTCGACCAGTATCCCAATTTCGAAGTGCGGGGCGACGCCTTCGTCCGCATCGTGCGCCAGTTGGAAACCGGAAAGGACGGGGCGTCATGATCACGCTGTCGCGTACCGACCAATCCGTCATCGGCCGCTGGTGGTGGACCGTCGACCGCTGGACCCTGGCCACCGTCTTCCTCATCGCCACCATCGGCGTGGTGCTGATCCAGGCCGCCAGCCCGCCGGTGGCGGAGCGTATCGGCCTGGATAACTTCCACTTCATCCAGCATCACGTGATGATGCTGATCCCCACCCTGATCGTCATGGTGGGCGTGTCGCTGCTGTCGCCCAAGGGTGTGCGGCGCATGGCCATGATCATGTTCCTGCTGTCGCTGGTGGGTGTGGCCCTGACCCTGGTGTCGGGCGTGCAGATCAAGGGCGCCACGCGCTGGATCCACCTGCCCGGCCTGTCCGTCCAGCCCTCGGAATTCATCAAGCCGGCCTTCGCCGTGGTCGCCGCCTGGCTGTTCGCCCAGGCCCGGCACACCAACAACGTGGTCTACTTCGGCGTCTGCATTGTCTTCTACCTGATGATCGTCGCCTTGCTGCTGATGCAGCCCGACCTGGGCATGACCTTCGTGGTCAGCGCCGTATGGTTCGGCCAGTTCTTCATCGCCGGCCTGCCCATCCTGCTGGTGGCGGTGCTGGTGGTCTGCGGCCTGTCCGGCCTGGTCGGCGCCTATTTCCTGTTCCCGCACGTGCAAAGCCGCGTGAACCGCTTCCTGGATCCCGCCGCCGGCGACAACTACCAGGTCCAGCGCGCGCTGGACGCCTTCCAGCACGGCGGCCTGTGGGGCACCGGCCCCGGCCAGGGCACCGTCAAGATGACCATTCCCGACGCCCATGCCGACTTCATCTTCGCCGTGGCGGGGGAGGAGCTGGGCATGCTGTGGTGCCTGTTCATCGTGCTGCTGTTCGGCGTGGTCGTGATGCGCAGCTTCGCCCGGGCGTACGGCGAGCAGAGCCTGTTCGTCATGCTGGGCTCGGCCGGCCTGGCCATGCAGTTCGGCCTGCAGGCCTGCATCAACATGGCCTCCAGCCTGCACATGATGCCGACCAAGGGCATGACCCTGCCCTTCATCAGCTATGGCGGTTCGTCCCTGATCGCGCTGGGCATCGGCGTCGGCATGCTGCTGGCCCTGACCCGCAAGCGCTTCGGCCAGGGGGACCTACCGTGACCGCTTCCCCCATGGGCACTATCGTCCTGGCGGCCGGCGGCACCGGCGGCCACCTGTTCCCGGCGGAGGCGCTGGCCCGCACCCTGCGGGCCCGGGGCCTGCCCGTCGTGCTGGTGACCGACACCCGCGGCCACGCCTTCGGCGAGGGCCTGTCCGACATCCCGGTGCACCGGGTCAGCGCCGGCACGCCCGGCCGGGGACTGGTGTCCAAGGCGCGCACGGCCCTGTCCCTGTTGGCCGGCACGATGCAGGCCCGCCGCATCCTGAAGGATCTGAAGCCCGCCGTGGTGGTGGGCTTCGGCGGCTACCCCTCCGTCCCCACGGTGTTCGCGGCGCAGCGCCTGGGCATCCCCGTGGTGGTGCATGAGCAGAACGCCGTGATGGGCCGGGCCAACAAGATGCTGGCCGGCGGCGCGCGGCTGATCGCCACCTCCTTCCCCCAGGTCAGCGGCCTGCCCCGCCACGTGGCCAGCGTGCGCACCGGCAACCCCGTGCGCCCCGCCATCCTGGACCTGGCCAACCGGCCCTACATCGCCCCCACCGGCACCCTGTCCGTCCTGGTGACGGGGGGCAGCCAGGGCGCCTCCGTCTTCAGCACCATCCTGCCCGCCGCCGTCGCCCGCCTGTCGCCAGAGCACCGCCTGCGCCTGAGCATCAAGCAGCAGGCCCGGCCGGAGACCATGGAGCAGGCGCGGGAGGGGTACGCCGGCCTGGGCGTCGACGTGGAACTGGCCCCCTTCTTCCGCGATATGGCCGGCCGGCTGGACGCCTGCCACCTGGCCATATGTCGTTCCGGTGCCGGAACGGTGGCGGAATTGGCCGTTGCCGGCCGACCCGCCATCCTGGTGCCCTATCCGCAGGCCATGGACGACCACCAGACCGCCAACGCCAAGGCCTTGGTCGAGGCCGGCGGCGCCTGGCTGGTGCCGCACGCCCAATTCACCGCCGAGGCCCTGGCCGAGCGCCTGGCGGCCTTCCTGGACGACCCGGCGCCGCTGATCCTGGCGGCCGCCGGTTCCCGCTCCTTCGCCATTCCGGACGCGGCCGCGCGCCTGGCCGACGCGGTGCTGGACGTCGCCCGTGGCGGGAGGGCCGCCGCATGAGCACCCCTCATAAGACAGGCTTCCCCCGGTGTCGCCCTTCGCCTATGGTCCCGCCGCCGCGGGCTGGACCCGCGCGCAATCCCCCTATCGCAGCGGAGACGGCCAATGAGGGCGATGCCCCTGTCCATCGGCACCATTCATTTCGTGGGCATCGGCGGCATCGGCATGTCCGGCATCGCCGAGGTGCTGCACAACCTGGGCTATTCCGTCCAGGGCAGCGACCTGGCCGACAATTACAACGTCAAACGCCTGCGCGACCTGGGCATTCCCGTGTCCATCGGCCAGCGGGCGGAGAATTTGGGCGACGCCGCCGTCGTCTGCATCTCCTCCGCCGTGAAGCGCGACAACCCCGAGGTCATGGCCGCCCGCGCGGCGCTGATCCCCGTGGTGCGGCGCGCCGAGATGCTGGCGGAACTGATGCGCCTGAAGTGGTCGGTGGCCATCGCCGGCACGCACGGCAAGACCACCACCACCTCGCTGGTGTCGGCCCTGCTGGACGGCGCCGGCTTCGACCCCACCATCATCAACGGCGGTATCATCAACGCCCTGGGGACCAACGCCAAGCTGGGCTCCGGCGACTGGATGGTGGTCGAGGCGGATGAGAGCGACGGCACCTTCACCAAGCTGCCGTCCACCATCGCCGTGGTCACCAACATCGATCCCGAGCACCTGGACTTCTACGGCACCTTCGACAAGGCGCGCGAGGCCTTCGACCAGTTCGTGCAGAACATCCCGTTCTACGGCTTCGCGGCCCTGTGCATCGACCATCCCGAGGTGCAGGCCCTGATCAGCCGGGTGGACCGCCGCATCGTCACCTACGGCTTCAACCCCCAGGCCGACCTGCGCGCCGCCAACCTGCAAACCACGGTGCAGGGCGCCTTCTACGATGTCGTCGTCTCCGACCGCGTGGCGGGGGAGGAGCGGACCATCACCGGCCTGCACCTGCCCATGTACGGCCTGCACAACGTGCAGAACTCCTTGGCCGCCATCGCCGTCGCCCTGAACATGGGCATCAACGACGACAGCATCCGCCAGAGCCTGGCCAAGTTCTCGGGCGTGAAGCGCCGCTTCACCAAGACGGGCGAGAGCAACGGCATCGTCGTCATCGACGACTACGGCCACCACCCGGTGGAGATCGCGGCCGTGCTGAGTGCCGCCCGCACCGCCGGCACCGGCCGCACCATCGCCGTGGTCCAGCCCCACCGCTACACCCGCCTGCAGAGCCTGTTCGAGGAATTCTGCACCTGCTTCAACGACGCCGACGCCGTCATCGTCGCCGATGTCTATGCCGCCGGTGAGACGCCCATCACCGGCGTCACCAAGGAGGCGTTGGTCGATGGCCTGCGCACCCACGGCCACCGCCACGCCCTGCCCCTGCCCTCGCCCGAGGCGCTGCCGTCCATGATCCGCGACATGGCGCGGCCAGGCGACCTGGTGGTCTGCCTGGGCGCCGGCAACATCACCAACTGGGCCAACGGCCTGCCGGCGGAACTGGACCGCCTGTTCGGCACGGCCATCCCCGGGTCGCATCACGGGGGGAGCCAGGGCTGACATGATGGCGGAACCGCGCATGATGGATGAGGGTGGGGACAGCCGGGGCACCGCCCTGCTGCGCCGCCTGCCGTCCGTGCGCGGCCGCCTGACGCCCGACGCCCCACTCGGCCCCCTGACCTGGTTCCGCGTGGGCGGCCCGGCCGACGTGCTGTTCCGCCCGGCGGACGAGGACGACCTGGCCCAGTTCCTGGCCGGTTGCCCGGCCGACGTGCCGGTCACCGTCATCGGTGTCGCCAGCAACCTGCTGGTTCGCGACGGCGGCGTGCGCGGCGTGGTCGTCCGCCTGGGCGGCAGCTTCGCCCAGGTTTCCGTCGAGGGCGAGCGGGTCGGCGCCGGCGCTGGCGCCTTGGACCTGACAGTCGCGCAGACGGCGCAGGCGGCCGGCCTGTCCGGCCTGGAATTCCTGTCCGGCATTCCCGGCACCATCGGCGGCGCCATCCGCATGAACGGCGGCGCCTATGGTGGGGAGACGGTGGACGTGATCGAAGACGCCGTGGGCGTCGACCGCCAGGGCCGCCGCCATGTCTACGGCCGCGACGACCTGCACCTGACCTACCGCCACTGCGGCGTGCCCGAGGACGTGATCTTCACCGCCGCCACCCTGCGCGGGACGCCCGGCGACAAGGCCGCCATCCAGGCCCGCATGGAAGAGATCGCGGCCGCTCGCGCCGCCAGCCAACCGGTGCGTGCCCGCACCGGTGGCTCCACCTTCGCCAACCCAGCCGGTGAGAAGGCCTGGGCGCTGGTGGACAAGGCCGGTTGCCGCGGCCTGGTGGTCGGCGGCGCCCAGATGTCGGAAAAGCACGCCAATTTCATGCTGAACCTGGGCGACGCCACCGCGGCCGATATCGAGGCCCTGGGTGAGGAAGTGCGACGCCGCGTCCTGGAGACGACGGGCATCACCCTGCGCTGGGAAATTCGCCGCATCGGGGTGCCATTGGAGACGGTTGGAGCGCCCGCGAATCAGTCCTGAGCGGGTGCGGCGAGCGCTGGCGGCCGAGTCGTTTTTCGACCCGTCCGGAGGACATAGGGAAGGACTACGGGTAGTTATACCCCGGTTGCACCGGCCTGGACATTTCAACGCTATAGCTAGCGGTTTTCAAAAAGAGGCGCCAAGAAACTCACAAAATGTTGCGTTTCCCAGCGGTTCTGCAAAGGTGGGCTATCCTCTAGGGATTGTGTCGCCTGGCTGAACCGCCTCAGCCGATAGGGAGCTGTTTGATGAGTGGTCACCAGCCTAAGCATGTCACCGTCCTGATGGGCGGGTGGTCTGCCGAGCGCGAGGTGTCGCTTGTCAGCGGGGCGTCCATCGTCACCGCCTTGGAATCCAAGGGATATGTCGTGCGCGCCGTGGATGTGCAGCGCGACCTGGCCGGCCTGCTGGCGGCCCTGACGCCCAAGCCCGACGTCATTTTCAACGCCCTGCACGGCAGGGGCGGCGAGGACGGCACGATCCAGGGTGTCCTGGAGTACCTGGGCGTGCCCTACACCCATTCCGGCGTCATGGCCTCCGCCGTGGCCATGGACAAGGCCATGACCAAGCGCGTGCTGGGCACCGTGGGCATGCCCATCGCCCAGGACGTTATCGCCACCCGCGACGCGGTGCTGGCCGGCCACGTCATGGAACCGCCTTACGTCATCAAGCCGGTGGATGAAGGCTCCAGCGTCGGTGTGCGCATCGTGCGCGCGGGCCATAACGGCCCCGCCATCGAGGCGGAGCATTGGGTCTATGGCGACACGGTCATGGTGGAAAAGTTCATCCCCGGCCGCGAGCTGACCGTGGGCGTGGTGGGCGAGCGCGCCCTGACCGTGACCGAGATCGTGGCCAGCACCGAGTTCTTCGACTACACGGCCAAGTACACCGAGGGCCACGCCGTCCACGTCTGTCCGGCCCAGATCCCGGCCGAGGTGGCGGAGGAGGCCAAGCGCCTGGCCCTGCTGGCCCACCAGACCCTGGGCTGCAGCGGCGTCAGCCGCAGCGACTTCCGCTGGGACGACGGCAAGCCCGGCGTGACCGGGCTGTGCTTCCTGGAAACCAACACCCAGCCGGGCTTCACGCCCCTGTCGTTGCTGCCGGAACAGGCGGCCTACGTTGGCCTCAGCTATGCCGACCTGTGCGGCTGGATTGTGGAGCACGCGGCATGCCACGGGTAACCCACCCCTCCAGCCCCGGGCTGTTCCCCGAAGGCGACACCCCGCGCAGCCGCATCGCGTATGAGACGCGGCGGACGACGCAGAAGGCCGCCCAGGCCGCCAACCGCCGCCGCGCCGTCCCGCGCTGGCAGCAGTTCCTGGGCCGCCGGGCCACCACCCTCGTGCCGCTGGCCCTGGTCGGCGGCCTTGTGCTTTGGGGGTGGACCAGCGGCAAACTGGCGGCGGCGGGCAACGCGGTGGACGCCGCCTTCCTGGACGTGACCGCGCGCGGCGGCCTGCAGGTGCAGGAAGTGCTGGTCAAGGGGCGCAAGGAAACCGACGGCGCCCAGGTACTGGCGGCCCTGGGGATTGAGCGGGGCTCGCCCATCCTGGGCTTCGACCCGCACGCCGCACGCAAGCAGCTGGAGCAGATCCCCTGGATCGCCAGCGCCCGCATCGAGCGGCGCCTGCCCGACACCCTGTTCGTCGTGCTGACGGAACGCCAGCCCATGGCCATCTGGCAGCATGAGCAGAAGCTGGCCCTGGTGGATGCCGAGGGCACGGTGCTGACCGACCATAACCTGGACCACTTCCCCAACCTGCCCATCCTGGTGGGCGAGGGCGCGCCCAAGCAGGGCCGCGCCCTGCTGGCGGCCTTGGCGTCCGAACCCACCATCCAGTCGCGCGTCGACGCCGCCGTACTGGTGGGCGCCCGCCGCTGGGACCTGCACCTGAAGGGCGGCCTGGAAGTGCGGCTACCGGAAGTGAATTTCGAGGCGGCCGTGCACCAGCTGGCCGCGCTTGAGGCGTCGGACAAGATTTTGGAGCGCGACGTGGTCGCCATCGACCTGCGCGTGCCGGACCGGCTTGTTGTCCAATCCTCGCCTGCCGCCATCGCGGCCAAGGCGGCGGCGAAGGCCGCGGACAAGAAGCGCCAGGCCGCGGCGAAGAAGAACTGAGGGCGGACCAGACCATGGCATTCACCGTAACCGGCCGGTCCAAGCCCAAGCGCGTGGCGCGCGGCGGCACCATCGCGGCGCTGGACGTGGGCAGCAGCAAGGTCGTGTGCTTCATCGCCCGGGTGGAGGAGCCCGGCTCCATCCGCGTGGTCGGCATTGGCCACCAGGTGTCGCGCGGCGTGCGCGCCGGCGCCATCGTGGACATGGAGGCGGCCGAGACCGCCATCGGCACGGCCGTGCACGCGGCCGAGACCATGGCCGGCGAACAGATCCGCGAGGTGCTGGTGGGCTTGTCCGGCGGCCAGCCGGAAAGCCAGACCCTGACGGTGGAGACGGGCATCTCCGGCTCCGAGATCACCGACCACGATCTGCGTCGCGCCCTGGCCCACGCCCGCAACCTGAACGTCTCGGCGGATGCGGAGCTGATCCATTCCATCCCCGTGGGCTATACGGTGGACGGGTCCAGCGGCATCCGCGACCCGCGCGGCATGGTGGGGGAGCGGCTGGGCGTGCGCCTGCACGTGGTGACGGCCGCCGCCGGCCCGGTACGCAACCTGAATTCCTGCGTCGGCCGCTGCCACCTGGGCGTGGAAGGCTTCGTCATGTCACCCTTCGCCGCGGGCCTGTCCTGCCTGGTGGAGGATGAGATGGACCTGGGCGTGACCCTGATCGACATGGGCGGCGGCACCACCAGCATCTCCGTCTTCTTCGACGGCAAGATGGTGTGGACGGACAGCGTGCCCATCGGCGGCAGCCATGTCACCAGCGACATCGCCCGCGGCCTGACCACGCCACTGGCCCATGCCGAACGGTTGAAGACACTGTATGGCAGCGCCCTGCCCGCCCCGTCGGATGAGCGCGAGATCATCGACGTGCCGCAGATCGGGGAGGAGGACCGGGCTCAGGCCCACCACGTGCCGAAGTCCCTGCTGGTTGGCATCATCCAGCCCCGGCTGGAAGAGGTGTTCGAGTTCGTGCGCGGCCGCCTGGACGCCTCGGGCTTCGCCAAGCTGGCCGGCCGCCGCGTGGTGCTGACCGGCGGCGCCAGCCAGCTGCCGGGCATGCGCGAACTGGCCCAGCAGGTGCTGGACAAGCAGGTGCGCCTAGGCCGCCCCTTGCGTATCGGCGGCTTGGCGGAATCCGTGGGCGGCCCCGCCTTCTCCGCCGCGGCGGGCCTGCTGGCCTACGCCGTGCAGCAACATGCCGAGGCCCCGGCCCTGGCCCCCCTGATGGAGCCCAGCGGCAGCGGCTGGCTGGGCCGCATGGGCAACTGGTTGAGGGACAATCTATGACCCCGGCAACCGCCCCCAAGAGATACAGGCCGCCGCCATCGCGACCGCGATGTCCCGGCCGAAGACCGACGAAACCGACCCAAGACCTAACCGCACCGTATTCCGGACGCTCCGCAGAGGGGACAACGCCATGACCATCAAAGTCACCATTCCGCCGGTGGAAGTGCTGACCCGCCCGCGCATCACCGTGTTCGGTGTCGGCGGCGCCGGCGGCAACGCCGTCAACAACATGATCCGCTCCAACCTGGAAGGGGTGGAGTTCGTGGTCGCCAACACCGACGCGCAGGCGTTGACCGGCAGCGAGGCCACCAAGCGCCTGCAGCTGGGCAGCACCATCACCCGCGGCCTGGGCGCCGGCTCGCGCCCCGATGTGGGCCGCGCCGCCGCCGAGGAACAGCTGGAGGAGATCCTCTCCTACCTCGAAGGCACCAACATGTGCTTCATCACCGCCGGCATGGGCGGTGGCACGGGTACGGGTGCCGCCCCGGTGATCGCGCGCGCCGCGCGGGAACAGGGCATCCTGACCGTGGGCGTGGTGACCAAGCCCTTCCACTTCGAAGGCGCGCACCGCATGCGCATCGCCGAGTCCGGCATCAATGAGCTGGCCGGCTACGTCGACACCCTGATCATCATCCCCAACCAGAACCTGTTCCGGGTGGCGAATGAGAAGACCACGTTCGCCGACGCCTTCAAGAT
The DNA here is from genome assembly GCF_034653275.1 of Nitrospirillum guaranorum. Classification (NCBI taxonomy): domain Bacteria; kingdom Pseudomonadati; phylum Pseudomonadota; class Alphaproteobacteria; order Rhodospirillales; family Azospirillaceae; genus Nitrospirillum; species Nitrospirillum guaranorum. The sequence goes on along the minus strand of NZ_JAYEES010000003.1, from coordinate 1,296,801 downwards.
GGCCGACGACGTGCTGCACTCCGGCGTGCGCGGCGTGACCGACCTGATGGTCATGCCCGGCCTGATCAACCTGGACTTCGCCGACATCCGCACCGTGATGACGGAGATGGGCAAGGCCATGATGGGCACGGGCGAGGCCACCGGCGAGCGCCGGGCCGTGGAGGCCGCCGAGGCCGCCATCAGCAACCCGCTGCTGGACGACGTGTCGATGAAGGGCGCCCGCGGCGTCCTGATCAACATCACCGGCGGCTACGACATGACCCTGTTCGAGGTGGACGAGGCGGCCAACCGCATCCGCGACGAGGTCGACCCCGACGCCAACATCATCTTCGGCTCCACCTTCGACGCCCAGCTGGACGGCAAGATGCGCGTCTCCGTGGTGGCGACGGGCATCGAGACCCTGGCCGGCCAGCAGCCGCGCCAGCAGCCGGCCGCCCCGCAGCTGTCGGTGGTCAGCACCAACGCGGTGCGCCGTGCGCCCACCCCGGTGGCCACGCCCTCGGTCAGCACGCCTGTGCGCCCGGCCGGCGCCAGCTACCACGCCGCCCTGACCCCGGCGCCGGTGGCGCCGACGGCCGCCGCCCCGGCTGTCCCGGCCCCGCTTGCGGCCCCTATGGCGTCGGCCCAGCCCGCGCCGCAGATGGCCGTGCCCGCCCCGGCGCCCTTCACCCCGGCGGTCGAGCCGGCCCCCGCCCCGGTGGCGGCCCCGGCCGCCGAGATGGCGCCGGAGCCCGTGGCCGAGCAGCCGGCCCCGCGGACAGAGGTGCCGATGCGCGCCCCCGCCCCCGGTGCCCTACGCGGCGAGCGCAGCGGCGCCGGCTTCATCCCGCCGCGTCCGGCGGAGGCGGGCCCGCGCCTGGGCGCCCCCAACCCCGACCGCTACACCCCGCCGCAGGCGGAGCCGCGCAAGAAGGGCATCTTCCAGCGCATGTTCGGTTTCGGCGGTGATGAGGCGGCCCCGGCCCCGCAGGTCCAGCACCCGCAGCCGGCGCCGCGCCAGCCCGCCCCCGCCGCGCATTACGCCCCCCAGCAGCACGCGCCGCAGGTCCAGCATCCGCAGCCGGCGCAGCAGCACGCCCCGGCCCCGCAGGCGGCCCCCCGCCAGCAGCCGGCCGTGCATCAGGAGCCCGGCCTGGGCCGCGCGCCGGGTGAGGACAGCTCGCTGGATATTCCGGCGTTCCTGCGCCGCCAGGCGAACTGACGGTGCCGAATTGCCGGCACGCGTGTGACTGACGTCACTGCATTGCATCATGTGAAGGGCCGCTTCCCACGGGAAGGCGGCCCTTTTCATTTGCGGCGGAAAAAAGGCGAATTTGCATTTGTGCTCAGGTAGATACGCATGGCTTCACGTAACATTCGGTAACAAAGAGTGATTTGAAGCCTGGCGCCTCCGTTGTTACTTAGGCAGCGTGACGTTCGGCTTTGGATGCACCGCAACACGCGATTAAACACCGGAGCCAGCGTCACAGCCGAAGGCGGCAAGGCGGCAGGGTCGATCATTCGACCGCTAGCCGGACCGGTCGCCGGACGTGGATGGCAGGACCCGCGCATCGCGATTGAGGTGGTCACGGTTGGACCGCCCCGCCCGCCTCCCCCCGTCCGAACGCAAAGTCCCCGGTGGATATAACCCTGGGGCGCACGTGATGCAGGAAAGGCCCCGGCCCGACCGTATCACGGCCGAATAAGGAAGTTGGAACCGTGTACGCCGATCGTGAACCCATCACCGCCGCCCGCCAGCAGACGCTGAAGGCCCCCATCAATTGCACCGGTGTCGGCCTGCATTCCGGCCTGCCTGTTGCCATGACGATGCGCCCGGCGCCGGTGAACACAGGTATCGTCTTCCGCCGCGTGGATCTGTTGCGCGGTGGTGCCACTGAAGCCCAGGTGGCCGTGCCAGCCCGTTGGGACGCGGTGGTCGACACCCGCCTGTGCACGGTGGTCGCCAATGCCACGGGCGCCACGGTGGGCACGGTTGAGCATGTCATGTCCGCCCTGCGCGGCTGTGGCATCGACAACCTGTTCATCGACCTGGACGGGGCCGAGGTTCCCATCATGGACGGCAGCGCCGCCCCCTTCGTCTTCCTGATTGAGTGCGCCGGCATCACCCAGCAGGACGCCGCCCGCCGCGTCATCCGCGTGCTGCGCCCCGTGTCGGTGGTGGAGGGCGAGAAGGTGGCCACCCTGACCCCGGCCTTGGGCTCCAGCTTCGCGTTCGAGATCGACTTCGCCAGCGCCGCCGTGCGCCGCCAGGAGGGTTTCGTCCGCCTGGAAGCCGACAGCTTCAAGGATGAGGTGGCCGAGGCCCGCACCTTCGGCTTCCTGCAAGAAGTGGACATGCTGCGCCGCGCCGGCCTGGCCCGGGGCGGTTCCATGGACAACGCCATCGTCATCGACGGCGACCGCGTCCTGAACGAGGGCGGCCTGCGTTTCGACGACGAGTTCGTGCGCCACAAGATCCTGGACGCCGTGGGCGACCTGTACATGGCGGGTTACGCCATCGTCGGCCACTACTCCGGCATCCGTTCCGGCCACGCCCTGAACAACAAGCTGCTGCGCGCGCTGTTCGCCGACGCCTCCGCCTACGAGATCGTCGAGGAGATCGATGCGGCCTTCGTCCCGGCCTGGGAACAGCCGTTGCTGGCCGCCACCGCCTGACACCCTATTAGACGAACCACGCCGCCGTCCGTCCGGCCAACAAGCACCAAAATCAAACATAACACCAATCACTGAGCCTCAAACGAAAAGGCCTTCTTCCCCATCCGGGAAGAAGGCCTTTTCCGTTTCCGGCCGGTGCGCCCGGCCGCCAGGTCTGGCTGATGTTCGCCGGCTCACAGCATGGCATTGATGCACAGGGCCATGACGGCGGCGACGGACAGCATGCCGGCGGCCTCGACGAAGGCGGACAGGCGGGCATAGAGGCCGGTGGTGACGGCGGTCTCGGTGGCGGTGACGGTGGTCATGATCTTTTTCCCCTTGTTATGGATGATCGCTGGTCGGGCGATGGTCGGTGATGGAAGCTTCCGGGTCGGCTTACAGCATGGCGTTGATGCTGGCGGCGATCAGCAGGGCCACGGCCATCATGGCCACGCCCTCGACGACGGCGATGTCGGGCAACACCTTGAAAAAGCGGAAGGAAGCGGTGCGGCTGGAAGCGGCGAAGGCGGTCATTTCTATCTCCATCGGTGCGTTGGTCGGTGATGTCCCTATAAGAGCAAGGGGCGTGCCAACTGGCCAAAATGGCGGAAATCCTGGACTTTGCGCCCGCATCCAACACCCTCGCGTTACGGCGCCACCAAAAATTGGCCGCAATGGCGATTTAGTTTGAGAAAGGGCTATTTCCATTTGGACGGCGGCGGACACTGTCCGTTTACGGACACCGCCCCTGTTCGCCCGCGTACGGTTCGGCCGGGCGCGGCGGCCACTCCACCTATGGAATCCTCCTGGCCCAGGAAACGACGCCTCAGGACTTCCCGCGGCATTGGCAGCCTATCGGCACCCTGGGCCGCAGCTTTGAAGGGGGGGGCCGATGGGCGAGACTACACCGTCGACGTGCCGCCCGCCGTGGCATACAAGCCGCTTGCGCCCTTATGCGACGCGGCGAGACGCTGGGTGTTTGGTTTTAGAAGAGGGTCGTTGCGCCGCGCCATGAGGCCAAAAGCGAAAGGCCCTCTTCCCCATCCGGGAAGAAGGCCTTTTCGATTGCGCCGGAACCCCGGCCAGCGCGCCCCAACCACGGCGGGGCGCGCGTCTTGATCAGCGTGGCGTCACAGCATGGCGTTGATGCACAGGGCCATGACGGCGGCGACGGACAGCATGCCGGCGGCCTCGACGAAGGCGGACAGGCGGGCATAGAGGCCGGTGGTGACGGCGGTCTCGGTGGCGGTGACGGTGGTCATGATCTTTGTCCCCTTGTTATAGATGATCGCTGGTCGGGCGATGGTCGGTGATGGAAGGTTCCGGGTCGGCTTACAGCATGGCGTTGATGCTGGCGGCGATCAGCAGGGCCACGGCCATCATGGCCACGCCCTCGACGACGGCGATGTCGGGCAACACCTTGAAAAAGCGGAAGGAAGCGGTGCGGCTGGAAGCGGCGAAGGCGGTCATCTCTATCTCCATCGGTGCGTTGGTCGGTGATGTCCCTATAAGAGCAAAGGTCGTGCCAACTGGCCAAAATGGCGGAAATCCTGGACTTTGCGCCCCCACACAACACACTCGCGCAATGGCGCCACCAAAAATTGGCCGCAGTGGCGATTTAGTCTGAGAATAGGCTATCTCCATTTGCACGGCGGCGGACACTGTCCGTTTGCGGACACTTTCCCCTGACCGTTGGCGCACGCCCTGAAAGCGCCAGGCCCAAAAGCGAAAGGCCCTCTTCCCAACACAGGGAAGAAGGCCTTTTCGGTTGTGCCGGCGATCCGGCCAGCGCCGCCCCCCTTTATGACGCACGGGGGCGGCGCGCGTATTCCTGTAGGCTTTACAGCATGGCGTTGATGCACAGCGCGATGACGGCGGCGACGGCCAGCATACCGGTGGTTTCGACCACGGCGGCGGCGCGGGGCAGGATCGCGGCCAGGCGGTCGGCCAGGCCTGCCGTATCAGTGCTGTGCGCGGCGTTGACGGTCCGGGTGGTCATGATCTTCGTATCCCTTCGGCTGATATAGTTGGTTCAAAGCATCGTGTTCACGCTGACGCTGATCACCAGCGCCACGGCCAGCATGGCGACGGTCTCGATCGCCTCGGTGCTGGGCAGATACTTGAAGAAACGGAAGGAAGCGGTGCGGGGCGCGGCATTGAAGGACGACATCTTGATCTCCATCGGAGGGTGGTGGGTTGATGCCTCCCTTATCAGCAAGGGGTGTGCCAACCACCGAAAGCCGCGGAATTCAGTCGTTCTTGGTTAAAGGTTTATGGGTCGTTGACCAGGTCGCGCCACTAAATGGCCGCATTCGCCACAATTGGCGAATATGACTACCATTTCAGCGTCCGGAATCGCCCACTGTCCGTCTGCGGACAGAGCGGACCGTTCATCGCCGGACAGTGGCCTTCCGACAGCCGCTGTCAGCCGCCGAACCACACCTTGGTGTCGAGATAGCGCGACGCCAGGAAGCGATAGAGGCGACCGATCTCCAGCATCGCCTCATCCTTGGCCGGATCCAGCGTCTTCCAGCGCTGGGGAAGGTCCTCCCAGGCCAGGGTTTCAAAGTGCAGGTTGTCGCGGTGCCGGCGCAGCATGGCGACCGTGCCCTCGAACTGCTTCAGCGCGGCCACGGCCTCGCCCGTGCCGGCCTCGACCTCATCGAACCAGGCGCGGTATTTTTCCACCGGCACCTTCAGCAGCGACTGGATGCGACGCAGCTGGTGGTCCAGCTCGCGATCGCCACGCGCCAGCTTCTGCATCTCGCGCAGCTTGCGACCGATGTCGAACACCGGCTTGAAATACTCGCGCAGCGCCTCCAGGAAGGCCAACTCGTTGGCCAGGACCTCCACCCTATCCACCACCTCCTGCTTGCGCTCCGTCGCCACCCCCACCAGGGCGGCGATCTCGGCCGCCTGCTCGCGCATGCGGCGCTTGGCCTCCTCGCTCTCATCCAGGGCGGCGGTCGCGTCGGCGCGGGCGCCGGCGATGGCCTTCAGCAGCGACCCGCCGATTTTGATGAAGGCCATGTCGCGGTGGCGGGACTCGATGGTCCAGGAGGCCGTGCCATCCACGATTTCCGACGGGATGCGGTCGCCGTTATGGATGATGCGCACGAAGCGCAGGCTTTGCGCGATCATGCCCAGCAGCTGGCCGTCGCCGCTTTCGGGGGAGAGGGAGAACATCTGCGCCACCTGCCGCAGGGGAATGGCGCCCCGGGCGTCGCCCAGGTCGATCTGCAGCACCGGCTCGCCATGGCTGAGCGTGAAGAAGGAATTGGGCAGGCACAACGCCGGGTGCGCGAAGTTGAATTCCGTAATGCTGGGCTTGGCCGTCTTGTCGGGCATGGTGGTGAGGAACTGTCCTGGAAAGGCGACAATCAAGGAATCTAGCGGTTGACCCACCCTACATCCACCCCCGAACGCGGCCGGGTGTCGATGTAAAAACGATCCGCCAGCCCCCATCCTATCCACCCGTGTAGGATGGGCGCGCCGGGTGCCGGGGCCGCCAACGGGGGCGCCCCGGGAAAAATTTCGCTGCCAAGCCGACAATGTGCCGCTTGGCGACGGGCGGCTGACCCGTGCTATAACACGCCGTCGCGCATCCCGCCGCCTATTCCGCTCCGAGAAGATGCCCTTGTCCTTCCTTCGCATTGCCTTGTCGCCCCGTCGCCTCCGCCGTCTGGTCCCGCTCGCCGCCCCCCTGGCGCTGCTCGCGGTCGCGGCTTGCTCCAGCGATGAGAAGGAGGCGCCCTACATCGAACGCCCGGTGGAGCAGATCTACTCCGAAGCCGGCAACGCCATCGATCGCGGCGAATACCAGAAGGCGGCCCTGCTGTTCGGCGCCGTGGAGCAGCAGCACCCCTATTCGACCTGGGCCATGCGCGCCGAGCTGATGGCCGCCTACGCCTATTACCAGGCCAACAAATACGATGAGGCCGTCGGGTCGCTGGACCGCTTCATCAGCCTGCACCCCGGCAACCCCAACGTCGCCTACGCCTATTACCTGAAGGGCCTCTGCTATTATGAGCAGATCTCCGACGTGCGGCGCGACCAGACGCCGACCGTGCAGTCGCTGAAGGCCTTGGAAGAGGTCATCCGCCGCTTCCCCACCAGCCCCTACGCCCGCGACGCCAAGCTGAAGATCGACCTGACCCGCGACCACCTGGCGGGTAAGGAGATGGACATCGGCCGCTATTACCAGAGCGTGGGCCTGAACCTGGCGGCCATGAAGCGCTTCCGCCAGGTGGTGGACCAGTACCAGAGCACCAGCCATGTGCCGGAGGCCCTGCACCGCCTGGTGGAGGTCTACCTGTCGCTGGGCATGCTGGATGAGGCGCGCAAGGCCGCCGCCGTCCTGGGCTACAACTACCCGGGCAGCGACTGGTACCAGAACACCTACGATCTGGTGAAGGACCTGCCCAAGCCGCGCGTCATCCCGGTCAACCTGACGGCCAAGCCCGCCGACACGCCGGCGGCAACCCCGGCGGCCGGCCCCCGCGCCGGCGCGCCGGTCGCGGCACCCGAGGGCCAGACGGCACCGGCCGTGGACAAGCCCGACGCCAAGCCGACCGACCTGAAAGCGCCCGACCAGAAGGCGACGGACCAGAAGACCGACGACAAGGGCGAGAAGCCCCGCCAGGAAAGCAAGGACCGTGGCTTCTTGGGTTGGCTTTTCGGCGATTAAGTCCTAGAAAAATCATATCCCGACAGCGGGCTCCGGATCGGCGACAGACCAGTCCGGGGCCCTTGTCGTCTAAAGAGCGCCGTCTGATAAGTATCGTCCCCAAGGCTCGCAAAACCGGGTGAGTTGCCATGCTGGCGTCCCTCTCGATCCGTGACGTGGTCCTGATCGAACGGCTGAACCTGTCGTTCGGCCAAGGCTTGTGCGTGCTGACCGGTGAGACCGGCGCCGGCAAGTCCATCCTGCTGGACGCGCTGGGCCTGGCCCTGGGCGGCCGGGGCGACAGCGGCCTGGTGCGCCACGGCGCCGACCAGGCGACGGTGGTGGCCGAATTCGATCTGGCCGCGAGGGGGCCCAATGGCGGATTGGACCACCCCGCCCTGGCCCTGCTGCGCGAGCAGGACCTGGATGCCGACACCACCCTGGTCCTGCGCCGCACGGTCACCGCCGACGGCCGCTCCCGCGCCTTCATCAACGACCAGCCGGTGGGCGTGGCCCTGCTGCGCCGCGTGGGCGAGACGCTGGTGGAGGTGCATGGGCAGTTCGACACCCACGGCCTGCTGAACCCCCTGACCCATCGCGATCTGCTGGACGACTACGCCGGCCTGAGCGCCAAGCGTGCGCAGCTGTCCGGCCTCTACCGCGCCTGGCAGGCGGCCGAGACGGCCCGCCTGGATGCGGATCGCGAGGCCTCCCGCGCCCGCGAGGAAGAGGAATACGTCCGCCACGCGCTGTCGGAGCTGGACGCGCTGGATCCCAAGGACAACGAGGAAGAGGCCCTGGCGGAAAAGCGCGCCGTCATGATGCACCGGGAAAAGCTGGTGGAGGCGCTCACGGGTGCGGCCGGCGAAATCGCTGGCGAGCGCGGGGCCGAGCGCGCCATCGCCAACGCCCTGCGCCATCTGACCCGCGTGGCCGACAAGGCCGCCGGCCAGTTGGACCCGCTGATCGCCGTCCTGGACCAGGCCGCCGCCGAGATCGGAGAGGCGGCGCGCGCCCTGCAGGTCATGGCTGGCGACATGGACCATGACGGCGCCACCCTGGAAAAGCTGGAGGAGCGGCTGTTCGCCCTGCGCGCCTGCGCCCGCAAGCACGGCATCGCCGTGAGCGGCCTGGCCACCTTGCGCGCCGACTTCGCCCGCCGCCTGTCGCTGATCGAGGACCAGGGCGACCTGCTGACCCGCCTGGCCAAGGAAGCCGCCGAGGCGAAGCAGGCCTACGCCGCCGCCGCCTCGTCCCTGACGGAGGAGCGGCGCCGGGTGGCCGGCAAGCTGGACCGGGCCGTGATGGCCGAGCTGGCCCCCCTGAAGCTGGAAAAGGCCCGCTTCGTCACCGCCGTGGACCCGGTGGGCGAGGCCGACTGGGGCCCCGGCGGCAGCGACCGCGTGGCCTTCACCGTCGCCACCAACCCCGGCGCCCCGCCGGGCCCGCTGGCCAAGATCGCGTCCGGCGGCGAACTCGCCCGCTTCATGCTGGCGCTGAAGGTGATCCTGGCCCAGGTCGGCACCGTGCCCACCCTGGTATTCGATGAGGTCGACACCGGCATCGGCGGCGCGGTGGCGAACGCCGTGGGCGAGCGCCTGGCCCGCTTGGGCGCCGGCCTGCAGGTGCTGGTGGTGACGCACAGCCCGCAGGTGGCGGCGCGCGGCCAGCAGCACCTGAACGTGCGCAAGCGCGTCGCCGGCGGCAAGACCACCACCGACGTGGTCATCCTGTCGCCCGAGGAGCGGCGGGAGGAGATCGCCCGCATGCTGTCGGGCGCCGAGATCACCGCCGCCGCCCGCGCCGCCGCGTCCGAACTGATGGCCGCCGGCTGAGCCCGGCGCCGTCCCCCTTCCGCCTTCCATCCCGAGTACCTGCCATGGCCGCCAAGCAAGCCATCGACGCCCTGACCGTAGAGGACGCCCGGGCGGAACACGCCCAGCTGGTGGCGGAGATCGGCCATCACCGCGCCCTCTATTATCAGAAGGACGCGCCGGCGATTTCCGACGCCGACTACGACGCGCTGGAACGGCGGCTGGCGGCCATCGAGCAGCGCTTCCCCGAGCTGGCCGGCGCCGACAGCCCCACCGCCACGGTGGGGGCCGCGCCCGCCGCCGGCTTCGGCAAGGTGAGGCACAAGGTGCCCATGCTGTCGCTGGGCAACGCCTTCGAGGACGGGGACGTCACCGACTTCGTGGCCAGCATCCGCCGCTTCCTGGTCCTGGACGAGGCCGCCCCGCTGGATTTCGTGGCCGAACCCAAGATCGACGGACTGTCCTTGTCCATCCGCTATGAGGACGGCCAGCTGGTACAGGCCGCCACGCGTGGCGATGGGGCGGAGGGCGAGGACGTCACCGCCAACGTCCGCACCATCGACGACATCCCCAATACCCTGCGCGGCACGGCGCCGGCGGTGCTGGAGGTGCGCGGCGAGGTCTATATGCGGCGCGAGGACTTCCTGGCTCTGAACAAGGCCCAGGCGGAAAAGGGCGAGAAGGTCTTCGCCAACCCGCGCAACGCCGCCGCCGGGTCCTTGCGCCAGCTGGACGCCAGCATCACGGCGGGCCGGCCCCTGCGCTTCTTCGCCTACACCTGGGGTGAATTGTCGGAGCCGCTGGGCGCCACCCAGTCGGAAAGCCGCCGGCGCCTGGCCGACCTGGGCTTCACCATCAGCGAGCCGTCGCGCCTGTGCCGCACGGCCGACGAGTTGCTGGACTATTACCGCTGGATCGGCGGCCAGCGCGCCACCCTGCCCTTCGACATCGACGGCGTGGTCTACAAGGTGGACCGGCTGGATTTACAGGAACGCCTGGGCTTCCGCACCCGCACGCCGCGCTGGGCCACCGCCCACAAATACCCGGCGGAGAAGGCGCAGACCCTGCTGAAGGCCATCAGCATCCAGGTGGGACGCACCGGCGCCCTGACCCCGGTGGCGGAGCTTGAGCCCATCACCGTGGGCGGCGTGGTCGTCTCTCGCGCCACCCTGCACAACGAGGATGAGATCCGCCGCAAGGACGTGCGGGTGGGCGACACCGTCATCGTCCAGCGCGCCGGCGACGTCATCCCCCAGATCGTGGCCGTGGTCCCCAGCCTGCGCCCCGCCGACAGCCATCCCTTCGAATTCCCCACCCACTGCCCCGCCTGCGGCAGCCTGGCCGTACGCTCCACCGCCGAGAAGGCGGACGCGGCGGCGGAAGTGGTGGCGGTGGAAAGCGGCGGCCCGGACGACGGTGCCGCCGTGGAAGGCGCGGAGGCGCCCGCCGAGGAAACAGCGGCCGAGCCCGACGGCGTGGTGCGACGCTGCACCGGCGGCCTGATCTGCCCGGCCCAGGCGGTGGAACGCCTGATCCATTTCACCAGCCGCCTGGCCTTCGACATCGAGGGCCTGGGCATCGAGCGCATGCGCCTGTTCCACAGCCAGGGCCGCATTCGCGAGCCGGCCGACATCTTCACCCTGGAGAAGCGGGAGGGCGAACGGCTGGACCGCATCGTCACCATGACCGGCTTCGGCAAGAAGTCGGTGGAGAAGCTTTTCGCCGCCATCGAGGCCCGCCGCACCATCGGCCTGGACCGTCTGATCTACGCCCTGGGCATCCGCCAGGTGGGCGAGGCCACGGCCAAGCTGCTGGCCCGCCACTACCTGACGGTCGATCACTGGCGCGACGCCATGATCAAGGCGGCGGAAGAGCGGGCCGCCCAGCCGGCCGAGCGCAAGCCTGAGCTGGTGGGGGAGTCCTATGCCGAGCTGTGCGCCATCGAACAGATCGGCGTGGGCGTGGCCGACGACATGATGGCCTTCTTCCGGGAAGAGCATAACCGCGCCCTGCTGGACCGCCTGCTGGCCCAGATCACCGTGGAAACCTACCAGCGGCCCACGACCACCGGGTCACCGGTCGTGGGCAAGACCGTGGTCTTCACCGGCACGCTGGAAACCATGGGCCGCAGTGAGGCCAAGGCCAAGGCTGAGAGCCTGGGCGCCAAGGTCGCCGGCTCCGTCAGCGCCAAGACCGACTATGTCGTCGTCGGCGCCGACGCCGGCTCCAAGGCCACCAAGGCGCGCGAGCTGGGCCTAACCATCCTGACGGAACAGGAGTGGGTGGACCTGATCAGCGGCAAGACCGCCGCCCCGGAATAATGGCGAAATTCTCCACTCAACTGGCGGGAGTGGCGATTAAATCGCCATTTACCTTGGCTAATTCCAATCCCTCCCCAGGATTCCTGCGGACTTCCGAACTGGCACACCCCTTGCGATGATGCCGGGAAACCGGCCCGAAGGAATGGGCCGGGCCTATCCGGAACCGGCCCAGGTTCCAGCCTCATCGTCAGGGAGACCCCGCTTATGTTCCGCATGCCCCATCGCCTGGCCACCCTGTCCCTGGCGCCGTTGGCCGCCGCCCCCCTGACCGCGGCGCTGATCGCCTTCACCGCCAGCCCGGCCTACGCCGGCACCATCGGCCCGCAGACCCTGCACGGCCGCACGCTGGAGCTGGAGGGCCTGGTGGCCAATGTCGAGATCACGGTGTCGTCCTCCGCCAAGGAGATCACCGTCACCGCCACCGGCGACGACGACCAGGTGAACCGCCTGTCCTTCCACAGCGAGGGCGACAAGGCCAAGGTGGAGCAGGAGCACCGCCACCACGAGCATTACAGCGACCGCGACTTCATGAAGGTCAGCGTCACCCTGCCCGCCGGCACCAGCCTGGCGATCGACGATTTCGTCGGCGACCTGACCGCGGGCGACCTGAACGCCGACCTGACGATCGAGGACCTGCATTCCGGTTCCGTCACCGTCGGCCGCGTGCAGTCCGCCGCCCTGGACGTGACCGGCAGCGGCAACATCACGGTGGGCGACGTCGCCAAGGCCGTGTCGGTGGAAATCAAGGGTTCCGGCAAGGTGCGCACCGGCAAGACCAATAGCGAGGTGTCGCTGGAGATCAGTGGCTCCGGCAATGTCGACATGGCCTCGGTCAACGGCGCGGTCTCGGCCGAAATCCACGGCAGCGGCAATGTCACCATCCATGCGGGCAAGGCCGACCCGCTGTCGGTGGACATCGCCGGCTCGGGCGACTTCACCATGGACGGCGTCGCCACCAACCAGTCCATCAGCCAGCACGGCTCCGGCCAGGTGCGTATCCGCAACGCCGGGCATTGAGACTTCATCAATCACGTCGACCGAAGGGCGATGCCGCGCGGGGCGGTGCCGTCCCTTCAGAAAGCCCGCCGGGAAACTGGCGGGCTTTCGTCTTTTGCGGCAAGGGCCTAAGGTCCAGGTCCCACACGACATCACCTGGGACTGCGTCGATGAAATACCTGCACACCATGGTCCGCGTTACCGACCTGGACGCCTCGCTGGACTTCTACGTCAACAAGCTGGGCCTGCAGTTGGTGCGCCGCCGCGATTATGAAAAGGGCCGTTTCACCCTGGTCTACCTGGCGGCCCCGGGCTCGCCGGAGTCGGAGGTGGAGCTGACCTGGAACTGGGATCCGGAGGTCTATACCGGCGGCCGCAACTTCGGCCACCTGGCCTTCGCCGTGGACGACATCTACGCCACCTGCCAGCGCCTGAAGGACGCCGGCGTCACCATCAACCGCCCGCCGCGTGACGGCCACATGGCCTTTGTCCGCTCCCCCGACCAGATCTCCATCGAGCTGCTGCAGGCTGGCGACGCCCTGCCCCCGCGGGAGCCGTGGGCCTCCATGCCCAACACCGGCGCCTGGTAAATCGCCCTCCCCGGGCCGGCCCCGCAGCGCGCGGTTGCGGGGCCGGCCCGTTCATTCTATCCCTACCCCATGCTGCTGCTGATCGTCCTGGCTGTGATGGGGGTGGGTTTGGCCCTGGCGCTGGTCGCCTGGCTGGCCACGCGCGGCCCGTCCGAAGCCGAAATCTTCCGCCGCTTCGACGCGCTGGAAGGCTTCACCATCACCGAACGCCACGCCCATGAGGGCACCGGCATCGCCGCCGACGAGGCGCGCGGCCGCGTGGCCGTGATCGGCAAGGGCCTGGACAAGCGCCCGCCCGTGCTGCTGGCCGCCAAGGACCTGACGGCCTGGCGCTACCAGGCCAAGGACCAGCATTTCGAAATGACGCTGAAGACGCGCCGCTTCCCGCAGCCCCTGGTCGTCAGTTTCCGCAAGCGCGCCACCGCCGACGAATGGCTGAAGATTTTCCGCAACATCGTCGAGGAGCGTTGACCTATCCCACAGCGCGGCCCGTACGGAAGTGCGAGACTCTGGGACCCCATACGTCTTAAGGTCATGATGAGGCGGTTGTACCGCCCGCTGTTTTGAACGCCCCGCGACCTAAAGGTTGGCATGACGCCCCCACCGTCCTCCGAGGCACCGTCGTCGTCCCGTACCCTGGCGCAGTTCGGGAACGCATCGTCCGTCACCGGCGGGACGCCCCGCGACGGGAACGGCCAGGCGGGCGGCGCCCAGGCGCCGGGCATGGGGCCGGAGGACGGCAAGGCGGCGGCGCGCAAGAAGGTGCGGCTGCCGCTGCGCAAGCGCCTGTCCTACAAGCAGGCGCGCAACACCGCCCTGCTGACCCTGGCGCTGGGCCTCATCCTGAACACCGCCCAGATCACCTACGACCTGTTCAACGTCGAACAGCAGACCGACCAGCTGGTGCGGCAGGTGCTGAGCACGGCGCGCCAGCCGGCGGCGGAGGCGGCCTACGCCTTCGACCAGGCATTGGCGGAACGGGTGTTGACCGGCCTGTTCGAGTACCGCCCCCTGTACCATGCCGTGATCTATGAGGATTTCGGCAACCAGCTGGCCGCCAAGGACCGGCCGGAAATGGAGGGGGGCCTGAAGTGGCTGGCGGAAATCCTGCTGCCCCAGGAAAAGACCTTCTCCATCCAGCTGGTCATCGAGCGCCACCACCAGAACGTGGGCGTGCTGAAGGTCAGCGTCGACCGCTACCTGATCGCGCTGGATTTCTTCCGCCGCTCGGCCATCGTGCTGGGCGTGGGCCTGGTGTGGACGGTGGCGCTGGCCCTGATCCTGGTCGTGGTCTTCTACATCTCGCTGTCCAAGCCCTTCCTGCGGCTGACGCGCGGCATCGCCGCCGTGGACGCCCGCCGCCCGGCCGATCTGCTGCTGACCGTGCCGCCGCAGCATGCGGATGACGAGCTGGGCCTGCTGGCCAGCACCACCAACGAGCTGCTGCTGGAATTCGACCGCGCCCTGGTGGAGCGCGAGCGGGTGGAGGCCCGGCTGCGGGAGCGCGAGACCCACCTGTCCGGCATCATGGACAACGTGGCCGATGGCATCATCACCCTGGATGAGGACCTGCGCGTCGCCACCATGAACCGCGCCGCCCACCAGCTGTTCGGGTATGAGCCCGGCCAGGCGGGAGGGCAGCCCTTCGTCAGCTTCATCGCCGACGAGGACTGGCCGCGCGTGTCGACGGAGCTGATGACCAGCCTGCGCCGCCAGGGCGGCAGCCACGGCGGGGAGCAGCGGTCGGAGGTGCAGGGCCGCCGGCGCGACGGCACCGTCTTCGCCATGGCCTTCGGCGTCAGCCAGATGCGTCTGGGCACCCGCCGCACCGCCATCTGCGTCATCCAGGACATCACCCAGCGCAAGCGGTCGGAACGCGCCGTGCGCGAAAGCGAGGAGCGGCTGAAGCAAGCCGTCAGCGCCACCCGGTCCGGCGTGTTCGACGCCGACTTCGCCACCGGCCTGACGTGGTGGAGCCCCGAGTTCCTGGAGATGCTGGGCTATCCCGGCGGCGCCAGCCCCTGGCATGACAAGCCGCTGGAGGCCCTGCTGCACCCCGACGACGCGCCCGCCACCATGGGCACCATCGAGCGTTACCTGTCCGGCGAGAGCGGCGACTATCTGAGCGTCTTCCGCCTGCGCAAGAACGACGGCGGGTGGCTGTGGATCGAGGCGCGCGGCCTGGCCATCCGGGATGAACGGGGTCGCCCCCTGCGCTTCACCGGCACCATGACCGACGTGACCGACCGCAAGCGCTTCGAGGAGCAGCTGCTGTACGTCAGCACCCACGACCCGCTGACCGGCCTGGCCAACCGTACCCTGCTGCAGGACCGCCTGCAGCACGCCATCGCCCATGGCGCCCGCAAGGGCACCTCGGTCGCCGTGCTGGTCATGGATCTGGACCGGTTCAAGCTGGTGAACGACAGCCTGGGCAGCCAGGTGGGGGACAAGCTGCTGCGCGCCCTGGGCCAGCGCCTGGTGTCCTGCGTGCGCGCCGCCGACACCGTGGGCCGCATGGGCGCCGACGAGTTCATGGTGATCGCCGAGGATCTGCCGGAGCCGCAGGTGGCCGCCCGCATCGCCGAGGCCATCCTGGTGGGCCTGACCCGCCCCTTCGCCATCGACGGCCAGCAGCTGTTCATCACCACCTCCATCGGCATCAGCCTGTTCCCCGGCGACGCGTCGGACACCGACGCCCTGCTGCGCGACGCCGCCACCGCCATGGACAACGCCAAGGCCGCGGGCGGCAACAGCTACCAGTTCTTCACCCCCCGTATGAACGAGGAGGCGGTGGCGCGGCTGTCCATGGAGCACGCGCTGCGCGAGGCCCTGGACCTCAACCAGTTCACCCTGCACTACCAGCCCAAGATCGATCTGGAGACGCTGCAGCCGGTGGGGACCGAGGCGCTGATCCGCTGGCACCATCCCGAAATGGGCCCCGTCTCCCCCGCCCGCTTCATCCCCATGGCGGAGGAGAACGGCCTGATCGTCCCCATCGGCGAATGGGTCATGCGCACCGCCCTGGCCCAGATCCGCGCCTGGCAGGAACAGGGACTGCAGCCCCTGCCCGTGGCAGTCAACGTCTCCGTCCGCCAGGTCTCCTCCGGCCAGTTCGCCGAGCGGGTGCGCCAGCTGCTGCAGGAATACGGCGTGGGGCCGGAATTCCTGGAGCTGGAGATCACCGAGACGGCGATGATGTCGAACCTGGCCTACATCGCCGACACGCTGGCGGAACTGCGCTCCCAGGGCATCTCCATCGCCATCGACGACTTCGGCACGGGCTATTCCTCGCTGTCCTACCTACGGCGCCTGCCCATCACCACGCTGAAGATCGATCGTTCCTTCGTGTCGGAGGCGACCTCCAACACCGACACGGCCGCCATCGCCGCCACCATCATCGCCATGGGCCGGCAACTGGGCCTGACCGTGGTGGCGGAGGGAATCGAGACCGAAGAGCAGCTGGACTTCCTGCGCCGGCATCAGTGCGACCAGCTTCAGGGCTTCTTCTTCTCAAAACCCCGGCCGGCGGACGACTTCTGCAAAACTTTTTTGAAGCCGACAAAGATGCACGCGGTGGCCTCCTGAACCCGGCTTGACGCCTACTGGCAACACGGCAAACACCCCCTCGGGACGCCCCCGAACCCGAGTTGAATGGCGTTGCAGATTTGCCCTATCGGGCGCGGAATCCCTTGATCCTGTTCATCAATGCTTGACGGCAACGCCCGGAAAACCGAGGCTTGGCGACAGAGGCTGGACGCGAGTCCCAGGCAAGAATGCCAAGGACGGTCGTGTCTTAAAAAAAACGTACAGGGAGGAAAGACGCATGGTGGCGAACGTCTTTGGGAAGTCGTGCCTGAAATCTCGTGTTCTCGCGGGTGTGAGCGTCGCGGCGCTGGGCACATCGCTGTTTGCTTCATCGCCGGCGCGCGCCCTGGACTTCAACAGCGGCGATCTTCAAGGCAGCTTCAACACCACCTTGACCTTCGGCGGCCTGGTCCGCGTTCAGGAGCGTGACAAGAACCTGGTGGGCAAGGCCAACGGCGGCAACGCCTCCTCCATCAACCAGGACAACGGCGACCTGAACTATGGCACCGGCCTGGTGTCGGCGACCGGCCGCATGACCAACGAACTGAAGCTGGACTACGACAACATCGGCTTCTTCGGCCGCGCGACCTTCTTCTACGACCCCATCAACAACGACGCCAACAGCACCTCGGCCGCCCGCACCGGCGCCTTCACGCTGAGCTCCACCGCCCGCGACCAGTCGGCGGCCTACGCCCGGCTGCTGGACGCCTACGCCTACGGCAACTTCGACCTGGGCGGCGGCACGTCGCTCAGCATGCGCGTCGGCAACCAGGTGCTGAGCTGGGGTGAAAGCACCTTCATCCCCAACGGCATCAACGCCATCAACCCGGTGGACGTCTCCGCCCTGCACCAGCCGGGCACGGAACTGAAGGAAGTCTTCCTGCCGGTGCCGATGATCAGCGCCAACCTGGGCCTGACCAACAACCTCAGCGTGGAAGCCTTCTACCAGTTCAAGTGGGAGAAGACGCTGCTGGATCCGGCCGGCACCTACTTCAGCAGCGACGACGCGCTGTCGCCGGGCGCCCGCTACCTGTCCCTGCCCTTCGGCAACCCGCTGGCCAAGGACAGCCCCTTCCAGGGCGCCATCGAGGCCAACGGCACCGTCAAGAACCCCATCCTGGGCCAAGTCACGCCCATCGCGCCCTTCGGCACCAACGTGCCGCGCCTGAACGATCACAACGGCCGCGACGACGGCCAGTTCGGCTTCGGCGTCCATTATTCCGTGCCGGAACTGGACGACACCGACTTCGGCATCTTCTTCCTGAAGTACAACAACCGGGTGCCGGACCTGTCGGTCAAGGTGGGCAGCTTTGGCGACTTCGCGTCCAATCCGGAGACGTTCAGCAACCACAGCGGCTACTTCGCCGACTACGTCAACGACATCAAGATGTATGGCGTCAGCTTCAGCACCAGTGTTGAAGGCGTCGCCATCCAGGGTGAATACTCGTACCGCCAGGGCCAGCCCCTGCAGTACGACGCCGTGGACGTGCTGCAGGCCATGCTGGCCGCGCCGTCGGTCTTCGGCTTCATTCAGACCGGCGGCCAACAGGGTGCCGCCCTGGGCGCCCAGCAGGGTGCCGCCGCCGGCGCCGCGCAGGGCCTGGCCGCCGCCACAGCCGCCTATCAGACGGCCGTGAACCAGGTGCTGTCGGTCGCCGCCCCGGCGCTGGTCGGCACCAACTTCACCGCGCTGCCGGCCCCGGTCCAGGCCGCCGTCCAGGCCGCCATCGCCGGTGCGGGCGGTCCCGCTTCGCTGGCCGCGGCGCAGGCCGCCGGCCAAGCCCAGGGTGCCGCCGCCGGCGCCAAGGCCGGTGCCACGGCCGGCGCCACCGCCGGCGCGCAGCAAGCCGCCACCGCCGCCGCCCACATCTTCAACACCAACGCGCTGATCCAGCGCCTGGGCGGAATCCAGGGCACCACCACGGCGCAGATCGAGCAGAGCGCGTCGCGCCTGTTCGGCACCACCATCCAGGGCTATGGCCGCTACGACATCAGCCAGGTGCAGATGACCTTCACCAAGGATCTGCCGCCCATGATGGGCGCCAGCCAGGTGATCCTGTTGGGCGAAGTCGGCGCCGACATCGTGCACAACATGCCGGACGGCGTGCACTTCAGCGGCACGGGCACCAACGTGGGCGGCAACGCCAACTTCCTGGGCCTGGGCGGCATGGAAAGCGTGGCCACCAGCGGCTTCGGCACCGAGTTCTCGTGGGGCTATCGCGTCGTCGCCCGCTTCGACTACCTGAACGCCATCGGGGGCATCAACCTGATGCCCCGCATCGTGTGGGAACATGACGTGCACGGCACCACGCCGCTGCCCGTGGGCACCTTCATCGATGGCCGCAAGGCCGTGTCGGTGGGCCTGACCGCCACCTTCCTGGACAAGTGGTCGGCCGACGTGAACTACACCAACTTCTTCGGCGGTGGTGACTTCAACCTCATCAACGACCGTGACTTCATCAGCTTCAGCCTGAAGTACTCCTTCTAACCCTGCCACCCCGTCACGGGATCGCTGGATTCTCCCCGGCGGCCCGTGACAGGGTCAGCTTCCCTTTCCCGGTTTTATGGGCGCCGGCCGCCGAGAGGTGGCCCGCGACTTGAATGATGAAATGCCGCCCCCTCGCCGCCCGGCTCACCGCCGGTGCCCTGTCCCTGGCCCTGGCCTCCAGCCTTGCCCCCGGGGACAACCTCTGGGCGAGGGAGATGGCGGCGGGCGACAGCCCTGCGTCGTCGTCCGTCGCGGCCGCCCCGCCCCTGGCCAAGGAGGGCAAGGGACCCGCTACGCCCATACCGGCGCTGATCGCCCCCCTGGCCCCCCACTCCCTGATCCTGGCCGGCACATTGGCCGGCACCCGCCTCGTGGTGGTGGGGGAGCGCGGGCACATCCTGGTGTCCGACGACAATGGCCACAGCTGGCGCCAAGTACCCGCCCCGGCCAACGCCACCCTGACCGGCGTGCGCTTCATCGACGCCAAGCAGGGCTGGGCGGTGGGCCATGACGCCACCATCCTGCATACCGCCGATGGCGGCGAAAGCTGGACCTTGCAGAACTTCGCGCCGGATTGGGAACAGCCGCTGATGGATGTGCTGTTTGACGACGCCGACCACGGCATCGCCGTGGGCGCCTACGGTCTGTTCCTGGAGACGGCCGACGGCGGCAAGACCTGGACCAAGCGCCGCATCACCGATGACGACCTGCACCTGAACGCCATCTTCGCCACCGGCGGCGACACCCGCATGGTGGTGGGCGAGGCCGGCGGCGTCTACACCAGCGCCGACAAGGGCCGCACCTGGAC
The DNA here is from genome assembly GCF_034653275.1 of Nitrospirillum guaranorum. Lineage (NCBI taxonomy): Bacteria > Pseudomonadati > Pseudomonadota > Alphaproteobacteria > Rhodospirillales > Azospirillaceae > Nitrospirillum > Nitrospirillum guaranorum. The sequence continues at coordinate 1,276,899 of NZ_JAYEES010000003.1, read as the reverse complement.
CAAGCGCGCCCTGCCCTATGAGGGCTCGCTGTTCAGCGGCGTGGCGGTGGACGACAAGACCGTGGTGGTCTTCGGCCTGCAGGGCCATGCCTTCCGCTCCACCGACGGCGGCCAGAACTGGCAGGCCATAGACACCGGCACCAAGGCCGGCCTGATGGGCGGCGTGGCCACCCCCGACGGCCATGTCGTCCTGGTGGGCGCGCTGGGCACGGTGCTGAGCAGCAGCGACGGCGGCGCCAGCTTCAAGCTGACCTACCGCCCCGACCGCCTGGCCCTGGCCGATGCGGTCCGTGGCGCCGACGGCGGCCTGATCCTGTTGGGCGATGAGGGCCCCAAGCTGGTGGGCGCGCTGCCCTGACCGCCGGCGCCGCCCCTGACCGCCCTTTCCCGGTTCCCCGTTTCCCCCGAGTGCCCGATGACGTCCCTGCCCCGCTTCCTCGACGCCCTGATCTTCCGCCACCGGCAGGTGGTGCTGGTGCTGTTCGCGCTGGCCACGGCCTTCTTCGCCTGGCAGGCCAGCCACCTGGCCGTCGATACAGCCTATGAGAAGCAGCTGCCGCAAGAGCACCCCTACATGAAGACCTTCCTGCAGTATCAGAAGGAATTCGGCGGGGCCAACCGGGTCATGGTGGCGCTGAGCGTCAAGAAAGGCGACATCTACACGCCGGAGTTCTTCACCAAGCTGAAACAGGTGACGGACGAGGTGTTCTTCATCCCCGGCGTGGACCGGGCCAGCGTCACCTCCCTGTTCACCCCCAACGTCCGCTTCATCGAGATCGTCGAGGACGGGTTCAGCGGCGGCAACGTCATCCCGGCGGAGTTCAAGGCCACGCCGGACTGGCTGAACGTGGTGCGCGGCAACGTGCTGAAGTCCGGCCAGGTGGGCCGCCTGGTGGCGGAGGACTTCACCGCCGCCCTGGTCAGCATCCAGCTGCTGGACCGCGACCCCAGCACCGGCGCCAAGCTGAACTACATGGACGTGGCCAAGAAGCTGGAGGCCATCCGGGGCAAGTACGCCGATGACGCCGTAGACATCCACATCATCGGCTTCGCCAAGGCCATGGGCGATGTGGCCGACGGCACGGTGGGGGTCATCGGCTTCTTCGGCCTCGCCTTCGTCATCACCGCCGTCCTGGTCTATGTCTACGGCCGGTCCTTCCGCATGACCGCCGTGCTGCTGGCCCTGTCGGTCGTCACCGTCATCTGGCAGCTGGGCCTGCTGGTGCTGATGGGCTTGGCCATGGACCCCATGTCCATCCTGGTGCCCTTCCTGGTGTTCGCCATCGCCATCAGCCACGGCGTGCAGAACGTGGGCACCATCACGCAGGAGATCGGCAAGGGCGCCGACGCCTTCTCCGCCGCCCGCATCAGTTTCCAGCGCCTGCTGGTGCCCGGCGCCAGCGCCCTGGTGGCCGACGCCATCGCCTTCCTGACCGTCCGCATCGTCAAGATCCAGATGATCCAGGAACTGGCGCTGTCGGCCTCGGTCGGCATGGTCATCATCGTCGTCACCCACCTGATGATCCTGCCGGTGGCCCTGTCCTTCCTGCCGCTGGGCGACAGCTATCGCCGCCGCGTCTCCGGCCAGGTGGACCGCTTCGACGCCGTGTGGAAGGTCTTCACCGTTTTCGCCCGGCCCAAGGGCGCCATCCCGGCCCTGATGATCGGCCTGGCCGTCTTCGCCTGGGCGCACCATGAATCCGGCCGCCGCGTCATCGGCGACGCCGAGGCCGGCGTGCCCGAGCTGTGGCCGGACAGCCGCTACAACAAGGATGCCGATTTCATCGCCGCCCACTTCGCCATCGGCGTGGACATCATCCAGGTCATCGCGGAGGCGCCGGCCAACGGCTGCATCGACTACACCGTCGCCTCCCAGGTGGACGACTTCGCCTGGCAGATCCGCAACGTGGACGGCGTGCAGTCCACGCTGTCGCTGCCCCAGGTCATGAAGACCGTCAACATGGGCTGGAACGAGGGCAACCTGAACTGGCGGGTCCTGCCCCGCAACAGCCAGGTGCTGGTGCGCGCCGTCTCCCCCGTCGAGACCTCGACCGGCCTGCTGAACGCCGACTGCTCCGTCATGCCCATCATGATCTTCACCAAGGATCACAGGGCGGAGACCATCGACCGCGTCGTCAAGGCGGTGGAGACCTACAACAAGGCCCATGGTACGGACGCCAAGGACAAAGGCCCGATCCACTTCCGCCTGGCCACCGGCAACGTCGGCGTCATGGCCGCCACCAACCAGGCGGTGACCGCGGCCGAGACGCCCATGCTGCTGTGGGTCTACGGCACCGTGCTGGTGTTCTGCGCCCTCACCTTCCGCTCCGTCGTCGGCACCGTCGCCACCGTGCTGCCGCTGGTCGTGGTCTCGGTGCTGTGCGACGCGCTGATGGCCGAGCTGAAGATCGGCCTGAAGACCAGCACCCTGCCGGTGACGGCCCTGGGCGTGGGCATCGGCGTGGACTATGGCCTCTATATCTTCAACCGCCTGCAGTCTTACCTGAAGCACGGCCTGGGCTTCGCCGAGGCCTACTACAAGACCCTGCAGGAAACCGGCAGCTCCATCCTGTTCACCGCATTGACCCTGGCGGTGGGTGTCGCCACCTGGTCCTTCTCCGCCCTGAAGTTCCAGGCCAACATGGGCGAGCTGCTGACCTTCGTCTTCATCGCCAACATGGCCGGCGCCATCATTCTGCTGCCCGCCATCGCCGCCACGCTCTACCGCTTGTTCCCCCGCCTGTTCGAGGGCGAGGTCAAACGGGCGCAGAAGCGGACCTTCGCGGCGCACTAGTTCGGTTGCCTCAAGCGCCGGCGGCGCGTCCGACCCTTGGCTATCCTCGTTCCGCCCCATGGTGCTCAGTCCGGGGCCTGCCGTGGCAGGCCTCCAAAAATGAAAGGCCCCCGTCCGGTTCGTCCGGCGGGGCTTTTCATTTCGGAACGAGCTACCGCGCCTTGGGCTGGGCCGCCTCCCATTCCGGATCGACGGTGCCGCCGTCGAAGATGAAGCGCCAGGGGGCGTTCTCGGTCGCGCGGCGCCAGATGGTGACGTAGCGGACGGGCGGGCGCTCCACCACCGTGCCATCGGGCTTTTTCAGGCGGGAGCGTGCCTTGCCCCAGCTATAGCCCAAGGTGCCGTCGGCCGAGACCGAGGCATCCTCCGGCGCCCATTCCAGCTCCAGCCCCGGCGGGAACAGGGTGGCCAGCGCGGCCCGGTCCACCTTGGCTTGAGGCCGGTTCAGCAGGGTCACCTCCTCGGCGGCAAAAGCCTGGAAGGCGGCGCCCACCCCCACCTCTTGCGCCCTGGCGGCGAAAGCGCGGTCGGTGTCCAGGATGGCCTGAGCAGGGTTAACGGCAGCGGGGCTGACAGCGGCGGGGTTGCCGGGCGGCGGGCCGGCCGCCACCAGCAAAGGCGCCGCCAGGACGCAGGCGGCCAGGCCCAAGGGGAAACGCAAACGGGACACCATCCTATCCTCCCTCGCGTCATGGCTCTTGGCCGCCAGGGTAGCAACAAAAAGGGCGCGGGAATATCCCGCGCCTCAGTCAACCTTGCGCTGTTGTTTAGGACGCGACCGCGCCCGCTGGAGCGAGTGCCGTGCCGTTCGGATCAGAAGCCGACGCGGATGTGGCCCATGACGGCGTGGTCGGTGCGGTCGCCATTGTCGAACGTCCCCTGGTAGGAGACGGCGACGTTGAAGCCGTTGCCCTGGATGGCAAGACCGCCGCCCCCGTAGTAGGAGGTGCGCTTGCCGGCGCTGGCGAAGGTATCGGCCACTTGGCCGCCCGGCAGGGTGCCCTGGAAGGCGCGGTCGTCATTCAGGAACTCATGCTGCACGCCGGCCTGGATTTGCGGCGCCACCACCACGTCGCCCATGACGAAGGGGATGGCCAACTGGCCGCCCGCCTGGGCGCGGAAGCTTTCGGCGTCGAAGTCCGGCACGCTCAGCGCCAGGGCGCCCGCGTCCTTTTCCGTGTAGCTGTGGATGCTGGCGCGCGTGTAGCGCAGGCCCGCCGTGGGGCCCAGGGCCACATTGCCCAGCGTCACGTTGTAGCCGCCCGACAGGCTGGCGCCATAGGTGCTGCCGTTGGGCGTCGCGTTGCCCCAGGGCTGCGGCGCAAAGCCGGTCTGGCGCTGCATCTGGGTGAACTCGTCATAGCCGTAGGTGATCATGCCGTCGGCGTAGAAGGCGCCCATGGTGGCCGTGGCGTAGGCCATCAGATTGTAGGCGTGCAGCTCATCCTTTCCGAAATTGTTTTGGAAGCGCATGCGGTTGTCGCCATAGCCCAGCGCGATGCCGGTGGTGACATAGTCAGACACCCGATAGTCCACGCCCAGGGCGCCGGTGTAGCTGTCGTAATTATAGGCCATCTGGCCTTCAAGGGCATCGCGGTCGCCGGTGCCGTAGTTGCCATAGAGGAAGACGCCGACACGGCCGTCGCGGCCGGTCGAGGTGCCCGTCCCCATGCCGCCGCCCACGCCGGCGACCCCAGTGCCGGAGCGGATGCCGTTCAGGCGGGCGCGGACGGCGCCGGTCATGCCGTCATCGGCGATGAAGTTCAGCTGCGTCGCGGCCACGGCCGCCTGCGGCGCCTGCAGCACGGTGGTCAGGGTGCCCGCCACATATTCCGCCACCAGGGTGTGGCCGGTGGTGGTGGGATGCACGTCGTCCCAAAACAGCATGGTGTTGATGTTGGCGGCGGTGCAATAGCCCGTGGCCTTGCCGCCCAGCAGGCAGGAATGGGTGGCGTCGGTGATGCCGTAGGCCGACGGGTTGGCCTGGATCATGCTGAAGATGGTGTTCACGTCCACCAGGATGACCCGGGCGCCGGCTGTGCCGTTGAGGCTCTTGGTCAGGTTCAGCACGTCGGCGTTGTGGATGGCCGTCAGCTGATTGGCCTGCAACGAGGCATCCGCCCCCTCGGCCGAGATGGACGGGGTGTTGCCCAGGTTGGGCAAGTTGAAGATCAGGAAATTGCGGGCGCCGGCGGCGATCAGCTTGTTGGCGCCCGTGCCGATGTTGCCCACCACCGTCGCCGCCTCGGTCGCCGCGGGCACGGAGGAACCGCTGGTGGCGTACTGGAAGTAGTCGTTGGCGCCGATCCACAGGGAATACAGCTGGTTGCCGGTGATGGTGGGCTTGGCCGCCAGGAAGGCGTTGATCTGGTTCAGGAAGTCGATGGGACGTTCCGCCGTGGAGCGGGCGCCGCCATAGGCGTAGCTCTTGAACGGCACGCCACCGATCAGCGCGCCCACCTTCTCATCCCACAACGGGCCGTTGGAGAAGCGGCCATTGTAATAGGGCGCCGGCGGCGCCAGGCCCAGGGGCACCAGATTGCCCGGGTCGCTGAGGCTGTCACCGAAGACGATACCGGCGGAATATTGCTGCGCGTGCGCGGTGAAACCGACGAAAGACGCCATCAGCGCCACCGCCATGGCAGTGGTCGTGCGTAACATCCGGCTGGTCATGGGCTCCCTCTATCCCTTCACGGCGGGCCGTTCAGGCGGCCCGCTCGTTCTTGACGCGAGGGCAGAGTCCCATGAAAGCATCCCCCGGCGTCAAGGGCCCAAAAGTCACAAGGCCGCGAATATCACCGGTTGTGTCGTGGCGGCAGCAGTTGGGGAATCGCAACGATCCGGCCCCACCCCCCGGGACGGAGCCGGAACCGGAAGCGCTTACTTCAAGCCGGACAGGTAGGCGATGACGTCGGCCCGGTCCTGGGCGGCGGGGATACCCGGGAAGGCCATGCGGGTCCCGGGCACCAGGGCCGCCGGCTTGGTCAGGTAGACGTCCAGCGTGGCGGCGTCCCACTTCAAGCCGGCGCCCTTCATGGCGGGGGAGTAGTTGAAGCCTTCTTCCGAGGCCGAGGCGCGGCCGACCACGCCCCACAGGTTGGGGCCCAGCTTGTCGGCGCCATCCTTCTCGGCGCTGTGGCACGCCTTGCAGCGGACGAAAATCTTTTCGCCCTTTACCGGGTCGCCGGCGCTCTGGGCAGCGGCGGTACCCGAGACGGCGATGGCCAGGACGGCGACGGCGGCGGCAATCTTCATGGAACGACCCCTGTTGTTCTTCCCGTGTGTCGGTATTTCCCAAGGCCATGCGGGGCCTGGGCGAAAGTGGCGCGACGGTAGGGGGCGGCCGATGACGCTGTCAATCGGACGGACTGTCCCGACCCGCAAAAAGGCGGGACAAATTAGGGGGATAGCACAGCCGGGGGGGGGGGGGACGGCGGCGCACCGTCCTCCACCTCAGGCTTCAGTCGCCCACATCCAGGGTGGGCTGGCCGCGCAGGCCGCCGCCGTTGAAGCGCCCACCATTGAGGCGACCCATATGGTCGGCGGCGCGCTGGGCCGCCTGGGCGCCCCGCTGCGCCAGGGTGGGCTTGATGGGCTGGGCCAGGGGCGCCGCATAGACCCTTACCGGGCGGTTGGGCCGCAGGACCCACAGCACCGCCAGGGCCGCGACGGCGCCCACCGCCGCCGGCAGCAGCGACACGGCGGCGGCCACCAGGCCGGAAACCACGGTAAGATCGAACAGCATCCCGGGGCGGGCGGGCGTGACCACATGGGCCAACAGCACGCCCACGCCGATGACCAGAACCCAGACGCCCCACTGGCGAGGGGCGGCCACCGACAGCAGGAAACCGGCGATGGCCAGCATCACCAGGGTGCCGTCCAGACTGGCGGAGGTCAGGTCCCACAGGCCGGCGGCGGCGCCGAAGCCCGCGGCCGTCAGGGGCAGAAAGACAGTCTTGAGCAACATGGCGACACGCTGATCCCGAAGGAGGAACACCCGTCCGGCACCCCTACCCCGATTGGCAGTTGCCATAGGGGGAAGGCGTCCGGCGATGGTGCTATTCAACACCGGGATTGCGGCGGAAGCCGGGCAACGCTGGGACTATGACGGGGCGATTGCCGCCAAATGTCCTGCGTCACCATGCGGCGGCGGCCTCTTGAACAAGCGCCCAGGCCGCCCATGGGAACGGCCATATCCGATCACAGCTCCTCGGGATCGGAGGGGTAGGGGTCGCCGCCCTTGACCACATAGCCCCGTTCGGGGGGAAAGCGCTGCAGGGTCTTCGACACGGCCAATTTGGTGCTGGAGGCCCACACCAGGTACCGCCGGCCCATGCGCCAAGACGACACCACCGGCTCTGGCGCGCCGCGCGACAGCGTCTGGAAATTGGAATGGGCGATGGTGACGGTGAAGCCGCTGTCGTTGGGCATGCGCCGCTCGTCATAAACGTACAGCAGCGCCTCGTCCGCGCGGCGCGCCTCGGCCAGGCGGTCGTGCTCGGTGACGCTGCTGCGCAGCTCCTCCAGTTCCGCCGTCATCTTGCGCTCCTCACGCTTCAGATCCAGGGTCAGCTTGGCCTTGTCCCGCACCGCCTGGAACAGCTCGTCCACCTGGCGGCGGCGGGCGCGCGTGTCGCGGCGCATGCGGCGGATGCGACGGGCGGTGGAGCTGGCGACCTGCCCGGCGGCGGTGAGGCCGGCGGCGATGCCGAACAGCAGGGAAAAGCTGATGGCCATGGCTCAGCCCCGCGGGGCGGAGGTGTCGGCCTCCGCCAGGTGGATGTCGCCATCGTCCATGCCCGCGCCTTGGTCCCCCGCGCCGTCCTGCGACGGCTCGCGAATCTCGATGATGTGGAAGCCCATGGAGTGGGGGTAATAGCTTTCCACCAGGGTCTTGGCGTCACCGACATTGGGCGCCCAGGCGTGGACGTTCTGGGTGCGCGCCCAGCTGCGCGACAGGCCCATCACCTCTTTCTGCTCCATCACCGCGCGCTGCACATGGCGGTTGATCACGGCCGCCACGAAATGGCGGGCGGGCCGGCCGGGTCGGGTGAAGGCGTCCTCCTCCCCCAGCACGCGGATCAGCTGGTCGCGCCTGGCCTCCAGGTCGGCCACGCGGCGGGTGGACATGTAGTTCTGCCGCCGGGCGGATTTCAGCGCATTGTCCAGGCGGGCCACGCGCGGCATGATCTTGCCGCCCCGGTCCTCGAACTTGCGGAACAGGATGTTGGCCTCCTGGAAGCGCTCATCCACCCGGTCCACGCCTTCGCTCATGTGCAGATGACGTTCCACCAGATGCGAAATGGCCAGGGCGGCGAGGTAAGACAGCCCCGCCACCATCATAAAGATCGCCACCGCCGTCAGCAGATCGCTCATAAGCCGCTTTTAGTCGGATATGGTTGGTGAACGCCCCCCACCCGCAAGGCAATCCCGGAGACCGGGCGCTGTCAAGCGACGGTGGATCCAACCATTAGCATTACCCCCGCCGCTGCGATAGGTTTCCCGCCATGATCCCACCCGCCACCACCGCCCCCCGGCGCCTTGACGTGACCCTGGTCCCGGCGCTCAGCGACAATTACATCCACCTGCTGCGTTGCGCCGCCACGGCGAAGGTCGCCGTCGTGGACCCGGCGGAGGCCGCCCCTGTGGTGGCCGCGCTGGAGCAGCGGGGCTGGACCCTGGACCTGATCATCAACACCCACCACCATGGCGACCATGTCGGCGGTAACCTGGAACTGAAGGCCCGCTTCGGCGCCGCCATCGTCGGCCCCGCCGCCGATCGCGACCGCATTCCCGGCATCGACCGCGCCATCGCGGATGGGGAAAACTTCACCGTGGGCGCCTGCCCCCTCACCGGCATCGACGTGCCCGGGCACACGCGCGGCCACATCGCCTTCCATGGTGGCGAGGACGCCGTGCTGTTCTCCGGCGACACCCTGTTCTCCATGGGCTGCGGCCGCCTGTTCGAGGGCACGCCGCAGCAGATGTGGCACTCCCTGACCCGGCTGCGGGCCCTGCCGGGGGAAACCGCCGTCTATTGCGGCCACGAATACACCGCCGGCAACGGCCGCTTCGCCCTGACGCTGGAGCCGAACAACGCCGACCTGGCGGCCCGCATGACGGAAGTCACGGCCTTGCGCGCCCAGGACCGCCCCACCCTACCCACCACCCTCGCCGTGGAGCGGGCCACCAACCCCTTCCTGCGGGCCGACCTGCCGGCGATGGCCGCCGCCGTGGGCCTGGACGGCCGGGATCCGGTGGCCGTCTTCGCTGAAATCCGCCGTCGGAAAGACAATTTCAGGGGATAAATAACCCTTGGCCCCCGCCTCTTTCTCGAAAGCCTGACCGTCCCATGAAGCTATTCTACAGCCAGACCTCCCCCTTCGTGCGCAAGGCGCTGATGGTCGCCCATGAGCGGGGCCTGGTTTCCCGGATCGAGCTGTCGCCCACCGATGTCTGGTCGCCGGAAACGGTGGTGCCGACCCTGAACCCCCTGGGCAAGATCCCCACCCTGGTGACCGACGACGGCATGGCCCTGTTCGACAGCCCGGTCATCGCCGAGTACCTGGACAGCCAGGGCACCCAGGGCCAGCCCCTGTTCCCCCGGCCGGGCCGGAGCGCTGGCGGGCCCTACGCCAGCAGGCCATCGCCGATGGCATCTGCGACGCCGCCATCCTGCGCCGGCTGGAGGGCCTGCGGCCGGAGAACCTGCGCTCCGCCAACTGGACGGAGCGCCAGCGCCAGACCATGACCCGCGCGGTCGAGCTGCTGGAGGCGGAGGCCGACCAGCTGCAGGGCCTGACCATCGGCACCCTTTCGGTCATGATCGCGCTGGCCTACCTGGACCTGCGGTGGGAATGCGATCACTGGCGGCAGCGGGCCCCCAAGCTGGCCGCCTGGTTCGCCCAGGCCAGCGACCGCGAGAGCTTCCGCCTGACCGTGCCGCCCCGGGGGTAAGGAATGGCCGCCACTGCCTTGGACGCCGAGGGGATCATCCGCCTGCTGGGCCTGCGACCGCATCCGGAGGGCGGGCACTACGTGGAAACCTATCGCCACGTACCCACGGGGGGCGGCTCCGGAGAAACAAAAAGGGGCGCGTCCACCGCCATCTATTTCCTGCTGAAGGCGGGGGAGCGGTCGCACTGGCACCGGGTGCGCGACGCGGACGAGGTGTGGCATTGGCATGCCGGCGCGCCCTTGCGCCTATCGCTCTCCGCCGACGGCCTGGGCACGGCCGACCTGATCCTAGGCGCTGATCTGCTCGCCGGCCAGCGGCCCCAGGGCGTGGTGCCGGCCGGCCAGTGGCAGGCGGCGGAAAGCCTGGGCGACTGGACCCTGGTGGGCTGCACCGTGGCCCCGGCCTTCGAATTCCAGGCGTTCGAAATGGCGCCGGCCGGCTGGGCGCCCGGGAACGGCCATCCCGCCGATGGCGGACCTGCATAACGGCGGTTTGCAATCCGGCCGCCTTTGCCCGATAAACGCGGCCAAAGTGGCCCCTTACACCTAGAGTATTCCCATGGGATTCAATTGCGGCATCGTCGGCCTGCCCAACGTCGGCAAGTCGACCCTGTTCAACGCGCTGACCAGCACGGCGGCGGCGGAAGCGGCCAACTACCCCTTCTGCACCATCGAGCCCAATGTGGGCCGTGTCGGCGTGCCCGACCCGCGCCTGGACAAGCTGGCGGCCATCGCCAAGTCGCAGAAGACCGTTCCCACCCAGCTGGAATTCGTGGACATCGCCGGCCTGGTGCGCGGCGCGTCCAAGGGTGAAGGCCTGGGCAACCAGTTCCTGGCCAACATCCGCGAGGTGGACGCCATCGTCCACGTACTGCGCTGCTTCGAAGACGGCGACATCACCCACGTCGAAGGCTCGATCCACCCCACCCGCGACGCGGAGACGGTGGAGACCGAGCTGATGCTGGCCGACATGGACAGCCTGGAGAAGCGCCTGCCCGCGCTGCAGAAGAAGGCCAAGGGCGGCGACAAGGAATCCAAGATTTTCGCCGACCTGATCGAGCAGGCGCTGGTGGTGCTGCGCGACGGCAAGCCGGCCCGCGTGGTCCAGGTGTCGGATGAGGACCGCCCCTATTGGCGCCAGCTGCAGCTGTTGACCGCCAAGCCGGTGCTGTACGTCTGCAATGTGGAGGAGGCCTCGGCCGCCACCGGCAACAGCCTGTCGGCCCAGGTGGCCGAGATGGCCAAGGCCCAGGGCGCGGTGTCGGTCGTCATCTCCGCCGCCATCGAATCGGAACTGGCCCAGCTGAGCGATGAGGACAAGACCGAGTACCTGTCCTCCCTGGGGCTGGAGGAGCCGGGCCTGAACCGCCTGATCCGCGCCGGCTACGGCCTCTTGAACCTGCTGACCTTCTTCACCGTCGGGCCGAAGGAAGCCCGCGCCTGGACCGTGCGCCGCGGCGCCAAGGCCCCGGAGGCCGCCGGCGTCATCCACACCGACTTTGAACGCGGCTTCATCAAGGCCGAGACGGTGGACTTCGACAGCTACGTCGCGCTGGGCGGCGAAGCCGGGGCCAAGGATGCGGGCAAGTTGCGCATCGAAGGCAAGGAATACGTCGTCCAGGACGGCGACATCTTCCATTTCCGGTTTAATGTTTGATCGCCGAGGCCCGCGGCTAAGGGCCATGGTTGCGCGAACGAAATGAAAAAGGGCGGCCAGGAAAACCCGGCCGCCCTTTCTGTTTTCAGCGCTCGCTGTCCAGCGAAGCCATGGCGTGCGCGTTGTAGCGGTCGCCGGCGGCGCTGTCCATGGGCACCGCCCGCTCGATGGCGGCCAGGTCGTCGGGCGTCAGCGTCACGTCCAGGGCGCCCAGGGATTCCGCCAGCCGGTCACGGCGGCGGGCGCCGACCAGGGGGACGATGTCCTGGCCCTGCGACAGCACCCAGGCGATGGCGATCTGGGCGACGGTGACGCCCTTCTCCGCCGCCACACGGCGCAGTTCCTCCACCAGGGCCAGGTTATGGTCCAGGTTCTCCCCCTGAAAGCGGGGGCTGTGGGCGCGGAAGTCGACGCCTTTGCCCTTGTCTTTGCTCCCCCAGTCCTTGCTCCAATGGCCGCTGATCAGCCCGCGCGACAGCACGCCATAGGCGGTGATGCCGATGCCCAGGTCCCGGCAGGTGGGCAGGATGTCCCGCTCCAGCCCCCGCGAGATCAGCGAGTATTCGATCTGCAAATCGACGATGGGGTGCACGGCCACGGCGCGGCGCAGGGTGTCCGACCCCACCTCGGACAGGCCGATGTGGCGGACGTAGCCGGCCTTCACCATGTCGGCGATGGCGCCCACCGTGTCCTCGATGGGAACGTTGGGGTCCAGGCGGGCGGGGCGGTAGATGTCGATATGGTCCACCCGCAGGCGCCGCAGGGTGTAGGACAGCGCGTTCTTCACCGCCGAGGGGCGGCCGTCGAAACCAATCCAGTTGCCGGCCGGGTCGCGCTGGGCGCCGAACTTCACGCTGATCTGCACATCGTCGCGCTTATGGGACCGGGTGAAGCCGGCGTCGGCCAGGGCGTCGCCGATCAGCATCTCGTTGTGGCCCATGCCGTAGAAGTCGCCGGTATCCAACAGGACGACGCCGGCATCCACCGCCGCGTGCAGGGTGGCGATGCTCTCGGCCCGGTCGCTGGGACCGTACAGGTCGGACATGCCCATACAGCCCAGGCCCAGGGCGGAGGTGGCGGGACCTTTGGCGCCTAAGATACGCTGCAGCATCGTTTTTTCCTCAAGTGGCGGGAAGCTTGGAAACGGCGTCGGGCCGTTGTTGAGCTGGACTATGCCGCCAAAGGCACCGCGTGATAATCTGGGCAATCATCAATGCGCTGTTCGATAATTCGAACAATAGGGTCTCATGGCTGCTCCCAACCTCGCCGACCTGGACCTGTTCCTGGCCGTGGCGCGCCACCGCAGTTTCCGCCGCGCCGCCAAGGAGCGGGGCGTGGCGCCCTCCACCCTCAGCCTGGCGCTGAAGCGGCTGGAGGAGGATCTGGGTGTGCGCCTGCTGAACCGCACCACCCGCAGCGTGACGCCGACGGCGGCCGGAGAGCGTCTGGTGGCCCGGCTGGCGCCGGTGTTCAGCGAGGTGGCGGAATCGCTGGATGAGGTGAACAGCTTCCGCGATACCCCCACCGGCGTGTTGCGCCTGAACGTGCCCATCGTCGTTTCCTGGCTGATCCTGGCGCCCCTGGTGCCGCGCTTCCTGGCGGCCTATCCCGGCATCACGCTGGAGATTATCGAGAACAACGCCTTCGTCGACGTCTTCGCCCAGGGCTTCGACGCCGGTATCCGCTATGGCGAGGCCCTGGCCCAGGACGTGGTGGCCGTGCCCATCTGCCCGCCGCAGCGCTACGTGCTGGCGGCATCGCCCGCGCTGATCGCGCGCGAGGGCATGCCCGACCACCCGCGCGACCTGATCGGCCGCCCTTGCCTGCGCCACCGCTTCGCCGACAGCGCGGTGCAGCCCTGGGAATTCGAACACGGGGATGAGGTGGTGCGCGTCCTGCCCGATGGCCGGCTGGTGGGGAACAGTGTGCAGATCGCCATCAGCGCGGCCGAGGCGGGCCTGGGGTGGTTCTGCACCTTCGAAGGGTTCCTGGCGCCCTCGCTGGCCGCCGGGCGGCTGGTGCCGGCGCTGCAGGACTGGCTGCCCCCTTCCCCGGCCCTTACCTCTATTACCCCAGCCGCCGCCACGTGCCGGCGCCCCTGCGCGCCTTCATCGACTTCATGAAGGGGAATTATGAGGCGGAGATGGGCGCCCGATAGCGCGCCGGTGTCACACCCAGGCGGCGGCGGAAGGCGCTGACGAAGGCGCTGGTGCTGCCATAGCCGGCCTCCAACCCCGCCTGCGTCACCGACAGGCCGGTGCCCAGCAGGCTGGCCGCGTGCAGCAGGCGCAACTGCTGGCGCCACTCCCCGAAGCGCAGGCCCGTCTCCTCCTTGAACAGGCGTTGCAGGGTGCGGGCGCTGGCGCCCACGGCGGCGCCCAGCGCCTCCAGGTCCGCCTCGTCCGCCGGATCCTGGCGCAGGCGCTCGGCCACGGCCAGGGCGCGGCGGTCGCGCGGCCAGATGAGCGACAGGGGCAGCCGCTCCGCCGCCGCCAGCCGGTCCATCACCACGCCGGCCAGCCGCGCCTGGTCCACCCGGTCGGCGCGCAGCATGCCCACCGCCACCACATGCAGGATCAACTCGCGCAGCAGCGGCGCCACGCCCAGCACCTGGCAGCCGGCGGGCATGGCACCCGCCGCCGCGGCCAGCGCCGGGGCGATGTAGAGCGTGCGCATGGCGACCCCGCCCCGCATCTCCACCATATGCGGCGCGCCGGGCGGCAGCCACACCGCCTGGGCGGGCGGCACCAGCCAGGCGACCCCATCCGCCACCACCCGCATGACGCCGCGCGCGGCGTACAGCAGTTGCCCCCAGTCATGCTTGTGACTGTGCAGCCGGTGGCCGTCACTGAAGGTGAGCGCCAGACTGCGGATGAGGAAGGGGTCGGCCATCTTGGCGCCTTTGCGACAAAGATCGTCATCCTAGCGCAAGACGGCCACGGCGCCGATACGGCATCATCCGGTCATTCCCACCACGGAGGTCCCCATGGCCAACCACCTGCGCTTCTTCGCCATCCATGCCGAGGATGTGGAGCGCGCCAAGACGTTCTATGAGGCGGTGTTCGACTGGCGCATCACCCCCTGGGGGCCGCCGGGCTTCTACCTGATCCAGACCGGCGCCGAGGGCGAGAGACACGTGGGCGGCGCGCTGCAGCAGCGGCACGAGCCCGTGTCCGGCACGGGCATGAAGGGCTTCGAATGCACGGTGGGCGTGGACGACTTGGACGCCATCATGGCCAAGGTCACCGCCCACGGCGGCACCATCGTCATGCAGCCCTACACCATCGACGGGGTGGGCCGCCTGATCTACCTGCACGACACGGAAGGCAACCGGGTCGGCGCCATGCAGTACGACCCGGCCTATGCGGCGGCCTTCTTCTAGGTATGCAGCGCCGGACGGCGCCTACCAGCTGCTGTTGTCGCCGCCGGAGCTGCCGCTGTCGAAGCTGCTGGAGGACGATCCGCCGTCGGACGACCCGCCCCAGCCGTCGTTGGACGACGAACTGCTGCCGGAATCGTAATCCGCGTCCGGCCGGCGGTCGGTCTCGTACACCCGGTTCTCGGTGACGTTGTTGATCACCGTCTCGTGCACCACGGTGTCGCGATGGCCGCCACCGGCCATCAGTTCGCCGGCCAGCACGCCGGTGAGGAAGCCGGTGCCCAGGCCCGGTTCCTGCACCACCACCGGGGCATAGCCGGGCTGGCCGTAGGCCGGTGGATAGGGCGGCGGCACCGGGCCGGCGGGGGCGGGACGATAGCCGCCGCCGTAAGCCGGATTGGCGCGCCGAAAGACCAGGTAGATGGCCAGGGCGGCCAGCAGCAGGCCACCCACTATCAGGATGACGGTCATGCCGTTGTCCGCCTCCGCGCGCGGTGGCGGTCCGGCCTGCACGGCGGTGTGGGATGGCGGCACGGGCTGGGCCGGAACCGGCTGGGCGGCCGGCTTCAGGAAGGACTCCTCGCGCGCCAGGTGCTGCTGGAAGGTTTCGGGGCTGCGGGCGAAGTGCAGGCTGGGATCGATCTTGCGCGCCAGCTCCAGCTCGCCCACCGCGTCCTGGTGCCGGCCTTCCAGGCCCAGCACCTCCCCAAGGTCGTAATGGGCGCGGGCGCTGTCGCCATGCTCGCGCACCACCTCGCGCAGCATGTTCTCCGCGGCGGGCAGGTCACCGGCATCCACCGCCTTTTTCACCTGCTCCGGCGAGGGGGCCGCCAGGGCCGCCGACACCGTCACCATGGCGAAGACCGCCATCGCGCCACATAGCCGTATCAACATTTCCCCGCTCACCCCTATCCAGTATCAACCGGCATGAAGAACAGTCGAATGGTAATCCAACCAACCGGCGCGCGATAGTTTCACTTCCGTTATCCCCCGCTTGATCCCGTTCCTACCAGGTGGAGCTATCGCCGCTGCTTGACCGGCCACTGTCGAATGACGTGGACGCGGCTCCGCCATCATTGCTGCCGCCCCAGTCACTCCCACCTGAACCACCCCCGCCTGAGCCGCCAGAACCGGGGTCGAAGCCCAGTGCCGGCGCGGCATCGGAACCGGCGGTGGCTGTGAAGGACGTCTGGCCGACGATAACGACGCGGCTGACACGGCGGCCGCCACGCACCCCTTCCTTCATCACGACCACGACGAACAGGATGCTCGTCAGGATGAGCAGGACCACGACGACGAATATCTGGATCAGATCCGGGTCGATTTGACTTTGCGTGGTATAGACCGCCGGCGGTGGAGGCGAGACGGCGGCCACCTCCGTGGCGACGGACGCTGGTGGCGGAACCGGCGCCGGAGGGGGCGGGACCAGCGCCAATTCATGGTCCAAGCGCTTCTGGAAAGCCGCGGGCTTGGCGAAATGCAGGGCGGGGTCGATCTTCCGCGACAGCGTCAGTTCCTCGACCGCCTCCAGATGACGCCCCTCCAGGCCCAACACCTGGCCCAGTTGGTAATGAGCCCGGGCGCTGTCGCCGCGATGCCGGATGACGTCGCGCAGCAAGCCTTCCGCCTTGGGCAGATCGCCGGCATCGACCGCCGCTTTCACCTGGCGGGCGGTGGGGGTGTCGGAAGCGGCCCACGATGTGCATGGCGCCAAGAGCAGGACCGTCCCCACGATCATCGCCCGAAAAGACCACCGCCCACCCATCCCACACCTCCAATCCGAGGGCGTGGAGTGTAGCATGCGCACTGTGGGTTGTAATGACGTCCGAGAACGTCCACATTCCGGCGCCCCTCGCCTTGGGCCCGGGGCGTCAGAACCCCGCCCCCGGCTGGTCCAGGTACTCCCGCTCCGCCGCCGTGCAGGCGCGGCCCAGGATGGCGTTGCGGTGGGGGAAGCGGCCGAAGCGGCGGATGACCTCGCGGTGACGCTCGGCATACTCCAGGTGACGGCCGGCGCCGATGCGCTCCGCCACCAGGGCGACGCAGCAATCCTGCAGCACGATCTCCTCCGCATGCTCGAACGGCAGGTAGAAGAAAAGGCGGCGCTGCACCGGCTGTTCCAGATCCTGCGCCCGGGCCACGGCGCGGCTGGCCAGCGCCTGCGCCCGCGCGTCGGTGGCGAAGGCCAGGGCGTCGCCCCGGAACAGGTTGCGGGGCACCTGGTCCAGCAGGATCAGCAGGGCCAGCGCCCCGTCGGAGGTGTCGGCCCAGGCGTCCAGCGCCCCTTCCGCCGCCGCGTGATAGCTCTCGCTCAGTCGGTCGCGGATGCGCGCGTCGATGTCCGCCCCGCCGTCGAACCAATCGTCCGGTGTCAGTTCCCCGAACCAAAAGCCCAGGACCTCCGCGGCCATCACCACGCCCATGCCACCGACCCTTGAGAGGATTGCCAAATCCGCAACATCGCACCCATCGCGTGTGTCGTTCCCCAAAATTTCAGCTACACTAATGATGCGGCCGACCGGGGAGCAGGCCGCGCTATCGCATGGGGGAACAATGCCTGACTTTGTCGATGTGTCCAACGCCGCGGACAACCCGGCGCAGGGTGGTTCGCACGCCTTCCGTTTCCATGGCACGGGCCGCGAGTATTTCCCGATCTGGATCGTGAACCTGCTGCTGACCATCGTCACCCTGGGCATCTATTCGCCCTGGGCCAAGGTGCGCAGCCAGCGCTATTTCCATGAGGCGACGGAGCTGGCGGGCGCCCGATTCGGCTATCACGCCCGTCCGCTGTCCATCCTGATCGGGCGCATCATCGTCCTGGTCCTGTTCGTGCCCTACGCCATCCTGGCCAAGATCCAGTCGCCCTACGCGCTGGTGTACGTCCCCGTCCTGCTGGTGGCGGGCCCTTGGATCATCGTCAAGGCGCTGCGCTTCCGCCTGCGCGTCACGTCCTACCGGGGCGTGCGCTTCAGCTTCTCGCACGAGCCAGGCGTCATGGCCGGGGCCTACATCAACTTCCTGGGACTGCCCATCCTGGGCGGCCTGACCTTGGGCCTGCTTTATCCCTACGTCCTGCACCAGCAATACCGCTGGATCGCGGACAACAGCCGTTATGGCGCCATGCCGCTGCGCATGGCGCCAGCCGTAGGCCGCTTCTATCTGCTATCCCTGATACTGGTGGCCGCTATACTCCTGTTCGGCGGTGGCATCGCGGCGATCATCTTCTCCATCGCACAGGCTGCCAAGACCACCGGGGACCTATCCTCGGCGCATTACGCCACCTTCCTGCTTATTCCCGTAGTCTACGCCGCGCTTTTCCTGGTGGCCCTGCTGGTCACCCTGTGGCTGGCCAAGACGGTGGTGCAGCGCCTATCCCTGGCAGACGTCACCCTGTCCGCCAGCTGGCAGCTGGGCCCGGTCCTGTGGCTGTACGTCAGCAACGGCCTGCTGCTGGTCTTCACCCTGGGCTTCGCCTATCCCTGGGTCCGTTGCCGCACCGCCCGCTATGTGCTGGAACACCTGACGGTGCACGCCCCGACGGGGCTGGATAGCTTCGTCGCCGGCGCGCAGAGCGAGACCGGCGCGTTTGGCGACCAGGCGGCGGCCTTCTTCGACATCGATGTCGGGATCGGCTTTTGACGGCCGGCGCTCCACACGCCACCTGGACGGGCCGGCTCTACCGCGCCGGCCTGTCACGGGCGGAGACGGTCACGGTGCAGGCCGGCCCCCAGGGGCTGGTCCTGTCCGGCATGGAGGGGGACGGGGCGCGCGCGGTGCCCCGGCACACCCTGACCATCGTCCCGCCCATCGGCGGCGACTATTGGCGGTTCGAGTTCGCCAACGGCGACACGCTGGAGGTCATCGGCGGCGGCCCCCTGGCGACAGCGCTGGGCCACACGCCCAACCTGCTGTCCCGGCTGGAGGGGTCGTGGCGCTTGGCGCTGGCCGCCGTGCCCGTGCTGCTGGGCCTGGGGGCCGCAACCTGGTATTGGGGCGTGCCCTGGGCCGCCGACCTGGCGGCAGCCCACACCCCGCCCTGGGTGGAGCGCAAGCTGACCGACGCCGGGCTGGACCTGATCTTCCGGAATGAGAAGGAGCGGACGACCGTCGACCCCACCCGCCAGAAGCGGCTGGCCGGCATCCTGGCCGACATGGTCGGGGCCCAGGATGGCGACGCCTTCCGCCTGCATTTCCTGAACAGTCCCCTGATCGGCCCCAACGCCTTCGCCCTGCCCGGCGGCGACATCGTCGTCACCGACCAGTTGCTGAAGATCCTGGATGATGAGGAGGTGGCGGCCGTGCTGGCGCATGAGGTGGGCCATGTGCGCCACCGCCACGGCCTGCGCCTGGCCCTGCGCGCCAGCGGCCTGTCCGTGCTGGCCGCCGTGGCCGTGGGCGACGCCAGCACCGCCGGCCATTTCCTGGTGGGCGCGCCCGTGCTGCTGCTGAACCTGCGCTTCACCCGGGAGTTCGAGGCGGAAGCGGACGCCGACGCCCTGGCCTGGCTGTCGCGGAGCCCGGGCCCACACGAGCCCCCGCGCAGCCCCTGCGCCTTCGCCCGCGCCCTGCGCAAGATCGTGGACAGCCCGGAGGTGAAGCAGGCGGCTACCATCGCCGGCCACATCCCCAGCTGGCTGGCCACCCACCCCATGACGGAGGAACGGCTGCGCCCCTTCGACGCCGCCTGCCCCACCAAAATCTGATCGATCACCCGCCAAATAAGAAAGGGCGCCCCGGTCATCCCGGAGCGCCCTTTTCACTTTCCCATCAGGGGACCGGCTTAGTGCTGGTCCGCCCACACGGCGCGCTTGGCGGCGTAGAGGATGCCGGCCAGCACGATCAGGAAGATCATGACCTTCAGGCCCATCTGGTGGCGGGCTTCCAGATTGGGCTCGGCGGCCCAGGCCAGGAAGGTCGCCACATCCTTGGCCTGCTGTTCCACCGTGGCCTTGGTGCCGTCGGCGAAGGTCACGCCACCGTCCGACAGGGGCGGCGGCATGGCGATTACATGGCCGGGGAAGGCCTTGTTGTAGTTGCCGCCCGAGGGGACGGTGAAGCCGGCCGGGGCCGGCTCGAAGCCCGTCATCAGGGCGACGATGTAATCCTCACCCCCCTTGCGCGCCTTCACGATCAGCGACAGATCCGGCGGGGCCTTGCCGCCGTTGGCGGCGGCGGCGGCCTTCTCGTTGGGGAACGGGGCCTTGAAGTGGTCGGCCGGCACGCCCTTGCGGGTGAACATCTCGCCCTCGTCATTGGGCCCGTCCGTCATGTCGTAGCCGGCGGCGATGGCGGTGATCTCCGCCTCGTTGTACCCCAGCGCGCTGAGGTTGCGGTACGACAGCAGGTTCATGGAATGGCAGGCGGAGCAGACTTCCTTGTAGACCTGGAAGCCACGCTGCAGCGCCTTGCGGTCGAAGGTGCCGAAGATGTTGCTGAAACCGCGGGTGACGGCACCGTGGCTCCATTCGTTCTTCGGGTACTCCATCTCTTCGCTGGCGACCGCGGGAGCGGCCGCAGCGACGGCGACGAGACCGGCAAGGATCAGGGACCGAAGACGACGCATCAGGCTTTCTCCATCGGCTTGGCGGTAGCACCGGCGGCCGAGGCCCCACCGCCCAGGACGGGCTTGGCGATGCTGGCCGGCAGCGGCAGGGGCTTCTCGATCAGGCCGACGAACGGCAGCGACAGGAAGAAGCCGAAGTAAACGAGGGTGGCGAACTGGCCGACATAGACCAGCGGGATTTCCAGCCCGCCCAGGTGCCAAGCGGCGTCGGCCGTCTGGGCGCCCACGTACATCAGCAGGAAGAAGGCGACCAGGAAGGCCAGGATGCCCTTCTTGAAGATGGGACGGAAGCGGGCGCTGCGCACCGGCGAGGTGTCCAGCCAGGGCAGGATGAACAGGATGGCGATGGACCCGAACATGGCGATGACGCCGCCCAGCTTGGCCTCGATCAGCTTCAGCCCGGTGAAGGGGATGGAGATGTCGAAGGTGATGGAGCGCAGGATCGCGTAGTAGGGCAGGAAGTACCACTCCGGCACGATGTGCGGCGGGGTCACCATCGGGTTCGCCTGGATGTAGTTGTCCGGCTCGCCGAAGAAGTTGGGGGCGTAGAAGACGAAGGCGGCGAAGATGGCCAGGTACACCACCGTGCCGAAGCTGTCCTTCACCGTGTAGTAGGGGTGGAAGGGCAGCGTGTCCTGCGGGCCCTTGGGCTCGACACCCAGGGGGTTGTTGGAACCGGTGACGTGCAGGGCCGCGACGTGCAGGAACACAACGGCGGCGATGACGAAGGGCAGCAGGTAGTGCAGGGCGAAGAAGCGGTTCAGCGTCGGGTTGTCGACGGAGAAGCCGCCCCACAGCAGGGTCACGATGTCCTGGCCCACCAGCGGCAGGGCCGAGAACAGGTTGGTGATGACGGTGGCGCCCCAGAAGCTCATCTGGCCCCACGGCAGCACGTAGCCCATGAAGGCCGTGGCCATCATCAGCAGGAAGATCACCACGCCGATCATCCACAGCAGCTCACGCGGCTTCTTGTAGGAACCGTAATAGAGGCCGCGGAAGATGTGGATATAAACGGCGATGAAGAAGAACGACGCGCCGTTCATGTGGATGTAGCGGATCAACCAGCCGAAGTTCACGTCGCGCATGATGCGCTCGACGGAGTTGAAGGCCAGGTTGGTGTTGGGCGTGTAGTGCATCGCCAGCACGATGCCGGAGACGATCATCGTCACCAGCATGATCATGGCGATGGCGCCAAAGTTCCAGAAGTAGTTGAAGTTGCGCGGGGTGGGAAACACCCCGTATTCCTTCTGGATCATCGTGAAGATCGGCAGACGCTGGTCGAGCCAGTTGACCACCGGATTCTTGAAAGAGGACGAAGGGCCGTGAGCCATTTCTCGCTCCCTGGGGGTCCGGCTTAGCCGATACGGATCGAAGTGTCGGTCTTGAACGCGTAGCTGGGCACTTCCAGGTTACGCGGCGCGGGACCCTTGCGGATGCGGCCGGACGTGTCGTAGACCGAACCATGGCAGGGGCAGAACCAGCCGCCGTACTCGCCGCGGGGATCGGAATTCTTCTGACCCAGCGGGATGCAGCCCAGGTGGGTGCAGATGCCGACGACCACCAGCCATTCCGGCTTCTTCGCGCGGTCTGCGTCCTTCTGCGGGTCGCGCAGTTCGGAGACGTTCACGTCCGTGGCGGACTTGATTTCCTCGGGCGTCCGGTGGCGGATGAACACCGGCTTGCCGCGCCAGGTGACGGTGATGGACTGACCCACCTGCACCGGCGCCAGGTCCACGTCGGTGCTGGCCAGCGCCAAGGTGTCGGCCGCGGGGTTCAGGCTGTCGATGAAGGGCCAAACGGTGACGGCGGCGCCCACGACACCGGTCGCGGCGGCAGCCAAATAGATGAAATCGCGGCGCGAGGGATCCCCGCCGCTGTGAGAGCCGCTCCCCGGCCCATGCCCGGCCGTCTGGGTCGTGTCCGCCATACCAAGCTTCTCCTCGAAGTCAGGGGGCACCTGAAAACGCCCCGGCGCCCGCCTCACAAGGGTTTCCCAATGTTCTTATATCCTTACCCAAGCGGACCAGCCTTGCGCAGGCCCACAGCGAATAAGGTTGACGGCCGGTGTCTTGTCCGGTCGCGGTAAATCCATATACATGCCCCCCAAGGCCTTGGGAAGCGTATGAATGTGCCCTCAACGCTATTCTTAGCTGCACAAGCGAAAGGTTTGGCGGCTTAAGAGCTAGTCTTTCCAATAACTTATCGGACTACTTTCCCGTGCGGATCGCCCTTTACCAACCCGACATCCCCCAGAACGCCGGAACCTTGATGCGCCTGGGCGCCTGCCTGAATGTGGGCATCGACATCATCGAGCCGTGTGGATTCGTTCTGGACGATAAACGCCTGCGCCGGTCGGGCATGGACTACCTGGAGGGTGTGGATCTGGTGCGCCATACCTCCTGGACCGCGTTCGAGACGCGTCGGCGGGCGAACGGTCAATCCCAGGGCGACGCAGGGCAGCCCTCCCCGGGACAGGGTTGGTCCGTGCCCCGGCTGCTGCTGCTGACCACCCGCGCAGCCTTGTGCTACACCGATTTCGTCTTCCAGCCGGACGACATCCTGCTGCTGGGCCGGGAATCAGCCGGCGTGCCGGAGGAGGTGCACGCCGCCGCCGACGCCCGCCTCGCCATACCCTTGCGCCCGGGCCTGCGTTCGCTCAACGTCGCCATGGCCGCCGCCATGGTGGTGGGCGAGGCCGTCCGCCAGTTGGACGCCTGGCCCCGCTGACCTGTTCTGGAACCCTGACTGATGACCGACATCCCCTTGTCCGCCGGCCTGTTGCCCCCGCAAGCGCTCGCGGGCGACGCCCCCCTCGCCGAAGAGCGCAAGGCGCGGGCCGCCGCCTGGTTCCAGGACCTGCGGGACCGCATCTGCGCCGCGTTCGAGGCCATCGAGGACGAGGCGGCCGCCCTGCCCGCCTATGGCGAGGGCGCGGCCGGCCGGTTCGAGCGCAAAAGCTGGGACAGGTTTGCGGAAACGGGCCCGGACAGCGATGGCGGGAGCAAGGGCGGCGGCGGCGTCATGTCGCTGATGCGCGGCCGGGTGTTCGAGAAGGTGGGTGTCAACATCTCCACCGTGCACGGCACCTTCAGCGAGGAGTTCCGGGCCCAGATCCCCGGCGCCGCGGCCACGGGCCGATTCTGGGCCAGCGGCATCAGCCTGGTGGCGCACATGCGCAGCCCCCTGGTGCCCGCCGTGCACATGAACACCCGCCATCTGGTGACGGAGCAGGCCTGGTTCGGCGGTGGCGCCGACCTGACGCCCATGTTCCTGGACAGCGCCGAGACGGCGGAGGACGCCGCCACCTTCCACGCGGCGCTGAAGGCCGCCTGCGACGCGCACGGCGCCGACTACTACGTCCGCTTCAAGGAGTGGTGCGACCGCTACTTCTTCCTGCCCCACCGCAACGAGCCCCGCGGCATCGGCGGCATCTTCTACGACCGGCACGACACCGGCGACTGGGAGGCCGACTTCGCCTTCACCAAGGCCGTGGGCCAGGCCTTCCTGGACGTCTACCCGCTGATCGTGCGCCGCCGCATGGGCCTGCCCTGGACGGAAGCGCAGCGCCACCACCAGCTGGTGCGCCGGGGCCGGTACGTGGAGTTCAACCTGCTGCACGACCGGGGCACCCTGTTCGGCCTCAAGACCGGCGGCAACATCGAAGCCATCCTGATGAGCCTGCCGCCCGAGGTGAAATGGCCTTGATGCCGCACCACGGCGCCGATAAGTGAAGCTTATAGACATAGGCGGCCAATCATGAAGACGGCAATAAATTGGCTATCGGCGATCTTTATGCTGTCGCCGCTTTTGGCCTTGTCTTGGCTCATGGCCGTCGCTCCCAATTGGCCTATGGCCGGCACGCTGCCACTCCCCCTCGTGGCCGTCCTTGGTGGAATCCTGCTGTCTCTATTCGGTCTGCCGCTGACTTTTTACACCGGAGCGGTCGTGAAGACGCTGGCGGATATGGTCGCGGTGGTTTTCGTCGTCTGGCCGTTTGGCACCCTCACCTGGCTAATTGTCGGCCGACCGAATTGGCCCCTGGTCGGCAGGACGCCTCTGCCCGTGATTCTCGCGATATTAGGCCTCCCGCTTTTCGTCATGGGCCTCTCCCGATGCGTTTTCAGGCTCATACGGCTTCGAGGCTTGCAAGTGTCAAGCAATGGGACCCTGGGAGATGATCCCAGGGTCCGATAAAAAGAGCCGGTCGACGGAAGGGGAAAGGAGGCCGCCATTCCGCCCATCGCGCCACACGACTAGCGCGCCGCCGACCGGCTGTACGGTGCCCCGTCTGAACGGGGGCGAGGGCTCCGCATCGCCCAGGCCCCAGGCACCGATAGGAATTCAACGCACCTCAGGGCGCCTTGCCGGCGTCCGCACGATCTTTGTCCAGCAGGGGCTTGAAGGCGGCGGCCAGGGCCACGTCGGCCTGGTTCACCTTCTGGTCGCCGTTCTTGTCGTGGAAGCCGAACATGCGCCAGCCGGAGGCCATGAACTCTTCCCGCGACATCTTCTGGTCGCCGTCCAGGTCGATGGCGACGAAGCGGATGTGGGTCTGCTTCAGCTGCTGGGCCTTGCGCTCCGCCGGCACGTTTTCCTGGGCCAGCCGCGCCTCGAACGCGGCGGTGTATTCCGCCTCGCTCACCCAGCCGTCGCCATTGGTGTCCAGCGCCGTGAACTGCTGGTCGCGCGCCGCCTGGTATTCCTGGGCGGTGACCACGCCGTCGCCGTTCCGGTCATGCTCCCTGATGAAGGTGGCGATGTCGTGGGACGCGGCCCGAGCCACGCCGATGGGGGCGGCACCGGCGGCCAGCAGGGCGGCGCCGATCAACGTGGTCGCGGCGAAGCGGGCGGGGCTGCGGGCGAAAGCGCGGCGGTTGGGGGCCATGACGGAAAATCCTTGGGAAAGCGGGCATCGGTGATGGGTGCCGGGGCGTCGTCCCACGTTGGCCCCCACGCCGCGTCCATCGGCGTCTGGCATTACCAATAATGATAGTCATTCTCATTTGCAAGCCTAAAAATGTCCTTGCGCCGGGTGGCGGCGCGGCCCCTCAACAAGCGCCAATTGCTATTCTTAAGAGAAAATCTAATTGAGGAAGGCTCGTGTATATATCCCACAGCGTAACAACCTCTGAGGGAGATATCCATGTCAAGCCCAACCATCACCTACAACGACATCCTGCCGCCCAACTCCTTCGTGACCGGCGTCCGCCAGGATGGCGGCGAAGGCCAGCCGGTGGTGCTGTCCGGCAATTATCAGCCGACCGGCGGCGGCAAGCCGCAGGCGATGCTATATCGCGGGCCGCTGTATCCCACGGACAGCAACGGCATCTTCCCGTTCTTGCCCACCTTTCCCGGGCAGACCATCGTCACCTCAACCTTCTACGGCCCCAACACCGCCCTGTTCGACCCCGGCCTGGGCCACGGCAACGTGCGGGCGGTGGGCAGCTACCAGTATGAGGAAAGCGGTAAGGGCGACCACGGCATGATCTACCAGGGGCCGCTGGACGGGTCGGGCACCTGGACCCAGATCGACGTGCCCGCCGACGTGGCCGGCGGCACCGTGGCCAACACCCTGGCGCACAGCACCATGGGCGACCTGGTGGTGGGCAACTACGACCTGGCGGGCCAGCCCGGTTCCGGCAACGGTTTCATCTACAACGTGAAGAGCGGCACCTTCCAGGTGTTGGACATCGGCGCCCTGGCCACCCTGTACGGCATCTGGCAGAACGGCCCGAAGGACCCGGCCCCCTACACGCTGGCAGGCGGCTACAAGCAGGGGCACGGCCTGAACACCGGCCTGCTGGCGGACTACGACCCCGCCACCGGCACGCTCAGCCGCGTCACCTCGCTGAGCTATGAGGGCAAGCCCGGCATCGTCACCCATTTCGAGGGCATCAGCGGCGTGCCCGGCGGTTATGCCCTGGCGGCCACCACCGACGCCGGCGGCGCCTTCGTCCATGTCGATCGCCTGGCCGATGGCGGCTTCGGCCCGGCGCGCTGGCTGCCGGCCGCCAACCCGGCCAGCGCCAGCATCTCCACCGCCAACTCCATTCTGCGCAACCACCTGGTCGGTATCTACCACCCCGCCAGCGGCGGCGTGCAAAGCTACGTGGCCACGCTGGCGGACTGACCCCCCAGCGAAGGGACGCCCATCGGATTGACAGCCCCGCCGGCCCATGCAACGCTGATCAGCCGTCGGTTGATCACGGTTTCACCGGACCGGCGGGGCATCAAAAACAGGCATTTATTCCAATAAACTCAATCAGCTGCGAACCGGCGCCACCAAGGCCGCCGGGCCGATAAGACGGGGAGGCTCGCCGCACTTCAAAAATAATGGAGGCGGAACGGGCATGGGTTTCAGGGACATGAAAAGGCGCGACCTGCTGAGCCTGATCGGCACGGTGGCGGGCAGCGCCGTGATGTATCAGGCGGCCACCAGCCTGGGCCTGGCGGCGGAGACCACCTACAAGGGCCCCATCAAGCTGGACGGCGACGCGAAGGGCGCGTCCATCCTGATCCTGGGCGCTGGTGTGGCCGGCCTGGTGGCGGCGATCGAGCTGCGCAAGGCGGGCTACAAGGTCCAGGTGCTGGAGTATCGGGAGAAGGCGGGCGGCCGCAGCTGGTCCCTGCGCGGCGGCGACACCTATACCGAGCTGGGCGGCTTCAAGCAGACGGTGGGCTTCGACAAGGGGCTGTACATCAACCCCGGCCCCTGGCGCATCCCCTACCACCACCGCGCCGTGCTGGATTACTGCCACCGCTACGGCGTCGCGCTGGAGCCGTTCAACCAGGTCAACTACAACGCCTATCTCCATTCCGCCAAGGCCTATGGCGGCAAGCCGCAGCGCTTCCGCGAGATCCAGGCCGACTATCACGGCCACGTGGCGGAGCTGCTGGCCAAGCTGACCCACCAGAACGCCCTGGACGGCACGGTCACCAAGGAAGACCAGGAAAAGCTGCTGGAATCGCTGCGCGCCTGGGGCGGGCTGGACAAGAACTACGCCTATGCCGCCAGCCTGGAGTCCAGCAACGTGCGCGGTTATGAGAAGGCGCCCGGCGGCGGCGTGAACGGCGCGCCGGTGCCCTCCACCCCCGCCAACCTCGGCGACGTGATGCAGGGTGGCCTGTGGCGCTTCCTGGGCATGGGCCTGCGGGATGAGTTCCAGTCCACCATCTTCCAGCCGGTGGGCGGCATGGACCAATTCCCCACCGCCCTGGCGCGGGAGGTGAAGGATCTGATCCGCTTCAACACCAAGGTGACGGAGATCCATCAGGACGATCGCGGCGTCACCGTCACCTACACCGACACGCTGAAGGGCGGGGCGCCGCAGACGGCCAAGGCCGATTGGTGCCTGTGCACCATCCCCCTGTCGGTGCTGAGCCAGATCAAGCTGAACGTGGGCCCCAAGATGGCCAACGCCATCAGCGCCGTGCCCTATGAGGCGGCGGCCAAGGTGGGCCTGCAGTTCAAGCGCCGCTTCTGGGAGCAGGACGAGGCGATCTACGGCGGCATCAGCTTCACCGACCTGCCCATCGCCATGATCGGCTACCCCAACAGCGGCTACGGCAGCCCGGGCAAGGGCGTCCTGCTGGGCACCTACGTCTTCGGCGCCTACGCCATGGAGTACACCGCCATGCCGCCGGAGGAGCGCATCAAGCGCGCCCTGGCCTACGGCGCCCAGATCCACCCGCAATACACCAAGGAGTTCGACACCGGCGTGGCCGTGGGCTGGCACCGCGTGCCCTGGACCCTGGGCTGCCACGCGTCCTGGACCGAGGAGACGCGAGCCGCGCATTACCAGGATCTGTGCCAGGTGGACGGGCGCATCGCCCTGGCGGGCGAGCACGCCAGCTACATTACCGGCTGGCAGGAGGGGGCGATCCTGTCCTCCCTCGACGCCATCAGCCGCCTGCACCAGCGGGTCGTGACGGCCTGACGCCCCCGATGAAGAGACACGCCATGAACTTTCGCAAGACCTTCGCGGTGAAGGCGGCCGGCCTGACGGCGCTGCTGACCCTGTGCTACGCCGTCGCCGGAACCACCCTGCCCCACCCGGCCCACGCCCATGCGTCGGACGCCAGTTCCGCCGCATTCGCCAGCCCGCGCCATTTCGGCCAGACGGACGGCGCCGCCCTGTACCAGGCCATTTGCCAGGGCTGCCACATGCCGGACGCCAAGGGCGCCACCGGCGCCGGCACCTACCCCGCCCTGGCCAGTAACGCCAACCTGGAGGCGGCGGGCTATCCCGTCGCCATGGTGGTGCACGGGCAGAAAGCCATGCCCCCCATCGGCGAGTTCCTGGACGACGACCAGGTGGCGGCGGTGGTGAACTACGTCCGCACCCACTTCGGCAACCATTACACCGACACGGTCACGGCGGCGGATGTGAAAGCCGCCCGGTGAGGCTACGGGGACGGGATCGGACCATTCGATCCCGTCCCCATCCCTGCCATTCCGGGCCTATTGTTTCCCAGCGGCGGCCGACGCCAGGCGTCGCTCCAGCTCTGCCAGGCAGGCGTCGCGGTCGGGCTGGAAGTCATGGGCGATCCACCAGCGCTCCAGCTCGCCCATCAGGCGGCCGACCTCCGGCCCCGGGGCCTGGCCTCTGTCCAGGATGTCCTGGCCGCGCAGGGGAAGGGGATTTCCTGCCAGGCCGACGCCTCGGCCAATGGCTCGAACAGCTCGAAGGCCGGCGTGCCCATGGCGGCGGCCGACAGCAGCAGCACGGCGCGGTAGATCTCCGGCCCCAGGCGGTGCAGGGCGATGCGCCGAGACTTGAACGGCAGGTCGGGGTGCACGTCCACCACCGGGGCGGCGATGGCCGCCAGCCGGTCCCGCTGGAAGTTGGAGAAGCGCAGCCGGTCGGCCACCGCCTCCGCCGCGCTGTGGGCCAGGGGGCCGGCCGGCAGCAGCGCGGCAAGGCGGGCCAGCGGCTCCGTCTCCCCCACCATCCACTCCAGCCGGTCCAGCGCCGCCAGGCGGTCCACCGCCACGGCCTGGGGCAGGACATGCTCCATGATCCCCTGGTCGACCATGATGCGCCAGACGTCGGCGGCGCGATCCGTGGCCAGCAGCTTCAGCAGCTCCTCCCGCACGCGCTCGCCCGACAGGCCGGCGACCAGGGGGGCCAGGCGGGTGCAGGCGTCCAGCGCCGCCGTGTCCGGCGGGCCCTTGCCCAGGCGGGCGTAGAAGCGGAAGAAGCGCAGCAGGCGCAGCACGTCCTCACGGATTCGGGTTTCGGCGTCGCCAATGAAGCGGACGCGCCCCGCCGTCAGGTCGGGCACGCCGCCGAAGGGGTCGTACAATTCCCCATCCACGGTCAGCGACATGGCGTTGAAGGTGAAGTCGCGGCGGGCGGCGTCGGCCAGCCAGTCGTCGGTGAAGGCCACCCGCGCGCTGCGGCCGAAGGTTTCCACATCCTGGCGCAGGGTGGTGATCTCGAACGTCTCGTTGCCGACGATGGCGGTGACGGTGCCGTGCTTAAGGCCGGTGGGCACGACGCGGATGCCGTCGGCCTTCAGCCGGCGCATCACCTCCTCCGGCGGCAGGGGGGTAGCGATGTCGATGTCGGCCGCCTGGATTTCCAACAGGCAATCCCGCACGCAGCCACCGACGAATCGCGCCTCCTGCCCGGTGCGCATCAGGGACTGCAGGACACGGCGGCTGGCCACGGAAGCCAGCGGGCCCGTGGGCACCAGGGAGCGGACGGAGGTCATGACGCCTTAAGGTTGTATTTTATCGCAATTTTATCAAGGCCGGGCGGCAGGGGCAACGACCGCGCCCAGGACATACGACATACCGACGGCGTCAGCCGGGCAATCCCAGGACATCGCACAGGTTCACCAGCATCCCGGCCGTGGCCCCCCAGATGTAGCGGTCGTTATAGGGGAAAACCCAGAAGTGCCGGAGGGCGCCCTTGAACTCGCGGGACTGCCGCTGGCGGCTGCCGGGGTCCAGGATGAAGCTCAGCGGCACCTCGAACACCTCCTGCACCTCGAACGGGTCGGGCTGCAGGAAAAAGGGCGGGTTGACCAGGCCCACCACCGGCACGACGCGGAAGCCGGTGCGGGTGTAGTAGGTATCCAGCCGGCCCACCACCTCCACCTGGGTGGGCGCCAGGCCCACCTCCTCCTCCGTCTCGCGCAGCGCGGTGGCCACGGCGTCGGTGTCCTCCGGTTCCACCCGACCACCGGGGAAGCTGATCTGGCCGCCATGGGCCGCCAGGTGGGCGCTGCGCTGGGTCAGCAGCACGGTCATGCCCTCCGGCCGGTCGACCAGGGGCACCAGCACGGCGGCGTCGCGCACCGTCGGCGGCGGATCGAACACGCCGCCTACATCCACTTCGTTGCCGTCGCGGTCGCCCCGGGCGCCGACGCCCGGGCCTTCGAACGCGAAGGCACCTTCGTGTCGGCCGCCTTGAGACCCCTGGGCGAAGGCGCGACGGATCGCCGCCGCCGCCGTCATGCCGCCTCCAGCCGGAAGAAGACGCCCTGGCTCCACACCCCGGCCGGGCCGCCGCCGGTTCCCTCTTCGGCCCCCTCTGCGGCCCCCTCTGCGGCCAGGGCCATGTCGGCCAGCTCATAGAACACCGGGCGGTTCAAGCGCGCCTCCAACCCACGGCCGATATCGCCGCGCACGTGAATGTAGGGGCTGGGCTCCCCCGTCGCCGGGTCGATCGCCACCCGAATCGGATGCTCCGCCCCGGCCGTGACCCAGTGGTCCAGGTTGGTGCGGAAGGACAGGGCCTGGCCCCGCCCCTCGCCCTCGCGCCGCATCTCCACCGCCACGAAGGGCGCGTCATCGACACGGATGCGGCCCCGCTCCGCCGGGGTGATCAGCCAGTAGTCCCCCGCGTCGTCCCGCCGCAGGACGGTGGAGAACAGCTTG
Source organism: Nitrospirillum guaranorum (assembly GCF_034653275.1). Taxonomy (NCBI): domain Bacteria; kingdom Pseudomonadati; phylum Pseudomonadota; class Alphaproteobacteria; order Rhodospirillales; family Azospirillaceae; genus Nitrospirillum; species Nitrospirillum guaranorum. The sequence goes on along the minus strand of NZ_JAYEES010000003.1, from coordinate 1,245,661 downwards.
ACCAGGGGCAGCCGGCCGATGGGGCTGCCGTGGTAGAACCAGGTGCCGTCGCGGGCGATGCGGATGTCGTAACCTTCATCCGGCCGGGTGTCGGGCGCACCGTCGCCGGTGCCCCGCGCCGCCCGCAGGCCGGCCAGATCGGCGGGACCTTCCGGGGCGGTGGCGGGTTTGTCCGCGGCGTCCTGACCGGTTCCAGGACCGGCATCGGGCTTGCTTTCCGTCATGACGCAATCAACCATCAAGCCAAAAGGTCCGTCCCATCAGCCTATCGGCCGATGCGGGGGGACCGGAAATTTTTCCGATTTCGGCCACAAAGCTAGCATAAAGGGGGCTGGCATAAAGGCCCGGAGCCGGCGTTCTGGCATCGCTGGTGAACAATTGCACTCTTGGGAGACCCCGCGTTGAGCATCACCGACCTGCCCCGTGACCAGGTTTACCCGGATGCGAGCCTGGCTTTGGACATCGAGAACACGGGCCTGAAGCTGGCCAGCGTGCGCGCCATGATCGGCCAGGCCATCTTCGGTCAGGAAGAGGTGATCGACCTCAGCCTCGTCACCCTGCTGGCGGGCGGCCACCTGCTGCTGGTGGGCGTGCCGGGGCTGGCCAAGACCCGGCTGGTGGAAACGCTGGGCATCGTGCTGGGCCTGGACGAACGCCGGGTGCAGTGCACGCCCGACCTGATGCCCGCCGACATCCTGGGCTCCGAAGTGCTGGAGGAAGGGGAGCATGGCCGCCGCGCCTTCCGCTTCATCCCCGGCCCCGTCTTCGCCCAGCTGCTGATGGCGGATGAGATCAACCGGGCCAGCCCGCGCACCCAGTCGGCCCTGCTGCAGGCCATGCAGGAAGGCCGGGTTTCGGTGGCCGGGCAATACCACCCCCTGCCCCGCCCCTTCCATGTGCTGGCAACCCAGAACCCGCTGGAGCAGGAGGGCACCTACCCCCTGCCGGAGGCGCAGCTGGACCAATTCCTGCTGCAGGTGGACGTGACCTATCCCGAACGTGACGCCGAGCGGCTGATGATGATCGCCACCACCGGCGCCACCGCGGCCGCCGTGCGCCCAGTGCTGACGGCGGCGGAACTGCAGGCGGCGCAGGACCTGGTGCGCCGGGTGCCGGTGGGCGACAGCGTGGTCGACGGCATCCTGGATCTGGTGCGCAGCGGCCGGCCCGAGACCAGCGAAGTGGCGGAGGTGCGCCGCCACGTGGCCTGGGGCCCCGGCCCCCGCGCCGCCCAGGCCCTGATGCTGGCCAGTCGCGCCCGGGCCCTGATGGACGGACGCTACACCCCGTCCCTCGACGACGTGGTGGCCCTGGCCAAGCCGGTGCTGCGCCACCGCATGGCGCTGAACTTCAGCGCGCGGGCCGAGGGCGTCACGCTGGACGCCGTCATCGATCGCTTGTGCGCGCCGCTGGCCTGATGTCCGCCGCCCCCCAAAGGCCCCCCGGAATCCCGTGCAGGCGAATCCCGCGCCGGCGGCCCCTGGGCAAGCAGCTGGCCGTCTGCGCGATAGCGCCGACGCCCTGGCCCAGCGCCTGCCGCCCCTGCTGGTGGCGGCGGAGCGGGTGGCCGCCGCCGTGACGCCCGGCCTGCACGGTCGCCGCCGCGTGGGCACGGGCGAGGCCTTCTGGCAATTCCGCCGCTATCAGCAGGGCGACGACACCGACCAGATCGACTGGCGCCAGTCGGCCAAGGGCGACCACGTCTATGTGCGGGAAAACGAGTGGGAGGCGGCGCAGACCGTCTGGCTGTGGCGCGACGCCGGCCCGTCCATGGACTGGCGGTCGGACCGGGAGCTGCCGCTGAAGCGGGAGCGCGCCGACCTGCTGGCCCTGGCCCTGGCCTGCCTGCTGGTGCGTGGGGGGAGCGCGTGGGCCTGATGGGCGGCCCCCGCCCCCTGCCCGGCCGCCCGGCGCTGGAGCCCTTGGCCCTGGCGCTGACGCGGGCCCCTTCCGCGCCGCCGCCGCCGGTGCCCCCGGCCCAGCCCCTGGCCCGCCACGCGCGGCTGGTGTTGATGGGCGACCTGCTGGCGCCGCTGGAGGATATCCAGGCCGCCGTCGCCTTCCATGCCGGGCACGGCTTGCGGGGCCATCTGCTGCAGATCCTGGACCCGGCCGAGGAGACGCTGCCCTACGAGGGACGGGTTGAGTTCCGCGCCGTCGAGGGAGCTGCGGAGGGTGAGCGGCGCCTGCTGGTGCCCCGGGTGGACGGCCTGCGCGGCGCCTATCAGGAGCGGCTGGCCGCCCACCGCGCCGGCCTGGCCCAGATCGCCCGGGCCAGCGGCTGGTCCTTCTCCCTGCACCACACCGACAAGCCGCCGCAGACCGCGCTGCTGGGCCTGTGGGGCGCCCTGTCGCAGGAAAGCGTCAGGACCGCGGCCGCCCATTCCGGCGTCACCCACGCGTCCACCGGTTGGACAAACGAGGGGGGCGTCTGATGGCCTTCGCCAGCCCGCTGGTGCTGTGGGCCCTGGTCCTGCTGCCGGGGCTGTGGTGGCTGTTGCGCCTGACGCCGCCGGCGCCCAAGCGCGTCACCTTCCCGGCCTTGCGCCTGCTGCTGGGCCTGTCCGCGAAGGAGGAGACGCCGGCGCGCACGCCCTGGTGGCTGCTGGTGCTGCGCCTGGCGCTGTGCGCCCTGCTGATCATCGGCCTGGCCCGGCCGCTGTTGCACCCCGACGCCACGTCCGCCACCGGCACCGCCCCCCTGTTGCTGGTGGTGGACACCGGCTGGGCGGCGGGCCGCGACTGGCCGGAGCGGCAGCAGGCGCTGGACCGGCTGGTGACCCAGGCGGAACGCCAGGACCGCCCTGTCCTGCTGCTGGCCACCGCCGCCGGCGCCGGCGGCGAGGCGCCGCAGGTGCAGGGGCCCATGAGCGCCACGGCCGCCCGCCGCCTGGTGCAGGCCCTGGCGCCGCAGCCCTGGCCCGCCGACCGCGCCGCGGCCCTGGCGGCCCTGGATACCGCCCAGAAGACCGGCCCCCTGGTGGGTATCGCCGCCGACAGCTATTGGCTGGCCGACGGCCTGAACGACCGCAGCGTGGCCACGCTGGCCGGCCGCCTGCGCGCCCTGGGCCGCGTCACGGTGATGACGGCCGGCGCCGACCATGGCCCCTTGCTGGTGCGCGCGCCGAATAACGACGCTAGCGCCCTGATGGTGCCGGTGGAGCGGGCCGAGGGGGCCGAGGCCCAACCCATCGCCGTGGAGGCGCTGGGCGAGGATGGCCGCGCCCTGGGCCGGGCGGAGGGCATCTTCGCCCCCGGCCAGCGCCAGCTGACCCTGCCCCTGACCCTGCCGGGGGAGCTGCGCAACGCCGCCGTCCGCCTGCACCTGGAGGACCGCACAGGCGTGGGCGCCAGCCTGCTGCTGGACGATCGCTGGCGCCGCCGCCCCGTGGGCCTGGCCACCGCCGGCCCCGGCGGCGACAACCAGCCCCTGCTGTCCAGCCTCTACTACCTGGACCGGGCCCTGGCCCCCTATGCCGAGGTGCGGCGCGGCACCATTTCCGCGTTGCTGGACGGCGGCGTCTCCATCCTGGTGCTGCCCGACAGCGGCGCCCTGACCGACAGCGACACCGCCCGCCTGGCCCGCTGGATCGACCAGGGCGGCGTGCTGCTGCGCTTCGGCGGCACTCGCCTGGCCCATGAGTCGGAGCCCATCGGCGCGGAGACCCTGCTGCCCGTGCGCCTGCGCGGCGGCGACCGCTCCCTGGGTGGCGCCCTGTCCTGGACCACGCCGGCACACCTGGCGCCCTTCGACGACAAGAGCCCCTTCGCCGGCCTGGCGGTCCCGCCCGACGTGACCGTGAGTCGCCAAGTGCTGGCGGAACCGGGACCGGACATGGGCGACAAGGTCTGGGCGCGGCTGGAGGACGGCACGCCCCTGGTGACGGGCGAACGGCGGGGCAAGGGCTGGCTGGCGCTGGTGCACACCAGCGCCGACCCCGCTTGGTCCAACCTGGCGCTGTCGGGCCTCTATGTCGACATGCTGCGCCGCCTGGTGGGCCTCAGCGACGGCTTGCCCGGCGGCATCGGCGGCAATGCCGGCGGCGCCCTGCCGCCCCTGTCGCTGCTGGACGGCCAGGGCCGGCTGGTCGCCCCCTCCGCCGTGGCCCAGCCGCTGGAGCCCGAGGGCAAGGATGGGGCCAGCGCCACCCCGGTGGGGCCGCTGCACCCGCCGGGCTATTACGGCGTGGGCGACCGGCGCCGCGCCCTGAACCTGGCCGGGTCCGTGGCGCCGCTGGTGCCCATGGAGCCGCTGGCCGGCGTCGCCTACCAAGGCTTCGGCGGCACGCGGGAAACGGACCTGCGCCCCTGGTTCCTGGGGCTGGCGGCGGCGCTGTGGGTGGCCGACCTGTTCCTGTCGCTGCTGGTGCGCGGCCTATTGCCAACTTCGTTACGGCCCAATGGACGTTGGCGCCGAGGGGCGGCGGCGGCCGCGCTGGCGCTGGCGACCGTGTTGGCCGGCCCGCGCGGGCACGCCGCCACGCCGGACGATGAGATCGTGAAGGCCACCACCGCCAACTGGCTGGCCTATGTCGAGACGGGCGACCGCGCCGCCGACGCCACCACCAAGGCCGGCCTGCTGGGCCTGGGCCAGCAGCTGAACCGCCGCACGGCGGTGGAGGTGGCGGGCGCCATGAGCGTGAACGTGGAGAAGGACGATTTGGCCCTGTTCCCCCTGCTGTACTGGGTGGTGACGCCGGGCCAGGCCGCCCCGTCCGACGCCGCGGTGGCCAAGCTGAACCAATACCTGCACGCCGGCGGCATGATCCTGTTCGACACCCGCGACCAGGGCGCCCCGGACGCGGGCGTCCAGGCCCGCCTGCGCGACCTGACCCACGGCCTGGACATCCCGCCCCTGGCCCCGGTGGGGCCGGAGCACGTGCTGGGCCGCACCTTCTTCCTGATGCAGGACTTTCCCGGCCGCCAGGCGGGGGGGCAGGTATGGGCGGAAGCGTCGGAGGGGCGTGTGAACGATGGCGTCTCGCCCGTGCTGGTCGGCGGTAACGACTGGGCCGGCGCCTGGGCCGTCGACGGCCAGGGCCGTCCGCTGAACGCCGTGGTGCCGGGCGGGGAACGCCAGCGCGAGATGGCCTACCGCTTCGGCATCAACCTGGTGATGTACGCCCTGACCGGCAACTATAAGGCCGACCAGGTGCACGTGCCGGCCATCCTGGAGCGGCTAGGCCAATGATGAACCTGTTTTCCGGCCTCAGCCTCAGTTTCGAACCGCTGCTGCCCCTTTGGCTTCTGATCGTCCTGGGCGCCTTGTCGCTCATCGGCCTGGCCCTCATGGCCTGGCGCCGGGCGCGCGGCCTGACTTGGCGCGCGGTCACCCTGGTGGCGCTGGCCCTGCTGCTGCTGGACCCCGCCCTGGTGCGGGAGGACCGCCACCCGCTGAAGGACGTGGCCGTGGTGGTGGTCGACACCTCCGCCAGCCAGGGCGTGGGCCACCGCAAGGAACGCACCGACGCCGCCCTGGCCGCCCTCAAGGCCAAGCTGTCCCAGGCGCCCGACCTGGACCTGCGGGTGGTGGAGACCGGCACCTCCACCGCCGGCGGCAAGGGGGAGGAGACGCGGGCCATCGACGCCCTGACCCAGGCCGTGGCCGACGTGCCCCGCCGCCGCCTGGCCGGCGCCATCCTGCTGACCGACGGCCAAGTGCATGACGTGCCGGAGAAGCCGGAGGGCCTGGCCGACCTGGGCCCCGTGCACACTCTGCTGACGGGAGAGCATGGCGAGGGCGACCGCCGGCTGGTGCTGGTGCGCGGCCCCAGCTATGGCATCGTCGGCAAGACGGTGACGGCCACCGTGCGGGTGGAGGATCTGCCGGCGGGAAAGGGCGCGGACGGCGCCCTGCTGACCATCCGCCAGGACGGCCAGCCGGACCGGCAGGTGCCCGTGCCGGTGGGGGAGGACGTGCCCCTGACCATCACCGTGGGCCATGGCGGGCCCAACCTGCTGGAACTGTCGGTCAACGCCGGCCCGGCCGAGCTGTCCATGGCCAACAACCGCACCGCCTTCATCGTCAACGGCGTGCGCGATCGGCTGCGCGTGCTGCTGGTATCGGGCGAGCCCCACGCGGGCGAGCGCACCTGGCGTGACCTCTTGAAGGCCGACCCGGCGGTGGACCTGGTGCACTTCACCATCCTGCGCTCGCAGGAGAAATCCGACAGCACGCCCATCCGCGAGCTGTCGCTGATCCAGTTCCCCATCCGCGAACTGTTCGAGGTGAAGCTGAACGATTTCGACCTCGTCATCTTCGATCGCTATCGCCAGCGCAACGTCCTGCCCATGGGTTATCTGGCCAACATCGCGGAATATGTGCGCAACGGCGGCGCCTTCCTGGAAGCCAGCGGCCCCGCCTACGCCACGCCGCTGTCGCTGTACCGCACGCCGCTGGGCGACATCCTGCCGGGCGAACCCACGGGCACGGTGACCGAGCAACCCTACACCCCCACCCTGACCGAGGCCGGCCGCCGCCATCCCGTCACGGCCGGCCTGGACGGTTATGGCGAGGCGGCGCCGGCCCAGGGGAACCAGCAGAAGGCCCCCTGGGGGCGCTGGTTCCGCCAGATCGACATCGTGCCGCGCCAGGGCACGGTGGTGATGAACGGCGCCAACAACCAGCCGCTGGTGGTGCTGGACCGCGTGGGCAAGGGCCGCGTGGCCCAGATCGCGTCGGACCATATGTGGCTGTGGTCGCGCGGCTTCGAGGGTGGCGGGCCGGCGGCGGAACTGCTGCGCCGCCTGGCTCACTGGCTGATGAAGGAACCCGCGCTGGAGGAGGACGACCTCAAGGCGCACGTGGACGGCGACCACCTGGTGGTGGAACGCCGCTCCCTGAAGCCGGACGCCGACCCGGTGGAGGTGCGGTCCCCCAGCGACACCGTCACCAGCCTGCCCCTGGCCGACAGCCCCGACGGTGTCGCGCGCGGCAGCCTGGCGGCGACCGAGCCCGGCCTGTGGCGGGTGAAGGACGGCGACCGCACCGCCCTGGCCGTGGTCGGCGCCCTGAACCCGCCGGAACTGGCCGACATGCGCACCACCTCCGACCGCCTGGCCCCGCTGGCCAAGGCCACCGGCGGCGGCGTGTTCTGGCTGGTGGATGGATCCGGCGCCGACGGCCTGCCCGACCTTCGCCGGGTAGGCCCCGGGCAGAACGCCGCCGGCGGCGCCTGGCTGGGCCTGCGCGCCAACGGCGACTACACCGTCACCGGCGTCGCCCGCGTGCCCCTGGTGCCGGCATGGCTGGCCCTGCTGGTCCTGGCCGCCCTGCTGGTCCTGGGCTGGCGACGCGAGGGGCGTTGAGGTGGATTATGGGTGCATGCGGCGCTTCACGCCGCTTCACGCGCCCCGTTGCCAGACCTTGGTCACCAGGAAGTGCTGGGCCAGGAACTGGTAAGTCTTCTTCAGGCGCGCCTCCAGTTCGGGGCCGCGCTCCATCGGCTCGCCGTCCCAGGCGTAGATGAGGTCGTCCCACAGCATGAGGCGGGTGTGCAGCTCATCGCGCATGCGGCGGATGAAGGCCACCTGGCTGTCGTAGGATTTCAGCACCGCCATGATCTCGCCGGTCTGGGCGTCCAGCTGGCCGAAGATGTCCTCGAAATCCAGGATGGGCTGCTTGACCAGGGCCATCATGCGGGTCAGGTCGGCCTGCAGCTGGCGGTCGGTCTTGTAGATGCGGCCGGCCTGCGCCAGGCCGGCGATGATCTGCTGCACCTGGCCGTAGCGGTCGCGCAGCGCCTCGATATAGGACAGCTCGCGGGCGATCGACTCGACCTTGTCCACGATCTCCTGCTTGCGGTCGTCGGGCACGCCGAAACGGCGGGCCAGTTCGCTGAAGGCCTGCTGGGCGCGTTGCTTGGTTTGCGGGTCCTCCACCACCTGTTCCAGCTGGCCGCGGTCGGTGATCAGTGTTTCCTTGCCGGTGATCCAGGACACCAGCTGCACGGTGATGCGGCCGCGCGCGATCTGCAGGTGGCTGTCTTCCACCCGCCACGACGCGCTGCCGTCCAGCAGCTCGCGCGGAATGCTGTCACCGGGGCGGATGGTCTTCACATATTTCAGGCCGCGATCGACCACGCCCAGCAGAATGGCGTCGGCGCTGTTGTCGTCGATACCGAAGGCCTCGCGCAGGGTGCGGAAGGGTATCTTGCCCCACACATCGCCCAGCTGGACGTTGTAGACGGCCTCATTGGTGTCGCGGGTGAAGGAGAAGAAGGCGCCGGGAACGGCGAACACCTTGTTCTCGAACATGAAATGCGTGCTGCGGCTGGCCTCGGCCTCACCGGAAGCGGCATGCGAGGCGCCGGCGGCACCGTCGCCAGCGCCTTCCTCGGCCACGGCCGCCTGCACCGGATAGTCACGTCCCAATATCGTCTCCGGCCAGTTCCGCCCCACACGCCATCCCGATAGCCCGCCCATATGGGGGGAACGTCCGCGTGTTCCCCGGCCGCGGCCGGATGGTCCCTTGGCAGAAGGTGACACAGATTCGCCGGCCCGGCGATAACCTCATTTTAATGAGGGTCGCTTACCAGACCGTTAAGCCGGCGGCGGCATAAGCCGGCCGGGAGTCGCCTATCAGTCGTCGTTCATCACCTGCGCCGTCTTCAGCGCGTCCCGCACCAGGACACTCTTGCGCAGGATGTTGTCGATGACGCGGCCCTGCACCAGGCTGATGCCCATCTTCTCCGCCCAGATGAGGCCGGAGACGGTGCCGCAGCGGGCCAGGATGTAACGGCAGTTTTCCTGCTGCCGCACCTTTTCCTGCAGCGCCTCGATCTCCTCCTCCGTCATGCTTTCCATGTCAGGGGACCAGATGATCTTGGCGTAATCGCAGGCCATGTATTCCAGGTCCATATGGGTGACCCAGAAGTCGTTCAGCCCGTCGATGCAGATCTTGTAGCCACGGGTGGCGGCGAAATCGACGACCTCCTTGTACATCGAGACGTTCTCGATCAGGTCGGTCTTGTTGATTTCCAGGATGACGTTGCCCCGCAGATCCGTCGTCAACCGCTCATCGAACTTCACGAAGCTGGCCGACAGGATGGTGGCCAGGTTCAGGTTCAGGCCCAGCCGCTTGCCGCGCAGGAAGTCAACGCCGTAGTTCAGCGCGCGCAGGACCGACAGGTCCAGCTGAGAGGTGAAGTAGCTGAACAGCCAGCGGTTGGCGGTGATGTCGAAGTCGGGCGACAGCCGCTCCTCCAGCGCCTTGATGGCGATGTAGAGCTCGAAATACTCGTACTCGTTCTCGGTGGGGTTCTGGATGTTCACCACCGGCTGGTTCAGCATGAAGGGCGACAGGTCGAACATCTGCACGGCGCGTTCGATCTTGCCCAGTTCCTCCAGCGTGATGGGGGGCTTGGTCTGCTCCACCGGCGCGTCGCCGCCCTCGCCCTTCTGCAGGCCTTCGATGAAGCGGATGACACTGACGAAGTTGAGCGACAGCTCCATGATCGAATAGAGGCTGTCTTCCCGGTAGGGATTCTGCTTCGTCATCGTCGTGCGCGACAGCAGCAGCTTTTCGATCTTGGAGCAGACGTCGCTGATCAGCGAGAACTTGATGCCCTTGTAAAGGACGATGACGTCGTCGTTGGACAGGTTGAAGACCTGCAGGTACGACGAATTGTCCGCCGTCTCCTGCATGGCCCGCTTGATGGACATGAGGTCGAGGTTGCTCTTGTCCTTCAGCAGGGACAGATGCAGGTGGATGAGACGCAGGCCCTGCAGTTCCCGCTTGGCGGATTGCAGCAGGGTCAACAGCTTCTGATCGTCGTATTCCGGCTTTTCAGGCAACGCCACCGGACGCTCGCCGGGCTTTACCCGGACCCAATCCCGTTTCGGCGCATTCGGACGATTCATCTCATCTCCGCAACCGGATGCTTCCAAGGCCCCGGGCAACAACTAGGACGCGCAACTTTTCCACAGTGGACCGGGCCCACGCCCTTGAGCCCGAAGCAACCCGACACATGTTCATCGCCGGCGCTCATGGGCTGGGGCTGCATCGCCGCCGCGTCCCCCGGGCCATCCGCGCACAACCTTCCCTTACAGGATATCATGGCCGATACTTTGGCCAATTCAATATCCCGCTATCCCTCAGGATGGCGCCCCCGACAGGCAAACCTATCCTTGCGGCAATAATACTTTGGAAGAGGCGGAGACGATACCTAAAATTTGACAAATCCTGACATCGCGTCCCACCAGCACCGCGCCGTCCTCGAATCGCGCAGTATAGGCGAGCCCCACGCCAATCGCGCTGGCCGCGTCGGCAGTAATACACGCCAAAGTGGCGCGCCTATCCTATGAATCGACAGAATGGCCGGGGGAGATGGCTGGGGCGGGAGGGATCGAACCTCCGCATGGCGGAATCAAAATCCGCTGCCTTACCGCTTGGCGACGCCCCATCACCGGGCCTCCCGTCAGGGAGGGCGGCACCATAATCAGAAAGCCCGGCGGACGCAACGCCCCAAATCGCCCAGACCTTTCCCGCGAAGCGCTGGCGCCCATCCCCCGGCGTGGCACTATGGCGGCACCCTCCTTCACCCGGCCATCCCATGTCCCTCCCGCCGTATATCCCCGCCCTGGCCATCCTGCTGCTGGCCGGCACCGCCTTGGCGGCCCCGGACCCGGAACCCCCGCCCACCGGCGCCGACGCCGGCCTGCTGGCGCTGGACGCCCGGGCGCGCGCCGGCGACGCCCAGGCGCAACTGGATCTCGCCGACGCCTATGGCGACGTCCCGTTTGACCGCCCCACCGACGTGGCCCGGGCCAGCGCCTGGTACCGCCTGGCCACCGCCGCCCCGGACAAGGACATCCGCCGGCGGGCCTGCGCCGCCTTGGGCACGCTGGAGGCCGGTGGCATGGGCTGGCCGGAGAACGTCACCGCCGCCCTGCCCTGGTACCGCTGCGCCGCCGACCTGGGCGATGCCCAATCGCAGTTCAATCTGGCCCTGCTGTATGACGAGGGCGTGGATGTCCCAGCCGACACGCCGCAGGCCGTCCGCTGGTACCACCGCGCCGCCGAGGGTGGGCTGGTGCTGGCGCTGGAGCGGCTGGGGGCGCTGGCCGAACGCGATCACGACCGGGACGGCGCGGTGCGCCTGTACGGCGAGGCGGCGGCCAAGGGCGACATCGCGGCCGCCCAGGCCCTGGCCCGTCTCCAGCACGGCGGGCCGTCCCCACAGGTGGTGGGCATCGGCCTGGCGGCGCAGTCGCAGGACCCCGCGACCGTCAAGCCGCCGCCCAAGCCCGTCCCCGGCCAGCCGCGCACGCCGCCGGCCACCGTCGGCGCGGACGGTCTGCGCCTGATCCAGTGGCGCCTGCGCGACCTGGGATACCTGCACGGGCCGGCGGACGGCCGCCTGGGCGCCCGCACCGCCAACGCCATCCTGGCCTATGAGGTGGCGCATCCGGCGGTTTGGGACGAGACGGCCCCGCCGCCGGACGGCTGGCCGAGCCGCGAGTTGCTGGCGAAATTGAGCCGGCGCTGACCTTCAGGCGTCCGCGACCACCTCGGCCGCCGGCACCTCCGGCAGCAGGGCGGTGGCCTTGACCCACCAGGTGGGCCGCACGCGGTTGATCAGGGCGGCGGCGGCGGCCGCGGCCTCCACATCGGCATAGAGGCCGATGCAGGTGGCGCCGCTGCCCGACATGCGGGCCAGCAGACAGCCCGGCGTGGCGTCCAGGGCGGCCAGCACCTCGGTGATGGCGGGCGACAGGCTTTCCGCCGCGGCACCCAAGTCATTACCCCGCGCCCGCAGCAGGTGGGCGAAGTCGGTCACGTCCACGGGATCGCGCTCCAGCCGGCCGGCGGCGGACCACGCCCCGGTCCGGGCGGCGAAGACATCCTTGGTCGGCATATGCACACCGGGGTTCACCAGCAGCAGGGCGGCCGGCGGCAGAGTGGGGCCCGCCACCACCTGCTCCCCCGCCCCGCCGAAATAGGCGGTTCGGCCGAACAGGCACACGGGCACATCGGCGCCCAGCGTGGGGGCCAGTTCCACCAGGCGGGGATCGTCCTGCGCCACGCCCCACAGCTCGGCCAGAGCCTTCAGCGTGGCGGCGGCGTCGGCCGAGCCGCCGCCGATGCCGGAGGCCACCGGCAGGTTCTTGGTCAGGCGGATGGCGACGTGCGGGTCGCGGCCCAGCACGTCGGCCAGGGCGTGGGCCGCGCGCGACACCAGGTTGCGGCCCGTGCCCTCGGCCACCAGGGTGCTGCCGAAGGGGCCGTCGATGGCCAGGCTGAAGCCCGGCGCCTCGGTCACGGTGATCAGGTCGTGGGCGGTGGCGAACACCACCAGGCTATCCAGCTCATGATAGCCGTCGGGCCGCTTGCCCAGCACATGCAGGTACAGGTTCAGCTTGGCGGCGGCGGCGGCGCTTACCGTGGTCACGGGGATAGGTCCTTCAACAAATCTTGGATATCGGAATTATCGGGGTGCGGCGGGGTCGCGCTTCAGCTTTTCATCCAGGGCCGCCTTCAAGCTGTCCTCCGGGTTCTCGCGCGCGGCGCGCTGCCATTGGTAGTGCGCCTCCAACCGGCGGCCGGTGGCCCAGTAAGCGTCGCCCAGGTGGTCGTTGATGGCCGGGTCGCGGGACTTCAGCTCCGCCGCCCGTTCCAGCAGCTCAACCGCGCCGGGGATGTCGCCGGCGCGGTACCTGGCCCAGCCCAGGCTGTCGATGATGGCGCCGTCGTTGGGGCGCAGCTTCACCGCTTGCTCCAGCAGCTGGCGGGCCTGGTCCAGCTTCACACCCTTTTCCGACCAGGCATAACCCAGGTAATTCAGGACACCCGGCTGGTTGGGCTGCAGCTGCAGGGCGCGCAACAGGTCGGACTCGGCCTCCGGCCAGTGCCCCATCTGGTCCTGCACCGTGGCGCGGGCGTAGTAAAGGAACCAGTCGCCGCCATTCGGGCGGCCGCCCAGGCGCTCGATGGCCTGGTTGTAGGCGGTCAGGGCCTCGGGCAGCTTATGGTCGGCGCGCAGCAGATCGCCCAGGCGGACCAGGGCGTCGCTGCGGTCCGGCCGCTCGGACGCCATGGCCCTCAGGATGCCGGCGGCCTCCTGGTTCTTGTCCAGGCGGGCCAGCGCGTCGGCCTGGCGCAGCCGCGCCGCCCACAGCAGGCCCACGTCCGCCTTTTCCCCCGTCTTCATGCCCAGGTCGGCGACCACGGCGGCGTATTCGGCCGCGGCCTCCTGGTCGCGGTTCATTTCCGTCAGCGTCTCGCCCGCCAGCATGCGGGCGGGGGCCAGCGACGGATCCAGGTGCAACGCCAGGCGGGTGTAGAGCAGCGCCACCTCCGCCACCTTCTCCTGGTTGATGGCGGCGGCCACGTCGAACAGCGCCTCCGCCAGGCCCTCGGTGGCGTTGGCCACCATGCGGCCCGGGTGGGGGCGGGACAGCAGGGCGCGGGCGGCATCGCCCATGGGCCCCTTGGGGTCCGCCTGCAGAATGGCCGCCACCGCCGCCTGCGCCAGGTCGGCATGGCCCATGCGCATCTCGAAATTGGCGCGCAGCATGGCGACGCGAAGCACCTGGCCGCCATCGGACGCCTGGGCGTACCAACTGCGCGCGGCATCCTCGTGGCCCGCCAGATCCTCGATCAGGGCGGCGTGCAGGGCCGCCATGGCGCGGAAGGACTGCTGCCCTTCCAGCGGTTCCAGCGCCGCCTTGGCGGCCGCCCAGTCGCCCTTGCGCGCCTTGACCCAGGCGGTCACCAGCGGCCGCATGAATGTGCCCAAACCGTCCTGGGGCAGGGCGTCGATGGCGCGCAGCGCGCCCGGCTCATCCCCCGCCGCCACCGCGTCGGCCGCCAGCAGTGTCAGGGCCACCGGATTGCCGTCCTTGGCCGCCACCAGGCGCTTGGCCAGCGGCAGCGCCACCTTGGTCCGCCCCAGGCCGACATTGATCAGCACGGCGCGGCGCAACAGGGTCAAGTCATCGGGGTCGGACTTGAGGCTGAGGGCCAGGAAGTCGGCCGCGGCCGCCCAGTCGCCGGCCCCTTGCGCCACCTTGCCGGCGACGAAGGCCGCCAGCGGATCGGGACCGCCCGCCTGCTCCGGCGCCTTGGCCGCCCAGGCGGAACCGCCCCAAGCCACGGTCAGGGCCGCCGTCAGCAGGCCCGCCATGACTACCGTTGATGTCCGCCGCAAAAACCGCACGAGATCGCCGCCGTCTATTCTTAAGGTCCAGGCCCCCAAGCTAATCGGGAAACGCGGCGGGAACAACCGCCCCGGTCATAAAGAAAAAGGCGCCCGGGTGGGGGCGCCTTTTCCTGAGACGGGCTCACATGTTGGGATAGTTGGGGCCCCCGCCGCCCTCCGGCACCGTCCAGTTGATGTTCTGGGTCGGGTCCTTGATGTCGCAGGTCTTGCAGTGCACGCAGTTCTGCGCGTTGATGACGAAGCGCGGGTTCTGCCCATTGTCGTCGCGCGTCACCTCGTACACCCCGGCGGGGCAGTAGCGCTGCGCCGGCTCGTCATAAGTGGGCAGGTTGAAGGCGATGGGGACGGTCGGGTCCTTCAGCTTCAGGTGCGACGGCTGGTCCTCCTCATGGTTGGTGTTGGAGATGAACACCGAGGACAGCCGGTCGAAACTGATCACGCCATCCGGCTTGGGATAGACGATCTTCTTGGCGTTGGCCGCCGGCACCAGGCTTTCATGGTCCGGCTTGCCGTGGTGCTGGGTCCAGCCCACCAGGAAACCCAGCTTCAGGTCGTTCAGCCACATGTGCAGGCCGCCCAGCGCCGTGCCCAGCCACATGCCGTGCTTCAGGCTGGGCTTCACGTTGCGCACCTTGTACAGGTCCTGGAAGACCCAGCTCTGGCGCCACTTGGTTTCAAGATCCGCCAGCGTGTCATGGCCCTCGCCGCCCGCCGCCAGCCGCTCGAACGCCGCCTCGGCCGCCAGCATGCCCGTCTTCATGGCGTTGTGGCTGCCCTTGATGCGGGGCAGGTTCACGAAGCCGGCGGCGCAGCCGATGAGGGCGCCGCCGGGGAAGGCCAGCTTCGGCACGGACTGCAGCCCGCCCTCGTTGATGGCGCGGGCGCCATAGGACAGGCGCTTGCCGCCCTCCAGATAGGGGCGGATCAGCGGATGCTGCTTGAAGCGCTGGAATTCCTCGAACGGCGACAGGTAGGGGTTGCTGTAGTTCAGGTGGACGACGAAGCCGATGGCCACCTGGTTGTCCTCCAGGTGGTACATGAAGGAGCCGCCGCCGGTCTTGCTGTCCAACGGCCAGCCCTGGCTGTGCAGCACCAGGCCTTGGCGGTGCTTGGCGGGGTCGATCTGCCACAGCTCCTTGATGCCGATGCCGTACTTCTGCGGGTCGACGCCGTCGCGCAGGTTGAAGCGGGCCATCAGCTCCTTCGACAGGTTGCCGCGCACGCCCTCGGCGAACAGCGTGTACTTGCCGTGCAGCTCCATGCCGGGGGTGTAGCGGTCCGTCGGCTCCCCATCCTTGCCGATGCCCATGTCGCCGGTGGCGATGCCCTTGACCGAGCCGTCGTCGTGGTACAGCACCTCGGCCGCGGCGAAGCCGGGGTAAATCTCCACGCCCAGCTCTTCGGCTTGGCCGCCCAACCAGCGGCAGACGTTGCCCAGGCTGACGATATAGTTGCCGTGGTTGTCCATCAGCGGCGGCAGCAGCGCATTGGGAATGCGCATGGAGCCGACCTCGGTCAGGATGTAGAAGCGGTCGTCGGTGACCGGCGTGTTGAGCGGCGCGCTCCTCTCTTTCCAGTCGGGGATCAGCTCATTCAGGGCAATGGGGTCGATGACGGCGCCCGACAGGATGTGGGCCCCGACCTCCGATCCCTTTTCGATGACGCAGACGCTGATTTCCTTGTCCGCGGCGGCGGCCAGCTGCTTCAGCCGTATCGCGGCCGACAAGCCCGAGGGGCCGGCGCCAACGATGACGACGTCATACTCCATCGACTCCCGTTCCATGTCTTTCGCCTTCTTCTTCCCTGGTTACCGGTGCGGAGTTCCGTGGCTGGTGTGCGGGCCCTCGCGGACGAACCCTAAAGGGAGCGCGTCATTTTCGCGCGCGCTCGCCCCATGCGGTTGATGAAGAAACACAACGGCGATGGTAGGGTCAAATCATGATTGACACGGCAAAAGCCGTCACGGATCTGGCCTGGCTGGTCGAGATCGGTGCCGACGAAGCGATCAACGACCAGCCGACGGACTGGACCCAGGTGGCCAGCCGCAGGACGCCTACTGCGCGCGACGCCGCCCCGGCCCGCCGGCCGGCCGACGCCGCCTCTGGCCGTTCCGCCACACCCCCGGAAAAAAGTTTCGGCGCACAGCCGGCCGTCCCGTCCACGGCGGGAGCCGACGGCCCGCTGGGCATGGCGGGGGCCAACGGCCCCCTGGGCATGGCAGGGGCCGACGGCCCCTTGGGCATGAGCGAGGCCCGGGCCAGCGCCCGCGGCGCCGCCACGGCCGCCACCACGCTGGAGGAGTTGCGCAAGGCCCTGCTGGCCTTCGACGGCTGCCCCCTGAAGCAAACCGCCAGCTCCACCGTCTTCGCCGACGGCAACCCCAAGGCCCGCATCATGCTGGTGGGTGAAGCGCCGGGGGAGCAGGAGGACAGGCAGGGCAAGCCCTTCGTCGGGCCGGCCGGCGCGCTGCTGGACAAGATGCTGGCCGCCATCGGCCTGGACCGCCATGCCGAGGACGCGGACAAGGCCGTCTACATCAGCAACATCCTGCCCTGGCGCCCGCCCGGCAACCGCAACCCCACGGACAGCGAGATCGCCGCCTGCCTGCCCTTCATCCAGCGGCATGTGGAGATCGCGGATCCGGACATCCTGGTCTTCCTGGGCGGCATTTCGGCCAAGACCCTGCTGGCCAAGACGGAGGGCATCACCCGCCTGCGCGGCCGCTGGTTCGATTACGGCAGCCCCGGCCTGACCCGCCCCCTACCCGCCCTGGCCCTACTGCACCCCGCCTATCTGCTGCGCAACCCAGGCGCCAAGCGCGAGACCTGGCGGGACCTGTTGTCGCTGCGCCAGAAGCTGCTGGCCCTGCCGCCAAGAATATAAGCCCTAAGCGAGGAGAGATCGATGGCCCGCCTCCATGTCCTGTGCAGGGATCGCTTATACGTGAGCCATATTTCAGGAAATGTATACGAGAGTGGGTATTGGCCTGTTCAGCCCGAAGAAGCACAACGGCTAGTCGGTGGAACTCTATTCCTGCATGAGAAGAAATCCTCTCCATCTTATTTTGGCGGGACTGTCCTGAGCTTCAAAATAGCTGAGGAAGGCTCCGTTCATCCTGGGCGTATAATTTTCACTTTGGAGCCAACCCAGGCCGGGAAACATCAGGCTTGGAAGGGACAAGACGATTCAAATGCTTGGGTTGGGGGTGTCATTGACGTTTAGCAGCGGGGCGGCCTTGCGTTTCAGGGTGGCCCATGTTCTACATATGTTCTTAGGCCGATGATTGACGGGCCGCACCGCGATAGGCAGCATGGCCCCATGACGTCCCCGCTTGATTCCTCCCCCGCCACGCCTGACCTGGACCCGGCGCGCGACCTGTTGGCCGTGGCCGGCAAGAAGCGCTTCGCCACCGTGCTGGCCGACCCGCCCTGGCGCTTCGTGAACCGCACCGGCAAGATGGCGCCGGAGCATCACCGCCTGTCGCGCTATGGCACCATGTCGGTGGAGGAGATTTGCGCCCTGCCGGTCTCCAAGGTGCTGGCCGATACGGCGCACCTGTACCTGTGGGTCCCCAACGCCCTGCTGCCGGAAGGGCTGCAGGTCATGCAGGCCTGGGGCTTCCAGTACAAGACCAACCTGGTGTGGCATAAGCTGCGCAAGGACGGCGGGTCGGACGGACGCGGCGTGGGCTTCTACTTCCGCAACGTCACCGAGCTGATCCTGTTCGGCGTGCGCGGCAAGAACGCCCGCACGCTCGACCCCGGCCGCACCCAGGTGAACTACCTGGGCACGCGCAAGCGCGAGCATTCGCGCAAGCCCGATGAGCAGTATGACCTGATCGAGGCGTGCAGCCCCGGCCCCTATCTGGAAATGTTCGCCCGCGGCGCCCGGCCCAAATGGACCGTGTGGGGCAACCAGGCCGACGACAGCTATGAGCCCACCTGGGACACCTACGCCCACAACTCCGCCACCCAGCGCCGCGTGGCGGCGGCGGAGTAGGCTCAGTCTTCGCCCGGACGCCGGGCCGTGTGGCGGATACCGTGGATGACGATCCCGTCCCCCATGACCTGATAGAGAATCAGCTACGGGTATGGCGTGGCGACCGCGCGCCGAATGCCTGGGCGCTTCGTGAGACGCCCGACGTAAGGATGGGCCGCCAATATCGCGACAATGTCCTGAAGCCTGCGCTTGACGTTCCGAGCCCCCGATGGCGAGCGCTCATCAATATAATCCAGTATGGCCGCAAGTTCGACGCTGGCCGCCCGGGTGTAACGGACCTTCATAGGCCGTGCTTGGCCCAAATGGCCTGAATTTCCTCATCGCTGGCGAACTCCCCACGCTCCGCCTGAGCTAGAGACTCTTCCAGCCCCGCCATTTCCTCATCCGTCAACTCCACCGCCGTCTGATCCAAGCCAGCGAGTTGGAGAAGAACGTGGGCGAGTTCGTCCTGAACCGCATCCGGCAAAACGCGAACCGCGTCAACGGCTTGTTCAAGTAGACGGGTCATCGCCGATACTCCAGGTGATTCAGGCTCACTGAAGATGGCATCGGAGCCATGCCCTGTCGAGACACGGCCCCAGGTTACCGTCCCCGCCGGCCCCAGAAGCGGGGCTTGCGGCTGGTCTGGGCCTCCAGGAAGGACTCCTCCAGCGCCGCCATCTGGTCGGCGGTCAGGCCCAGGGGCAGATAGTCGATGCCTGACAGTTGGCGCAGGGCCTGTTCATCCACAGCCGACCGCTGCTGGGCCGCACCCTGCTTGCCATCCACCCCGAACAGACGCCTCATCCCAGACACCCGTGAACCTGCCGCACTGCCACATACAACTTCGGAATGGCATGCATTGTTTCCGCGCCCGGGGCTAGGTCGCAAAAGGTTAGCTTGCGATTAATTCCCGGGCGCGACGCAACCTTCTATACCAGGGTAGCGCTGAGGGCGGCATCCAGGTCGGCGATCAGGTCATCCACGTCCTCAATGCCCACCGACAGGCGCACCAGGCCGTCGTCGATGCCGGCGGCGGCCCGCAGGTCCGCCGGGATGGAGGCGTGGGTCATGATGGCCGGATGCTCGATCAGGCTCTCCACCCCGCCCAGGCTTTCCGCCAGGGAGAACAGCTCCGTCCGTTCCAGCAGGCGTTTGGCGGCGTCCAGCCCGCCCTTGAGGCTGACGGAGACCATGCCACCGGCGCCGCGCATCTGGCGTTTGGCCAGCTCATGCTGCGGATGGCTGGCCAGGCCGGGATAGCGCACCGCCGCCACCGCCGGGTGGCGTTCCAGCCAGTCGGCGATGGCGGCGGCGTTGGCGCTGTGCCGTTCCATGCGCAGGGACAGGGTCTTCAGGCCGCGCAGGGCCAGGAAACTGTCGAAGGGGCCGGCCACGGCGCCCACGGCGTTCTGCAGGAAGCCCAGGCGATCGGCCAGTTCCCCCTCCTCCCGCACCACGGCCACGCCGCCCACCATGTCGCAATGGCCGTTCAGGTACTTGGTGGCCGAATGCACGACGATGTCGAAGCCCAGCTCCAGCGGCCGCTGGGCGTAGGGCGTGGCGAAGGTGTTGTCGCACACGGAAATCAGCCCGTGCCGCCGGGCGAAGGCGGCCACCGCCTCCAGGTCCACCAGCTTCAGCAGCGGGTTGGTCGGCGTTTCCACCCACAGCAGACGCGTCTGGGGCGTCAACGCCGCCTCCAGCTTGGCCGGGTCGGTCATGTCGACGAAACGGGAGGTCAGGCCCATGGACCGCTTGCGCACCCGTTCCAGCAGGCGGTAGCTGCCGCCGTACAGGTCGTCCATGGCGATGATGTGGCTGCCGGCGTCCAGCAGTTCCAGGATGGTGGCCTCGGCCGCCAGGCCGGAGGCGAAGGCGTAGCCCCGCACCCCGCCCTCCAGGTCCGCCACGCAGCGCTCATAGGCCATGCGGGTGGGGTTCTGGCTGCGGCTGTACTCATACCCCTTATGGACGCCGGGGCTCTCCTGCACGTAGGTCGAGGTGGCGTAGATGGGCACGGTGATGGCGCCGGTGCTGGGGTCCGGCTCCTGCCCCGCGTGCACGGTGCGGGTGGCGAAGGCCCGTTGGTTCGACAGGGGGCGATGGTGGCTGCGGTCGGCCATAGGGATTCCTTGAGATGAAAGCGGGGGCGCGCGACAGGAGGGCGGGCGTCAGCCCAGCTGGCGGCGCAGATGGTTCAGCAGGTCGACGCGGGTCAGCAATCCTAGGAAGGCGTCGCCCTCCGTGACCAGGGCCACCATGTTGCGGCTGAAGATGGCGTCCAGCGCGCTGATGGGCGCCGTGACCGGCACGGTTTCCAGGCGCGACGTCATGGCCTCGCGCACCGCCTCGCGGAAGCGCGCGGGGTCGGGCTCGACATGCAGCAGCAGGTCGGACTCGTCCAGCAGGCCCACCACCCGGCCGCCCTGCATCACCGGCAGCTGCGAGACGTCGGAGATGCGCATGCGCTTGTACGCCGTCAGCAGGGTGTCGTCGGGCGAGACGGTGACCACCTGGCCCTTGTCCACCCGGCGGGTGATCAGGTCGCGCAGATCGCCGGTGCGGGTGCTGGGCAGGAAGCCCTGGTCGGCCATCCAGCCGTCGTTGAACATCTTGGACAGATACTTGTTACCCGTGTCGCACACCAGGGTGACCACGCGCTTGGGCGTCGTCTGCGCCCGGCAATAGCGCAGGGCGGCGGCGAGCAGCGTGCCGCTGGAGGAGCCGCCCAGGATACCCTCCCGGCGCAGCAGTTCGCGCGCGGCGTTCAGGCTTTCGGCGTCCGGGATGGTGTAGGCGTCGTCCACGAACTGCAGGTCGCAGTTGGGCGGCACGAAATCCTCGCCGATGCCCTCCACCACCCAGCTGCCGGGCTCGTCATGGCGGCCGGTCTTCACCAGGTCGCGCAGGATGGAGCCCTGGGGGTCGGCCAGCACCAGGCGGGTGCGCGGGCTGGCGGCGCGGAAATAGCGGCCCAGGCCGGTCAACGTGCCGCCGGAGCCCACGCCCACCACCACCGCGTCCAGCCGCCCGTCCATCTGGCGCAGCAGCTCCGGCCCCGTCCAGCGCTCATGCGCCGCCGGGTTGTCGGGGTTGGCGAACTGGTTCATGTAGACGGCGCCGGGGATCTCGCCCGCCAGCCGCTCCGCGATGTCCTGGTAATAGTCGGGATGGCCCTTGCCCACGTCGCTGCGCGTGACATGGATGTCGGCGCCCAAGGCCCGCAGGTGGTTGATCTTCTCCGCCGCCATCTTGTCGGGGATGACCAGCACCAGGCGATAGCCCTTGGCGGCGCAGACCAGGGCCAGGCCCAGGCCGGTGTTGCCGGCCGTCGCCTCCACCACCGTGCCGCCCGGCTTCAGGCGGCCGGCCTTCTCCGCCCCCTCCACCATGGCGAGGCCGATGCGGTCTTTGATGGAGCCGCCGGGGTTCTGGTTCTCCAGCTTCAGGTACAGCTCGCACGGGCCGGTGTCGATCTTGGTGACGCGGACCAGCGGCGTGTTGCCGATCAGGGACAGGATGGCGGGACCGTCGTGGCCCTCACCGCCCGAAGGGCTGTTATCGGTGGACTGAATGGGGGCGGACGACGCGTGCGCGATCGACATGGGAACCCTCTCGGTCTGTTCGTTAAGCAAAACAGTGACCGATGGGCGGGGCACTTACAATCCCCCGTCAGTATAGACCCCCGTGCCCTGTCCTTCCACCCGTCGCCCGGCGGAAAGTCTTATTGCCTTTGCCGCAACGCACAATATTACAAGCTTGCGACGCGCTGCTTTACTTCGAAATGTTCTGGCGGAATGGGACGGTAATTCGCATCAATCAATCCGCGTCGATGCAAATTGGCCAGATTGTCGGCCAGGTTGTCGATGCAGGCGGCGCGGTCCCAGCCCTCCAGCCAGTTCTGCTCCAGGAAGGCCATGATGGCCGGCTGGCCCAACTCCACCTCCCACAGGATGCCGATGAGGGAGGACAGGGCCTCTTCCTCGATCTGGGTGTCCCGGTCAACGCAGATGGCGGCGTTGGCCTCCTCGACGCGGCCCGTCTCCGGCCCGGCGCCCAGCCCGAAATCGACCAGGCTCCGGCGCTCCGGCGGCGCCACCAGCCAATGGCCGATCTCATGGATCAGCACATAGGACTCGCTCTGGGTGCGGATGGCGCGACCGTCCCAGCTGTAGGCCGCCATGGGCAGCTCATCGATGGTCTCGATACCAAAGCGGTGGGCCAACGCGATGCCGTCCGCCCGATGCCGGGGCGTGTCCACGCCCAGCGGCACCAGATCCAGCGTGTCGGCGATGCGCTCGAACACCGCCGCCACCAGCGGGTCGGCGCCGGTCAGGCGGCCGCGCAGGTCGGCCAGGATGGCCGGCAGCTCCTCCAGGGGAATGGGGGTGAGGATCATGCCCGCTCCAGCACCACGAAGCTGTGCGCCGGGGCCGGATCAACCTCCACCTCCAGCGCCGGCACGTCGCGCCGCGACACCTCGCGCCACTCCGCGCGGTCGAAGGTGGGGAAGAAGGCGTCACCCTCCGGACTGGCGTGCACCTCGGTCAGGTATAGGCGGTGCGCGGTCTTCAGCGCGGTGGCGAACAGCAGCTCCCCGCCGATGACCATGACCTCAGGCGCGCCGTCGGCCGCCGCGATCAGGCGGGCCTGTGACAGGGCTGCCTCCAGGCTGTGGCACACCACGCCGCCGTGGGCGCGGTAATCCTGCTTGTGCGTCACGATGATGTTGGTGCGGCCCGGCAGCGGCTTGGCCCCGATGCTCTCCCACGTCCGCCGGCCCATGACCACCGGCTTGCCCAGGGTCATCTCCTTGAAATACTTCAGATCCCCCTTCAACCGCCACGGCAGGCGATTCTCCACGCCGATGACGTTGTTGGTCGACACGGCGGCGATGAGGGCCAAGGGAATGGACGCGGGATCGGTCATGGGTGCGCGGGGCCTGGCTGATGAACGCTCAAGGCCTGCGGTTTTACGGCAAACGGGGGATGGTGAGAATGCGGAAGATCAAGGGGCGGGGGTGCGTTGGTCAGCGGGTCGCCAACCTGCCTTGGCCAACTCGGCACGGCAAACCTCGGCAAGTGCCGGCAACCCGGCCTTCACCGTTTCCCAAAGAATCGCGCTTTCCCGCATGAAGTATTCATGGGCCAACAGGTTGCGCATACCGACGACTTGCCGCCAGGGCACTTGTGGATGCCGGGCCTTCAGATCCTCGCCCAAATCCTTGGAGGCTTCGCCTATGGCCAGGATGCGGTACGCCGTGGCGTCCTGGACATCCATGTCGTCCAGAAACGCCTGTCGATCCAGTACCGCAACTTGCCGCTCGATCCGGTTGATAAGTTCCAGGATATCCAGAAGCGTATCGACGGATGTCGCGTCAGCCATCAAAACACCCGCACGGCATCCGCCTCGATCCGCCCCCGCCGCCGGGGATGAATTCCCTCCCGGGTCATGACGTCCACCTTGGCGCCCAAGATGTCCTGTAGGCGCTCTTGCACCGCCGCCAGGCTGAACAGGGTGAAGCCCTGGGGTCGGTCCAGGTCGAAGAAGACATCCACATCGGACGTGTCCGTCGCCTCATCCCGGGCGACGGAGCCGAACAGGAATAGCGCGCCGATGCCGGCGCGGCGAAATTCCGGCTCGTGCTGCTTCAGCAATTGGATGGCGCGGGCGCGGTTCATGGGATTGGAGAGTAGGGGGAACGGGCCCCTTAAAAGTAAGTCCGCCCGCCGTCCCTGTCCACGCCGCAACGCCGCTTGCCCTCACCCACCCGTCTTCAGCGTCCCCAGCCGCCGTTCGGCGTTCTTGTTCTTCGGGTCCAGTTCCAGCGCACGTTGATAGGCCAGGATGGCGGCCGGCTTGTCGCCGGTGGCCGCCAGCGCCTCGGCCAGGCTGTCCTGGGCGTTGCCGCTGTCGGGGTAGAGGTCGGCGGTCAGCTTCAGGATGGCCAGGGCGTTGCGGGGCTGGCCGTTGCTGAGCAGGCGGTAGCCCCAGTCGTTCAGCTCCGCCTCCGGCAGCGTTACGCCCGGCTCACGGGCCTTCATCGCGGCGTAGAGCGCCGGCACCTGGTCGAAGCCGTGGCGCTGGATGTCCACGCGCAGGGCGGCCAGGCCGGCCAGCTTGGCGCCATAGAGGGCGGCCACCTGGTCGATCATGTCCTCGGGGAAGGCGCCGGACAGGTTGGTCAGGATGACCACGCCCACGTCATCCTCGGGGTAGAGGAAGAAGGCGGAGCGCCCGCCGCCGGTCATGCCCACGGCGCGGTGGCCGCCATGGTCCAGCACCTCCCACCCGAGGCCCCACTGGCCCAGGCGGCCGTCGTTGAAGGCGGCGGGCGTCCACAGCAGGCGCAGGCTGTCGGCATCCAGCAGCTGGCCTTGGGACAGGGCGATCATCCAGCGCGCCATATCCTCCGCCGTGCTGTCCAGGCCGGAGGAGGCGCGGTGCATGGGGCGAAACAGCTCATAGACCGGGTGGGGTGTGGCCAGCTGGGCGCCATCCGGGGCGCCGGCGGGGTTGGGGGCATAGCTGTTGCGGTAGCCGGCGGCCTTGCCGGGCGTGACCATGCTGCTGTCGCCATAGGCGGTGTGGGTCATGCCCGCCGCCGCGATCTCCCAGTCGATGATGGACGTGTCGGGGGGCTGGCCGGTCAGCCTGTCCACCACCCGCTGCACCAGGGTGTAGTTGGTCTGGCAGTAGTCGAAGCGCTCACCGGGGGTGAACTTCATGGGCTGGGCCTGCACCCAGGCCCAGATGGCCTCACCCCCTACCCGCTCATCCCGGTCGCCCGGCGCGCGGTTGATGTCGGGCAGGCCGGACATGTGGGTCAGCAGCTGGCGGATGGTGATGGGACGCCAGGCGGCGGGCAGATCGTCCAGGTACTGGCCCACGGGCGCGTCCAGGTCCAGCCGCCCGGCCTGGACCTGCCGCATCGCGGCCACGCCGGTGAAGGCCTTGGTGATGGAATTGACGGCGAAGATGGTTTCATTCGTCACCGGCACCGGCGTCTGCAGGTTGGCCACGCCATAGCCGCGCGACAGCACCAGGCGGCCATGCTGGATGACGGCCACCTGCAGACCGGGGATGCCCAGCGCCCGCATCTGGTCCCGCAGGAAGACGTCCACCTGGGCCGCCACCGTATCCACCGCGCCGGCGGCCGGCGGCGCCCGGTTGGCCGCCACCACCGCCTTGCCCGTGGCCGCATCCGCCGCCATCGGCGCCGCCGTAAGCATCAGCAGCGCCGCCAGTCCCCTCATCCCGCGCATGATCCCTCCCCCACAGCAACACCTCCAAGGGCGGCATGGTAGCAGGCGGGCGGCGGGACGCTGAGGGCCACTCCGGTGGCCCCAAGCCCCGGGAGGCTCAGACCTCCTGCATGGTCAGCAGCAACTGCTTCCAGTCCTGATAGCCGGATTGGGGATTGGCCGCGTCGCCCCGCTGTTCGATGCCGGCGATGACCTTCCGGGTCTGATCGATGTAGTTGACCGGCTGGCTGTCCAGGCTGGCGCGCTCCTGCGCCGTGAAGGCCTGGAACTGGCCGCCGGGACCCACCTTGCCCAGCGGGCCCATCATCTCCAGCTTGCCCATCTGGTCCAGGGTGATCTGGCCGGATCGATAAAGGCTGTTGGCGGCCCCCATCATCTGGCTGCGGGACATGTTGGCGAAGTCCAGCGCCTGGTTCCCGGCGCCGCCCGATATCGTCGTCACGTTTGTTCCCCCTCCGAACGCACGAACTCAGACGGCGGGAGAAGCATCCGCCATGCCAGACGGCACGCGTGGGGTTCCGCGGGACAGAAGGCGCTCGACGGTGGTGACAGCAACCAGGTTGGAAATTATTGCCTAGTTCTTCAGGCAAAAGTTGCCGACCCGGTGGCGACCGTCAGACCGCCACGTCGGCCTTGATGTGGGCATGGGGGTCGTAGCCGGTGATCTCGAAATCCTCGAAGCGGTAATCGAACAGGCTGTCCGGCTTGCGCTTGATCACCAGCTGGGGGAAGGGCCGCGGCTCACGCCTCAGCTGCTCTTCCGCCTGGGGGATGTGGTTGAGGTAGAGGTGCACGTCGCCGCCTTGCCACACCAGGTCGCCCACGCCCAGGTCGCACTGATGGGCCAGCATATGGATCAGCAGCGCGCCCTCGCACAGGTTCCAGGGGAGGCCCAGCAGGGTGTCGGCGCTGCGCTGGAAGATCAGGCCCGACAGCTTCCCGCCCGCCACGAAGAACTGATAGGTCATGTGGCAGGGCGGCAGCGCCATGGCCGGCAGGTCGGCCACGTTCCAGCCGGTGAACAGCAGGCGCCGGCTGGTGGGGTTGGTGCGGATGCCGTCCACCAGGTCCTGGATCTGGTCGATGACCTTGCCGTCCGGCCCCTGCCAGCGGCGCCACTGCTTGCCGTAGACGGGGCCCAGGTCGCCCCACTGGGCGGCGAAGGCCTCATCGGCCAGCACGCGGGCCTCGAAATCCTCCTGGCTGATGTCCTCGCCGGTCTTCCGGCGGTAGTTGGCCAGCGGCCAGTCGGTCCAGATGCGCACCTTGTTGGCCAGCAGCGGGCGGATGCTGGTGTCACCTGACAGGAACCACAGCATCTCGTGGATGGCCTGGCGGTGGAAAATCTTCTTGGTGGTCAGCAGCGGGAAGCCGGCGGAGAGGTCGAAGCGCATCTGCTCGCCGAACAGCGCCTTGGTGCCCACGCCCGTGCGGTCCACCCGGGCGGCCCCCTGGTCGATCAGGCGGCGCAGCAGCGACAGGTACTGGTATTCCGGATGCGCCATGGGGCCCTCAACAAACGATCGCCGGGCGGCCCGACGCGGAAACGGTATCACTACATAATGTAGCGCCCGGGCAGGCGGAACCCCATATCTCAAGAAGCGATACGCGCGGGCTGGGCCAACCGCACCAGGGCCAGCATGCCCGGCATGACCATGGCGAACACCGCCACGGCGGCCAACGCCGGGAATCGGCCGGGCACCAGGTATTCCAGCGAGAACAGGGTGTAAACCACCGCCGGCAGGGCCGCGAAGACGCCATCGAAACGGTAGACGTCGCCCCGGTCCCCGGCAGCGGCGTGATAGGCCAGGTAAACCAGGAAGGTGGTCAGCACCCAGCCGGCGTAGTTCCGCAGTGGCACGCCGAAATAGGGGCCGCCGTCCTCCCACACCCAATTGCCGGCCGCCGCCATGGACGGGTCCATCACCATGTCCCAGCCGGTCATGACCAGGGCGGCGGTGAGGGCCAGCGCCGCGATGCCGGCGGGGCGGCGCAAATCCAGGCCGCGCAGCAGGGCCAGGGCCACCACCCAGGCCGGGTAGATCATCATGAACCAAGCCAGCGGGATCAGCACCGGCACATGCCCCAGCTTGGCGCCCAGCAGGTCGCCGTAATGATAGCGGCCGTAGACCAGGCCGGTGCGCACGCCCGTCTCCTCCAGCGCGTAGGAGATGACGACCGACAGGCCGAAGAACAGGGCCAGGCGCCGCCCACCCAGCATCAGCCCGGCATGCAGCAGCGAAAACATGACGAACACCAGGGTGAAGCCGACGTTGCCCACGTTGGGCAGCGGTAGCCACCGATGGGTGGCGAAGGCGAGGATGAGATAGGCCAGGATGACGAACAGCCCCCAGATGGCCGTCTCCGACGCCGCCCGCGCGATGCCCCGCATATTGATTTCCCCCAATGATCGGCGGCGCCCCCCTCCCCCCGGAAAGGTCGCGGCCCTGCCATTCCCCGAAGGGCTTTCACTTTCGATCCCGCATCCCTATATTAGGGATGTCGGGCTTGCCCGACTATGGCGATAAACGCCTTGCGGAATAAGCGTTGCGGACCCGGGGGCGGTACCCGGCGCCTCCACCATCATGGGGGCGAATCAGGATCGACGTGCGTGGTAAAGGCATGGTTTTCGCTCGGCATGGTTCCGCCGTCATCGGGCCGTTTCATAGGTGCCAACGATAATTCGGCGCCTGCTCTTCGCATGGCCGCCTAATACCCTCAACGGGGTATTAGCGGAAAGCTAAGAACGGGGTTCGGGGGGCACCCGGCAACAGAAGCCCCCCACTGAACGGCCCTGAGCGGCGGATGATCGATCCGCCCTTGGGCCGATCTTCGGCCCACCCGCTGGCGGTTTCGCGCGCCCAAGCTTGCAAATCGCGCGCCGGGCGGGTCTATTGGTGACGTTGTACCCCGCTACCGGAGCGTTTTGCCTGCCATGTCCACCGATCTCCTTCGCTACGACCGTATGGTCGAGGCCGCCCTGCGCCGCGTCGTGCGCGACGCGCTGAAGGAAGTGCAGGAGCATGGCCTGCCCGGGGAGCACCATTTCTTCATCAGCTTCCGCACCCAGTATCCGGGCGTGCGCATGCCGGAATTCCTGCGCGCCAAGTACCCGGATGAGATCACCATCGTCCTGCAGTACCAGTTCTATGGCCTGGACGTGAATGACGAGCGGGTGGAAGTGACGCTGAGCTTTAATGGCAGCCACGAGCGTCTGGTGGTGCCCATGGCGGCCATCACCACCTTCGCCGACCCCTCGGTCAACTTCGCCCTGCAGTTCCAGCCCCCCGACGAGGAAGAGGCGGAAGAAGGCGAGGATGAGACCACCGCCGAGGAAGAGACGGCGCCCGAGGGTGAGGACGACGACACACCCAAGCAGGGTGGCACCGTCGTGGCGCTGGACGCGTTTCGTAAGAAGTAAGGGCCGCAACAAGTAAGCCGCCCCGCGCGGGGGAGCAGCGATCAATGCCCGTCTCCCCCGATTTCCTGGACTACCTCCTGGATTTGCTTGCCCCCTTAGGGCCGGTCGAGGCGCCGCGCCTGTTCGGCGGCCGGGGCCTGACCCTGCACGGCCGCAATTTCGGCCTCGTCACCCGTGACGACACCCTGTACCTGAAGGCCGACGCCGTCAGCCAGCCGGCCTTCGAGGCCGCCGGCTGCATCCGCTTCGCCCCCTGGGCCGATAAGCCCCACCGCTCGCTGGGCTACTACACCCCGCCCGAGGGCGCCATGGACGAGCCCGAGGAGCTGCTGCGCTGGGCTCGCCTGGCGGTCGACGCCGCCCTGCGCGCGCCGGCCAAGGCGCCGAAGAAGGCGAAGGCGCCGGCGAAGAAGACCCTGGCGGACATGCTGCTGGAGTAGGCGGCGGCCATCTACAGCACGGCATCTCGACAGGCCGAAAGCGCCGTGGCACTGTGCCTGTATGACGAGTCCGACCAAACACACACTGCCCGATGTCGATGCGGTTCTTGCGGCTAGTGAGGCTGAAACCGCTCGCGGCGAGACTGTGCCGTTGGCGCCAGTGCTGGGCCGTATCAAGGCAAGCATTAGCCGGATGGAAGCGCGGCAGGGCAAACAACAGGCTCAACCCCGTAAAGCCTGACTGTGACCATCCGCCTCAGCCCTCGAGCAGAAGCACAGGTTGACGCGCTGATTGCGCACTATGAGCGGTTGGGCCGGCTTGCCGCCACCCGTAATCTGCTGGTCGCCCTGGAAATGGCCGCCTTGCGTATCGAGACAAGTCCTTTCGCCGGACTGCCAGCGCCACGCCCCTACCCCACTCTGGCCAAAGCCGGCCGACTATGGCTGCATGCAGGCTCATATTGGGTCGCCTACACTATCACTGAACCGGCGGTCATCCAGGCGGTAATCCATGACACCGCCAATATTCCGCGCCGGCTGTAACAGCCAAACAAAAAGGGCGGCCCCAGCGGGACCGCCCTTTTCGTTTACGCGCCCAACCCCGATGGGGATCAGGTGTCCAGGAAGCTGCGCAGCTTGCGCGAGCGGGACGGGTGCTTCAGCTTGCGCAGCGCCTTCGCCTCGATCTGGCGGATACGCTCGCGGGTCACGCTGAACTGCTGGCCCACCTCTTCCAGGGTGTGGTCGGTGTTCATGCCGATGCCGAAGCGCATGCGCAGCACACGCTCCTCACGCGGGGTCAGCGAGGCCAGGACGCGGGTGGTCGTCTCGCGCAGGTTCGCCTGGATGGCGGCGTCCAGCGGCAGGACGGCGTTCTTGTCCTCGATGAAGTCGCCCAAGTGGCTGTCCTCCTCGTCGCCGATCGGCGTCTCGAGGCTGATCGGCTCCTTGGCGATCTTCAGGACCTTGCGGACCTTCTCCAGCGGCATCATCAGCCGCTCGGCCAATTCCTCCGGCGTGGGCTCGCGGCCGATCTCGTGCAGCATCTGGCGCGAGGTGCGCACCAGTTTGTTGATCGTCTCGATCATGTGCACGGGAATGCGGATGGTGCGGGCCTGGTCGGCGATGGACCGGGTGATGGCCTGGCGAATCCACCAGGTGGCGTAGGTCGAGAACTTGTAGCCGCGGCGGTATTCGAACTTATCAACGGCCTTCATCAGGCCGATGTTGCCTTCCTGGATGAGGTCCAAGAACTGCAGGCCGCGGTTGGTGTACTTCTTGGCGATGGAGATGACGAGGCGCAGGTTGGCCTCCACCATTTCCTTCTTGGCGCGGCTGGCTTCCTTCTCGCCCTTCTGCACCGTGGAGACGATGCGGCGGAACTCGCTGATGGGCAGGCGCACGCCTTCCGCGATCTCGTTGATGCCCTCGCGGACCTTCACGATCTCGCTGGCGCTGCGCTCCGCGAACTTGGCCCAGGCCTTGGAGTTGCCCTTCACCCGGTCCAGCCAGTTGGGGTCCAACTCGCTGCCGTAATAGTGGTGCAGGAAGTCCTCGCGCTTGACCTTGCAGTCGGTCGCCAGGCGCAGCAGCTTGCCCTCGAAGCCCATCAGGCGGCGGTTCATGCCGTACAGCTGCTCGACCAGGGCCTCGATGCGGCTGTTGTTCAGCCGCACGGAGTTGACCAGCTCGGTCAGCTCGGCCTTCAGCTTGTCGTACTTCTTGTCCTGGGCCTTGCCCAGATCCTCGCCGCGCTGGATGGCGGCCAGCCGCAGCTCCTGCATCTTGTGCAGCTTGTCGTAGGTGTCCTCGATGGTCTGGAAGGTCTCCAGCACCATGGGCTTCAGCTCGGCTTCCATGGCGGCCAGGGAAATGCCGCCCTCCTCCTCGCCGCCTTCGCCGGGCTCACCGCCCTCGGCCCCCTCGGGACGCTCACCGCCCTCGCCTTCGCCGGCACCCTCGCCGCCCTCGGCCGCCCCCTCCTCGCGCGGGGCCTCCTCGGCGCCGAGCACGGCCTCCGTCAGCTCACCCGACTCCGGATCGACGCCATAGGTCGCGTCCAGGTCGATGATGTCGCGCAGCAGCATCTTCCCTTCGTTCAGGGCCTCATGCCACTGGATGATGGCGCGGATGGTCAGCGGCGATTCGCAGATCGCGCCGATCATCATCTCGCGGCCGGCCTCGATGCGCTTGGCGATGGCGATTTCGCCCTCGCGCGACAGCAGCTCCACCGAACCCATCTCGCGCAGGTACATGCGCACCGGGTCGTCGGTGCGGCCGATGTCGTCGTCGTCCAGGTTGCCGGAGACGCGGCCTTCGCCGTCACCGCCGCCTTCGCCGCCGGCCTCGGTATCCTGCTCTTCCGATTCGATGACGTTGATGCCCATCTCATTGAGCATGGCCATCGTGTCCTCGATCTGCTCGGACGAGGATTGGTCGGGGGGCAGGGCTGCGTTCAGTTCGTCATAGGTGACGAACCCCCGCTCCTTGCCGCGCTGGATCATCTTCTTGACGGCCAGGCCCATGCCATCCATCAGCGGGCCGTCCACCTGTTCCTCACGCGCCTCGGAAACGTCCGCACTCTGCGCTGCTTTCGTGGCCATTCGCTCAATGTCCCCGACTAACTGAAATGCAAACCAACTGAACGCCGGTTCAACCCTGACGGCCGGCCTTCATGGGCGCCGGCCCATACCCTTCACTCACAGACACGCAATTCGGGGCCTGAGCCCGTCGACACCGGGTGCCGGACTAAACTGGTGCTTCCGATGCCGCGCGGACACCCGATACCCAAAGAAAGCGCCGGTTCCCACCAAAAACAGGGGGCGGGACGAAAAAAGGCGCCGCACCGGATGAAAACCCCGGTCACGCCACCCCTCATCATCCCTAAACGCCTGTCCTGGCCGGACCCGCATCGCCTTTTCGCGTAATCGTCGCTCCCCAGCGCAGCATCACTTCCAACCTCATCCGGCCGGCCCGCCGGTGGATCATGCCACCGGAACGAACCGTCCGCCCCCGTCCGGTGCGGAGGTTCCTTGGGGTGGTGGCGTCAGACGCCCTCACCCTCCGGATCCAGGGCATGGCCCCGGCGTATCAACTCTTCCCGTTTAAGGGCATTCACCCGGGCCAGGGTTTCCTCGTTGAAATCCTCGGCCAGGCGTCTCTCCGCCTCGCGCAGCTCGGCCCGGAAGACCAAGTCCTGGAAATTCAGCCATAGTTCCTGCCAGCCCGCGCGAGCGGATTCGGGCGTCGCCTCCGGACGGGCGTAAGAGGGCAGGTCCGCCCCCAGCGTCTCATCCAGTTCCTCGGCGAAGCCGCAAGCTGACAAGTGGCGTCGTAAACCCTCGGCGTCAAGTCCCGAATCGTGGAACAGGCGTTCGACCAGCGCCTGGCGCAGCCGTTCCAGCCCCTCGGTGGCGAAGCTGATCATGGCCAAGGTCTCGCCCACGGTCTCGAACAGCGCCGGATGGTTCAGCACCACGGCCAGCAACAGGCGCTCGCGCCCGCGCACCGAGCCGACCTCGACTCCGGCGCGGAAGCGCTTGTCCCACTGGCGCGCCACCGGAAAGGGAATGTCGCCGGGACGCTGCCCCCGCTTGAAGCCGCCCTGGAAGGCGGGGCGCGGCGGCCGGCTCAACTGGTACAGCCGGTCGCGGAAGGCGCGCTCATAGGCCTTGCGCACCCGCAGGTCGGGGATGCGTTCCAGCTGCGCGTCCAGGGCAGCCTGCATGCCGGCCTGGGCATCGGGCTGGGTCAGGTCGCGCTCCGCCGCCTCCATATCCCACAGCACGTCCGTCAAGGGCCGGGCACGGTCCAGCACGGCCTGCAAGGCGGCGGGACCGCCGGCGCGGATCAGGCTGTCGGGGTCTTCCTTGTCCGGCATGAAGGCGACACGGACCGAATGGTCGGCGATCAGCAGGGGCAGCACGCGCTCGACCGCGCGGAAGGCGGCGCGCCGGCCGGCATTGTCGCCGTCGAAGCACAGGATGGGGGTGCGTTGGCCTTCCGGCGCCAGCTTCCACAAGGCTTGGATCTGCGTCTCCGTCAGCGCCGTGCCCAGCGGCGCCACCGCGCCCTCGAACCCCGCCATGACGCTGGCGATGACGTCCATGTAGCCTTCGGTGACGATCACCGGCTTGCCGTCCGCCGCCGCCTGTCGCGCCCGGCTCATGCCGTAGAGGATGTCGCCCTTGTGGAACAGGGGGTTCTCGGCGGAATTGATGTATTTCGGCCCCTCCCCCTCCAGGATGCGGCCGCCGAAGGCCACCACCCGGCCGCGCCGGTCGGTGACGGGGAACAGCACCCGGTTGCGGAAGAAGGGAAAGGGTGCCCGGCCGTCATCCGGCCGCTTGAACAGCCCGGCCTCCACCATGTCGGCCTCGGTGTAGCCGGCGGTCACCAGCTCCCCGCGCAGGCCCGCGCCGTCGCTGGGCGCGTAGCCCAGGCGGAAGCGGGCCATGGCCTCGTCATCCAGGCCGCGGCCACGCAGGTAGGCCAGGCCGTGGCGGCCCACGGGCGCGCGCAGCTGCGCCTCGAACCAGCGGGTGGCGCGCTCCACCAGGTCGTAGAGCGACTTCTCGCGCTCGAACCGTTCCCGCTCCTGCGGGCTGGCCTTGGGCACGGTCAGTCCGGCCTCGGGCGCCAGCGCCTCCACCGCCTCCATGAACGACAGGTTGTCGTTGCGCATGATGAAGCCGATGACGTCGCCGTGCGCGCCGCAGCCGAAGCAGTGGAAGAAGCCCTTCTGGTCGTTGACGTAGAAGCTGGGCGTCTTTTCGTTATGGAAGGGGCAGGGCGCGCGGAATTCCCGCCCCGCCCGCTGCAGGCGCACGCGCCGCATCACCACGTCCGACAGGGTCAGCCGGTTCCGCAGCTCTTCCAGGAATTGGGGCGGCAGGGCCATGGGCGGTGGCGGGGTCCGAAAATGGTCTGTCAGGAGGGGGCCAGGCGGTAGGCCCGGCCCCGGAAGGGTGGGACCTCAGCCGTTCAGCGCGGCCTTGACCAGCGGGCCGACGGTGGAGAAGTCCATCTGGCCGGTGTACTTGTCCTTCAGCACGGCCATGACCTTGCCCATGTCCTTGACGCTGGCGGCCCCGGTGTCGGCCACGGCCTGGGTGATGGCGGCCTTGGTCTCATCCTCGGTCAGCTGCTTGGGGAGGAAGGACATGATGACGGCGATTTCCGCCTCTTCCTGCGCGGCCAGCTCTTCACGGCCGCCCTGGCGGTACAGGGCCACGGATTCGCGGCGCTGCTTCACCATGGTCTGCAGCATGCTGCCGATCTCGGCCTCGGGGATACCGTCCATCTGGCCCTTGGGGCGCGCGTCGATGTCCCGCTTCTTCAGTTCCGCCATGATCATCCGGACGGCGGACAGCGTCTGCGTGTCCTTCGCCTTCATGGCGTCCTTCATGGTCTGGGTGAAACGCTCGCGCAGCATGGGTCGGCTTCCTCAAGAGGCTTCATGGCAACCGGCACGCCATCCGCCGGCCCCAGGTTTTGGGGGCGCACGCGGGATGGTAGCCAATCAATGGGGAAGGACGAACCTTACCCGGCCAACCCCTTGAGCGCCAGCGCCCAGATGACAGAGGCGCCCCCGCGCCCCAAGCATGGGGGCCATCGCTTGACCCGGCCGCCCGTGTTCTCTATGTGACAGAAGAATTTCCGACGACATTGGGGCGGCCCTCGCGGCATGCCCAGGCTCCAGGGGGCGGCTCCCGCCCCGTGCTCAAGCGCGCGCCCACAAGGTCGAACCGGATGAGATGAGAGGGCACCTTCAAGGCCGGCAGCCGCGAACGCCGTCCGGGGAGTGCCCCGCAGCGAATGGAACGAAGCGATGACCGCAGCCGCCCCCCCCCCCCCGCAGCCTGAGGGCGCCACCGGCGTGCTGGTTCTGGCGGACGGCAGCATCCACTGGGGCAAGGGCATCGGCGCCGCCGGCCAGTCGGTAGGCGAGGTCTGCTTCAACACCTCCATGACCGGCTACCAGGAAATCCTGACCGATCCGTCCTACGCCGGCCAGATCATCACCTTCACCTTCCCGCACATCGGCAACGTCGGTACCAACGACGAGGACATCGAGACGGTGACCCCGGCGGCCCGGGGCCTGATCCTGCGCGTCGACATCACCGAGCCGTCGAACTGGCGCGCCACGCGCAACCTGGACGCCTGGCTGAAAAGCCACGGCCTGGTGGGCCTGGGCGGCCTGGACACCCGCGCCCTGACCCGCCGCATCCGCGACGGCGGTGCGCCCAATGGCGTCATCGCCCATTCCCCCGACGGCAAATTCGACCTGGACGCCCTGCTGGCGCAGGCCAAGGCCTGGCCCGGGCTGGAGGGCATGGACCTGGCCAAGGACGTGACCTGCGGCCAGACCTTCACCTGGGATGAGAGCGCCTGGACCATCGCCGGCGGCTACGGCCGCCAGACCGATCCCAAGCACCACGTGGTGGCCGTCGACTTCGGCGCCAAGCGCAACATCCTGCGCTGCCTGGCCAACGCCGGCTGCCGCGTGACGGTGGTGCCCGCCACCGCCACGGCCGAGGACATCCTGGCGCACAAGCCCGACGGCGTCTTCCTGTCCAACGGCCCCGGCGACCCGGCCGCCACCGGCACCTATGCCGTGCCCATGATCCAGCAGATCGTGGCCAGCGGCCTGCCCCTCTTCGGCATCTGCCTGGGCCACCAGCTGCTGGCCCTGGCCCTGGGCGGCCAGACCACCAAGATGGAAAAGGGCCACCGCGGCGCCAACCACCCGGTGAAGGACCTGGCCACCGGCCGGGTGGAGATCACCAGCCAGAACCACGGCTTCGTCGTCCTGCCGGAAAGCCTGCCGGACACGGTGGAGGTGACGCACGTGTCGCTGTTCGACGGCACCAATGAGGGCATCCGCCTGAAGGACAAGCCGGTGTTCTCCGTCCAGTATCACCCGGAGGCGAGCCCCGGTCCGGAGGACAGCCATTATCTGTTCGACCGGTTCATCGAGAACATCGCCGCCCGCTGACGCGGCAATATTGGCCGAAGTATTGATGAACGTGCCTGGAGGGCCGGTGGAGAGCGCTTCACCGGCCCTCACCTTTTGGGTATCCGACACCTCTCGAAAAAATCTCGCGCCGCTGCTATAAAAATCATTCGCGGGCGGCATGAGGCCAATAATGGGCGTGTTCGATTTCCTGAAAAAAGATGTGGTGGAAAAGGTGAAGGTGCCCGCGCTGGCTGCCAGCGTGGTCATCAATTCAAAGACCTATCCCATCAACAACATGGCGGCCAACAGCTTTACCGCCACGGGGGCCGCCGGCCTGGGCCAGGGCACGAGCTTCAAGATGAAGGTCGCCTTCAAGGACAGCAAAGAGAACGTCGCCTTCATCTGCGATGGCCAAGTGGCCGCTATTATTGGCAAGGACGCCAAGATCAACTTCGTCAACCTGGACGAGGCGCGGCGCCTGAAGGTCGCGGGCTTCCTGACGCGCTACCTGCGTTCCCGCTGATTGGACGCACCCGAAAGAGCGAATGTCAGTAAAATTTTAAATAATTCCCGTTAATAGCTTTTTCATCACTTGCTGTGCCGACTCCCCAGCCGGGGTTGATCGGTGGTATTCTCAAGTGATGCGCATCTCTTCTGTCCTGCTTCCGGCGTTCCTGGCGACGGCCCTCCTGGCCGCGGCGCCGGCCCATGCGCAGACCGCCGCGCCGGCCACGCCCACGCAGTGGATGGTGCGCCCCACCCCGCCGCATGACGGGCTGAAGCTGGCGGAGCCTCAGCCGGGGCATCTGGGCGCCGGTCCCCACGACCCCAGCCCGCCGCCGGCGGTGGCCCTGCCCCTGCCGCCGCGCCACACCCAGGCGCGCATCGTCTATGCCTTCGCCGGTCCGGCGTCGCGCATGATGACGGTGTCGCGCGACCTGTCGGACGCCTGCCGGCGCGGGCGCTTCATCCAGCGCGTCGACATGCTGTATCGCGCCTTCGGCCCCAAGGAGAGCCCGCTGGGCGTGGCCTACGGCACCTGGGCCATCAACCTGGTGGACCCCGACCGCAAGCGCGAGGTCGGCACGGTCTATTTCTTCGACAAGCAGGACACGGCCCGCTGCACCGTCTACACCGCGCGGCAGGACGTGCTGCTGCCCTGGTACTACGGACCCGGCGGTGGCTACGGCAAGGACCCGGCCGCGCCGAATCCCGCCGCCAACGGCGTCACCCCGGTCTCGGCCTCCGCGCCCAAGGCCCCCTAAGCCCCTGGTTTCCCTGGGATCAAGCCCTGGTTTGACCCTGCGGGTTGCGGTAGGCGCACCCCCCCACCCCATATGCAGCGCTTCACCGTGGTGCAACAGACCTATATATAAGCGGCTCAGCCGAACAATCCCCCGCGCCACCATTCCAGGGCGGGGGATTGTTTTGTGTGGCCGGAGTCTGGAGCCCCCTTCGGGTTGGGCCGGACTGACCGGACGGTAGAATTCAAAAAATGGCGGCTGACCCTCATGCCTAAACGCACAGACATCAAGTCCATCTGCATCATCGGCGCCGGCCCGATCATCATCGGCCAGGCTTGCGAATTCGATTATTCCGGTGTGCAGGCGTGCAAGGCGCTGAAGGAAGAGGGGTACCGGGTCATCCTGGTCAACTCCAACCCCGCCACCATCATGACCGACCCGGGCCTGGCCGACGCCACCTACGTCGAGCCCATCACCCCGGCCGTCGTCGCCAAGATCCTGGAGAAGGAGCGGCCCGACGCCCTGCTGCCCACCATGGGCGGCCAGACGGCGCTGAACACGGCGCTGAAGCTGTTCCATGACGGCACGCTGGATCGGCTGGGGGTCAAGCTGATCGGCGCCAAGGCCGACGTGATCGAGAAGGCGGAAGACCGCCTGCTGTTCCGCGACGCCATGGACAAGATCGGCTTGGAAAGCCCGAAGTCCCGCATGGTGAAGTCGGAGGCCGAGGCCGCCGACGCCCTGGCCTACGTCGGCCTGCCCGCCATCATCCGCCCCAGCTTCACCCTGGCCGGGACCGGCGGCGGCATCGCCTACAACAAGGCGGAGTACATCGAGATCGTCCGCGGCGGCCTGCGCGCCAGCCCGGTGGGCGAGGTGCTGGTCGAGGAATCGGTCCTGGGCTGGAAGGAGTATGAGATGGAGGTTGTGCGCGACTGCCGCGACAACTGCATCATCATCTGCTCCATCGAGAACATCGACCCCATGGGCATCCATACCGGTGACAGCGTCACCGTGGCGCCCGCGCTGACGCTGACCGACAAGGAATATCAGCTGATGCGCAACGCCTCGATCGCCGTGCTGCGCGAGATCGGGGTGGACACCGGCGGGTCCAACGTCCAGTTCGCCGTGAACCCGGAGAACGGCCGCGTCGTCGTCATCGAGATGAACCCGCGCGTCAGCCGCTCGTCCGCCCTGGCGTCCAAGGCCACCGGCTTCCCCATCGCCAAGATCGCCGCCAAGCTGGCGGTGGGCTACACCCTGGACGAACTGGACAACGACATCACCGGCAGCACGCCCGCCAGCTTCGAACCGACGATCGACTACGTCGTCACCAAGATGCCGCGCTTCGCGTTCGAGAAGTTCCCCGGCGCCGACGCCCTGCTGACGACCTCGATGAAGTCGGTGGGCGAGGCCATGTCCATCGGCCGCAGCTTCGCCGAATTGGTGCAGAAGGCCCTGCGCTCCATGGAAACCGGCCTGACCGGCTTCGACGAGGTGGACCTGACCGGCGGCACGGGCGTGGTCGATCCGCTGAAGATCCGGGCCGCCCTGTCCAAGCCCACGCACGACCGCATCCTGGTCATCGCCCAGGCCTTCCGCCACGGCCTGACGGTGGAGGAGATCCACGCCGCCTGCCGTGTCGACCCGTGGTTCCTGCGCCAGATCGAAGAGGTCATCCAGGCCGAGGCCGGGGTGAAGGCCGCTGTCCAGAAGGGGGGCCTTGCCGCCCTGACCCAGCGGGATTTCGCCAAGCTGAAGGCCCAGGGCTTCTCCGACGCCCGCCTGGCCACCCTGACCGGCGCCACCGAGGCCGCCGTGGCGGCGGCCCGCCGCGGCTTCAACATCCGCCCGGTGTTCAAGCGCATCGACACCTGCGCCGCCGAATTCGCCAGCAAGACGCCCTACATGTATTCCACGTACGAGGGTGACGGCAGCGTGGCCGGCGAGTGCGAGTCCGAGCCGACGGACAAGAAGAAGGTCGTCATCCTGGGCGGCGGCCCCAACCGCATCGGCCAGGGTATCGAGTTCGACTATTGCTGCGTCCATGCCGTCTACGCCCTGCGCGAGGCCGGCTACGAGACCATCATGGTCAACTGCAACCCCGAGACCGTCTCCACCGACTACGACACCGCCGACCGCCTGTATTTCGAGCCGCTGACGGCCGAGGACGTGATCGAGCTGGTGCGGACGGAGCAGGCCAACGGCGAGGTGCTGGGCGTCATCGTGCAGCTGGGCGGCCAGACGCCGCTGAAGCTGGCCCGCGACCTGGAAGAGGCCGGCATCCCCATCCTGGGCACCAGCCCGGACGCCATCGACCTGGCCGAGGACCGCGAGCGCTTCCAGCAGCTGCTGCACAAGCTGAACCTGCGCCAGCCGGCCAACGGCCTGGCCCGCTCGCTGGAAGAGGCGGAGAAGGTGGCCGACCAGATCGGCTTCCCCGTCGTCATCCGCCCGTCCTATGTGCTGGGCGGCCGGGCCATGGAGATCGTCCACGACCAGGCCGGCCTGAAGCGCTACATGGGCAACGCCGTGAAGGTGTCGGGCAAGAACCCGGTGCTGATCGACAGCTACCTGCAGGACGCCATCGAGGTGGACGTGGACGCCGTCTGCGACGGCACCCAGGTCTATGTCGCGGGCGTGATGGAACACATCGAGGAAGCCGGCATCCACTCCGGCGACAGCGCCTGCGCCCTGCCCCCCTACACCCTGCCCAAGCCGGTGGTGGACGAGCTGTCGCGCCAGGCCGAGGCTTTGGCCCACGGCCTAAACGTCGTCGGCCTGATGAACATCCAGTTCGCCATCAAGGCGAATCCGGACGGCAACGGCCCGGCCGGCCAGGACATCTACATCCTGGAAGTGAACCCGCGCGCCTCGCGCACCGTGCCCTTCGTCGCCAAGGCCACCGGCACGGCCATCGCCAAGATCGCCGCCCGCGTCATGGCCGGCGAAAAACTGACCGACTTCAAGCTGGGCGGCGCCTTCCCGCCGCACACGGCGGTGAAGGAGGCGGTGTTCCCCTTCAACCGCTTCCCCGGCGTCGACAT
Source organism: Nitrospirillum guaranorum (assembly GCF_034653275.1). Lineage (NCBI taxonomy): Bacteria > Pseudomonadati > Pseudomonadota > Alphaproteobacteria > Rhodospirillales > Azospirillaceae > Nitrospirillum > Nitrospirillum guaranorum. The sequence goes on along the minus strand of NZ_JAYEES010000003.1, from coordinate 1,205,143 downwards.
CCTGCTGGGGCCGGAGATGCGGTCCACCGGTGAGGTCATGGGCCTGGACCCGAACTTCGCCATGGCCTTCGCCAAGGCCCAGCTGGGCGCCGGCGTGACCCTGCCGACCACCGGCACAGTGTTCATTTCGGTTCGGGAACGAGACAAGCCCGCCCTGGTTCCGGTGGCGCGCCGCCTGGTCGACATGGGCTTCAAGATCGTCGCCACCTGCGGTACCGCCAAGGTGCTGTCGGCGGCCGGCATCCCGGTCAGCCAGATCAACAAGGTGCTGGAAGGCCAGCCGCACATCGTCGACGCCATGATCGATGGTGAGGTGCAGCTGGTGTTCAACACCACCGAGGGCGCTCAAGCCGTCTCCGACAGCTTCAGCTTGCGCCGCACCGCACTCGTCAATAACATTCCTTATTACACGACGGTCGCGGGGGCCCGCGCCGCCGTGGACGCCATCTCGGCGCTGCGCACCGGCAGCCTTGAGGTTGCGCCGCTTCAGTCCTATCTGAGCGGGACTTACTAACCTGCGGGTGATCGATCGACCAGGGGATGACGGCCGACCGGCCGCCATCCCGGGATCAAGATCACCCTCGGGAGGGTTTCTCGTTGTCGCGATGCGGCCCCTCGGGGCTCGCCCCAGGCCAAGACCCCTGGGTTCTGAGTAACGGAATATCGAAGGCTATGGAAAAAATCCCGATGACGGCTGCGGGCTATACCCGCCTCCAGGAAGAACTGAAGCATTTGAAGGTCATTGAGCGGCCAGCCGTGATCAAGGCCATCGCCGAGGCGCGCGAGCACGGCGACCTGTCGGAAAACGCCGAATACCACGCCGCCCGTGAGCGCCAGAGCTTCATCGAAGGCCGCGTCATGGAGCTGGAGGACAAGATCAGCCGTGCCGAGGTGATCGACGTCAGCAAGCTGACCGGCAACGCCGTGAAGTTCGGCGCCACCATCCGCCTGGCGGATGAGGACACGGACGAGGAGTCGACCTACCAGATCGTCGGCGCGGACGAAAGCGACATCAAGAACGGCTTCCTGTCAATCACCAGCCCGCTGGCGCGCGCGCTGATCGGCAAGCATGTCGGCGACAATGTCGAGGTGACCACGCCCGGCGGCTCCAAGAGCTACGAGATCGTGGAGATCGCCTTCCGCTGAGGCGGCGGCGACCCAGGGCATCAAAAGAAAGGCCCCCGCTGGATGGTCCGGCGGGGGCCTTTCTTTTACGTCTTCACGTGCCACAGCGGCACGCGTGCCGCTGTAGGCCGCGACCGCAGCCGCCGCGAAAGCGCCTATTCCCCGTCCTCGTCGTCCTCCAGCACCTCGGGGCCCACGTCGACGTCGATGGGAACGCCGGGGGTGTACTTGGACTGGCGGATGGCCAGGGCCGACTTCACGTGGCTGACGTTGGGGGCTGCGGTCAGCTTGGTCGTCAGGAAGCGCTGATAGCTGTCCCAGTCCGCGGCCACGATCTTCAGCAGGAAGTCGGTTTCGCCGGCCAGCATGCTGCATTCCCGAACCTCGGGCCAGCTGTTGACCATGCCTTCGAACTTCTTCAGGTCCGCTTCCGCCTGGGAAGACAGGCCCACCTGCGCGAACACGGTGACGCCGAAGCCCAAGGCCTCGGGGTTGATGTCCGCATGGTAGCCCCGGATGAAGCCCGCCTCTTCCAGCGCGCGGACGCGCCGCAGGCAGGGGGGCGCAGAGATGCCGGCCCGCCGGGCGAGTTCCACGTTGGTCATTCGGCCGTCCGCCTGCAAGTCGCGCAGGATACGCCGATCAATTCGGTCGAGTTTGACCCGCCGCATGGTATTGTCTTGTGCTCCCGGGAGGGGTGGGGTTGAAAGGATATTACATAGATTGCCCGTCGCCCCCAGGCAAGAAAGATTGTTGCGCGCGAAACGGTCCCATCCTTTGGTGTGGCGCGCTACACTGGCGCCATGAACGCCCAGAGCCCCCCGGCGGCCCCCGCTGCCGTCCCCACTCCACAGCCCGCAAGCCCGCCCACCTGCTGGGTTTTATCCGATGGCAAGGCCGGCATGGAAAACCAGTGCCTGGGCCTGGCGGAGGCCGTGGGCGCCACCCCGGTGGTCAAACGCATCCACCTTAAGACACCTTGGCGCCAGCTCAGCCCTTACCTGCCGCTGAGCCTCGACCACGGCCTTACCCCCGACTCCGATACCCTGGCGCCGCCCTGGCCAGACCTGCTGATCACCTCCGGCCGGCAGGCGGTGGGCGCGGCCCTGGCCATCCGCCGGCGCAGCGGCGGGCGCACGTTCTGTGTCCATATCCAGAACCCCAGCGTGCCTTTCGGCTGGTTGGATCTGGTGATCATGCCGGCCCATGACCGTAAGGCCGGTCCCAACGTGATGGAGAGCCTGGGCGCCTTGCACCGGGTGACGGCGGCGCGCCTGGCGGATGAGGCAGCAAAATTCGCGCCCGAGCTGGACCACCTGCCCCGCCCGCGCGTGGCCGTGCTGGTGGGCGGGTCCAACGGCGTCTACCACCTGACGCCGGCGGTGACCGCGCAGTTGGCCAACCGGCTGGCCACGCTGGCGCGCCAGGGCATCGGCCTCATGGTCACGCCCTCGCGCCGCACGGGGCCGGAGAACGAGGCCGTGCTGCGCCAGCACCTGCAGGGATTACCGGCCGTGGTCTGGGACGGTGCCGGCGCCAACCCCTATTTCGGCTACCTGGGCCTGGCCGACGCCGTCCTGTGCACCGGCGACAGCGTGTCCATGGTGTCGGAGGCGGCCAGCACCGGCAAACCCGTCTATGTCATCGCCCTGGAGGGCAAGTCGGCCAAGTTCGACCGCTTCCACCAGCTGATGGTGGAGCGCGGCGTCACCCGCCCCTTCACCGGCGTGGTGGAGAATTGGACGCCCACGCCCCTGGACGACACCCCGCGCGTGGCGGCCGAGGTGCTGCGGCGCATGGCCGCCCGGCGCTGACGCCCCCGACAGCGCGCGGGGGCGCGGCCTGTGCTATGGTGGGCCCGTCCGTTGCTGGGGTGGGCCAATCGCACGGACCCAGCATTGACCCCGATGCGCCGCCGCCCCATCTGGGGTGAAGTATTTGCGAACCAGTCTCAGCAAGAATGGTTCTAAAGTACGATTCAGCCCCGGCGTCCCATCAAGCGCCAGCCTTAGAAGAAGCAGGACCATGATCGGCACCACCGTCCCCTCCTCCCCCGCGTCTGGCGCCCCGCTGGCGACGGATCCGGGCCGCGCCATCGACCTGGACGCCTTCCGCGCCACGCCCCTGTCCCACGACCCCTTCGCCCATCTGATCATCCCCGGTTTCGTGCGGGCGGAAGCGCGCGAGGCCATCCACCGCGATTTCCCCGAGATCGAGCAGGCCGGCAGTTTCCCCGCGCGCGAGCTGAGCTACGGCCCGGCCTTCGCCGCCCTGCTGAAGGAAATCCAGGGCCCGGCCATGACGGCGGCGTTCGAGGAGAAGTTCGGCGTCGACCTGACCGACCACCCCACCATGGTGACGGTGCGCGGGCGGGCCAAGGCCCAGGACGGCCAGATCCACGTGGACAGCAAGAGCAAGATCATCACCGTCCTGCTCTACATGAACCCCTCGTGGGAAACGTCGGACGGGCGCCTGCGCCTGCTGCGCGGGCCGGAGAGCCTGGACAACGCGGTCACCGAGATCCCGCCGGCCGAGGGCACGCTGCTGGCCTTCCTGAACGGCCCCACCGCCTGGCACGGCCACACCAGCTTCGTCGGCCCGCGCCGCGTCATCCAGTTGAACTGGGTGCAGGATGACGGCGTGGTGAAGCGGGAACAGTTCCGCCACGCCCTGTCGGCCAAGATGAAGCGCCTGAACCCCTTCCGCTGAATCTGTGAAAACGGCGCGTCTGCCCGTATAACGCCCTGATGCGTCACCGCCGGCCGGTCCAAGGCCGGCGGTCTCCCCGTCATTTGGACCCGTCATGCCCCTCAAGATCGAAACCTTCAGCAACGTCACTGGCGGCAGCAGCTATTTCAAGGCCATTGGCCACCCGCTGGCGGCGGAGCCGGCCAAGGCGCTGTTGGCCGATCTGCGGGCGGCGGGGCGGGTCGCGATCTACGACCCGCTGAACATGCTGGAGCCGTTCGACGAGATCCATCACCTCACCGGCCCCGGGGGATCGGTCGACGTGGCGGCGGTCTACGCCCAGAACGTGGACAAGATCGGCCAGCCGCTGCTGGGCCGGCCAGCCCAGCCGGTGACCGCCCTGGCCGATACCGCCGTGGACGCCGTGTTCGTGGCGGCCTTCGACGCCGACCGCCTGGTGGCCCATATCCGGCACCTGATCCCCGCCGGCGCCAAGGTCTATTCCCTGGACCCGCTGAAGCTGCCGGCCGACCTGCTGACTGACCGCCGCACCTATCTGGCGCCCCTGAACTTCGCCACCAACTACGCCTTCTTCCGCGATGGCGCCGGCCATCACACCCGGGTGGTCACGGCCAACTACTGGTCCAGCTACGGCGCCGCCGAGCCCTACCTGTGGCTCTGCCTGTTCGGGGAGGATGGCCAGGTGCTGGCGCGCTGGACGCAGGAACTGCCGGGCGCCGACGGCACCGTGGTCATCGACAGCGCGGCCGTGCGCAAGGAATTCGACCTGCCGGAGTTCACCGGGCAGCTGTTCATCCATGTGGTGGGCGCCGCCGGGCACGACGTGGTGAAGTACGCGCTGGACACCTATGGCGACGCCGCCGACACCCTGTCCTGCACCCATGACGCCAACGCCTGGCCGTCGGACTTCTACGCCGGCCTGCCCGCCCCGCGCGCGGATGAGCGCGTGATCCTGTGGGTGCAGAACAGCCACCCCTGCCCCATTCCCGCCGGCGCCGTGGCGCTGAACCTGATGGGCCACGACACGGCCGTGGCCCTGGACCGGGAGGTGCCCCCCTACGCCACCTACGCCCTGGACCTGGCCAGCCTGCTGCCCGACGCCCGCTGGCCGCAGCAGGTGGAAATCCGCGCCGGCAAGCACTTCGTCCGTCCGCGCTATGAGGTCATCCGCACCGATGCCGCCGGCGGGACGCGCCACCGCATCGCCCACCCGAACGTGGAGCGCGTGGACCTGAAGCCGGACCCCAAGCTGGCCACCCTGACCAACCTGATGGGCAAGGGCTTCATCCTGCCCGCCCCCATCTTCCCCGCCGGCCGCTTCCGCACCATCGCCCTGCCCACGCCCATGGGCACCACGCAAAACCACCTGCCGCTGACCGCCATCGTCTATGACGCCGACGGGACGGAAATGGCGCGCCGCGACCTGGGCCGTCTGCCCCGGAACCATGAGACGGTGTTCGAGGCGGCCGACATCCTGGACGGCAAGAGCCTGCCCTCTGGCTATGGTCACCTGGAGCTGATCTACGACTTCGCCGCCGGTGAGAACGACGCCGACGGCTGGCTGCACGCCCTGTTCCGCTATGAGGACGGCGTCAGCGGCCATGCCGCCGAAACCAGCTTCGGCGCCCATATCTTCAACACGGTGCTGACGTACAAAAACGAGCCGCAGTCCTATTCCGGCCGGGCGCCGGGCCTGTCCACCCGTCTATTCCTGCGCACCGGCATGGCGGCCGACGTGGACACGCTGTGCCACCTGATCTACCCGGCCAGCACCCCCTGGAACGCCCGCTCCAACACCGCCCTGATCCTGATGACCAAGGACGGGGAGGAGATCGCCCGCCGCACGGTCACCATCGCCTGCTCCGGCAGCTTCCACTTCCGCGTGGGCCAGACCTTCACCAGCGGTGAGATCAAACAGGCTGGCCGCGACGCCTACGTCCTGATCCGCGACACCACCTGCCGCCTGTTCGGCTATCACGGCCTGATCCGCGACGGCGCCCAGGGCGCCTTCGCGCTGGACCACATGTTCGGGTTTTAAGGGCCGGCGACCGAGTGGCATGCCCCCTGGCCAAATCCAATGCGCTTTCAAAGCGCATTGGATTGCCGGTTACCTTCCCCTTGTGATACAAACGGTGATCATGGTGAGGAAGGACGGCCATGCCCCGAGCAAGCGTTGACGACAACGGTCGGTTCTCGATGGATATTCCACCGCTGGAGAAGGCGCGCCTCGTCCGGGCGGCCACGCTGGAGCACACCACCCTCAAGGATTTCCTGCTCCGCAATTCGCTGCGCGCGGCGGACTTGGTGATCGAACGCGCGGAACGGATCGCGCTGTCGGAGCGTGATACCCGGAAGATACTGGACCTTCTGGACAATCCGCGTGAGCCCAACCCGCATATGGTGGCCATCCTAAAGGACCGGCAGGCCACGTGATCGCGCTTCCTGCGTGGCGCGAAGAGGCCATCGACAAGAAGCACGACCGCAAGGGCTTTGACTGCGGACAGGCGGACCTCAATCTCTTCATCGCCCAATATGCTCGCCAATCGCATGAGAGCGGAGCGGCGAAGACCTATTGCGCGATTGAGGCGGCCGACGGAAAGACCATTCTCGGCTTCTACACCATCAGCCCGGGCCAAGTGGATTTGCATCAGGTCCCCCTTGCCGCAAGGCCGGGCGGCGGGGGCCGTCATGCGCTGGGCGGCTTCCGGCTGGCGCGCTTGGCCGTGGCCAAGACCCATCAGGGCCGCAGCCTGGGCGGCCACCTGCTGGCATGTGCGATGGAACGCTGCATGCGTGTTTCGGCCCAGGTGGGCGGCACCGCCCTGCTGATTGACGCCAAGGACGCAGCGGCAGCCGCGTGGTATGCCCGTTATGGCGCCCTGCCGCTCGACGACCGGCCGCTTTCCCTCGTCATGTCCTACGCGGAATATAATAAAGCCCGCGTCGCCGCCGGACTGCCCCCTTTGTAGGAGAGGCGCGGGGCCGCCTGGTTCTCGGGACCGGCAAGCCTACGCCCCTTACTGGGCGCTGGTGTTTTCCTCTTTTACTGCGCGCTCGCGCTCTGCCTGGGCAGGCTGCCCACCGCCTCCAGCACCTGGGCCTCGGTCAGGATCTGCGGCCAGACGTCCGGCTCGGCCTGGCCGGGACGGTAGAACAGGTACAGGGGCACGCCGCTGCGGCCATGGGCCTGCAGCACGCGGGTGATCCCGGCGTCCCGGTTGGTCCAGTCGCCCTTCAACAGGGCCACGTTGTGGCTCTTCAGCGCTTGGTGCACCGTGTCGCTGGACAGGGCCACGCGCTCGTTCACCAGGCAGGTGATGCACCAGGCGGCGGTGAAGTCCACCAGCACCGGGCGGTTGTCGGCGCGCAGCTTGTCCAAGGTGGCGGGGGAAAAGGCCTCGAACCCGTCGGTCATGGCCACAGCCTTGCCGGCCGCCGCCGGGGCGGCGGCACCACCGGCCTGCGGCACCACGGCCGCTACCGCCAGCACCAGGGCCGCCAGGGCCGCCAGGGCGCCCCCGCGCCGGCCCCAACCCTCGGCATAATGCGTGACGCCATAGAGCCAGGCGGCGAAGCCCACCAGCACCAGGCCGACCAGGATGCCGGTCATGCCGGGCGCCCCCACCTGCACCGCGAACACCCAGACCAGCCAGGCGGCGGAACCGTACAAGGGGAAGGCCAGCACCTGCTTCAGGCGCTCCATCCAGGCCCCCGGCTTGGGCAAGTGGCGCAGCAGCCAGGGGCTGCAGGCCAGCGCCAGGAAGGGCAAGGCCATGCCGAAGCCCAGGGCCAGGAAGACGGCCAGCGCCACATACCAGGGCTGGACCAGGGCGTAGCCCACGGCCGCCCCCATGAAGGGCGCGGTGCACGGCGTGGCGACGACGGAGGCCAGCACGCCGGTGAAGAAGGAGGCGGCGTAACCATCGCCCTGGGTCAGCCCCTGGCCGGCGCCCATGAACTGGTCGCCCACGGTGAAGACGCCGGACATGCTGAGGCCCAGCAGCAGCATGACGTAAGCCAGGACGGCCACCACCAGGGGCGACTGCAACTGGAAGCCCCAGCCGATCTCCTGCCCGCCGGCGCGCAGGGCCATCAGCACGATGGCGATGGCGGCGAAGCAGGCCAGCACGCCGGCGGTGTAGACCAGGCCGTGCAGGCGGGCATGGGCGCCCTGATGGCGCACCAGGGCCATGGCCTTCATAGACAGCACGGGGAAGACACAGGGCATCAGGTTCAGGACCATGCCCCCCAGGCAGGCGAACAGCACCGCCTGCCACAGGGGCAGGACGGGCGCGTTGCCGGTGTCCGCCGCAGCCCCCCCGCCGGCTGGCGCGGCCCCCACGCCATCGGCGGGGATGGCGATGGCCAGCGCCTGGGTGGTGGGCTGGCCGTTCACCAGTTCCGTCACCTCCAGGATGCCGTTCACCGGGCCGGGCGTGGCGCGACCGGTGGGCTTCAGGGTCAGGGTCAGGCCGTCCTTGGTGACCGCCAGCTGCTGCGGCGCGCCGGCCTCCACCAGGTCGGGGTTCTCGGCGAAGAAATAGGCGTCCTTGACCTGGTCCGCGGTCAGGCCGGGTGCGGCCAGGCGCAGGGTGACGGCGGTCTTGGTGCTGCTGACGCTGGCGGCGTAAGGGCTGGGCACCGGCAGAGCCGCACGCGCCTCCGCGAACAGGGGTGCCGCGGCCGGGTCAGGGGTGGCGCTGGCGGCGACCGGCACGTCCAGGGTCAGGGTGGCATCCTCGGGCACGCAGACGTCGGCGCAGATCAGCCAGTTGGCGGCGGCGGTCAGGGTGACGGTACCACCCGGCTTGGCGTCGGCCGGCACATCCAGGCGGGCCAGGACGTGGGTGGCCTTTTCATAACCGTAGTTGACCAGCGGGCCGGTGGTGAAACGATGGGGGGCCGGGAAGTTCAGCGGGCCGGCCCTCCAGCCCGCCGGCAGGGTCCAGTTGACCTCCGTCGGCAGGCCCGAGTCGCCGGGATTGATCCAATAGGTGTGCCAGCCGTCCTGCAGCTTCTGGTCCAGCGCCACCCACAGCGGCCGGCCGGGAACGGCGGGGCCCTCGGCCACCAGCTGGCTGACGGTGTGCTCGGTCTGCACCGGGGCGGACCATGCGGGAGAGGCCGCCAAGCCGGCGAGCGCCACCAGACCCACCGCCCATTTCCTGAAACCGCCCATAACCGCCGCCGCCGTTCCGTAGTTCATCCGCAAACCCATCCCCCTCATGTAGTGCATGAGGGCGGCCGCCGCCATGGGGGAATGGCCGCACCCCAAGCCCGCCAGCCCCCGCACCTTGGCAGGACCGCAGGCCCCTTTCTGTGACGTCTGACGTTGAGCCCGGGGCCGCTTGCCGGTATCGTCCCGCGTCTGAGTGAAACATCACGCCTGCCCCACCATATCTAGAGGGCGGCGAGGGCCCAGCCCCCAATCGAGGGGGTCCCCTCCCCTGCCAGGAACAGTTCCCATGACGACCCATCGCACCAAGGTCCTGATCATCGGTGGCGGCCCCGCCGGCTACACCGCCGGCATCTACGCCGCCCGCGCCAACCTCCAGCCCATCCTGGTCCAGGGCATGCAGCCGGGCGGCCAGCTGATGATCACCACGGAGGTGGAGAACTACCCGGGCTTCGCCCAGGCGGTGCAGGGCCCCGACCTGATGGAGCAGATGCGCCAGCAGGCCGAGCATGTGGGCACCACCCTGGTCTACGACGTCATCACCTCCGTCGACTTCAGCCAGCGCCCCTTCGTCTGCAAGGCCGACAGCGGCGACGAATTCGTGGCCGACACCGTCATCATCGCCACCGGCGCCCAGGCGCGCTGGCTGGGTGTGGCCGGTGAGCAGGAATTCCAGGGCGCCGGCGTCTCGGCCTGCGCCACCTGCGACGGCTTCTTCTTCCGTGGCAAGGAAGTGGCGGTCATCGGCGGCGGCAACACCGCGCTGGAGGAGGCGCTGTACCTGACGCACCACGCGTCCAAGGTCACCCTGATCCACCGCCGCGACGCCTTCCGGGGTGAGAAGATCCTGCACGACCGCGTCTTCGCCAACCCGAAGATCGAGGTGCTGTGGAACCACAAGGTGGACCGGGTGCTGGGCAAGGGCGGGGCGGCCGACGGCGGCTTCGACCTCAACAACCCCAAGCAAGTCACCGGCCTGGCGCTCAGCAACACGCTGACCGGCGGGGGGCGTGAGCTGCCGCTGGACGGCGTGTTCGTCGCCATCGGCCACGACCCCGCCACGGCCATCTTCAAGGGCCATGTCGAGATGGATGACGAGGGCTACGTCATCACCGCCCCGGACAGCACCCGCACCAACGTGCCGGGCGTGTTCGCCGCCGGCGACGTGAAGGACAAGATCTTCCGCCAGGCCGTCACCGCCGCCGGGATGGGCTGCATGGCGGCACTGGAGGCCGAGCGCTTCCTGGGCGGCCACTGAGCCCCCCGCAAGATCCCCGAGTCATCGAAGCGGGCACCGCCGTCCTGGTACGGTGGTGCCCTTCTTTGTACTAATTCGCGGTATCCATTCGCGAATTCGCCAGCCGGGCGTTGCCAAAACGGCACGATGCGGTGCTAAAATGCCTTATCAGTCTATGGCCTAACCGTGTGGACACCCACAATCGGTAGCGTCTTGGACAAGCTGGGTATATATTCTTTGCATGGCGGCCCGCTTGAGGCCGTCATTTCCGACGGTCCCGCTCTCCGGGATCGCAACGTCTTTGACGCATAAGGACCGGGAATGGACTGGGACAAGCTTCGCGTTTTCCACGCGGTGGCGGAGGCCGGCAGCTTCACGCATGCTGGCGAGACCCTGAACCTCAGCCAATCGGCCGTCAGCCGGCAGATCAGCGCGCTGGAGGAAAGCCTCCACGTGCCGCTGTTTCATCGCCACGCCCGCGGCCTGATCCTCACCGAACAGGGCGAGCTGCTGTACCGCACCGCCCGCGAGGTGTTCGCCAAGCTGTCCATGACAGAGGCGATGCTCTCGGAAAGCAAGGAGCACCCGAAGGGCCCGCTCAAGGTGACGACCACCGTCGCCTTCGGTTCCACGTGGCTGACCCCGCGCATCCGGGAATTCCTGTCGATCTACCCCGACGTGCAGCTGACCCTGCTGCTGGACGATAACGAGCTGGATCTCTCCATGCGTGAGGCGGACATCGCCATCCGCATGGTGCCGCCGCGCCAGCCCGACCTGATCCAGCGCCACCTGATGACGGTGCGCACCCACCTCTACGGTCACCGCACCTATCTGGAGAAGCGCGGCACGCCGGAAACGGTGGAGGATCTGCAGAAGCACGACCTCATCGCCTATCCGTCCGACGCCAAGGCGCCGGTGCCCAACATCAACTGGCTGCTGGCCCTGGGCGACCCGCCCGGCGGCGAGCGCGACACCATCTTCCGCGTCAACAGCCTGTACGCCCTGTACAAGGCGGTGGAGAGCGGCCTGGGCATCGCGGCCATCCCCGACTACATCATTTCCGAAAGCAACCCCGACCTGGTCCGCATCCTGCCGGACGTGACGGGCCCGCGCATCGACGCCTACTTCGTCTATGCCGAGGAATTGCGCCATTCCAAGCGCATCGCGGTGTTCCGCGACTTCCTGGTGAAGAAGGTCGCCGAAACATTCCCCGCGACGCATGCGCCTACCGCATAGCTGAGACGGCTAATCACCCCTTTAAACGGGGCATCAAAAGATTAAATATTGGCCATCGGATGTTGCGACGCAGCATCCGATGTTTCCTCCAGGATGCCCGTCCTGGAGTGGGCCTTCGGGCCCAACGTCTCCCAGACGTGAAGCCTCCCTGTTCAACTCGCCGGTAAGTCTTCGACTTACCGGCAGTTTTTTTACTTGGTGGTTGCGAAGTACCCCGTCGGGGTTACTCCCAGGACAACTGCGATGCGCAGGCCTGGGCCCTCTGGTTTTTATCTGCCTGATCCATTCCAGCCGTCGCGCATTCCATGCCGGGATGAGGACGGGCCTTTGCCGTTTTGCGTCCCGTCCGGGCTCAAATGTTATAGCCCCATCGACTTGCGACGCTCATGTAGAACGTAAGGATGGGAGACGAGAGTGACTGGACCTGCCACCTGGGGCGCGACATCGGTCGCCCGCTTCCCTTTACAAATACAGAATTCAACTCTGCGCCTTCTGCACGACTATTGGGACATCCTGCGCGGCGACCGCGCCTTTCCCAGCGCTTCCGAGGTCGAGGTGGTGGATCTGCCGGTTTCGCCCGGCGGCATCATGCTGGTGGACGTGGCGCCCAACCAGATGGCCTTCACCCTGCACTGGGTCGGCACCGACTACGTTCTGTGGCTGCGCCGTGAGTCCACCGGCCTGCAACTGGAAGACCTGCCCCCCTCCCCCAACACCGTGCCCTTCGCCCAGATGCTGCGCCGATCCGCCGACAACGGCCTTCCCCAGACCCGCAGCCTGCCGGCCATCCCCTCCATGACCATTCCCGCCGCCGAGCTGGTGGTGCTGCCCCTGGGCGGATCGCCCCACAGCGGCATGGACGGCAAGGTGGCCCGCCTGCTGGTCGGCTGCGCCTTCGACCGCAAGCGCCGGGGCCTGCAGGTCATCGGCTGATTTTTGCGCCGCAGCTGGTAGCGCTACCTCAATATTCCGTTTTACCGTCCGAAGAATTCCTTCAGGCGCATCACCGCGCTGTCCAGGATGGCGTCCTGCTTGCTGAAGCAGAAGCGGATGAGGTGCGTGGGCGCCCCTTCCTCGTAGAAGGCGCTGACCGGGATGGCGGCCACGCCGGCATCCGTCGTCAGGCGCCGGCAGAAGTCCGCGTCGTCCTCGCCCGGGCGCAGGCCGCGCGCGCCGGTGATGTCGGCCACCACGAAATACGTTCCTTCCGAGGGCAGAACCGGCAGGCCGGCGGAGACCAGGCCCGCCGACAGCCGGTCGCGCTTGGCCTCCAACGCCGCCGCCAACAGGCCGAAATAGGCGTCGTCCTTGGCCAGGCCATAGGCCACGGCCGCCTGAAGGTTGGGTGGGGTGCTGAAGGTCAGGTACTGGTGCGCCTTGGCCACCGGCTGCAACAGGTCCGGGGCCGCCGTGACGTAGCCCACCTTCCAGCCCGTCAGGGAGAAGGTCTTGCCGGCGGAACCGATGCGCAACGTGCGCCCGCGCATGCCGGGCAGCGCCATCAGCGGCACGTGGCGGCGGCCGTCGAACACCAGATGCTCATAGACCTCGTCGCACACCGCCAGGCAGTCGTGGGCGATGATCTGGTCCGCCAGCAGTTGCAACTCCTCGGCCGACCAGACCTTGGCCGCCGGGTTCAGGGGGTTGTTCAGCACCACCAGCTTGGTGCGCGGGCTGAAGGCGGCGGCCAGTTCGTCCGGGTCCACGGTCCAGCCCGGCGGCCGCAGGCGCACGAAACGGGGGATGCCGCCCGCCCGACGGATGATGGGGACGTAGCTGTCGTAGAGCGGCTGGAACAGCACCACCTCGTCGCCCGGCTCGATCAAGCCGAACAGGCAGGCGGCCAGCGCCTCCGTCGCGCCGGAGGTCACCATCACCTCCCGCTCCCAATCCACATCCAGCCCATAAAAACGGGCCGCATGGGTCGCCACGGCCTGGCGCAGGGCCGGCAGGCCCATCATGGGCGGGTACTGGTTGTTGCCCTCCAGCAGCGCGCGGGCGGCAACCTGCAGCACATCCTCCGCCCCCCGGTCGTCGGGGAAGCCCTGGCCCAGGTTGATGGCGTTGTGCGCGCCCGCCAGCCGCGACATGGCCTCGAAGATGGTCGTCCCGTATCCCGACAGGATGGCGTTGCCCGATCGCACCCAGTATCTCCCCAACCTTTTCAGCCTTGCGCGGCCGCGCCTATGGTCCTGGGCAAACAGGCAATGGTCAAGGCGCTGAAAAGCAAGGGCCGAAGCGATGGTCACGCTCCGGCCCGGCTGGGAAAATGCAGGAGATGGTTCAGGCGTTGCCAGCGGGAGCCTGCAACGCCAGGGCACGGGCGCTGTCGTTGGCGGCGACGTCGTTGGCGGCGGCCAGCACCTTGGCGGGCACGCGCACCGGGGCGCCCTGGGCGGCGCGGTGGCGGTGGCGCCAGGCGTCGAAACGGCCGAACAGCGGGCGCACCAGCCGGGGGGCGTGGTCGCGGGCGCGCACATAATGGCGGCGGGCCGAGACCGAGCTGCGCAGCACCATCAGGCCGCCCACCGCCAGCAGCGGCGTCGAGACGGGGCCGGGTATGGGCAGAGACAGCACGCCCAGGCCCATGACCAGCCAGCCGGACGCCTGCAGCGCCGGGCGGCGCAGGCGGGCGATCTCAACCCTGGGCAAGCTGGCAACGGTCAACATGGGGGTGGTCCCGGCGGAAAGTCGCGGCATCCGATCGGCCGCGTGGTGAGTGATGCCGGGAGATTTGGCCGAAATTGAGATGGAAGCTAGGCCCCCCTGGGGCAATGCCGATTTGTGTGCGCTGCAACCCCATTGGGTAAGCCAATCGAGTGGCGAAAGAAAAAGGGCGGAATCCAAGGATTCCGCCCATTTCCCAGCCATATCCTGGGGCCGGGGTAACCGGCCCCAACCGTCGTCACGCCGCTGGCGGCGTCCAGCGCAGGACTGGCTTGCGCGCCGCGGCAGTTTCATCCAGGCGACGGCGGGGGGTGTAGCGGGGGGCCGCCAGGAAGTGGGCGGCGTCGCCCGCCTTGGCCTTGCCCGCCAGGTGCCGCATGGCGCCGATGAACTGGTCCAGCGTCGCCTTGGACTCGGTCTCCGTCGGCTCAATCAGGAAGGCGCCGTGCACGACCAGGGGGAAATACATGGTCATGGGATGGAAGCCTTCGTCGATCATCGCCTTGGCGAAGTCGAGGGTGGTGATGCCCGTGTCCTTCAGGAAGCGGTCGTCGAACAGCGCCTCATGCATGCAGTAGCCGTCGAACGGCACGCTCATCAGGTCCTGCAGCCGCGCCTTCACGTAATTGGCGTTCAGCACGGCATCGCTGGAGGCCTGGCGCAGGCCATCGGCGCCGTGGCTCATGATGTAAGCCAGGGCACGGACGAACATGCCCATCTGGCCATGGAAGGCCTTCAGGCGGCCGAAGGGCTGGGCGCCCTGCTCCACTTCGCCCTCATGCTCCACCAGGCGGAAGCCGTCGGCCCCATGCACCACGTAGGGCAGCGGGGCGTAGGGCGCCAATGCGTCCGACAGGACCACCGGGCCGGAACCCGGGCCGCCACCACCGTGCGGGGTGGAGAAGGTCTTGTGCAGGTTGATGTGCATGGCGTCCACGCCCAGGTCCGCCGGGCGCACCCGGCCGACGATGGCGTTGTAGTTGGCGCCGTCGCAGTAGAAATAGCCACCGGCGGCGTGCACCGCGTCCGCGATCTCCTTCACCTGGGGCTCGAACAGGCCGCAGGTGTTGGGGTTGGTCAGCATGATGCAGGCGACGTCGGGGCCCAGCTTGGCCTTCACCGCCTCGACACTGACGCGGCCGTTGGCCTCGGCCGGGATGGCGTCCACGGTGAAGCCGCAGAAGGCGGCGGTGGCCGGGTTGGTGCCGTGCGCCGACTCCGGCACCAGCACGCGGGTGCGGCTGGTCTCGCCCCGGGCCCGCAGCGCGGCGCGGATGGCCATCAGGCCGCACAGCTCGCCATGGGCGCCGGCGGCCGGGGACATGGCCACGGCCGGCATGCCGGTCAGGGTCTTCAGCCAATGGGCCAGCTGATCGATCAACTCCAGGGCGCCCTGGACGGTGGACTGCGGCTGCATCGGGTGGATGTCGCCGAAGCCCGGCAGGCGGGCCAGCTTCTCGTTCAGGCGCGGGTTGTGCTTCATGGTGCACGAGCCCAGCGGATACATCGTGCTGTCGATGCCGAAGTTCTTCTGGCTGAGCCGCGTGTAGTGGCGCACCACCGTCGGCTCCGACAGGCCGGGCAGGCCGATGCCCTCACGGGCCTTCAGGCCGCCCAGGCGGCTGGCGACGGCGGGCGCCGCCTCCAGATCCACGCCGGTGACGCCGGGGTTGTCCAGCTCGAAGATCAACGGCTCTTCATGCACCAGGGCACGGTTGCCGGTGTAGGTGCCCACGTCGGTGGCCGCCGCCGACTCGACGTCGGGCGTGGTCTTGCGTCCTTGGGTGTTCATCACTGCTTGCCTCCCAGGGCCTGAACGAGGGCGTCCATGTCGTCTTCGGTGGTCGTCTCCGTCACCGCCGCCAGCAGCAGGTCGGCGAGGTCCGCCTGGCCGGGGTGCAGGCGGGAAACAGGCACGCCGGCCAGCAGCGGTTCCGCCGCCAGCCTGTCCACCAGCGCGGCGGCGTCGCCCGTCACCTGGACGGTGAACTCGTTGAAGAAGCCCTGGTTCAGCACGGTCACGCCGGCCGCGGCCAGCTTGTCGGCCAACTGCGCCGCCTTGGCGTGGTTCAGCCGCGCCAGACCGGTGAAGCCCAGCTCGCCCAGCATCGACAGGTGCATGGTGAAGGCCAGCGCGCACAGGCCGGAGTTGGTGCAGATGTTGGACGTGGCCTTCTCGCGGCGGATGTGCTGCTCACGCGTGGACAGGGTCAGCACGAAGCCGCGCTTGCCGTCCGCGTCCACCGTCTCGCCGCACAGGCGACCGGGCATCTGGCGCACGAACTTGTCGCGGGTGGCGAATAGGCCCAGGTAAGGCCCGCCGAAGTTCAGGCCGTTGCCGATGCTCTGGCCCTCGGCCACCACGATGTCGGCCCCCATGGAGCCGGGCGACGGCATGAGCCCCAAGCTCACCACCTCGGTCACCACTACCACCAGCAGGGCGCCCTTGGCGTGGCAGGCTTCGGCCAAGGGGGTCAGGTCGGCGACATGGCCGAACAGGGTGGGGTTCTGCACGACGACGCAGGACGTCTTGTCGTCGATGGCCGCCGCCAGGTCCTCGATCCCCTTGGGATCGGCCGGCAGGGTCACCAGGTCCACGCCCAGCACGCCGGTGGTGGTGGCGGTGACGTCGCGGTAGTGCGGATGCAGGCCGCCGGACAGCACGGCGCGGTTGCGGCGCGTGACGCGGTTGGCCATCAGCACCGCCTCGGCGCAGGCCGTGGCGCCGTCGTACATGGAGGCGTTGGCCACATCCATGCCGGTGATCAGCGCCACCTGGGTCTGGAACTCGAACAGGTACTGCAGGGTGCCCTGCGTCACCTCGGGCTGATAGGGCGTGTAGCTGGTGAGGAACTCACCGCGCGTCAGCAGCTGGTCCACCGAGGCCGGCACATGGTGGCGGTAGGCGCCGGCGCCCAGGAAGCTGGGGCAGCTGCCCGCCGGCACGTTGCGGGCGGCCAGGCGCGACAGGGCGCGTTCCACCTGCAGCTCGCCCTGGTGCGGGGCCAGGCCGGCGATGGGCTGGTTCAGGTTGGCCGCGGCAGGAACGTCGCCGAACAGCGCGTCCACCGACGGGGCGCCGATGGCCGCCAGCATCTCCCGCCGGTCAGCCTCGGTCAGGGGCAGATACCGCATCAGTGCTGACCTTCCACGAAGGCGTCGTAGGCGGCCTGGTCCATCAGGCCGTCCAGCTGGGCCGGGTTGGCCAGCGTCATCTTGAAGAACCAGCCGGCGCCCTGCGGGTCGCTGTTGACCAGGGCCGGCTCATCGACCACGGCCTGGTTGCCCTCGACCACCGTGCCGTCCACCGGCGCGAACACCTCGCTGGCGGCCTTCACCGATTCCACCACGGCGGCGTCCTTGCCCTTGGTCAGGGCGCGGCCGGCCTCGGGCACCTCCACGAACACCACGTCGCCCAGCTGGCCCTGGGCGAAGGTGGTGATGCCGACGGTGGCGACGTCGCCGTCGACGCTGATCCACTCATGGTCTTCGGTGAAACGGATGGTCATGGTTCTGCTCCTCGGGGGAAAGGCGTTCATAAGCAAAGGCGGGCCCGGCACCGGCCGGGCCGCGCGATGGGGATCAGCCGCGGTAGTAGCGCTGCGGCACGAACGGCAGGCTGGCGACCTTGGCCGGCAGGGCCTTGCCGCGCACGATCAGCGACAGGGGCGTACCGACGGCGGCGCTGGCGGCGGTGACGTAGCCCATGGCGACGGGGGCGTTGGCGCTGGGGCCGAAGCCGCCGGAGGTGACCTCGCCCACCGTCTGGCCGCCGGCGTCCTGGATTTCGGTGTGTTCACGCGCGGGGGCCCGGCCTTCCGGCTGGATGCCGACGCGGTAGCGCGCGGCCCCCTCGGCCAGCTGGCGGCGGACGATGGCGTCGCCGGGATAGCCCCCCTCCTCCCGCCGGCGCTTGGAGATGGCCCAGGTCAGGCCGGCCTCCACGGGCGTGGTGGTGGTGTCGATGTCGTGGCCGTAGAGGCAGAGGCCGGCTTCCAGGCGCAGGCTGTCGCGGGCCCCCAGGCCAATGGCCGCCACCTCGGGCTCCGCCAGCAGCAGGCGGGCGACGTCCTCGGTGCGGTCGGCGTCGATGCCGATCTCATACCCGTCCTCACCGGTGTAGCCGGAGCGGGCGATGGTCACGGGGATGCCCTTCAGGCTGGCGCTCACCATGGACATGAAGGGCATGGTGGCGACCTCGGGCAGGAAGCGCGCCAGCACGGTGGCCGCCACGGGGCCCTGCAGGGCCAGCAGGCCCCGGTCGTCGCCCAGGTATTCAACCTCGACGCCTGGCATTCCCGCCGCCAGGTGCGCGATGTCCGGCACCTTGCAGGCGGCGTTCACCACCAGGAACAGGTGGTCGCCCCGGTTGGCGATCATCAGGTCGTCAAGGATGCCGCCCTGGTCGTTGGTGAAGAAGCTGTAGCGGATGCGCCCTTCCTTCAGGGCCTTCAGCTCGCCAGGCACCAGCTTTTCCAGGGCGTCGACCACGCCGTCGCCGCGCAGGATGACCTGGCCCATGTGCGACACGTCGAACAGGCCCGCCTGCTCCCGGGTGTGCAGATGTTCCTTCAGCACGCCCAGGGGGTACTGCACCGGCATGTCATAGCCGGCGAAGGGCACCATCTTGGCGCCCAGCTCGCGGTGCAGGGCGTTCAGGGGGGTAACGAGCAGGGGCGAATCGGTTTCACTGGACATAAGCGCTGGGACTCCCGGCGGACGAGTTCCTCCCGCGCGGACGGATTCCGTGCGGGCTCGCCCCCCTCTGTCCCGGACCCTGAGAGATTCACGGGGGGTGCCCCAATCCTGTCGCCAGGCAGGTCCCCGCTTACTCCGTCGGTGGGCTTCATGGCCTCGAACGCCGGAAGGCCACCCCAGGGGGTGGTTCAGGCGTTGCTATGAGGCCGGGCCGCTTTCCAGATGCGCTTCTTCCTCGCGGTCCTTTTGCCTGAGAGTTTCCGGGGGCGGTTGCTCCTTCGGCGCCGGTCCAAGCGGGTCGCCCACTGGGGGCCGGTCTCTCCCGCGAGATGTCATCAGCTTCGCGTGCGCACCCTAATCCAATGGGGCCCAAAAAGTAAAGGCGGGCCGCTGCCCCGCGACCCGCCTTTACCCTGGTGGTTCCCCGACCCTGGCGCCCCTGCCCGGCCGGTCGAACCTTGACACCAAACTTCGTGCGCTTACTTCCCGGCCGGAACCGGCGGGGCCGGCGGCTTGGAATTGAAGCGGATGTTGGCCTCCAGCTGCTCCGGAGACAGCTGGAAGCCCACCAGCACCTCGTAATAACGGCCGTCGACTTCCGGGTTCAGCGGGATGAACTGGGTCAGCCGCTCCACCGAACCGCCGCTGCCGGCGCTGACGTCCAGCGTGACGTTGTAGGTCTGCTTGGTCAGGATCTTGCGGTCGGCATCGGTGACGGCGACGAAATAGGTCAGCGGCAGCGGGCCGCCGGTGTAGGCCGGACCGGTGCTGGCGCCCACGCGCAGATTCTCGGTCATGGTGACGCCCTTCTCGCTATACTCGCAGCGGCCCTCGATGTTGGGCATCACCGCGGTGTAGCTCAGCTGGCCGTTGGCGCCGGGCACGCCCACCGACGAGGCGTCGCGCACGATGGCCACGGTCGGGCAGCCGGGGCGGTAACCGACATTCTTGTTGGCGCATGCCGCCAGCGACAGCATGAGAGGCATCCCCAAAAGCAGGGCCAGGCGGCTGCGGGTGCCTTTCCTGGTGGGCGAACCTATATTAGTGTCCGTGTGGATGTTCATTGAAGCGGGGCTCGTCTGGAGTTGGACGCCGGCCGGCGTCGGGGCCCCGCGACAATAGAGAAGCAGCCATACCGGCACAAGACATCGACTGCGCCGTCCCTATATTGAAGGGCGACGAGATTTAACGTAACGGCGCTGGCGATCCACGGACGCGCCGTTTTATGATCCGCCGCCATGATCGGCCCCGTACCCGGGGCTTACCGGAACCGAGTAGACCCAATCACCATGACCAAGCCGACGCTCAACATCCTCCTGGCCTCCCCGCGTGGTTTCTGCGCCGGTGTGGACCGCGCCATCCAGATCGTGGAGGTGGCGTTGCAGCGGTATGGCGCGCCGGTCTATGTGCGGCACGAGATCGTGCACAACCGTTTCGTCGTGCAGGGCCTGGAGGCCAAGGGCGCCATCTTCGTGGAGGAACTGGACGAGGTGCCGGACGGCCGCCCCGTCGTGTTCTCCGCCCATGGCGTGCCCAAGTCCGTCCCGGCGGAGGCCGAGAACCGCCACATGCTGTACCTCGACGCCACCTGCCCGCTGGTGTCCAAGGTGCACCGGGAGGCGGAGCGCCACTTCGCCGATGGCCGCCAGATCATCCTGATCGGTCACGCCGGCCATCCGGAGGTGGTGGGCACCATGGGCCAGCTGCCGGCCGGCGCCGTGCTGCTGGTGGAGTCGGAAGAGGACGTGCGCACCGTCCAGGTGGACGACCCGCTGAACCTGGCCTTCGTCACCCAGACCACCCTGTCGGTGGACGACACGGTGCAGATCGTGGCCGCGCTGAAGGCCCGCTTCCCCGCCATCGCCGGCCCGCGCAAGGAAGACATCTGCTACGCCACCACCAACCGCCAGACGGCGGTGAAGGCCATCGCCGAGAAGGCTGACGCCATCCTGGTGCTGGGCGCGCCCAACAGCTCCAACTCCATGCGCCTGGTCGAAGTGGCGGCCAAGCACGGCTGCACCAATTCCATGCTGGTGCAGCGCGCCACCCAGATCGACTGGTCCCTGATGGACAATGTGAAGACCCTGGGCATCACCGCCGGGGCCTCGGCCCCCGACATCCTGGTGCAGGAGGTCATCGAGGCCTGCCGCGAGCGTTACGACGTCCAAATCGAGGAAGTCGTGACGGCGGTGGAGAACATCACCTTCAAGCTGCCGCGCGGCTTGGCGGCGGAGTAACCCGGGGCCCCTCAACCCCGGCTTCCCATGGCCCTGGCTTCCCATGGCGACACGCGCCCATATCCTGTTCGACACCGCCATCGGCGCTTGCGCGCTGGTGTGGGGACCTGACGGGATTGTGGGCGCGCAACTGCCGGAAGACGATGCGGGGCGCGCCGAGGCCAGGCTGGCGCGGCGTTTCCCCGGCGCCCTGGCGGCGGCGGAGCATGACCTGCCGCCCGTGATCACCGAAGCCCGGGCCCGCATCCGCGCCCTGATGGCGGGGGCGGCGGTGGACATCGCCGACATCCCGCTGGACCTGTCCGGTCTCGATGCCTTCGCCGTCAGGGTCTACGCCGTCACCCGCGCCATTCCACGCGGGGAGACGCTGACCTACGGCACGGTCGCCGGCCGTATCGGCGCATCGAAAGAGGCGGCGCGGGCGGTGGGCCAGGCGCTGGGCAACAACCCCATTCCCATCCTGATCCCCTGCCACCGCGTGCTGGCGGCGCGCGGCGGCACGGGCGGCTTTTCCGCCCGGGGCGGCATCGACACCAAGTTCCGCATCCTGGCCATCGAGCAGGCCAGGACAGAGAACGAACCGCCCGGCCTGTTCGACCAGCTGCCCTTGGCCATCAAGCCCAGAAATTGATTCCACCCTCAAACGGCGGGCGGGCGCATCCGCGCCCTTGCCTTCCTCGCTTTCCAGTCCGCTCCGCTCCCCGGAAAGCTCCGGGACCGGCGGTCGCCGGCCAGGACTTACGCCCGAAATGGAACCGGCCCCCGCCGCGTTCCGGGTATCCCTGGCCTGTTGGGCCCGGGTTTCCGAAGCGGCGGGGGCCGGTCGGGACGGTCCCCCGCGAACCGTCCGATAGCGTCACTGGGCCGATGGGCTTACCAGTGGGCGCGGTAGAAGCTGCGGCTGACGTAGATGTCCTCGCGGTCGGCGTATTCGCTGTCCAGCACCAGCGCCAGGACGCCGTAGACCACCAGGGTGGCGCCGAAGAAACAGAACAGGCTCAGCACCGTCAGGACGCGGACGAAGGTGGCCGGCAGGCCGGTGTAGCGCGCCAGGCCGGCGCAGACGCCGAACAGGACGGCGCGGCTGGGGTCCTTGGCCAGGCGATGACGGCGCATGGTGGCGGAAATACGCTGAAAGCTCCTCATAATCCCCTCTCCCGTGTTCATAAGGCGCGCGGTGCGCCGGTGTTTGGTGTGGCCAAGCGCCGGCGGGCGCCGCGGTTCGTGTGGTCGTCTCAAACTCAGCCTTGCGGATTGGCGCGGCTGGCCACGCGGGCCTTCAGCGCCTCAAGCTCGGCGGTCACCTTGTCGTCGCCCAGGGCGTCGATCTCGGCGGCCAGGCCGCGCGGCTGGCGGCCCATCTCCATGACCTCGGCCTCGCTTTCCAGCAGGTCGATGTCGCGTTGCAGGGTGCCGTAGTGGGACAGCGCCTCTTCCAGGCGGTTGTCGTGGATCTGGCTGCGCAGGCGCAGGCGGGCGGTGGCGCTGCGATGCCGGGCCATCAGGCTGCCCTGGCGGGCCCGGGCGTCGGCCAGCTTGGCCTCCAGCCGCGCCACGTCGTCGGCGCCCTTGGCCAGGCTGTCGCTGATGGCTTGGATCTCGCGCCGGATGGGGTCGGCGGCGTCGGCCAGCCGGGCCTTGGCCACCAGGGCGCCCCGGGCCAGATCCTCGCGGCCCTTGGTCACCGCAAGTTCGGCCTTGCGGTCCCATTCCAGCAGTTCGAACTCGACATCGCGGTAGCGGGCCTCCAGCTCCTTGCGGCGGGCCATGGAGCGCACGGCTTCCGCCCGCACCTCCACCAGCGTGTCCTCCATCTCCTGGATGACCAGGCCGATCAGACGCTCCGGGTCTTCAGCCCGGTCCAGCATGGCGTTCAGGTTGGCATCGATGATGTCGCCGAGGCGGGAAAACAGTCCCATGGCAGGCGTCCTTGAGATGAGGCGGTGGCGGACGAAGGGGCCCCTAGGGGCGGCCCCCAAGGGCGGCACCCGGAGGGCGGTACTTAGGACAGGGCCTTAAAACACGCTGAGGATGGCGACCGACAGCAGGGCGGTCACGGCCAGCAGCGGCAGGTGCCGGATGGCGGCGGCCAGGCCCCGGGGGGTGTGGCCGGCATGGGCGGTAAAGGTCCGGGTGCTGGTCATGGTCAGGTCGGTCATTTCAATCTCCGTGAGCGAAGCTCGGTTGTCTCGGGGGCCGGTCGCCGGTGGCGGTGTCGGCCATGTCCCCTTAAAAGCAACCGCCGTGCCAGTTTCCGCATCAGGCAATAATGCCTTGTTTTTGCTAAATAAAATTTTTAACACCCTGCCACGGAGGACAATGCCGTGACGGTTTGCGCCACTAAATCGCCGAATTCGCCATTCGCGCCATCGGCTGGCCATCCTCTTTCCCGAAACTGCGGGCCCAGGCGCCCAACACCCGCCGGCGACCATTGACCCCGGCCGGAAATCCCGCTACCTCGCAAGGCATGGCCGTCTATACCGAAGTCACCGATGAGGAACTGCGCGCGTTCATCGCCGATTACGCGATCGGCGAGGTGATCTCGTGCAAGGGCATCGCCGAGGGGGTGGAGAACTCCAACTACCTGCTGGTGACGACGGACGGGCCCTACATCCTCACGCTTTATGAAAAGCGGGTGAATCCGGCCGACCTGCCCTTTTTCCTGGGACTGATGCGCCACCTGGCGGCGCGCGGCATCACCTGCCCGCAGCCGGTGCCTGGCCGTGACGGCGAGGCGCTGCGCGTGCTGGCCGGCCGGCCGGCGGTGATCGTCACCTTCCTCACCGGCATGTGGCCCCGGCGCATCCTGCCGGAGCATTGCGCCGCTCTGGGCACGGCCCTAGCCCAACTGCACCTGGCCGGCGCCGACTATCCCGTCCCCCGCTCCAACAGCCTGTCGCTGGACGGCTGGCGCGCCCTGGTGGCGGCGACGGCGGACGGCGCTGACGGCGTGAAGCCCGGCCTGAAGGCGGCCCTGGCGGAAGAGCTGGCCGCCCTGTCGGCCCTGTGGCCCGGGCGGGACGGGCGCCCCGGCCTGCCCCAAGGTATCATCCATGCCGACCTGTTCCCGGATAACGTCTTCTTCCGCGACGGCGCCCTGTCCGGCCTGATCGATTTCTATTTCGCCTGCGGCGACATGCTGGCCTACGACCTGGCCATCTGCCTGAACGCCTGGTGTTTCGAGCCCGACGGCGCCTTCAACGTCACCAAGTCGCGCCTGCTGCTGGCGAATTACGCCAAGGTGCGCCCGCTGACGGCGCCCGAGGTGGCGGCCCTGCCCCTGCTGGCCCGGGGCAGCGCCCTGCGCTTCCTGCTGACGCGGTTGTATGATTGGGTGAACACGCCCGCCGGCGCCCTGGTGAAACGCAAGGACCCGCTGGAGTACCTGCACAAGCTGCGCTTCCACCAGCAGGCCCGCAGCCTGGCGGATTACGGCCTGGCGCCGGAGGATTTGACGTGACCGATACACCCACTGCCGCCGCGAAACCGACCAGCCCGCGCGTGGAGATTTTCACCGACGGCGCCTGCAGCGGCAACCCCGGCCCCGGCGGCTGGGGCGCCATCCTGCGCTGGAACGGCACGGAGCGGGAGCTGAAGGGCGGGGAGCCCGACACCACCAACAACCGCATGGAACTGATGGCCGCCATCCAGGCGCTGGAGACGCTGAAGCGCCCGGTGAAGGTGGACCTGCACACCGACAGCCAGTACCTGCGCGACGGCATCACCAAGTGGATCCACGGCTGGCGGGCCAAAGGCTGGCTCACCGCCGACAAGAAACCGGTGAAGAACGTCGACCTGTGGCAGCGCCTGTCCGCCCAGGCCGACCGGCACGAGGTGGTGTTCCATTGGGTGCGCGGCCATGCCGGCCACCCCGAGAACGAACGCGCCGACCAGCTGGCGCGCGAGGGCCTGGCGGAAGCGCGCGGCAGATAGTTCAGGTCCCTCGGACGCCGGGCCCGCATTCCGTGGCCTCGGTCAATCGTCATATTTCAGTTCGCTGACGCCCCCCGGAATGCTCCGGCGTGGCGGTATGCGGTAAACTGAGGGTGTGCCGCGAAAAGGCCCGCGCCAGTCAGGGAACCGGCGCGGGCCTTTCGGCGTTATCGTGCTGGTTTTACAGGTTCTTCAGCACCGCCTCGGCGCTGGACACCTCGAAGGCGCCCGGCTTTTCCACGTCCACGCGGGTGACGACGCCGTCGTCGATGACCAGGGCGAAACGCTGGCTGCGGTGGCCCAGGTTGTAGGCGGTGCCGTCCATGGTGAGGCCCAGTTCACGGGTCAGCGTGCCGTTGCCGTCGGGCAGCATGAACACGGTGTCGCCCACGTCGTTGGCCTTGGCCCAGGCCTGCATCACGAAGGGGTCGTTGACCGCCATGCAGATGATGGCGTCGACGCCCTTGGCCTTCAGCGCCCCGGCGTTCTGGATGAAGCCCGGCAGGTGCTTGGCGGAGCAGGTGGGGGTGAAGGCGCCGGGCACGGCGAAGAGGACGACCTTCTTGCCCTTCAACAGGGCGTCGGTGGTGGTTTCCTGCATGCCGGCTTCAGTCAGGTGCTTGACCGAGACGCTGGGGAAGGTATCGCCAACCTGGATGGTCATGGACTGGAACTCCCGTTGATGTTTGGCCTGGGACGTCTGGCCTGGAGCGTAAAATGCCGGAGGCGCTGGAATGGTTCAGGCCCTGTGGTTCTATGTCCCACGGGGCCACATGGGCAAGGGAAACGGGCATCCACCCCTTGTCAGCCGGCGCCGGCGCGCAATATGACCTGAATAGGCACGGTTCCCTCCCCCACGGGGGCGACGGAACGATATGGCCATGCTACGCTGAACGCATGGACAGGCAGTATGACAGCGCCGGCCACAGGGGCCGGCCCCCGGTGGTCGCGTCTGGCGAAGAACCGGGTGACAAGGGAAGGCGCCGCCCATGAAGGACACCACCATCCGACGTTTCCTGACCGGGCAACTGCTGGTCGCCATGCCCTCCATGCCGGATGAACGTTTTGCCCGCACCGTCATTTACGTCTGCGCCCATACCGACGACGGCGCCATGGGCCTGGTGATCAACCGCCTATTCGACGGCATCGACGCCGGCGGCCTGCTGGAGCAGCTGGGCATCGATGGTGGTGACCCGGACGACCGCCTGCGCGTGCATTTCGGCGGGCCCGTTGAACCGGGCCGGGGCTTCGTGCTGCACAGCACCGACTACCAGCGCGAAGGGACGCTGCGGGTGGAGGATGAGGTGGCGCTGACCGCCACGGTCGACATCCTGCGCGCCATCACGGAAGGGCGCGGCCCCCGCAAGTGCCTGCTGGCCTTGGGTTACGCCGGCTGGGCGGCCGGGCAGTTGGACCAGGAGATGCAGGCCAACGGCTGGCTGCACGTGCCGGCCGACGCCACCCTGCTGTTCGACGACGACATGGACACCAAGTGGGAACGGGCCATCGCCAAGCTGGGCGTCAGCCTGCCCATGCTGTCGGCCGAGGTGGGGCACGCCTGACGGCCTTCCCCGCACGCCTCTCCCCGCATGCCTTGCCGCCGCCATCTTCACCGCCCAGGATGGCGGGCATGACGTTCATCGCCCCTCCCCGTTCCGTTCGCGCCGCCACCCTGGCGCTGTCCGTACTGGCCATTCCGCTCTCCGTCCCCCTCCCCGGCCGGGCGGCTGAAACCCCGCAGCACCTGCGCCTGGGCTATGACGTGTACGTCGGCGGGCTGAAGATGGGCCGCATGACCCTGGAGACGGAGATCAGGGGCGAGGACTACCGCGTGACCGTTGCGGCGGAAGCCGGCGACATGCTGGCCCGTTTGATCAAGTGGTCCTACACCGCCGAGGCGGATGGACGCTTCGGCGGCGTCAACGGCGTCGCCCCGCGCCACTTCCATAGCCTGCGCACCCTGCGGGACAAAAGCTGGGACGCGACGCTGAGCTACGCGGCCCCCTATGGCACGCGCGACACGGCCGTGACCTTCACCCAGACACCACCGCCCTCGCCCGACGACGCCAACGCCGTACCGGCGGACCAGCGCCCCGGCACGGTCGACCTGCTGAGCGCCGCCGTCGCCATCAGCCGCCATGCCGAGGGCGGCGACTGCGCCAGCCGCCTGCCCGTCTATGACGGCCGCCGCCGCTATGACGTGCTGATGGAAAGCCGGCCCCACCGCCATATCGAAAGGTCGGACTACACGGTGTTCGACGGCGACACCATCGGCTGCCACGTCGCCATCCTGCCGGTGGCGGGCTTCCAGCCGGCGGCGCGGGGCAGCCAGAACTTCTGGACCGCGGCGCCGGACGGCAAGCCGCGCGGCTTCGACCTGTGGGTCGGCCGGCCGGTGCCCGGCGGGCCGGTGGTGCCGGTGCGGCTGGAAGCGGGGGAGCTGTTCTTCACCCATGTCATCGGCCATCTGGCCCAGGTCGATGTCCTACCGCCCTCGCCCTGAGTCAGGTCCGCCTGAGTCGCCCCTCTCCCCTTTCCCTTACCGTGAGAGGCCCCCCTTTTTGCCCCTGACCATCTGGTCAGGATAGGCCGCACGGGCGCCCCATCGGCCGCTGGGGCGCGCCCGGGCGAATTTTGGTCTTAGACGACTGAAAACGTTTACGGCTTGGCAACCGTTCAGGGATTATATGAAACAAGGACGCGGGTGTATGATTGTAGGAGATCGGCCCCGCCTCCGCGGTTGCCTTCCCCCCTTTGGACATCCCCCTTCGCGACAAGGTTCCGCCCCCCTGTCCCACGCCGCCCCCCTTCTCGTTCCGGATCAGCCAGCCATGGGCTGCGAGGCCACCGAACGCCAGTACGCCGCCATTCCCGTCCGGGTGCAGGATGGGCAGCTGCAGGTGATGCTGATCACCTCGCGGGAGACGCGGCGCTGGGTGGTGCCCAAGGGCTGGCCGGAGAAGAAGCTGAACGCGCGGGGCGTGGCCGCCAACGAGGCGTTCGAAGAGGCGGGCCTGATCGGCACCATTCACAAGAAGCCGCTCGGCACCTTCCACTATTACAAGGTCATGCCCACGGGCAAGCGCCTGCCCTGCGCCGTGGACGCCTACCTGTTCGAGGTGGAGCGTGAGCTGGAGGACTGGCCGGAAAAAGGCCAGCGCGAACGCCGCTGGGTCAGCCCATCCCAGGCCGCCCTGATGGTGGCCGAGGGCGGATTGGTCGGCATTCTGCTGTCGCTGGCCAGCATGGCGGTGGACGAGGACGGCTGAGGTCCGGCCCACCCGAGTCCCGGGCGCCGGTCTTCCGGTGCCTTGGCGGATCTCCATGTCCCGCCCTCAATGCACTACAGTGGTATTACCATCCGCAAACGCACCATAGCCGGGCGACCGTTCGCCAGCGTACGCATCCCCATTTGCAAAAATGAATTAACAAATTATCCGTTTGTTATATTATGTCGGCCAAAATGTATAAGAGATGGGCTGTGAACCGATATGCATGATCCGGGTCGCATTCGCCTGAGGTCCCCCGCGCCTCCTAGACCGGTTGCAGGCGCCTTTCGGACGCCGCCAAGCCCGATTTCACCGGGCTAACGCCCCCCCCGTATTTCTCCGCGATTGATATCCGCAGCGGCGCGCCTTCCGCCGCTGGGCCTGTCCTTGACACCGAAATCCATGTTTTAGGAGCATTTCGCACCATGCGCACCGCCACCCCGACCCGTTCCAAGGCCCTGCTGCTCGGCGCCTCCGTCCTGGCGCTCGCCACATCGTGGCACCATCCGGCGCGTGCGGACATCAACGTCACCGGCACGTCTGCGGCCGTGACCATCACTTCCGGCAATTTGACGAACAGCGGCACCATCAGCACCAGCACGTTCATCGCGGCGGTCAACGCCTCCGGCTCAGTGGGGATGATCGCCAACACCGGCGTCATCAAGCTGACTGGGCATTTTCCAGGGTTTTACGGCGTTGGCATAACCATCCATGGCGCCACCATCGCTGGCTCCTACCAACCCGCCACGATTGGACTGCTGAGCAACGGCGCGGGCGCCAGCATTCTGGGAAGCGGGGAAGCTTCGGGCATCCAGATCAGTGGCGCCACCATCGGCACCATTGCGAACAATGGCACCATCAAGAGCTCTTCCTTATATGGCTGGGGATCGGCCATCACCGGCGCGGCCCAGCTCTTGGCTGACTCGGGCTTACAGACCGTCACCGTCGGCACGCTGACCAACAGCGCCAGCGGCGTAATCGACGGCGGGATCAACTTCACGGGCAGCACGATAGGTACCCTGGTCAATTCGGGCCAGATCATCGCACAAGCCGGCTTTGGCAGCGCCCCGATCATCGTTGGCAGCGCCACACTTTATTCGTCCTCTTTCAATGGATCGATTTACACGACACAGTCGGTCGTGGCCCCTGGGGGAATCGGCGCCATCATGAACAATGCCGGCGGCACCATCGCCGGGGACATCTCGGTCCGTGGGGGTGGGAGCACGATCGGCATTATCGACAATGCGGGCCTGATCACCGGCTCCATCACGGGGACGCAGGCCACAATCGGCGGCCTTCACAATGAGGTGGGTGGAAGTCTGGCAGGGGTCAGTCTGACCGGAGGCAGTATCGGCAGCTTGATTAACGGCGGCACGATCACACCAGCCCCCAACACCTATGTTTACGGCGGCGTCGTCAATCTGGGCGCGAGCAGCGTTTACATCGGCTCCGTCCTGGCCATAACCCCCAGCACTATCGGTACGATCAACAACCAGGCCGGTGCCACCATCGCCGGCGGCCTGTACGCGCAAGGCGCGACGATCGGAACGTTCACCAACGCGGGCGGCATTGGCGGGGGCGTCAATCTCGGCGCGTACATCAACTACGGGTCCAACACGACCGTGCTGCCCAGCAGTATCGGCACCATCAACAACCAGGCCGGCGGCACCATCTCGGGGGGCCTGGCCGCCAAAGCGTCCTCCATCGGCACGTTCAACAACGCCGGCCTGATCAGCGGCGGCGTCAACCTGGGCGCCGCGAGCCCCTCCACCTATTCCAGCAACGGGACGGGCTACAGCTATGTCTCCGGCGCGGTGACCTCCACCATCGGCCAGTTGACCAACGCGGCCGGCGCCACGATCACTGGCGGTAGCGGTGCCGGTCTGATGGCGACCGGCGCCTCCATCGGCACGCTCACCAACGCCGGCATGATCCAGGGCAGCGTGAATCTCAGCGGGGCCAGCACCTCCACTTTCAGCTCCAACGGGACGACGTATAGCAGCACGTATTCCAGCGTGGACTCCACCATCGGCACGCTGATCAACAAGGCCAACGCCAGCATCACCGGTGGTGTCTACATCGGCGGCACAGTGGGAACGTTCGACAATGCGGGCTTGATCGGCTCCATCGGCACCTACTCCTACAACTCCTATGGCCTGTACCTTGCCGGCAACTCCACGGCCAGTGTCATCACGAACGAGGCGGGTGGCACCCTCACCGGTTGGGTCGGTCTGAGCCTGAACGGTACGGATGTCGGGACACTGAGCAACAGCGGCCTTATCACGATCCGGAACGACGCCGCCATCACCGGCGGCCTCAGGTCGTCTTACAACACTGCGACGTCGAGTTATGAGTATTCGGCGGCCAGCATCGGCACCCTGTCCAATGCGGCCGGCGGCACCATCCAGGGTTACTACGGCGGCATCCAGTATCAGGGCACCATTGGAACGCTGATCAATAATGGCCTGATCGCCGCCACGCTAGGCAGCAGCAGCAGCGGCATCTCGATCAGCGGGAGCTCATTTTACACGTACGACGCCGTTCACGGCACCTATGGGATCAACTACGTCGCTGCGCAGATCACCGCCCTGACCAACAGCGCCTCCGGAACGATCACGGGCGCCACGGGGGTCCAACTGACAGGCGCCAGCCACATCGGCATGCTTAGCAACGATGGCTTGATCCAAGGATCGACCAACGGCGGCGTCGAGATTGGGTCTTACTATTACGGTCCCGGCTCCATCACACCGGCCCTTGATACTCTGATCAACGGGGCCACGGGCACCATTGCCGGGGGCTACGGAGGCGTCTTTGTCTCGTCGGGAACGCTGTCCACCCTGGTCAATCGTGGTTTGATCACGGGCACGCAAGGGGCGGTCGTCGCCAGCAATTTCAGCGCCTACCCGACCATCGCGCCCTCCATTGGCCAAATCACCAACCTCGGAACCCTGAGCGCCACCGGTTCTACGCTAGCCTCCTCGATTTCCGGGACGGCCGTCATTTTTAGCGGTGTCAATGTCGGTACCCTTTCCAATAGCGGCCTGGTTTCGGGGGCGATGGCCCTTTATGCGTTCGGCACGACGCTGAACAACAGCGTGGCGGTGGGCACCGTCGGCCTGGTTGACAATCTGGCGGCCGGCTCGCTTATCGGCACCGGCTCTCAAGCGGCCGTCATGCTTAACGGGCCGGTTGATACCCTGCGGAACGCTGGGCTGATCGCCGACCAGGGCACCTCCACCCTCGCCTCCGCCGTCGCCGTGCTCGGCGGCACCCTGGGCACCCTGCTCAATCTGGCGGCTGGCACCATCACAGCGCCGGGCGCCGGCCTGCAGGTCTTGGGCACCGTTGGCGCCGTGGATAACGAGGGCGTTATCCACGGTGGCATCGCCGCGGTCAGTCTGGGCCAGACGTCCACCTATTCCAGCACTGCGGCTACTCATTCCGGAAGCATTGGAACGCTCATCAATAACGGCGTCCTTGGTGGTGGCGTGAATGGCGTTCAGGTGGCGGGCCGGATCGACACGCTGGCCAACAGCGGCACTATCACCGGCGGAACAGGAGACGGCGTCCACAACATCGGCTCGGTAACGTCCTCCACCATCATTTATAACTATCTGCCTAACAGCTTCTACTGGGGCTACACCACCATCAGCACGGTGAGCAGCCGAGGCGGCACCATCGGCACGCTGACCAATGTTGGGCTGGTCACCGGTGGCCAAAGCGGCATCGTCAATGGCATGACGGGGACGAGCACCCTGTCCACCGTGACATCCACGTTTTATGGCGGCCCACAGACGGTGGTCAGTTCGGTGGTCAGCACCACCGGTCCCGTCGGCGGCACCATCGGCACGCTGCTGAACCGTGGCACCATTCTGGGCGCGGCCGGGGCTGGCATCGACAACGGCGCGGCGACGGCGGTCATCGGCACCCTAGCCAACAGCGGGCTGATCCAGGGCGGCCAGACGGGCCTCATCAACGCCGGCACCATCGGCACCCTGACCAACAGCGGCACCATCACCGGCGCCGTGGCGGCCATCCGTGACAGCGGCACGCTGGGCCCGGTCACCAACACCGGCGTCATCGCCGGCGACGTCATCCACACCGCCGCGTCCGACCTGTCCATCACCGGCGGCAGCGGCACGGTGTTCGGCACCCTGACGGGCGTCAATGGCGCCCGTGGCACCTTGTCCAGCGCCGCCGGCAATGTGACGCTGGCCGGCAACCTGGTGCTGAACGACAGTGTCAGCATCGCCGGCCACACCCTGGTGGAGAATGGCGGCAGCCTGGTGCTGACGGCCCCCACCACCATCACCGGTACCTATGCCCAGGCGGGCGGGACGCTGACGGCCATGGCGGCCGGCGGCACCGTGGGCGGCCTGCAGGTTAGCGGCACCGCCAGCATCAGCGGCGCCACCGTGGTGCTGACCTCGCAATACGCCTACGGCCTGACCAGCGGCGCGACCTACACCATCGTGGCGGCCGGTGACGCCGCCTCCAGCTACGCCAGCGTGACCGCGCTGGCGCCCGGCTACAGTTCCACCACCGTCACCAGCACGGTGGTCGGCGGCCAGACCGACCTGATCGTCAGCGTGGGCAACAGTCGCCTGACGGCCGGTGGCAGTGCCACCATCGCTGGCGGCGCCGGGACCCTGGACCAGATGACGGGCGGCGCCCTGGCCATCACCGGCGGCACGCCGACGGTGGGTAGCATCAGCGGCGGCACCATCGCCCTGGCCGGCGGCAGCGCCACCTTGGGCACCATCAGCGGCGGCACGCTGACGCAAGGTGTCGGTTCCACCATCGCCGGCACCACGGCGGTACAGGTCCAGGGCGGCAGCCTGAACCTGGGCGGCACCGTGCAGGCACCCCTGGCCGTCAACGGCGGCCTGGTGGCCCTGAACGGCACCGCCTCCGGCCCCGTCACCGTGGGCAGCGGCGGCACCTTGCGCGGGTCGGGCGTCATCACCGGGGCGGCCACCGTGGCCGGTGTGCTGCGCCCCGGCAACTCGCCCGGTACCCTGACCTTCACCAACGGCCTGACGCAAGGCGCGCAGTCGGTGCTGTCCATCGATATCGATGGCACGGGCACCGGCAAGGGGGTCGGCAACTACTCGCGCGTCCTGGTCACGGGCGGCAGCTACGTCATCGGCTCCGGCGCCGTGCTGCAGCCAAACCTGCGCGGCATGACCGGCAGCGCCAGCAACACCTACACCCCCGGGCTGGGCACGGACTTCACCATCGTGCAGGCGGCGGGCGGCGTGACCGGCACCTTCGCCGGCATCACCCAGCCGGCGTCGGGCCTATTGGCCGGCACGCGGTTCACGGCGCTGTACGGCAGCAACGCCATCGACCTGTACGTGACCCCCACCTACGGCAGCTTGGCCAGCCTGGGGGCCAGCGCCAACCAGCAGACCATGGGCCGCGTGGTGGCGGGGCTGACCGGGGCTGGTAACGCCGACCTCGGCACCGTGCTGAAGGCCCTCTACGGCCTGCCCACGGTGGGCGCGTCGCTGGACGCCCTGGCCCAGATCGGCGGCAGCAGCCAGGCCAACATTGTGGCCTACAGCCTGAACCGAGGCCTGGCGGCGACCCAGGTGCTGGGCCAGCGCCTGGCGGCGGTGCGCGACGGCGTGGCGGGCGGCATGCAGGGCACGATGCAGGCCCAGCTGGTGGGTCGCACCCTCTACACCAGCATGGCCAGCGGCGGCGACGCCCTGCCGGTGGAGGACGGGCGCGGGGCGGCGGCCGGCTCGGCGCCGGAGGAGGGCTGGCACTTCTGGGCCCAGGGCCTGGGGGCGTTCACTCGGGTGGACAGCGACGGCAACGCCGCCGGCGGCCACAGCAACACCGGCGGCGGCCTGTTCGGCGGCGACCGCACGGTGGCCCCGGGGGTGACCGTGGGCCTGGCCGGCGTGCTGCTGCAAAGCACCTCGGGCGGGTCCAACGAGACCAGCAGCTACGGCCTGTCGGCCTATGGCAACGTGGATCTCGGCGACGGCCTGTTCGTGACCGGCAACGCCGGCTACACCTACGACCAGTACGACACGGCGCGGACCATGGGCTTCGGCGGCCTCAGCCGCACCGCCTTCGGCCACACGACCGGGGACGAGCTGTCGGCGGGTGTCACGGCCGGGTACCGGGTGCGGGTGTCCAACCTGACGCTGGAGCCGCAGGCCGGCATCCAGTGGCTGAAGGTGGGCCGCGACGGCTTCACCGAGACGGGCGCCGGGGCGCTGGACCTGGTGCTGCAGGACCTGGACGCCACGGCGCTGCAGAGCAACGTGGGCGGCCGCGCCTCGGCCAGCTGGAAGACGGACGGCGGCACCGTGATCACGCCGGCCATCCGCGCGGCCTGGCTGCACGACTTCCGCGACCGGGCCCTGACCAGCCAGGCCGCGCTTGCCGGCACCACCTTCGCCGTCACCGGTCCCGGCACCGGCGCCAACGCGCTGGGCATCGGCGGCGGGCTGACCCTGCAGGAAGGCAACAACCTGAACCTCTACGCCAACTACGACGGCACGCTGCGCCGGCACGAGACCGACCACGTCTTCACCGCCGGCTTCCGTCTCAGCTGGTGAGACGGGGTTAGGCCTCGCACAGGACAACGGCCCGGTGGGAAACTGCCGGGCCGTTGCCATATCTTGGAGGCACAACGGCGAGGGAAACGGACATGAGCGAGGCGTTCGTCTGCAGTGTTTGCGGCCAGACCCATGAGGGCCTGCCCACCCAGTGGGCCTGGAAGCTGCCCGATGCGGTCTGGGCCATTCCCGAGGGCGACCGTGAGGGCGCCGCCGATTTCACCGAGGACGTCTGCGCCTATGACGGGCGCTTCTTCATCCGTTGCGTCCTGCCCATCCCCTTCACCCACCAGGCGGACTTCTTCGGCTGGGGCGTGTGGGCGGAGGTCGGACGGTCGATCTTCCTGCGCTATCTGGACTTGTATGAGGCGGACGGTAGCGGGGAACCGCCGCTGCCCGGCACGCTGGCCAACGTCATCGACCTCTACGCCGCGCCGCTGGGACAACCGGTGCTGATCCAGTTCGGCACCGCCAGCGAGCGGCCCATGCTGAAGCTGGCCAACGACGACATGTCGCCGCTGGCGCGGGAACAACGGACCGGCATGGGTGCCGACCGCCATCATGAGATCCTGAAGTCGCTCGGAGTGGTCTAACCGCGCCAGTCGTCGCGCAGGATACCGTACAGCACATGGTCGGCCCAGCGGCCGTCGATGCGCAGATAGCCCCGGGCATAGCCCTCGCGCACGAAGCCCACCTTTTCCAGCAGGCCCTGGCTGGGCTGGTTGGTGGGCAGGCAGGCGGCCTCCACCCGGTGCAGGCCCAGTTGGCCGAAAGCGAAGCCCAGGCTGGCCTTCGCCGCCTCGCTGGTATAGCCGCGGCGGGCGTAGGGCTTGCCCACCCAATACCCCATGGTGGCCATCTGGGCCACGCCCCGGCGCACGTTGGACAGGCCGATGCCGCCCACCAGGCGGTCGCTGGAGCGTTCGAAGATCAGGAAGCTGTAGGCCTCGTCATTGCGCCATTCCGCCGTATGCCGGCGCACCCGGCGCAGGAAGGAGGAGCGCAACAGGGCATCGGCCGGCCAAGTGGGTTCCCACGGGGCCAGGAAGTCCCGGCTGCGTTCCCGCAAATCGGCCCATTCCCGCCAATCCTTGACCTGGGCCGGACGCAGGTAGACCTGCGGCCCGTCCAGGCGGACGGCCGGTGTGCTCAGGATATCGGCATGCAACAGCCGTATCACCGCCTTCAGCCCCTCCCTACCCCCATCGCCGCCGTCCCCACCGTTACCGGCTTCAGTGGCCCAGCCGGGCCAGGATGCGGTCGTACAATTCCAAACCGGCCAGCGGCCCCAGGGCCGTCACCACCGGCACGCTGTCCAACAGACGGCGGGCGCACCGTTCCACGGCATCCACGTCCACCGCGTTCACGCGGGCCAGCATCTCCGCCACCGGGACGGGGCGGCCGTGGATCAGCATCTGCTGCCCCACCTGCTCGCACCGCGCCATGCTGCTTTCCAAGGCCATGACCAGGCTGGACTTCAGCTGGGCGCGGGCGCGCGCCACTTCATCCTCGCGAATGCTGCCCACCAGGTTGGCGACCTCGCCACAGACCACGGGCACCAGTTCCGCCACCTGCTCCGGCCCCGTGCCGGCATAGATGCCGAACAGGCCCGTCTCCGCGAAGTGGCTGGCGAAGCTGTAGATGCTGTAGACCAGCCCCCGCTTCTCCCGCACCTCCTGGAACAGGCGGGACGACATGCCGCCGCCCAGAAGGGTGGACAGCACCTGGGTCGCGTAGTTGTCTTCGTGGTGGACGCCCACCGCCTCGAAGCCCAGCACGACATGGGTTTGTTCCAGGTCGCGCTCGTCACGGAAATCGCCGCCCTGATAACTGGCCTTTTCCTGCGTCCAGTCCCGATGCTCCGGCAGGGCGCCGAACATCTCGGCCGCCATGTCCACCATGCGGGCGTGCTCGATGCGGCCGGACGCCGCCACCACCATGGCGGGGCCGGAATAGTGCCCCTGGACGTAGGCGGTCAGGTCGTCGCGGCTGAG
Source organism: Nitrospirillum guaranorum (assembly GCF_034653275.1). Lineage (NCBI taxonomy): Bacteria > Pseudomonadati > Pseudomonadota > Alphaproteobacteria > Rhodospirillales > Azospirillaceae > Nitrospirillum > Nitrospirillum guaranorum. Next base: position 1,168,284 of record NZ_JAYEES010000003.1, on the reverse strand, counting down.
CCTTTCCACGATCTCCGGCAGGCCCAGCACCGGGCGGCCCAGCGCCTGGCCGGGGAAGGCCGTGGCCTGGAAATGGTCGAAGATGATGTCGTCGGGCGTGTCCTCGGCCTGGCCGATCTCCTGCAGGACGACCGTGCGCTCCTTGGCCAGCTCATCGGCGTCCAGGCTGGCGTGCTGCACCATGTCCGCCACGATGTCCAGGGCCAGGCCCGCGTCCTCCTTCAGCACCTTGCCGTAGTAGGCCGTGTGCTCCCGCGTGGTGTAGGCGTTCAGGTGGCCGCCCACATCCTCGATCTGCTGGCTGATCTGATAGGCGTCGCGCTTGGGCGTGCCCTTGAACAGCATGTGTTCCACCAGATGGGCGACGCCGTTGACCTCGGGCGCCTCGTCCCGGGTGCCGACGCCGACCCAGACGCCCAGCGACACCGTCTCCACCCCGGCCATGCTGTCGGTGACGACGCGCAGGCCGTTGTCCAGCGTGGTGACCTGGATTCCCCAATTCGTGTCCATGGCGCCGTCGCTCATCGGGTGCCCCCCGTGACGCGGGATTTGGATCGCACGAAGGCTTTGACCGCCTCGACGTCGTTCGGCAGCACGGACACCCGTTCCTCCCGCTCATAAAGGTCGGCCAGATGGCGGGGCAGCGGCGGGTGCACGCCGGTGGCGGCCTTGACCGCGTCCGGAAACTTGGCCGGATGGGCGCAGGCCAGCGACACCAGCGGCACGTTGGCCGGCACGGTGCCGGCGGCCCGCGCCTGGGCGGCCGCGTGCACGCCCACGGCCGTGTGCGGGTCCAGCAGATAGCCCGTGGTCTCGAACACCCTGCGCATGGTTTCCGCCGTCTCATGCTCATCGGCGCGGAAGCCGTCGAACAGGCCCCGCGCCTCGGCCAACTGGCGCTCATCCACCGTGAAGCGGCCGCTGGCGGCGAAGCCGTCCATCACGCCCGTCACGGCGGCGCCGTCACGGCCCAGCAGGTCGAACAGCAGGCGCTCGAAGTTGCTGGACACCTGGATGTCCATGCTGGGGCTGATGGTGGGGACCACGCCGTTGGTGGCCATGGTGCCGGACTGGAAGAAGCGGGTCAGGATGTCGTTGCTGTTGGTGCCCACCACCAGGCGCTGGATGGGCAGGCCGATGGCCCGGGCGCCATAGGCGGCATAGACGTTGCCGAAGTTGCCGGTGGGGACGGAGAAGGCCACCGGCCGGTCCGGCGCGCCGAGCGCCACGCCCGCCGCGACGTAGTACACCACCTGGGCCAGGATGCGGGCCCAGTTGATGGAATTGACGGCGGAGATGTTCAGCTCATCCCGATAGGACTGGTCATTGAACAGGGCCTTCACGATGGCCTGGCAGTCGTCGAAGGTGCCCTCCAGCGCCACGTTGTGCACGTTGGGCGACAGCACCGTGGTCATCTGCCGGCGCTGCACCTCGGAGGTGCGGCCCTTGGGGTGCAGGATGACGATGTCCACCAGCTCACGATCCCGGCAGGCCTCAATGGCGGCGGAACCGGTGTCGCCGGAGGTGGCGCCCACCACGGTGATGCGGCGGCCGCGCTTGGCCAGCACATGGTCGAACAGGCGGCCCAGCAGCTGCAACGCCACATCCTTGAAGGCCAGGGTGGGGCCATGGAACAGCTCCAGCACCCAGTCCTCCTGCCCCAGCTGGGTCAAGGGGGTGACGGCGGCGTGGGCGAAGCTGCCATAGGCGTCGTGCACCAGGGCGCGCAGCTCATCCTGGGATATGGCGCCGCCCATGAAGGGGGCCATCACGCGGGTGGCCAGCTCGCCATAGCTGAGGCCGCGCAGGGCGCGCAAGGCGCCGGCGTCGAAGGCCGGCCAGGCAGCCGGCACATACAGGCCGCCGTCACGGGCCAAGCCCGCCAGTAGCGCATCCTCAAAGCCCAAGGCCGGCGCCCGGCCCCGCGTGCTGATATAATCCACCCTAGGCATCCATCCCTTGGCTCAACGCGAACCCCTACAGTAGCCAGTGGCGCCAAGGTCCCGCAAGCCCGCCAGCCCCCCATGGAAACATGGGTGATTCGCATGGGAAGACCAGCGGACTGTCAAGGCCCCGGCGGGGCGTTGCAGGACATTCGATTTTCCCGGAAATGACACTTGGAAACCGGCTTCGGTTGCGCTGCAATAGAACGACGGCCGGGGCTTGGCGCCGCCGTTCAATAGCAACATTCCCCGACAGGTCGGACCGGACGAAGCATCGCTCCGGAGCGCCGTGGGGTCTTCGAGATGGGGCGTTCCGCGGCACCATGGGGCTGATTCACGCGATCATGCTGGCCGGCACCCTGGCGGTGGTGGCGGGCCTGATCATCCTGGTTCTGGGCAAGTTGGGCGAGGCGGCGGTGGAACGCCAGCCGGACTTCCGTCATGCCCTCAGCCGCCTGCCCCTGGGTGCCCAGATCGAGAATCGGCTGGAAGGGCGCGAGGCGGAGCTGCGCGCCGAGTTGACGACCCTGCAGGGCGCCTTGGGCGAAGTGCGGCGCCGCCGCTATGCCCTGGACAAGGACCTGGAGGATGCGCGCCGCAGCGCCCAGGCCCCCGTGCGCGTGGTGGGGCGTGAGGATGCCGGCCTGAACCGCTTCGTCGCATGGATGGTCAACCGCCTGGTGCAGCAGGCCCAGGGCGACACCAGGACCGCCGTGGCGCTGGACCCGGAATGGGCCGGCCCGCAGATGATCGAAGTGTGGTCGGAGAACCTGGCCGACGCCCGCCGCGACCTGCAGCGCTATTTTCCCGCCCCCCTGGGCTATGTGCTGCTGAGCATCCAGCTGGCCAATAGCGGCAAGGCCGACGCGGTCGCGCAGAAGGAGAGCACGGCATGATCGCCTTGATGCTGACCCTGCTGGCCGTGGTGGTCACCGCGGGCCTGACCGGGGAACGCGCCTGGACACGCGTCAGCGAGGCCAAGGCCCGCCGCCGCCAGGCCCTCAACCGTCGGCGGGAACAAAGCCAGCGCATCCGCCGCCTGGCGCGCGCCACCTATAGCCTGAAGCAGCAACGCCGCCACATCCAGCTGACCATGGAGACCTTGCAGGACGAATGCGCGCGGCTGGAGCAGGACATCAAGCGCATCTCCCGCCCGGAAAACCGCATCTTCGTGCTGGAGGAACGCCGCAACCCCGCCGACGCGGCCTGGATCGCCACGGTGGAGGTGGGCGGCACCGTCGCCGACAGCGCCCTGCCGGCCGCCGTGCCGTGGCAGCGCCGCCGCTTCCTGCTATGGGCCGGCGACGATGAGGGCGCGCGGGCCCGCCTGGAACGCCGCTTCCCCCATGGCAGCGGCTTCCGGGTCACCCAGCTGATGCTGCGCCCCAGCCACGCCGCGGCACCGGCGACCGGCAGCACCGGCGGGCTGGAGACCCGGGCGGAGAAAGCGGCCCGGCTGGCGGCCAGTTGATTTGTTCCTAAGGCGCCGGCGGCGCACGGTCGGGGAAGGATCACCCCCCTTCCGGTTTTCCCGGACCTGACGGGTACCGCAGCCGCGCCGATTTAATCCGTCTCCACCCGGCTGAAGCGCAGGTAGGCGATGACGGCCAGGGCCACGGCCAGGCAGTACCAGGTGATGGCGTACTGCAGGTGGTCATTGGGGATGGTGACGCGGGTCTGGCCGCCCACGGGGAAGCCGCCGGGGTTGGGTGTGGCGCCGGCCTCCACCACCACCGGCTCCGGCACCTCGGTCCCCGCCTTGGCCGCCATGGCGGGCAGGTCGTACCACAGCCAGAAATTGTCATTCACCAGGTTGTCCGGCTGCATCCAGCCGCGCGGCGGGGGCACGCGGGCCACGCCCTCCACGGTCACCTCGCCCTCCAGTTGGCCTTCGGGGCGGCGCGACGGATCCTTGCCCTGGGTGGGAACCCAGCCGCGGTCGACCAGCACCACGCCGCCGCCGTCCGTCCGCACTAAGGGCGTGACGACGTCGTAGCCGGGGGCGCCCTTCAGCGAGCGGGCACCCAGGTACAGCTCGTGATCGTTCAGGAAATGGCCGGTGACCCGCACGCGGCGGTAATCCCAGACCTTGGGATCATCGATCTTGGCCGGCAGCTCGGCCGGGGCGGCCGCCATCTGCTGCTGGATGTGGTCCAGGATGCCCTGCTTCCAGAACAGGCGCTGCACCTGCCAGGTGCCCAGGCCCGCCATGAACAGGATGGCGCCGCCAGCCACCAAGCCGCCCCAGAAGGTGGGCCGGAAACGCCGGCGCCCCTTCGACACGGGGCCCGGGGCGGAAACGGTGGAAGAAGAAGTCATGCGCCGGAATTCCTATCGCTGTCGGGGCCGCCCGCTTCAGGGGCGTTGTTCCCAGGGATCGCGTCATCCTCGCCGAACTCGGCCCGGCGGTAGCGGTACTGCAGGGCGAACACCACGCCCTTGGCCGGGCGCAGCAGGCCCAGCGTGCCGCCCAGGATGACCACGCCCCAGACCAGGGCCGTCAGCCATAGGGGCCAGTCCACCCGCATGGACACCAACAGCGCGACGGGCACGATGACGAAGCCCAGGATGAAGATCAGGAAGACGGCCGGGCCATCGCCGCTGTCGCCCCGGGCCAGGTCCAGGCCGCAGACGGGGCAGCGCTCCGCCACGGTGAGGAAACCCACGAACAAATCGCCCCGACCGCAGCGGGGGCACTTGCAGCGCAAGCCCGCCAGGATCGGGGCGACGGTGGAGGCATCAGATTCCAAGGTTCATTTCCGTCAGGAACGGAAGGACGGTCCCGGCGTCAGTGCGGGATCACGCCGCGCGGCGTGGAACCCCACCAGTAGATGCTGACGAACAGGAACAGCCAGACCACGTCCACGAAGTGCCAGTACCAAGCCGCGGCCTCGAAGCCGAAGTGGCTCTTGGGCGTGAAATGGCCGGCGCGGGTGCGGAAGAAACAGACGATCAGGAAGATCGTTCCGACGATGACATGGAAGCCGTGGAAACCGGTCGCCATGAAGAAGGCCGAGGTGTAGGCGTTCTGGGCGAAGCCGAATTCGGCGTGCATGTACTCGTAAGCCTGGAAGCAGGTGAACAGCAGGCCCAGCAGGATGGTGAAACCCAGGGCCCTGGCCGCTTCCTTGTTGCGGCCCTCGACCAGCGCATGGTGCGCCCAGGTGACCGTGGTGCCCGACAGCAGCAGGATGACGGTCATCAGGATGGGCATGTCGAAGGGGTTGACCGGCTCGATCCCCTTGGGCGGCCATACGCCACCGTTGGCGGCCACGCGGCCGATCTGCTGCGCCTCGTTGAAGTAGATGCTGGTGTCGAAGAAGGCCCAGAAGAAGGCGACGAAGAACATCACCTCGGACGCGATGAACAGCGTCATGCCGTAGCGCAGGCCGATCTTCACCACCGGGGAGTGCAGCTTGCGCACCACCGATTCGCCGATGACGTCGCGCCACCAGGCGAACATGACGCCGAGCACGCCCAGGAAGCCGACGATGGCCAGGATCCAGCCATGGCCATGCATGCCCAGCACGGCGCCGCTGGTCAGGAGGCCCGCCGCGACGGAAGCGACCAAGGGCCACGGGCTGGGGTCCACCAGGTGGTAGGGCTGCTTTATGCCCTCAGAATTTCCGGGAGCGGAGTTAGCCTGGACATCAGCCATGTTCTTGTTTCCCTCGGATCAAAACAACGCGGTGGTCGTCAGATAACGGCGGACATTGCCGCCCCGGTCCTTATTCGTGCCCTCCCTGATCCCCCGCGCGGGGGGACTGGACACTCCCTTGGTAAACGTTCCTGCCCCGCCCGTCCAGAGGTTGTGCGGCTTCGAAGCCATTGCCCGGGTACGCTTTAGCCGCCCGGGCGCGCTTTGGCGGGCTGATCCTGCACGGCCGCCGCCGTCTGGTCGGCCGCCAGGAAGAAGGTGTAGGACAGGGTGATGGTGGCCACATCCTTCATGTGTGGGTCGTCGGCCAGCGAGGGGTCGACGAAGAAGGTCACGGGCATGTCCAGTTCCTGCCCCGGCTCCAGCCGCTGGCGGGTGAAGCAGAAGCACTGGATCTTGTTGAAATAAATCCCGGCCTTGTCGGGCGTGACGTTGAAGGTGGCGGTGCCCACCAGCGCCTTGTCCGACAGGTTCTTGGCGTGGTAGCGGATTTCCCGCACCTCCCCCAACTTGACCTGCACCGAATTCTGGAGCGGGCGGAATCGCCAAGGCAATTCGCGGTTCACTTCGGCATCGAAACGAACGGTGACGGTGCGGTCGATCACCCGGTCGGCGCCCTTTTCCGCCACCTGCGTGGTGCCGCCGAAGCCGGTGGCCTTGCAGAACACCTGGTAAAGCGGCACGGCGGCGAAGCTGAGTCCCACCATGCCGGCCACGATGGTCAGCGCGCCCACCAGCATGCGCCGGTTGCGCCGGGCCAGGTCGGGCCGCGCGGGCGGGGTCTGGGCCATCAAACTCTGGGGGGAATCGGGACCTGGGGTGTCAGCCAACCTGTCGCCTCCCTGGCGTTGACGACGCCCTTCCGGTGGACGGCCGTCCTCGCGCGCCGATGGCGGGTTCGCCCCCGCCTGATTTATGAGGAAGAAGGATTACTGGCCTTGCGCGTGCAGCCCCATGCGCACGATGGCCACGACATAGATCAATGCCACGAAACCCAGCAGCGAGAAGAATAGCGCCAAGTTCTTGCCACGCTGGCGGCGCGCCCGCTCCGCCGCGTCGAGGACGGGCTCAGTCGCGGAGGAGGTGCCAGCGGGGGTGCCGGTGGGATTGACGGTGTTGGCCATGCGGTCAGGGTTCCTATGCGGAGGGGCCCTCTCAAGCGAGAGCCTCAGGCCACCAGCTTCTCACCGATCAGGATGGCGAGCAGCAGGAAAAGGTAGAGGATGGAATAGGCGAACATCTGCTTGGCGGCGCGGTGGGTCTTGTCCAGCATGACCCGCACGGCGCAGAGGATGAACAGCAGGCTGAGCACCGTGGCGCCCACCAGGTAAGCCATGCCGCCCACACCGAACCAGTGGGGGGCGATGGCGATGGGCAGCAGCAGCAGGGTGTAGACCAGCATCTGGCGCTTGGTGGCGGCCTCGCCCGCCACCACGGGCAGCATGGGCACGCCGGCGCGGCTGTAATCGCCGCTGCGGAACAGGGCCAGCGCCCAGAAGTGCGGCGGCGTCCAGAAGAAGATGAGGCAGAACAGCAGCACCGGGCCGATGCTGACGTCGCCGGTCACCGCCGCCCAGCCGATCATGGGCGGAAAGGCGCCGGCCGCCCCGCCGATGACGATGTTCTGCGGCGTGCGGCGCTTCAGCCACATGGTGTAGACGAAGACGTAGAAGGCGTTGGCCACGCCCAGGATGGCGGCGGCCACCCAGTTGACCGCCAGGCCCATCAGCAGGACCGAGGCGACGGACAGCACGACGCCGAAGGCCAGCGCCTCATCCGGGTTGACCTTGCCCTGGGGGATGGGCCGGCCGCGGGTCCGCTCCATGACGGCGTCGATGTCGCGGTCGTACCACATGTTGATGGCGCCGGCGGCGCCGGCGCCCACGGCGATGCACAACAGGGCCACCACCGCCAGGACCGGGTGCAAAGTGCCGGGCGCCACCACCAGGCCGGCCAAGCCGCTGAAAACCACGAGCGACATGACCCGGGGCTTCAGCAGGGCGATGTAATCGGCCACGCCGCCCGGCAGGCTGGCGGCCTGGGCGGGAGCGGTCTGGCCTTCGAAGGCGGTATCGGTCATCTGTCTTCGCATCTCATCCGACGTCGTCGGCTCCATGCGGGGAACCGATGACGTCTTTAATCAGGCAAAACCGCGCGGGAAGCCACCCCTCCCGCGCGGTCGTCGCCTATGCACCCGGTGCCACCCTCAGCACCTTACTTGATGCGGGGCAGAACCTCGAACTGGTGGAACGGCGGCGGGCTGGACAGCGTCCACTCCAGCGTCGTCTCACCGGTGTTCCAGTAGTCGGCGCCGACGCGCCGGCCGAACATCAGGGTATAAAGGGCCATCACGACGAAGAACAAGGTGGAGCCGAAGGAAATGTAGGCCCCGATGGAGGAGATCTGGTTCCACATGTGGAACGCGTCCGGATAGTCCGGGATGCGGCGCGGCATGCCCTGCAGGCCCAGGAAGTGCTGGGGGAAGAAAATCAGGTTAACGCCGATGAAGGTGGTCCAGAAGTGCAGGTGGGCCGCCCATTCCGGATGCTCCCGGCCCGACATCTTGCCGATCCAGTAGTAGTAGCCGGCGAAGATGGCGAACACGGCGCCCAGGCTCAGCACGTAATGGAAGTGCGCGATGACGTAGTAGGTGTCGTGCAGCATCACGTCCAGGCCGCCGTTGGCCAGCACCACGCCGGTGACGCCGCCCACGGTGAACAGGAAGATGAAGCCGATGGCCCAGACCATGGGCGGCTTGAACTCGATGGAACCGCCCCACATGGTCGCGATCCACGAGAAGATCTTAACGCCCGTGGGCACGGCGATGATCATGGTCGCCGCGGTGAAGTAGGCGCGGGTGTCGACGTCCAGGCCCACGGTGAACATGTGGTGCGCCCAGACGATGAAGCCGACCACGCCGATGGCGACCATGGCGTAGGCCATGCCCAGGTAGCCGAACACCGGCTTGCGCGAGAAGGTGGAGACGATCTGGCTGATGATGCCGAAGGCCGGCAGGATCATGATGTACACTTCGGGATGGCCGAAGAACCAGAACAGGTGCTGGAACAGCAGCGGGTCGCCGCCGCCGGCCGGGTCGAAGAAGTGGGTGCCGAAGTTGCGATCGGCCAGCAGCATGGTGATGGCGCCGCCCAGCACGGGCACGGCCAGCAGCAGCAGGAAGGCGGTCACCAGCATCGACCACACGAACAGCGGCATCTTGTGCAGGGTCATGCCCGGCGCCCGCATGTTGAAGATGGTGGTGATGAAGTTGGCGGCACCCAGGATGGAGGAAGCGCCCGCCAGGTGCAGGGCGAAGATGCCCATGTCGACCGAGGGGCCGCTGTGGCCCACGGTGGAGGACAGCGGCGGGTAGATGGTCCAGCCGGTGCCGGCGCCGGGCCCGATCAGCGAGGACGAGACCAGCAGCAAGAAGGCCGGGACCAGCAGCCAGAAGCTGATGTTGTTCAGGCGCGGAAACGCCATGTCCGGCGCGCCGATCATCAGCGGCACGAACCAGTTGCCGAAGCCGCCGATGACGGCGGGCATGACCACGAAGAACACCATGATCAGGCCGTGGGCGGTGATCAGCACGTTCCACTGCTGGCCGATGTCGGCCGACAGGTGGTTCAGGATCTGGATGCCCGGCTCCTGCAGTTCCATGCGCATGATCACCGAGATGGCGCCGCCGATGAGGCCGGCGATCACGGAGAAGATGAGGTAGAGCGTGCCGATGTCCTTGTGGTTGGTCGAGAACAACCACCGCTTCACGAACCCGGGCTTATGGTCGTGATGCGCGTCGTGAGCCGTATCGTGGGCTGCGTGCGCCATAATTCCAGTTCCCCTCGTTTAATCTCAGGCGGGGTTAAATGTCAGACGGGGCCGGTTCAGCGCGCGGCGCCATTGTCCGTCGCCAGGGCGGTCTTGGTGGCCCCTTTCGCTGCTTCGAGAGACGCGAGGAATTCGCGGCCCGCGTCGATGCCGGCGGTCTTGGTCTTCTCGGCCCAGGCCTTGTAGTCCTCCTTGCTGACGGCATGGACGACGATGGGCATGAAGCCGTGGTTGGTGCCGCAGATCAGGGTGCACTGGCCGTAGAAGGTGCCTTCGGTGCTGGCCTGCAGCCAGGTCTCGTTGATGCGGCCGGGCACGGCGTGCAGCTGCACGCCCAGCGAGGGCACGTACCAGGAGTGGATGACGTCGGCGCCGGTCAGCAGCAGGCGGACGGGCGTGCCCACGGGCACCACCATCTCGTTGTCCACCGTCAGCAGGCGGGGCTGGCCCGGCTTCAGGTCGCCGTCGGAGACGATGTTGCTGTCGAAGGAGATGTCGTTGTTGTCCGGGTATTCGTAGGACCAATACCACTGGTGGCCGGTGATCTTCACCGTCATCTCGGGATTGGGCGTGCGGTCGCCGTAGTACAGGACGCGGAAGGACGGCACGGCCACGATCACCAGGATCAGCACCGGCACCACGGTCCACGCCACCTCCAGCAGGGTGTGGTGGCTGGTCTTGGACGGGACGGGGTTCGCGCGCTTGTTGAAGCGCACCATGACCGTCAGCAGCAGCAGCGACACGAAGGCGACGATGCCGATGATGATGTAGAGCAGCAGGTTGTGGAAATTCTCCAGCTGCACCGCCACGGGCGAGTAGGCATGCTGCATGCCCAGCTTGCCCGCCTCGGGCATGCTCACCACCGGGTCGGCCAGCGCCACCGAAGCGCGCCCCGCCAGGGCCGTCAAAAGGGCCGCGAAGGCGGCGGCGTTCTTGCGTACGGACATCCCTTACCACTCTCTCGTTGCCGGGGACGCGCGACACGTCCCACCCGAAGATTGTCCTGGTGACCCACGCCGGCCCCGCACGCCCCCTGTTCAGGCGCCGCACCGAACGCGGGATGCCGTCCCATCCTCCCGTTTATTATGGGGGCCCGTCCTTGATCGACCTGCCCCCCTCCCCCACCTCCCGTTGCGGCGGGACGAAGCGGCGACGGCGTCGGCTATCGGGGCACCTGTCCGGGAGTTTAGACCCAGCATCGCAAGCGCCCCCGATGGTTGAGGGACACCTGCATCGTGGCAGACCATAACGTTCCCAATCCTTGACGTAAAGCGGACAACGCGTCCCAGCACATACCGTTGGGCGCACTGGCCCGCCCGCCGGACCCGCCAGGGTGGCGCAAAAGCGGCCCGGCGCTACAGCCTTGGCGTGCTTGAAGATTCCCGATCCCATCCCCCTTGCCGTCGAAGGGCGGCCTTTCCCCTGGCGATGGCGGCATCGACACGCCATGTTATGGGGGACACGCCCCGCCGGGGTGGCCGATCCCGCCGCCGCCCTGGCTTTTCGGCCCGTTCCTTGGAGTTTCGCGACCATGAGCCTGCTCGCCCAGACCGACGATCTGTTTTTCACCCGGGCCGGACTGGACCGCGCGCGCACCGAATCGATCGTCGCCGACGCGCTGAAGGGCGGCGACGATGGCGAGCTGTTCCTGGAATACGCCCAGTCCGAAGGCGTGTTCTGGGATGACGGCAAACTGAAGAGCGCGTCCTTCGACACCACCCAGGGCTTCGGCCTGCGCTCCGTGGCCGGGGAGACGACGGGCTTCGCCCACGCCTCCACCCTGACGGAGGAGGCGCTGAAGCGCGCGGCCGCCACCGTGCGCACGGTGCAGGCCGGCCATGGCGGCACCTATGCCGAGCCGCCGATGGGCACCAACCGGGCCCTCTACGCCGCCGACAACCCCCTGGCCATCGTGCCGTTCGAGGCCAAGGTGAAGCTGCTGGCCGACATCGACGCCTATGCCCGGGGCCGCGACCCGCGCGTGCGCCAGGTCAGCGCCAGCCTGACCGGCGAGTGGCAGGCGGTGCAGATCATCCGCGCCGACGGCCACCGCGTGGCCGACATCCGCCCGCTGGTGCGCCTGAACGTCTCCGTCGTGGTCGGCGAAGGCGACCGCATGGAGGCCGGCAGCTTCGGCGCCGGCGGCCGCCTGGCCTACGAGCGCTACATGCAGCCGGAAACCTGGCGCCACCATGTCGACGAGGCCTTGCGCCAAGCCCTGGTAAACCTGGCCGCCATTCCGGCGCCAGCGGGCGAGATGCCCGTGGTGCTGGGGCCGGGCTGGTGCGGCGTGCTGCTGCACGAGGCCATCGGCCACGGGCTGGAGGGCGACTTCAACCGCAAGGCCACCTCCGCCTTCTCGTCCCTCATCGGGCAGCGGGTGGCCGCCCCCGGCGTCACCGTGGTGGACGACGGCACGCTGGAGGGCCGCCGCGGTTCCATCACGGTGGATGACGAGGGCACACCCAGCCAGTGCAACACCCTGATCGAGGACGGCGTCCTGGTCGGCTACATGCAGGACCGCATGAACGCCCGGCTGATGGGCGTGAAGCCCACGGGCAACGGCCGCCGCCAGGGCTTCAGCAGCGTGCCCATGCCGCGCATGACCAACACCATGATGCGCTCCGGCGATCGCACCAAGGAGGAGATCCTGGCCTCGGTGAAGCGCGGGCTGTACGCCGTGAACTTCGGCGGCGGTCAGGTGGACATCGTGTCCGGCAAGTTCGTCTTCTCCGCCTCCGAAGCCTATTTGATCGAGGACGGCAAGATCGGCCCGTCGGTGAAGGGCGCCACCCTGATCGGCAACGGTCCGGATGCCTTGACCAAGGTCACCATGATCGGCGACGACAGTTGCCTGGACGAGGGCATCGGCGTCTGCGGCAAGCAGGGGCAGAGCGTGCCGGTGGGCGTCGGCCAGCCGACGCTGCGCATCGACGGCCTGACCGTCGGCGGCACCGCGGCCTGACCGGGGCGACCTGAACCGGACGAGAGGGAGGGCGGCCATGGGCAAGAGCCCGGATGAGATGATGGCCGCCATCCTGCGCAACCTGCCGGCCAAGACCGGCCGGGACGCGGACGCGTGGGCCGCCCTGATCAAGGCGGAGGGGCCGGCCGAGCCCAGGGCCTGCGCCCGCTGGCTGAAGCAGACCCACGGCCTGGGTGGCGCCACCGCCCAGGTGCTGGCGGCCCACGCCCTGGGCGGTATCCACGACCTGACGCCGGATCAGCGGCTGGACAAATTGTATAGAGGGCGGGAGGCCTTGCGCCCCATTGGCGACCGGCTGACCGTCCTGGCCTTGGGCCTGGGCGCGGAGGTCACCAGCATGGTCCTGTCCACCATGGTCTCCTTCAGCGCCAGGTTGAAGTTCGCGGAGGCCAAGCTGGTGGGCAAGGGCCGACTCGACCTGGGCCTGGCCCTGGGCCAGGGCCCCCTGCCCCCAAGCGCCATTCCCCTGATACCGGTCAAGACGGCCGACGCCAGCGACCGCATCACCTACCGCATCCCTTTGGCCTCGGTGGATGACATCACCGAGGAGGTCGCAGCCTGGCTGGCGCGTGCCCATGCCCGTGTCGCGACCCGCGACTGAATTTTCGTCCCCTTCGCGACAGGCCTCCGCCCATGTCCCGCGCCTCGGCACCCGGGACGGCACGGACGAATGGGGGCACCAAGTGAAACCTGTCCGGAATGCCGGCGCGTTAGCCGATCTTTGCGTGTTTTAGCCGTTCCTGCTGCGTGGATGCGTCAGACGCGGGGCTGGATGGAAACCGGTATCAATTTCGCAACGCCCCCGGTTAAAAGACCGGTTGCCCACATCGCCGCAGTGCGCATAAATCCATTTGTTGCGTCGTTGACATCAAACGGAGTTTTTATGCGTCACTATCAGTTATTAGCAGCAACTTTTGGTCTTGCCCTGCTTACGGCCGGTTGCCAGACCCAATCGGATACCACCCAGACGGCCAATGCCGCCGCGCCCAAGGCCGCAGCCCAGCAGCGGTGCGTGAACACGGGCAGTCGCCTGGCCGGCAATTGCAATGACGTCGGCCACGCCGACCCCAAGGATCTGCTGAACCGTCCGTCGGGCACCAAGGTCCCTGGGTCGTAAGACCTCGGGTCACCGATGGAAAGGACGCCACCGGTCTCCGGGGGGAAGCCCGATGGCGTCGATAATAGGGGGGAATCCCCGGCCACAAGCTGGGGCAAATAAGAACACGTGAGGTACAACGGTCTGCTGAATAGCCGGACTCAGTACGCGTATTCGGCGTAGACGCGATCGATATCGCCGCCCCATTCCCCGTTGAACTTGTTCAGCAGTTCCGTGGCCGGCGAAACGCCGCTGTCCACGATGGCCTGCAGCGCGTCCAGGAAGTGGCTTTCGTTGTCGCCCATGCCGGCCAGGCGTGCCCGGTTGTCCAGGCCGCTGCGCGAGATGGCCACCGTCTGGCGCGCCAGGTCCAGGACGGTGCCCTTGCGGAAGGGCGTGTCGAGGCCCAGGCGCGGCACGTTGTTGCGCAGCTGCGCCCGCTCCTCCTCCGTCCAGTCCTTGATCATGTCCCAGGCGGCGTCCAGCGCCGCGGTGTCGTACAGCAGGCCCACCCACAGGGCCGGCAGGGCGCAGAGGCGGGCCCACGGGCCGCCGTCGGCGCCGCGCATCTCCAGGAAGCGCTTCAGCCGTACCTCGGGGAACAGGGTGGTGAGGTGGTCCACCCAGTCGGTGATCAGCGGCCGCTCACCCGGCAGGGCCGGCAGTTCCCCCCTCAGGAAGGCGCGGAAATCCTGCCCCGACGCGTCGATGTACTGGCCGTCGCGATAGACGAAGTACATGGGCACGCCCAGCGCATGGTCGGCGTAGCGCTCAAAGCCGAAGCCATCCTCGAACACGAAGGGCAGGTCGCCACAGCGGTCGGGGTCGGTGTCGGTCCACACATGGCTGCGCAGGCTCTGGAAGCCGTTGGGCTTGCCTTCCTTGAAGGGGCTGTTGGCGAACAAGGCCGTGGCGATGGGTTGCAGCGCCAGGCTGACCCGGAACTTCTTCACCATGTCGGCTTCGGAACTGAAGTCCAGGTTGACCTGCACGGTGGAGGTGCGGGTCATCATGTCCAGGCCCATGGTGCCCTTCTTGGGCATGTAGTCGCGCATGATGCGGTAGCGGCCCTTGGGCATCCACGGGATGTCTTCCCGCTTCCACTTGGGATTGAAGCCCAGGCCGATCATGCCGATGCCGAGGTCGGCGCCAATGGCGCGCACCTGGGCCAAGTGCTCGGAAACCTCGCCACAGGTCTGGTGGATGGTGCTGAGCGGCGCGCCCGACAGTTCGAACTGCCCCCCCGGCTCCAGCGTGATGCTGGCCTGGCCCTTGGTCAGGGCGATGATGTTTTCGCCCTCCGTCACCGGGGTCCAGTCGTAGCGGGTCGCCATCTCGGACAGGATGCGGCCGATGCCCTGCTCGCCCTCATAGGGCAGCGGGCGGTTGTCGCCCAGGCGGAAGGCGAACTTCTCGTGTTCCGTGCCGATGCGCCAGGCATCCGCCGGCTTGTTGCCCTGTTCCAGGTATTCGACCAGCTCGCGGCGGTCGGTGATGGGGGTCCCCGGGCTCTTCGGCGGCGCAGACATCAGGTCGGTCCTTCTTCACTCGGCTTGGGTATAAGGCGCGGGCGGGGGCCAGGAACAGGCTGGCATTCAACGGAACGGCGGGCGCGCGTCCTGCCCTGGGGCGGCGGTCCAGTCGCCCGCCAGCGCCTGCCACAGGGCAAGCACAGCGAAGGCGGCCGTGTCCGCCCGCAGAATGCGTGGACCCAGTCCTACCGGGACAACAAAGGGTGTTTTGGCTAGCTGGTCAAGCTCGCCGGGATGGAGGCCCCCCTCCGGTCCCACAAGGAACGCCGCCGGGCGCCCCGACGCAGTAGCCGCCGTCACAGCCGTGGCCAGGGGCTGGGCCGCGCCCGTCTCCGCCGCCACGAACAGGGTGCGGTCCCGCGTCAGGGGATGGGTGGTCCAGCCGGCCAGCACGGCCGACAAATCGGCCAGGGGGTCGATCACGGGCACGGACAGCCGCTCGCACTGTTCCGCCGCCTCCACCGCGTTGGCGCGCAGGCGGTCCAGGTTCACCCGCGGCACGTCGCCCCGGCGGGTCAGCACGGGGCACAGGCGGGCCACGCCCAGCTCCGTCGCCTTTTCCACCACGTACTCGGTGCGCCCCGCCTTCAACGGCGCGAACAGCAGCCAGACGTCAGGCACCGCCACCGGCGCCCTGGTCTGTTCCAGCAGGGTGATGGTGCCGCCCGACTTGGTCAGCGCCGATATCTCCCCCAGCCATTCGCCCCCCGCCTCGTTGAAGGCCAGCAGCCGGTCACCGGGCGCCTGGCGCAGCACACCGCGCAAATAATGCGCCTGGTCGCCCGACAGCTGCGCCGACTGGCCGGCGGCCAAGGGCGTGTCGACATGCAAGCGGGTGCGGGGGCGGTCGGCCATGGGATCGGTCGCGGAGAAAGGAGGCGGAACGGGAGGGTCTAGATGCGGAACAATCATTCCTTTGTCCATTCTACCATTGAACACTCAAGCATTTTTCAAGGGTCAGCCCGTCCGCCTGAAGGGTGAGCGGCCGCCCTTTCTTGACGGGCAGGTTCCCGCTAAGGTCCCTGCGAACCTCCGAACAAGGCCTCCCCGCATGCCCAGCGAGACCAGCGAAACCATAGGCGCCGGCCATACCGACATCCGCCAGGGCGACTGGATCGACCGGCATTTGCCGCCCCACGCCCGCCCCTACGCCCGGCTGGCGCGGCTGGACCGGCCCATCGGCACCTGGCTGCTGCTGCTGCCGGGGCTGTGGTCCATCGCCCTCGCGGCGGAACCCGGCCACCTGCCCAAGCTGTGGCTGATGCTGCTGTTCGCCGTGGGCTCCGTCGTCATGCGTGGCGCCGGCTGCACCATCAACGACATCATCGACCGCAAGTTCGATGCCCTGGTGGAGCGCACCCGCGTGCGCCCCATCCCCAGCGGCGCCGTCAGCGTGCCCCAGGCCATCGCCTTCCTGATCGCCCAGTGCCTGGTGGGCCTGGGCGTGCTGGTGCAGATGAACCGGGCCACCATCGTCATGGGCGCCGCCTCGCTGGTGCTGGTGGCCACATATCCCCTGATGAAGCGCATCACCTGGTGGCCCCAGGCCTTCCTGGGCCTGACCTTCAACTGGGGCGCCCTGCTGGGCTGGGTGGCGGTGCGGGGCGACCTCGCCTGGCCGCCCGTGCTGCTCTACGCCGGCGGCATCCTGTGGACCCTGGGCTACGACACCATCTACGCCCACCAGGATCGCGAGGACGACGTGAAGGTGGGCGTGAAATCCACCGCCCTGCGCCTGGGTGCGGCCTCCAAGCGCTGGATCCTGGGCTTCTACGCCGGCGCCACGGCGCTGTGGGCGCTGGCCCTGATGACCGCCGGCATCCACCCGCTGGCCCACCTGGGCGTGGCCCTGACCGGCGGCATGCTGTTGCGCCAGGCCTGGCAGTGGCGGCCGCAGGACCCCGCCGACAGCCTCGCCGCCTTCCGCGCCGCCCGCATCGCCGGCTGGGTGCTCCTGGCCAGCATCATCCTGGGCATGGCGGCCGCGTCTTGAGCGAGATGGATCGCGCCGCCTTCATCCGCGCCAACACCACCCCCGAGGCGCCGGCCCTGGTGCCGGAATTGACGCTGCTCACCGCCAGCGAGATCATGCCCCTGTGGCAGGCGACGGAGGCGACGCTGGCGGCCAGGGATTCTGCCGCCCCCCTTCTGGGCCTTCCCTTGGGCCGGCGGCCAGGCCGTCGCCCGCCATGTGCTGGACCATCCGGAGTTGGTGCGCGGCGCCCGCGTGCTGGACTTCGCCGCCGGAAGCGGGCTGATCGCCATCGCCGCCGCCAAGGCGGGCGCCGCCTCCGTCCAGGCGGTGGAGATCGACGCCTACGCCATCGCCGCCATCGCGCTGAACGCCCGGCTGAACGGCGTGGCCGTGACGGCGGTGGAGCGTGACGTGGTGGGCCAGCCCCTGACGGACATCGACGTCGTGCTGGTGGGCGATGTCTGCTACGAGAAGCCGATGGCGGAGCGGGTCATGGCCTGGCTGCGCGCCCTGGCCGGCGACGGGCTGGTGATCCTGATGGGGGATCCCGGCCGTACATACCTGCCGAAGGACGGGCTGGTTCCCCTGGCAACCTATCGCGTGCCGACGACGCTGGAGCTGGAGGACCGCACCCACCGCGACAGCGTCGTCTGGCGGGTGGAGGCTTGACCGGACGGGGCCGCATCCGCTCCTTTACCGCCTGATTCCCTACCCTGGACGTTTCCCCATGCCCTACGCCTCCTTGCGTGAGTTCATCGACCGGCTGGAACAGTCGGGCCGCCTGGTGCGGGTCAAGGCCCCGGTCTCCACCGTGCTGGAGATGACCGAGATCCAGACCCGCCTGCTGGCCGAGGGCGGTCCCGCCGTCCTCTTCGAGAACGTCATCAAGGCGGACGGCACGCCGTCCGAGATGCCAGTGCTGGTCAATCTGTTCGGCACGGTGGAACGGGTGGCCTGGGGCATGGACCGGGAACCGCACCAGCTGCGCGACGTGGGGGAGACGCTGGCCTTCCTGAAGCAGCCGGAGCCGCCGCGCGGCCTGCGCGACGCGTGGGAGATGCTGCCCCTGGTGAAGACCGTCATGGCCATGCGCCCGCGCACGGTAAGCACGGCGCCTTGCCAGGAAGTGGTGCTGACCGGCGACCAGATCGACTTGGGATCCCTGCCCATTCAGAGCTGCTGGCCGGGGGAGCCGGCGCCCCTGATCACCTGGCCCCTGGTGGTGACGCAAGGCCCCACCGCCAACGACCGGAACGGCATGGCGGAGGACCGCTTCAACCTGGGCATCTACCGCATGCAGGTGCTGGGGCGGGACCGCACCATCATGCGCTGGCTGAAGCACCGCGGCGGGGCGCAGCACCATCACCGCTGGAAGGCCGCCGGCAAGCGCGAGCCCCTGCCCGCCGCCGTGGTGCTGGGCGCCGACCCCGGCACCATCCTGGCCGCCGTTACCCCCGTGCCGGAGACGCTGTCGGAATACCAGTTCGCCGGCATGCTGCGCGGCAAGAAGGTGGACCTGGTCGACTGCAAGACCGTGCCGCTGAAGGTGCCGGCCCAGGCCGAGATCGTCCTGGAGGGCTACGTCTCGCTGGACGAGTACGCGGACGAGGGCCCCTACGGCGACCACACCGGCTATTACAACTCGGTGGAAAAGTTCCCCGTCTTCCAGGTCACGGCCATCACCATGCGCCGCGACCCCATCTACCTCTCCACCTTCACCGGCCGGCCGCCGGACGAGCCCTCGGTGCTGGGCGAATCCCTGAACGAGGTCTTCATCCCCCTGCTGCGCCAGCAGTTCCCGGAGATCATCGATTTCTGGCTGCCGCCGGAGGGCTGTTCCTACCGCATCGCCGTCGTCTCGATGCGCAAGGCCTACCCGGGCCATGCCAAGCGGGTGATGATGGGCGTGTGGTCCTTCCTGCGGCAGTTCATGTACACCAAGTGGGTGATCGTCGTGGACGACGACATCAACGCGCGCGACTGGAAGGACGTGATGTGGGCGGTGTCCACCCGCATGGACCCGGCGCGCGACATCACCGTCATCGAGGGCACGCCCATCGACTACCTGGACTTCGCCAGCCCCGAGTCCGGATTGGGCGGCAAGGTCGGCCTGGACGCCACCAACAAGCTGCCCCCCGAAACCCACCGCGAATGGGGCGAGAAGATCGCCATGGACCAGGGCATGGTGGAGGAGGTCAGCCGCAAGTGGGCCAGCTACGGCCTGCCGGGAAGCGGCAAGCCGATCTGGCGGAAGTGAGGCTTCCGCTGGCGCGGCGGCGGCGTGTCGCATATGCTGGGGGCATGGCTGAAACCGTCATCCGCACGACCGTCGACAGGCTGTCGCACGACCTCGCGCCCTTCGCCGGCAACCGCCGCGTCGAAGTGAGGGTTATTGACGCGACGGAAGAAGAAGCGGAGGCCCATGTCCGGGCGATACTTCAGGCCAGGGCGACCGATGGTCAGGCCCCCATTCCGGCAGAACAGGTGTTCGCCGATTTGAAGGCCCGCCTTTCCGCCATGAAGACGGCACAGGCTCGCTAAGGTTCATGCCAAGGGCGTTCTTTCATCCCTTGGCCGAACAAGACCTGCAAGACATTGCTCTTTTCATTGCGCAGGACGATGTGGACCGCGCCCTCGCCTTCGTTGAGGAACTCGAAAGCGTTTGCCGGAGACGCGCGCTTTTTCCAGCGGCGGGCACAGCGTGCCACCACCTGCTACCGGGCACCCGCCGCTTTCCTTACAAAAACTACGTGATCTATTACCGGACCATCCCCGGCGCCAACGCCATTGAAATCCTGCATATCCTTCATGGCGCCCGCAACCATGAGCGGGTGATGCAGGAGGAACATCACGGCCATTGATCCGCCTCGATATCCCGGATCGCCGCCGCCAACCACATGACCGTCGCCGCATCCGTCTCCCGCGCGCCGGGCTGGACGAAGCCGAAGTGCAGCAGGTGCTGGTCCACCACCGCCGGGGCCATGCCGCAGGAGGCGTGGACCTCGGTCACGCCGGTCTGGCGGATAAGGTCGACGGCGTTGTCGGGGGTGACACCGCTGCCGGCCATGATGCTGATGCGGCCCTGGGCATGCTCCACCAGCTCGGCGATGGTCTCCGCCCCCTCCACCGCCGTGCGGGCGCAGCCGGAGGTCAACACCCGCTCGAAGCCCAGCTCGATGGCGATGTCCAGCGCCTCGATGGGGTCGGGGGTCAGGTCGATGGCGCGATGCAGGGTCAGGCCCAGGCCGCCGGCGCGGTCCACCAGGATGGACAGGGCGGCCGCGTCCAGTTCACCGCTGGGCAGGCTGGCGCCCAGCACGACGCCGGGCAGGCCCAGGGCCCGCACGGTGTCGATATCGTCGCCCATGACGTCCAGGTCGGCGGGGCCATAGACGAAGTCGCCCGGCCGGGGGCGGATCATGGCGTAGGCGGGTCGCCCGCTGGCCGCCGCCAGCGCCATCAGCCCGCGCGACGGCGTGAGGCCGCCCACCACCAGGGCGGCGCACAGCTCCAGTCGGTCGGCGCCCCCCTTGATGGCGGCGGCCACCCCCGCCGGGCTGTCAACGCACACCTCAAGCCTTACGCAATTCGTTTCCGCCCGGGTCATGCCCGCAGTCCCCCTCAAGCCTTGTTCCGTTCCCATCATCGGGCGGCCCCCCGGGCGCCCAGGATGGCCGCGCCCAGCATGCCGGCCGCCCCGCCCAGCGCCGTCGGCACCAGCAGCGGACCCCCGGTGCGGCGCAGGATACGGGCCCGCACCGCCTGGTCCAACGCCGAAACGAGGGCGGCATCGGATGACAGGCCGCCACCCACAGGCACCAGGCCGGCGCCCACGGCGTTCACCACCACCGCCAGGGGATCGGCCACCAGGTCGACATAGATGTCCATCGTGCGCGTGGCGTCGCGGTCGCCGGCGTGCCACGCCGCCGTCAGCGCCTGGCTGTCCAGCCGCACGCCGTGCAGGGCCTGGTGCAGGCGCTCCAGCCCCCTGGCGCCGCCGATGGTGTCGACGCAGCCCGCCTGGCCGCAGCCGCAGGGCAGGCGAGGCAGGGTGACGCTGGGGTCGCCCGCCACCTGCTTCACCACCGGCCCGTGGCCCCACTCCCCGGCGCCCGGCACCAGGCGGCCGTCCACCACCAGGCCGCCGCCCACGCCGGTGCCCAGGATGATGCCGAAGACGGTGTCCTGGCCGCGCGCCGCCCCCACCGTCGCCTCCGCCAGGACGAAGCAGGCGGCGTCGTTGCCCACCACCACGGGCCGGCCCAGCGCCGCCGTCAGGTCGGCCACCAGGGGCGTGCCCGTCAGGCAGGGGATGTTGGCGCAGCTGGCCAGCCCCGTCGCCGGATCGATGTCCCCGGCCAGCGCCAAGGCCACCGGCGCGTCCAGCGGGCCTGGCGCCTGATGGATGAGACCGGCCAGCGCCTGGACGAAGGCGGCGCGGTCACGCGCCGGCGTCGGCACCCGCCCGACACGGGTCAGCGCCCCTGTCACCGCGACATCTGTACTGGCTGTCCCCAGGGAAATGTATGACCCGCCGATATCGAAACAGTATATCAAGATTGAAATCTTCTTTCGTTAAAGCGCCCGGTTTTAAAGATATCGGCCGCGTTACCGGCGTTGGGAAAGATATGGGGAGTGCTGGGATGGATGGGACCGGAACCGACAAGCCGTGCGCGCCCCTTCCGGCCAACCCCACCATCAGCGACGTGGCCGAACGGGCCGGCGTGTCGCGAGCGGTGGCGTCCCGGGCGCTGTCCGACGAACAGCGGCCCGTTTCGGCGGAGAAAAAGGCGCGCGTGCTGCAGGCGGCGCAGGAGCTGGGCTTCCGCCCCAACCTGCTGGCCCGCAGCCTGACCACCAAAAGCGTCAACTTGGTGGCTGTCGTCGTCAACCATATCCATGACCTGAGCGACCTGGATCTGTTCGATCCCCTGCTGGCCGCCGTGCAGAACATAGGCAAGCAGGTGATTTTCATCCGGGTGGGCTCCAGCGACCGGGTGGAGTCCTTCCTGCGCACCGGTGTCGCCTATCACGTCGACGCCGCCATCGTCTTTTCCGATTTCGCCGACGCCGCCACCGCCCGCACCCTGTTCCGCAGCGACCAGGTGCTGATGCTGAACGGCCGGCACGACCACGAGTCCCCGGCCGTCATCCCGGATGAGCGGGTGGGCGTCACCGAGGCCGTGACCCACGCGGCGCGCCAGGGCGTGAAGAGCGCCGCCCTGGTCACGGGCCGCCTCACGTCCGTGCTGGAGCAGGCGCGCATCCGTTTGTACCAGGCGGCCCTGGCGGCCCAGGGCATCCGGCTGACGGCCAGCCTGCAGGGCGACTATTCCTACGCCAGCGGCCACAAGGCGGGGGAGGAACTGGCGCTCACACCCCGGCCGGACGCCATCTTCTGCACCTCCGACGCCATGGCCATGGGCGTGCTGGACCGCCTGCGGGCGGACTTCCCCCAGGGCCGCGCCACCACCACGCGTCTGTACGGCTTCGACAACCTGTCGCTGACGGATTTCGACGCCTATCCCATTTCCTCCATCGGCTATGACAAGCAGGCCTATGTGGCGGCGGTCATCGCCGTGCTGACCGGTGCCGCCACCGGCCCCTGGCCCCTGACCCTGCCCACGCGCTTCCATCCCCGGCTGACGGGCTAATCGGCCGACAGCGCCGGGACGGCCGCGTCCCGGCCCCACCATTTGCGGTAGTTGGCCTCATATGCCCCGGACTTGATGTAGTCGGCGACGAAGCCGTTCAGCCAGCGCAGGAATTCCGGATCACCCTGGGCCAGGCCGATGGCGATGGGCGCGTTGGAATAGAGGTCGGGCAATATCTTCAGGGTGGGATAGACGCTGGCCAGATAGTCCATCATGGACGAGTCCTCGATGCCGGCGTCCACCCGCCGCTGCACCAGCAGCAGCACGCCGTCGGGCGCGAAGGTGTCGGTGTGGACCAGCTTCGCCCCCGGCACCGCCTGGCGCAGGAAGGTCTCCCCCGTGGTGCTGCGGCCCACCACCACCCTCTTGCCCGCCAAATCCGACAGCTGCTCGATGCCGGCGCTTTTCTGGACGATGACGCGCAGGCCCGCGCGGTTGTAGGGGATGGTGAAGGCGATGGTCTTGGCGCGTTCCGCCGTGGCCGTCAGATTGGCCACCGCCACGTCGATCTGGCCCGACACCAGCATGCTGACCCGGGCGTCGCCGGAGACGTCGGTGTATTCCACCCGCACCCCCAGCTTGTCCGCCAGGCGCTTGGCCACATCGACGTCATAGCCGGCGGGCGCGTTGCGGTCGTCACGGAAGCCCACCGGCTCGCCGCCCAGCGACACCCCCACGCGCAGCACGCCGCGCTGGCGGATATCCTCCAGCTTGCCGGCCCAGGCGGGCGTCACGAGCAGAAGGGCGGCGAGCATGGGCAACAGCCTGCGCGGCATGGCGGCGGCCTCCTCAAACGACGCGGGCGACGCGTTCTTCCGGCGCCGGCAGCGACGGATCCCAGTACAAGTAACGGATGGCGGGGCCGCAGCGGAAACTGACCACCTCATGGTTGCCGTGGGCGTCCAGCGCGTGGATGACCACGCCGGCCAGGAAGCCCTCGCGCAACTCGGCCAGGTCCGCCGCCGCCAGGTCCACCGCCTCGCGCAGGGATTTGCCCAATTGCAGGGCCAGGACGATGGCGCGGGCGGTGCCGCAGCGCACCGTCATCTCCCCTGTGTGGGTGCAGGCGGCGGCGCCGAAGCGGCTGTCGGCGTAGAAGCCGGCGCCGGCGATGGGCGAATCGCCCAGACGGCCGGGGTACTTCCACGCCCAGCCCGAGGTGCTGGTGGCCGCGTGCAGGTCGCCGCCCGCATCCCGGCCCAGGAAGACGGTGGTGTCGCGCACCCGCTCGGGATCGGTGATGGCGCGGCTGAGCGGCGCCAGCGGGATGTTGGGGAAGGCGGCGATGTCGCCGGGCGGCAGCTCCTTCTCCAACCGCTCCCACCACACCCGGCGCGACTCCTCCAGCAGCGTCGGTTCCACGTCGAACCCGCACTCCAGGGCGAAGCGGCGGGCCCCGTCGCCGGTCAGCAGGGTGTGGGGCAGGCGGCGCATGACCTGCAAGGCCACGGCGCTGGCCGGGATGACGTCGCGCAACGCCCCCACGGCCCCCACCTGGCGGGTGCCGCCGTCCATGACGCCGGCGTCGAATTCCATTTCCCCCAGCATGTTGGGCCACCCGCCGTAGCCGACACTGCGCACCGTCGCCTCACGCTCCACCCGCGCGATGCCAGCCACCAGCGGGTCGGGGCCCCGCTCCCCAGCCCTCAGGCGGTCGACGGTGGTTTGGAATCCGGGCCAAGCCTCGGAATTTGCGATCAACATCATGCGGGCATCTCGGCAACGGGGGCGGCGGGCGCCGTGCTTGACGGCGCCATCTTGGACAGGAATTGATGGATGCGCGGATGGGCCAAGCCCCCGTCCACGGCGAAGAACTGGTCCGTGGGCAGGTCGACGATCAGGCGCCCCTGGTCCAGGAAGACGATGCGGGTGGAGATGCGGCGGGCGAACTCCACCTCGTGCGTCACGAACAGCATGGTGGTTCCTTGCGTGGCGAGCCGGCCCAGGATGGCCAGCACCTCGGCCGTCATCTCCGGATCCAGGGCGCTGGTCACTTCATCCAGCAGCAGGTAGCGCGGGTTCATGGCCAGCGCCCGGCAAATGCCCACGCGCTGGCGCTGCCCGCCCGACAGCTGACCGGGATAGGAATTGGCCTTGCCCGCCAGCCCCACGCTGGCCAACAGGGCGCGGGCCTGCCCTTCCACCTCCGCCTTCGGGCGCTTCAGCACCAGTTCCGGCGCCAGGGTCAGGTTCCGCAGCACCGTCATGTGGGGGTAGAGGTTGAACAGCTGGAAGACCGTAGCCGACAGGCGGCGCGCCTGCGCCAGCTGGCGCGGGTCGGCCACGTCCAGCCCATCCACGCTGATGCGGCCGCCGTCCAGCGTCTCCAACCCGTTGACGCAGCGGATCAGCGTGCTTTTGCCCGACCCGCTGGACCCCAGGATGGTGACCACCTCGCCCGGCGCCACCGTCAGGCTGACGCCGTCCAGCACCGTGTGGGCGCCGAAGCGCTTGACCACGCCCTCCACCGCTATCATCCCGCCCTCTCCCCCACCCTAAAGGCCCAGCGGCGGCGCATGGGCCCGCAGCCGCCGCTCCCACCGATTGCCCAGCAGCGTCAGCGTCTTGGCCGCCGCGAAATACAGCGCGCCCACGATGGCCCACACGGCGAAGGGCCGCAGGGTGCGCAGGTTCAGGATGTCGCCGGCCTTGGTCAGGTCGATCACGCCGATGACGGAGACCAGCGAGGTCACCTGCAGCTGGTTGACCGCCAGGCCCACCAGCGGCGCCACGGCGAAGGCCGCCGCCTGGGGCCCCAGGATGTGGCGCACCAGCTGGGCGCGGCTGAGACCGAAGGCGCGCGCGGCCTCCACCTGCTCACGCCCCACGGCGTCCAGACCGGCCACGGCGATGAAATAGACGAAGGCCGCCGTGTTGGCCGACAGGGTCAGGCCGGCGGCGAAGACAGGCGTCAGTGGCTGGTGGATCAAGGCCGGCACGCCGAAGAAGACCAGGAACAACTGCACCAGCACGGGGGAATTGCGCAGCAGTTCCAGGGCGGTGTGCAGCAGGGCGCCCAGCGCCGGTACGCGGAAGTGGCGCACCACGGCGGCGGCGGAACCCAGGACCAGCCCAATGAGGAAGGTGCCGACGAACAGGCCCAGGCTGACGCCCAGGCCTTGGGCCAGCAAGGCGCCGTCATGCCAGGTGAAGCCCGCGTGCCGCATCAGGCCCATCCCCCCGCCGCCCGGTTGGCCGCCCTCTTGGGGGCGCCATTGGCGGTCATGTGCCGGTTCAGGCGCCGGTGCAGGGCATCGATGCCCAGGGACAGGGCGTAGGTCAGGCCGGCGTAGGCGGCCAGCAGGAAGGCGTAGACCTCGAACGGGCGATAGGTTTCCGACGCCACGCCCCGCGCCGTGCCCGTCACCTCATCCAACGTGATCATGGAGAGGATGGAGGAGCTGAGCACCAGGTTCACGAAGACGGAGCCCAGGGGCCGCAGGGCGGTGCGCAGGGCGATGGGCAGGATGATACGGCGGATGATGGCCGAGCGTGACAGGCCGCTGACCTTCGCGGCCTCCACCACCCCGGGCTCGATCGCCAGGATGCCGCTGCGCACCACGTCGCTGCCATAGGCGCCGCCCACCAGGCCCAGCGCCAGCACGCCCGTCCAGAAGGCGTCGATGTAAACGCCCACCTCCGGCAGGCCGTAGAACAGGAAGAAGACCTGCACCACGAAGGGCACGTTGCGGAACACATCGACATAGAGGCGCGCCAGCCGCCCCGCCCAACCGCCCCCCACGGCCAGCAGGCCCAGCGCCATGGCCAGCGCGAAGGCGGCGGCGATTCCCAGCGCGCAGACCTCCGCCGTCAGCAGGGCGCCCGCCAGCAAGGTGTCCAGATGGGGCGTCAGCACCGTGATGTCGAAGGGCAAGGGCGGTCCCTGGATGGTGAAATCGGTTTCAGTTGCGGGAGCGTATCACCCGCGCCGCATCCATTACCATGGGGAATCCCCATCGCCGACGCCAGAAAAGAAACAGGGCCGCAAGGTTGGCGCCCGCGGCCCTGCAAGGTTGATGGACTACTTCCGGGAAGAAACCCGAAAGGTTGACCGAACGAACCGGGGCGGCAGATCCCCGTAGTGGTCCATTCGACCGACCGAATGCGTCAGGCGGGGCAGCCTTCGCGCATTGGCCAGGGAAACCTAGCCCTGGTCGGTAACAAACGGATGTCACTTGTTGATAGGCTAAGAAACAAATCGTTGCAATTGTGCTTTCAGTTACCTTTCAGAAACATTTCCGGCCGTGGACGGCCTTTTCCCCATCGCGCCAACGCCCTCACCCAAGGTCAGGCTTCCCCCGGGCCCCCGCGACCTGGCAAGCTGGCGGCGAATACCCACATGTGGCCTTGCCCCTTTGGTTCGCCCTGGGGGACCGTGACCTGAGCCTGGAGCCTGCGCACCCATGCCCCCCCTGCCCCCCGACGCCACCGCCGCCGGCATCCTGGACGACCTGCTGACCCTGGCGCGCAAGGCCGGCGCCGACGCCGCCGACGCCCTGCTGGTGGATAGCGCCGCCATGTCCATGAGCCAGCGCCTGGGCAAGCCGGAGGAGGTGCAGCGCGCCGAATCGGGCGACCTGGGCTTGCGCGTTTTCGTGGGCAAGCGGCAGGCCATCGTCTCCTCCACCGACCGCAGCCCGGCGCTGCTGAAGGAACTGGCGGAGCGGGCGGTGGCCATGGCCCGCCTGGTGCCGGAGGATGAGTTCTGCGGCCTGGCCGATCCCGACAGCCTGGCCCGCGATTGGCCGGACCTGGACCTGTGCGACCCGTCCGAACCGGTGGCCGAGGATTTGCTGGCCCAGATCGCGGAGCTGGAGGAGACGGCGCTGGCCGTACCCGGGGTCAGCAATTCCGAGGGGGCGGACGCCGGCTGGTCGCGCTCCACCGTCACGCTCGCCGCCAGCAACGGCTTTTCCGGCGGCTACAGCGTCAGCCGCCGCAGCCTGTCCGTCTCCGTCCTGGCCGGCAGCGGCACGGGCATGGAGCGGGACTACGACTATCATTCCGCCATCTATGCCGGCGATCTGGAATCGCCTGTCACCATCGGCCGCCGCGCCGGTGAGCGGGTGGTGGCCCGCCTGAATCCGCGCAAGGTGGCGACCCAGGCCGTGCCGGTGGTGTTCGACCCGCGCGTGGCCGGCGGCCTGGTCAGTCCCCTGCTGGGCGCCATCTCCGGCGCCGCCATCGCGCGGGGCACCAGCTTCCTGAAGGACAAGATGGGCCAGGCGGTGTTCGCGCCCGGCATCACCATCGTCGAGGACCCGCACATCCGCCGGGGCCTGCGCTCCAAGCCCTTCGACGCCGAGGGGCAGGCCAACACCCGCCGCAACCTGATCGACGGCGGCGTGCTGACCACCTGGCTGCTGGACTGCCGCTCCGCCCGCCAGCTGGGCCTGGCCTCCACCGGCCACGCATCGCGCGGCACCGGCGGCCCGCCCGGCCCCAGCGCCACCAACGTCTACCTAGCGCCGGGCGAGGAAACGCCGGAGCAGCTGCTGGCCGACATCCGCCAGGGCTTCTACGTCACCTCGCTGATGGGCAGCGGCGTCAACGGCATCACCGGCGACTACAGCCGGGGCGCCTCGGGCTTCTGGATCGAGGATGGCAAGATCGCCTACCCGGTGGCCGAGATCACCATCGCCGGCAACCTGAAGGACATGTATCTGACCCTGCGGCCGGCCAACGACCTGGAATTCCGCCACGGCGTGGACAGCCCCACCCTGCGGGTGGAAGGCATGACGGTGGCCGGCACCTGACGTGGGCTGGCAATCTTGCGGCGCTCTCGGCTAAGTTACCGGTAACAGAAACGGAACAGCCTTGAGGGAGGCAGCCCCCATGACCTTCACCCTGAACCGCCGCGGCCTGGCCCTGGCCGCCATGGCCGGTGCGGTGCTGGCGCGATCCGCGAAAGCGGATGGCACGCCCGCCACCGACTTGGTGCGCCTCTCGCGCCAGCATCGCGATCCGGACGTGCTGCTGCCGCTGTGGCCCGGCACGCCGCCGGGGGGCGAGGGCGTGACCGTGAAGGACGTGGTCATCGACCATGGGTCCGCGGGCGGCCCGCCCGACCGCTCGGCGGATGGCGTGGGCACACCCACCCTGGCCTTCTTCCGCAGCGCCAGCCCAGGACCGCGCGCCACCATCCTGGTCATCCCCGGCGGCGGCTATTCCAGCGTCTGGTTCGACAAGGAAGGCTATGAGATCGCCCGCTGGCTGAACTCCACCGGCCTGCACGCCGCCGTCCTGACCTATCGCCTGCCGGCGGAAGGTTGGAAGAACGGTGCGGACGTGCCGCTGCAGGATGCGCAGCGCGCCATGCGCCTGCTGCGCGCCAAGGCCAAGGCCTGGGCGGTGGATGGCGGCCGCATCGGCATCATCGGCTTTTCCGCCGGCGGCCACCTGGCCGCCAGCCTGCTCACCCGCCATGACGCCGCCGTGTACACGCCCGTGGACGAGGCCGACAAGCTGCCGGCCGGCCCCCAGCTGGCCTGCCTGGCCTATCCCGTCATCTCGATGGACGAGTCGCTGACGCATCCGGGGTCGCGCCAGCACCTGCTGGGCAATAGCCCGTCGGCCGAGCAGGTGAGGGCCTATTCGCCGGATCAGATTGTGCGCGCCGGCGCCTGCCCCACCTTCCTGTTCCACGCCGCCGATGACGACGCCGTGCCGGTGGGCAACAGCCTGGCCATGTTCCAGGCCCTGCGCCGCCAGAACGTGGCGACCGAGATGCACATCTTCGAATCCGGCGGCCACGGCTTCGCCATCCGCGACACGCCGGGGCGCCCCGCCGAACCCTGGCCCGACCTGTATCGGCGGTGGTTGGGCCGGCATGGGTTCGCGTGAGTTTTCGTTCGCCCTCAGGCGCCGGGCGCGGCCCACAGCGGCATGAGGATGGACCTCATGCCGCTGATTGGTCCTGAGCCAGCTTACGCCAGCCTCAATTCACGATCTTCCACTGCCCGTCCGGCTGGCGGCAGGCGGTGCCGGTGACGGTCTGCTTGCGCCCGCCCACGGTGGCCACGCTCTGGTATTCGCGGCAGTAGTTATCGGGCGACTCCTGCCAGGTCTTGACCGGGGTCATCTGATAGCGCGCGCCATTGTCGGGATTGTTCCAGACGATCTGCTGGCCGTCCGGCGCCTTTTCCATGGCCTGGGCGAAGCAGCCCTCGTCACTCTGGTCCATGCTGTTGAAGGCTGCGTTGCCGGCCAGGGCGCCCAGCAGCACGCCGGCGCCGGTCATCGCGGCCTTGCCGCCGCCGTGGCCGAACTGCGAGCCGGCCAAGCCGCCCAGCAAGGCGCCCACCACCGTGCCCACGTTCAGGCCGACGGTGCCACGGTCGCAACGGCCTTCGTCGATGCCCACGTCGGCGGCATAGAACTCCCGATAATGCGGGGAGCGGTGGTCGACATAGCGGGGCGGCGGGCCCCGGTGGTCGTCGCGCCAATGATCGTCCCCGCGATGGTCGTCCCGCCAGTGATCATCCCCCCGGCGATCGTCGTCCCGGCGGTCGTCCCCACGCCGGTCGTCCCCACGGTGGTCGTCGTGCCAATCCCGGTCCCGGTAGCGATAGCCGGACGCCTCGGCCCAGGGCGGCGGGTCGGCCCAGGCCGGCAGGGTGGCGCCCAGGGCCACGACGGCGGTCGCGGCGGCGGCGATAAGACGGGAAGAGCGCTTCATGATGGCCTTCGTTTCTTCCGATGCTTGGGTGACGGCAGGTCACCGATAGGGGTCGTACCAGCGACATTATGACGCCGATCGTGGCGACCATGCGGCAGCCGATGGGTCGCGTCATCTGTCCTTCTGGTGTAGGCGGAAAAGGCTGCCCTTCCGGTGGCCAGGCGGACTGTTTTAGACTGACCGGCGGAGGAGCCATGATCCGCTTCGGTCCGTGGAGCACGATGTTGGGCATGGCCGCCGGGTTCGGCGCGCTGGTGGCCCTGCTGTTGCTGAGCGCCCCCGGCAACCGTGTGGCGAACCGCCTGCTGGCAGCCCTGCTGGGCGTGGCCGTGCTGCGGCTGATGCCCTATGTCCTGGGCTTCGCCGGCTTCTACGACGCCTATCCCTGGCTGTCGTTCGCCCCTTTCAATTTCGCGCTGGCCATCGGGCCGCTGCTGTACCTCTACGTCCGTCGCCTGGCGACGCCGCGCCTGCCGCGCGGATGGTTCTGGCATTTCGCGCCGGCGGCCTTGAACCTGCTCTACACCCTTTGGGCCTTCGCCCTGCCGCTGGATGAGAAGATGCGGTGGAACGACGCGGTGCACGCCCGCTGGATCGACCCGGTGCAGACCTGGGCGGGGGTCCTGTCGCTGACGCTCTATTTCCTGGCGGCGGCCCGGTTCCATGCGCGCTACAGCCGCTGGCTGGCGGGGGCCGTCAGCAATCCCCGGGAACGACAGCCACCCTGGCAGCGGACGCTGTTGGTGGCGCTGGGCCTGTGGCTGATGGTGACGGTCGCCTTCGACGCCATCGACACCCTGCTGGCGCCGCTCAGCTACTACGACCGTTTCCCCCAGTACCTGGCGTTCGCGGCCATCGTCCTGGCCCTGGGGCTGGAGGGGTGGCGCCACGCCGGACGCGCCTATCCGCCCATGGTCCCCTTGGTTGCCGAACCGGCGGTGGCGCGGCCCCGCGACCGCGACTGGACCGCCACCGCCAACCGCTGGCAGGCCACCATCCGCCGCGAAGGGTGGTGGCGCGAACCGGGCCTCACCCTGGCCGAGGTCGCCCAGCGCCTGGGCACCAATGAGACCTACCTGTCCCGCGCCCTCAACCAGGGCCTGGGCCGCACCTTCAGCGCCCTGGTCAACGGCCTGCGGGTGGAGGCGGTGCAGGCCCGGCTGCGCCAGGCGGAACCGGGCGACCTGCTGTCGGTGGCGCTGGACTGCGGCTTCGCCTCCAAGGCCAGCTTCAACCGGGTGTTCCGCGACCATACCGGCCACAGCCCCAGCGCCTGGCGCGCGGCTCAAAAGACGGAAAACGGCGGATTTACCGGGAATGAGGCGACGGTGGGCGGCGATGGCGGCTAGCTGGGGGCCCGCGCCGGACAGGTCCCGGCGCCCCCAGAGGTGAACGATGCGCCCCTCCCGTCTTCTCATCCCCCTGCTGCTGGCCGGCACGTTGGCCGGGCTGTCCACCGCCCATGCCGATGGGCCGCCTCATTATGATCCGCCACCCCTCACGCCGGCACAGGCGCAGGCCGACGTGGCGCTGCTGCGCCAGGCCCTGGAAACCATCCACCCCGGCCTGTACCGCTACAGCGGGCCCGCCGGGATCGACGCCGCCTTCGCCCGGCTGGAGCAGGTCGCGAGCGCCCCGGCGACCGACCTAACACTGTGGCGGGCGGTGGCGGAAATGCTGGCCACCATCCACTGCGACCACACCAAGCCCGAGGCGTCGCCCGCCATCGAGGCGTGGCGCACGGCGCACGCCACCCACCTGCCCTTCCGGTTCACGGTGGTGGAGGGGCGGATGATCGTGGTGTCCAACGACGGCCAGACCGGGGCGCCGCCGGCCGGCGCCGAGGTGGCCGCCCTGAACGGCATGCCGGTACCGCGGATTCTCGACACGCTGGCGGCGGCGGTCGCCTATGACGGCGCCACGACCCCCAGCATCGCCGCCAAGCTGGCGGACGACAGCGACCTGATGGGCGACGACGTGAATGAATACTGGCCGGCCTACTACGGCTTCCCCGAGCGCTGGCAAGTCGACTGGAAGCGGCCGGGCGACACGCGGCTGTCGCGGTCCGACCTGGCCCCCCTGACCTTCCCCGCCTGGCGCGCCCTGGCCGGCCCGGCGGCCCCCTTCCGGACGGAATTCCACACCGGCCTGACCTGGCGCTTGAAGCCACGATACGCCTATCTGCGCGTCGACACCTTCGTGAACTACCGCAACCCGGTGGACGCGCCGGCCCTGCTGTCCGCCTTCTTCAAGCCCCTGACGGCGCGGGCGGTGCCCCGGCTGGTCCTGGACCTGCGCAACAACGGCGGCGGGTCGGACGACGCCGTGCTGGCGCTGGGCGGCCTGCTGCTGGCCCGTCCCTATACCTGGTCCCACCCGCCGCTGCTGAAATCCATCCGGTACGGTACGCTGCCCGACCACATGGAAAGCTGGGGCGATCCCAAGGCCGTGTTCGAGCCGCCCCTGGCGGCGTTCCGCAAAGCCGCCGACGGCTGGTGGGAGCGCAAGCCGGTTCCAGGCGACCCGGGTGACGACGGGTTCCGGCGGCAGGCGCCGTCGCCGATCCGGTACACCGGGCAGCTGGTGGTGTTGGCCGGCCCCCGCAACGCCTCCGGCGCCACGCGCCTTCTGGCGCAGCTGAAGGACAAGAGCGACGCCGTGATCGTGGGCGAGGACAGCGGCGGCAGCGCCGAGGGCCCCACCGCCGGCCACATCTTCCTGCTGACCCTGCCCAACAGCCACCTGAAGGTGCGCATCCCTAACGCCTGGAACCGCACCGACCTGGACAGGCCGGCCGGCGGGCCGGGGCTGGGCGTGGCGGCGGACGTGGTGGTGACACCGACGGTGCTGGACCTGGCCAGCGGCACCGACCGGGCGATGGCCGTCGCCCTTGAGGTGCCGGCCGGCCGCGACGCGATGGCGGACGCCGGCGCGCTGGGGGCGGCGCTGGCGGGCGGCTGGAGCGGCACCTTGGACTATCGCGACTACGGGACGGACCGCCGCGTCATCCTGCCCACGCAGATGTCGGCCACGGCGGGCCCCGTGACCACACTGGCCTTCACCTTCGACGACGGACCGGGGAAAACCGTGCACACCCGGGAAACCTGGTCGCTGGACACCGCGCGACGGGCCTGGTGCCTGACCAGCGAGGAAGGCGGCCGATGCCACAGGGTGGTCGAATTCCGCCGGGGTCCCGGACCCGATGACATCACCCTGGTGGCCGACGGCGAGGGCGAGGAGAACGGGGAGACGGTGACACTGCGCCTGATCCTGGCCCGGCGGGGGGACACGCTGAGCTTCAGCACACTCAGCGCCCCGCCCGGCCGGCCCCTGCTGATGCGGCACGCCTATTGGCTGAGCCGGGTTCCCCCTACATGAAGCTGTAGGGGTCGACGTCCACCTGCACCCGCACGGCCGCGGGGATGGGCACGGACCCCAGCCAGGACTGCAGCAGCGGCTGCACCGCCACGCCGCGCGCCGTCTTCAGCAGCAGGCGCCGGCGGTGGCGGCCGCGCAGCAGGGCCAGGGGTGCCGGGGCGGGCCCCAGCACCTGGAGATCATCGCCCTGCGGTGCCGCGCGGGCCAGGTCGCGGGCCAGCTTGTCCACCTGGCGCTCATCCTCGCCGGAGATGATCAGAGCCGCCAGCCGGCCGTAGGGTGGCAGGTCCATGGCCCGGCGCTGGTCCGCCTCCGCCGCCAGGAAGGCGTCGCGGTCATGGGCGGCCAGCGCCTGCATCACCGGATGCTCCGGCATATGGGTCTGCAGGAAAACGCGGCCCGGGCGGCTCTCGCGGCCCGCGCGGCCCGCCACCTGGTGCAGCATCTGGAAGGTGCGCTCCGCCGCGCGCAGGTCGCCGCCACCCAGCCCCAGGTCGCCATCCACCACCCCCACCAGGGTCAGCATGGGAAAATGGTGGCCCTTGGCCATCACCTGGGTGCCGATCAGGATGTCGACCTTGTGGGCCCGCACCTCCTCGATCACCGTCTGGATGGCGTGCGGGCCGATCAACGTGTCGCTGGTCATCAGCGCCACGCGCGCGTCGGGGAACAGCTGCGCCACCTCTTCCGCCACCCGCTCCACGCCCGGGCCACAGGCGACGAAGGAATGCTCCGCCTCGCACGACGGGCAGGTTTCCGGCAGGCGGTCGGTGTAGCCGCAATGGTGGCATTGCAGCCGGCGGCTGAGGCGATGCTCCACCAGCCAGGCGGTGCAGTTGGGGCATTGCAGGCGGAAGCCGCAGCTGCGGCACAGGGTCAGCGGCGCATAGCCCCGGCGGTTCAGGAACAGCATGCCCTGTTCCCCCGCCGCCAGCGTCTCGGCCATCGCCTCCGTCAGGATGGGGGACAGCCAGTGCCGGGCCGGCGGCCGGCTGTCCGGCCGGCGCAGGTCGATCAAGGTGACGTCGGGCAGGCTGGCGCCGCCGTGGCGGGCCGGCAGGTCGATGCGGCCATAGCGCCCCGTCTCCGCGTTGGTCAGCGTCTCCAAGGACGGCGTCGCGGAAACCAGCGCCACCGGGATGCCGCCGAGGAAGGCGCGCGCCACCGCCATGTCCCGGGCATGGTAGATGACGCCGTCCTCCTGCTTGAAGGCGGCCTCATGCTCCTCATCCACCACGATCAGGCCCAGGTCGGGATAGGGCAGGAACAGGGCGGAGCGGGCGCCCACCACCACCGTCGCCTCACCGTTGGCGATCGCCCGCCAGGCGGCGCGACGGTGGGCACCGGCGAGATCCGAATGCCATTCCACCGGCCGCACGCCGAATCGCCGGGCGAAGCGGTCCAACCACTGGCTGGACAGGGCGATCTCCGGCAGCAGCACCAGGGCCTGGCGCCCCTGTTTCAGGCAGGCGGCGATGGCCTCGAAGTAGACCTCCGTCTTGCCGGACCCGGTGACGCCGTCGACCAGGGTGGCGGAATAGGCGTGGGCGTCGATCGCCGCGCGCAGGGCATCGGCCGCCGCCGCCTGGTCGGGCGACAGCGCCGGGCCCGGCATGTCCGCATCGGGAACAGGCGGGCGCGGCTGGGCGCGCAGGGCCACGGGTGTCAGCAGGCCCGATTCGGCCAGGCCCCGGATGACGCCGATGCCGCAGGCGGCGTCGCGCGCCAGGTCGGCCGGGGTGCGGGGCGGCCCGTCCTCCTCCATCAGCGCCAGCACACGGCGGCGTGCGTCCGTCATCTTGAAGCCGGGTGGGGGCCCCTCGCCCGACGGCAGATAGGCCAGCAGCTGCTTGGGGTCCTCCAGCGCGGCGGAGACGCTGACCGCCATGCGCAAGACCGATCCGGGCGCCGACAGGGTGTAGGCAGCCACCCAGTCGACGAAGCGCCGCGACACCTCGGGCATGGGCGGCAGGTCGAAACGGCGGATGACCGGCTTCAGGCGGTTGGCCGCCACGCCCGCCTCCCAATTGTCCCTTGGACCGCCCACGGCCCAGACCACGCCGAAGACATGGCGCGGGCCCAGCGGCACCTCGACATAGGCCCCCGCCTCCAGCTCCATCCCGTCGGGGACGCGGTAGTCGTAGGGGCTGGCCAGGGGCAAGGGCAGCAGGACGCGCACCCGCCGCACCGGTGGGGCCGTCGTTTCCATCCCGCTTGCCGTCAACAAATCCATGGCCCTGCTGTTACCACCCGGCACCCCCTGGGCGCCACTGTTCCCTATATGGGCCCATAGGGTGACGGCCGCCACCAAGCGCGCATGCCCCCCATCCCCCGTCCCGCCATTTCTGCCCGTGCACCCGGGCGCCCCCTCCGTTAGAGTGCCGGCCAACCCGGGGGCGGGCCCCGGTCCTTGATCCAGATCTTGAGGGCATTCCCCCATGAAGTTCTTCGTCGATACCGCCGACATCAACGACATTCGCGAGCTGGCCTCCACCGGCCTGCTGGACGGCGTCACCACCAACCCGTCGCTGGTCGCCAAGTCCGGTCACAGCAGCTTCATCGACCTGATCGCCGAGATCTGCGACGTGGTGAAGGGCCCCGTCAGCGCCGAAGTCGCCTCGACCGATTTCGAGACCATGCTGAAGGAAGGCAAGCACCTGTCCAAGATCGCCCCCAACGTGGCGGTGAAGGTGCCCCTAACCCCGGCCGGCCTGAAGGTCTGCCACCACCTGTCGCAGGAAGGCACCATGGTCAACGTGACCCTGTGCTTCTCCGCCGCGCAGGCCATCCTGGCCGCCAAGGCCGGCGCCACCTTCGTCTCCCCCTTCGTCGGCCGCCTGGACGACATGGGCCAGGACGGCCTGAGCCTGATCGAAGAGATCGTCACCATCTATGACAACTACCCGGACTTCACCACCGAGGTCCTGGTCGCGTCCATCCGCAACCCCATCCACGTCACCCAGTCGGCCAAGATGGGCGCCCACGTGGCCACCATGCCGGCCTCCGTCATCCGTCAGCTGTTCAACCATGTGCTGACCGACAAGGGCCTGGCGCAGTTCGTTGCGGACTGGGCCAAGACCGGGCAGACTATCCTGGATCAGCCGCTGCCGACCCGCTGATCCCTGTCGCGTTCCAGCGGATGCCTGACCGGTCCGCCCAGCGATGGGCGGGCCGGTTTGCGTTTGAACCCATGGGACGCCGGATGCCGGGAACGCCGGACGCCGGCCTGAAGGGAAGAGCAGCATATGGGCGGCAAGACACCGCACAGCGCCTTGGGCGACGCCCTGACCGCGGAGGATGTGGCGACATACCTGCGCGAGACACCCGATTTCCTGCAGCAACACCCCGACGTGGTCCACCACCTGATCCCACCGCCCGAGAACCGGGGCAACGGGGTCGCCGACCTGCAGCACTTCATGCTGCTGAAGCTGCGGCGCGAGGTGGCCGACCTGACGGCCCAGCAGGAAGAGCTGATCGCCACCGCCCGCGCCAACATCAACAACCAGAACCGGGTACATGCCGCGGCCCTGTACCTGATGGACGCGCAGAGTTTCGAGCACCTGATCCAGACCATCACCACCGACCTGGCCGTCCTGCTGGACCTGGACCTGGCCTGCCTGGTGATGGAACAGCCGGAGGACAGCCGCCTGGTCCTGCATGCCGAGCGCAGCGGCCTGCAGCTGGTCGAGACCGGCGCCATCAGCCAATGGATGGGCAAGCGCGACATCATCCTGCGTGGCAACATCCAGGGCCTGGCCGACATCTACGGCCCCGCCGCCCCCATCGTCCGGTCGGAGGCGCTGGTGCGCCTGCAGATCGCCCCCGACGCGCCGGCGGGCCTGCTGGCCTTCGCCTCGCGCGACGCCGATTTGTTCCATCCCGGCCAGGGGACCGAACTGCTGAGCTTCCTGGCCCGCGTGGTGGAGCGGTGTATCCGGGGTTGGCTAGGGTAACGCCATGACCAAGCCCCCTGCCCTGGGATATTCCTGCGCGCCGGACGTGGCGGCGGCGCTGGAGGAGTGGCGGCGCTGGCTGACGTCGGAGAAGACGGCGTCGCCCCACACGCTGCGCGCCTATCAGGGCGATGTCGCCGCCTTCCTGTCCTTCCTGACGGAGCATCTGGGCCGGCCGCCCAGCCTGAACGACCTGGGCGGGGCGAAGCTGGGCGACTTCCGCGCCTGGCTGGCCGCCCGCGCGGGCGACGGCGCCATCGCCGCCAGCCGGGCGCGCGCCGTCTCCGGCGTGCGCAATCTGTTCCGCTGGCTGGACCGGTCGGGCCGGCTGCACAACCCTGCCATCGGCCTGCTGAACGCCCCCAAGGTAAAGCGCCCCATCCCCCGGCCGCTGACGGTGGAGGACGCCGGCGTCCTGCTGGACGAGGCGGGTGATATCCCCCAGGCGCCTTGGGTCGGCCTGCGCGACCGCGCCCTGTTCACCCTGCTGTACGGCTGCGGCCTGCGCATGGACGAGGCCCTGCGCCTGACCCGGGCCGAGGCGCCGCTGGCCAGCGACACCCTGCGGGTGACCGGCAAGGGGTCGAAGCAGCGCGACGTGCCCGTGCTGCCGGCCGTGCGCCAGGCGCTGGCCGCCTATATCGAGGCCTGTCCCCACCCGCTGGCGGCCGACGGCCCCCTGTTCGTGGGCGTGCGCGGCGACCGGCTGAACGACAGGGTGGCGCGGCTGGCCATGCAGACCCTGCGGCAGCTGATGGGCCTGCCCGACACCGCGACGCCGCATGCCCTGCGCCACAGCTTCGCCACCCATCTGCTGGGCGGCGGCGCCGACCTGCGCGCCATCCAGGATTTGCTGGGCCATGCCAGCCTGTCCACCACCCAGCGCTACACCGACGTGGATGCCGAGCAGCTGCTGTCGGTCTATGAGACGGCGCACCCCCGGGCGCGGCGCGCCCGCTCCTGATCATCCTATTCGGAGGGGACTGGCCCCATGCGGCTGATAAGATTGCTGGCCCCGCTGCTGTGCGCGGCACTTCTGAGCCTGACCCCGCCGGCCCAGGCCACGGATGAGACCCCGATCTCGCTGGCGGACAAGACCGTCACCCTGACCCCCACCCCGGCCTTCCAGTACGTGGCCGGCGCCGACACCCAGGCCTTCCTCAGCCGGCACTGGCAGGGGCGCCCTTTGGCCGGCGGCGCCGGGCTGGGCCTGCTGGTGCCTGTGGGATCGGCCCCCGATCCCGCCTGGCTGGTGGCCCTGAGCTATGACGGCAGCGGCCACGTCAGCGACCTGGATGCCGGCCGGCTGGACGCCGACGCCCTGCTGTCGGCGTTGAAATCCGCCGACAGTGGCGGATCGCGCCTGACGGGCTGGGCCCAGCCCCCCGTCTACGACGGCGCCAGCCACACCCTGATCTGGGCCACGCGGCGCCAAGCCGATGGCGGCGGCGTGGATGGGCTCGATTACCACGCCCGCCTGCTGGGCCGGCGCGGCGTTCTGGGCCTGGACATCGCCGCCCGCATGAACGACCTGCCCGCCATCGAGGGCCA
This sequence comes from Nitrospirillum guaranorum, assembly GCF_034653275.1. Lineage (NCBI taxonomy): Bacteria > Pseudomonadati > Pseudomonadota > Alphaproteobacteria > Rhodospirillales > Azospirillaceae > Nitrospirillum > Nitrospirillum guaranorum. Next base: position 1,129,052 of record NZ_JAYEES010000003.1, on the reverse strand, counting down.
GATGCCGGCCCTGCTGTCCATGCTGCGTTTCACCCCCGGCAACGGCTATCGCGACTACGTGCCGGTGGCCGACCAGTCCGTCACCCTGGGCCTCAGCGGCCTGGTCGCGGGCGACGCCCTGGTGAAGGGCGGCCTGCTGGACCATCTGTGGAATGGCATCCGCAGCCAGAACTTCATCTACCTGATGGCCGTGCTGATCGTGATGTTGGGGGCGCCGCGCCTGCGCCGCTATTGGGGGCCGAAGCCGCCGCCGGCACCCAAGCAGGACCAGGCGCCGCCCGCTCCGCGGCCCCCGCCGCCATTCGATGGCCCCAAGGGGCCCTGGTCCTGAACAAAGAGGTCCTGAATGCAAAACGGCGCCGAGTCACCCCGGCGCCGTTTCCGCATTCCCGGATGCGAAGGCTTACATATGGATGGTGCGGCCCAGCACGCTCAGGGCCGCTTCCTTGATGGCCTCGGTCAGCGTGGGGTGGGCGTGGCTGGTGCGGGCGATGTCCTCGGACGAGGCGCCGAATTCCAGGGCCAGCGCCAGTTCCTCGATCATCTCACCGGCCGACGCGCCGATGATGTGGGCACCCAGCAACTTGTCGGAATGGGCGTCGGCCAGCAGCTTCACGAAGCCTTCGGTCGCCTGCATGGAGCGGGCGCGGCCGTTGGCGGTGAAGGGGAACTTGCCGACCTTGTAGGTCACGCCCTCGGCCTTCAGCTGCTCCTCCGTCTTGCCGACGGCGGCGATTTCCGGCCAGGTGTAGACCACGCCCGGGATGGCGTCGTAGTTGATGTGGCCGGACTGGCCCGCCATCACCTCGGCGCAGACCACGCCCTCTTCCTCGGCCTTGTGGGCCAGCATGGCGCCGGCGATCACGTCGCCGATGGCCCAGATGCCGGGCACGTTGGTGCGGAAGTGGTGGTCGGTCTTGACGCGCTTGCGCTCATCCAACTCAACGCCGACCTTGTCCAGGCCCAGGCCCTCGGTGTAGGGGCGGCGGCCGATGGCCACCAGGACCACGTCGGCCTCAAGCGTCTCGGCCGTGCCGCCGGCGGCGGGCTCGACCGTCAGGGTGACGCCAGTGTCGGCGGCCACGGCCGAGGTGACCTTGGTCGACAGCTTGAAGGTCAGGCCCTGCTTGCCCAGGATGCGCTGGGACTGCTTGGAGACCTCACCATCCATGCCGGGCAGGATGCGGTCCAGGAACTCCACCACCGTGACCTGCGAGCCCAGGCGCTGCCAGACGGAGCCCAGCTCCAGCCCGATGACGCCACCGCCGATGACCACCAGGCGCTTGGGCACCTCGGCCAGATCCAGCGCGCCGGTGGAGGAGACGATGCGCTTCTCGTCAATGGTCACGCCCGGCAGGGGCATGACGTCGGAGCCGGTGGCGATCAGGATGTTCTTGGCGGTGACGGTCTCGGTGGAGCCGTCCTCCTTGGTCACCGTCACCTGACCCGGGGCGGCGATGCTGCCCTTGCCGGTGAAGCGGGTGATCTTGTTCTTCTTGAACAGGAATTCCACGCCGGTGACGTTGGACTTAACCACGTCGTCCTTGTGCTTCATCATCGTCGGCAGGTCGAGCTCGACGCCCGAGACCTTCACGCCGAAGTTGCCCAGGGAGTGGGACGCTTCCTCGAACTTCTCGCTGGCCACCAGCAGGGCCTTGGAGGGGATGCAGCCCACGTTCAGGCAGGTGCCGCCCAGGGTCTTGCGCATCTCGACGCAGGCGACCTTCATGCCCAGCTGGGCGGCGCGGATGGCCGCGACATAGCCGCCGGGGCCGCTGCCGATGACGACGAGATCGAATTGGGTAGTGGTCATGTTCGGGTTCCCTCAGGCGCCGGGCGCGGCCGGATGGCCGCTTGGCTTCCTCGATTTCCAGTCCGCTATGCTCCCCGGAAATCTGCGGCGGCCGCGGTCGCGGCCTAGTCGCTATCGCTCCGGATACGGTGGGCGTTAGGGAGCAGGCGCCGAATGTTGGATTAAGCGATCAGGCAGTCAGCAAACGGGGGGCCGAGAGGCCCCCCGTCCGTCGGATCAGACATCCAGCAGGATGCGTTCCGGGTTCTCGATGCATTCCTTGACGCGCACCAGGAAGGTCACGGCCTCGCGGCCGTCGATGATGCGGTGATCGTAGGACAGGGCCAGGTACATCATCGGGCGGATAACGATCTGGCCGCCGACGACCATCGGACGCTCCTGGATCTTGTGCATGCCCAGGATGCCCGACTGCGGGGCGTTCAGGATGGGCGAGCTCATCAGCGAGCCGTACACGCCACCGTTGGAGATGGTGAAGGTGCCGCCGGTCATGTCCTCCATGGACAGCTTGCCGTCGCGGGCCTTCTTGCCCAGTTCGTTGATCGACTGCTCGATCTTGGCGAAGCCCATCTGGTCGGCGTCGCGCACCACCGGAACCACCAAGCCCGACGGCGTGCCGACGGCGACGCCGATGTCGTAGTAGTTCTTGTAGATCAGGTCGGTGCCCTCGATCTCGGCGTTGACGGCCGGGATCTCCTTCAGCGCGACCAGGCAGGCCTTCACGAAGAAGGACATGAAGCCGAGCTTCACGCCATGCTTCTTCTCGAACTGATCCTTCAGCTCGTTGCGCAGCTTCATCACGTTGGTCATGTCCACCTCATTGTAGGTGGTCAGCATGGCCGCGGTGTTCTGGGCGTCCTTCAGGCGGGCGGCGATGGTCTGCCGCAGGCGGGTCATGCGCACCCGCTCCTCACGATCGGCGCGGGCGCGCGGACCGGCCGGGGCCTTGGCGATCGGGGCCGGCGCGGCGACGGGGGCCGGCGCGGCCTTCGGCGCGGCCAGGTGGTCGATCACGTCACCCTTGGTGACGCGGCCGTCCTTGCCGGTGCCGGCGATGGCGGCCGGGTTGACACCGGCGTCAGCGGCGATCTTGGCGGCGGCGGGCATCACGCCGGCGGCACCGTTGGAGGCCGGGGCGGCGGCGGGCGCCGGCGCCGGCGCGGCGGTCTTGACCGGGGCCGGAGCGGCGGCGGGGGCGGCCGCGGCGCCACCCTCGGTGATCACGCCCAGGACGGCGCTCACGCCCACGTTGGCGCCTTCGGCGGCGCGGATTTCGCCCAGCGTGCCGGCGGCCGGGGCGTTGACTTCCAAGGTGACCTTGTCGGTCTCCAGCTCCACCAGCGTTTCATCCGCCTTGACGCTGTCGCCAACCTTCTTCAGCCACCGCGCGACCGTCGCTTCCGACACGGACTCGCCGAGGGTGGGCACCAGGATTTCCGTCGCCATGTTTTTGGGACCTTGGTTCGTTTCTAACAAAGGGTTTCAGAATAAAATCATTCCGGGGCCGCAACGGGCCCCGGAACGTCATTGGATCAAGCGATGGTCAGCGCCTCGTCCAGGAACTTGGCCAGCTCCTGGTTGTGGCGCTTCAGCTGGCCGGCGGCCGGCGAGGCGGCCTCGGCGCGGCCAGCGTAGGACGGACGGCCCGCCTTGTGGTTCAGGTCCTTCAGCACGCCCTCGATGCGGCGGTCGACGAAGCTCCAGGCGCCCATGTTGGCCGGCTCTTCCTGGCACCACACCACGTCCGCGTTGGGGTACTTGGCCAGCTCCACCTTCAGGGCGTCGCCCGGGAAGGGGTACAGCTGCTCCAGGCGCAGGAAGGCCACGTCCTTGACACCCCGGTTCTCACGCTCCTGGAACAGGTCGTAGTAGACCTTGCCCGAGCAGAGGACGACGCGGCGGATCTTCTCCGGTTCGACCAGGTCCACGCCGGTTTCGTACAGGACGCGGTGGAACGACTCGTTGCCGGTGAACATGGACAGATCGCTGACGCACAGCTTGTGGCGCAGCAGCGACTTCGGGCTGAAGACCACCAGCGGCTTACGGAACTCGCGGTTCACCTGACGGCGCAGCACGTGGAAGTAGTTGGCCGGGGTGGTGCAGTTCACGATCTGCCAGTTGTCCTCGCCGGACAGCTGCAGGAAGCGCTCCAGGCGGGCGGAGCTGTGCTCCGGACCCTGGCCCTCATAGCCGTGCGGCAGCAGCATGGTCAGGCCGGACATGCGCAGCCACTTGCTTTCGCCCGAGCTGATGAACTGGTCGATGATGGACTGGGCGCCGTTGGCGAAGTCACCGAACTGGGCTTCCCACAGGACCAGGGCGTGCGGCTCGGCCAGGGTGAAGCCATATTCAAAGCCCAGCACGGCCGCTTCGGACAGCGGGCTGTCGTGCACCTCGAACCGGGCTTGGCCCTCTGGGTGGTCCGGGGCTCGGATGTGATCCAGCGGCACGTACTTGGCCTCGGTGGTCTGGTCGACCAGCACGCAATGGCGGTGCGAGAAGGTGCCGCGGCCCACGTCCTGGCCGGACAGGCGCACGGGCACGCCTTCGACCAGCAGGGTGCCGAAGGCCAGCGCCTCGGCCGTGGCCCAGTCCAGGTCCTTGCCGGTGGCAAACATCTCCTGCTTGGCCTTGAGCTGGCGCACCACCTTGGCGTTCACGTCCACGCCTTCCGGCACGGCGGAGATGGCCTTGCCCACTTCCTGCAGCAGGTCCATGGAGGCCGCGGTCTTGCCCTTGCGGTCGTCGTTCTTGGCGGCGCTCAGACCCTGCCACTTGCCTTCCAGCCAGTCGGCCTTGTTCGGCTTGTAGGTGGTCGAGGCCTCGAACTCCACTTCCATGGCCTTATGGAAGTCCTTGACGAAGCCGTCGGCTTCCTCGGCCGTGATCACCCCCTCGGCGATCAGCTGCTTGGCGTACAGCTCGCGGGTGGTGGGGTGGTTGCGGATGGCCTTGTACATCAGCGGCTGGGTGAACGCCGGCTCGTCGCCTTCGTTGTGGCCCTGGCGGCGATAGCAGACGATGTCCAGCACCACGTCCTTCAGGAACTTCTGACGGAACTCCACGGCGATGCGCGTCACGTGGATCACGGCCTCGGGATCGTCGCCGTTGACGTGGAAGATCGGCGCCTGGATGGCCTTGGCCACTTCCGTCGGGTACGGGCCGGAACGGGCGTACTGCGGCGCGGTGGTGAAGCCGATCTGGTTGTTGGTGATGATGTGGATGATGCCGCCGGTGCGGTAGCCCTTCAGCTCGGACAGCAGCAGCGTCTCGGGCACCAGGCCCTGGCCGGCGAAGGCGGCGTCGCCGTGCAGCAGCAGGCCCATGACCTCGGCGCGCGCCTCATCGGACGGCGGCATGGTGGAACGCTGGACCTGCTTGGCGCGGACCTTGCCGCACACGACCGGGTTCACCACTTCCAGGTGCGACGGGTTGGCCGTCAGCGACAGATGGATGGTGTTGCCGTCGAACTCGCGGTCGGCCGAGGTGCCCAGGTGGTACTTCACGTCGCCCGAGCCCTGCACGTCCTCGGGATTGGCGGCGTTGCCCTGGAATTCCGAGAAGATGGCCTTGTACGGCTTGCTCATCACGTTGGCCAGGACGTTCAGGCGGCCGCGGTGCGCCATGCCGATGACCAGTTCCTTCAGGCCCAGCTGACCGCCGCGCTTCAGGATCTGCTCGATGGCCGGGACCCAGACCTCACCGCCCTCCAGGCCGAAGCGCTTGGTGCCGGTGTACTTCAGCTGCAGGAAGCGCTCGAAGCCTTCGGCGGCCGTCAGGCGCTGCAGGATGGCCTTCTTGCCCTGGACCGTGAAGTCGGTCTGGTTGCGGATGCCCTCGATGCGCTCCTGGATCCAGGCCTTCTGCTCCGGATCCTGGATGTGCATGAACTCCACGCCGATATGGCCGCAATAGGTGCGCTGCACCGCGTCCACGATCTGGCGCAGGGTGGCGGTCTCCATCCCCAGCACGTTGTTGATGAAGATCGGGCGGTCCAGGTCGGCGTCGGTGAAGCCGTAGGTCTTGGGGTCCAGCTCCGGATGCTCGCTGCGCTTCTCCAGGCCCAGCGGGTCCAGCTTGGCCATCAGGTGGCCGCGGACGCGGTAGGCGCGGATGAGCATCAGGGCGCGGATGCTGTCCAGCTGCGCCTGGCGTAGCTGCTCGGGCGTGATGCCACCCACCACGGCGCCGTTCGCGGCCGGGGCGGCGGCGCCATTGGCGCCCTTCGCCCCCTTGGCGGGAGCGGCCGGCTTGGCATCGGGATCGGGCACGCCGATGACGGCGGCCTTGTTGGGCGCCCAGCTCGCCCCCTTGATTTCGCCCAGCACGACGCGGGCATCGTCATCCAGCCCGGCGAAGAAGCTGCTCCACGAAGGATCGACGGAGGCCGGATCCTGCAGGTAGCGGGCGTAAAGCTCGGCGACGAAGGTCGCGTTGCCGGCGAAAAACAGGGAGCTTTGATCGGTTACCATGGCGCTCTGCGCTTGATCTGGGAGGGATAGGGCGCCCGCGTCTACGTGGCAGGCGTCCCGATGGGACCGAAATTCGCGTTCTTTTACGCCATGATACCTGCGCCTTCAATATGCGACGGCGGTGGGGCCGTTGCCACGAAAACGCCTACCACGCATAAGAAACGCCCAGTTTCCGCAACAAAACCATCGAGCTTAAAGGGAACCCGACCTTTTTGTTGCGCAACGCTGGACGGGGTGATCATCACGGCGTCGGCGCGTGCCCATCAAAATTCAAATGTGCACGCTAACAATGAGGTGGCACCAGCGTCCCACCGGGTCAAGCGACGCAGGGGAGGCGATGCCTCATGCCAGCCATGGAAAAACGGCGGCCCCGGGTACCAGACATGTGCTGGGGCGGGTGCCGCCGTTCTCCTCCGGGCGGGCCCGGTGACCCGGGCCCGCCCTCATTTCAACCGAAAGGCCGAGGTCAGCCCTTCAGCGCCTTCAGCATGGTGGAACCCAGGCTGGCGGGGCTGTCGGCGACATGGATGCCGGCGGCGCGCAGGGCCTCGACCTTGAAGTCGGCCGTGTCGTTGCCGCCGGAGATCACGGCGCCCGCGTGGCCCATGCGGCGGCCCGGGGGGGCCGTGCGGCCGGCGATGAAGCCGACGACCGGCTTCTTCGTCTTGCTGTCGCGGATGAACTCGGCGCCATCGACTTCCGCCGAACCGCCGATCTCACCGATCATGATGATGCCCTCGGTCTCCGGATCGTCGAGGAACAGCTGCAGGCTGTCCACGAAGTTGGTGCCGTTGACCGGGTCGCCGCCGATGCCGATGCAGGTGGTCTGGCCCAAGCCGGCCGCGGTGGTCTGCGCCACGGCCTCATAGGTCAGGGTGCCGGAGCGGCTGACGATGCCGATCTTGCCACGCTTGTGGATGTGGCCGGGCATGATGCCGATCTTGCATTCGTCCGGGGTGATGACGCCGGGGCAGTTCGGGCCGATCAGGCGGGTCCTGGATCCGGCCAGGGCGCGCTTCACCGTCACCATGTCCAGCACCGGGATGCCCTCGGTGATGCAGACCACCAGCGGGATCTCGGCGTCGATGGCCTCGAGGATGGCGTCCGCGGCGAAGGGCGGCGGCACGTAGATCACCGAGGCGTTGGCGCCGGTGGTGTGCACGGCCTCGGCCACGGTGTCGAACACCGGCAGGTCGAGGTGGGTGGTGCCGCCCTTGCCGGGGGTCACGCCGCCGACCATCTTGGTGCCGTAGGCGATGGCCTGTTCGGAGTGGAAGGTGCCCTGCGCGCCGGTGAAGCCCTGGCAGATAACCTTGGTGTTCTTGTCAACCAACACGGCCATGATTACGCGGCCTCCTTCACGGCCTTGACGATCTTTTCAGCGGCGTCGGCCAGGTTGTCGGCGGACAGGATCGGCAGGCCGGACTCGGCCAGGATCTTCTTGCCCAGCTCGACGTTGGTGCCTTCCAGGCGGACGACCAGCGGAACGTGCAGGCTGACCTCACGGGCCGCCGCCACCACGCCCTCGGCGATGACGTCGCAGCGCATGATGCCGCCGAAGATGTTGACCAGAATGCCTTCGACATTCGGATCGGACAGGATGAGCTTGAACGCGGTGGTCACGCGCTCACGGGTGGCGCCGCCGCCCACGTCCAGGAAGTTGGCCGGCTCGCCGCCGTACAACTTGATGATGTCCATGGTGGCCATGGCCAGGCCGGCACCGTTGACCATGCAGCCGATGTTGCCATCCAGCTTCACATAGTTCAGGCCGTGCTTCGTGGCCTCGGTCTCCGACGCCTCTTCCTCGCTCTCGTCACGGAGCTCTTCGATGTCCTTGTGACGGTAGAGGGCGTTGTCGTCGAAGTTCATCTTGGCGTCGAGGGCGATGATCTCACCGGCGCCGGTCACGACCAGCGGGTTGATCTCGACCTGCGAGGCGTCCAGCTCCACGAACGCCTTGTACATGGCGGACAGGAACTTCACCGCGGCGCCGACCTGCTTGCCTTCCAGCTTCAGGCCGAAGGCGATCTGGCGGGCGTGGTAGCCCTGCAGGCCGCCGACCGGGTCGATGGCGATCTTGACGATCTTCTCGGGGTGGCTGTGGGCCACCTCCTCGATTTCCATGCCGCCCTCGGTCGAGGCGATCACGGTGACGCGGGAGGTGGCGCGGTCCAGCAGCAGGGACAGGTACAGCTCGCGCTTGATGTCGCAGCCTTCCTCGACATAGAGGCGCTTGACCTCCTTGCCTTCCGGACCGGTCTGCTTGGTCACCAGCGTGTGGCCCAGCATTTCCTTGGCGTTGGACACGACGTCGTCGATCGACTTCACGACGCGGACGCCGCCCTTGCCCTCGGGGTTCTCCTTGAACCGCCCGGCGCCACGGCCGCCGGCGTGGATCTGGGACTTCACGACCCACACGGGGCCGCCCAGGTCCGCGGCCACGGTCTTGGCCTCTTCGGGGGTGTAGGCGACGCCGCCGCGGGGTACCGCGACACCGTATTTCTTCAGCAGGCCCTTGGCCTGGTATTCATGAATATTCATTCGGGGATCGCCCGCTTCCGGTTGGGAAACGGCCTCGCAAAGTTTGCGGCCGATCGCGGGGCCAACCCCGCGCCGCGGGCACTGTAGAGAGCAATGCCGGGGCGATCAACCGCGTAAAGTGACGGAAGGGTGGCTTCGGACGCTATTCCGGTATCTGTTTGGCAAATGGCCCCGCCGGCGAGAGGCGGGCGGGGCCATCCACAACGTCATACCGGAACCCGAACGATCAGCCGGCGACCTTGGCGGTGACTTCGACCAGCTGCTGCACGGCGGCAACGGACTTCTCGAAGTTGGCCTTTTCCTCGGCGTTCAGCTCGATCTCGATGATCTTCTCGACGCCGCCGGCGCCGATGATCACCGGCACGCCGATGTACAGGCCGTCCACGCCGTACTGGCCGGTCAGCTTGGCGGCGCAGGGCAGCACGCGCTTCTTGTCCTTCAGGAAGCTCTCGGCCATGGCGATGGCGGAGGCGGCCGGGGCGTAGAAGGCGGAGCCGGTCTTCAGCAGGCCGACGATCTCCGCACCGCCGTCACGGGTGCGCTGCACGATCTGGTCCAGCTTCTCCTGCGTGGTCCAGCCCATCTTCACCAGGTCCGGCAGCGGAATGCCGGCGACGGTGGAGTAGCGGACGGACGGGACCATGGTGTCGCCGTGGCCGCCCAGCACGAAGGCGGTGACGTCCTCGACCGAGACCTTGAACTCGTCCGCCAGGAAGTGGCGGAAGCGGGCGCTGTCCAGCACGCCGGCCATACCGACCACCTTGGCCGGGTCGAAGCCGGTGACCTGCTGCATCAGGCCGACCATGGCGTCCAGCGGGTTGGTGATGACGATGACGAAGGCGTTCGGGGCGTGTTCCTTGATGCCCGCGCCGACGGACTTGATCACCTTGGCGTTGATGCCGACCAGGTCGTCACGGCTCATGCCCGGCTTGCGCGGCACGCCGGCGGTGACGATCACCACGTCGGCGCCGGCGATGCCGGCATAGTCGGAGGCGCCCGACAGGTTGCTGTCGAACCCTTCCACGGGGGCGGCCTCGGCGATGTCCAGCGCCTTGCCCTTGGCGACACCCTCGAAATCAGGGATGTCGAACAGGACGATGTCGCCAAGCTCCTTCAGGCCGGCCAACAGGGCCAGGGTGCCGCCGATCTGGCCGGCGCCGACCAGCGCGATCTTCTTGCGTGCCATGGTTGGGTTCCTCGAACTTTGGGTTGCGAACTTTGGGGTGAATGATAAGGCGCTAATGAAAACAACGGACCCAAGCCACCCAAAGGCTCTGCGGCATCGGGCGGAGGTCCCGGAAATTCGCCATGCGGGGTCCCAGGCGCCAGGGCGCCCGGCCTTCGGGGCCCGAGGAACGAGGGAGCCCGCGGCGGGCTGATTAGCCTGAATCCGCCCGCCGGGCAAGGCGCCCCGTACACGATCAGGCGCGCGCGTCGCCCATGGCAGGCTCCCTGCAAAAGATATGGTTCAGAACCAACGGGCGGGCGCACGATCGCCAACCCCAAGCGCACCTTGCTGCGCGCGGTGTCCGCGCCGCCCTTAGGTGCCGGGCGCCGCCATCCGGCGGCGTGGCTTCCTCAATTTCCAGTCCGCCTTCGGCTCCCCGGAAATTTCCGGCGGACGCGGTCGCGTCCTACAGCGGCCCGAGTCAAACTCTCGTGCCGCTGGCATTGGCGCGAAGCCTCAATTCGGCGGCCCTCATTTCGCTGGAATATCGAACAGCTCCAGGTGCCAGTGCATCTCGATGTCGGTCATGGGGTAGTCCGTCCCCAGCCGGGCGTTCAGCAGCCTGCGCGGGGCGATTCCCGCCCCCCGGGCCTGCAGGGTGCGGGCGCCGCGCATGGAGAAGCCAGCCCGCCAGGCCAGCGCCGTCACCGCCTTGGGGCTTTGCGTCGCCAGGATGCGGCGCACGGCGTCCACCGGCACCCGCGCCATCAGCGCCACCGCCGCCTGGGCGAAGTCGCGGTCGCCCCAGCTGAGGGCGTCGCACACCACGTCCTCGCTCAGGCCGCCGGACGCCGCCAGGCGCGCCGCCTTGTCCGCGGCACCCTCCGGCTTGCCGTAGCCGGCCGCCCAGTCCAGGCGGCGGGAGGCGGCGGCCACCACCGCCTCCACCCCCGCCTTGTCCAACCCCTGCCCCGCCAGGCCGTCGCGCAGGGCGTCCTCCACCGCGCTGGCCAGGCGCTGCGACACCTCCGCCGGGCCGGCCGGCGGGGGCGGCGGCGCATTTGGATCAGGTACCTCTTCGGAAGGCACGCCACCAATGGGCATGTGGCCCCGCTCCGCCAGCAGGCGGCGGGCCTTGGGCGACAGGTCGGCGCCGGGGTTGCCGGCCAGGGTGGCCCAGGACCCGTGGTCGCCCATCGCCACCACGGCGTCGCCCACCGGCCGGGACACGGTGCGCCGGCCGGCCACCGCCTCCACCACCCAGGGCTCGGGCCGGCGGGACAGGATGTCCAGCAGCTCCTCATCCGACAGGGCCATGCACCAACGCAGCACCGGGCCCGCCACGTCGCGGGCCACATCGCGGGCCAAGGTCACCGCAAGCTTGGGCGGGGCGCATTCCACGTCGGCCAGCGCACTGGACAGCGCCGTGCGCACGCGGATGACCTGGTCGGCGGCCAGCAGTTCCAGGGCGGCGAAGGCCACGTCGCGCACCGCGCCCACCTCGGGCCGGGACAGGTCGGGCAGCAGGCGGGTCAGCTTGTCCGCCAGCAGGGCCCGCACCCGGTCGCTGGGGTCGCGGGCCAAGCGGCCGAAGGCGCGCACCGGCGTCATGGCGTTGGTCACGACGGCGCCGCGCACCCGCTCGTCATCGTCGTCGGCCAGGTAATAGAGCAGTTCGGGCCGGGTGTCGGGGCTGTTCGCCAGATCGATCCGCGCCGCCACGTCGCCCCCGGCGGCCACCGTCTTGGCGGTCTCATAGTCGATGGACGGCTTGGACGGCGACACAAGCTGCCTCCGGCTGGATCACGGGCTCAAGGCACCACCCTACCATGTTGGCGGGCGAACCGTCAGTTCCAGAGGGCGACCCTCCATAGGACAAGCCTTAAGTGAGATGCCCCGCCGCCAGATAATCCTCCGACTGCATTTCCATGAGGCGGCTGACGGTGCGCTGGAATTCGAAGGCGTGCTGGCCCTCGGGGTAGAGCTGCCCGGGGGCGGCCTCGGCCGCCATGATCAGGTGCACCTTGTGCTCATAGAGAGCGTCGATGAAGGTCATCAGGCGCTTGGCCTCGTTGCGCAAGGACGGGTCCAGCATGGGCACGCCGTCCAGCAGCACCGTGTGATAGTGCGTGGCGATGGCCAGGTAATCGCCAGCGCCCAGGGGCTGGCGGCACAGCTCATCGAAGGTGAACCAGGCGACACCCTTGACCTGGCGCGGCACCGGCAGCGTGCGCCCCTGCACCATCAGGTGGGTGGCGGTGGGCTGGGCGTCCGTCAGCTCGCCAAAGGTCTTTTCCAGGGCGGCGGTGGCGGCCGGGCCCAAGGGGTCGAAATAGACCTGCCGGCCACGGATGCGGGCTAGGCGATAGTCGCGCGCGCCCTCCAGGTGCAGCACGTCCAGCTTTTCCTTCAGCAGGGCGATGAAGGGCAGGAACAGGTCGCGCTGCAGGCCGTCCTTGTACAGGTCGTCGGGCGCCCAATTGCTGGTCGCCACCACCACCACCCCCAGGTCGAACAGGTGGGTGAACAGCCGGCCCAGGATCATGGCGTCGGCGATGTCGGTGACATGGAATTCGTCGAAGCACAGCAACCAGGCCTGGTCGGCGATGGTGCGCGCCAGTTCCGGCAGCGACTCATCGGCCCCGTTTTTGCGCAGGTCGGGGCGCTGCCGCAGGCTGTGCAAGGACTGGTGCACCTCCTGCATGAAGGCGTGGAAGTGGACGCGCCGGCGGCGCAGCACCGGCGCCGTCTCGAAGAACAGATCCATCAGCATGGACTTGCCTCGGCCCACGTCGCCGTAGATGTACAGCCCCTGGGGCGCGGGGTCCGGCCGCCGCGTCAGGCCGAAACGGGCGCGCCAGCCCGACTGGCCCTGCGCCGGGCGGTAATCCCGCAACGCCTGGTACAGGCTCTGCAGCTTCTCCGCCGCCAATTCCTGGGCGGGGTCGTCCTTCAGCGTGCCGGTGCCGCGCCGGGCGCGGTAGACGGACAAGGGGCCTTCGGACATGGGGGACCACCGGGATGCTGGGAAAGGGCGGTTCCTCATATCGAAACGGCCCGTTTCCGGCAACCGGGCGGGGGATCAACGCACCCTTGCGCCACCCCGCCCGGGTGGCCGCCCGCCCCGATCCCCCGGCCCGAAGACGCAATATAAGTTCGCAAAACGACCTATTGCCGTACTTCCCTTGCGTTTCGGTGGGGGCTGTCGCGCGTTGACGCATCATCGCCGGTGGTTGTTGGCCCCGTCCGCCTTGTGGCAAAAAGGGACAGTGTCACCCGTATTGTAGTCACCGGACGAGAGCCCATGGACAAGTTCACCATCCTGACCGGCGTCGCCGCCCCCCTGCCGATCCAGAACATCGACACGGACATGATCATCCCGGCACGGTACCTGAAGACCATCAAGCGCACCGGTCTGGGCAGCGGGCTTTTCTCCTCCCTCCGCTTCAACGAGGACGGCAGCGACCGGGCGGACTTCATCCTGAACCAGCCGGCCTACCGCAAGGCCAGCATCCTGGTGGCGGGCGACAACTTCGGCTGCGGCTCGTCGCGCGAGCACGCGCCGTGGGCCCTGCTGGACTACGGCATCCGCTGCGTCATCGCCCCCAGCTTCGCCGACATCTTCTTCAACAACTGCTTCAAGAACGGCATCCTGCCCATCGCCCTGCCCCAGGACGTGGTGGACCGGCTGATGGACGAGGCGGCCAAGGGCGCCAACGCCACCTTCACCGTGGACCTGGAGAAGCAGACCATCACCACCCCGGACGGCGAGAGCGTGGGCTTCGATGTGGAACCGTTCCGCCGCCATTGCCTGTTGAACGGCCTGGACGACATCGGCCTGACCCTGCAGCAGGTGAGCGCCATCGACGCGTTCGAGGCGCAGCAGCAGACGGGGCAGCCGTGGCGCTGGGCGCGTTGAGCGCCCACCCGTGACCATGCTGTGACGGCCGGGGGCGCCGCTCCCTGGCGCGGTTCGCGGCCGAAACAGGGGGTTGGCAGGATGCCGGCCCACCCGTATTTTCGCTAACCAATATCTAGAGGCCACACGCCCGGCCGGCCGCCGGCCCACCCCGAACAGGGAAGCCGGCAGCCGCGGCGACGCCGCACCATCCGACAAAAAGGGTTCATCCATGGCCGCTTACTCTCTTCTCATGCTGCCGGGCGACGGTATCGGGCCGGAAGTCATGCGCCAGGTCCGCCGCGTCATCGACTGGATGGGCCGCCGCCGCGACCTGGAGTTCACCGTGTCGGAAGGCCTGGTCGGCGGCTGCGCCATCGACGCCTACGGCGTGCCCCTGTCCGATGAGACCATGGCCCAGGCGCTGGCCGCCGACGCCGTGCTGCTGGGCGCCGTGGGCGGCCCGAAGTGGGATGGCGTCAGCTTCGACAAGCGGCCGGAGGCCGGTCTGCTGCGCCTGCGCAAGGAGATGGAGCTGTTCGCCAACCTGCGCCCGGCCGTGGTGTTCGACGCCCTGGTCGACGCCTCGACCCTGAAGCCCGAGGTGGTGCGCGGCCTGGACATCATGATCGTCCGCGAGCTGACGGGCGGCGTCTATTTCGGTGAGCCGCGCGGCATCGAGGATCTGGGCAACGGCATCCGCCGGGGCGTGAACACCCAGGTCTACACCACCCCGGAAATCCAGCGCGTGGCCCGCGTCGCCTTCGAGTTGGCGCGCAAGCGCGGCAACAAGGTCTGCTCCTGCGAGAAGCGCAACGTCATGGAATCCGGCCTGCTGTGGAATCAGGACGTCACCGCCCTGCACGCGGCGGAATACAAGGACGTGGAACTGAGCCACATGCTGGCCGACGCCGCCGCCATGCAGCTGGTGCGCAACCCCAAGCAGTTCGACGTCATCGTCACCGACAACCTGTTCGGCGACATCCTGTCGGACGAGGCCGCCATGCTGACCGGCTCCATCGGCATGCTGCCCTCGGCCTCGTTGGGCGCCGCCGATGCCAACGGCCGCCGCAAGGCCCTGTATGAGCCGGTGCACGGCTCCGCCCCCGACATCGCCGGCCGCGACATCGCCAACCCCATCGCCTCGCTGCTGAGCTTCGGCATGGCGCTGCGCTACTCCTTCGACCGGGGCGAGGAGGCCGACCTGCTGGACCGGGCGGTGCAGAACGTCCTGAAGGGCGGCATGCGCACCGCCGACATCATGTCCCCGGGCATGGCCCGCTGCTCCACCTCCGTGATGGGCGACAGCATCCTGCGCGAGCTGGACAAGCTGGTGGGCTGAGGCCGGCGTCTCATAGCAATGAAAAAGGCATGGAGCCATGTCGGTTCCAGGCCTTTTTCTTTCTCTCGATCCCCGAACGCGACGGCGCCTGTAACTCTGGGGTCTATTTGGACCGCACCTGGGCGGTGTTGGCGCCGTCCAGGACGATGCCGTCCAACTGGGCGTCGCGCAGGTCGGCGCCGGTCAGGTCCGCCTCCCGCAGCACGGCGCCGCGCAGGTTCGCCCCCCGCAGGTTGGCGCCGCGCAGGCGGGCGCGGGTCAGGCGGGCGGGCCATTTGCGGTCCGGCTGTTCCGCACTTTCCAGCAGGCCCAGGTTGGCGTTCTGCAGGTCGGCGCCGTTCAGGTGGGCGCGCTCGAAATTGGCGCCCCGGGCGTCCACGCCCACCAGCACCGCGTCCTGCAAGTCCACACACTCCAGGTCGGCCATGACCAGGGACGACCCCGTCAGCACCAGACGGCGGGCCACGGCATAGGCCATCTTCGCCGCGGTCAAATTGCGACCCGACAGGACAAGGCCGCTCAGGTCACGGCCCGACAGATCGGCGCGGGCGCCGGAGCGGCCGGCCGCGGCCACCCAGACGGCATGATCCTCCACCACCTCCATCACGGGCCGGGCGCTTTCCCCGCCCTCACCCGGCAGGACGGCGCCCTTGCCGCGCAGCCGGCCGACGAGGCTGGATTCCATGATGGCGCCACGGAAGTTGGCGTCTTCGAGGATGGCGTCGGTGAAGAGGGTGTCGGTCAAGAGCGCCCCGGCGAAGGAGGTGCCGTGCAGCCTGGTTTCCGACAGGTTGGCGCCCTGCATGTTGGCCCCCTTGAATACGGCGCCGCGCAGGTCGGCGCCCCGCAGATCCGCCCCCGCCAGGTTGGCGTCGGTGAAGTCGGCGTTCAGGGTCCAGGCGCCGTTCATCCGGCTTTCGCCCATATCGGCGCCGATGGCGATGGCCGAGGTCAGATCGGGGATGCGGCCGTCGAAGGTTTCCGGCAGGGGCTTGCCGCCGCGATAGACGGCCAGCACCGCCTCGCGCACGTCCGCCTCGCGCATGCGGGCCTTGGTCAGGTCGGCGCCGCGCATGCTGACGCCGCGCAGGTCGGATTTCGACAGGTCCGCCTGACGCAGGCAGGCCAGGCGGAAGTCGCAGGCGAAAAGGGACGCGTTGCGCAGCCGCGTACCCACCAGCTGGGCCTGGTCCAGGCGGCTGCCCGTCAGGTCGGCGTCGGTCAGGTTCAGGGTGGACAGGACGGCACCCCGCAGGTCGTGCAGGATGAAGGCGAAACGGGCGCCACCGATGCGGCCCTCGATCAGCCGTTCATGCCTGCGGGCCGCCTCGATGACCTCGGCCGGGGTCACCCGCCGAAATTCAAACCCGTCCTGGTACTGTCGTTCAGGATGCATGCAGCCTAGCCACCCGACTTACCACCATCGCCCTGAAATCAGGCGCGCTGACTACATTGTTGCACCGGGGCCGCGCGTTTTAGAAGCGGATTCACCCCGTATTCCGGGAAATAAACCATCGATCCTAAGATACAAACTTGCGGCAATTCTCAACCATTGTGCCGTACAAGGCACGGATCAACTCTGACGGGCGCAGGCGGCCGAAGGGGATGTTTTCAATCGCGTACTCCACCAGTACTTCCGGGGGTTTGACCGGAACGATCTCAAAACCCGCCTTGCGCAGGCCGTCGACTACAGCTTGAGCCTGCTTGGTATAATTTTCGTTAAAGAAGGTTTTGTCCGCGCGCTTGATGGCATGGGCGATGGTGTCGACGATCTGAGCCAAGGCGGCTTATCCTTTGGTGGCAGGCTTAAGAGGGCGACGGTCCGTCAGCGGCTGATCCCGTGGCGGCGCAACTCGGCCCCCAGCCGGCCGGCCACGAACAGGAAGAACATGCGGAAGTCGCTGACCAGCGACCACAGCGGATAGGTGAAGGTGGCTGGCCGGTTGTGCTCCACGAAGAAGTGGCTGATCCAGGCGAAGAGGTAGCCACATACCGGGGCGGCGGCGAAGTAACGCCAATCCCCCGTGACCAACCCGCCGGCCAGCGCCAGCAGCACCAGGCCGGTGCCCACGAAGTGCCAGGCCCGCGTGGCCGGCAGCGCGTGTTCGCCCAAGTAGAAGGGCCAGAACGCGTCATAGGTGGCGATGCGCGGTTCGTGTGCCGTCATGGTCTTTCCTCCCAGTCTCAACGCGCCCAGTCTCAACGCGGCCGGCCTGTTCGCGGGGCGGCACTGACGCCTGCGCGCTTGCAAAGCCCGCCGGCCGGCCTTAAGTCTCCGCCGAATTAGACCAGAGGGGCCCCCGCCCCCGCAAGCGGCCCGCCCCCTGGTCCCCGCCAGAGATATGAGGAGCATGGCCATGGGCTATAAAGTCGCCGTCGTGGGCGCCACGGGCAATGTCGGGCGCGAGATGCTGCAGATCCTGGCGGAACGGGAATTCCCCGTGAGCGAGGTCGTGGCCCTGGCGTCCGAGCGCTCCATCGGGTCGGAGATCAGCTTCGGCGACGATGACCTGCGGGTGCAGGACCTGGCCAAGTTCGACTTCACCGGCACCGACATCGTACTGTCCTCGGCCGGCGCCAAGGTGTCCGCCCAGTTCGCGCCCAAGGCCGCCGCCGCCGGCGCCGTGGTGATCGACAACACCAGTCATTTCCGCATGGATCCGGATGTGCCCCTGGTGGTGCCGGAGGTGAACCCCGAGGCCATCGCCGGCTACAAGAAGAAGGGCATCATCGCCAACCCCAACTGCTCCACCATCCAGATGGTGGTGGCGTTGAAGCCCCTGCACGACCTGGCCCGCATCCGCCGCGTGGTGGTGTCGACCTACCAGTCCGTGTCGGGCGCCGGCAAGGAGGCGATGGACGAGCTGTTCACCCAGACCCGCGCCATCTATGTGAACGACCCGGTCGAGAAGAAGCAGTTCACCAAGCAGATCGCCTTCAACGTCATCCCCCACATCGACGTCTTTATGGAAGACGGCACCACCAAGGAAGAGTGGAAGATGACGGTGGAGACCAAGAAGATCCTGGATCCGTCCATCAAGGTGACCGCCACCTGCGTGCGCGTGCCCGTGTTCATCGCCCATTCCGAGGCGATCAACGTGGAGTTCGAGAACCCCATCAGCGCCGATGAGGCCCGCGCCGCCCTGCGCCGGGCCAAGGGCGTGTCTCTGATCGACCACCAGGCCGACGAGGGCTATGTCACCCCCGTCGAGGCCGCCGGCGACGACCTGGTGTTCGTCAGCCGCCTGCGCGAGGATTTCACCGTGGAAAACGGCCTGAACCTGTGGGTCGTCTCCGACAACCTGCGCAAGGGTGCGGCGCTGAACGCCGTGCAGATCGCCGAACGGCTGGTGAAGGATCACCTGAAGAAGTAGTCGGCCGGCTGGCCAAACCCAGGAAAAGGGCGCCGCCTCGATGAGGCCGGCGCCCTTTTTTCATGGCGTGAACAGAGGCTCAGATGCGGGAGCCCGGCGCCTTGGCGCCCCATTCCGTCAGGAAGGCCGCCACTTTGCCGGTGTCGTAGCCCTTGCCCTGTTCCAGCAGCCCGGTGTCCTGGGAGTGCAGCACCTTGCCCTCGCCATCCAGGACGAACAGGTGGGGATAGCCCGCCATCTTGGGCCACTGGCCCAGCAGCGCCTCGTTCTTGTTCTCCTTGCTCCAGTTCACCTTCACGGTGACGAAGCCCTGGTCACGCAGCGTGCGCAGCCGCGCGTCATCGGTGAACAGGGCGTCGAAACGATGGCACCACACGCACCACTCCCCGCCCACGTCCACCAGCACGCGCTTGCCCTGCGCCTTGGCCTGGGATGCCGCCACGGCCACATCATGGGCGGCGTCCCGGGCGGGGTCGAACGCCTCCGCCGCGATGGGTGCAGCGTCTCCGGCACGGGTGGGCATTGGCACCATCAGCGGCGCCACCGCCAGGGACAGGGCGATCAGCAGGGGACGCATCGGGGCCACTCCTCTCATGACTGCTTGGCCGTCACTTCCAGTTCGCAAATGGGGGAGGCCATGCCGCGCGCCGACAGGCGGACATGCATGCCCTGGGCGTCGCGCACCTTCAGCGTGGTGGCGGCGCCGGCGGCCAGGTCCATGGTGCGGCCGGCCGTGGCCACCGTGCTGTCGGTCAGGATGTATTCCAGGGTGCAGCGGCGGTTGCCGATGTTGCGGAACAGGGCCTCGCCCGGGCCGCTGATCTTGAAGCCGAAGCTGCGGCCGTCGTTGAAATCCATGCGGCCGGCGCAGGGGCTGCCGGCCCCCACCACGCACTCCACGTCGCGCGGCGGCGCCTTGGCGTTGCCCACCAGGCGGGGATCGCGCAGCAGCGGCTGGTTGGCGGTGACCGGCTCACCGGCACCGGGCGCGCCCTCTTGCGGCGGTGGCGCCACCTGGGCCCAGGCGCCGCCGGCGCCCAGGCACAACAGCGCCCCCAGGAAGGCGCCACACAGTTGGGTGCCACCCACTCGCGTGCCATGGCGCGTTGCGGGGGAAAGGAATGGGCGGCGGGTACGCGACGGCATCGGGGAAGGGCTCCTCGGTAGCAATGGACCTGCCCCAGGACCGGGCCCCCGGATAAGGGGCATCCGGGGACAGGATGACGGCCTGTCTTAGGGGTAGACCCGCGACAGGCTGTGGGCAAGCCGCATGACGCGGGACATGGGGATGCTGATCCTGTTACCACGGATGGGACGCGGGCGGCCGTCGCCCCCGTCACAGGACGGCGCTATGGTGCCGCAAATCCGTCCGCCCATCTTGCCCATCTTGTACGAGCCGCCCATGCCCGTCACCGCCCGCCCCCGCCGTTCCGCCCTGTACATGCCGGGGTCCAACGCCCGCGCGCTGGAAAAGGCCAAGGGCCTGGACGCCGACGTCCTGATCCTGGATCTGGAGGACGCGGTGGCGCCGGACGCCAAGGATCTGGCGCGCGATCAGGTGCTGGCCGCCGTGGCCGCCGGCGGCTTCGGCCGGCGCGAGGTGCTGATTCGCGTCAACGGCCTGGACACGCCGTGGGGCCATGCCGACCTGGCGGCGGTGGCCCGGTCGGGGGCCCAGGGCGTGCTGATCCCCAAGGTGGAGTCGGCGGAGGCGGTGCGTCAGGCGGACCGTTTGCTGGCGGCGCAGGGGGCGACCAACGACCTTCCCCTGTGGGTCATGATGGAAACCGCCTTGGGCATGCTGAACGCCAGGGAAATCGCCTCCGCCTCCCCCCGCCTGGCCGGCATGGTGCTGGGCACCTCGGATTTGGCCAAGGAATTGCACGCCCAGCATACGCCGATGCGCCTGCCCATGATCACGGCCCTGGGCCTGTGCCTGCTGGCAGCCCGCGCCCACGGCCTGGCCATACTGGACGGCGTGCACCTGGACCTGGATGATGACGCCGGCCTGGACGCCAGTTGCCGCCAGGGGGTGGAACTGGGCTTTGACGGCAAGACCCTGATCCATCCCAAGCAGTTAACCGCCGCCAACGCCGCCTTCGCCCCCGACGCGGCCTCGCTGGACCGCGCCTGCCGGATCATCGCCGCCCATGCCGAGGCCATGGCCCAGGGCAAGGCTGTCGTGCTGGTGGACGGCCGCCTGGTGGAAGCCCTGCATGTGGCCGAGGCGCACCGCCTGGTGGCGCTGGCGGAGGTGATCGGAACGTCGGCAGTCGGTGGCGCCGACCGGACCTCCCCCTAAGTCGGGTGGCTCAGGTTTCCCCTTTCAAGGAGCGACGCTCCACGGTCACCGGCTGGATGGCGTAGCCACCGAAAGCCGTCAGCGCCGCCCGCATTGTCGACCAGGCCCAGTTCTCAGGCTTGCCGTCGTTCAACCTGAACCACCCGATGTAGTTCATGGAGTAGCCGGGTTCCAGGAAGCCCAGCTTCCGCAGCCGCCTGCCGGCGGCGGCGTTCAGCACACGTTTCAGGCGGGGCATGACATCGGCGGACACGACCTCGCACTGCATCGAGGGGTCCTCCGCCTTCATGCACTGGATGTAGAAGTCACCCCAGGAGAGAATGGCGATGCGATGCTCCGGCCCCGTGCCGCCAGCCACCCAGGTCACGGCCGCCGAAATGGCCTGTTGCTGCCGGGACATGGCGTCGGAAGCGTCTGCCGGCGGGGCCGGCGGACGGGCAAGGGGCTTGTCATCCCTCTCCTCCACCGGCTCCAGGCGGCATCCTTGCGCGGCCCTCGGCTTGGTGCCGTCGAAGATCACGGCCCCACCATAGGCGTTGCCGGCGGCGACGCGCGGCGGACACGCCTGGGCCGGAAACCAACCGTATTGCAGCTCCGTCTCCTGGCCGCTGGGGCTGTATCCCACATCCAGGGCATGCACCATGAAGGCCATCAGCATCTTAGGCTCAGGCGCCGGATCCCATCGCCGGATGAAGTTTCCCGTCTGCCGGTCGGCGGTGAAGCCCATGCCTTTCAGGGCCGCCAGTCGCTCTTGGGTCAGGGCGTGCCGTAGCCAAGGCTGGCCCCGGGTACCGCCCGCCTCGCAGACGACGATGGTCTGTTGCGGTAAATGCCGGCATTGCACGAACTGATAGCCATCGTGGAATTCCACCATCCCACCGCGCCCCGCCGGATCGTCCACGTAAAGCTGGGCATGAACCCTCTGGGTGATCGACTCCATGGTCGGTTCTTCCGCCCGCGCCAGCGCGGGTCCTTGAAGGAAGAAAACCAAGCCAATAACGGCGCCCTTTAACGTCCCCATGCCCCGACCCGGTAGGTTGCCATGCCGGCAATCCACTTCCAGGTTATAGTGACATCAACTATGCAACTATGGCGCCTGCCGGTATTGATAGCGATAAACTGTTGCGAACCCTACCCGGGCGTAGGTCGCCAGCGCCGGGTGGTTGGCGCCGCCCACCTGCAGGTAGGCGCGGGTGGCGCCCGCGTGCGCCCCGGCCGCCAACAGGCGCGCCAGCAGGCGGCGGGACAGGCCCCGACCACGCTGTTCCGGGGCCACCAGCACCTTGTAGACGCCGAGCCAGCCGCGATCCACGACCCCAAGCGCGCTGCCGGCATAGCGGCCCCCATCCCAGGCGCTGACATACAGGGTGGGCACAGCGATGGCGTCCAACAGGCGGCGCATGGGCTCCCCCTCCCATGGCGCCAGCGGCAGGGCCTGAGCATAGGCCGCCAGCACATCGGGGGGCGGTGCCGCGTCCACCCGCCAGCGGAGGCCGTCATCCGCCACGACCAGGCCAGCGGGGGCGATATCCGCCGCCTGCACCAGGTTCTCCTCCTGCCGCAGATAGCCGCGCCGATCCAGTTCCGCCGTCAGCGCCCCGGACGCCAGGGGGGTGATACGGAAACGCGGGGGCAGGCCTTCCCGGATATAGGCAGCCTCCGCCCGGTCCACCTTTTCCACCACCGGCAGCACACCCGCCGACAGGCAGGTGACCGAGTTGGAGCGGCCGGAATGCCCCTGGGAGAACCGCAGCAGCCAACCGTCATCGTGGATGGTCTTCAGGGCGGGCCATGCCGTCAGGCACAACTCTTCCAACAAGCGGCACAAGTCGTTGGCGGACAAGACGGAAACTTTCGCGAGGCAACGGGGTTGACGCCAGCACTGTACCGGCCGCCCCGATGCGCGGCAATCGGCCCGGCCGACGGCGAAAGCCGCCGGGCGACGAAGTTTCCCAGGGCCTGCCACCAGCCGTGTCGCCAGCCATGTCGAAAGACTCACGCACCCATGCGCCCCACCCCTTGTATTCGCAAAAGTCGGCCCCAGACAGGGCGTTGACGGACAGGAGGCGGGGGCGTAATTGACTTCACATCCTATCCGCCCCCGGCGGTGCAACAATTCGGCCGGCGTCCCGACCCGCATGTCGCGGGCGCCACATGGCCGGTGCGGCACCGGCACCTGATAATCCAAAAGGACGAGGACGCGCGAATCATGAGCGAGACCAGCGTGGCCAAAAAGGCACGGCCGCTGTCGCCCCACCTCCAGGTCTATCGCCTACCCCTGCCCGCCGTGTCGTCGATCACGCACCGCTTCACCGGCATCGCCCTGACCGTTGGCACCCTGGTGTTGACCTGGTGGCTGGTGGCGGCCGCCAGCGGCCCCGACGATTTCGACACGGCGCAGCACGTGCTGGGCAGCCCCATCGGCCTGCTGTGCCTGCTGGGCTGGACCTGGGCCTTCGGCTACCACCTGCTGAAGGGCATCCAGCACCTGATCTGGGATACCGGCACCGGCATCACCAATGCCAGCGCGCAGCGCAGCTCCGCCCTGGTGTTCGGCGGTTCCTTCGTTCTGACGGCGATCGTCTGGATCGCCGCTTTCGCCCTCTGACGGGAGCGCGCATTCCATGGCTTCTACGTCCGACAACGGTTTCCGCACGCGCCTCGGCCGTGTGCGCGGCCTCGGCTCCGCCAAGAGCGGCGGCGCCCATTGGCTGGCCTACCGCATGGTCGCGGTCCTGCTGGTCCCGCTGACCGTCTGGTTCCTGATCTCCATCGTCCGCCTGGCCAAGGCGGAGCACGCGGACGCCATCGCCTGGCTGCACCAGCCGGTGAACGCGGTCTTGCTGCTGATCACCCTGATCGCCACCTTCCACCATGCCGCCGCCGGCATGCGCGAAGTGTTTGAGGACTACATCCACGGCAAGCTGGCGCGCCTGATCGCCATCGGGCTGACCAACGGCGCCGCCATCCTGCTGGCCGCCGCGAGCGTCTTCGCCGTGCTCAAGATCGCCTTCGGGGCGTGAGGAAGGACTGTCATGGCTAACGCCTACCCCATTATCGACCATCAGTACGACGTCGTCGTCGTGGGCGCCGGCGGCGCCGGCTTGCGCGCGACCTTCGGCATGGCCGAAAAGGGCCTGAAGACGGCCTGCATCACCAAGGTGTTCCCCACCCGCAGCCACACCGTGGCGGCGCAGGGCGGCATCTCCGCCGCCCTTGGCAACATGGGCGAGGACGACTGGCGCTACCACATGTACGACACCGTGAAGGGGTCGGACTGGCTGGGCGACCAGGACGCCATCGAGTACATGGTGCGTGAGGCCGTCCCGGCCATCATCGAGCTGGAACACTACGGCGTGCCCTTCTCGCGCACCCCGGAAGGCAAGATTTACCAGCGCGCCTTCGGCGGCATGACCACCCGCTACGGCGAGGGCCAGGCCCGGCGCACCTGTGCCGCCGCCGACCGCACCGGCCACGCCATCCTGCACACCCTGTATCAGCAGAGCCTGAAGCACGAGGCCGAGTTCTTCGTGGAATACTTCGCGCTGGACCTGCTGATGGAAGACGGCGAGTGCAAGGGCGTCCTGGCCTGGAACCTGGACGACGGCACCATCCACCGCTTCCGCGGCCACCAGACGGTGCTGGCCACCGGCGGTTACGGCCGCGCCTACTTCAGCTGCACCTCCGCCCACACCTCCACCGGCGACGGCGGCGGCATGGTGCTGCGCGCCGGCCTGCCCCTGCAGGACATGGAGTTCGTGCAGTTCCACCCCACGGGCATCTACGGCTCCGGCTGTCTGATCACCGAGGGTGTGCGCGGTGAAGGCGGCTACCTGACCAACAGCCAGGGCGAGCGCTTCATGGAGCGCTACGCCCCGTCGGCCAAGGACCTGGCCAGCCGCGACGTGGTCAGCCGCTCCATGACCGTGGAAATCCGCGAGGGCCGCGGCGTGGGTGAGCACAAGGACCACATCCACCTGCACCTGGAGCACCTGGACCCGGCCATCATCCACGAGCGCTTGCCCGGCATCGCCGAGACCGCCAAGGTCTTCGCCAACGTGGATGTGACGCGCGAGCCCATCCCCGTGCTGCCGACCGTGCACTACAACATGGGCGGCATCCCGACCAACTATCACGGCGAGGTCATCAACCCGACGGCCGAGAACCCGGACCAGGTGGTCCCGGGCCTGATGGCCATCGGCGAGGCGGCCTGCGTTTCAGTGCACGGGGCCAACCGCCTGGGTTCCAACTCGCTGCTGGACCTGGTGGTGTTCGGCCGCGCCGCCGCCAACCGTGCCGCCGAGACGGTGAAGAAGGGTGCCGCGCACAAGACCCTGTCCCAGGACGTGACCGACAAGGCGCTGGCCCACCTGGACAAGGTGCGCAACGCCAAGGGCGGCACCCGCGTCGCCCACCTGCGCCTGGAAATGCAGAAGATCATGCAGAACAACTGCGCCGTCTTCCGCACCGGCGAGGTGCTGGAGGAAGGCGTGGAGCTGATGAAGGGCGTGTGGTCCAAGCGGGACGACATCGCCGTCAGCGACCGCTCTCTGATCTGGAACTCCGACCTGGTGGAAGCCCTGGAGCTGGACAACCTGATGCGCCAGGCCGTGGTCACCATCAATTCGGCGGCCAACCGCAAGGAAAGCCGCGGCGCGCATGCCCGCGAGGACTTCCCCGAGCGCGACGACCACGAGTGGATGAAGCACACCACGTCCTGGGTGGATGAGAAGGGCGCCGTCACCCTCGGTGACCGTCCCGTCCACATGTACACCCTGACCGGTGACATTGACGTCATCCCGCCCAAGAAGCGCGTCTACTGACGCCTTAGCCGAACGGACCCGATGCCATGGCCGAGTTCTCCCTTCCCGCCAATTCCAAGGTTCACACCGGCAAGACCACGTCGGTGAAGACGTCCGCCACCAAGCGGGCCAAGACCTTCCGCATCTATCGCTATGACCCGGACAAGGGCAGCAACCCCACCGAGGACCGCTACGAGATCGATCTCGACAAGTGCGGCCCCATGGTGCTGGACGCCCTGATCCACATTAAGAACGACATCGACAGCACGCTGACCTTCCGCCGGTCGTGCCGCGAGGGCATCTGCGGCTCTTGCGCCATGAACATCGACGGGCGCAACACGCTGGCCTGCCTGAAGGCCATCGAGGACGTGAAGGGCGACGTCAAGATCTACCCGCTGCCGCACATGCCGGTGGTCAAGGATCTGGTGCCGGACCTGAACACCATCTACGCCCAGTACACCTCCATCAAACCCTGGCTGCAAAGCCAGAGCCCGGCGCCGTCGCGTGAGCGGCTGCAGAGCCCGGAGGAGCGTGAGAAGCTGGACGGCCTCTATGAGTGCATCCTGTGCTTCTGCTGCTCCACCAGCTGCCCCAGCTATTGGTGGAACGGCGACAAGTACCTGGGCCCGGCCATCCTGCTGCAGGCCTATCGCTGGATCGCCGACAGCCGCGACGAGATGACGGGTGAGCGCCTGGACAACCTGGAAGATCCCTTCCGGCTGTACCGCTGCCACACCATCATGAACTGCACCCAGACCTGCCCCAAGGGCCTGAACCCGGCGAAGGCCATCGCCGAGATCAAGAAGCTGATGGTGGCCCGCGCCGCCTGACGCCGGTTCCGGCGTCAGTTCCCAGGGACGCCAGTGATTGCAACGCC
Source organism: Nitrospirillum guaranorum (assembly GCF_034653275.1). Taxonomy (NCBI): domain Bacteria; kingdom Pseudomonadati; phylum Pseudomonadota; class Alphaproteobacteria; order Rhodospirillales; family Azospirillaceae; genus Nitrospirillum; species Nitrospirillum guaranorum. Next base: position 1,102,466 of record NZ_JAYEES010000003.1, on the reverse strand, counting down.
GCGACGGTTCGCCCGTCGCGGCGTTTTTCTTTGGGGGCGGTGTCATCGGCACAGGCCGGTTGCAAAAGTGTCCGCCATGGCCGAAGAGGAAGGGTCAACCCGCCTCTCCACCGCCGAGATGGACGCCTTGCCGAATAGCGTGATGCAAAGCCTGCCGCCACAGCCCGCTGGCGCGGAAATCCAGATCCCCCTGTGGCGTTCCACCGGCTTCCGAGCCATCACCCTGCTCATCCTCGCCCCCATCCTGGCCAAGCTTGGCCTGATCCTGGGCTGGCGCCTGGCGGATCCGCGTTTCATCGAAGGCTGGCTGGCCAGCGGCGTCGTGCGCGACGGGTTGTCCACCCTGGATCCCAACATCGCCTACACCAGCCATGCGCTGGGGCATAGGGCGGCCCTGGACTGGCTGTCCGGCCATATTCCTTGGTGGAACCCCTATTCCGGCATCGGCATGCCGCTGGCCGGCGACATGCAGTCGGCCGCCCTGTTCCCGCCCACCCTGTTGCTGGCCCTGCCCAATGGGCAGTTGTACATGCACATCAGCCTGCAGATCACGGCGGGGGTGTTCACCTGGCTGCTGATGCGCCGCCTGGGGGTTGCGATGCTGGGGGCCACGGTGGCCAGCCTGCTGTTCGAATTCAACGGCACCTTCGCCTGGCTGGCCAACGCCGTCATCAACCCCATCCCCTTCCTTCCCATGGTGTTGTTGGGGGTGGAAGAGGCACGGGCCCGCGCGCTGGCGGGCCGGCCGGGCCAATGGGCGGGCGGATGGGGGTGGATCGCCGGCGGTCTGGCGCTGTCGCTTTACGCCGGCTTTCCCGAAGTCGCCTATTTCAACGGTCTGCTGATCGCCCTCTGGACCCTGGCACGGCTGGCGGGCCTGCGGGACCGCTCCATGGCCTATATGGCGCGCGTCGCCGCCGGAACGGTGGCCGGCCTGCTGCTGGCCGCCCCCATCCTCATCGCCTTCGTCGACTACCTGGGCCACGGTTACCTTGGCAATCATGCCACCGGCAGCTTCCGCCAGTCGCATCTCGACATCCAGCGCATGTTGACCTTGTTCCTTCCCTACGCCCTGGGCGAACTGGGCCATACGCTGGACGCGCAGGCCTTCATCTTCTGGGGCGCAGTTGGCGGCTATACCGGCCTGGTCCTGGTGGTGGCGGCCGCGATGGCGGTCTGGCGCCCCTGGCTGCGCGGGTTGCGGCTGACCCTGGCCGGTTGGTGCGTGGTGGTGACGGGCGCGGTCTATGGCCAGCACGCGATGGTGGCCGTGGTCACCGCCATCCCGGCGGTCGGCGACGCCATGTTCTTCCGGTACTTCAACCCGTCGATCTCGTTCGCGCTGGCCGTGCTGGCCGGCCTGGCCTGCCACGACTTGGCGGAGCACCCGGCGGAACGGCGGTCCAAGCTGGCCTATTGGGGCGGCTTGGCTGCGGGCGTGGCGTGCTTGGTGGCGCCGCTTTGGTTGTCCCGGCGACTGTACGTGGATGCTCCCTTCGTGCCCATCCTGGCCCGGTCATTGCTCTACGCCGTGGTGGCGCTGGCGGGCATCCGCGAACTGGGGGGCAGCACCTTCAGCAACCGCACGCGGGCTTGGATACTGGGCGCCGCGGCCGTCGCCGAAGCGGTGGTGCTGTTCGTGTTGCCCCTGCGCCATTATCCCGAAAGCGGCCGGCTGCAGACGGCCGGCGTGGAGTTCCTGCAGAGAAACCTGGGCCTGCAGCGCTTCTACACCCTGGGGCCCATCCAGCCCAATTACAGCGCCTATTACGGTATCGCGGGCATCAATCACAACGACCTACCGCTGCCCGCGGCCTGGGTGGATCACGTTTTCAACCATCTGGACAACAACACCATCGAATCGGCCTTCGACGGCCATGATCGCAAGGTGGCGGAGGGGCCGACCGCCACGGAGAACCTGCGCGCCAATCTGGACGCCTATCGGGCCTTGGGCGTGAAATACCTGGTGGCGCCCACCGGCCAAAGCCCTTTCGATTGGAAACCGCCGGGCGCGGCCGTCAGCATGACCGAGGTCCTGCGCTTGGAAGACGGCGGCAGCGCCAGCCTGGTCCTGCCGCCCGACCCGTCCATGGCGGATCGCGAGGTGCGATCGGTCGGCGTCCTGGTGGCCACGTATGTGGGGCAGAGCAGGGGCACGCTGGTCGTGCGCTTCTGCGCCGCCGACCGCTGCGCGGAAGGACGCCGGGACCTAGCCACGGCGGCCGACAACCAGTACCTGTCCGTACCCCTGGACACGCCGGTGCCTTGGTCGGGGCCAGCGGCCATCACCGTCCGCAAGGTCGGGGGCGACTTCCCCGTGGGGCTGTGGACCACGCCGGCACCGGCACGGGACCCGCAAGTGACCTTGCGTTTCGCACCCCCCGTGGCCGGCGACGAGGTCATGGACATCGTCGAGCTGCCCGGCGCCCGTCCGTATTTCACGGCGGACGGGTGCCAGTTGACGCCCGACAGCCGGGAGGCGGTGACGGCCGACTGTCCCGCCCCGGCCGCACTGACGCGGCTGGAGTTGTTCATGCCAGGCTGGACCGCGACCTTGAACGGGGCAACGGCGACGGTCGGCCAGGACGGGCCGCTGTTCCAGAAGGTCGACCTGCCCGCCGGCCGGTCGGACGTGCGCTTCCACTATCGGCCACCCCACATGGGCTGGGGCTATGCCGCCTTCCTTGTCGGGCTCGGTTTGGCGGCGGCCAGCGCCCTGCCCTTCGCCCGTAACCGGCGTTCCGCCGCGACGCCCTGACGACACCGATGACAACAGATGCCGCCAACAGCCGCAGACCGCTGTTCCTTGTCCTTATCGCCCCCATCCTGGCCAAGCTGCACCTGATCCTGGGCTGGCGGCTGGCCGATGCCCGCTTCCTGGAAAGCGGCATCGCCGCCCGCGTGCTGCGGCGCAGCCTGTCCACGCTTGACCCCAACATCGCCTACACCAGCCAGGCACTGGGCCACCGCGCGGCCCTGGACTGGCTGTCCGGCCATATTCCCTGGTGGAATCCCTATTCCGGCATCGGCATGCCGCTGGCCGGCGACATGCAGTCCGCCGCCCTGTTCCCGCTCACGGTGCTGCTGGCCCTGCCCAATGGGCAGCTCTACATGCACATCAGTTTGCAGGTCCTGGCCGGCCTCTTCACCTGGATGCTGCTGCGGCGGCTGGGCCTGGCGCCGACGGCGTCCGCCGTGGCGGCCCTGTTGTTCGAGTTCAACGGCACATACGCCTGGCTGGGCAATGCCGTCGTCAATCCCATTTGCTTTCTACCGCTGACCCTGCTGGGCGTGGAAGCCGTGCGGACCCGCGTCCAGGCGGGCGGGCGGGGCGGCTGGGCCTGGATCGCCCTGGGCCTGGCGTTGTCGCTCTATGCCGGGTTCCCCGAGGTCGCCTATTTCAACGGCCTGCTGGTTGGCGTCTGGACGCTGGCGCGGCTGGCGGGCCTATCCGGCCGGCAGGGGGCGGACTATCTCGCCCGGGCGGCGCTGGGCGCGGTCGGCGGCGTGCTGGTGGCGGGGCCCATCCTGGTCGCCTTCCTGGGCTATTTGCCGCACGCCAACCTGGGCGATCACAGCGACGGCGGCTTCCGCCACGTGCATCTGTCCGCCGCCCGCCTGATCACGCTGGTCCTGCCCTATGCCCTGGGCCGGCTGAGCGACCCCGGCACGGCCGAAAGCTTCGGCTTCTGGGGGGGCGTGGGTGGTTACACCGGTGTGGGCCTGCTGGCCTTGGGCATGATCGGCGCGATTGGAAGCCACCTGCGTCCCCTGCGCCTGGCCTTGGTGGGCTGGGTCGCCATCGTCACGGGCGCCATGTACGGCCTGCCCGTGGTCAACACCCTGGTGACCGCCATCCCGGGCGTCGGCTGGGCCATGTTCTTCCGTTATTTCGCCCCCTCGGTGGCTTTCGCCCTGGCCGTCCTCGCGGGGTTGGCCTGCCAGGATCTGACGGAGGCGGCGAAGCCAACGCGGCGTCAATGGCTGGGCTTCCTGACGGCACTGGCTTTCATCGCGCTGGCCTCGGGTCTCGCAGCCCCGCTGCTGGCGCTGAAACCTTACCGCGCGCCCTGGCTTTGGGGCTCGCTGGCGGTGGCCGCGATGGTCCTGGGGGGCATGGCCGCCATCCTGCGCCGGCCCACTCCGGGCACACCAAACCGGGCCCGCTGGCTTGGGGGCCTGGCGGTCGCCGAGGCAGTGCTGCTGCTGCTGATACCCACCGTGTTCTACCCAAGCGCCGGCGTCCTTCGGGAAGACGGCGTCGGCTTCCTGCGACGCCATCTGGGCCTGCAGCGCTATTACACGCTGGGTCCCATCCAGCCCAACTACGGCGCCTATTACGGCATTGGCGGCATCAACCACAACAACCTGCCGCTGCCGGCCGCCTGGGTGGATCATGTCGTTCAGCGGCTGGACGACAACACCTATCCCATCGCCTTCGACGGCCGGGACCGCCGCGTCGCCACGGGGCCCAGCGCGGTGGACAACCTGCGGCGCGACCCGGACGCCTACCGTGACATGGGCGTCCGCTACGTCGTTTCCGTGCCAGGTAAAGGCCCCTTCGACTGGGCTCCCCCCGGGATGGTCGACCAGACCCAGCGCCCGCTTGCCCTGGCCGACGGGGATATGGCGATCCTGACCCTGCCGGCGGATGCCCACCGGGTGCCCTTCGACGCCAGGCGCGGCCATGTGGCCGCCGTGGGCCTGCATGTGAGTTCCCTGAAGAATGGCGCCGCCGACGGCCGCCTGACGCTGCGCCTGTGCGCCGGCGCGACCTGCGCCGACGGCGGGCACGAGCTATCGGATGTCGTCGGTGGCAGCTATATCCTGGTTCCGCTGACCGAAGCCGTTCCGCTGGCGGGCGACGCCCCCCTGACGCTGGCGGTCAGCCGGGCGGGCGGACGCAAGCGTTTCGGCCTATCCATGTGGACGGCGGGGACGGACACGGGGCGGACCTTCACCCTGAACGGCGCGCCGATCCCCGATGTGGAGCCCCATGTCGCCCTCGCCCTGGTTGGGGCCGAGCCAGCCGATGAAGGCGACGGCCCTGTTTTCCGCGATGACGTGATGCAGATCGACGCGCTGTCCAACCCTCGGCCATACTTCAGCGCCGACGGCTGCCATCTGGCGCCGGTCAGCCGGGAACGGCTGGCGGCCGATTGCGCCGCCCCGGCCACACTGACCCGGCTGGAGTTGTTCATGCCGGGCTGGGGGGCCACCGTGAACGGCCGGGAACAGGTCGTGGAGGCCGACGGCCCCCTGTTCCAGAGGGTCGAGTTGCCTGCCGGCCGGTCGGAGGTTGTTTTTCACTACACCCCGCCGCACATGGGCTGGGGCTACGGCGCCTTCGCCGCCGGCCTGGCCTTGACCGTGCTGGGCATGGGCCAAGGCCGGCGGCGAAACCTCAACGATCCTCGCTAACCGAGATCAGGGCCGTGTCCTTGACGACGCAGCGCATGACATGGCGGCCAGCGGCGGCGGTGATGTCGCGGCGGGGCATCAGGGTGAAGGGCTGGACCACGGTCTGGCGGCCGTCCGCCTCGGTGGCCAGGACCGGCAGGTCGAAGACGATCTTGTAATAGTCGTCGTACACATGGTCGACCTCGCGCCGGCAGACGGTGGTGGCCGTGCGCGGCATGTCATAGTGATGGCCGCTGTCGTCGGCGTTGATGACGCAGCCGCTCAAGGACAGGCAGCCGATGGCGGCGCCCATGATCACCCGGTTACGCATGGCCCCATTCTCCCCTTATATGGCGATGGCGCGCGACGGCGCGCCCGCCCTCTCTACAAGGCCGGTGGGGAAGGACAAGGCGGCGAAACCAGGGGGTTACCCGAATTTACCGGGCGGTAACGCGGCAAGTCCCGCAGTAACGGGCCAGCCAATGAACAAGGATCAGCACGCGAAGTCGCTGATCTTGCCGTCACCCTCCAGGTGGACCACGCACAGCCAGGTGCCGCTGGCGTAGCGCGCTTCATAGACGTCGTGGCTGATGCGGGCGTCGGGCGCGTCCTTCTTGTTCAGCGCGCGCTCGATGCTGCCGATGTAGCGCAAACCCTGCAAGGCGCCCCGCCCTGCGGCGCGGTTGGGGCGGGCCAGCAGCTTGGTCAATCGGGGCAGCAGGTTGGGGGTGTAGAGGCCGGGCGTCAGCTGGCCGCTGTCCCAGTCGGCCAAGGCCTGCCGCAGGGGCGCCAGGCTGGGCGGGGCTGCGTCCGCCGGCGGTTCGAAGTGCACGCCGCGCGCCGGCACCTGCGCCGTCACCGGCAGGAAACCCGCCAGCCGGCCGTTGGCCTGGCCGGTGAAGGACAATTGCTGACCCCCCATCCCGCTACCGGGCGTCCCCTCGACCTCGGCATCGACATGGAAGGCGATGCCGCCCGCCAGGCTCCATGACAGGCTGAGGTGGCGCTCCTCCAGCTCCCCCTTCCCCACCGAGTCCAGCAGGGGGCAATAGGCCAACAGGCGGCCGCGGGTCTGCTCGAACCGGCAGATGTGGGTGTCGTTCTCATAGCGCTTGTAGAAGGCCGAATCGCCCAGGCCGAACGTGGAGCGGGCGGTGATCTTCCAATAGCCGCTGACGTCCAAGGGGGTCACCACCACCTCCTGGATGCCGCTGTCCGGGGGCGGCGCGAACGGCCCGGCGGCCGTGGCCGGGGTGGATTGGGTGGACGCCGCTTGCGCGGCGACCGGCCGCTTGCGCGGCGTTCCAGCGGCTGGGGCACCAGGGACGGGCGCACCGTTCGCCGCCATATCCGGCGTGGCTTGGGGGTCGGCCTTGTCGGCACCGACCTGAGGGGGCAGCGGCGGTAGCACCACCCCATCGGCGGGACCGCCCAGATGGTGCAGGGCGGTGCCGTGTTCCTGGGCGTTGTTGCTGGCGCAGGCCGCCAGGCCCAGCATCAGCGCCATCGTCAGTCCGCTTCGCCGCCCGCGCATCCTTACGCCCCGCCGCCCTGGCCGTCCGCCCCGCCCCCGGCTTCCGGCACCTGATGCTTCAGGATCAGGGGCACCTGCGCCATGCTGAACAGCACGAACAGCGGGATGACGACGAAGGACTTGTAGGCCACCCACTGGTCGGTGGTCAGGAAGCGCCACGCCACCTCGTTGGCGCCGGCCAGCACCAGGAAGAAAGCCATCCAGCGCACGGTCAGGCGGCGCCAGCCGTCGGGGTCCAGATCCACACCCACCAGCACCTGGGCCAGCAGGTTGCGGCGCAGGGCGATACCCACGGCCAGGGCCAGGGCAAACAGCAGGTAGATGATGGTGGCCTTCACCTTAATGAAGGTCTCATCGTTCAGCCACAGGGTCAGGCCGCCGAACACCAGCACGAAGCCGCAGGTGACCAGGGGCATCAGCGGCCACTTACCATCCAGCTTGCGGTAGATGGGCAGGGCCACAACCGCCGCCACCATGAAGGTGGCGGTGGCGACCATGATCCCACCCTTGGCGTTGGCCACGAAGAAGACGACCAACGGGCCCCATTCCAGGAGCAGACGGATCAGCTGGGACATTACTGGAACGCCGCCTCGACGAAGCTGCGCAGCTTGCGGCTGTGCAGGCGTTCCAGGCCGTTCTCCCGCATCAGTTCCATGGCCAGCATGCCGATGGCCAGGTGCTGGTCCACCCGGGCGCGGTAGAAGTGGTTGGCCATGCCGGGCAGCTTCAGCTCACCATGCAGCGGCTTGTCCGACACGCACAGCAAGGTGCCGTAGGGCACGCGGAAGCGAAAGCCGTTGGCGGCGATGGTGGCCGATTCCATATCCAGCGCGATGGCGCGGCTTTGGCTGAAGCGCTGCACCGGCTCGCGGTAGTCGCGCAGTTCCCAGTTGCGGTTGTCGATGGTGGCCACCGTGCCGGTGCGCATGAGGCTCTTCAGCTCCCATCCCTCCAGCCCGGTGACATGGCCCACCGCCTTTTCCAGGGCCACCTGCACCTCGGCCAGGGGTGGGACGGGGATCCAGGTGGGCAGGTCGGCGTCCAGCACCTTGTCCTCGCGGACATAGCCGTGGGCCAGGACATAGTCGCCCAGGCGCTGCGTCTCCCGCAGGCCGGCGCAATGGCCCAGCATCAGCCAGACGTGGGGCCGCAGCACGGCGATGTGGTCGGTGATGGTCTTGGCGTTGCTGGGGCCGACACCGATGTTGACGATGGTGATGCCGTTCCCATCCGCCCGCTTCAGGTGATAGGCGGGCATCTGGGGCAGGCGCTTCACCCGCTCCCCCTCGGGGTCGCGGCCGGGTTCCAGCGCCTGGTTGAAGGTCACGTGGTCGCCGGGCTCGACGAAGGCCACATACTGCGAGCGGTAGGCCTGCACCTCCGGATCGTCCGACGGCTGCATGGTCTCCAGCCCCCGGCGCACGAACTCGTCGATGTAGAACTGATAGTTGGTGAACAGCACGTAGTTCTGGAAATGGTCCGGCGCCGTGGCGGAATAGTGCTTCAGCCGGTGCAGGCTGTAATCCACGCGCGGGCCGGTGAACAGGGCCAACGGCTCGGGCGAGCCCGGCGGGCATTCGTAGGTGCCGTTGACGATGCTGTCGTCCATGACTGCAAGATCGGGCAGGTCGAAGACCTCGCGCAGTTTGCGCAGGTGTTCCGGCGGCAGGTCGCCTTCCACATGCATGCCTTCGGGGAAGGCGAACTGGATGGGAATGGGCATGTCGCTCACCCCCACCTCGATGCTGGTTGTGTGGTTGCGCAGCAACTGCTGGAACTGGTGGCGGTAGTAATAGGCGTAGAGGTCGGGCCGCGTCAGCGTGGTGCGGTAGGTGCCGGGACCGGAAACGAAGCCATAGGCCAGGCGGCTGTCCACCCGGGGCTCGTGGTCCACCGTCACCTGCACGAACGGATAGAAGCGCCGCACCCGGCCGGTGAAACTCTCGCCCCTGGCGTAATCCTGGAAGCGGGCCCGCAAATGCCCGACCGCGTCATTGTACAGCGCCAACACGTGGGTGAAGGCGGCATCCGCGTCGGTGAAGGTGACGACCTTGTCAGCCTGCAGGGAAACCGGTGCGTTCAATCGGAAAACTCCTCTTTTATTCTGGGGTCCTTCCCGCCCGCGACCGGATTGCCGTTGGCGGACCCCTTCGTCAGCAAAGTCTTTTAAAAAATAGAAAAGCCGCACCGGGCTTTCCCCGCGTGCGGCTTCATCGTTCATAGTTGGGCAAGTGCCAGGCATCTGTCAAGCGCACCCTGATGACGGTTGCGCGACCATTCCCCTCAGCCCGCTTCGCCCATGCGCCGGCGGAAGGAGGCACCGTAGATCGGCGTGCGGGCGTCCACCATGGGGTCGGCGGGCTCGATGCCGGCTGGCAGGCGGCCGGGCAGGAACAGCAGGGTGCGCTGCTGGAAGTCCTGGTCGGCGGCGATGCCGGTCAAGGTCAGGGTGCCCAGGTCGATGAGAGGTCTCGTCTCTGGCCAGGCGACGGTGGCGTCGCCAACCACATCGCCAGCCTCCGCCACCTGCAGCAGCAAGCGAAAGCGCGCCGGACCCTGGGCCAAGCGCCGCGCCAGCTCCACCGCCAGATAGTCGGTCGGCCGGCGGGCCGCCTCGCCCGGCGCCAGCACCGCCAGCCCCGCCTCGGGCACCAGGCGGTAGCGGCCAACGGTGGCCTGGCCTTGCACGGTGGTGAAGCGGAAGGCGTTGACGGCGAAATAGGCCAGGGTGGCGTAGCTGGCCGGGACGGGCTTGGGCAGCGCCTCGAAGGCGCGGGCCGCCGGGTGGGTCGCCAGGAAGGCGGAAAGGTCGTGCGCGGCCGCCGCCTGGACCATGGCCAGGAAATCCGGCGCCGTCGCCACCGGGAAGCCATTCACCGAATGGGCGACGATGTCCGTGTCGGTGCCGTCGGCCAGGTGGAACTTCAGCGCCATGCCACGCGGGCTGGCCATGGCGTCGCCGTCCGCCTGGGTGGGAATGCCGGCGAAGTTGGAGAAGCGGACGGCCACGGGCGTCGACGGCGCCAGGAAATGCGGCGCGCGGCTAACGCCGGCGGCGGCGGGCGACGGGATGAAGGTCCCCTCCACCACCAGACCCTTGGCGTGCACGGCACGGGTGCCGGACTGGTGGCCGCCAAAGGCTTGGTCCAGGGCGTCCAGGGTGGCGCGGGGATCGACGGGCTGGGCCGAGACTAGCGGGGAAACGGCGGCCATCAAGCCGGCCAGCGCCACACGCCGCGTCAAACGCCGCATCCTACCCCTCCCCTCAACCATGTCCGGCCGTCGTTGCGGCCTAAAACTGGGTTTCAGCGCCCCTCGTCCAGGCCAACCAGGGAGGCGGCGAAGGATTGGGCGTCGAAGGGGCGCAGGTCGTCGATGCCCTCACCCACGCCGATGGCGTGGACCGGCAGGCCGAACTTCTGCGCCAGCGACACCAGTACGCCGCCGCGGGCGGAGCCGTCCAGCTTGGTCAGGATCAGGCCGTTGACCGACACCATCTCCTTGAACACCTCGACCTGCGAATGGGCGTTCTGGCCGGTGGTGGCGTCCAGGGTCAGCAGGGTGGTGTGGGGGGCGGTGGGGTCCACCTTCTTGATGACGCGCACGATCTTGCGCAGCTCATCCATCAGGCCTTGCTTGTTCTGCAGGCGGCCGGCGGTGTCGATCAGCAGTACGTCGGCGCCAGCGGCCCGAGCCTTCTCCAGCGCCTCATAGGCCAGGCCGGCGGCGTCCGCCCCCGTCTCCTTCGCCACCACGGGGGCGCCGGTGCGCTCACCCCAGATCTGCAGCTGGCTGACGGCGGCGGCGCGGAAGGTGTCGCCGGCGGCCAGCCACACGGTCTTGCCGGCGGCGCGCAATTCCCGCGCGTACTTGCCGATGGTGGTGGTCTTGCCCGTGCCGTTCACGCCCACCACCAGCACCACGTGGGGCTTGTGGTTGCCGTCCAGCACCAGGGGCCGGGCGACGGGGGCCAGCACCTTGCCGATCTCATCGGCCAGGAAGCGCTTCACCTCGTCAGGCGAGACCTCCTTGCCGAAGCGGCTCTTGGCCAAGTCGGCGGTGACGCGGGCCGCCATGGCGGGGCCCAGATCCGCCTGGATCAGCAGCTCCTCCAGCTCCTCCAGCGTCTCGTCATCCAACTTGCGCTTGGTGAAGATGCCGCCGATGCCGTCGGTCAGCCGGGTGGTGGACTTGGACAGGCCCCGGCGCAGGCGCGACAGCCAGCTGCCCTGCGGCGCCTCCTCCATCGGCGCCACCGGGGCGGCGTCCAGGACCAGGGCGGATTTAGGCGCGGGCGTATCCACCACCGGCTCCGTCGCCACCTCAGGCAGGGCTGGCGGTTGTTCCGGCTGCGAAACAGGCTCTACGACGACTGGAGTTTCAGGCGTGGGCGGGACGGCCGCCGGGATTTCGGCGGCGGGCTTCTTACGCTTGATCCAATCGAACATCAGCAGCAACCCATCAGCATGTCGCCATCCAGCCCGGCGATGCGGGCGTCCACGAGCGTGCCCGGCGCGAAATCGCGATCCAGCCGCACCTCGGCGAATTGTTCCGTGCGGCCCACGCGGCCCTTTTCCACCAGCACCCTGACGGTGCGCCCCTGCTGGCTGGCCAAGTGCCGGCGCACCGCCGCCTCGCCCGCCGCGCGCAGCAGGGCGGCCCGTTCCTTGCGCACCGCCTTGTCCACCTGGGGCATGCGGGCGGCCGGGGTGCCGGGGCGCGGGCTGTAGGGGAAGACGTGCAGCCAGGTCAGGCCGCAATCGGCCACGGCGTCCAGGGTGTTCTGGAACATCTCGTCCGTTTCCGTGGGGAAACCGGCGATGAGGTCGGCACCGAACACCATGTCGGGGCGCAGGTCCCGCGCGCGCTGGCAGAAGGCCACGGCGTCGGCGCGGCTGTGACGGCGCTTCATGCGCTTCAGCACCATGTCGTCGCCGGCCTGCAGGCTGACGTGCAGGTGGGGCATCAGGCGCGGTTCCTCGGCGATCAGGCGCCAGAGGTCGTCGTCGATCTCCACCGGGTCCAGCGAGGACAGGCGCAGGCGCGGCAGTTCCGGCACCAGGGCCAGCAGCCGGCGGATCATCTGGCCCAGGGTGGGGGCTCCCGGCAGGTCGGGGCCATAGCTGGTGACGTCCACCCCGGTCAGCACCACCTCGCGGTAGCCCTGTTCCACCAGGGTGCGCACCTGGGTCACGATCTCACCGATGGGAACGGAGCGGGAATTGCCCCGGCCGTAGGGAATGATGCAGAAAGTGCAGCGGTGGTCGCAGCCGTTCTGCACCTGGATGAAGGCCCGGGCGCGGCCCTCCATGCCCTGGATCAGGTGACTGGCTGTCTCGCGCACCGACATGATGTCGTTGACGATCACCCGCTCCGCCTGGCCGGCGCCGAAGCTGGTCCAGCTGTCGGCCTTCAGCTTCAAATCGTTGCCCAGGATCTGGTCGACCTCGGGCATGGCGGCGAAGGTGCCGGGGTTGACCTGGGCGGCGCAGCCGGTGACGACGATACGGGTGTCCGGGTTCTCGCGCCGGGCCTTGCGGATGGCCTGGCGGGCCTGGCGCTCGGCTTCCGAGGTCACGGCGCAGGTGTTGAAGATCAGCACGGGGCCCAGGCCGGCGGCGCGCGCGTGGTCGCGCATCACCTCGGACTCGTAGGCGTTAAGGCGGCAGCCAAAGGTGACGACCTGCGGCCCGCCGGCCTCGCCGGAGATCTCCGGGCCGGAGCCTTCCTGGCGATGCTCGTGCTCATGCTCGGCACTCATGGCGCGGCGCCCGCCAGCAGGGTGTCATCGAGCGTCCCGCTGAAGGCCGTGGCCACCGGCCCGGTCATCAGCACGTGCCCGTCCTCGCGCCACTCGATGGTCAGCGCGCCGCCGTCCATGACGATCTCGGCCCGGCGGCCGGTCAGACCGCGGCGGGCCGCCGCCACCAGGGTGGCGCAGGCGCCGGACCCGCAAGCCAGCGTGATGCCGGCGCCGCGTTCCCACACCCGCATGCGCACCCGGCCGGGCGCAACCACGGTCGCCACCTCGATATTGGCGCGCTCGGGAAAGGCGGTGTGGTGTTCCAGCTGGGGGCCCCACGTGGCCAAATCCACCGCCTCCGCATCATCCACGAAGAAGACGGCGTGGGGGTTGCCCATGTTGACGGCGCAAGGGTTGGACAGCGGCCCGGCGGCCACGTCCAGCGACAGCGTGTCGGCCGGCTCGGCCAACGGAATCTGCCGCCAATCCAGGCGGGCGGGCCCCATGTCCACCGTCACCATGCCATCGGCATGGCGGACGGCGGGCAGCAGGCCGCTGATGGTCTCCACCGTCAGACGGTCGCGTCCGGCTCCCTCAGCCGCCACCAGCGAGGCGACACAGCGCGTGGCGTTGCCGCAGGCGCCGGACTCGCTGCCGTCCGGGTTCAGGATGCGCATGAAGACGTCGGCACCGGCCGATTGCGGCGGTTCCAAAATGATGATCTGGTCGCAGCCGACGCCGAAGCGGCGGTCGGCCAGGACGCGCGCCTGCGCGCCCGTCAAGGACAGGGGGGTGTGGCGGGCGTCCAGAACGACGAAGTCGTTGCCCAGCCCGTGCATCTTGAGAAACCGGCGCGCCATGATGCCCGGTTATATGGCGACGATCCGCCCCCTGTCCATGGGCGTGCCCGGCAGGGCCGGCTTGTTGGTTTGGTGTGCCTCTGGCTTGTTTCGTGCGCCTCAGGCGCCGGCGGGGCATGCGCCCCTTGGCTATCCTCGGTTTCCAGTCCGTACGCTCCCCGGAAACCTGCGGCGGACGTGGTCGCGTCCTACGGCATGAGCAAGCTCATGCCGCTTGGGCGTCTCGTAGGTTTCAGGCGCGGGGCGCCTTTTGGCCGAACACCAGCATCTTGGACAGGACGAAGTTGAAGCCCATGCCGGCCAGGGAGCCGGCACCCTTGGCACCGTAGGGCCACAGTGCGGGCAGCCAGGGCATCATCGCCACGGCGAAGGCCGGCGCATCCAGCCAGACGATCAGGTTGTAGGTCGCCAGGTTAACCACGCCGCCCACGGCATTGGCCGCCAGAAACTTGGCCCACTGACGGATCGCCCCCCGCCGGCTGGCGCCGGTGAAGGTGAACTGCCGGTTCATCCACCATGTGAAGGTGGCGGCCACGAAGTAGGAGAAGAAGCCGGCGCTGTGCTTGTCCAAGCCTAAGGGGTTCAGGGCCACCCACAGCGCCCCCATGTCCACAAACAGGCCGGCCACGCCGATGAGGGCGAAGGACACGACCTCCGCCTTCACCTGTTTCGGCTTGCCGCCAGGGGATGGCCCCTCAGGCAGATCGGTCACCGCCGCTCAGCCCCGGCCCAGCGGGGCGAAATCCGGCGCCGGGATTTCCAGATAGCGCAAGCGCTTCATTTCGCGCCGGCCGCGCGTGACCGTGTCCAGGATCAGGCCGCAGGTCAGCGACAGGAAGGCCAGGGTCATGAGACTAGTGGCCAGCACCGCCGTAGGCAGGCGCGGCACAAGGCCCGTCTCCACGAAGGTGATGAAGATGGGAATGCCGAGAATGATCGACAGCAGCGCCAGCAGGATGGCGGCGACGCCGAAGAACAGCATGGGCCGCTCTTCCTTCACCAGCTTGGTGATCATCCACAGGATGCGCATGCCATCCTTGTAGGTCGACAGCTTGCTGACCGATCCGGGCGGCCGATCCTTGTAGGGGGTCTCCACCTCCGCGATGGGCATGCGCAGTTCCAGCGCGTGCACCGTCAGCTCCGTCTCCGTCTCGAAGCCGCCGGCCAGCGCCGGGAAGGACTTCACGAAGCGGCGGGAGAAGACGCGGTAACCCGACAGCATGTCGTTGGTGCGCTTGCCGAAGATGAAGGTCACCAGGCCGGTCAGCAACCTGTTGCCGAAACGGTGGCCGGGGCGGTAGGCGGCCTCGATCTCCGTCACGCGGGCACCGTTCACCATGTCCAGCTGCTCGGTCACCAGCCGGTCGATCAGGGCCGGGGCGCTGGCGGCGTGATAGGTGTCGTCGCCGTCGACCATGACGTACACGTCCGCCTCGATGTCAGCGAACATGCGGCGCACCACATTGCCCTTGCCCTGCAGCGGCTCGGTCCGCACCACGGCGCCGGCGGCGCGCGCCACCTCCACGGTGCGGTCCTTGGAATTGTTGTCGTAGACGTAGACGGTCGCGTCCGGCAAGGCCGCCTTGAAATCGGCGACCACCTTGGCGATGGCGGCTTCCTCGTTATAGCAGGGCACCAGCACGGCCACGGTGGGTTTGCGGCCGGACAGGGAAGCGGTGGTGTCGACCATCGCGCGGAATCCTTGAAAATAGGCGTTAGTTCACGGGGTTCATATCACGGTCCGCCGCAGGTTGCAGCGGTATGATGCGGCACAGCATCATCGGCTCATCCAGCGTCGAGGTGACAGGCTGGCAGGGCTCCCCGGCGCCCTTGAGGCCGTAGCGCGGCAAAATCTGATCCATCGTCCACGTTTCCCAATGCGCCAGCAGCAGGTAGAAGTCGTCGCCGTTGGCGATGCCCTGGTCGATGCGCTGGCGCATCTGGCGGTTCAGCAGGATGTCGCCCTGGTCGGGGTGGATGAAATAGCTCTGCAGCCGCAGGAAGGGGATCTGTGCCGGGAAGCCGGCGATGAGGAAGCTGGTGGGGGCGTAGCCGGTCATCAGGATGACGGTATGGTCCGGCCGGGGAAGGACGGGCGCCTGCACCTCGGACACCTTGGCGCTGAAGGGCCGGTCGCCCCAGGGCACTCGGGCCCAGGTGCCCGATTGGCCGGTGGCGGCCAGCACCAGCAGCAGGACGGCGGTGACCAGGCCCCGCGTCCGGGCCGGCGCCGGCCACAGGGCCACAGCCGCCAGGATCAGCACGGGCGCCAGCATCTCCAGCGGGATCAGATAGCGATAAATGGCGAACAGCTTCAGCCACACCAGATAGCTGAGAGCGCCGGCCAGCAGCAGGTACCGCCGGGCGCGGGCCGGGCCGGAGGTGTCCACCATAGGGCCCTCGGCTGCGAACTGCCCGCGCAGCCAGCGGCCCAGCGCCATCAGGCCGGTCAGCAACAGCACGACATAGGCCGCCAGCACACGGTAGTCACGGAAGACGATCTCGCCCACCAACTTGGGATCCAGGGCCCAGGCGAAGGGGAACAGCGCGGCGGCAATGGGCCCCTTGGGGATGAACTTGTCATCCCGGTAGGGGTCGGGCGTGCCCCAGGGGGAATGGAAGACGTTGTTGAAGTAGGGGAACAGTGGATTCTGGAAATGGCTCCACAGGAACCACATCCAGTGACCGGAGAAGATCGCCATGCCCGCCAGCACGCCCAGCCCGAAGAAGAAGGCCAGGAACAGGCGGCGCCAGGGCGTGCCGCCGGCCGCCAGGAAAGCGGCGCAAGTGCCCACGGCGAAGACGATGGTGGGCTGTTTCAGGCCCACGCCACTGCCCACCAGCAATCCCGCCAGCGCCACGCGCCGGAAGGCCGGGCCGTTGGGGCCATCCCAGGCCGCGCCATTTCCACCGATGGCGACCAGGATGCCGCCCAGGACGAACAGGCTGATGACGTTGTCATAGAAGGTGGTACCCAATAGTCCCACCTGGCCGCCGCCCACCATGCCGCAAACCGCCACACCCAGCGCCACCAGGGCGCGGCGGCGTTCGGGCGTCGCCGGGCGTTGCACCGTCCAGGCGAGGCCGTACAACAGCACCAGGTTGGCGCCCTGGACGCTGCCCAGCAGGAATTCCACCACCCGGGCGGGCAACACCTGGGCCGCCAGGAAGAAGGGCAGGTCCAGGGTGGGGTTGTAGAAGCTGGCGACCTGGGCCGGCGCCACGTCCATGCCCCAGCGCCCGGTCAGGAAGGCGTAGGCGTTGTACCAGTGGTAGTTGCGCAAATCCCAATTGCCGTCCTGGCCCAACAGCACGGCCCACAGGCCGAACAGCAGGGGGCCCGCCAGCAGCAGGCTGAGCGCCAGGCGGCGGGCGGAACGGTCTTGTGTGGGCAGCGGCATGGGCGTCCGGCAGGCAGGAATTGGCGGGCGGCGGATTAGGCTACAGAATTGTCAGGGAACTAGGGCGAAACTAGGTCGGAACCATGGGGTACCGGCGTGGGAGCCACCCGGCATGGGGCCATCCGCTCAATGCACCATGCCGACCACGTCCGCCATGTCCGCCCCATCCAGGTCGGTGTTGGCCAGGTCGACATCGCGTAGGTCGGCCCCCGCCATCTTGGCGTCCGACAGTTCCGCATCCTTCAGCACCGCCCCCACCAGCGAAGATTGGGACAGCACCGCCCGCTTCAGCATGGCGCCGGTCAGGTTGGCGCCATCCAGGCGGGCGCGGTGCAGGTTGGCGCTCCACAGGCGCCCGGTGGAGCTTTGAATCAGCACGGGGCCCATGTCGGCCCGCACCAGTTGCGCCCCGTTCAGGGTGGCGCGCTCCAGCGACGCGCCGCGCAGGTCGGCGCGGCTGAGATTGGCGTCACGCAGGTCGGCCAGCGACAGGTCAGCCATGGGCAGCGAGGTGCCCACCAGGTTGGCCTTGCGCAGGCAGGCGCAGTGCAGCAGGGCGGCCGACAGGTTGGCGCCCGCCAAATCCACGCCGCTGAGATCCAGGCTGGACAGGTCGGCCCGGGCGCCCTCGCGCCCGCCCGTCTCCACCCATTCGGAATGCAGGACCAGCATGGCGGACAGGTCCAGGCCGGCATCCTCGGGCGTGGGGGCGTGAATGCCCTCCAGCACCTCTTCGGCGCGGCGCGCGTTGTCGTCCAGGATGGTGCCCATCATCAGGGCGCCGGCGAATCGGGCCAAGCCCAACTCCGCCCCCGTCAGGTCGGCGCCGTGCAGCTTGGCGCCCGTCAGGTTGGCGCCCGTCAGGTCGGCGCCCTTCAGGTCGCAGCCGGTCAGGTTGGTGTTGGTCAGGTTGGCGCGCGCCATCTTGGCGCCGCGCATGATGCAGTCGGTCAGGTCCGACTGCACCAGGAAGGTGTTGGACAGCTTGGCCCGGCTGAGGTCGGCGCCCACCACGGTGGCGCACGACAGTTCCGTCTGCACGGGCACGGCGTCGAATTCATGGGCGGTGATGCTGCCGTCCTTGCGGACGTGCATGATGGTGCCTTCGCGCAGGTCGGCCTCGGCCATGGAGGCTTGGTTCAGCACGGCGCCGCGCATGCAGGCGCCGCGCAGGTCGGCCCGGCGCAGGTCGGACCGTTCCAGATTGGCCAGGCGCAGGTCGGCGGCGTACAGTGACGCCCCCGTCAGGACGCAATCCACCATGCGGGCGCCGAACAGCTTGGCGCCCGAGAAATCGGCCTCGGCCAGGTTCAGGCCGGACAGATCCATATGCGACAGGTCACGCAGCTTGAAGCTGGCACGCACGCCCCCAGGCTGCTTCGTCAGAAACGCCCGATGCTTGCCAACAATCGCCAGCAACTCCGTCTGGCTCATCCTGGACCGTTCGGGTTCGGCATTTCTGCCGGACGACATTGACATACAAGCCTCCGCGGGGCCGGTCCCCCCGCAATTCGAATCCGCCACGGAATGGCGCACTACCAAAGACTACCCCGATAACCCGTTCATACCTTATCTTAAAGGCGTGCTGGAAGAGGGGGCGCGCACCCAAAATGAGCCTCTAGGCGAAATAGCGGCCCTGTCACCCCGTCTATTACAGGTGTATAGGCCGTTGACAATCGCCCGTTCTGGTTAAGGACATGCCGCCGCCGTCCCTGATCCAGGCGCGACACCGCCGTTACCATCGCCGCCTTGCCGCGGGGCGTCCTTGACTCCAGAAGCATTGACAGACGCCCTCCACAGGTCTAGATAGCCCCACCTCAGCCCTGGATCCGTTGGATCCGGGACTGGGACCGCATCCCGCGCCAAGGCGCGACGCCAGTCCACGAGTTTCGTGCACTGGCGCTTTTCGTTTGGGCAAATGGGTCTGAACGGGCGCTTGGACTAGGGGGGCGGATGAAGATCGGAACGGCAATGGCCAGGACGGGTTATGTTTGACGGCTTGACAGGACGGCTCGGCGATATCTTCGACCGGCTGCGTCGGCGCGGCGCCCTCACCGAAGAGGACGTTGGTGCCGCGCTGCGCGAAGTACGCGTGGCCCTGCTCGAGGCCGACGTGGCCCTGCCCGTGGTCAAGTCCTTCATCAACGGCGTGAAGGAAAAGGCCGTCGGGCAGGAGGTGCTTCGCTCCATCACCCCCGGTCAGATGGTCATCAAGATCGTCCACGACCATCTGGTCGAGATGCTGGGCGAGCAGAACGAGGGCATCAACCTCAACGCCGAGGCGCCGGTGCCGGTGCTGATGCTGGGCCTGCAGGGCTCGGGCAAGACCACCAGCACCGCCAAGATCGCCCGCCTGCTGAAGACCCGCGAGAAGAAGAAGGTGCTGATGGCGTCGCTGGACACGCGACGCCCGGCCGCCCAGGAACAGCTGCGGGTGTTGGGTGAGCAGGTGGACGTGGCCACCCTGCCCATCGTCCCCGGCGAAGACCCGGTGACCATCGCCCAGCGCGCCATGCGCGTCGGCCGGCTGGAAGGCTATGACGTCGTCATGCTGGACACCGCCGGCCGCCTTGCCATCGACGAGGAGTTGATGGACGAGGTCGTGCGCATCCGCGACGTGACCAGGCCGGTGGAAAGCCTGCTGGTGGTGGACGCCATGACCGGCCAGGACGCAGTCACCGTCGCCACCAACTTCAATGACAAGGTCGGCGTCACCGGCATCGTCATGACCCGCATCGACGGCGACGCCCGGGGCGGCGCCGCGCTGTCGATGCGCCAGATCACCGGCCGTCCCATCAAGCTGCTGGGCACCGGCGAGAAGATCGACGCGCTGGAGGCCTTCCACCCCGACCGCATCGCCGGCCGCATCCTGGGCATGGGCGACGTGCTCAGCCTGGTGGAGAAGGCCGCCGAGACCATCGACCGCGAGGAAGCCGAGAAGCTTGCCGCGAAGATGGAGAAGGGCAACTTCGACCTGGACGACATGCTGTCCCAGCTGCGCCAGATCCGGAAGATGGGCGGAATGGGCGGCATGCTGTCCATGCTGCCCGGCGTGGGCAAGATCAAGGACCAGCTGTCCAAGGCCAACATCGACGAGCGCATGCTGAAACGTCAGGAGGCGATCATCACCTCCATGACCCAGAAAGAGCGCCGCGACATCAAGATATTGAACGCGTCGCGCCGGCGCCGCATCGCGCTGGGGTCCGGGACCACGGTGGCCGACGTGAATCGGCTGCTGAAGCAGTACCAGGACATGGCCGACATGATGCGCAAGTTCAAGAAACTGGGGAAAAAGGGCCTGATGCGCCAGGGCCTGTCGGCCCTGATGCCCAAGGGTCGCTGATCCCCCAGCCAAGTTTAGTATCCGCGTTTCACCATCATCTTCAGTTCAACATCAGAGTCAGGAAGTAAGAAATGTCCCTCAAGATTCGTCTGGCCCGCGGTGGCGCCAAGAAGCGTCCGTTCTACAGCATCGTCGTGTCCGACAGCCGTTCGCCCCGCGACGGCAACTTCATCGAGAAGATCGGCACCTACAACCCGATGCTGCCGCGTGAGCACGCCGAGCGCATCACCCTGAAGGAAGAGCGCGCCCGCCACTGGCTGTCCGTGGGCGCCCAGCCGACCGACCGCGTCGCCCTGTTCCTGGGCCGCGCCAACATCATCGAGCTGCCGAAGGTCCGCGAGACCCCGAAGAAGTCCGCCCCGAAGGCGAAGGCCCAGGAGCGCGCCAAGCTGGCCGCCGCTGCCGCCGCCAGCACCGAGGGCTGATTGACCTGACGCCGGCCGCCCCCCAAGGAAACAAGGGCGGGCCGGCCGGCATCCGGGTTGACGGGTTGCGACGGGGGCGGGTGACCGCCCCCGTTCAGCTTTTCCGCCGCTTACAGTCTTCCAGAGAGTATCGTTATGGAAACCGCCACGCGCATCTGCGTCGGGCAGTTCGTGGGCAGCCACGGGGTGCGCGGCCGCGTCAAGGTGAAGAGCTACACGGCCGTGCCGGAGTCGCTGTTCGCCTATGGCCAGCTGACCGACGAATCGGGCGCCCGCGCCTTCGCCCTGACCATGACCGGCATGGGCAAGGATCACTTCCTGGCGGAATTGCAGGGCGTGCGCGACCGTGACGCCGCCGACGCCCTGAAAGGCACGCGGCTGTACATCAACCGCGACCAGCTGCCGGCCACCGACGACGAGGATGAGTTCTACCATGCCGACCTGATCGGCCTGGTGGCGACCACCGCCGACGGCGAGCCCTTCGGCGAGATCAAGGCCATCTATGACTTCGGTGGCGGCGACATGCTGGAGATCGCGCACGCGGCCTCCGGCAAGATGGTCACGCTGCCCTTCACCCGCGCCGCCGTTCCGGTGGTGGATGTGAAGGCCGGGATCGTCACGGTGGAACCGCCGGCCGGCCTGTTCGAGAAGGTCAAGCCCACGCCGGAGGAACTGGCCGAGATGGAAGGCGGCCCCGCCGCCGACGAGGCGGCAGCCGCTGGGGACGAAGAGGCCATCGCCACGGAAGAAGACGCGCCCGAGGCCCACACGGGCCATGGTGACGAAGAGGCCTGAGTCCATGACGGCCAGCTGGCATGTGACGGTGCTGACCCTGTTCCCGGAGATGTTTCCGGGACCGCTGGGCATGAGCCTTGCGGGGAGAGCGCTTGAAAATGGCACCTGGTCGCTGGAATCAGTGGACATCCGGTCGTTCGCGAGCGATAAACACCGCTCCGTGGACGACACCCCGTTCGGCGGCGGACCAGGCATGGTCATGCGGCCCGACGTTCTGGATGCAGCGCTGACCGCCAGCCGGTCGCGACTGAGCCAGGACCAGAGGGAACGGGGCCGGGCGATCTACCTCTCGCCGCGTGGACGTGTGCTGGACCAGGCGCTGGTACGGGAACTCGTATCGGCGCCCAGCCTCACAGTGTTGTGCGGGCGGTACGAGGGGGTGGATGAGCGGGTCCTGGAAGCGCAGGGCCTCGAGGAAGTGAGCCTCGGGGATTTCGTGCTTTCCGGGGGTGAGCCCGCGGCGCTGTGCCTGATCGACGCCTGCGTCCGGCTGTTGCCGGGCGTCATGGGCAACGTCGAAACGGCGGGCGAAGAGAGTTTCGAGCGGGGATTGCTGGAGTATCCCCACTACACGCGGCCAGCCGTCTGGCAGGACCGCGCGGTGCCCGAGGTTCTACTCTCCGGGCACCATGAGAAGGTGAAAGCCTGGCGGTTGGCCGAGGCGGAGCGCATCACCAGGGACCGGCGACCGGACCTGTGGCAGCGCTACGAGGAGAGCCGGCCCAAGGTCGACGCCAAGAGCCGCCGCCGGCGCAAGCCGAAGGGCGGTTCGACCCTAGAGGATGGCGTTTCCCTGGTGGATTCCACCGTGGAAACGGCGCCTGTGCCAAACCTGGATTGACCGCCGTGAGGCTGGCCATTGTCATCATGTGGAGTTGAGTGCCATGAACATCATCCAGAAGCTCGAGCAAGAGCAGATTGAAAAGCTGACCGCCACCCGTGCGGTCCCGGAATTCTCCCCGGGCGACACCGTGAAGGTGAACGTGAAGGTCGTCGAAGGCTCGCGTGAGCGCGTGCAGGCCTACGAGGGCGTCGTCATCGCCCGCCGCAACGCCGGCGTGAGCTCCAGCTTCACCGTCCGCAAGATCAGCTACGGCGAAGGCGTGGAGCGTGTGTTCCCGCTGTACAGCCCGCGCCTGGACAGCATCGAAGTCATCCGCAAGGGTGACGTGCGTCGCGCCAAGCTGTACTACCTGCGCGATCGTCGCGGCAAGTCGGCCCGCATCTCCGAGCGCACCACCGGCCGCGGCATGAACAACAAGGACGCCTGAGGCGCCCTGTTGTGAGCCCAGGCGGCAGCCGCCAGGCGCCGCCGTTGGTTTCAAGTTCGACAGTACCAGACACCCGCCGGACAGCGTCCGGCGGGTGTTTTGGTATCCGCGCCTCAAACAGCCGCCCTCAAAACGCCACGCTTCCGCCCCACGGCCGCCGCCGTCGGCGGGCATCTCTCGGCACGGATGGGACGCGCATAGGATGCGGAAGGGGGCGCCATGGCAAAGCGATGGTGGTGCGTGGGTGGGGCGTTGCTGGGACTGTCGGCCTGCGCGACGCCGGAACCGGGGCTGATCCCGCCAGCACCACCCCCCCTGACGGCGCAAACCTTCGCGGGCCAAGCCGGGAGCGCGCGGGGCAACTATCCCGGCTTCCAGATCGACGAAACCTATACGCCGCGCCCTCCCCTCACGGGCCCCTGCGCGGTGTTCGTGTGGGACCGCCCCCTGCCCGGGGGCTGGGCCTTGCGGGCCAAGTCCGCCTCCTGCCCCGATCCGGGCAAGCCCGGTTTCCAGCTGCCCGTGGATTTGGGGCAGAGCTTCCTTCCGCTATCCGACAGCACGCTGGCCCACGGCTGGGACATGCCGCCGGAGCCCGACCACCCGCCCACGGCGCCCGGCGCCCGCCTTCCCAAGGTCGACACGGGTTCGTGAACGCCTCACGGCGTGAGATCCAGGAAGCGGGTGGGTGACAGATCCAGCGGATTGGGGACCCAGCCGATGACGCGGGGCGACACCAGGCGCCGCATGGTCTTATGGAACAAGGGGATGACGGGCGTGTCGTCCATCATCAGCCGTTCCGCCCGGCGCAGCAGGCCGGCGCGGCGGCCGGGATCGGGCTCACCGTTCGCCTCCTCCATCAGCGCGTCGAACAGCGGGTTGCGGTAGCTGGCATAGTTCTCTTGCCCGGCATCGGCCCGCATCAGCGCCAGGAAGCTGTTGGCGTCGGGGTAATCGCCGATCCAGGAGGCGAAGACCACGTCCTTGAAGGTCTTCGCGTTCGACTGGGCGGCCACGACACGGAAGTCCTGGGCGTCCAGGCGCACCTCCACCCCCAGCACGTCATGCCATTGCCGGGCCACCGCCTCGGCCACGGCCTGCCAGTTGGCGCCCCTGGGGAACAGGAGGGAAATGGGCGGCAGCGTCTTGCCACCATGTGCGCTTTTGGGACCGTAACCAGCCTCGGCCAGCAGGCCCCGGGCCCGCCGCTCGCGCTCGGCCTGAGATTGGTCGCGCCAGGCGGGCCAGCCCGGCTCATAGCCGGTGACGCCAGGGCCGGACGCCAGGCGCGGCACATAGCTGTAGGCCGCTTGCTCCCCGCCCAGCACGCGGGTGGCGAGCGCCTCACGGTCGACCGCCAGGGTCAGGGCCTCGCGCAGGGCCGGTGAGGTCTTCCACGGCTCATTGCGCAGGTTGAAGCTGAGGAAATAGGTGTCGTAGGTGTCGCCGCTGACGAACGCCTCCTTCAGCGCCGACCGCGCCCAAGCCACCTGGTCTATGGGCAGTTCGTAGGTGGTCTGCACCTGGCCGTCGCGGAACAGCCGCATCTCCGCCGTGCGATCCTCCAGGGGCAGGTCCCGCACCACGGCGATGGGAACCTTGGCCTGGTCGTAATAGGCTGGGTTGCGCACCAGGGTCAGGTGGTCGCGCGGCACGTTTTCCGCCAGCACGTAGGCGCCGCTGGAAACGTAGTGGCCGGGCTCCGTGAAGGCGTCGCCATAGGCCTGCACGCTGGCCTTCTGCACGGCGAACAGGGCCTGGTGCTGCAGCATGGCCAGGAAATAGGCCGTGGGCCGCACCAGTTCCACCTGAAAGGTGGTGGCGTCCAACGCGGTCACGCCCAGGCGGTTGACATCCTTGATCGTCCCTTTGGCGATGGCCTCGCCATTCACCACGATCCACATGTAATAGGCGTAGGGCGCCGCCGTGCGCGGGTCCGCCAGGCGGCGCCAGGAGAAGACGAAATCATCCGCCGTGATGGGCGTGCCGTCCGACCATTTGGCGTCCGCCCGCAGCTTGAAGGTGTAGATGCGCCCGTCGGGGGAGACGGTCCAGCTTTCCGCCAGGGCCGGCCGGGCGCCGCCCCGCCCGTCGGGGGCCAGCAACCCCTCAAGCAGATCGTCGATCACCAGGCTTTCGGAGGAAAGATCGGCGCGCTGAGGGTCCAACGTCACCGTCGCGCCGCCGATGGAGCGTACCAGCGTCTTGGCCGCCCCCGCGCCGGACGGGACCGTACCGGACGGGGCCGCATGGGCCACGGCGGGGCACAAGGGATCGGTCAGGGCGGCGAGGCCGGCCAGCAGCGCCAAGCGGGACGCCCAGACGCGGCAGCGTCCGGCCCGGTAACGTCCGGCCCGGCAACGCGACAATACCCCCATATGCACCGCCCCCCAAAGCCCCCGCCCCAGTCCGGGTTCGGAACCGGGTCCCTTCACGGTAGTTGCGTGCCCCCGCCGGGGCAAGCGCCAGCTGCCATCAGCGGCCGGCGGGTGCCGTCGCGGGGGCTTGGGCCACGGCGGGCGGCTGGGGCGCCACCTTGGGCAGGCGCAGGAAAAAGCGCGTGCCCCGGCCGGGCGCGCTGTCCACCTCGATGCGGCCGCCCAGGGTGCGGGTCACCAGGTTGAACACGATGTTGAGGCCCAGGCCCGTGCTGCCGGCCCCGCGCCGGGTGGTGAAGAAGGGGTCGAAGATGCGGGGCAGGGCGTCGGCCGGGATGCCCTTGCCGTCGTCGGCGAACAGGATCTCCACATGCTCCACCGGCGCCCGGCCGGCGGCGGGCGCCGGCGACGGCAGGGGGGAGACGGTGATGCTCAGGCGCCCCGCCTGCCCAGGGCCGTAGGCATGCAGCGTGGCGTTGACGATCAGGTTGGTCAGTATCTGGCTGAGCGCCCCGGGATAGGTGTCCAGCACCAGACCGGCCGGGCAGTCTATGGTCAGCACATGGCCTGGCCGCTTCCACTGCGGGCCCAGGCTGATGGCGATTTCCTCCAGGTAGGGCTTCAGCGACAGAACCCGGCGTTCGTCGCTGGTCTGGTCGACGGCGATGTTCTTGAAGCTCTGCACCAGGCGCGAGGCGCGCCCCGCGTTGACGGTCATCAGGTTGGCCGTCTCCTCCACCAGATCCAGGAAATCCATCAGCGCCGTCCGGCGCGGCGGGCCATTGGCCAGATCATCGCGGAATTCCCGCAGGCGGTCGGCCAGGAAGGTGGCGGCGGTATAGCTGATGCCCACCGGCGTGTTCAGCTCGTGCGCCACCCCGGCCACCAGTTCGCCCAGCGAGGCCAGCTTTTCCGCCTGCACCAGGCTCTCCTGGGTGTCGCGCAATTCCTGCAACGCCCGCGCGGTCTCGGCATGGGCCCGCGCCGTTTCCTCCTCATGGCGGTAGCGTTCGGTGACGTCGTTGTAGATCGACACCCAGCCCAGTCCCGGCATGCGGTTGCGGCGGAACTCGACGATGCGTCCATCCTCGCCGCCGATATGGATGGTGCCGCTGCCTTCCGCCCGCTCCCCATCCGGCCGGCCCTCGGCCCGATAGCGCAGCAGCTGCCACTGCACCAGCAGCTCCCGCTCCTCGTCGCTGGGGGTCAGCTGCGGCGGGCGGGCGGCCTGCAGGGCCAGCAGCCGGCCCAGCCAAGGCACGGCGGCGACCGCCTGGGCGTCGAGCTGCGCGGGGTCCAGCCGGATGGCGTCGTAATCACCCCGGCGGGACTGCCAGCGGGCGAGATCGGGCATATTGGGATAGGTACGGATGATCTCATCCGTGGCGCCGCCGATGGCCGGCCAGTTGCGACTCCACACCACGAAATTGAAGCGCTCATCCATCACCATGAAGCCGCCCGGCACCGCCTCCATGGCGGCGCTGAGGATGGCGGACTTGCGTCGCAGCTCCTCCTCCACCGCGCGGCGGTCGGTGATGTCGCTGTAGCTCAGCACGATGCCGCCGCCGGGGATGCGTTCCTCCACCGCGCGGTACCAGCGGTCGCCGATCAGCCCCTCGCGGGCGATGCCGCGCTGGGACAGGCGACGGGCGATGTAGGCCTCCGGATCCGCTTCCGCCTGGGGCACCTGGCCGGCGGCGATGGAATGGCGCAGCAAATCCTCGAACCGCCACCCCAGGATGACGCCCGGCGCCGGCGAGCGGGGAAACATTTCATGATAGCGGTCGTTGGCGAACACCACCCGGTCGTCGGGCCCGAAGACGACGATGGCCTGGGAAAAGCGCTGCAGCACGGCGTAAAGCTGGGCCGCCATGGCCGGCGACGGTTCAGGTGCCGCCAGGCCTTGGGGCCGCGAGGCCTCGGACGGGTCAGTGTCGCCGTGCGCTGTCATGCCGTCCCTGATGCCTCCCGCTGTTTCCCGGGTACGGGGTCAGACTATCCGTTGCGATCGGGCAATTGCAATCAGACTTACTCTTTTTACGTGCATAGACCCAAAAGCGCGGCACGGCTTGCAGGAGGTAGCCTGCACCAGACGCGACGCGGGGGCCAGGGCGACGCACGCTGAACCTTGTTGCGCCCGTCCCACGCATGTTCTACCTCTCGCGCTGTCGTCCGGCCGCTATCCGGATGGCGTAGGTTTCGCCGACGTTCACGGGTGCTATACCCCTAGGCGATATCAGGCTATACGTGCCCCCGTGCCGCCCCGCTGGAGGCTGCCCCGACCCGGGCGCCTGGGGAATCGGGTTTTCAAGGAGAGTGCGAGCAATGCCGTATGTCGTGACCGAGCAGTGCATCAAGTGCAAGTACACCGACTGCGTGGAAGTCTGCCCCGTGGACTGCTTCTACGAGGGTGACAACATGCTGGTCATCCACCCCGACGAATGCATCGACTGCGGCGTCTGCGAGCCGGAATGCCCGGCCGAGGCCATCCTGCCGGACACCGACGGTCGCGCCGAGGAGTGGCTGGAGATGAACCGCCAGTACGCCGTCGCCTGGCCGAACCTGAACCGGAAGAAGGCGGCGCCCGCCGACGCCGACGCCTTCAAGGGCGTGCCGGACAAGTTCAAGACCTATTTCAGCGACAAGCCGGGCAGCGGCAACTGAGATTGGCATAAGGCGCCGCCGTCCCCGGGACGCGCGGCGCTTTTTCTTTACTCTTCCGGCGGGCCTGCCTAAATCTTCGGCGGCCCCTGCCCAAGACATGCGCGATTCGCATGTCCGACATCCTGGCCTATGCCGGGAACTTAAGCCGAACACGGTCTTGTCGACCTGTCATCGCACCGTCATATCGGGTATAGTCCTGGACGCGAGGATCGGCACGCCGTTCGCGAACGCTTAAGTGCGTGCCACATTCCCCCAGCGCCTTCGTGCTGTTCGTCCCTTGTCGCGGCCCCCTGCCGGGCCGACAGCGACCTTTGCATGCCGTTCCCGGCGTCCAGGCCCGTCTTCCGTGAGGCGGGACTTTAAAAGCCGAATTGTGAGAGCCGATCCAAATGACCGATAAGCTCGATTTCGTCACTGGTGATTACGTCGTTTACCCGGCCCACGGGGTGGGACGCATCGTGGCCATCGAAAAGCACGCCATCGCCGATATGGAGGTGGTGCTGTACGCCATCACCTTCGAGAAGGAGCGGATGACGCTGAAGGTGCCGGTGATGAAGGCCAAGAACGCCGGCCTGCGCCGCCTGTCCAGCAAGGATCGGATCAAGGACGCGATGGAGACCCTGCAGGGCCCGTCCAAGATCAAGCGCATCATGTGGAGCCGCCGCGCCCAGGAGTATGAGGCCAAGATCAACTCCGGCGACCCCGTGTCCATCGCCGAGGTGGTGCGCGACCTGCACCGCGGCACCGACCAGTCCGACCAGTCCTACAGCGAGCGGCAGATTTACCACGCCGCGCTGGAGCGCCTGGCCCGTGAGCTGGCCGCCGTCGAGAAGATCGATGAGCGCAAGGCGACCGAGCGGCTGGAAGCCGTGCTGGCGAAGGCGGCCTGAGGGGCGGCCTAAGCCATCCGCCGCGAGATCCACCGGTATCCGCCCATTGGGGGTACGGTTCGCTGGCATCACTATACTTAGTGGAAAAAGGGGTGATCGGGCTCGATCGCCCCTTTTTTCATGGGACGGCGGCGCATACACTGGTCGGCAACTTCCTCTGCCGGTCTGACCCAACGCATGAACGAACAAGAGCGCTTTGTCGTGCTGGGCCGTCCACGGCGCATCTGGGCCGTGGGGGCGATCCATGGCGACGTCGACCGGCTGGCCGCCCTGCACGACGACATCGGCGCGCGTTTCCAGCCGGGCGATCGGCTGATCTATCTGGGCAACCTGATCGGCCGCGGCCCCCGCGTGCGGGACACGATGGATGAGCTGTTGTCCTTCCGCCGCGCCGTCCTGTCTGTGCGCGGCGTCATCGTCAGCGACCTGGTCTACCTGCGCGGCGGGCAGGAGGAGATGTGGCAGAAGCTGCTGCAGCTGCAGTTCGCCCCCAATCCCACCGAAGTGCTGCAGTGGATGATGACCCAGGGCGTGGACGCCACGCTGGCGGCCTATGGCGGCAGCGCCTACCAGGGGGTGGCCGCCGCCCGCGACGGCGCCGTCTCGCTGGCCCGCTGGACCGGCCAGCTGCGCACCGCCCAGCGCGCCGCCCCCGGCCACGACACCCTGTTCGCGGCCTTGCGCCGCGCCGCCTATACCGAGCGGCGGCAGGAACGGCTGCCCGAACTGCTGTTCGTCAACGCCGGCATCGACACCTCGCGCCCCCTGGCGGCCCAGGGCGACAGCTTCTGGTGGGGCGGCGGCACCTGGTCCCGCATCGAGGGGCCCTACGCCGGCTTCGGCCGGGTGGTACGCGGGTACGACCCCAGCCACGGCGGGCTGGCGGCCACGCCCGCCACCGTGACCCTGGACGGTGGCTGCGGCTTCAGCGGCACCCTGGCCTGCGGCTGCTTCGGCCCTGATGGCGACCTGCTTGAAGTGGTCGAGGTCTGACCGTCCCGCAGGTTGACGGCGGCCGCCCGCCCCCTCACTTAAGGGGATGACCTGAACAGGAGGCTGCCCCCCTTGTCCCGCATCGATGAAACCCGCCCCTTCCTGCCGGTGCAGATCGCCGTGATGACGGTGTCCGACACCCGCGACCCGGCGACCGACAAATCCGGCGACACCCTGGTGGAGCGGCTGACCGGCGCCGGCCATGTGCTAGTCGCCCGCGCCATCGTGAAGGACGACCAGGCGGCCATCGCGGACCAGCTGCGGGCCTGGATATCGGACCCGGCGGTGGACGTGGTCATTTCCACCGGCGGCACCGGCCTGACCGGCCGCGACGTGACGCCGGAGGCGTTCGAGAGCGTCTATGAGAAGCGAATCGACGGTTTCGGCGAGATGTTCCGCACCCTGTCCTACGCCAAGATCGGCACCTCGTCCCTGCAAAGCCGGGCCACCGGCGGGGTCGCCGGCGGCACCTACCTGTTCGCCCTGCCGGGCAGCCCCAGCGCCTGCCGCGACGGCTGGGACCTGATCCTGCAGTACCAGCTGGACAACCGCTTCCGGCCTTGCAACCTGGTGGAGATCATGCCCCGCCTGCGGGAGCACCTTCCCTAAAGGCGGAGGCCTGGGGCGGCGTCGCCGTGCGATTTCGGTTAAGGGCGGCCCCCCGCAGTTGAAGCGACGGGTGAAAACCTGTATCGATTCAAGGCCCGGCCGGACGCGCCTTTTCCATGCCGTCCAGCCCGTGGCCAGACGCGTTCCGGGGATTCCTTTCCCAGGGGATATCGCCTACGGGCGACGGGAACGTGGGCGGCCAGGGATGCCGGCACCAAGAATGCGGGACCAGGAGAACGACCCCATGACGCGAACCTATATCTCGATGGCCAAGACCGGCGGCCAGGGCAAGACGCTGGTGGCCCAGATGCTGGTCCTGCAGCACGAGCAGAAGGGCGCGCCCGTGAAGCTGGCCGCCGCCGACAGCGACACGCTGAACCAGCGGTCCAAGTTCGGCCGCCTGTTCGCGGGCGTGAAGGAGCTGGGCATCGGCGAGCAGCTGACCAACATCAAGACCTCGACCGACCCCAACCTGGCCATCAAGTATTGGGACGAGTTCGGCCGCACCCTGCTGGAGGGCGGCTATGTGGTGGACGTGGGCGCCAACGTGGCCGCCGACCTGTTCGCCTGGGCCGAGGCGCGCAACGCCGGCGCCCTGCTGCGCCGCCGCAACAGCAACCCCATCGACCTGATCGTCACCACCAAGGCCGAGGCACAGGCCATCGAGGACGCCCGCGCCCTGATCCAGTACTCGTTCGACAAGAACGAGTGGCTGCCCTTCGGCCGTCGCTTCGTGGTGCTGAACGAGGTCGCCGGCGGCTTCGCCCCGTATGAGAACGACCAGTCCTTCCGTCGCCTGAAGAGCTTCCAGAGCCAGGGCGTCGGCCTCATCACCATCAAGCGCTGCGAAAGCGACATCTGGAAGCTGCTGGAGAAGGAGTTCATCTCCGTCCGCGACGCGCTGAAGATGACCGACGCCGACCTGGAGAAGCGCTACGGCATCGACGTGTGGACCGGCCACAGCGGCCTGACCGACCTGCGTGCCTGGGCGCAGGAGACGCTGACCTCGTTCGAGAAGGCCGGCTTGTTCCCGGCCACCGAGCGCGCGGACGCCGAGGCGGCCTCGGCCGAGTAAGCGCCCCTCCCCTTCCTGGATCGGGCCCGGCCCCGCCCCGTAAGCGGGCAGGCCGGGCCCTTTCCATTTCAAGGATACCTCGCCATTGGTCCGCTTCGAGAACGTCGGCCTGCGCTATGGCACCGGGCCCGAGGTGCTGCGTGACATCAGCTTCGAACTCGCGCCCGGGTCCTTCCATTTTCTGACCGGCCCCACCGGCGCCGGCAAGTCCAGCCTGTTGAAGCTGCTGTACCTGGCGGAGCGGCCGTCGCGCGGCCTGATCACCCTGCTGGGCCATCCCCTGTCCAAGACCCCGCGCAAGGCCCTACCCGCCATCCGCCGCCAGATCGGCGTGGTGTTCCAGGACTTCCGCCTGATGAACCATCTGACGGTGTTCGACAACGTGGCCCTTCCCCTGCGCCTGGCCGGCCAGGACGAGGCCCACGTGCAGGAAAGCGTGACGGAGCTGCTGTCGTGGGTGGGGCTGAAGGCCAAGCTGGACGAGCGGCCCTTGCGCCTGTCGGGCGGACAGAAGCAGCTGGTGGCCATCGCCCGCGCCGTCGTCACCCGGCCCAAGCTGATCATCGCCGACGAGCCCACGGGCAACATCGACCGTGAGATGAGCCTGCGCATCATGCGGCTGTTCATCGAGCTGAACAAACTGGGCACCACCTGCCTGGTGGCGACGCACGACATGGTGCTGGTCGACCGCCTGCAAAAGCCGGTGATGGAGCTGTATGAGGGCAAGCTGGCCGATTCCGGTTGGTGGATGGAGGGGGCCGCCAGCAGCGCCGTGGGCCCCGCCCAGGCCTTGGCGCCGGACGACCTTGCGCCGGACTTTTGACCCAGCACAAATCGGCCACCCCACCGCCGGCGTTAAGCTCCCCTTCAGGGTTGCCCCCTTATCCT
The DNA here is from genome assembly GCF_034653275.1 of Nitrospirillum guaranorum. Classification (NCBI taxonomy): domain Bacteria; kingdom Pseudomonadati; phylum Pseudomonadota; class Alphaproteobacteria; order Rhodospirillales; family Azospirillaceae; genus Nitrospirillum; species Nitrospirillum guaranorum. Next base: position 1,070,197 of record NZ_JAYEES010000003.1, on the reverse strand, counting down.
GACGCCAGAGGACCAGCGCCCCAAACGCGGAGTCGGCTTTAAGGCCGATTTCTGCTATCCAGACGATATAGACATCACCCCCGCCCGGCCCGCCGCCGGCTTCTGATGGAGTGCACACGCCTGTGACCAGCCCCGCCCGCGACACTGCCGCCCCCGGCGACGCCTCCCGGGTCGAAAGCCCGGCCGACCATTACCTGGACGACATTCAAGCCACCGGCGCCGTGCCCTTCATCCTGGTGCACCTGGCCTGCCTGGGCGCCATCTGGACCGGGGTTTACTGGCAGGACGTGGCCCTGGCCGTCGGCCTCTACGGCCTGCGCATGTTCGGCATCACCGGCGGCTACCATCGGTATTTCTCGCACCGGGCCTATAAGACCAGCCGCTGGTTCCAGTTCATCCTGGCCTTCATCGCCCAGACCTCGGCCCAGCGCGGCATCCTGTGGTGGGCGGCGAAGCACCGCCATCACCACCGCTACTCCGACACCCCGGCGGACGTGCATTCCCCGGCGCAGCGCGGCTTTTGGTATGCGCACATGGGCTGGATCTTCACCGCTCGCCACGACAAGACGGACCTGGCCGCCGTGCCGGACCTGGCCAAGTTCCCCGAGCTGCGCTTCCTGGACCGGTTCCACTACCTGCCGGCCTTCATCCTGGCCGTCGCCGTGTGGTTCGCGGCCGGGTGGTCGGGCCTGGTGGTGGGCTTCTTCTGGAGCACCATCGCCACCTACCACGGCACCTTCTGCATCAACTCCCTGGCCCATGTGTACGGCCGCCGCCGCTACCTGACCGGCGACGACAGCCGCAACAACTGGTGGTTCGCCCTGCTGACCATGGGCGAGGGTTGGCACAACAACCACCACGCCTATCAGAGCGCCGCCTGCCAGGGTTTCCGTTGGTGGGAGGTGGACACCACCTACTACATCCTCAAGGCGCTTTCCTGGGTGGGCGTCACCTGGGACCTGCACCGCCCGCCGGCCGCCGTGGTGCGGGGCGAGCAGCGCCTGGGCAAGGCCATCATCGAGAAGGCCGCCGGTCAGCTGGCCGCCACCTTCCATGTGGAGCAGATCGCCGCCCGCCTTCAGGCCACCCTGGCCGACAGCCCCTCGCTGGCCGACGTGAAGGCCGAGTTGCAGCACAAGCTGCAGAACGCCCGCGCCCAGGCGGAGGCCATGCTGGCCTCGCTGCACATGCCCGAGCTTCATATGCCCGCCATGCCCAGCCTGCCCGAGCTGCACATGCCGAGCATGCCCACCCTGCCCACGCGGGAAGAGCTGAAGGAGCGGGCCGCCGCCATGTTCGTGCGCACCACCTCCATGGACGATATCGTCGACCGGGCCCGCCAGCTGCTGATCGAGGCCGTCTGCGCCCGCCTGGCCACCAGCGCCGCCTGACCCAACCGCTTCACGACAAGGCCGCCCTGGGGCTTCAGGGGCGGCCTTTTTGTTGCCCAAGCGACGTCCTGCCGCCCCAAATGTTCATGTTGTGTTCTTATTTTGCCGGGCGTAGGCTGCCCCCCGGGTAACGGAGGGAACCATGGTCGACATCCTGGATGACCGCCCCCTGAAGGGCCGGGGCACCATCTCCAACCGCGTGGGCCGGTTCGAGGCCCACGCCCGCGTGCGCACCGACGACGGCTGGGCTCGGGCGGGGACCGACGGCTGGGATGAAGAGGCCGATCTGGAGGCCGCCCCCGCCACGCAGGTGCGGCTGGACACCTCGCGCAGCGTCATCAGCTACAACGACAGCCCGGACGTGAATTTCGACCGCTCCATCAACCCCTACCGGGGGTGCGAGCATGGCTGCGTCTATTGTTTCGCCCGGCCCAGCCACGCCTATCTGGGCCATTCCCCGGGCCTGGATTTCGAAACCATCCTGTACGCCAAGCGCGACGCCCCGGCGCTGCTGGCCAAGGAGCTGAGGGCCAAGGGCTACACGCCCCGGCCCCTCGCCCTGGGCGCCAACACCGACGCCTATCAGCCCATCGAACGGACGGAGCGCATCACCCGCGGCGTGCTGGAGGTGCTGCGTGACTTCCGCCACCCGGTGGGCATCATCACCAAGTCGCCCCTGGTGCTGCGTGACCTGGACATCCTGGCCCCCATGGCGGCCGACGGCCTGGCGCGCGTCTCGGTCTCCATCACCACCCTGGACCGCGACCTGGCGCGCAAGCTGGAACCCCGCGCCGGCACGCCGCAGCGGCGCCTGGACGCGGTGCGCCAGCTGTCACAGGCGGGCGTACCCGTCAGCGTCCTGGCCTCCCCCATGATCCCGGCGCTGAACGACGCGGAGCTGGAGGGCATCCTGGCCGCCGCCAAGGAGGCTGGGGCCACCCAGGGCCATTACATCCTGCTGCGCCTGCCCCGGGAACTGGGCGACCTGATGGAGGAGTGGCTGCGCCTGCACGTGCCCGACCGGGCCGACCATGTGCTGAGCCTGATCCGCCAGTGCCGCGACGGCGGCCGCAACCATGCCGAATTCGGCACCCGCATGCGCGGCACGGGTGCCTACGCCCAGTTGCTAAACGCCCGCTACAGGCTGGCGGTCAAGCGCCTGGGTCTGGACCAGCGGCGCTGGAGCATGCGCTGCGACCTGTTCCAGCCGCCACCCCAGGCGGGCGATCAGCTGCCGCTGTTCTGAAGCGCAAATGACAAAGGCCGGTCCCCGCCAGGGACCGGCCTTCGCATGTCCAGGGCCCGGCGCGGGCGCCGGGCTCAGGAGGATCAGAACGGGCTGACGCCGGCCTGGATCAGGTACAGGCGGGCGATGTCGGCGGTGCCGTCAGTGCCCTTGATGCTCTTCATGGCGTCCAGCGCCTTGGGCTTCTGACCGGCGGCCAGGTAGGCCTGGACCAGGCGCAGCTTGGCCTCTTCCGGATACTTCAGCTGGTCCTTCTTGATGCCGGCCTGAATGACTTCGATGGCCTTGGCGGCGTTGCCCAAGGCCAGGTACTGCGTGCCGACGCGCACCAGCTGCTTGCCGTCAGGCTGCGCGCCGGCTTCCTTCTCGTCATCCGGCAGCTTGCGCTGATCGTCATCGACCTGCTTGCCGGCCATGTCGGCCAAGCGCTTCTCGCGGTCGCCCTGGGCCTTGCCCAGAATGCCGGCCTTGAAGCCCTTGTCCATGACGGCCTTGGCCTCGGTGCCCAGGCCGTCGCTCATGGCCAGCTGGGCGAATTCCAGATAGGGGCCCGGATCCTTCACCAGGCCGGCACCGATCTGCAGGCGCAGCACGTCGATCTGCAGGCGGTTGGAGTTGAAGCCGGGCAGCTTCTGCACGCCACGGATCACGCTCTCCCAGCTTTCCTGGTCCGGGTAGTTCACCAGCAGGCGCTCCATCGCGTCGAGGAAAGCAGCCTTGTGATCCATGTTGTATTCGGCGTTGGCAATGGTCTGCAGCAACGTCTTGGAGGGCTTGCCACCCTGGGCCTGGATCATGGCGCGCGCGGCCTTGGAGGCGTTGGCGTAGTCCTTCTGGTCCAGGTAAATCTGGATGCCCAGTTCCTTCAGGTGGTTGTCGGTGCCGCCGTCCTTGTAATAGCGGTCGGACGCGGCGGAGAACTTGGCGTAGTTCTTCGCGGCGAAATAAGCCTCGCCGATCAGCCTGTCACGATTCAGCTTGTCGGCATCCGCCAGCTGGCAGGTCGACAGGGTCGATTCCAGCGACTTGGCGAAATTGCCCATATCCTTCTGGCCGCTGTAGGCCGAGGCACGCAGCGTCTCGAAGGTGCAGGTCTCGAAAGCAGACTTCGTCTTGCTGGCCTTCTCGGCCTCGTCGATCTTGTCCAAGGCTTCCTTGAACTTGCCCGCCTTCAGCGCGGCCTGGGCTTCCTGCAGCGGCTTGCCGACTTCCGGGCTGAACTTCTTGGCTTCGGCAGCGTGGGCCGGCGTGGTGGCGCTGATGACAACGGCGCCGCCCATGGTGAGCGCCGAGGCGAGCAGTGCGGCACGAAGGAAGTGCGTGGCGATCATTCCGAGGACTCTACCTGCTTTGTTGAAGGGCTGGACCGACGAGCGGCCCCTCATATCGGGAAATCTAATCGGTAATTGGGGAGAAATCGGGACAGTCATCCCGAAACGGGCCCGTGCCCCCAAAAGATCACGAGCCCCCAAAAACGGTTACGGCGGCCCCGCATCCCAAGACCAGCTCGGGTAACGAGGCCGCCGCATACACGGACTTAGTCCATGAACTGTTCCGCACCCACCAGACCCAGCTTGGTCACGCCCAAGCGCTGGGCCGAGGCCATGACCATCGCCACGGTGTTATATTTGGCCAGCTTGTTCGGCCAAAGATGAACCTCGGGCTGCGGGTTTTTGGTCGCCGCGTCCTTCAGACGCAACTCAAGTTCATGGCGATCAACGGTGGTTCCGTTCCACTGAATCGTGTTGTCGAAATCCACCATGATGTTGACGATCTCAGGCGGCGTCGTATTGGTCACCGGCGGGGTCGCCGACGGCATGTCCAACTTCACCGCATGGGTTTGGATCGGAATGGTGATGATCAGCATGATGATCAGAACCAACATCACGTCGATGAGCGGCGTGGTGTTGATGTCCATCATGGCTTCGTCTTCACCGCCTCCGCCAACGTTCATACCCATGGCTTAAACTCCTTCGGAGGACCGTCAGTGCGCGACCGGGATCGCGCCTGCCGGCGGCTCGGTGATGAAACCGATCTTCACGATACCGGCCCGCTGGGCCGCCACCACCACCCGGCCCACATACTCGTAGCGCGCATTCTTGTCGCCGCGGATGTGGACTTCCGGCTGGGGCTTGTCCACGGCGCGCACCTTGAGCTTCTCAAGCAACGCGCTGTAGTCCGGCACCTTGGACTCGTTCCAGAAGATGTCGCCGTCGCGGTTGACCGCGATAACGATGTTTTCCGGCTTGGTCTTGGTAGGCTGATTACGTTCCTTCGGCAGGTCCACGTTCACCGTGTGGGTGACGACGGGGACCGTAATCAGGAAGATGATCAGCAGCACCAGCATGATGTCGACGAGGGGGGTCGTATTGATCGCCGATACGACCTCGCCATCATCATCACCATCGCCGGCAGAACCGACGTTCATCCCCATGTTTACGCGCTCCGAGCGGACTTGCCGGCGCCGAGACGGCCACCGCTGACCAGCAGGGCATGCAGGTCGGCGGAGAAGTTGCGGACGCGGTCCATGGCGGTCTTGTTGCGGCTCAGCAGCCAGTTGTAACCCAGCACGGCGGGCACGGCGACGGCCAGACCGATGGCGGTCATGATCAGGGCTTCACCGACGGGGCCGGCGACCTTGTCGATCGAGGCCTGACCAGCGATGCCGATGTTGGTCAGGGCGTGATAGATGCCCCACACCGTACCGAACAGACCGACGAACGGACCGGTCGAACCGACGGTGGCGAGGAAGGCCAGGCCGCCCTTCATGCGGTTGCTGATGCTGTCGACCGAGCGCTGCAGCTGCATGGTCACCCAGGTGTGCAGGTCGATCTGGTCGACCAGCGTGCCCTCGTGGTGCTCGGTGGCGCGCAGACCGTCTTCGACCAGCATGCGGAACACGCTGTTCTTGCTCAGCTTGGCGGCGCCATCGGCCAGGGACGGGGCGGTCCAGAAGGACTTGTCGGCCTGGGCGGCGGAGCGCAGCAGCAGGGTCTGCTCGATCAGCTTGGTGACGATGATGTACCAGGTGCCGGTCATCATGATGACCATGATCATCAGCACGCCGCGGGACACGAAGTCACCGCCGTTCCACAGGGCGTTCAGGCCGTAGGGGTTCTCGACGGTCGCGGTGGCGGCCGGCGGGGCGGCGACGTCGCTGGCGGCGGCGTCAGCGGCGGGCGCGGCGGCCGGAGCGGCCGGGTCAGCGGCCGGAGCGGCGGCGGCCGGGGCCGAGCTGTCGGTGGACGGGGTCGTGGTCTGGGCGACCGCGACCGAGGTGAAGGTACCGACGACCAGGGCGACCATGGCAAAGCGCACCATGGAACCGGCGGTCAGCTTGAAACGCTCCCTAATGCTCATGACAATTCCAACACATTTGGGTTGAGGGGATGAGGAACCCTTGCGCATCAGCGTCTAAGAGGCCCCGGTTTTCTTGAACTGTTAACGCGCGTCCTTGAGCTGGAAGCGGTAGGCAGCCTTGGTCGACGACCAGGTCCCGACGGCCTTGCCTTCCTGCTGCTCAGCTGAGCACTTCCAAACGCCGCGCTGGGCCTGCCTGACCACTGCCTCATCGAGGCGATCATGGCCGCTCGACTCCAGAACTTTGGCGTCCGTCACACGGCCGTTGGCATCACAGTATACGACGAACACGACACGGCCTTCTTCACCGAGGCGCGAGGACGCGGAAGGATATTCCGGCGGGCTCTTTTGGAATGACGTCTGGTCCACCTTGACCGGCACGGACGCCGGCGCCGGCGGGGCGGCGGGCGCGACCGGGGCGGACGGCGGCACGACCACCGGCGGCTTAGTCGTCGACACCGGGGCCGGGTTCGGCGGCGGCGGCGTATCGATATTGACCTCGACCGGCGGCACGAAATCCGGCGGCCGAACGGTCTGCGGCGGCGGGGGCGGAGGCGGCGGAGGCGGCGGCGTCTCGTCCTTGATCTCTTCGATGATCCTGGTCTCCACAGGACCCTTGACCACCTCGACGACCTTGTTCGCAAGGCCGGTGACGAGAGCGTAGACGATGCCGGCCTGGATCAGGACTGTGGCGACCAGCCCGATCAACCGGCTGCTTGACGATTGTTTTGCGGTGTAAGGCATTTTCCTGCGGTCACATCACGAAGGAAGACACCGCATCGGAAAACGCCGCGGCGCATCCGAGCGGAAGTGATTCAGCGGAGGCAGGACGGGGGGAATCCGTGATGCCCGGGACCTGGGGTCCGCCTGGACATCGAAACGCAATCCTGGGGTCGACCAACACCGACCTTCCCACATCTGCCTCCAATTCATTTGCGAAGCAGTATCCGGCACCCGTGGCGCACATCCGGTTATTTCATAACCTGACGAACACCAGCCCCAAGCACCACGGCCCACTTTTCAGGGACCTGAACACCGCTTGCGATCGTCGTCGACCTTCACAGTCGAGCCTTGTTGGGTTTTCGTATGCCCGATTTCTAGGACGCACGCAAGCGGCAGGTATGCAGGAAATGACTCTCTCGGTCACTGCCTGTCTTAAACCACTCGGCCTTCGTAATTTCATGCAACTTTCGCGGGGCACGATCGCCATTTTGCTGCATTGCAGCAGGGGCTTGGGGACTCTCCTCCGTTAACCTGTGGGACTGTTTCTTTTCAGTCTTCTAAGGCACATTGTGAAAGCAGGCCGATAACACCATGGGTTTCGCGGACGCGGCGATCCGCCCCATCTTGAAAAATTCTGAAAAAAATCTACACGGCATAGCTGTGCCGTCCCGATTCCGGATCGAAGTAGGCATCGAACAGAACCGCGACGCTGCGGACCAGGGGTCGAGCCTCCTCCCTTACCTCGACCCTAGTTTTATCACAGATAATCATATCATCGTCGGCAAGCGCGGCCAAGGCGTGGCGGGTCGCAGGGGTCAGGATCTCTTCCAAAGAACCTCCGTGGCGGCGGCAGGTATCGCTTAAGTCCACCGAAAAGCGGCACATCAACTGTTCGATGATGTCCGCGCGCAGCCTATCGTCATCGCTGAGCGCCAGCCCCTTGGCCACCGCCCAGGCCGCGCCGCGCCCCTCCGCATGGGCTTCCCACGCCTTAAGGTAGGCGGGCACCTCCACCTTGTTCTGGATATATCCCCCGCGCGTGCGGCCGATGGCGGAGGCGCCGAAGCCCAGCAGCGCCGTGGCCGTGTCGACGGTATAGCCCTGGAAATTGCGTTTCAGCCGGCCGGCGGCGTAGGCCGTGGCCATCACGTCGTCCTTGCGGGCGTAGTGGTCCAGGCCGATGGCGACATAGCCCGCCGCCTCCAGCGCCGCCGCCATGGCGGCGGCCTGCTCGGTCCGCTGGATGGCGCCCGGCAGGGCGGACGTCTCGATGCGGCCCTGATGGGCCTTCAGCGACGGCATGTGGGCATAGCCGAAGACGCTGAGCCGGTCGGGCGCCAGCTCCAGGGCCTGGGCCACGGATTGGACGCAGCTGTCCACCGTCTGGTGGGGCAGGCCATAGATCAGGTCCAGGTTGATACCGCCGATGCCGGCCTGGCGCAGGCGGGCGACCGCCTCCGCCGTGGCGGCGTAGGGCTGCACCCGGTTGATGGCCCGCTGCACCCGGTCGTCAAAGCTTTGCACGCCCAGGCTGGCCCGGGTGACGCCCGCCTGCCCCAACGCCGCCGCCATGGCCGGGATCAGGGTGCGGGGGTCGATCTCCACCGCGATCTCCGCCGTGGCCGCCGGCCGGCCGAAGCGCTGGGTCAGCCGGTCCATGAGCGACAGGAAGGCGTCGGGGGGCAGCAGGGTGGGCGTGCCGCCCCCGAAATGGATGTGGGTGACGGGCGGCGTCCCGCCCCCCCTGGACAGCGTAGAGTCGGGGACCAGCGCCGCCGCCACGGCGTCGATCTCCGCCTCCAGGGCGGCCTGATAGCGGCGGATGGGCGCCTCATGGTTGACCACGGTGGTGTGGCAGCCGCAGTACCAGCACATGCTGCGGCAGAAAGGGACATGCAGGTAGAGGGACAGGGTGTCGGCCGCCGTCAACTGCCCCAGCCAGCGGCGGTAGTCGTCGGCCGTGACCGCGGCGCTGAACTGCGGCGACGGCGGATAGCTGGTGTACCGGGGGACGCGCTGGTTGCGGTACTTGGCGACGAGATCGGGGCGCATGGGGCGGACCTGGCGGACGATGTGGGGGACGGCTTGAGGACGGACGCATGCTGCGCCCGATGCGTCGGTGGCAAAATGATCTGCCTCAACCTCTCCTCATTCCCGGCCCCCTCATTCCCGGAGGTCCAAAGCTTGCCCGCGAGGGGGGCGGTCGGCCATCATGACGGCCACGCCCGAGCATAAGCTGTGAACGATGCCCCGCCCCCGCAAGCCCGCCTCCGAAATTATCATACAGTTGGGACCGCCCACCCTGCGGCCGGAGCTGGACGCCGGCCACGCCCATGACAGCCTGGTCTGCGGCGTGGACGAGGCCGGGCGCGGGCCCCTGGCCGGCCCGGTGGTCGCCGCCGCCGTCATCCTGCCCGTCTGCCCCCCCGGCAGCAGGGAGGCGCCATCCTGGTGCGCCGGCATCAACGACAGCAAGAAGCTGACGGCCGCCGCCCGCGACGCGCTGTTCGACGCCATCCGGGCCAACGCCCGCGTGGGCGTGGGCATCAGCACGGTGGAGGAGATCGACACCGTCAACATCCTGCAGGCGACCTTCCTGGCCATGCGGCGGGCGGTGGAGGCCTTGGCGGCCGATGGCGGCCCCGCCCCCCTGACCGCCCTTGTGGACGGCAACCAGCGCCCGGTGGCCCTGCCCTGTCCCCGCATCACCACCTTGGTCAGCGGCGACGCGCTGAGCCTGTCCATCGCCGCCGCGTCGATCATCGCCAAGGTCACCCGCGACCGTCTGATGGCGGATCTGGCCCTGTCGCACCCCGGTTACGGGTGGGAACGCAACGCCGGTTACGGCACGGCCGAACATCGTGACGCAATCAAGATGTTGGGGGTCACGCCCGCTCACCGCCGTACATTTGCTCCAATCTCAGAACAATTGGCTCTAAACCTTTGACTCTACTGACTCTTGCCTAAAAAATTACATTGACGGCGACTCGGGGCCAACTCATTGTCGGCAAAAATCAACCCCCGATTCGGCGAATATTCCCCATGTTGAAGACCACGGAAACCCGTACTGACTCCAAGACCAAGTCCAAGGTGCGGGAGGCGGCGCCCGCCAACCGGATACTTGTGGGCGACTGCGTTTCCCTGATGCAGGGTCTGCCGGCCGGATCGGTCGACATGGTGTTCGCCGACCCGCCCTATAACCTGCAGCTGTCGGGCGACCTGATGCGCCCCAACCACACCCGCGTCGACGGCGTGGACGAGGAATGGGACCGCTTCGCCGACTTCGCCACCTACGACCGCTTCACCCGCGACTGGCTGGCCGCCGCCCGCCACGCCCTGAAGGACGACGGCACGCTGTGGGTCATCGGCAGCTACCACAACATCTTCCGCGTGGGCGCCATCCTGCAGGACCTGGGCTACTGGATCCTGAACGACATCATCTGGCGCAAGACCAACCCCATGCCCAACTTCAGGGGCAAGCGCTTCACCAACGCCCACGAGACCATGATCTGGGCGGCCAAGTCGCAGGACGCGAAGTACTTCTTCGCCTATGAGGCGATGAAGAACCTGAACGAAGAGCTGCAGATGCGCAGCGACTGGCTGTTCCCCCTGTGCACGGGGTCGGAGCGCCTGCGCGACGCCGACGGCAACAAAGCCCACCCCACCCAGAAGCCGGAGGCCCTGCTGTACCGCGTGCTGTCCAGCTCCACCCGCGTGGGCGACACGGTGCTGGACCCGTTCTTCGGCACCGGCACCACGGGGGCCGTGGCCAAGCGCCTGCGCCGCAACTGGATCGGCATCGAGCGGGAGAAGACCTACGCCGAGGTCGCCCTGTCGCGCATCGCGGCGGTGGAGCCCGCGGCCGAGGCCGAATTGCTGGAGCCGCCGTCCAAGCGCGCCCAGCCGCGCGTGCCCTTCGGCTGGCTGGTGGAGCGCGGCCTGCTGCAGCCCGGCACCACCCTCTATGACACCCGCCGCCGCCACAGCGCCCGCATCAAGGCCGACGGCACCCTGGTGGGCGCCAACCACCTGGGTGAGCACAATGGCTCAATCCACAAGGTGGGTGCGGCCATGCAGGGCCTGCCGGCCTGCAACGGCTGGACCTTCTGGCACTATGTCGAGGGCGGCCAGTTGGCCCCCATCGACATGCTGCGCCAGCGCGTCATCGCCGAGATGCACTGAGCGGCCCTTCCCCGCCCCGGCCGGCGGTGGTAGAGGAGCGGCCCATGAACAAGCTCTTCGCCCAAGTGACGGGCACGGCCGCCAAGGCCGCGCCCGCCCAGGTTCTCCCCTCGGCGGCCAATCCCCCCGCCCTGGCCCGCATCTTCGTGCGCGACCTGGTGGTGATGGCCACCGTCGGCATCTATAACCATGAGAAACGTCAGGCCCAGCGCCTGCGGGTGAACATGGACATGATGGTGCTGGACCGGTTGGGCGCACGCCGTGACGACATCGCCGACGTGGTGTCGTACGAGGACGGCGTCACCATCGTCCGCGAGCTGGCGGCCCAGGGGCACCTGAACCTGGTGGAGACCTTCGCCGAAACGGTGGCCCAGCGCCTGCTGGCCGATGGCCGGGTGCACAGCGTCACGGTGCGGGTGGAAAAGCTGGACGTCTTCCCCGACGCCGCCTCCGCCGGGATCGAGATCACCCGCCAGCGGGGGTGAGATTCAGCGGCCGCGACAAGAAACGGGTGGCGTTCACTCCCCCGCCAAGGCCTTGACCTGGAAGCCGTTGCTGCGCAGCGCCTCGACCACCCGGCCGGCGTGGTTGGCGGAGCGGCATTCGACCGTGATGTCGATGTCGGTGGCCTTGACGTTGGCGGTGCTGAACAGGCGCTGGTGCACCGCCTCGATGATGTTGCCGCCGGCCTCGCCGATCAGGGTGGTGATGCGGCCCAGGGCGCCCGGCCGGTCGGGAATGACCACGCGCAGGGTGACGATGCGGCCCTCGCGCACCAGCTGGCGCAGGATGACGCTGGCCAGCACGCGGCTGTCGATGTTGCCGCCGGACAGCACCAGGCCCACCTTGCGGCCGGCGAAGCGCTCCGGATGCTTCAGGGCGGCGGCCAGGCCCGCGGCGCCCGCCCCTTCCGATACCGTCTTCTCGATGTTCAGGAACAGGGCCACGGCCCGCTCCACCTCCCAATCCTCCACCAGGATGATGTCGTCGACCTTTTTCCGGACGATCTCCAGCGTGGTGGCGCCCACGTTCTTGACGGCGATGCCCTCGGCGATGGTGTCGCCGCCCACGCTGACCGGCAGGTTGTGCAGGGCCTGGTACATGGGCGGGTAGGCCGTGACCTCGACGCCGATGACCTCGATATCGGGCTTGCGCGCCTTGGCGGCGATGGCCATGCCGGATATCAGGCCGCCGCCGCCCACCGGCACCAGCAGCACGTCCAGGTCGGGGGCGGCGTTCAGCATCTCCAGCGCCACCGTGCCCTGGCCGGCGATGACCAGCGGATCGTCATAAGGGTGGACGAAGACATAGCCGTGTTCCTGCTGCAGGCGTTCGGCCTCCGCCGCCGCTTCCGCCAGCACAGCGCCCTTCAGCACCACCTTGGCGCCGAAGTTCTCCGTATGCTCCACCTTGATGAAGGGGGTGCCCTCGGGCATCACGATGGTGGCGGGGATGCCCAGGCGGCCGGCGTGGTAGGCGACACCCTGGGCGTGGTTGCCGGCCGACATGGCGATGACGCCGCGCCGGCGCTCCTCCTCCGTCAGGGACAAGAGGCGGTTCAGCGCGCCGCGTTCCTTGAAGCTGGCGGTGAACTGCAGGTTCTCGAACTTCACCCAGATTTCGCAGCCGGCGATGCGCGACAGGGTGCGCGAGGGAATGCAGGGGGTGTCGATCACCTGGCCGCCCAGCGCCAGGGCCGCCGCCCGCACATCCTCCAGGGTGACCTTGTCCACGCCCGCGCTGTTATCCATGAGATCTGTCCTTGAGAAAGGCGTCCTTGAGGGCGCCAACCATAGACCTCAAGCAACGGCCCGCGACAGGGGATTTGTCGCGGGCCGCTTCGCTTGATCCTTACTCGGCCGCCAGGGACGTGGACTGACCGGGCGTGCCGGTGCGCCAATCGCGCAGCAGCGCCTCTTCCTTGGCCTTCACCTCGGCGTAGGCCTTCTCCTTGACGTGGCCGTAGCCGCGGATCTTCTGCGGCAGCTCGGCGATCTCCACCGCCAAGCCGTGGTTGTCCTCCGACAGGCCGGCCAGCAGTTCCGCCACCGTGGCGCGGAAGTCCACGATCAGCTGGCGTTCCATGCGGCGCTCGGCCGTGCGGCCGAAGACATCCAGGGCGGTGCCGCGCAGCCCCTTCAGGCGGGCCAGCAGGCGGAAGGCCGTCAGCATCCAGGGGCCGAAGGCGCGCTTGCGCATCTCACCCGTGGCCGGGTCGGCATGGGACGCGGTGGGCGGGGCCAGGTGGAAGACCAGCTTGTAGTCGCCCTGGAACTGCTGGCGCACCTGATCCAGGAAGCCGGTCTGGGTGTAGAGGCGCGCCACCTCGTATTCGTCCTTGTAGGCCATCAGCTTGAACAGCGTGCGGGCCACGGCCTCGGTCAGCTGGTCGGCGCCCGGCACCTTGGCCGTCTCCGCCGACCACACCTGGGCCACCAGCTGGCGATAGGCGTCGGCGTACGCCGCGTCCTGATAATCGGTCAGGAAGGCGGCGCGGCGCGCGATGACCTCGTCCAGCGTCTGCGACAGGCGGCGGTGGGGCTGGTCGGCCGCCGGACCCTTGGGCGTGGCGATCTTCTCAACCGCCGCCTGGTCCAGGGCGGCGCGGCGGCCCCAGCGGAAGGCGTCGGTGTTCATCTTCACCGCGGCACCATTCATCTCGATGGCCTTCTCAAGCGCCTCGGCGCTGACCGGCACCAGGCCCTTCTGGTAGGCATAGCCCAGCATGAACAGGTTGGTGGCGATGCTGTCGCCCAGCAGGCCGGTGGCGATGCGGGTGGCGTCCACGGCGTTGACGGCATCGGCGCCGCAGGCCTTGGCCACGGTCGCCACCATGGACCCGCCGTTCATCTGGAAATCGGGGTTGGTGACGAAGGCGGCGGTGATGGCCTCGTGGGTGTTCAGGATGGCGTGGGTGCGGCCCTTGGCCATCTTGGTCAGGGCGTCGGCATTGGCCGCCACCACGATGTCGCAGCCCAACACCACGTCGGCGCCGCCGGCGGCGATGCGGGTGGCATGGATGTCCTCCGGCCGCTCGGCGATGCGCAGGTGGCTGGTGACCGCCCCGCCCTTCTGCGCCAGACCGGCCATGTCCAGGACGGTGCAGCCCCTGCTTTCCAGGTGGGCGGCCATGGCGACGATGGCGCCGATGGTGACCACACCGGTGCCGCCCACGCCCGTCACCAGGATGTTCCAGGGACGGTCCAGGGGCCGGCGCGCCGGCTCCGGCAGAGCCTCGAAGGCATCGGTCTTGCCACCGGCGGGCTTGGGCTTGCGCAGAGAGCCGCCCTCCACCGTCACGAAGCTGGGGCAGAAGCCCTTGAGGCAGGAAAAGTCCTTGTTGCAGCTGGACTGGTCGATCTGGCGCTTGCGGCCGAACTCTGTCTCCACCGGCACGACGGACAGGCAGGAGGACTTGGCCGAGCAGTCGCCGCAGCCCTCGCACACCAGCTCGTTCACCACCACCCGGCGGGCCGGGTCGGGGAAGGTGCCGCGCTTGCGGCGGCGGCGCTTCTCGGCGGCGCAGGTCTGTTCATAGATCAGGACGCTGACGCCCTTGATCTCGCGCATCTCGCGCTGCACCCGGTCCAGGTCGTCGCGGTGCTCGATGGTGGTGAAGGCTGGCAAGCCCTGGCCCAAGCCATACTTTTCCGGATCGTCGCTGACCACGACGATGCGCTCCACCCCCTCGGCCTCCAGCTGACGGGCGATCTGGTGCACGGACAGGCTGCCGTCCACCTTCTGGCCGCCGGTCATGGCGACGGCGTCGTTGTAGAGGATCTTGTAGGTGATGTTGACCTTGGCCGCGACCGAGGCGCGCACCGCCAGGATGCCGGAGTGGAAGTAGGTGCCGTCGCCCAAATTGGCGAAGACATGCTCCTCCCCCGCGAAGGGCGACTGGCCGATCCAGTGCACGCCCTCGCCGCCCATCTGGCTGAAGACGTCGGTGTTGCGGCCCATCCACGTCACCATGTAGTGGCAGCCGATGCCGGCCAGGCCGCGGCTGCCCTCGGGCAGGTGGGTTGAGGTGTTGTGCGGGCAGCCAGAGCAGTAGAAGGGAGCCCGGACCACGGTGCTGGCCGAGGCGGAGGGGCGCAGCTGCGCCTCCAAGGCGCTCACCCGCTCCGCCACCCTGTCGACCATGATGCCCAGCTTGGCCATGCGGCCGGCGAGCGCCAGGGCGATGGTGGTGGGCGACAGCTCCGCCTTTTCCGACAGTAGGGGGCGGCCGTCCTCATCCGTCTTGCCCAGGATGCGGGGGCGACGATCCCAGTTGTACAGCTGTTCCTTCAGCTGCGCCTCGATCAGGGCGCGCTTCTCCTCCACCACCAGCAGCTCTTCAGCGCTCTCGGCGAATTCGCGGATGCCATGGGGTTCCAGCGGCCAGGTCATGGCCACCTTGAAGATGGCGATGCCTAAATCCGCCGCCATCTCGGCATTGATGCCCAGCTCATCCAGGGCCTGGCGCACGTCCAGATAGGATTTGCCAACGGTGACGATGCCCAGGCGGGGCTTGGCGGCCCCCAGGATGACCTTGTCCAGGCGGTTGGCCCGCGCGAAGGCGCGCGCCGCGTCCAGCTTCCACTGGATCATGCGGTCTTCCTGGATCAGCGGCGTGTCGTGCAGGCGGATGTTCAGGCGGCCCGGTGGCATCTCGAAATCGGCCGGCAGCACCACGCCGCTGGTGATGTCGGGCACCCGCACGATGGCGGAGGTGTCGATGGTGTCGGCCAGGGCGGTGAAGCCGACCCAGCAGCCGGAATAGCGCGACATCTCCCAGCCGATCAGGCCGTAGTCCAGGAACTCCTGCACGCCGGCCGGGCTCATCACCGGCATGAAGGCGTGGATGAAGGCGTGGTCCGACTGGTGCGGCAGGGTGGAGGATTTGGAGGCGTGGTCGTCGCCAGCGATGGCCAACACGCCGCCGTGGCGGCTGGTGCCGGCGAAGTTGGCGTGCTTCAGCGCGTCCAGCGAGCGGTCGACGCCGGGGCCCTTGCCGTACCAGATGCCGAACACGCCATCGACCTTGGCGCCCTTGAACAGGTTGACCTGCTGGCTGCCCCAGACGGCGGTGGCGCCCAGTTCCTCGTTCACGCCCGGCTGGAAATGGATGTTGTGGCGGGCCAGGTGCTTGCGCGCCTGCCATAGCGCCTGGTCGTAAGCGCCCAGGGGGGAGCCGCGATAGCCCGAGATGAAGCCGGAGGTGTTCAGGCCCGCCGCGCGGTCGCGGTCGCGCATCAGCATGGGCAGGCGCACCAACGCCTGGGTTCCGGTCATATAGACCCGGCCGTCCCGCAGGACGTACTTGTCATCGAGGGTAACGGCGGCCAGCGTCATAACGCATCTCCCACTCGGGTGAAACTGGTCCCCTGCCTTGCCTTGCAGGCCATCGCCCGATGCGGTCGGGTCGCGGCCTTCCCAAGGAACGGTGTCTCGCGGCCTGGGGGTCCGCAAGGTCCGGCGCCGATGTTCCCTCGGCTTACCGTGGCATCTAAGCAGGGATGCGCTCGGCCGAAAATAGGTCATATATGCTGACATATTTCCTGTCGGAAGCACCGCAGCAATCGCGCCAACTCGTTCCCGCCGGCCGCCATTTGGGTTCTATCCTTACGCGCGCCATCGGCACGCTATCGCAGGTCGCCCCTCTTCGCGTCCGACCGCCGTTTTTCCGCACCGCGACTCGGGCGCCATACTGGCTTGGCTCGCCCTCACCCGTTAGTCTGCCGCCAGTTTCCCTTCCGAAGAGCCCGCCCCATGACGAAGCCGGTCGATCCCAGCACCCTGCCCTACCGCCCCTGTGTCGGCATCTGTCTGCTGAACGCCCAAGGCCTGGTGTTCGTCGGCCAGCGGCGTGACACCCCTGGCGCCTGGCAGATGCCCCAGGGCGGCATCGACAAGGGCGAGACGGCGGCGGAAGCCGGCCTGCGCGAACTGATGGAGGAAATCGGCACCGACCACGCCACGATCCTGGAGGAAACGGCCGAGTGGCTGCGCTACGACCTGCCGCCCGAACTGGTGGGCGTGGCATGGAAGGGCAAGTACCGTGGCCAGAAGCAGAAGTGGCTGGCCTGCCGTTTCACCGGCCAGGACGGCGACATCAACCTGGACACCGAGCACCCCGAGTTCGACGCCTGGCAATGGGTGCCGCTGGAACGGACGGTCGACCTGATCGTCCCCTTCAAGCGCGACATCTACACGCAAGTGGTGGCCGCCTTCCGACACCTGGTTTGAGGCTGTAAAAGCAGAAACGCCGCCCGGGTTGCCCTGGGCGGCGTCTTCTTTTCCAACGCGAGGAAACGTCTTCAGGCGGCCAGGGGCGGCACGCCAGCCTTCTTCATCATGCGCTTGTAGGCGTAGCGCGAGGCCACGTCGTGCAGCCAGCCTTGGGGCTTCAGGCCGCTGGCCTTGAACACCATGGCGACCATGCGGTCCAAGTGGTGGGGACGGTAATAGCTGTAGGCCCGGCGCACGTAGTTGGCGAAGGCCGTCTCGCGGTGATAGGGCGCGCCCTCGTCATTGTTGGCGGCGTGATAGGCGAAGGACAGCTCATCATCCTCCGTCTCGTTGATGCGCGAGAGGGAGATGCGCAGGCGGCCGAACTTGCCCAGGCGCTCCTGGGTCAGATAATCGCCCAGGTAATCGTAGAACAGCTTGTAGTGCCGGAATTCATCGGCCGCGATGTGGCGGCAGATCTGCTTCAGCACCGGCTCATCCGTGGCCTCGGCCAGGGCGGTGTAATAGCTGCTGGTGCCGGTTTCGACGATGCAGCGCGCCACCAGTTCACCGGCGCGGGAGCCGCGCACCGACTGGCTGACGTCGATGTCGATCTTGTAGCCTTCGCGGAAGCGTTTCACCGCCGCCTGGAAGTTCCAGCTGGGGTCCACGCGCTCGGCCCAGGCGCCCAGGGCCTCGCCATGCTGCACTTCCTCAACCGCCCACTGGCGGGCCGTCCGGCAAAACTCCGCGTTGTCGGCGAAGACATTGCACAGGTAGTCGGCGTAGCTGTCACCGTTGTACTCCACCAAGGCGGCGGCCTTGATGAGCTTCAGGATATCGGGGTTGACCTTGGACCGGTCCAGCTTGTCCCAGGGCAGGCCGGCAACCGTCCAATGACCGTTGCGGGAGTCCGTAGTCTGAGATTCCGTGCCGTTGACGTCTGCCATGCGCGTTCCGTTCTTCGTGCCCCAGGGCCGGCGCCTTCGCTTCCGGGTGCCGGCATCCGATGACCATTATACGGGCCCGATGCCGCCGCCGTGCCCCCACTGCGACGATCGAACCCCACTCAATTCGAAAAGGTCCGCCCGGAAACAAGAAAGCCGGCGGGCTTTTCGCGACGCCCCACCGGCCGGTATGCCACAAATTCGTAACACCCGCCAAGCTCGGCAAGGCGCCAAGCTAGCACGATGCCGCCGATCGGCAAAATGCCCACCCGTCAAGGGTGGAACTATTGTGCTAAATCAAGGGGCTGGGCTTACGTCCTAGGCGGTCTGCCTAAGGGCGAAGGGGGCTAGGCACGATGTCCTAGCCCCCTTCGGACCCTTGCGATTCGCTCTCAACTACCCGAGACCAACCCTTAGTGGGCGGCCGGGCCGGTGCCGAGGGCTTCCAGCTTGGCCTGGGCGACCAGCAGCTTCGCCTCGGCGGCGCGCTTCTCGACGTCGGTGGCGGCGTCGGCCACGTCCTCCGCCAGATCCTTCACCTGCTGCTCCACGGCCGCACGGTCCAGGGCCGCGACCTCGATCGCCTCTTCCGCCAGCACGGTGCAGCGCGTCTCGGTCACCTCGGCGAAGCCGCCGGCGACGAAGATGCGGTTGCTGATGGTGGTGATGCCATCGAGGTAGATGTCGATGACGCCCGGCTTCAGCGTGGTGATCAGGGGCGCGTGGCCCGGCAGGGCGCCCAGGTAGCCTTCAGTGCCCGGGACGACCACCATGTCGACCGGCTGGGAAACCAGCAGCTTTTCCGGCGACACCAGCTCGAATTCAACCTTATCGGCCATGATGGGGCTTCCGTTCAGCGACTTGTTCAGTCGTGCGATTCACGGCCTTGCGACCGACCGCACGGGTAAGAAAACGGACGGAAGGGGCACGCCCCTTCCGTCCTGGTACACGTCAGGCGATCAAGCGGCCTCGGCGGCCATCTTGCGGGCCTTCTCGACGGCTTCCTCGATGGTGCCGACCATGTAGAAGGCCGCTTCCGGCAGGTGGTCGTACTGGCCGGCCACGATGCCCTTGAACGCGCGGATGGTGTCTTCCAGGCTGACCAGCACGCCGGGGGTGCCGGTGAACACTTCGGCCACATGGAAGGGCTGGGACAGGAAGCGCTGGATCTTACGGGCGCGGGCGACCGTCAGCTTGTCCTCTTCCGACAGTTCGTCCATGCCCAGGATGGCGATGATGTCCTGCAGCGACTTGTAGGTCTGCAGCACCTTCTGCACCGAGCGGGCCGTCTGATAGTGCTCCTCACCCACGACGCGCGGGTCCAGCGCGCGGGAGGTGCTGTCCAGCGGGTCCACGGCCGGGAAGATGGCCTGCTCGGCGATGGCGCGGCTCAGCACCGTCGTGGCGTCCAGGTGGGCGAACGAGGTGGCGGGGGCCGGGTCGGTCAGGTCGTCGGCGGGCACGTACACGGCCTGCACCGAGGTGATCGAGCCCTTCTTGGTGGAGGTGATGCGTTCCTGCAGGGCGCCCATGTCGGTGGCCAGCGTGGGCTGGTAACCCACCGCCGACGGGATGCGGCCCAGCAGCGCCGACACCTCGGCACCCGCCTGGGTGAAGCGGAAGATGTTGTCGATGAACAGCAGCACGTCCTGGCCTTCCTCGTCGCGGAAGTATTCCGCGATGGTCAGGCCGGACAGGGCGACGCGGGCGCGGGCCCCCGGCGGCTCGTTCATCTGGCCGTACACCAGGGCGACCTTGGAGCCCGGGCCGTCGAGCTTGATGACGCCCGATTCGATCATCTCGTGGTACAGGTCGTTACCCTCGCGGGTACGCTCACCCACGCCGGCGAAGACCGACACACCACCGTGCGCCTTGGCGACGTTGTTGATCAGCTCCATGATGGTGACGGTCTTGCCCACGCCGGCGCCGCCGAACAGGCCGATCTTGCCACCCTTCAGGTACGGGGCCAGCAGATCGATGACCTTAATGCCCGTGACCAGGATCTGCGCGTCGGTCGCCTGCTCGGCAAACTCGGGCGCGGACCGATGGATGGGGTAGGTCTTCTCGGACGCGACGTCGCCACGCTCGTCGATCGGCTCGCCGATGACGTTCAGGATGCGGCCCAGGGTATTGGGGCCCACCGGCATCTGGATGGGCGCGCCGGTGTCGGTCACGGCGCCGCCGCGGACCAGGCCGTCCGTGCTGTCCATGGCGATGCAGCGCACGGTGTTCTCACCCAGATGCTGGGCGACTTCGAACACAAGGGTCTTGCCCTCGTTCTGCGTGTGCAGGGCGTTCAGAATGGCGGGCAGTTCGGCATCGAACTGCACGTCCACCACGGCGCCCAGCACCTGCGTGATACGGCCGACGGCGTTGGTCGCCTGGTTAGTCGTAGCCATGGGGTAAGCTCCCTCGGACCCTTGCGAATGTTGTCGTGGCGCCGTCAGACCGCTTCAGCACCGGAGATGATCTCGATCAGCTCCTTGGTGATGAAGGCCTGGCGCGTGCGGTTGTAGTTAAGCGTCAGCTTCTTGATCGTATCGCCGGCGTTGCGCGTGGCGTTGTCCATGGCGGTCATCTGCGCGCCGAAGAACGAGGCCGAGCTTTCCAACAAGGCGGTGTACACCTGGATGGAAAGGTTGCGCGGCAGCAGATCGTTGAGGATGTCCTCCTCCGACGGCTCGAACTCGTAGATGGCCTTCGGCTCGGCGGAGGCCGGGGCCTCTTCCGTCGTGGCCGCCACGGCGAACGGGACGATCTGCTGAACGGTGACGATCTGCGTCATCGCCGACTTGAACTTGTTGAAGATGATGGAGGCGACGTCGAACTCACCGGCGTCGAACAGCTCCAGCACCTTGTCCGCGACCTGGGCCGCGTCGGCGAAGCCCAGGCGCTTGCCGCCCAGGTTCTCGTAGCTGTGGACGATCATCGTGCCGAACTCGCGACGCAGCAGGTCGCGGCCCTTCCGGCCCACGGTCAGCAGCTTCACGGTCTTGCCTTCGCCCGTCAGGCGGGCAACCTGGCGCTTGGCCTCGCGGACGATGGTGGCGTTGAAGCCGCCGCACAGGCCGCGGTCGCCGGTCAGGACGATCAGCAGATGCGTCTTGTCGGAACCGGTGCCGGCCATCAGCTTCGGGCCCTGCGCACCCGCCGGCACGTTGGCGGCGAGGGAGGAGAGCATGCGGCCCATGCGCTCGGCATAGGGACGCCCGGCCTCGGCCTGTTCCTGGGCGCGGCGCAGCTTGCTGGCCGCCACCATCTTCAGGGCCGAGGTGATCTTCTGCGTCGACTTGACGCTGTCGATCCGGATCTTGAGGTCCTTAAGGCTGGGCATGCCGTGCCTTCACTTCCTTGACAAGGTCCCTTGTGGGGAGAACTGGACTGGAGGGCGGCCCCCCGTGGGAGCCGCCCGCCGCTACGGAGATCAGGCGAAGACCTTGGAGAAGTTCTCCAGGAAGGCCTTCAGCTTTTCCTCGGTGTCCTTGCTGATCTGCTTGTCGGTGCGGATCGCGGTCAGGATGTCCTGGCCCTTGCTGCGGATCTCGTCCAGGAAGCGCGCCTCGAAGCGGTTCACGTCCTCGACCTTCACCTTGTCCAGGAAGCCCTTCACGCCGGCGAAGATGGAGACCACCTGCTCTTCCACCGGCAGCGGGCTGTACTGCGGCTGCTTCAGCAGCTCGGTCAGGCGGGCGCCACGGTTCAGCAGGCGCTGGGTGGCGGCGTCCAGGTCCGAGGCGAACTGGGCGAAGGCGGCCATTTCGCGGTACTGGGCCAGTTCCAGCTTAATGGTGCCGGCGACCTGCTTCATCGCCTTGATCTGGGCGGCGGAGCCGACGCGGCTCACCGACAGGCCGACGTTGATGGCCGGGCGGATGCCACGGTAGAACAGGCCGGTTTCCAGGAAGATCTGGCCGTCGGTGATGGAGATGACGTTGGTCGGAATGTAGGCCGACACGTCACCCGCCTGGGTCTCGATGATGGGCAGGGCCGTCAGCGAGCCGGCGCCGTAGCCGTCGGCCATCTTGCAGGCGCGTTCCAGCAGGCGGCTGTGCAGGTAGAACACGTCGCCGGGGTAGGCTTCGCGGCCCGGCGGACGGCGCAGCAGCAGGGACATCTGACGGTAGGCGACGGCCTGCTTGGACAGGTCGTCGTACACGATCAGGGCGTGCATGCCGTTGTCGCGGAAGAACTCGCCCATGGCGCAGCCGGTGTAGGGCGCCAGGTACTGCAGCGGCGCCGGCTCGGACGCGGTGGCGGCGACGACGATGGAGTATTCCATCGCGCCGGCTTCCTCCAGCGTCTTCACGATCTGGGCGACCGTGGAGCGCTTCTGGCCGACGGCCACGTAGATGCAGTAGAGCTTCTTGGATTCGTCGCCGCCGGCGTTGATGCCCTTCTGGTTGATGAAGGCATCGATGGCGACGGCGGTCTTGCCGGTCTGACGGTCGCCGATGATCAGCTCACGCTGGCCACGGCCGACGGGCACCAGGGCGTCCACGGCCTTCAGGCCGGTCTGCATGGGCTCGTGCACCGACTTGCGCGGGATGATGCCGGGGGCCTTCACCTCGACGCGCTTGCGCTCGACGTCGACCAGCGGACCCTTGCCGTCGATGGGATTGCCGAGGCCGTCCACGACGCGGCCCAGCAGGCCGCGGCCCACCGGAACCTCGACGATGGCGCCCGTGCGCTTCACCGTGTCGCCTTCCTTGATGGCGCGGTCGTCGCCGAAGATCACGGCGCCGACGTTGTCGGCTTCCAGGTTCAGGGCCAGGCCCTGAATCCCGCCCGGGAACTCGACCATCTCACCGGCCTGGACCTTGTCCAGGCCATGGATGCGGGCAACACCGTCGCCGACCGAGAGCACCTGGCCCACTTCAGCAACATCGGCCTCGGTGCCGAAATTCGCGATCTGCTGTTTCAGGATCGCGGAAATCTCTGCGGCGCGGATTTCCATCAGCCCACCCCTTTCATGGCGATTTTCAGCTTGGTCAGTTTGGTGCGCACGGAACTGTCGATCATGCGCGATCCGACCTTAACGATCATGCCGCCCAGCAGCGTCGGGTCGACGCTGGCGGCGACGGAGACTTTGGAGCCCAGGGACTTCTTGAGCGCGTCGGTCACGGCCGACAGCTGCTCCTCGGTCAACGGACGGGCCGAGATGACGGTGGCCGTCTCCTCGCCGCGGCGCTGGGCCAGCTCGGCAAGGAAGGCGGCGATCATGCCATCGAGGGCGAAAAGCCGGCGGTTCTGGGCGACCAGACCAATAAACTTGCGCACAAGCTCGGACGTGCCCGCCTGTGACAGCACCGCGTCCATGGCGCGGGCCTGCTCGGCACGCGACAGGACGGGGCTGCGCACAACGCGACGCAGATCCGCGCTTTCGGCGAGAATCTGCTTGAGCGACGTCAGGTCCTGCGCGGTTTGGTCCAGCGCCTTCTGCTCGTCGGCAAGGTCGAACAGCGCCGCCGCGTAGCGGGCCGCCAGTCCGGATACGACTGTCCCTTGGGATGCCACCTGGAAACCTCGGTTAATCCGCAGACCTGAAGGATTTCAGGGCCTTAGCAATGTGGGTCCGAACCGGGTGAAAACCACCCCGGCGTCGGGCGTCGTGCACATAACACAGGGCGCCGCAGGGCGCAACTCCATCACTCCATCCAAAGCATACTATCCCACGGGTGAGCGGGTGGCTTTAAGGCGCCATTAACAGTTGGGGCCGCATAGTCCCCTCATCGCGCCAAAGCCACCCGGCGCACTGACGAAAAAAGTCCGGAACCTTCCGGGCCCCTCCGATCCAGGGTGGCAGAGTGCTGGTGAGTCATGACTGTCGTCCCCTTCTCCTCTGCCCGCTTCACCCCCTTCGATCTGACCGAGTGGAACAGCGTCGCCCAGCCCAAGCTGGAGCGGGGCCTGTGGGAAACGGTCACCCGGCACACCGCGCCCGACCATGATCAGCTGATCGTGCGCTTCCCCAACCTGGACCGCCCGGTCTTCCGGTTCGAGCGTGACCGCCGCGGCACCTATCGCCTGTACTTCAACGATCGCCGCGGCTGGTACTGCATCGGTACCGGCGAGAGCGCCGAGGAATGCCTGTCCGTATGGCGGGGCCGCGTGCCGCGCGCCACGGCCGAGGCCGGCGCGCAGGCGGGCCGCTGAGCGTCCGCCGCTATACTAAAGAACGAGGGGGCCCCGGGCCCCATCGAAGCCTGAGTTGCCTGGTGAGAACCCGTTTTTAGATGGCCTGAGGTTTATGGAGTCTTGGAGTCGCGTACCGGGTCGAGTGGCCTGGCGTTGCCTGGAACCAGAGTTGCCTGAACACCAGAGTCAGTAACGTTGCCTGATGTGACGACAGGGGGCAGACCAGCGCCCCCTTTGAGGGCGGACGGGACACTTAATCTCAGTTGTGATTAGGGGCGGAGCGGCGGCGCCAGCACACGGAAAGGCGCCGCCGTTTCCATATCCACCGGCAGCCGGGCGATGGTGTCGCCATCCCCCTGCACCGGATCGCCCGCCGGTCCCTCGATCCGCACCCGCACCGCCGGCACCACGCGGTACCCCGAGCCCCCCTTCGCTTCCGTCCAGCGGGCCAGCCGGCCCGTCACCAGCGCCGCGCCATAGCCCAGCGCCGCCAGCCGTCCGCCCACCTCGAACAGGCAGACGTGGAAGCCGCCTTCGTCCAGCCGGGCGTCGGGCGCGCAGACGAAGCGGCCGCCATAGAAATGGCCCTTGGCCACGATGCAGGACGCGGCCTCGTGCTCGCGGACCTGGCCGGCCGCGTCCGTCGTGATCACGCGATAGCGCGGGCTGGGCCAGCGCGCGATCTGCGCCAGGCTTTCCAGCACGTAGGCGCCCTTGCCGATACGGCGCTTCACCCCGGGGTCCACCCCCTCCACCACATGGGCGTCCAGGCCCACGCCGGCCATCATGGTGAACAGGCGGCCGTTGGCGCGCCCGGCGTGGATGGTGCGTGGCACCGCGCCCGCCAGGGTGCGCGCCAGCTCGGCCACGCCGGAGGGCAGGTCCAGTTCCGCCGCCAGCACATTGGCCGTGCCCAGGGGGATCAGTCCCAGGGCCGGGGGCGACAGGGTCGGCGCCGCCAGGAGGCCATTCACCACCTCGTTGATGGTGCCGTCGCCGCCCGAGGCCACGACGGCATCTGGGAGGCGCCCGTCCGTCAGCGCGCCGGAGGCGGCCAAGCCCGCCAGGCGTTCCGCATCGCGCGGGCCGGTGGTTTCCACCACCGCCACATCGGCCCCGCCTTGGCGCAAGGCATCGACCACCCGCCCCATCAGGCCCCGCCGGCGGCGGCCCGCCACAGGATTGTGAATGATCAATAGTCGGCGCGCGGGCGCGGACATAGGTTCCGTGACAGCCAAGTGAAGGACGGAAGACATATTTATGAATGCCCCGTGAATATATGGTGAAGTCCTTGAACTCGCCTTCATCACCATTTGTCTTGCCCTACATGCTGCGGTATAGCCCTGTCAACATTACTATTGATTGTCTGCGTGGGTCATCTCGGGGGCGTAGCATGGAGACGGACATGGAGACGGAACACGAGGCCCCGCGGCGATACCGCAGCATATGGCTCTCCGATCTGCATCTGGGGACCCGCGGCTGCCAGGCCGACATGCTGCTGGATTTCCTGAAGCACACCGAGTCGGAATACCTGTACCTGGTGGGCGACATCGTCGACGGGTGGCGCCTGAAGAAGGGCTGGTACTGGCCGCAGGCCCACAACGACGTGGTGCAGAAGGTGCTGCGCCGGGTGCGCAAGGGCACCAAGGTTTTCCTGATCCCGGGCAATCATGACGAAGTCTTCCGCGACTTCATCGGCCTGCAGTTCGGCGGCGTCACCATCCTGGAGGACGCGGTCCACACCACCGCCGACGGCCGCCGCTTCCTGGTGCTGCACGGCGACCTGTTCGACGCGGTGGTGAAGTACGCCAAGTGGCTGGCCTATGTCGGGGACAGCGCCTACACGGTGCTGCTGACCCTGAACACCTGGCTGAACGCCGCCCGCCGCCGCTTCGGCTTCCAGTACTGGTCGCTCTCCGCCTACCTGAAGAACCGCACCAAGAAGGCGGTGGAGTTCATCGGCAATTACGAGCAGGCGCTGGCGGACGAGGCCAAGCGCCGCCAGGTCGACGGCATCATTTGTGGCCACATCCACCACGCCGAGATGCGTGACATGGGTGGCGTCCTCTACTGCAACGACGGGGACTGGGTGGAATCGTGCACCGCATTGGTCGAACACGCCGACGGCACGTTGGAGATCATTCATTGGGCGGACGAAGTGCGCAAGCGCGCGGCGGCGCGGCAGCCTGGGCAGCCGGGCGGGACGACGCAGAAGGCTGCAGCGTGAAAATCCTGATCGTCACGGATGCGTGGCACCCCCAGGTGAACGGCGTGGTCCGCACCCTGACCACGACGCGGGACGAATTGCGCCAGCTGGGCCATGAGGTCGAGGTCATCGCCCCCGACCGCTTCCGCACCGTGCCCATGCCCACATACCCGGAAATCCGCCTGGCGCTGAAACCCGGCGCCCGCCTGCGTCGCATGATCGACGAGATCCAGCCCGACGCCATCCACATCGCCACCGAGGGCCCCCTGGGCCTGGCCGCCCGGCGCTATTGCCTGCGCCGGCGCATCCCCTTCACCACCGCCTACCACACGCGCTTCCCGGAATACGTCCGCGACCGCTTCCCCATCCCGCTGCGCCTCAGCTATGCCCTGGTGCGCCGCTTCCACGCGCCGGCCTCCGCCGTCATGGTGGCGACGCCCTCCATCGAGAACGACCTGGTGGACCGGGGTTTCCGCAACATCAAACGCTGGTCGCGCGGCGTCGACACCGACCTGTTCCGCCCGCGCGAGAAGGACTTCCTGCCCTTCCCCCGCCCCATCTTCATGTATGTGGGCCGGGTGGCGGTGGAGAAGAACATCGAGGCCTTCCTGTCGCTCGACCTGCCCGGCACCAAGGTGGTGGTGGGCGGCGGCCCGCAGCTGGACGAGCTGAAGGCCAAGTATCCGGCCGCCCGGTTCGTCGGGCCCAAGCATGGGGAAGAGCTGGCCAGGCACTACGCCGCCGGCGACGTCTTCGTCTTCCCCTCGCGCACCGACACCTTCGGCCTGGTGCTGCTGGAGGCGCTGGCCTCCGGCGTGCCGGTGGCGGCGTACCCGGTGCCGGGGCCGCTGGACGTGCTGGCGGGGTCGGACGTGGCCGTGCTGGACGAGGATTTGCGCAAGGCCGCCCTGGCCGCCCTGGAGATCCCGGGCGACAAGTGCCGCCGCCACGCCCTGACCTTTTCCTGGTCCGCGTCGGCGGCGCAGTTCCTGAACAACCTGCGTCCCTTCCGCGGCCATCCGGCGCTGGACCCGGTCCCCGTCCTGGACGTGGGCTTGGCCCCCGGGGCGGACGAGGCCAAGAAGGCCAGTTGAACCCCCACGTGACCCCCCGCTGGCACAATTGACCTGCATTCGTTGAAGCGGGCGCGGGGCCGGTGCTAGGGTGGCGGCGACCGCGGCGGGCCCGTCCCGCCGCCCTATCCGTTTCCCTGACACGACCGGTATGCTGGAAGCGCTTTATCGCGGGCTGACCGCCCTGGCCGGCCCCGCCGTCCGCCGCCTGCTGGACCGGCGGCTGGCCGCCGGCAAGGAAGATCCCCACCGCCTGCCCGAGCGCCTGGGCCACGCCGGTCTGCCCCGTCCCCCGGGACGGCTGATCTGGCTGCATGCCGCCAGCGTGGGCGAATCCATAGCCGTGCTGCCCCTGATCGACCGGCTGCTGGCGCTGACGCCCCGGCCCACCGTGCTGGTCACCACCGGCACCGTCACCTCCGCCACCCTGATGGCGCAGCGCCTGCCGGCCGGGGCCATCCACCAGTTTGTGCCCGTGGACCTGCCGGCGGCGGTGGCGCGCTTCATCGACCATTGGCGGCCCGACGCCGCCCTGTGGATCGAATCGGAGTTCTGGCCCAACCTGCTGCGCGCCCTGCGCAAGGCCAAGGTGCCCACCGCCCTGGTGAACGCCCGCCTGTCCGCCGGCAGCCACCGCAACTGGCGCCGCGCGCCCCGCACCGCCCATCGCCTGCTGTCCACCTTCCGCCTGGCGCTGGCCCAGACGGCGACGGAGGCGGGACGCCTGCGCGACCTGGGCCTGGCCGACGTGCGCTGCGTCGGCAACCTGAAATACTCCACCAGCCCCCTGCCGGCGGATCCGGCGGCCCTGGCCGCCCTGCGGACCGCCGTGGCCGGCCGCCCCGCCTGGGTCTTCGCCAGCACCCACCCGGGCGAGGACGACTTGGCCGCCCAGGCGCACCAGCGCCTGGCCCCCCGCATCCCCGGCCTGCTGACCCTGGTGGTGCCCCGTCACCCCGCACGGGGGCCGGAGATCGCCGCCGCCTTCCAGGCCCAAGGCCTGACCGTCAGCCGCCGCGCCGGCGGCGCCCTGCCGGCGGCGGCCGACGCCCTGCACGTGGCCGACACGCTGGGCGAGTTGGGCCTGTTCTTCCGCTTGGCGCCGGTGGCCGCCGTCGGCGGATCCTTCGTGCCGGTGGGCGGGCACAACCCCATCGAGCCGGCACAGCTGGGGGCCGCCATCGTCTACGGCCCGCACATGCATAATTTCGCGGAGATCGCCGCGACCCTGGAGGCGGCCGGCGGCGCCCGGCGGGTGCCGGACGGGGCGGGCCTGGCCGAGGCGGTGCACACCCTGCTGACCGACCCGGCCGCGCGGGACGCCCAGGCCGGCGCCGCCAAGGCGGTGGCCGACGACAACCGCGACGCCGTGGACCGGGTGATGGCCGCCCTGGCCCCCCTGCTGGCCGAGGCCGGCCTGCACACCGCCGGGGATGGCCGGTGAAGGCCCCCGGCTTCTGGTACCAACCCGCCGGGCCGCTGGCGGCGCTGCTGAGCCCCCTGGCGTGCCTCTACGCCCTGGGAGCCCGCCGGCGGCAGGCCAAGGCCGCGCCCCAGGGCGCCGGCATCCCCGTCATCTGCGTCGGCAACCTGGTGGCGGGCGGCGCCGGCAAGACGCCGGTGGCGCAGGCGGTCATGCGCGCCCTGCGCGCCCGGGGCGTCCAGGCCCATTATCTGTCGCGCGGCTATGGCGGCCGCCTCACCGGTCCCCTGCGGGTCGACCCGGCCGAGCATTGCGCCGCTGACGTGGGGGATGAGCCGCTGCTGCTGTCGCGCACCGCCCCGGCCTGGATATCGGCCGACCGCCTGGCCGGCGCCCGCGCCGCCCGTGACGGTGGTGCCCAGGCCTTGGTGATGGACGACGGCTTCCAGAACCCGGCCCTGGCCAAGGACCTGTCGCTGCTGGTGGTGGACGGCGGCGCCGGCTTCGGCAACGGCCACGTCATCCCGGCCGGCCCCTTGCGCGAGCCGCTGGCCGATGGGCTGGCCCGGGCGCGGGCGGTGGTGATCGTGGGCGCGGACCGCACGGGCGCCGCGGTCCAGGTGGCCGGGCTCGCCCCCACACTGCCCATCCTGACCGCGCGGCTGGTGCCGGACGCGGCCGTGGCCGCCGGGCTGGCCGGGCGGCCGGTCCTGGCCTTCGCCGGCATCGGCCGGCCGGGCAAGTTCTTCGACACCTGCCGTGAGCTGGGCCTGACGATGACGGAGGCGCTGCCCTTCCCCGACCATCACCCCTATGCCGAGGCCGAAATCGCCCGCCTGGTGGACCGCGCCAGCGCCCTGGGCGCGGTGCCGCTGACGACGGAGAAGGACTGGGTGCGACTACCCGCCGCGTACCAAACGGCCATAAAGGCCCTGCCCGTGGTGCTGGCCTTCGACGACCCCGCCGCGCTGGACCGTGTTCTGGGGACGGTGTCCTAGAGACCCGGCTTCCCAGGACGGGGTGGGGGCCCGGGCGCCAGCCGGACCGGAGCGACCGACCCGCCGCGCTTGACCCACGGCGAAAAGCACCCGATAGCTGTAGCCGCCGTCGGCGTTGGGACCCGGCGGCCCCCGCTGTTGTCCGCCTTGGAGGTCGTCTTTCTGGGTTCGGATGGGGTGCCATCCCCAACCTTTCCAGGACGGCCGGCCCATCGCCATGGGGACCGGCACGGGAGTTTCCATGGCCGAGCACGGTACCCAGCCTTCCTCCCTGCGCTACGCCATCGAGGCGGCGGGCATCCGCGCCCTGTTCAGGCTGCTGGGCCTGCTGCCGGCCGACGTGGCGTCGGACTTCGGCGGCTGGGTCGGGCGCACCCTGGGACCGCGCATCGGCGGCAACGCCAAGGTGCTGCGCAACCTGGAACGGGCCATGCCCCAGCTGGACGCGGCGGGGCGCCGACGCGTGGCCCGCGACTCCTGGGACAACCTGTGCCGCACCCTGGCCGAATATCCCCACCTGAAGACCATCTCGCGCGAGTGGGAGCAGCGGGTCGAGCTAATCGGGGCGGAGCATGTGCGGGGCCTGGTGACCGACGGCAAGCCCGGCGTCATCCTGACCGGGCATTTCGGCAATTGGGAACTGGTGGCCATGACCGTGTTCAAGTGCGGCACCACCATGACGGCCATCTACCGCGCGCCCAACAACCCCTCGGTCGACAAGTTGCTGGCCGAGGCGCGGGGCGAGCTGGGCACCACACTGGTACCCAAGGGCCGCGCCTCGGCCAAGGGCATCCTGGCGGCCATGCGGGCGGGCGGCATCCTGGGCATCCTGGCCGACCAGAAGCTGAACGAGGGCATCGCCGTGCCCTTCCTGGGCCATGACGCCATGACCGGCACCATCGCCGGCGACGTGGTGGTGCGCCATGGCGCCGTCGTCGTGCCGGTGCGGGTGACGCGCAAGCCCAAGGGCGCCCGCTTCCGCATCGAGGCGTTTCCCCCATGGATCTGCCCGCCCCCACCGGGGACCGGCCGGCCGACATCCGCGCCATCACCGTGGTGGTGAACCAGTTGCTGGAGCGCTGGGTGCTGGAAAATCCCGGCCAGTGGCTGTGGACCCACCGGCGATGGCCTAAATAGGGCTCCCCCTGCTCAGAACAAGCTGCCCTGCCCGCCTGGGCGCGCCGCCGCACGCGGCTTGGGTGCGGGCGCAGGCTCCCGCGCTGGGGCGGGCGTCGGAACAGACGCTGGGGCCGGCGCCCCTTCCCCGTCCAGGGTGGCGCCCACGGCGCCATCGATGAACTCCACCCGCACGCGGCCGCCGGCGGGGGCGTCCGCCGCCTTGGTCACGGGGTGGCCCTCAGCGGTGGTGACCAGGGCGAAGCCACGGGCCAGCACCCCCCGGTAGGACAGCGTCTCCAGCAGCTTGGCCTGGCCTTCCAGGCGGCGGGCGCCATCGGCCACGGCGCGGCCGAAGCTGGCGTCCAGGCGGCGGCCGAGGTCGGCGAGGCGCGCCCCCCTTCCTCCGCCCGGCGCACCAGCGGCTGGGGCGTCAGGCGCTGGGCCAGGTTCTGGGCGCGGGTGGTGCGGTCGGCCAGCAGGCGGGTCACGCCGCCGGACAGGCCACGGCCGGCGATGTCCAGGCGGGCGTAGGCCAGGCCCAGCACCTGGGCCGGGTGGCGCAGGCCGGCGCCCAGCTTGGCCACCTCCGTCCGATGGCGGCGGATCAGGCCGGTCATGGACAGGGCCAGCCGTTCGCCCCGGTCGTCCAGGCGCTGGGCGCAGCCCTCCAGCAGGGCGCGGGGGTCGCCCAAGCCGCGCGCCAGCCCCTCCACCCGGTTGCGGCGCTCGGCCAGCAGGCGGTTGGCGGTCCCCTCCAGCCGGCGGCCGCATTCCATGACCTGGGCCATCAGCTCGGCCCGCACCGGCACCGCCATTTCGGCGGCGGCGGTGGGGGTGGGCGCCCGACGGTCGGAGGCGAAGTCGATCAGCGTCGTGTCGGTCTCATGCCCCACGGCGGAGATCAGCGGGATCTGGCTGGCCGCCGCCGCCCGCACCACGATCTCCTCGTTGAAGGGCATCAGGTCTTCCAGGCTGCCGCCGCCGCGCGCCACGATCAGCAGGTCCGGCCGGGGCACCGGGCCACCGGGGACGATGGCGTTGAAGCCCTGGATGGCGCGGGCCACCTGGGCCGCCGCCTGCTCGCCCTGCACCGCCACCGGCCACAACAGCACGTGGCGGGGAAAGCGGTCGGCCAGACGGTGCAGGATGTCGCGGATGACGGCGCCGGTGGGGGAGGTCACCACGCCGATGACGCGGGGCAGGAAGGGCAGCGGCCGCTTGCGCTGGGCATCGAACAGGCCCTCCGCCGCCAGCCGGCGTTTGCGCTCCTCCAGCATCTTGAGCAGCGCGCCCTCGCCCGCCAGCTCCATGGTCTCGATGATCAACTGGTATTGCGAGCGGCCGGGGTAGGTCGTCAGGCGGCCGGTGCACACCACCTCCATCCCGTCTTCCGGCTTCACGGCGAGGCGCATGACCGTGCCCTTCCAGCACACGGCCTCGATCACCGCCTGGTCGTCCTTCAGGCGCAGGTACAGGTGGCCGGAGGAGACGCGCTTGGGCTGGCTGACCTCGCCCCGCACGCGGACATAGCCGAACGTCTCCTCCACCGTGCGCTTCAGGGCGCGCGACAGGTCGGAAACGCTGAGTTCCGGCAGGTTGCCGCCAGCCACGGGCGTGGCGCCGGCATAGCCGAGATCGGCGGAGGAAGGCGGGGGTGAGTCGGGGAAGTCTTGAGTCATGGCGCGGGCATGATACAAGCACCCGCTCAACAGATGGAATCGTGATCGGGGGTAGAGGCGATGAAGATCCTGGTGGTCGGATCCGGCGGGCGGGAGCATGCGCTGTGCTGGGCCATCTCGGCCTCGCCCCTTTGCGGCACGCTATGGTGCGCGCCCGGCAACGCCGGCATCCGCGACGTGGCGAGTTGCGTGGACATCAAGGCCGACGACGTGGACGGCCTGGTCGCCTTCGCCACGGCCAACGCCGTGGACCTGGTGGTGGTGGGTCCGGAGCAGCCGCTGGTGCTGGGCCTGGTGGACCGCCTGACGGCCGCCGGCATCAAGGCCTTCGGCCCCAGCCAGGCCGCCGCCGCCCTGGAAGGCTCCAAGGGCTTCATGAAGGACATCTGCGCCAAGTACGGCGTGCCCACGGCCGCCTACCGCCGCTTCACCGATGCCGCCGCCGCCAAGGCCTATGCCACCGAACAGGGCGCGCCCATCGTGGTCAAGGCTGACGGCCTGGCCGCCGGCAAGGGCGTGGTCATCGCCATGACCCTGGCGGAGGCGCACGCCGCCATCGACGACGCCATGCTGCACGGCCGCTTCGGCAGCGCCGGCGCCGAGGTGGTGGTCGAGGAGTTCATGGACGGTGAGGAGGCCAGCTTCTTCGCGCTCTGCGACGGCACCCACGCCCTGCCGCTGGTGGGCGCG
Organism: Nitrospirillum guaranorum; assembly: GCF_034653275.1. NCBI lineage: Bacteria > Pseudomonadati > Pseudomonadota > Alphaproteobacteria > Rhodospirillales > Azospirillaceae > Nitrospirillum > Nitrospirillum guaranorum. The sequence continues at coordinate 1,036,812 of NZ_JAYEES010000003.1, read as the reverse complement.
CAGGACCATAAGCGGGTGTTCGATAACGATCAGGGCCCCAACACCGGCGGCATGGGCGCCTATTCCCCCGCCCCCGTCCTGACGCCCGAGCTGCAGGACCGGGTGATGCGCGAGATCGTGGAACCCACGGTGCGAGGCATGGCGGCGGAGGGCAAACCCTTCACCGGCGTGCTGTTCGCCGGACTGATGATCGTTGCGAGCCGGGAAGGACCCAAGCCCCGCCTGATCGAATTCAACGCGCGCTTCGGCGACCCGGAATGCCAGGTGCTGATGCGCCGCCTGAAGTCCGACATCGTGCCGCTGCTGCTGGCCACCTGCGACGGGCAGCTGGACCATGTGGACGTTCGTTGGCACGACGACCCCGCCCTGTGCGTGGTGATGGCGGCCCAGGGCTATCCGGGTGATTATGTGAAGGACACCGTCATCGGGGGGCTGGAGGATGCGGGCAAGGTCGACGGGGTCACCGTCTTCCATGCCGGTACGAAAGCGGCCAAAACACCCGAGGGGGGCGACCGTGTGCTGGCCAATGGCGGCCGGGTGCTGGGCGTGACGGCCATCGGGGGGACGGTGGCGCAGGCGCAGGCTCTGGCCTATCAGGCGGTGGACCGCATCCGCTGGCCAGAGGGGTTCTGCCGCCGGGACATCGGCTGGCGCGCGGTTGAACGTGAAAAGGCCGAACGGGAACAAAAGCAGGGATAAGGCGGGCGCCCCAGGATGGGCCCCAGCCGTTTTTTCAGGGACACGAGATCATGAATCGCCAGGACCGCCGCCGCCGCATCGCGGAAATCTCCAAGGACGCCAATGCCGGCGCGCCCTTCGTCAACGACATGCGCGTGGCCGCCGACCTGCACCGCCAGGGCCGGCTGAAGGAGGCGGAGAACGCCTATCGCGCCATCATCCGCATCTACGCCGCCGTCCCGGAAATCCGCGTCGCCTGGTCCAACCTGGGCGCGGTGCTGCAGGGCCTGGGCAAGCTGGAGGAGGCGGTGACGGCGCTGAAGAAGGCGCGGTCGCTGAACCCCAACCACCCGCCGCCGCACCAGAACCTGGGCATGGCCCTGCTGGCCCAGGGCAAGGTGGATGAGGCGCTGGAAAGCTTCCGCCGCGCGGTGGAGCTGAACCCGCAGTTCACCGAGGCCTGGCACGCCCTGGGTGTGGCCTCGGGCCAGAAGAACGATCTGGCCGGGGCCGAGGACGCCTGGCGCCGCACGCTGGAACTGGACCCAAACCGGGCCGAGACCCGCTTCAACCTGGGCCTGATCCTGCGCAACACCGGCCGCCTGGACGCGGCCGCCGCCGAGTTCCACGCCTGCGCCACCCTGGACCCGTCCCAGGGTGACGCCCGGCTGGCCCTGGCCGACACCCTGATCGCCATGGGCCGCGCCGAAGAGGCCGCCCAGATCATCTGGGTGCTGATCCAGACCACGCCCGCGCATCCGGTGCCGCAGCAGTTCTACGCCCGCGCCCTGACGGTCATGGCGCAGATGGGCAACGGTGACGCCGCCGCCGACCGCGCCGACCAGTGGGCCGCCGCCTACCCCGACAGCGAGGCCGCCCGGTCGGTGAAGATCGCCTTCGACAATTACCGCGCTGAGAAGGCCGCCGCCGAAAATACTGCCGCCGAAACCAGGGCCGAGGAAGCCCCGGCGATCGAAGCCGCCGCCGAGCCCGCCGTGGAAAAGAAGCCCGAGGCCCCCGAGGCCTAAGACCCGGTCCGGTCCCGCCGCTGCTCGCGCGACGCCGCCACCCTCAGGCCGAGGATGCGCGGCGGGGGGCGGCGGCGGGACTCCTTCCACGCGATCCAGCATTGATGGACGACCCAGCCGGCCAGCACCGCCAGGCCCAGCGTCGCCATCGCCATCACCGCCCATTCCCATAGGTCCGCCCCGGCCACGATGGCGCGCAGGCCCTTGGACACGCCTTTCTGACGCCACAGGGTGAGGGCCATCGCCAGGAAATACAGGGCCGGCGCCAGAACGGGCAGCAAGGGCGCCAGCAGCAGGCTGTTCGCCTGGCCGTGGACGATGCGCAAGGGATGGCGCACCGTCGTCCATTCGCAGGACAGCGGCACCAGCACCGACACCGCCAGCCCCGCCAGGACGGTGATGGGCAGGAAGGCGTTCAGCGCCAACGCCATCGGCCAGCCGGCGGGCACGGTCACCAGCCCCACCGCCAGCACCAGCATGGCCAGCACCTCCAGCCCCAGCAGGGCGAAGGTGCCCCGCACCGTCCACAGGATGCGCCCCTGCTGCCCTGGCCGCACCCGCAGCACCCGCATGCCGGCGTCCTTATGGAACGGGGTGTCGCGCACCACCTCGCCCGTCACATCACCGCGCAAGGACCAATAGAAGGCGCCGTAGTCGTCCCGGTAGAGCGGCATGCGGTTCCCATCCCCTTGCTGTGGCGTGGTCGGCGGCGGCGATCAGCGGCGTTCCTTGAAGAAGTCCTGCAACAGCGCCCCGGCCCGCCGTTCCTGCAGCCCGCCGTAGGTGTCGGGCGCGTGGTGGCAGGTGGGCTGGCCGAAGAAGCGGGGACCATGCTCCACCGCCCCGCCCTTGGGGTCATAGGCCCCGAAGTAGACCCGCCGCAGCCGGGCGAAGCTGATGGCGGCGGCGCACAGGGCGCAGGGCTCCAGCGTCACATAGAGATCCAAGCCGGGCAGGCGCGGCTGGCCCACCGTGGCGCAGGCGGCGCGGATGGCCAGCACCTCGGCATGCGCCGTGGGATCGGCCAACTCCTCCGTCCGGTTGGAGGCGGCGGCCAGGACGGCGCCGGTGGCGGGGTCGACGATGACGGCGCCCACCGGCACCTCCCCCCGCGCGGCGGCGGACGCGGCCTCGGCGAAGGCGCGCTCCATGGGGGAAAGGTCCGGCTCGATCTCGTGGGTGGACGACAGCATGCCCCCAGCGTGGAGCAGGGCCGCGCGCGGCGTCAAGCGGCCGGGCGGCGCATCTGTCATCGGGCGAAGAGATCGATGCGGGGAACCGCCAGCCATGTCACATGCGGGGGCCCCACCGGCTTGGGCCGCCGCCGTCTGGCGCTTGGCAAGGCGGCTGGGCGCGCATACAGTCCGGCGCATGTCCGAGACCAAATCCCCCGAAAAGTCTGGCGCCGAGAAATCCGGTGAGCGCATCGCCAAGCGGCTGGCGCGCGCCGGCCTGTGCTCCCGCCGCGATGCCGAACGCTGGATCGCCGACGGCCGCGTGGCCGTGAACGGTCAGGTGCTGACCTCGCCCGGCGTGAACGTGCGGCCTGGCGACCGCATCGTCGTCGACGGCCAGGTTCTGCCCGAGCAGGAACCGACGCGCGTCTGGCGCTATCACAAGCCCGCCGGCCTGGTAACCACGGCACGTGATGAGCTGGCCCGCGCCACGGTGTTCGACCGCCTGCCCGACGGCATGCCCCGCGTCATCTCCGTCGGCCGGCTGGATTTGAATACCGAGGGCCTGCTGCTGCTGACCAACGACGGTGAGCTGGCCCGGCACCTGGAGCTGCCGTCCACCGCCTGGCCCCGCCGCTACCGCGTGCGCGTGCACGGGACGCCGGATACGGCCAAGTTGGCCAAGCTGGCGGAAGGCATCTTCGTCGACGGCACCGAATACGGCCCCATCGAGGCCGTGCTGGACCGGGAGCAAGGCAGCAACGCCTGGCTGACGATGACCCTGCGCGAGGGCAAGAACCGCGAGATCCGCAAGGTGCTGGAGCACCTGGGCCTGACGGTGAACCGCCTGATCCGCGTCGCCTACGGCCCGTTCCAGCTGGGCAAGCTGGAAAAGGGCGAGGTGGAGGAAGTGCCGCGCCGCGTGCTGCGCGACCAGCTGCCCCAGTTCTTCCCCAAGGAAAGCGCCCAGGACCGCAAGGAGGCGCGCGCCACCAGGTCCGCGGCCGAGGTGCCGGCCCTGCGCTTCGACAAGGCGCCCAAGGCCAAGCCCGCCCCAACGGCGAAGACGAGCCCCGCGAAGACCGCGCCGGCCCGTACCCGGCGCGAGGACATGGCCGAAGTGCCGCGCCCCACCCGCGCCCCGGATCGAGCAACGGCCCGGCCCAACGCCCGGACCGTGGAGCGCCCGTCGGCCCAGGCCGACGCGGTGACGCGCACCAGGCGTCCGCCATCGACCGGCGACAGCGCCGCCGACAAGGCGCGCGCGCTGGCCCACGCCCTGGACCGGGCGCTGGACGGCACGCCCGACGATGACGAGGACAGGCACCCCGCCCGACGCCCGCGCAAGACGCCGGTGGCCCGCACCGCGCCCAGCCTGGGGGAGCGTGTCGACAGCCGCGCGCCGCCCAAGCGCGCGCCCACCAAACGCCAGGATGCCAAACGGGACGACACCAAGCGCAGTGAGGCCAAGGCGGCCCCGCGCGCCGGCAAGGCGGTGCCCGCCAAGGCCCCCAAATCGGCCGGTCCGAAGCCCGCTCGCCCCGCGCCTAAGGGCAAGCCGGCGCCCAAGGGCAAGAAGACCTGATGCGCATCGTCGGCGGGCGGCATCGCGGGCGGACCCTGGCGGCCCCCGGCGGCCGGGACGTGCGGCCCACCAGCGACCGCACGCGCCAGGCCCTGTTCAACATCCTGGAGCATGGCGACTTCTTCGCTGACGAGGGCCCCACGGTGGAAGGGCGGGTGGTGCTGGACGCGTTCTGCGGCACCGGCGCCCTGGGGCTGGAGGCGCTGTCGCGCGGGGCGGAGGCGGCCCTGTTTCTGGACGTCAGCCGCGCCTCGCTGGACCTGGCGCGCGCCAACGCCGCCACGCTGAAGGAAACCGGCCGCTGCCAGTTCATCCAGGGCGACGCCACCAAGGCGCCCCCCTTGAACGCGCAGGCCTCGCGGCATGCCGCCGGCCTCACTTTCCTGGACCCGCCCTACGGCCAGGGCCTGGCGCCCCGCGCGCTGGAAAGCCTGGTGGTCGGCGGCTGGCTGGCGCCGGAAGCCCTCTGCGTGGTGGAGATCGGCGGCGACGACGCCTTCGAGGCGCCGGTAGGCTTTGAGACCTTGGACGAGCGCCGCTATGGCGACACGCGCGTCCTGTTCCTCAAGCGGGGATGATGGTCCGGGGGCCTGGGTCGATCACACCGGCCCCGTCACCCGCTCCACCAGGCCTTCCAGGTTGCGGTCGCGGATGCCCAGCTCATGCAGGTGCCGGACGGTGTTGACCAGATAGTCGACGTTGCGTCCGCTTTCCCCCACGCCCTGGCGGATCAGGCCGGCCAGCTCCCCCGGCGGCAGGCGTCCGCAATATTGCTCATGCCCGCGCAGCACGGTGAAGGCCACGGTGGGCACCTTCGCCCCGTCGTCCAGCGTGGCGGTCAGCAGGCGCGGCTCATAGACCGCGTTCTGCATCTCCCGCGCCCAGAGGTAATCCAGGACGCCCGCCGCCTCGGCCTCCGCCACGCGGTAGGCGACCCCCCGGCAAGCCCCGCCCCGGTCCAGTCCCAGCACGGCGCCCGGACAGGCGCGGGTGCCGCGATGGCGGAAGGAATAGACGCTGAACCCCCGGTGCCAGCCCCGCACCGTGGCCAGCCGCCGCTCCACGAAGGGGAAACCCGGGTTCCACATGAGGGAGCCGTAACCGAAGACCCAGACATCGACGTCGGCGACGACGCCGATGGCGCGATAGGGGGCGGCGATTTCAGAGGCGGATGGGGACAAGGGCGGCATGCCAGGCTGGGGAAACGACCATGATGCCCCGACCCTGTACGGCTTCCCCGCCGCCGTCAACCGTTGGTAAGCCTATTGGCGCTGGCATTCCAGGCGGCGGATGCCGATCTAAGACTGAAGACCGGCGCGACGGCGCCGCGCTTGCCAAGCCCATCCGGGCGTGGCCTCATCGCCCCGGCGCCCATGCCTGGCCGCCGCCTTTTGGGATTTTCCATGCGTGTCCGCCCCCTGACCCTTGTCCTGTTCCTGGTGCTGGTCCTGGTGACCGGCTATGCCGTGTGGTGGCACCGCATGGCGACCCGCCTGCTGGGCCTGCTGGAGCACAACACCGAACTGGCGCGCGCGGCGGGCGCCACCATCACCTATCAACCGCCCACGCTGGGCGGCTTCCCCCTGGGCATTTCCATCACCGCCACCGACGTGAAGGTCGCGAAGCCGGACGGGCTGAGCTGGTTGGCCGAGACGGTCAAGGCCTCGGCACCCATCTGGCGCCTGGACCAGGTGGTCCTGACCCTGGCCAAGGGCGGCCACGCCAGCCTGCCGCGCGAAGGGGCCCGGCCGGCCCTGGACGCCACCGCCACCATCGCCGGCGGCCGTGTCACCCTGGACCTGGCCACCGGCACCCCGCGTTCGGTCCAGGTGAACCTGAACCACGCCACCCTGGTCGCCGCGCCCCTGCCGGCGCCGGAGGGCGCCCCGGCGGAAGCCCCCCCGACAGACGGAACGGCGGCCGCAGCACCGCCGGCAAGCCTGGTTCCGGCCGGCAGCTACCCCATCGAGGATGTGTCGGTCACGGTCGAGCGGCCGGTGACGCCGCCCACCGACCACACGGGCACAGGCCTGGCCCTACACGTGGACATCACCAACATGACCGTGCCGCCGGTGCGCAGCCTGGGCACGACGGTGCAGCGCCTGATCCTGGCGGCGCGGGTGCAAGGGCCGATCCCCGCCGCGCCCACGGCGGACGCGGTGACCCCCTGGTCCAAGGAAGGTGGCACGGTGGAGGTGGACAGCCTGAAACTGGACTGGGGCGACCTGCACATGGGGGCCAACGCCACCCTGGCACTGGACGCCAACCTGCAGCCCCAGGGATCGGGCACGGCGGAGCTGTCGGGCCTGGACAACCTGGTGGACGCGCTGCACGACGGCGGCAGCCTGCGCGGCAACGCCGCCACCTGGGCGCACCTGGGCGTGGCCCTGCTGGCCAAGCCCAAGGCCAACGGCGGCCCCCCCACCCTGAAGCTGCCCATCACGATGCAAGACCATAAGCTGCAGGTGGGCCCGCTGACCGTGGCCCACTACCCCGACATCTCCTGGCATTGAAGCCAAACGCCAAGCCAGCCGCTCCGCCCCAAGGGAGCGAAGCGACTAGGCTGCGACCGCAGCCGCCGGAGCCTTTCGGGGAGCGTCAGCGGACTGAAAGGCGAGGATAGCCAAGGCCGCGGATGCGGCCGCCCGGCGCTTGAGGGAGCACAAAGACTAAGCCTGCTTGGCGTCGATGATGGACCGGCGGATGGCGCGGGTGCGGGTGAACAGGTCGAACAGCTTGTCCCCCTCCCCCCAGCGGATGGCGCGCTGCAGGGCCGTCAAATCCTCGGTGAAGCGCTGGATCATCTCCAGCACCGCCTCGCGGTTGTTCAGGAAGATGTCGCGCCACATGACGGGGTCCGACGCCGCGATGCGGGTGAAGTCGCGGAAGCCGGAGGCGGAGAAGCGGATGACCTCCGACTTCGTCGTCTCCTCCAAATCCGTGGCCGTGCCGACGATGGTGTAGGCGATCAGGTGCGGCAGGTGGCTGGTGATGGCCAGCACCTGGTCATGGTGGCTGGCATCCATGACCTCGATCTGCGAACCGCAGGCGGCCCACAGCCGGCCCAGCCGGTCGACCGCCGCCGCATCCGTCCCCGGGGGCGGCGTCAGGATCAGCCAGCGGCCGCGGAACAGCTCCTTGAAGCCGGCATCGGGGCCGGAATGCTCGGTCCCGGCCAGGGGATGGCCGGGCACGAAGTGCACACCGTCCGGCACATGGGGGAAACGTCGCGCACCACCGCCTGCTTGACGGAGCCCACGTCGCTGAGCGTGCTGCCCGGCGCCAGATGCGGGCCGATCAGGGCCGCCACGTCAGCATAGGCGCCCACGGGCGTGCACAGGACGACAAGGTCGGCGCCGGCCACGGCCAGGGTGGCGTCGCTTTCCACGCGGTCGGCGATGCCCAGCTCCGCCACGCGGGCGCAGACGGCGTCTGACCGGTCGCAGGCCACCACCTCGCCCGCCAGGGAACGGTCGGCCATCAGACAGCGCAGCAGGGAAGAGCCGATGAGGCCCAGGCCGATGACGCAGACGCGCTTATACAGGGGCGTATCGGTCATTTGCCGGCCACCCAATCCGCAAGGCCGGCCACGACCTCCCGCATCTCATCCTCCAGCCCGATGGTGACGCGCAGGCAGTACGGCAGCCCGTAGGAGCCGACCTGGCGCACCAGGATGCCGCGCGACTTGAGCAGCAGCCGGGCGCCCTCGGCATTGGCGCGGTCGCCCTTCTGCTCCGCGAAGGAGATCAGGACGAAATTGGCGACGGAGGGATGGACCACCAGGCCCAGCTCACGGACCTGGCCGACGAACCATTCGCGCCACTGGGCGTTGTGCCGGCGGCTCTTCTCCAGGAACTCCACGTCCTCCAGCGCCGCCAGGCCGGCAGCCTGGGCGCTGGACGCCACGTTGAAGGGGCCGCGCACCCGGTTCAGCACGTCGGCCACGGGGGCCGGGCAATAGGCCCAGCCCAGGCGCAGGCCGCCCAGCGCGAAAATCTTGGAGAAGGTGCGGGTCATGACGACGTTGCTGAATTCGTCGACCAGGTCGGACCCGTCGGTGTAGTCCGGCGCGTCGACGTACTCGGCATAGGCCGCGTCGATGACCAGCAGCACGTTCTCCGGCAGCCCCGCGTGCAAGCGCCGCAGCTCGTCCTTGTTGAGATAGCTGCCGGTGGGATTGTTGGGGTTGGCGATGAAGACCACCCGGGTGCGGGGCGTGACGCGGGCCAGCAGGGCATCCACGTCGGTCTTCAGGTTGGTCTCGGGTGCCGCCACCGGCGTGGCGCCGGCGAAGCGCGCGCTGATGGGATAAATGGCGAAGCCATGGACGGTGTGCAGCACCTCGTCACCGGCGCCGGCGTAGGCGCGGGTCAGCAGCTGCAGCACGTCGTCGGAGCCGTTGCCGCAGACGATGCGTTCGGCATCCAGGCCGAAGCGACGGCCCAGGCCGGCACGCAGCGCCTTGGAGCCGCCATCGGGATAGCGGTGGATTTGGCCCGCCATCGCGGTATAGGCCGCGACCGCCTTGGGGCTGGGGCCCAGCGCCCCCTCGTTGGACGCCAGGCGGATCAGCCGCGACGCCCCCGGCGCATGCGCCTCGCCCCCGACATAGGCATGGATATCGAGAATGCCGGGGTTGGGAACGGGAGCGGACATGATGCAGGGAAACCTTCTGGCAGGCGGTGGCGGTCTTCTTCTCGCGGGCGGCGGATCGGATCAAACCCGCACGGAGGTAAGGATAGCTGTGAGTCTTATCAAAGCCTTATGCGAATCGGGGGCGCATGCCCTGCGTCCCGGGGGCGCGACTCGGCGGATTTCCAAGGGCGACTCGGCGGTCCGTCCTCCACCAGCGGCAAGAGGTTTCAACTCGTGCCGCTGTAGCCCGCGACCGCGGGCGCCCGACGACTGAGGGGGCATTTGAGCGGTCACGATCAAATGCCACACATATCAGGGCTTCTTGACGTCCAGCGTGATGGGCAGGGCATAGGCGCCCACGGGCAGCACACGCACCAGGGCGTCGCCCAGCTTTTCCGCCAGCGCGTCCAGGCGCGCGTCGTCGCCGTCCACGAAATCCTCCACCTCGATCAGGTGGACGGACCCGCCGCCGCCCGGCAGATGGAAGATGCGGAACCAGCCGACGGGCAGGCTGGCGGCCTCCATCATGTCCTTCAGGCGGCCGCGGCTCATGTCCTGCGCCAGTTCCACGCCCAGCAGGGTGTGGTCCTGGCCCGTGGCCTCCAGCGGCACGGCCCCCAGGATCAGGGCGTCGCCGCCCTCCTTCTGGCCGGGGCGGCTGCAGAAGGGCAGGCGGCCGATGATCTTGGGCGTCTTGGTGTCGTCGCTGATGAGGAAACGCCACCAGGGGTCCGTCTCCTCTTCCTCCGGCACGGGCACCACGCCCACGGTGGCGCTGCCCTCGGCCAGGGCGCGCAGCACGGCCTGGGCGGTGTTCGCCGGCGCCAGGGGGGTGACGGTGCCGTAATGGTCGCGGGCGATGTCCCACAGGCGGCGGTCGTCGTCGGGCGCGTAGACGGCCACGGCGAAGGGCCCCTGGATCAGGGTCATGGCGGCGATCATTTCGCGCCAGATGCGGACGATGGCGGCCACGGGCACGCTGCCCTGGTGGCGGGCCACCAGGCGCCGCAGGATGCCCGCCTCACGCCCCGGCCGGATGAAGACCTTGGCGCCCGCCTTGGACTGGGCGATACGCTCCACCACCCGGGCGCGCCGCATGATGAGGTCATGGATGGCCGCATCGATCTCATCGATTTCACGGCGCAGGGCGTCGACGGAGGGGCTGGCAGGGGGCATGGACGGGTTCGGATTATAGGACCTGAAACGAGTGAGTCTTAGAGCCTGCCCCCCACAAAATCAAAGAAAACGTTGACTTGGGGTACCCCGCCTTCCTAGTCATGCAGGCTGCATTCCAAGGCTCGCCCCACGATGATCACCCCGCCTGCCTACACGGATAGTTCCGGCGCCCCGTCCGCGCCCGCCCTTGGGGTCCTGCCCGGGCAGCGCATGGTGCTGGGTGCCGACCGGCCCATGCCCCTGGACGGCGGCGGGCAGCTGGGGCCCTTCACCGTGGCCTACCAGACCTACGGCACCCTGAACGCCGACAAGTCCAACGCCATCCTGGTGTGCCATGCCCTGACGGGCGACCAGTACGTGGCCGACCGCCACCCCATCACCGGCAAGCCCGGCTGGTGGGAGATGCTGGTGGGCCCGGGCAAGCCGGTGGACACGGACCGGTTCTTCGTCATCTGCAGCAACGTCATCGGCGGCTGCATGGGGTCCACCGGCCCGCACGACGCGAACCCGGCCACGGGCCAGCCCTACGCCATCGATTTCCCCGTCATCACCATCGGCGACATGGTGCGGGCGCAGGCGTTGCTGATCGACGCGCTGGGCATCGACCAGTTGTTCTGCGTCATCGGCGGCTCCATGGGCGGCATGCAGGTGCTGCAATGGGCCGTGGCCTATCCGGAGCGGGTGTTCGCCGCCGTGCCCATCGCCACCGCCGCCCGCCATTCGGCTCAGAACATCGCCTTTCACGAGGTGGGGCGCCAGGCCATCATGGCCGATCCGGAATGGCGCGACGGCGCCTATCAGCGGGCCGGCACCAACCCGGCGCGCGGCCTGGCCGTGGCCCGCATGGCCGCCCATATCACCTACCTGTCCGAGGCGGCGCTGCACCGCAAGTTCGGCCGCAACCTGCAAAGCCGCCAGGCCATCACCTTCGGCTTCGACGCCGATTTCCAGGTGGAAAGCTACCTGCGCCACCAGGGCGCCAGCTTCGTCGACCGCTTCGACGCCAACAGCTACCTCTACATCACCCGCGCCATGGACTATTTCGACCTGGCGGCGGAGCACGGCGGCCAACTGGCCCAGGCCTTCCGCGTGGGCGGCAAGGGCACGCCCGTGCGCTTCTGCCTGGCCAGCTTCTCCAGCGACTGGCTGTTCCCCACATCCGAGTCGCGGGCGGTGGTGCACGCGCTGAACGCCGTGGCCGCCAACGTCAGCTTCGTGGAGATCGAGACGGACAAGGGCCACGACGCCTTCCTGCTGGATGAGCCGGAATTCCACCAGGTCATGCGCGGCTTCATCAACGGCTGCGCCGATCATCGCGGCCTGAAACGGCGGGTCTGATCCCATGGACGCCACGGTCATTCCCCCCCGCACCGACATCCGCGGCGATCTGCGCCGCATCGCCGACATGGTCAGCGCGGGCGCCCGCGTGCTGGACGTGGGCTGTGGCGATGGCGCCCTCTTGGACCTGCTGACCCGGGAGAAGGGTGTCGACGGGCGCGGCATGGAACTGGGCATGGATGGCGTGCGCGAATGCGTGTCGCGCGGCCTGTCCGTCATCCAGGGCGACGCCGACACCGACCTGAAGGACTATCCCAGCGACGCCTTCGACTACGTCATCCTGTCGCAGACGCTGCAGGCCACGCGCGACCCGCGCGGCGTGCTGCTGCAGATGCTGCGCATCGGCCGCCGCGTCATCGTCTCCTTCCCTAATTTCGGCTATTGGCGGGTGCGTCTGGCCCTGCTGCTGACGGGGCGCATGCCGGTGACCGACCGGCTGGGTTTCCAGTGGTGGGAAACGCCCAACATCCACTTCTGCACCATCGCCGACTTCACCGCGCTGTGCGCCGACCTGGGCGGGGTGACGGTGGAACGCAGCGCCATCCTGGACCACGCCGGCCGCCAACTGACCAGCGACGCCACCACCTGGCGCGCCAACTGGTCGGGGGAGCAAGGCATCTTTTTGTTGCGAAGAGACTGAAGTCTCTTCTGTAGCCTCAAGCGCCGGCGGCCGCAGTCGCGGCCCACGGCATGGGCAGGCTCATGCCGCTGGTATCTTGGCCACGGCTAATTATCGTACGCGATGGTGTCGACCAGCCGGGCGAAGGTGCCGTCCGACAATTGGAAGCGCACCCAGCGGAAACGGCTGGCGTGGATGGGCACCTCGGCCGAGCGGTTGGCGCGGGTCGTCAGTTCCAGGGCCGGCGGCCCGGCCTCGAACCAGCCCAGATCCGGCAGGGTGGCCTCCGCCGCCACGATGTCCTCGGTGGCATAGGGCCAAAGCGAAGTGCCCAGCAGGTCGGCCCGCGTCCGGCCGAAGTCCCGTTCCCGGGCCGGCGACAGGGCCAGCAAGGTGTGCGTCAGGTCGCAAACCAGGTGGACCGCCCCGCTTGACTGGTTGACCAGGCGCGCCAGCTCCCGGTCGGCGGCGCTGTCCAGGCCGGCGCGCATCAGCAGCCGGATGGCGGTCTGTTCATCGGCGTCGGGCGCCAGCGCCCCCGATTCCCAGCGCGACACCGTAGCCTGGGAAACGCCCAGCACTTCCCCCACATGGCTCTGCTTCATGCGGCGCAGGGTGCGCCACATCCGGAGCGAGGGCCCCAGGTGCGACACGGGGCCGATGACAGCGGCGATACTGCGGCCCATGGGTGATGTCCTGCGCCCTTTGTCCACGCATATCTTATTCACGGCCTTTCGCCGCCGGCCATGCCAAAAATGGCATCCCCCGCCCGCTGGCGGGCGTCACGCGGTTGAGGGCATCATGAGCGGCACCTGGGTCAAGATCGGCTGGTTCTATTGTGTCGGCGTCATCGCCGCCGCCCAGCTGGGCAAGATGTCGGCCCTGATCCCCCTCATCTCCCGCGACCTGGGCCTCAGTCTCACCGTGGCGGCCCTGGTGATCTCGCTGCTGGAGATCGGCGGCGCCGGTTTCGGCCGCATCGCCGGCGGCCTGATCCAGCGGGCGGGTCGGCGCCCCGCGCTGCTGGCCGGCACCGCCTTCCTGGCGCTGGGCGGCTTGGGCGAAAGCCTGGCGCCCGGCCCGGCGGCGCTGATCGCGTGGCGGGTGGTGGAGAGCGCCGGCTATCTCATCACCGTCATCGCCGCCCCCATGCTGATCCTGGAAACGGCGACCCCGCGCCAGCGCGGCGTGGCGCTGGCCCTGTGGAGCAGCTTCGTGCCCGTGGGCCTGGCCCTGGGCGCCATCCTGTCCGGCTGGGCGGCGGAGCTATGGTCGTGGCGCGGCGCCCTGTTCGGCGGCGGCGTGGTGGCGGCCGGCGCCCTGGTCCTGTCCCTGCCCATGACGGCAGGAGTGGGCGCCCGGGTGCGCGGAACAGGCGCAGGCGGGACCGGCCCCACCCGGCGGGCCTGGGCCCTGGCCCTGGGCTTCGGCTGCTACACCACGTTCGAGGTCGGCTTGCTGGGCATGCTGCCCACCTTCCTGGTGGACAAGGCCGGCGCCAGCGCCGACACCGCCGGCCTGATCACCGGCGTCGCCTCCTTCGCCACCGTGGCCGGCAGCGCGGTGGCGGGGTGGTGGAATCACCACAACCATGGGCAGGACCTGGCGCGGGGGCCGTCCTTCGCCCTGATGGCGCTCAGCATCATGCTGCCGGCCCTGCTGTTGTTCCTGGTGTTCGGGCCGGCGCCCGACCTCGCCACCGCCGCCGGCGTGGTCATCGCCCTCAACGCCCTGTCCGGCATCTATCCCGGCCTGGCCTTCGCCCTGCTGCCCGCCGTGGCGGGGTCGGACCGGGGCCTGCCCGCCGCCAACGGCCTGCTGACCCAGTTCGGCGCCAGCGGCTCCCTCATCGGGCCGCCGCTGTTCGCTGCCTTCGCCGGCCACTGGGGCTGGACCAGCGCCGCCGCCTGCGGCCTGGCCGCATCCCTGCTCTGCCTGGCCTTGATGCGGGCGGCGGGGGTATCGTCCCCTTCCGTCGCGGCCCCCGATCAGGCCGCCTGAGTTTCTTTGGAGTTGCGCACCATGCCTGTCCCTACGCCCCGGGTGCCCCCCCGCGTCATCGCCCTCGATGGCGACGACACGCTCTGGCACAACGAGGCCATGTTCTCGACCTCGTACGCCGAGTTCCGCGATCTGCTGCTGCGCCACAGCGACCTGGACCAGGCCACCATCGATGAGCGCCTGCTGCTGGTGGAGCGGCGCAACCTGGTGACCTACGGCTACGGCATCAAGGGCTTCACCCTGTCGATGATCGAGACGGCGCTGGAGCTGACCGAGGGGCGCATCCCCGGCATCGCCATCGAGACGCTGGTGCGGCGCGGCCGCGCCATGCTGGCCCACCCGGTGGACCTGATCGACGGCGCCCTGGAGGTGATCGAAACCTTGCGGGAGCGGGACCACGAGGTGTGGCTGATCACCAAGGGCGACCTGTTCGACCAGGAAAGCAAAATCGCCCGCTCCGGCCTGGCCGACCTGTTCCACCGCATCGAGATCGTGTCGGAAAAGGATGACGCCACCTACCGCCGCCTGCTGGACCGCCACGGCGTGGCCCCCGCCGACTTCGCCATGGCCGGCAACTCCCTGAAGTCCGACGTCCTGCCGGTGGCGGCCCTGGGCGGCCTAGGTTTCCACGTGCCCTACCACACCACCTGGGCACACGAGATGGTGTCCGGCCCGATTCCCCACCCCTATATCGAGCTTGCATCCTTACGTGAATTGCCGAGCGCGTTAGGGTCCAGGTAAGGAATCGACTCGGGGAAGAAGGAGGGAATTCAGGGCCAATCCTGCGCGGCGTGCCATACACGCAGGATGGCCACGCGGCCAGCCTCCTCAATGCGATAGACAATGATGTAAGGCCGCACCGTCACAAGTTCACGCGTGCCGGGAACACGTCCGGGACGTCCCCGGCGGGGAAAGACTCCCAGGCTGTCACCTGCAAGCACCAACTCCCGAGCGACCTGCCGGGCAGCGACTGGATTTTCTTCCGCGATGTGCTGGGCGATACGACCGACATCCCCCAGCGCCGCATTGCGCCAGATGACTTTTACAGGAGGCGAGCAACCGGCGGCGGCGCGTCGAAGTTGCCGGCGGCCAACTCCAACAGCCATGCCCGCATTTCCTCGTGCGGGACCGCCCGGAGGTCCGCATCCGCCTCGGCGACGGCAGCGGTCAGCGCAGCCAATTCGGCCGCCTGCTCTTCGTCCAACTCAGGAATGGGCGCGGGCTTACTCATGCTTAGAAGATGGCATCCCGGCATCCGAAAGTCGAGATCCCCGGCCTTACCCCAGCGCCAGGTCGTCCCGGTGGATCATCTCGTCCCGGCCGCGCCAGCCCAGGCTGGCTTCGATCTCGGCGCTGCGGCGGCCCTGGATGCGGCGGGCGTCTTCGGCCGAGTAGGCGACCAGACCGCGGGCGATGACGCGGCCGGCCTGGGTGCGCACGGCCACC
Organism: Nitrospirillum guaranorum; assembly: GCF_034653275.1. Taxonomy (NCBI): domain Bacteria; kingdom Pseudomonadati; phylum Pseudomonadota; class Alphaproteobacteria; order Rhodospirillales; family Azospirillaceae; genus Nitrospirillum; species Nitrospirillum guaranorum. Next base: position 1,021,131 of record NZ_JAYEES010000003.1, on the reverse strand, counting down.
AGGTCGCCGCGCTCGAACTCCCCCTCCACCCCGCGCACGCCGGCGGGCAGCAGGCTGCCGCCGCGCGCCAGGGCCTGGGCCGCACCCTCGTCCACCACCAGCGTGCCGGCCGGCTTCAGGGAGCCGGCGATCCAGCGCTTGCGCGCCGTGCCGGGTCCAGCCGACGGCAGGAACCAGGTGCACAGCGCCCCGCCCTGCTCCACCGTCTTCTCCAGCGCCGCCAGCGGATGCTGGCGCTTGCCGGAAACGATGGCCATGCGGCAGCCGGCGGCGACGGCGATGCGGGCGGCGGCAATCTTGGTCACCATGCCGCCGCTGCTGTAGCCGGCGGGCGGCTCACCCGCCATGGCCTCGATCTCCGGCGTCACCTCGGTCACCACCGGCAGGTGCCTGGCCGCCGGGTCCTTGCGCGGGTCGGCGGTGTAGAGGCCGTCGATGTCGGACATGAGGATCAGGGTGTCGGCGCTGATCATCTGCGCCACGCGGGCGGCCAAGCGGTCGTTGTCGCCGAAGCGGATCTCGGCGGTGGCCACGGTGTCGTTCTCGTTGATCACGGGAACGGCGCCCAGCTTCAGCAGCGTCTCAATGGTGGCGCGGCCGTTCAGGTGGCGGCGGCGGTCCTCGGTATCGTCCAGGGTCAGCAGCACCTGGGCCACGGTGATGTCGTGGCGGGCCAGGGTTTCCTGATAGGCGTGGGCCAGGCGGATCTGGCCGGTGGCGGCGGCTGCCTGCTTTTCCTCAAGCTTCAGCGGGCGGCCCACCAGGCCCAGGTGCTCCCGCCCCACGGCCACCGCGCCGGAGGAGACGATAACCACGTCCACGCCCCGGCGGCGCAATGCGGCCACGTCGTCGCACACGCTGTCCAGCCAGTCGCGGCGGATGCGGTGCGTCTCGCCATCCACCAGCAGGGCGGAGCCGATCTTGACGATCAGGCGCTTGGCGCCCAACACCGGCGGGACACTAAACACCGCCGCCGCATCGGTTGAAGAAACTTCCGTGCGGTCGGCGGCGTCGTTCATTTTCTAACGTGTCCCTTTGTCGGCCTGGGAGATGTCGTCCAGGGGATTGTACCGCGCCTTGTATGCCTTGCTGCGCGCTTCCTCGCCATCCATCAGGCGCGCAGCCTTGATCTGCTCCAGAAGCGCATACAGCACGTCGGGCACGTGCTCGCCGGTGGCGCCGGACAGCACCATGACCGGCTTCTTGGCGGAGCGGCGCAGCTTCAGCTTCTTTTCCGCCAGCTCTTCCTCGGACAGGGCGTCGACCTTGTTCAGGGCCACGATCTCCGGCTTCTCCGCCAGGCCGCCGCCATAGGCGCGCAGCTCGCGGCGGATGGTGCGGTAGGCCTTCTGCACATCCTCCTGCGTGCCGTCCACCAGGTGCAGCAGCACGCGGGTGCGCTCCACATGGCCTAAGAAGCGGTCGCCCAGGCCGTGGCCCTCGTGCGCGCCCTCGATCAGGCCGGGGATGTCGGCCACCACGAACTCCTCCTCACCCGCGCGCACGACGCCCAGGTTGGGCACCAGGGTGGTGAAGGGATAGTCGGCGATCTTGGGCCGGGCGCGCGACACGGCCGCCAGGAAGGTGGACTTGCCGGCGTTGGGCAGACCCACCAGGCCCACGTCGGCGATCAGCTTCAGGCGCAGCCACACCCAGCGCTCCTCCCCCGGCCAGCCGGGGCCGGCCTTGGTGGGCGCGCGGTTGGTGGAGGTCTTGAAATGGGCATTGCCGAAGCCGCCGTCGCCGCCCTTCAGCAGAACGATGCGCTGGCCCACCTCCATCATGTCGGCCAGCACCGTCTCCTGGTCCTCGTCCAGGACCTGGGTGCCCACGGGCACCTTCAGCACCATGGGCTCGCCGGCGGCACCCGAGCGGTCGCGGCCCATGCCGTGGCCGCCGCGCTGCGCCTTGAAGTGCTGCTTGTAGCGATAGTCGATCAGCGTATTCAGGCCGTCCACGGCCTCGATCACGATGTCGCCGCCGCGCCCGCCGTTGCCGCCGTCCGGTCCGCCGAACTCAATGAACTTCTCCCGGCGGAAGCCGACGCAGCCGGGGCCGCCGTCACCGCTCTTCAGGTAGATTTTGCACTGGTCCAGGAACTTCATGATGGGCGGGCCTTATATTAATGGCCTTTGATCCTGGGTGGATCAAAGGCCCCCTCAGACGCCGGGCGGCCACATCCGTGGCCTTGGCTTATCCTCGCTCCGCCCTTCGGTGCTCGCTCCGGCGGACGCGGTCGCGTCCTATGAAAAAAGCTGGGAGGAGCGAAAGCGCGTGGGCGACGCGCGGCAGCGGCAAATGCAAATCGGGGGAACGGTCACCCGTCCCCCCGATCAGACTCCAACTCACCTGGTGCCGAAGCGGCAGGTTACTCGGCGGCGACAGCCACCGGCTCCTGAGCCAGCTCGACGGACACGTAGGTGCGGCCCTGACGGCCGGTGTGGAACTTCACGGCGCCGTCGGCGGTCGCGAAAATGGTGTGGTCCTTGCCCAGGCCCACGTTGGCGCCGGGGTGGAACTTCGTGCCGCGCTGGCGGACGATGATGTTGCCGGAAACGACGGCTTCACCGCCGAAGGCCTTCACGCCCAGACGACGACCGGCGCTGTCACGACCGTTGCGGGAGCTACCGCCTGCCTTTTTATGTGCCATCTCGAAAACTCCTTAAATCGAGGAGGTCGGCTGCCGATTAGGCGCCGGCCTGGATGTCGGTGATGCGCAGGATCGTCAGGTCCTGACGATGGCCGTTCTTGCGGCGGTAGTTCTGCCGGCGCTTCTTCTTGAAGATGATGATGTGCGGCGCGTGGGCCTGGGCGACCACGGTGGCCGTCACGGCGGCGCCAGCCACCAGCGGGGTGCCGACGGTGGTGCTGCCGGCATCGCTGACCAGCAGGACCTCGTCCAGCTTCAGGGAGGCGCCGGCGTCACCCGCCAGCTTCTCAACCTTAATGACGTCGCCGGCCGCGACCTTGTACTGCTTACCGCCGGTGCGGATGACTGCGAACATTCTAGCCCACCACTGATCTGGCCGGGCCCAGCCGAGAGTGGCCAGCGCCCACGCAAAACGGAACGACGGGACCTAGCACAGGACCCGTTTCTAAGAGAGCGCGCACTATACAGGCGACCTCGGCCCTGTCAAGCACCCCCAATACGAGTCCGCGCGGAATCCCGACGCCCGGCACCGTTGCGGGATTCTCAGGGCTTCGTGTCGGGGTCCAGGACACCGGCCCCGGGGGCCCCGGACGACGCCACCAGGCGGGGCAGCAGGCGCCGTTCCGCCGCCAGGCCGGAGAAGGCCGGCTGGGCCACGGAGGGGGCCAAGCGGCGCCGCGGCTCCACCACGCGGGTGGCGGTGGTGGCATAGATCTGCTTGCTGGCTTCCACGATCTGGACGCCGGCGAAGGCCTTGAACCAGCGGGCGCCCAGGTTTTCCACCGCCCCGGCGGAAGCCATGAAGAACCGGGACTTCACCGGCGGCATGAACAGGGCCGACGTCTCCCGCTCAGGCACGAACAGGTTGGCGCGCAGCACGCGGCGCAACTGGCCTGTCGAGAAGGGGGAGCCGTGGCCGAAAGGGGTGCGGTCGGTGCGGGCCCAGATGCCCCGCCGGTTGGGCACGACGGCGATCAGGCGGCCGCCGCCGGCCAGCACGCGCCAAATCTCCTGCATCATGGGCTTCAGGTGCTCGGTGAACTCCAACCCATGGACCAGCAGCACGCGGTCGACCGACATGTTGGAGAACGGCAGTTCCGATTCCTCGCCCAGCGCCACCAGGCCCGGCCCCTCGGGCGGCCAGAAGACCACGCCCTGGGCGGCGGGCATGACGGCCATCACCCGCTCCGCCTCCGTCAGGAAGGGACGCAGGAAGGGCGTGGCGTAGCCGATGCCCAGCACGCGCTGGCCGCCGACGTCGGGCCACAGCTCGCGCAGGCGACGGCGCACCAGCCGCCGGACCACCTGGCCCAGGCTGCTTTCGTAAAACTCGCGCAGATCGACGACATCGTTATACATCAGCGGGATGCTAGCACGGCTGGGGCGCGTTCGCCTATTAGGCCGGCGGCCCTAATGCCTATCGCCAAGCCGCCCTGCCCGCCTGCCGTACCCGCCTGCGACGCGGCCGCCGCTTGTGGCCGCGCGAATCGGCGCTTACCTTTCAGGTGAACGCCTTGGGAGGCCCCGCCATGTTCCGCCCCGTCCCCACCCTGATCGCCGCCGCCCTGGCGGCCGGCCTGCTGACCGCCTGCGCCGCCGACCAGACCGCCAGTACGAATGGCGGCGGCACCCAAACCGCCAGTATCCCGGCCGCCGGTGCCGAGTCGCGCGACCGGGGCCCCATGTGCATCCCCGTGCGCAACATCCGCCGCACCCAGGTCATCGATGATCGCACCATCCTGGTGGAGATGCAGGACCGCACCCAGTTCACCCGCATCAACCTGGCCAACCGCTGCATCGGCCTGGGCCCCTATGGCTTCGCCTACGTGTCCCATAATGACGAACTGTGCCGCACCGACCCGCTGACGCTGGTGGGCATGCCGGTGCCCCCGGTCTGCCTGATCGACAGCATGATCCCCATCGACAAGGCCGCCGCCGACGCCCTGAAGGCCAAGCCGAAGACCGACAGCGCGACCGGAACGGCCACGCCGGCGCCCGACGACCAGGGCCGCGACTGAGGGTCAGCCCTGTAGCCCCGCCGCCGTGGGCAGGGCCCAGTGGCGCCAGACGCTGACCATGCGCAGGGCGAAGCACGCCCCGCCGCCGGCCAGCGCGGCGTAGCGCGGGGCAACGCCCAGCCGGATGGCGGCGGTCATGACGGCGGCGCCCAGCAGCGCCGCCGTGGCGTAGACGTCCACCCGCAGGATGGCCGGCACCTGGGCCAACATCATGTCGCGCAGGGTGCCGCCCCCCACGCCGGTGATGGTGCCCATCAGCACGGCGCTGAAGGGCGGGATGTCGCGGTTCAGCGCCTTCTCGGTGCCCGCCACAGCGAACAGGGACAGGCCGGCCGCATCCAGGGTGGTCATCAATCCCACCGGCACCTGCCCCACCATGGCGTGGCCGGCGAAGGTGGCCGCCCCGGCGGCGAAGGCCATGGCGGGATAGCGCCAGTCGCGCAGGGCCGTCGGCGGCGCCGCCCCGATCAGCAGGTCGCGCAGCACGCCGCCGCCCAGCGCCGTGGCGAAGGACAGGACCATCACGCCGAACAGGTCCAGCCCGCCGCGCAGCGCGGCCATGGCGCCCTCGACCGCGAACAGCACGGTGCCGGCCATGTCGGCCACGGCCAGCACCATATCCGTCTTCTTCCCCATCCCCGTCCCAACCCCGCATCCGATGCCGGATCGCAGCGTTACACCGTCGCGCGGCGGCTGGCGAGAGGATCGGCGCCAAGGGGGCGGCGCCAGGAGGGCGGCAGCCGGTCAGGCCGGGCGGCGGAGCTGCCGCCGGATCAGCAGGACCGCCAGCAGCCCGCCCACCGCGACCAGGGGCACGAGGCTGAGCAGCAAATCCGGCGCCGACAGCCCCGCCTGCACCAAGCCGCCGCCCAGCAGCGGCCCGACGACGGAGCCCAGGCGCCCGGCGGCCACCGCCCCGCCCACGCCGGTGCCCCGGATGGCGGTGGGGTAGCAGGCGGGGGCGGCGGCATAGAGCGTGGCCTGGGTGGTCAGGACCATGGCGCCGGCGCCCAGGCCCACAGCCAAGGCCACCGTCAGGTTGGCCGGCATCACGGCCAGCAGCACCAGGAAAACGGCCAGGCCGACGAAGACCGTGACGGCGTAGACGAAGCGCCGGGGGCCATCGAGCAGGGACCCGGTGGCGACGCAGGCGATGGCGCCCGAGATGTTCAGCATCACCTGGATCAGCGCCGCCTGCGGCTTGCTGAACCCCCGTTCGGTCATAAGCAGGGGTAGCCAGCTGAGCAGCAGGTACAGCACCATCAGGGTGGCGAAGAAGGCCAGCCACAGCAGCACCGTCTCCACCGCGCGGCCGCCGCCGAACAGGATGGTGAGAATGCCGGGCCGGACGCCGCCGTCCGCCGCCGCGGCCGCGCGGAAGGCCCGCGAATTGGGCAAGGCCCAGATCAGCAGGGGCAGGACCAGCAAGGGCGCGCCCCCGGCGACGTAAAAGATGGTGCGCCAGCTGTCAAAGCCGCCGCCCATGCCGGCGAAGACGGCGATCAGGCTGACGATGGCGCCGCCCAGGGGCATGCCGCCGTACATCAGGGAAACCGCCCCGCCGCTGCGCCCCGACGGGCTGTTTTCCGCCGCCAACGCCACCAGGTTGGGCAGGGTACCGCCCAGGCCCAGGCCGGTGGCCAGGCGCATGAGGAACAGGGTGGTGAAGTCCGGCGACAGGGCGGTCGCGGCCGTGAAGACGCCGAACAGCGCGACCGAGACCACCAGCACCGCCTTGCGCCCGAAGCGGTCGGCCAGCCGGCCGCCCACCAGCGCGCCCAGGAACAGGCCGATGGTGCCAGCGCTGAAGAAGGCGCCCAGTTCCTGGGGCGCCAGGTGCAGGGCGGGGGCCAGCTTGGGCGCCGCCACGCCGGCGGCCTGCAGATCCACCCCCTCCAGGACGGCGACCAGCAGGCACAGCAGCGTGGTGCGGTTGATGAGGCCGCCCACCGGGGCCTGTGGCGCCGCGATGGGGGCGGTCACCGCGTCATGGTTCAGCACGTTCCTCTCCCGTTTATTCTTATCGGTCGGGAACAAGGTGCGCGCGGGAACGGTGGATGTCCAGAAAAGTTGCTGACAATAACTAAATTTGCTCGGCTATGTTCGACGTTGACCGCCCAGCAGGCCACCGACCACGAATAGCGCCACGCCCACCATCAGGCCGACGTCGGCCACGTTGAAGATGCCGGTGCGCACGGATCCGATGCCGAGGTTCAGGAAGTCGAACACCGTGCCGCCCTGGACCAGCCGGTCCAGCAGGTTGCCCAGGCCGCCGCCCAGGAAGCTGCCGGCGCCCAGCAGTTCCAGCCGGCTGAGGGATTTCGCCCGCAGGCTCCACACCAGCAGGGCCAACAGGACCAAGGCCACGCCGACGGTGAAGACCAGGCCCCGCGCATGGTCGTCCAACCCGGCGCCGATGCTCAGGAAGGCGCCCGGGTTGTTGACCGGCGTCACCAGGATGGCGCCGTTCAGCGCCGTCAGCTCCACCCCCGGGGTCAGCGCCTGTTTCAGCCAGGCCTTGGTCGCCTGGTCGGCCACGAACCAGGCGAGCGCCGCCGGCGCCATCCAGCGCAGCCGCTCATGAACGTTCGTTCCCGGCACACTCATTCCCGCTTATCCCCGCTGTCGTTCTTTCCGGCGCAGGCCTCGCGATAGGCGGAGGGTGACTGGCCGATGACCTGCTTGAAATCCTGGGTGAAGTGGGCATGGTCGAAATAGCCCAGATCCTGGGCCAGCGTGGTCAAATCCACCGCCTCGCCCTGGCCCAGGCGGTGCGCCGCCTCATGCAGGCGGGCGCGGCGGATGACCCATTTGGGCGTCATGCCCACCAGGTCGGCGAACAGCCGCTGCAGCGCACGCACGCTGAAGCCGGAGCGGGCGACCAGGTCATCCACCCGTAGGATGTCGCGATCGGCCTCCACCAGCGCCACCAGTTGGTTGATCTCGACCACCATGCCGGGCGCGTCCTTCAGGCCCCGGCGCAGCAGGGGCTCGGCCGCCGCCACCATGCCGGCGTCATCCTCCGCCGCCAGCACCGCCGCCTCCGCCCCCTCGGCCCCGGAACCGAACACCGCCTCCAGCGGCAGGATGCGGTCGACCAGGGTGGTCAGCGGCGCGCCCAGCAGGGCGCGGAAGCCGGCGGGGCGGAAGCGGATGCCCAGCACGCGGCCGGCGTCCCGCAGCTCGTAGGCGAAGATGCCGTGCATGGGGCCGTAGATGGCGGTGCGCCCCCGCTCGAACACCAGGTTCACGGCGGGGTAGGGCAGCGTGCGCTGGACATAGGGCGGCTGACCCGTCAGGTCCCAGGCCACCACCCAGTAATGCTCCACCACCGCCGCCAGATCCCCCCGGATTCCAGGGCCGGCAGATAGCGGCCCAGGCGGAAGCGCTGCGCCGCCGCACCCGGCGCCAGCACGCCCTTGGGTGCCGCCGTCACCAGGCGCATGGGCTTTTCCCCCATCGGGCTTTTGATGGCCCGGTCGCGTTTTTCCAAGCCCACGAAATCCCCCAAGCCTATCGTCCCCCCTAACCCTGTTCCCGTGGAGAGCCGCCATGAAACTCTATTCCCTGGCCCTGTCGCCCTTCGCCGCGCGCGTCCGCGCCGCCATCTATGCCAAGGACCTGGCCGTCGACATCCTAACCCCGCCGGAGGACTGGCGCACCTCCCCCGCCTTCCGGGCGCTGAACCCCATGGTGCGGGTGCCCGTGCTGGTGCTGGACGACGGCCGCTCCATCCCGGAATCGGCCGTGATCGTGGAGTATCTGGAGGACGCCTTCCCCGCCGTCCCCCTGCGCCCCGCCGACCCGGTGGACCATGCCCGCGTGCGCCTGCTGACGGCCGTGGCCGACCATTACGTGATGCGCGAGACCTTCCCCCTGTTCGGCCTGTTCGACAGCCAGGCGCCGGATGAGGACGCCATCCAGGCGCAACTGGCGAAGCTGGACAGTGGCATCGGCCTGCTGAACGGTTTGCTGGCCGAGGATGCCGCGCGTGGCCCCTTCGCCTTCGGTGGCCGGGTCAGCACCGCCGACGCCTGGCTGGTGCCGGTGCGCTATACGCTGGAGGGCCTGATGCGCTTCTCCGGCCGCACCCAGCTGCTGGACCGCCACGCCGCCGTCGCCGGTTATGCCCGGTCCCTGCGCGAAAGCCCGGCGCTGGCCCGGGTATGGGACGAGATGGAGGAAGGTTTGCGCCAGTACATGAGCCAGCGCGCCGGGTCGTAAGCCTTCACGCATAAGATATCCAATTTTCCACCCCAACCGGGCCATCCCCCGGGAAAGACGGGGAAAGGACGGCGGCGCTGTGGTAGGACGGGTGCCAGATCGCCGGCCCCTTTGATCGACATCGGGAAGGGCCAGCCAAAAACATCCGGGACAGCTTCACCATGGTCAGCCGCCGCCTTTTCCTTGCCGCCGCGTCCACGCTTCCTCTGGCCACCGGCGCCCTGCCGGCCCGCGCCGCCCCCGCCACTACAACGCCCACCGGCGGCGACGACCTCGCCGCCCTCAAGTCCCTGACCTCCGGCGCCAAGCCCATCACGATGGAGGAGCGGCAGGCCCGCATCGCCAAGCTGCAGGACCTGATGGCCCGCCGGGGCATCGCCGCCTTCCTGGTGGAATCGGGCAGCAGCCTGGACTATTTCACCGGCATCCGCTGGCACCACTCCGAACGCACCACCGCCGCGCTGATCCCCGCCAAGGGCCAGGTCATCGTCGTGACCCCGGCGTTCGAGGAGCCGTCGGTGCGCGAGACCCTGCAGGTGGCCGGAGATGTCCGCGCCTGGGATGAGCATGAAAGCCCCTTCCAACGCCTGGCCCAGGCGCTGAAGGACATCTCCGCACCCCCGGGGGTGCGGCCAAGGGCACGGTGGCGGTGGAGCCCACCACCCGCTTCTTCATCATCGACGGCATCCGCCAGGTGACCAAGGACTATGACCTGGTGTCCGGCGACGACCTGGTGCGGGCCTGCCGCATGCATAAGTCGCCGGCGGAGCTGGCCCTGATGCAGGTGGCCAACGAGGTGACGCTGGCGGCCCTGCGGTACGCCCACGCCCATGTGCGGCCGGGCATGCGCGCCGCCGACATCGCCGCCCTGGTGGACACCGCCACGGCGGCCCTGGGCGGCCGGCCCGAATTCTCCCTGGTGTTGCTGAACGAAGCCAGCGCCTATCCCCACGGCTCGATCCAGCCGGAGGTGGTCAAGGACGGTTCCACCGTGCTGCTGGACGTGGGCTGCGCCGTGCACGGCTATCAGTCCGACATTTCCCGCACCTGGGTCTTCGGCATGCCCAGCGCCCGGCAGCGCAAGGTGTGGGACACGGTGAAGCGCGGGCAGGAGATCGCGCTGGAAACCGCCAAGCTGGGCATTCCGGTGGGTGACATCGACAAGGCCGTGCGCCGCTATTACGAGGGGGAAGGCTGGGGCCCCGGCTATCGCCTGCCCGGCCTGTCGCACCGCACCGGCCACGGCATCGGCCTGGACGGCCACGAATCCCCCTACCTGGTGCTGAGCGACACCACGCCGCTGGAGCCCGGCATGTGCTTCTCGGACGAGCCTGGTCTCTACATCCCCGGTGAGTTCGGCATCCGGCTGGAGGATTGCTGGCACATGACGGAAACGGGGCCGACGCTGTTCACCCCCCTGGCGACCTCCATCGACCAGCCCATCTGAGCCTTACTCCACCCCATCCAGCACATGTTCCTCCAGCAGGAACCTCAGCCCCCGGTCCCAGGACTCGTCCGTGTTGCCGCGGATGTCGACGCTGCCGCCCTTCAGTATCTGGCCGGTGGCGGCGTCGCGGATGCTGATGTTCAGGTTCAGGATCAGGTTGCTGACCTTCTGCACCCAGGCGATGACGGCCACCGTGGCCCCCGCCCGGGTGGCGATCTCCAGGGCGCAGGGCGGGCAGTCGCGCGGCGCCGGTTTCGCCGCCAGCGTGCCCGCCCAGGGCGCCATGTCCACCAGGGCGTAGCGTCCCGAGCGCGCCAGCGCCGCCCGCAACGCCACCCCCAGCCGCGCCACCCGCGCCGTCTCTTCCGCCGTGGTGTCGGCGGGGGAGCTGTTGACGAACTGCACGTCGAAAACGGCGGTGGGCGGCGCCCCCTTGGGCACGGGATCAGCCCAGGCTGGGCCCGCCAGCAGCATCACCGCCAAAGCCATCCATCCCACGACCGTGCCCATGAGCGCCTCCCCAGGTTTGGGCCGCAGCATGGCGCGAGCGCGGGCGGAAGGCAGGATGGACTTTGGGTGGAGGCGTCGAATCTCCGGCAGGTCCGTCGACGCGGGCGTGCTCACCGCGGAGGGTCACCAGGGAGGAGATTTCCTTCTCCTCCCATGGCGCCTTCAAGAGGACCGACCTCGCCATGGACGAGATCGACGCGTTGGAGAAGAGGTACGGCTCCGCTGGCTCTGGCTACGACGATCACCACATCGTCTCACGCTGGCCGGGCCGCCCTTGCCGCCATCCCCTCCTCAATGCAGCGCAGCGTCGCCCGGATGGGGGCGGATGCCTTCATGTCGCTGTGCACCACCAGCCACATGTCGCGCGACAGCACGGGCGGGCCGGGCACGGCGGCCAGGCGCGGGTCGTCCGCCGCCATGAAGTCGGGCAGCAGCGCCACGCCCATGCCGCTGGCGGCGGCGGCCTGCTGAATCTCCACGGTATTGCCCTGGAAGACCGTGGGCCGGCCGGCCGCCAACCCTTCCAGCACCTGCTGCTGCGGGGACCGGTCCAGGGGGGCGGCGCTGCCGATGAAGGCCCAGTTGCCGGGCGCGGTGGCCGCCAAATAGGCGGGCGTGGCATAGAGGTGGAAGGGCAAGGGCGCCAGCTTCCGCGCCGTGAGGTCACCCTCCGTCGGCCGGCTCATGCGCACGGCGATGTCGGCCTCCCGCCGTTCCAGTGAGGCGCTGCGCACCTCCCCCAGCAGGGTCAGCGTCAGGGCGGGATGGCGCCGGCGCAGGGTGGCCAGCACGGGCGCCAGCAACAGCACGGCCAGGGCCGGCGGGGCGCTGATGGTGACGGTGCCGGCGATGTCGGACCGGGCGCCGTCGGCCAGGCGGCGCACCGTCCGGGCGTCCCGGGCCATGCGGTCCGCCACGGCGGCGATACGCTCCCCCTCCGCCGTCAGGGCCAGGCGGCGGCCGCGCCGGTCCACCAGCTTGAGGCCCAGCGCCTGTTCCAAGGCCGCCACCCGCCGGGCCACGGTGGCATGCTCCACCCCCAGCGCGCGGGCCGCCGCCGACAGGGTGCCGCCCGTGGCCAGCGCCGCGAAATGGCGCAGATCCTCCCAATCCATGGCCCAGTCCATGGCGCCGCCTTCCGTTAATTTCCGCACATATATTGGCAAAATTTTGGGAATTTTCTCACCAAGTACCCGGCACGACAATCGCGGTCATCGTCACACCGGCTTTGAAGGAGGTCAGACATGAGCCGCGCCGATACGCGATCCCAGGACACACATCCCCCTGGCACCGATCCCACCGATATCGTGATCACCGTGGCCGCCCCGGGGGGCATCGACCAGTTGCGCGTCACGCCGCGCGGCCCGCAGGCGCCGGGGGCGGGCGAAGTGCGCCTGCGCCACCAGGCCATCGGCGTCAACTTCGTCGACACATACCATCGCCGGGGCCTGTACCCCCTGCCGGGCGGCGTGCCCGGGGTGGAGGGCGTGGGCGTCATCGAGGCGCTGGGCGCTGGCGTCACCGGCCTGGCGGTGGGCCAGCGCGTGGCCTATGCCGGGACCGCCGGCGGCTATGCCAGTACCCGCCTGCTGCCGGCCGACCGCGCCCTGCCCCTGCCCGACACCGTGTCCAGCCGGGACGCCGCCGCGTCGCTGCTGCGTGGGCTGACGACGCAGATGCTGCTGACCGCGACCCATGCCGTGGGCGCCGACACCGTGCTGCTGGTCTCCGCCGCCGCCGGCGGCCTGGGCATCATGGTCACGCGCTGGGCCCGGCGGCTGGGCGCCCGGGTCATCGGCACCGTCAGCACGGCGGAAAAGGCGGTCCTGGCCCGCCATCACGGCGCCGACGACGTCATCATCGGCCGCGACGCCGATGTGGCGGCGGAGGTCGCCTCGCTGACCGGTGGCCGGGGCGTGGATTACGCCATCGACGGCGTGGGGGGCGACACCCTGCTGAGGTTCATCGCCGCCACGCGGGCGGGGGGCACGGTGGCCAGCATCGGCCAGGCTGGCGGCCCGGTTCCGGTGGAGGCGGCGCAGGGTTCGGCCCGCGACCGGGGCGTGACCTTCACCCGCCCCAGCATCCTGGCCCGCCTGGCCGACATCGGCGTCTACCACGCGGCCGCCGCCGAGGTGCTGGCCCAGCTGGCGCGGGGCCTGACCGCCGACATCGGCGGCAGCTATCCGCTGGCCGAGGCGGGACGGGCCCACGCGGCGCTGGAGGCCGGCGGCACGACGGGGGCCTTGCTGCTGCTGCCGTGACGCCCGGGCGGTCGATCGCCCGATCGACCGCCCACTCACTGCCCGGATGGCCCGTACCCCCAGGGGGCGGGCCATCGCCGTTTCAGGGGGACAGGCCCATGCCAACGTCCTTGCCCCCAAACGGCCCCAGGCGCCGCGGCCCATCATCCACCGGCCGGTTGCTAAACCATGAGCCTCTCTATAGATTTCAAAAAATAGCGGGACTGGCGCGCCCCCATTTGGCCACCCGATAAACTCATTTCTTCTTCTGGTTTTCCAACGCCACAAGCCAAACAAAGGGAATTTATATAATGGATCCGCAGTGGATGACGCTGTCAAATACGTTCAAGAAATATAATCTTGGCTGCGGCACCATGCTGTACCGTGGTTTCCTTAATATCGGATATTGGCCAAACTTACAGAATGGCGGCGTGTACCAGAATCTCAACAACACCGACGGTACATTCATGATGAACCATGATCTGAGGGAAGTGATACCTGCCCTTGATGGTTCACTTGACCTGATTTACCACAGCCATTTCCTGGAGCACATCAGTTACACCGATGGCATCACTTTCCTGAAGGAATGCCATGCGAAGCTGGCCGACGGCGGAAAGATGCGCATCCTGGTTCCCGACCTGGAAAAATGGGCCAAGGCTTACGTCAACAACGATCGCTTCTTCCTTGAGGAATACGTGAAGGAAGCGCTCGATCCCGCCCTATACGTGACCAACGCCGCGATCTTCATGGGCATGCTGCACAATCACGATCACCGGTGCGGCTATGACTTCGATACCCTCAAATGGGTGCTGGAGCACGTTGGCTTCACCCACGTCAGGAGGACGCTCTACGCCAGCAGCGAATACGTGGAGAACATCTTCGAGATCGAACCGCAGCAGCCGGTGCGCATCATGGAAAGCCTCTGCGTCGAGTGCCGGAAATAAGGCGGCCCAGCGGACTTCCCGGCGACGCCGAAACGGCCACGTCCCCCGCCCGGGCAGGGGGACTTATCCAAGTCGCTGAAATGCTTGGATGAATGGCGGAGAGGGTGGGATTCGAACCCACGGTACCATCGCTGGTACAACGGTTTTCGAGACCGCCCCGTTCGACCGCTCCGGCACCTCTCCGTATCCATTCCCGTGTCCGGCCCCCGTTTTGCTGTCGAACGGGAAAGGGGCCGGCTGGCGAAGCGGCGCGGACCCTAGCGGAAGCGGATCGCTTGCGCAAGCGCTATGTGAGCGAAAAATGTCAGCGCTGGCGGGGCTTCCAGCTGGCGATGGCGGCGCCGGCGATGATGAGCAGGCAGGCGGCGGCGACCACGCCGCTGGGCTGGGCGCGGCCCGCCAGGATCAACAGCAGGGTGGACAGCAGCGGTGTCGCGTAGCTGAGCGCGCCCAGGGTGTGGATGTCGCCCTTCTTCATGCCGATGTCCCAGAGGAAGAAGGCCGCCCCCACGGGGCCCAGGCCCATCAGTGCCAGCAAGGCCCACTGCCGGGCGTCGGGCGCCACCGTCGCCTCCAACCCCCAATGGCAGAGGGCCGACAGCGCCGCCGTGGCCAGGCAGAAGAAGGCCACGGCGTCGGTGGGCACGGCGCCCAGCAGGCGCGACAGGGTGGAATAGGCGCCCCAGGTAACGGCGGCCCCGGCCGCGGCCAGGAAGCCCGGCAGGTAGGCGGGGTCGATGGCGACGCCCCGGCCGCCAGTGACCAGCAGGCCGGTGCCCGCCAGCCCGACCAGGGCCCCCAGCACCTGGCGGCGGCCCAGGCGCTCCCCCGGCAACAGCCCGGCGAACAGCACGATCAGCAGGGGCCACAGGTAATTGATGAGGTTGGCCTCCGCCGCCGGCGCCGACTTCAGCGCCAGGAAATAAAGGAAGTGATAGCCGAACAGCCCCCCCACCCCCAGCAGCCAGGCGACGGGGGGCTGGCGCGCCGCCGCCCAGGGGGACCGGCCACGCGCCGCCATCCACACGATGCCGAGCAGGCCCGCCACGGCGAAGGCCACCGCCTCGGTCTCGAACGGTGGGATGGGGCCGGTCAGCGTGGTCAGCAGCGCCAGGGTGGACCACAGCAGGATGGCGCCGGCACCGACCAGGGTGGCCCGCCGCGCGGTCATCCCGCCCCCCGCCGCGACGTCGTTTCCCATCGTGCCGGCCATGCTTATTCCCCCGTCCCCGCGGCCGCCCGCGCCGCCCAGCCCAAGTCCACCACCGCCTTGATCGAGGACCAGGTCACCAGCCGCTCACAGGCCGCCCGATCGGCCCACAGCGCCGCCGCCGCGTCATCGCCCGCCTGAGGCTCACCGCCTGCGTACTCCGCCATGATTTCCACGATGGTGAAGTGGAAGCGCACGCGGGGGGCCACCTCCGGCCCCGCCCCCTGGGGACGTGGGTCGCGGGTGATGCCGTCCACCGCCGTCAGCACGGTGTAGGGCCGGCAGGCGATGGCGGTTTCCTCCCGCACCTCGCGCGCCGCCGTCTGGAACAACGTCTCGCCCAATTCCTGGCTGCCGCCCGGCAGGCACCACTCGCCGGCCAAGGGCGCCTTGGCCCGCCGGATCAGCAGCAGCTGGTCCCCCTTCCACACCAGCACGCCGACACCCACACGGGGTTGGTCGGGGTAAAGATGCGGTGAGGCGGACGGGTGGTCGGACATGCGGCACCATGACAAAGGGCGGACCCGTCACCGGACCCGCCCCTGTCATACCTCAAAGCACACGCCTCAGGCTAACCCCTGTAGCCACACCAGTGCCACCCAACCCCTAGGACGCGACCGCCGGAGTTTTCCGGGGAGCGGAGCGGACTGGAAAACGAGGATAGCCAAGTGGCCGTATGGCCGCGCCCGGCGCTTGAGGGCATCAATACATATGCTGGCCACCGTTGATGGACAGCGTCGAGCCGGTGATGAAGCCGGCGTCGTCCGCCACCAGGAACAGCACGCCGCGGGCGATCTCCTCCGCCTTGCCCAGGCGGCCGACGGGGATCTTGGCGACGATCTTCTCCAGCACGTTGGGCGGCACGGCGCGGACCATGTCGGTGTCGATGTAGCCCGGGGCGATGGCGTTGACCGTCACACCCTTGCCCGCTCCTTCCTGCGCCATGGCCTTGGTGAAGCCATGGATGCCGGACTTGGCGGCGGCATAGTTCACCTGGCCATACTGGCCGGCCTGGCCGTTGATCGAGCCGATGTTGACGATGCGGCCGAAGCCGCGCGCCCGCATGCCGTCGATGGCCACGCGGCAGGTGTTGAAGCAGGAGGCGAGGTTGGTCTGGATGACCTCGTTCCACTGCTCGAAATCCATGCGGTGCAACACGCCGTCGCGGGTGATGCCGGCGTTGTTGACGATGATCTCGATCGGGCCCAGGTCATGCTCGATCTTGGTCATGCCGTGGCGCACGTCCTCGAAGCTGGCCACGTCGAAGCGATAGGCGGGAATGCCCGTCCGCTCCGTGAACTCGCGCGCCTTCTGCTCGTTGCCGCCGTAGTTGGCCGCGACCTTGTAGCCGGCGTCCCTCAGCGCCACCGAGATGGCTTCACCGATGCCGCGGGTACCACCCGTCACCAATGCAACACGCGCTGTCATCTAAACCTCCCCTTTTTCCCGAGTCAGAAAGACCATGGAGCATCACGCTTGAATAGAGGTCGGCACTCGCCCGGCATCCCGGCCCCCGATCCCGAGAGGGCCGGCACGGGGTGTTCCCACCGTCGCGCCGGCACCCAGCGGGCACCTACCTAGTTTCGCAGCCGGAAAGATCAATCCCGGCCGCGCCACCAGGGAATGATCAGTCGCGGGCCACGCACATGGCGATGCCCATGCCGCCGCCGATGCACAGCGTGACCAGGCCCTTCTTGGCGTCGCGCTTCTGCATCTCATGCAGCAGGGTCACCAGCACACGGGCACCCGAGGCGCCGATGGGGTGGCCCAGGGCGATGGCCCCGCCGTTGACGTTCACCTTGTCGTCGGGCCAGCCCATGTCCTTGTTCACGGCGCAGGCCTGCGCGGCGAAGGCCTCGTTGGCCTCCACCAGGTCCAGGTCGGCCACGGACCAGCCGGCGCGCTGCAGCGCCAGCTTGCTGGCCGGGATGGGGCCCGTGCCCATGATGGACGGGTCGACGCCGGCGGTGGCCCAGGAGACGATGCGGGCCAGCGGCTTCACCCCGCGCTTGGCGGCGTTCTCGGCCGTCATCAGCACCAGCGCCGCGGCGCCGTCGTTGATGCCCGAGGCGTTGCCGGCGGTGACGGTGCCGTCCTTGGCGAAGGCCGGGCGCAGCTTGGCCAGCGTCTCGGCCGTGGTGCCGGCCTTGGGGTATTCGTCGGCCTCGACCACCACGTCGCCCTTGCGGCCGGGCACGGTGACGGGAACGATCTCATCCTTGAAGCGGCCGGCCTTCTGCGCGGCCTCGGCCTTCTGCTGGCTGCCGGCGGCGAAGGCGTCCTGGGCCTCGCGGGAGATTTCCCACTTCTTGGCCACGTTCTCGGCCGTCGTGCCCATGTGGTAGTTGTTGAAGGCGTCCCACAGGCCGTCCTTGATCATGGTGTCCACCATGCTGGCGTCACCCATCTTGGTGCCGTTGCGCAGGTGGATGGCGTGCGGGGCCTGGCTCATGCTTTCCATGCCGCCGGCCACCACCACCTCGGCCTCGCCCAGGCGGATGGCCTGGAAGCCCTGGGCCACGGCGCGCAGGCCGGACCCGCAGACCTGGTCCAGGGTATAGGCGGTGCGTTCCACCGGCACGCCGGCGGCCACGGACACCTGGCGGGCGCTGTTCTGTCCGGTGGCGGCCTTCAGCACATGGCCCAGCACGACCTCGGACACCTCGGCGGCGTCGACATGGGCGCGGCGCAGGGCCTCGGTGACGGCCACGGTGCCGAGAGCGACAGCCGACAGGCTGCTGAGGGCGCCGTTGAAGCTGCCGATGGGCGTGCGCGCGGCGCCGGCGATGACCACTTCGACCATGATGTTCCTCTCTTCCCGAACGATTTCATGCCCCGTCTATCATAGGGCGGCCCGCCCCACCGGCGCCCCTGTCAAGGTTAACGGGGCCGGCGGGAAAGGCGGTGGAAATTCCGGTGGGGGCGGCATTAGGCCATCCCCCGCCCCCTAGTCTTGGCCATTTACCAATCCGGGCGCAAGCATGCTCGCCAGCCGCCGCACCACCAAAGCGCGAAACACCCTTGCGCGCGACCGCACCCTTGCGTCGAAACTTAACTTGCGCCGGCGTATGGCGCCCTGATTCGGATCAAACACCGCGTGCGGTGCCCCTGTGACATCGCGCACTTGGCATTCGCATCGAAGCCATTATATTGAGTGTTCACTCACTCTTTTTCCTGGTGGTTCCCATGGCCCGGCCCAAAAGCGAAGAGAAGCGCGACGCCATCCTGGCGGCGGCGGTGCGGGTCATCGCCGACCAGGGCCTGGGCGCCCCCACCGCCCGCATCGCCAGCCTGGCCGGCGTGGCGGAGGGCACGCTGTTCACCTATTTCGCCACCAAGGATCTGCTGCTGAACCAGTTGTACCTGGCGCTGAAGGCGGACCTGCGCCAGGCCTTGATGACTGCCTATCCCGCCGACGGCCCGCTGCGCGACCGCGTGCGCCACATCTGGGACCGCTATGTCGACTGGGGCGTGCGCGACCCGGCGCGGCGCCGGGCCATGGCGCAGCTGATCGTGTCCGACCGCCTGACGCCCGAGACGCGGGCATTGGGCAGCGAGGGCTTCGCCCGCATCGACAGCGTGGTTCAAGAGGGCGTGGGTCAGGGCCTGATGCGGGACCAGCCACCCGATTTCGTGGCCGCCATCCTGACCTCGCTGGCGGAAACCACCATGGATTTCATCCTGAGGCAGCCCGACAGCGCGGAGCGTTACCGCGCCGCCGGTTTCGACGCCCTCTGGAACGCCATCAGCCGCTGAACCGGGGTGCCTCACCCCCGCCCTTGCCTTATCTTTTGCCCCATAAATGAGTGATTAGTCGCTCAATTTTTTACCTTTAACGGAGTATCGATCATGACCAACGCTTCCAAAGTCTGGCTCGTCACCGGCAGCGCCGCCGGGCTGGGCCGCAGCATCGCCGAGGCCGTGCTGGCCGCCGGCCATCACCTGGTGGCCACCGCCCGCCAGCCGGAACGGCTGGCCGACCTGAACGCCCGGTACGGCGACCGGGTACGCACCCTGGCGCTGGACGTGACCGACGCGGCGGCCGCCCGCGCCGCCGTGGCCTTGGCGGTGGAAGCCTTCGGCCGCCTGGACGTGGTGGTGAACAACGCCGGCTATGCCGACGTCGCCCCCTTCGAACAGATGGACCTGGATGTCTTCCGCGCCCAGATCGACACCAACCTGATGGGGGTGGTGAACGTCACCCATGCCGCCCTGCCGGTGATGCGGGACCAGCGGTCCGGCCACATCCTGCAGGTGTCCTCCGTCGGCGGGCGGCTGGGTCGGCCGGGGCTCAGCGCCTACCAGGCGGCCAAATGGGCCGTGGGTGGCCTGACGGAGGTGCTTGCGGGCGAGGTCAACCCGCTGGGCATCCAGATCTGCGCGCTGGAGCCCGGCGGCATGCGCACCGGCTGGGGTACGCGGTCGCTGCGCGACACACCGGCCATCCTGCCCGACTACCAGGCCTCGGTCGGCGCGTTGGTCGAGATGTTCAAGCCCTATATCGGCAATGAGGCCGGCGACCCGGCCAAGATCGCCCAACTGATCCTGCGCCTGGCCGACCACCCCACCCTGCCCCCGCACCTGCTGCTGGGCAGCGACGCCCTGCATTACTTCGGCCTGGCCGATGGCGAACGCGCGGCCCAGCTGGCGGCGTGGGAGGCGGTCAGCCGCTCCACCGACGTGGCCTATGACGGTCCCGTCCCCGCCTTGCCGGAGACAGCGCCCCAGGCGGTTCTCACCCCGCCCGCCGCCCGTCAATCGTGAGGATGGAGCCATGAAGGTCATCCTGTTCGGGGCGACCGGCATGGTGGGCCAGGGGGTCATGCGGGAATGCCTGCAGGACCCCCGGGTCACCCAGGTGCTGGCCGTGGGCCGCACCACCACCGGCCTGACCCATCCCAAACTGTCGGAACTGACCCACCCGGCCATGGACCGGTGGGAGACGCTGGACGGGCTGCTGGCCGGCTACGACGCCTGCTTCTTCTGCCTGGGCGTCTCCTCCGCGGGCATGAGCGAGGACGCCTATACCCGCGTCACCCATGGCCTGACGCTGGACGTGGCGCGGACGCTGGCCCGCCTGAACCCGGACATGACCTTCCTCTACGTCTCCGGTTCCGGCACCGACGGGACGGAGCGGGGCCGCACCATGTGGGCCAGGGTCAAGGGCCGGACGGAAAACGATTTACAGCGCCTGCCCTTCAAGGCGGTGTACCTGTTCCGCCCCGGCCTGATCCCACCCCTGCATGGCGCCCGGTCCAAGACGCGGGCCTACCGCCTGGTCTACACCCTGGCCGCCCCGCTTCTGCCGCTGGCGCGCCGTCTGTTCCCCAAGCAGGTGCTGACCACGGTGGAGATCGGCCAGGCCATGTTGGCCGCCGCCGAGAGGGGCGCCCCCAAGGCGGTGCTGGAGACGGCGGACATCCGGGCGCTGGTCAACCAAAGCGAATCGCTTTGGAGCGGGAAGCCCCCCGCTGGACAAGAATTTGGAGCCGGGCGCATTTCCGGTTGAACCCGCCCCGCCCTAAATCCACACGTCGTTCCGCGCGGTGCGCTCCCCGGCCGCCGCGTCACCGGTGTTGACCACGCCGCGCGGTTCGATCAGCAGCAGCTTCACCTCCGCCTCGGCGGAGGGCTTGTGCTCCACGCCCTTGGGCACCACCGCCATCTCGCCGGGGCCCAGCGTGATGGCGCCGTCGCGGAAGTCCAGGCGCAGCGTTCCCTCCAGCACGATGAAGGTCTCATCCGTGTCGGCGTGGGCGTGCCAGAGGAAGTCGCCCTCAAGGCGCGACAGCTTGAACTGATAGTCGTTCATTTCCGCCATCACCTTGGGCTGCCACTGTTCGGTGAACAGGGCGAACTTGTCGGTGAAGCGGATGGGGGTGGGCGGCATGGCGGTCTCCGGATTGACAAGGCCCGCACCATGCCGGCCCGATGGCGGGCCGGTATTGGACGTTCGTGCGGAGCGGACCGGAACGCCTAAATGAAAGCCCCGCCCACCGGATGGTGGACGGGGCTTCATCATTCATACCGATAAAGCGGGCGGTCAGCCGGCCTCGGCCTGCTTCTGGGCACGCTTGCGGTCGGTCGGGTCCAGCAGGCGCTTGCGCAGGCGGATGGACTTCGGCGTCACTTCCACCAGCTCCTCATCCTCGATGTAGGCCAGGGCCTTTTCCAGGGACATGTCCATGGGGGTGGTCAGGCGCACGGCCTCGTCCTTGCCGGCGGCGCGGATGTTGGTCAGCTGCTTGCCCTTCAGGACGTTCACTTCCAGGTCGTTGCCGCGGCTGTGCTCGCCGATGATCATGCCCTGGTACACCTTGGCGCCCGGCTCGATCATCATGGGCCCGCGGTCTTCCAGGTTCCACAGGGCGTAGGCCACGGCCTCACCCTCGCCGTTGGAGATCAGCACGCCGTTGCGGCGGCCCTGGATGGGACCCTTGTACGGGGCGTAGCCGTGGTACAGGCGGTTCATCAGGCCGGTGCCGCGGGTGTCCGTCAGGAATTCGCTCTGGTAGCCGATCAGGCCGCGCGAGGGCACGTGGAACACCAGGCGCACCTTGCCGCCGCCGGACGGACGCATCTCCAGCATGTCGCCCTTGCGCTCGGAAATCTTCTGAACGACGGCGCCGGAGAATTCCTCGTCCACGTCGACCACGACTTCCTCGATCGGCTCCATGCGCTGGCCGTTCTCGTCCGTCTTCAGCAGCACGCGGGGACGGGAGATCGACAGCTCATAGCCTTCGCGGCGCATGTTCTCGATCAGGATGCCCAGCTGCAGTTCGCCACGGCCGGCCACCTCGAACGCGTCGGCGTTCTCGGTCTCACGGACACGCAGGGCGACGTTGCCCTCCGCCTCGCGCATCAGACGGTCGCGGATCATGCGGCTGGTGACCTTGTCGCCTTCGCGGCCGGCCAGCGGGCTGTCGTTGACGCTGAAGGTCATGGCCAGGGTCGGCGGGTCGATGGGCTGGGCGGCCAGCGGCTCGGTCACCGACGGTTCGCAGATGGTGTCGGCCACGGTGGTCTTGGTCAGGCCGGCGATGGCGACGATGTCACCCGCCTGCGCCTCTTCCACGCCCACGCGCTCCAGCCCACGGAAGGCCAGCAGCTTGGAGATGCGGCCCTGCTCGATCAGCTTGCCGTCGGCGCTCAGCGCCTTGATGGCCATGTTGGCACGGGCGGTGCCGGTCTGGATGCGGCCGGTCAGCAGTCGCCCCAGGTAGGGGTTGGCTTCCAGGGTGGTGGCCAGCATGGTGAAGGGGGCGTCGACGTCCACCTTGGGCGCCGGCACGTGGCGGCGCACCAGCTCGAACAGCGGGCGCATGTCCTCACGCGGGGCGTCCAGGCTCTCCGCCGCCCAGCCATTGCGGCCCGAGGCGAACAGGGTGGGAAAGTCCAGCTGTTCGTCGGTGGCGTCCAGCGCCGCGAACAGGTCGAACACCTCGCTGTGCACTTCATCGGGGCGGGCGTCGGAACGGTCGACCTTGTTGATGACGACGATGGGCTTGAGGCCCAGCTTCAGCGACTTGCCCAGCACGAACTTGGTCTGGGGCAGCGGGCCCTCGGCGGCGTCGCACAGCAGGATGACGCCGTCGACCATGCTAAGGATACGCTCAACCTCGCCACCGAAGTCGGCGTGGCCGGGGGTGTCGACGATGTTGATGCGGGTGCCTTCCCACAGGACGCTGGTGCACTTCGCCAGGATCGTGATGCCGCGCTCACGCTCCAGGTCGTTGCTGTCCATGGCGCGCTCGGCGACCTGCTGGTTGTCGCGGAAAGCGCCCGACTGGCGCAGCAGCACGTCAACCAAGGTGGTCTTGCCATGGTCGACGTGCGCGATGATGGCGATGTTACGCATATCCATTGGACGCTAATCCCGCGAAGCTTGGGGCCCGGTCCAAAAACGCGACGTGCGCCTGGCGATGGCCCAAAAACAAAAGCCCGCCCCCTGGCGCGGCGCGCCGGGACCGGGTTTCACGGAGCGGAATATAGCTATTGGCAGGGTCGGGAGAAAGGCCCGCCGAAGGGGGTTGGACGCAAGAGGGGGTTACGGGTACCGCAAGGCAGACTATAAATTTGCCACGATCTTGTTGGTTAAGGTCATGTCCGTCGGCCTTTTTTCCTCAGTCGGGGTACCGGCCGGCGCCTGAGCCGTCACAAAGACTTAACGCTGCCCGCCGGCGCATGGGTCGAAAAACAAGGAGGCAAAACCCCGTCCGGGCATCCCGCCCCGGCCCGTCATCCGCCTGGCCCCAAAGCCCGCCCGACCACCCGCAGCCGTTGGAGCCCGCGTCGCCCTTCGCCGCCCCCCGCCTTCAGCACCGAGCGCCGGTCCGCCCGATCGCCTTGGCGCTGCTCCCCTCCCTGACCCTGGCCCTGCCCTTGGTGTGCTGGTCCGCGCAGGGCTTCGCCCAAGGTGCGCCCACAGCCCAGCCGGCGCCGTCCCCCACCACGCCACCGTCCAAGCCGGACGACGCGGCCGGCGAGGACGCGCCCAAAAAGGATGGCGGCCCCCAAGGCGCCGCCGCCGACACGCCTTCCGCCCATGAACCTGGGGAGTCGTCCGACGATGCGGACACGCCCGGCGCCGTGCTGGCCCGCAAGGCGGAGCAGGCGCCCGACGCCGCCCCCGCCGGCCAGCCGGACGCGGAACCGCCGCCGGCGACCTACACCGTGGATTTCCACCCGGCCCCGGGCGTTGAGGCCGATGACGGCCTGATGGACGTGCTGCGCAGCGCCTCCTCCCTCATCACCCTGCAGAACGACCCGCCGTCGTCGCTGCTGGGCCTGGAGAAGCGCATCGACAACGATTACGACAAGCTGGCCGCCGCCCTGCGCTCCGAAGGCTATTTCGACGGCAGCGTCATGGTGAAGGTGGACGCCGACGCCAAACCGGTGGCCGTGGTCATCGAGGTGACGCCGCGCCAGCGCTACACCATCTCCAAGATCACCCTGACGCAGACCGACGGGTCCCCACCCCCCGGCGGCCCGCTGGACCTGGGCAAGCTGCACCTGAAGCCGGGCGACCCCGCCCGGGGGCCGGCCATCCGCGACGCGGAGGCGGCCGTGACGCCCCTGATGGCGACGCGCGGCTACGCCCGCGCCAAGGTGGGGCAGCGTGACCTGGCGGTGGACGTGCAGGCCCACACCATGGCCGTGGCGTTCACCCTGGACCCGGGCCCCCTGGTGCGCTTCGGCCCCACCACCTTCACCGGGCTGGGCCGCCTGGATCCCGACGTCGCCTATGGCCGCCTGCCGTGGAAGCCGGGCGACGTCTACGACCCGGCCAAGGTCGATACCGCCCGCAACAAGCTGACGGACCTGGGCGTCTTCTCCCAGGTGCGGGTGGTCCTGGACGACGTGCCGGGCACGGTGCAGCCGGACGGGTCCCGCGAGGTGCCCATGCTGGGCCAGATGGAAGAGCGGGACCGCCACTTCATCAACACCGGCCTGACCTACGGCACCACCGACGGGGCGGCCGCCACCGCCACCTGGGGCGACCGCAACTTCCTGGGCGGGGCGGAGGCGCTGACCGTGACCGGGTCGCTGGGCGGCCTCGGCCGCAAGAAGTTCCGCGATTCCGACGGGCTGGACTACAGCCTGGGCAGCACGCTGAAAAAGCCGGACTTCCTGGAGACGGACACCACGCTGAACCTGTCGGCGCTGGCCGTTTCCGAACATCCCGAGGCCTATTCGCGCGACGCCATCACCCTGGGCGCCATCGTCACCCACCCGCTGATGCCGCACCTGACGGGCAGCGCCGGCGTGACCTTGGAGCAATCCTCCATCCGGCAGGACCTGACGGGCAACGGCGTGCTGACCACCACCGACAACACACTGGTGGGCGTGCCGGTGACGCTGAACTTCGATAACACCGACAACCTGCTGAACCCCACGCAGGGCTATCGCTGGAACACCGGCCTCACCCCCTATTTCAGCCCCTTCGGCGACAGCGGCACCTTCGTCATCGGCAAGGCCGGCGGCAGCGGCTATTGGGCGCTGGACAACGACAAGGCCTATGTCTTCGCGGCGCGGGTGAACCTGGGCGCCGTCTTCGGCGGCTCGCTGGCCCTGGTGCCGGCCGACAAGCGCTTCTTCGCCGGCGGCGGCGGCTCGGTGCGCGGCTACGCCTATCAGAAGGTCGGTCCGCTGGACGTCAACAACGACCCCACCGGCGGCCGCTCGCTGATCGAGACCAGCGCCGAGCTGCGCATCCGCGTGACCGACACCATCGGCCTGGTGCCCTTCATCGACGGCGGCAACGTCTTCGAGTCCGCCTATCCGGACCTGAGCCAGGGCATGCGCTGGGGCGCCGGCCTGGGCGTGCGCTACTTCACCTCTTTCGGTCCCCTGCGCCTGGACGTGGGCGTGCCGCTGGATCGCCGCAGCGGCGACAGCATGTGGCAGCTGTACGTCAGCATCGGCCAGTCCTTCTGACGGAACCCGGCATGTCCGACACCCCCCCACCGCCCGGTCCCGCCCCCGCACCGCCGACTCGCCCGCCGCATCGCTCCTGGGGACGCCGCCTGCTGTCGGCCGGCCACGTCGCGGCCTTCGCCATCCTGGGTATCGTCGCCGGCCTGGCCGCCGCGGCGGGCATCGGGCTGTGGTGGATGGACACAGGCTCCGGCCGCGCCTTCGCCACCCGCCAGGCGGAGACCAATGTGCCCGGCCTGAAGGTGGAGGGCCTGTCGGGCCTGCCCTTCCATCCCCGGGTGGCGCGCGCCACCCTGGTGGATCTGGTCACGGGCAAGCCCTGGCTGCTGGTGGAGGACGCGGCGCTGGACTGGCGGCTGCTGCCCTTGGCCCACCGTGAACTGGCTGTGGACGCGCTCAGCGCGCGGCGCATCTGGGTGGCCCAGCCGGCCCCCGCGCTGGAGCCGCCGCCGGACGGCACGGTCAAGGACGACGCCAATCCCCTGACCCTGCCCTTCAGCATCACCGTGGCCCGCCTGGATCTGCCGCGCATCGAATTGGCGGCCAGCCTGGCGGGCGGCCAGGGGGCGGCGCTGTCCACCAGCGGCACGGTGCGGCTGGGCCCCACCCTGGACGGCGACAGCCGCCTGACCCTGACCCAGCTGGACGGCGGGGCCGCCCATGGCGAGCTGACCGCCCGCTTCACCGCGCCCGGCCTGACCAGCCCCGGCAGCCTGACCGTGGAGCTGCGGGGGCAGGAGGAGGCTGGCGGCCTGGTCGCCCGCCTGGCCGGCCATCCCGAACTGGGACCGCTGACCCTGGACCTGACGGGCAGCGGCCCGTTGGACCGGTTCCAGGCCCACCTGGACCTGAAGGAGACGCCGCAGCCGGCCAAGGCCGCCGACGGCGGCACCATCACCCCGCGCGCCGTGGCCCTGGTGGCTGACGTCGGCCTGGCCCGGCCCAAGGGCAAGGCGAAGCGCGTCACCCTGGACCTGAAGGCCGCCCCCGGCCGCCTGCTGGCCGACAATTTGGCGTGGATGGCCGGCGATGCCGCCACCCTGCAGACGGCCGCCACCCTGGCCGATGACG
Organism: Nitrospirillum guaranorum; assembly: GCF_034653275.1. NCBI lineage: Bacteria > Pseudomonadati > Pseudomonadota > Alphaproteobacteria > Rhodospirillales > Azospirillaceae > Nitrospirillum > Nitrospirillum guaranorum. Next base: position 994,377 of record NZ_JAYEES010000003.1, on the reverse strand, counting down.
GCACCATCACCCTGGAAAGCCTGGATTTGAGCGCCGCCTTCGGTCGTGTCACGGCCAAGGGCAGCCTGAAGGACAAGGCCGGCGACCTGACCCTGCAACTGGTGCCGGCGGCGCCGGAGGCCTTGTCCCCCGCCGTGCCCGGCCTGGCGCTGGGCAGGCTGGACGCCGTGCTGCACACCACCGACCCGGCGGCGGGCAAGGCCGGCGCCAAGAAGCAGCGCGTGGTGACCGCCGACCTGACGGTGGAGGAACTGGGCTACAACGACGCCCATGTGCGCCACCTGACCGCCACCACCCGGCTGCAGGAGGACGGCACCCGCCTGCTGCTGGACCTGACGTCCAAGCTGCAGGGCCTGAACGCGCCCGGCCTGCCCCCGGCCCTGGCCGACCATGCCGACCTGGCCCTGGCCGGCGCGCTGGACCGCGCCAGCGGCAACATCCAGGTGGACAAGCTGGACCTCACGGGCGGCATCGGCCACCTGACCGGCAGCGGCAGCGCCCAGGCCTGGGGCCGCCAGGCCAAGGGCAGCCTGAAGCTGGCCGATGGCGAGCTGGCCACGCTGATGGCCCTGGCCAACGTGGGGGGCGGCGACGGCAAGGAGCCGCCGCCCGGCGCGAAGCCGGCGCCGGAGGACATCATCACCGGCCATGTGGCGGTGGCGGTGGAGGGCACGGTGGCCGACGGGGTGGCCGAGGGCACGCTGTCCGTCCAGGCGACGGACCTGCGCACCGGCCAGCCGACGGAGGACGCGCTGCTGGCCGGCCGGGCGGAGATCAACGGCAAGGTGCGCGCCACCCTGGACGGCAAGGACGTGGCGGTCACCCCGCTGACCGTGCGCACCGGCGCCGTCGATCTGGCGGGCAACGTCACGCTGAAGGACAACACCCTGACGGCCGACCTGAAGGGCAGCGGCCAGGTGGTGGGCAATCCGGCCAGCGTGGCCGCCCATGTGGTCAAGACGGGCCCCCGCCTGACCGTGCGCGACCTGGCGGCGGCCTTGGGCCCCAACAAGCTGGAGGGCGGGCTGGACGCCGACCTGGACCGGCGGCTGGCCACCGGCAAGCTGGCCGCCACCTTCCCCGACCTGTCCAGCCTGGGCGCCCTGGCCGGCACGCGCCTGGCCGGCCGCGCCAAGGCCGACATCGTGCTGGGCGCCACCGCGGCCGCCCCGGCGCCCGCGCGCGCCACCCGCCCGGCCAAGCCCAAGAAGGGGCAGCCCGCGCCCCCGCCCGCGCCGGCACCCGCCAGGGGCGCCACCCAAGGCGTGGACCTGAAGGTGGTGCTGGACGAACTGGTGGTGGAAGATCAGCGCATCCACCAGGCCACGCTGACCGGCCATGTCGACGACGTGCTGGGCAGCCCCCGCCCCAATGTCACCCTGGCGGCCGACGGCATCGAGGCCGGCCAGGTGCTGGTCAACAAGGTGACCGCCGCCTGGCGCGGCACCCTGGGCGAGGGCGACATCACCCTGGCCCTGGACGGCACCACCGGCGTGGGAAGCGTGGGCCGCCACCGCGCCTTCCAGGTGGAAAGCGCCGGTCACCTGACCCAGGCGCCGGAGCCGAAGTCACCCAAGTCGGCAAAGGAAGCGAGGGGGGCGTCCACGGTGGTGCGGCTGGACCAGCTGGACGGCCGCCTGGACCAAACCACCCTGAAGCTGGCCGCCCCGGCCACCATCACCGTGGCCAAGGGCAGCGTGGCGGTGCAGGGCCTGGACGTGGCGCTGGGCACCGGCCGCATCCGTGCCGACCTGGCGCTGAACGGCAAGGAGGTGACGGCGCAAGTGGAGGCGACGGCCCTGCCGCTGGCGCTGGCCGCCCTGGCCGACCCGGCGCTGACCCTGGCCGGCACCCTGGACGCCAAGGTCACTGCCAGCGGCACCGCCGCCAACCCCACGGCCGACGCCACCGTCAGCATCCGCGGCCTGTCCATGCAGCAGCTGGCCGTGACCCTGGACAGCGGCGCCACCGAGGCGCCGGGGGCGGCACCCGAGGGTGGCCCCGGCGGCAAGCCGGCCGTCAGCGCGACCGTCGCCAACAACCCGGCCAACGCCACCGGCGCCGACACCACCCCGGCCAAGAAAAAGACCCTGGAGGTCAAGAACAGCGCCGACCGGCGCCTGAACGCCGACGCCACGCTGACGGCCGCCTGGCGCGGCGGGCGGCTGCGCAGCACCCTGGCGGCCCATACCGCCGACGGCGCCGTGGACCTGAACGCCGAGGCCGACACGCCCCTGGCCCTGAACCCGGAAACGATGTCGCCGGTGATGGAGGGGCCGGTCAGCGCCAAGATCAACGGCCGGACGGAGCTGTCGCGCTACAACGACTTCCTGGCGGCCTCGGCCCAGCGTATGGGCGGCAAGGTCTCGGTGGACCTGGCGGTGGCCGGCACGGTGGCGGATCCCAAGGTCACCGGTTCGGTCGACCTGATCGACGCCAAGTATGAGAACGGCGGCACCGGCACCCAGATCTTCGGCCTGAACGCCCATCTGGTGGGCGACGCGCGCGGCCTGGCGGTGGAGAGGTTCCACGGCGACACGGCCGACGGCGGTGCCGTGGACTTGAGCGGCCGCGTCAACCTGGGCGATCCCAACGCGCAGGAGAAAGCGCCCCTGCTGGACCTGCACGTCACCACCACCAACGCCCGCCTGCTGCGCACCGACCCCATCACCGCCTGGGTGGACAGCGACCTGACGCTGAAGGGCCTGATGAACAAGCCGGACCTGGCCGGCACCGTGCGGCTGCGCGAGACCTGGGTGGGCCTGCCCGACAAGCCGCCGGCCGACGTGGCCGACCTGCCGGTGCGCTACGTCAACGGCCGGCCGCGCCAGCCCCAGGGGCAGATGTCGGCCGCCGGCGGCGGGCTGCTGGTGCATTTGAAGGTGGACATCAAGGCGCGCAACCGCATCTACGTCCAGGGCCGGGGCCTGACGGCGGAGTTCGCCGCCGACATGCAGGCGCGCGGCACCAGCGCCGACCCGCAGCTGACCGGCCGGGTCTATCTGGTGAAGGGCGATTTCAGCGCCCAGGGCCAGACCTTCACCCTGACCAAGAGCGACATCACCTTCACCGGCGACAGCGACCCCTTGCTGGACATTTCCGCCTCCTCCACCAAGGCGGACTTCACGGCCATCCTGAACATCACCGGCCGCCTGTCCAAGCCCACCGTGGCCCTGACCTCGGACCCGCCCCGCCCGCAGGACGAGGTGCTGTCCCGCCTGCTGTTCGACCGGCCCATCAGCCAGATCAGCGCGCTGGAGGCCTTGCAGCTGGCGCAGGGCGTGGCCCAGCTGTCGGGCGTGCTGGGCAGCGGCCCGGGCATCCTGGACAACGTGAAGCGCAACCTGGGCATCGACCGGCTGGAATTCTCCAGCGCCGCCGTGGGCTCCAGCGCCTTCGGCACGGTCACCGCCGGCCGCTACATCAACAGCCGCACCTATGTCGGCGTCAGCCAGTCGGTGGGGGGTACGGGCACCAACGTCACCCTGGAATACGCCTTGACCTCCCGCCTGCGCCTGAACGGCGCCGTCGGCAGCACGGACGACACCGTGGGCCTGAAGTACCAGTGGGATTATTGATGGAGGTCACACCCTGGATATCTCTCGCACCGTCCGAAACAGTTCTTGCGGGCCAGTGGGTTCTGAAGAACGACAGGGTCACCCCGGACGACGTCTGCAAGCGGATCATGGATCTCACCGGCACCGTCCTTGTTGAGATGGACAGGGATCCCAGCGGCTGGGACGTCCTCTATCGTGATCCGGGGGATGGACGGCTTTGGGAGCTGACCCATCCGCAAAGCGAACGCGCGGGGGGTGGCCCACCACAGTTGAAGGTGATCACCGGTCAGGATGCTCAGCGAAAATACCGGGCTTCGCTATAAACCCATACCGCCAGCCAAGCGGCCACATTCCGTTCGGGCCCTACTTACTAATAAATGCCCCGACCAGATCCTGCAGGTTCTCTGGCACCAGGGAGAAGAAGCTGAGCAGGGCCATCAGGCCCACCACCCCCAGCACCACGCCGGTGCCCCGGTTGACCCACAGGACCAGGCGCGGGGTGAAGTGGTGGCGGATGAGGAAGGTGCCGCCGCACAGGATGGACCACCAGGTCAGCGAGCCCAGGAACACGCCCAGGGTCATGGTGCCGGCCTTGGCATGGTCCAGGGCGCCGCCGAAGCCCACAACCACCGTGATGATGCCCATGATGGTGATGGGGTTGGTCACCGTCAGGAACAGGCCGGTGCCGACCGAGCCGATCAGGTTGCCGGCGTCGGGCGGCGCGTTCTTGCGCTCGTGCGGTTCCTTCAGCAAGGAATGGATGGCGGCCCCCAGCAGGAAGATGCCGCCAATCAGGCGCAGTTCCTTCACATGGCCCAACAGGGCTTCCAGGATGGCGTTGACGCCGAAGGCCGCCACGCCGCCGAAGAAGCCGTCGGCCAGGGCGGAGCCGAAGCCGGTGGCGAGACCCGCGATGATGCCCCGCTCCACCGTCCGCCGAATGCACAGCAGCCCGATGGGGCCGACCGGCGCCGCGATGGCCAATCCCAGGACGATACCCCGGATCAACACGCCGAAATCATCGAACAATGCGGACTATCCCTGAGAAGTAAGGCAGGCGGCACCCCGGAGGGTTCCGGGCGCGGACGCCGCACTGAACATGGGGCCGCCCCCGTGATGCAACATCGGCGCACCGGGCGCAACGCCTAAGGCGACCTATCCCCCGTCTACCGCGACGGGGTTCAGGAAAAATAGGGTGTCAAACCCCGCCGAACAGGTCACGCACGCCCAGTTCGTCACCACGCCGCCGCTCCAGCTCCTGCGAATAGCGGCGCAGGGCGTAGGCCTCGGTCAGGTAACCGACGACGCGGCGGCTGCTGACCCCCTCCACCACCGGCAGGCTGTCGGCATCCCAGTCGGCGAAGCGCTGCAAGGCCATGCGCACCGACTGGTCGGGCAGCAGGAAATGCTCGCGGTCGCGCGCCAGTTCCGCCGCCCGCTGGTCGGCCGGCAGCTCGTGCTGGGGATCGTGCACGGCGTTCATGTCCACCCGGCCGGCGAAGGCGCCGTTGGGGTCCAGGGCGAACACCGTCTTGGCGCTGCCGGGCGGGTAGTGGCCGCGCAGGGCGCCCAGGGTGATGTCGGCCGGCACCGTCTTGGGGTCGCCGCGCATCAGCCGGCCCACGGTCATGTCCTTGACCCAGCCGATGTCGTGACCGCCCCGGATCTGCACGCCGCGCTGGTGGAAGCGCCAGGTGGCGAAGGAGTAGCCGAAGGTCTCGCGCACCAGCAGGGTGGAGGCGATGACGCCCATGAGCACGCCGGCCGAGGCGCGCAGGTCGCCCGTCAGCTCCAGCACCAGCAGCACCATGGTCACGGGCGCGCCCACCACGGCGGCGGCGAAGGACCCCATGCCCACCAGCATGACGGCGGAGCGCTGGGCCACCAGGTCCCAGGGCAGCATTGTGCCGATGTCCGACACCATGCTGCCGAACAGGCTGCCCAGCAGCAGCGACGCGCTGAACAGGCCACCACGGAAGCCCGCGCCCAGGCACAGGGCGGACGCCACCACCTTGGCCACCAGCATCACGAAGGCCAGGCCCAGGCCGTAGCCATGGTCGAAGCCGTATTGCAGGGCGCCCTGCCCGCCGCCCAGCACGCCCGGCAGCACCAGGGCCATGGGACCCAGCAACAGGCCGCCCAGAATCGGGTGCAGCGCGCGGGGAATGGGCAGCTGGCGGAATAGTCGTTCCGCATACGTAACAGCCTGCATGGTCAGGATGGCCAGGGCCCCGGCGGCCAGGCCGACCAGCAGGAAGGTCGCGAAATCGCCGCCCCGGATGACCGGCGGTTCGGCCAGGATGAACAGGGCCGGGCGGTTCAGCGCCATCTGCGCCACCTGGTTGGCGACCACGGCGGCCACGCAGACGGGCGCCAGCGTGGCCAGGGTGTAGGTGCCGATGACCAGTTCGAACGCGTAGAAGGCGCCGGCCAGGGGGGCGGTGAAGGCGGCGGAGATGGCCGCCGCCGCCCCGCAGCCCACCAGGGTGCGCAGATCGTTGCGCCGCAGGTTCAGCCGCCGGCCGAAGTTGGACGCCAGGCCGGCGCCGGTCTGGGTGAAGGCCGCCTCCATCCCCACCGAGCCGCCGGCACCATGCGACACGACGATGGACAGGGTCAGGCGCAGGCTGTCGCGCAGGGACATGCGACCGCCATACAGGGCGTTGGCCTCGATGGGGTCGACGGTGTCGCGGGCGCGGCGGAACAGCAGGCCCAGGCCCGCCAGCAGGGCGCCGCCCACCACGGGTGCCGCCAGCGCCAGGCTGGACGGGATGAACAGCGCGCTGCTGATGTGATCGCCGAACGGCACCTTGAAGGCCAGGCTGTGCAGCGCCAGGACCAGGGCGTGCAGCCCCGCCACCGCCAGGCCCACGCCGATGCCCACCGGCACGCTGAGCAAGGCCAGCGACAGTTCGGAGGAGCGCAGGCCCTTGGGCGTCAGGGCGTGGGTCAGGGCCCGCCAGACCACCGGCAGGCGGCGGCCGGCGCGCCGGCGCGGGCCACCTTGTTGCGGTCCGTGGGTGGAGCCCAGGGCGCCCGCGGCCGTCCCATCCGCCCCCGCCTCCGGTGCGGACTCCGGGCCGGAGGGCGCGGCCGGTGTCTGCGGGGAAGGCGGGAAGGTATCCATGGTATCGGGGAAATGGGGCCGCGTCCGGTCAGGACAAGGGTGATAGCAGGGGACCGGCCCGATATGGACGATAAAAGCGGCGCTTCTATGGAAAAGGGCGGCCATCCCCCAGGACGCCGCCCCTCAATCCCGCATCATGGCCCGCCGCCGGATCAGCCGAAGCGGCCCGTGATGTACTGCTCGGTCTTCTCTTCCTTGGGCGCGGTGAAGATGGTGTCGGTGGCGCCGTATTCCACCAGCTCGCCCAGGTACATGAAGGCAGTGAAGTCGGAGACGCGGGCCGCCTGCTGCATGTTGTGCGTGACGATGGCGATGCAGTAGTCGGGCTTCAGCTCATCCACCAACTCCTCGATCTTGGAGGTGGAGATGGGGTCCAGCGCCGAGGTCGGCTCGTCCAGCAGCAGCACGGCCGGGCGCACGGCCACGGCGCGGGCGATGCACAGGCGCTGCTGCTGGCCGCCGGACAGCGACAGGCCGCTCTGGCGCAGCTTGTCCTTGACCTCGGTCCACAGCGCGGTCTTGCGCAGGGCCTCTTCCACGCGCACGTCCATGTCGGCGCGGCTCAGCTTCTCATACAGCCGAATGCCGTAGGCGACGTTGTCGTAAATCGACATGGGGAAGGGCGTCGGCTTCTGGAACACCATGCCGACGCGGGCGCGCAGCAGGTTCAGGTCCTGCTTGGGCGACAGCAGGTTCTCGCCGTCCAGCAGCACCTCGCCCTCGGCCCGCTGGTTGGGGTAGAGGTCGTAGATGCGGTTCAGGATGCGCAGCAGCGTGGACTTGCCGCAGCCGGACGGGCCGATGAAGGCCGTCACCCGCTTGTCGAACAGCGGCAGGTTGATGTTACGCAGGGCGTGGAAGCCGCCGTAGTAGAAGTTCAGGTTGCGGACACTGATCTTCTCGCGCATGTCGCCATCGGTGGCGAGGGCCGCCTGGGACTGTTCCGCCGTCATGGAAAGCGCGGTCATGGGGATCACTGGCCTTTCTTGGTGCCGATGGAAGCGAGCATGCGGGCGCCGATGTTGAGCGCGAGGATGGCGACCGTGATGATGAGCGAACCGCCCCAAGCCAGCCGCTGCCAGTCCTCATAGGGGCTGAGCGCGAACTGGAAGATGGTGACCGGCAGGTTCGCCATGGGAGCGTTCATGTTGACGCTCCAGAACTGGTTGTTCAGCGCGGTGAACAGCAGGGGCGCCGTCTCGCCGCTGATGCGGGCCACGGCCAGCAGGATGCCGGTCATGATGCCGCTGCGGGCGGCGCGGTAGGTCACCTGCACGATGACCTTCCAGCGCGGCGCGCCCAGGGCGGCGGCGGCCTCGCGCAGGGAGCCGGGGACCAGGTTCAGCATGTCCTCGGTCGTGCGCACCACCACGGGGATGACCAGCACGGCCAGCGAGATGGAGCCCGCCCAGGCGGAGAAGTGGCCCATGGGGACCACGACGATGGTGTAGATGAACAGGCCGACGATGATGGAGGGCGCCGACAGCAGGATGTCGTTGATGAAGCGCGTCACCTCGGCCAGCTTCGTGCCCTTGCCGTATTCGGCCATGTAGGTGCCGGCCATGATGCCGATGGGCGTGCCGATCACCATGCCCAGCACCGTCATGACGATGCTGCCGAAGATGGCGTTCAGCAGGCCGCCGGCGCTGCCGGGCGGCGGCGTCATCTGGGTGAACATGCCGACGCTGATGGCGCTGAGGCCGTTGATCAGCAGGACCGCCAGGATCCAGACCAGCCACAGCAGGCCGAAGACGGCGGCGCCCACGGCCAGGCCCATGGTGATGGTGTTGCCAACCTTGCGGCGCCTGTAGCGGCCCATCGCGAAGTTGGTGCCGGGGGGGAGGTGTCGGTGATGGCCATGGATCAGGTCCCCGCCTTGCGGTTCATGCGCACCAGCATCAGCTTGGCCAGCGACAGCACGATGAAGGTGATCACGAAGAGCACCAGGCCCAGCGCGATCAGGGAGGAGGTGTAGGTGTCGCCCACCGCCTCGGTGAACTCGTTGGCGATGGCGGCCGAGATGGTGGTGCCCGGCGCCAGCAGCGAGGACGCGATGTGGTGCGAGTTGCCGATGACGAAGGTCACGGCCATGGTCTCACCCAGCGCGCGGCCCAGGCCCAGCATGACGCCGCCCACCAGGCCCACACGGGTGTATGGGATGGTGATGTCGCGCACCACCTCCCACGTCGTGGCGCCCAGGCCGTAGGCGCTCTCGCGCAACATGGCGGGCATGGTCTCGAACACGTCGCGGGTGATGGAGGTGATGAAGGGCAGGATCATGATGGCCAGGATCAGGCCGGCCGTCAGCACGCCGATGCCGTAGGGCGGACCCTTGAACCAGGCGCCGATGCCCGGGATGGTGCCCAGCGTGTTGATCAGGAAGGGCTGCACGGTCCGCTGCAGGAAGGGCGCGAACACGAACAGGCCCCAGATGCCGTAGATGATGCTGGGGATGCCGGCCAGCAGTTCCACCGCGATGCCGATGGGCCGCTTGGCCCAGGCGGGGCACAGCTCGGTCAGGAAGATGGCGATGCCGAAGCTGACGGGCACGCCCACCAGCATGGCGATGGCCGAGGTGACCAGCGTGCCGTAGATGGGCGCCAGGGCGCCGAACTTCTCCGTCACCGGATTCCAGATCTCGGTCGTGACGAAGCCGAAGCCGAAGGCCTTCAGGGCCGGCAACGCGCCATGAATGAGCGAGATGATGACACCACCCAGGAGCGTCAGCACCAGGAGGGCGAAGAATAGGGTGGCGCCGCGAAACAGAAGGTCGTTGCGGCGCTGCGTGCGCGCCCGCGGACTTTCCGCGCTGATGTCCGATGCCTTTACCGCCATGTCCACCAAAGCACCCCTCCGGCCGTAGGCCCTGCGATAACCTGAAACGCGATGACCTAAAAAACCCGGATGTTCATCAAGGAAGCCGACAAAGAGGGAGAGGAGCCGTAGGCGACCCCTCTCCCAACCTTCGTCCCCGGGGCCGAAGCCCCGCGGGCGCTTCCTTTTACCCGAGGACTCTTACTTCGACCAGACGGGCTTGCCGTCGGCGGTCTTGACCGTGGCCCAGGACTTCTGGACCTGGGCGACCACGGCGGCCGGCATCGGGACGTAGTCCAGCTGCTCGGCGGCGGCCTGGCCGTTGTTGTAGGCCCAGTCGAAGAACTTCAGGGCCTCGGCGACGGCGGCACCGTCCTGCGGCTGGCTGTAGACCAGGATGAAGCTGGCGCCGGTGATCGGCCAGCTGTCGGCACCCGGCTGGTCGACCAGCACCAGGTAGAAGCCCGGGGCGTTGGCCCAGTCGGCGCCGGCGGCGGCGGCCTGGAAGGCCTTGATCTCCGGGCTGACGACCTTGCCGTCGTGGTTCTTCAGCTTGGTGAAGGTCAGGCTGTTCTGCTTGGCGTAGGCGTACTCGACGTAGCCGATGGCGCCGTCGGTCAGCTTCACCATGTTGGCGACGCCTTCATTGCCCTTGGCGCCCAGGCCGGCGGCCCACTGCACCGAGGTGTTGGCGCCGACGCGCTCGGCGAATTCCTTGTCTTCCTTGGACAGGTAGGTGGTCCACAGGAAGTTCGTGCCCGACCCGTCGGAACGGTACACCGGGACGATGGAGGTGTTCGGCAGGTTCAGGCCGGGGTTCTGCGCCTTGATGGCCGGGTCGTTCCAAGAGGCGATCTGGCCCAGGTAGATCTTGGCGATGGTCGGGCCGTCCAGCTGGATCTGGCCGGGGGCGATGCCCTTCACGTTCACGACCGGGACGACGCCGCCCATGATCATCGGGAACTGCTGCAGGCCGGCTTCCTTCAGCTCTTCAGCCTTCAGGGGCATGTCGGAGGCGCCGAACGTGACCGTCTTCGCCTTGATCTGCTTGATGCCGCCGCCGGAACCGATGGACTGGTAGTTCAGGCCCACGCCGGTCTTGGCCTTATAGGCCTCGGCCCACTTGGCGTAGATGGGGTACGGGAAGGTGGCGCCGGCGCCGCTGATGTCGGCAGCCTGGGCGGCGCCCACCATCACCACCGCGGCCGCGGCGGCAACCATGCCCTTCAGCAGGTTCTTCGGTTGAAAGTTCACGGGATTCCCCCACGGGTTGGAACGTCTTAGTCGACCGTCTCGGGGCCCCGGCCGGTCCGCCCAGGGGTATGCCCCCGCGACCGCTTCCTGATCCCGTCTCGACGGGCGGACCCTAGATTCCGGGTCCTGAACCTTTGGTGACGACTCTGTTACAGTTTTGTGAAACCGTGGGCGTTTTGTCGCAGCCCGCCCCCTCGTTCACGCCCCGTACCGGCCGGCGGCGCTGGCGCGCCGCGGCAACACAAGCCACAACCCGGCGGTTCCCCTGAGTCAACGCTGATTCTCAATTTCTTTTCAAGAGTCGGCGGATGCGCGGCCCGCCGCCGTTTTTTCTCCGCCATGGCGGCACGCCGACGGTCGCCATAAGCAGGCCCCAGGGTGCGCCCTATTCACAACACTATAGATGCAGTCGATCGGCCCGCCCTCTTTTTCACCGGGCGCCGCCCCTGTCCGAACTCTACTGCCGTAGTCCCCAATTTGTTGCCCCGCCTTACTTTAAGCCCCCTAAAACGCCCGACTCGAAACTGTTGCATCGGCGCCACAGCCAGACCCTTTCATAAATCTGTCAACCTTTAGCAGTCTCGCTGTCATGCTATATTGCTACCGAGCGCTTCGTTAGGGCCGCAGCCCAAACGCTCCAAACGCGTGACGTCGGCCCCGAAACCCCGGGATTGGGCGGCATGCCGTAGACCGGATGATGGGAGAATCTAGGAATGAACCTGAAGACCGTGTTGCTCGCTAGCACGGTGCTGGGCGTGGCTTTCGCCGCCGCCGGCGCCTCCGCTGCTGAGACCAAGAAGTCGAACGCCGCCTCCGCCACTGCCGCCGCCGCCGCCACCCCGCTGGCCACCCAGGCGCAGATCGACGCCCTGAACAAGCAGATCCAGGCGCTGCAGGCGCAGTTGCAGGCGATTTCGGCCCAGACCGACGCCGCCAACAAGGCGGCCGCTGAGTCCAAGGCCGCCGCCGAGAAGGCCGCCACCTCGGCCACCGCCGCCACGGCGAACCTGCCCAGCATCACCTTCCCCAACGGCGTGCCCACCTTCACGTCCGCGGACAAGGCGTTCAGCTTCCAGCCCGTCGGCCGCATCCACCTGGATTACGGCTATAACTTCCAGGATGCCAAGAACCCCGACAACCGGGCCAACAAGGACATCACCGACGGTTTCAACTTCCGTCGCGCCTACATCGGCTTCGCCGGCAAGGCCTTCAACGACTTCACCTACAACGTGACGGCCGACTTCCCCGGCCGCTTCAACCAGTCCGGCCGCCTGCAGACCGCGCAGCTGACCTACACCGGCTACAAGGGCTGGCTGATCGACGTCGGCGCCATGCAGCCGGCCATCACCTTTGAAGACAGCATCAGCTCGAACGACATCGGCCTGCTGGAACGTCCCGGCATCACCAACGTCGTCACCGGCCTGATCGCCAGCGAAGGCCGCCTGTCGGCCGGCGTGCGCACCTTCGGCGACAACTACTTCGCCGACGTGTACCTGACGGGCGCCAACGTCAACACCAGCCCGTTCGGCAGCACCACCGTGCTGACCAGCACCAGTGGCGCGACCGCCTCGGTCACCTCCAGCGCCGTGACCGGCGTCGCCGACGACCAGAAGGCCGCGTTCGCCCGCGCCGCGTTCCGTCCGATCAACGATGAGCACACCATCGTCCACATCGGTGGCGACGTCGGCTACATGTACGCCCCGCCGCAGACCAACGGCGTGAACGCCGCCGGTTCGCACGTGCTGGCCCTGTCGGAACGTCCGGAAAACCGCTACGGCGGCCTGGGCGCCATCCTGAACACCGGCAACATCAACGCCGACAGCGTCGCGATCTACGGCGGCGAACTGGCCGCCCGCTACGACAGCTTCTGGGCCCAGGGCGAAGGCTACCAGATCGACGTGAAGCGCCGTAAGGACCTGTCCACGGCCACCAACGACCCGAGCTTCTTCGGCTACTACGCCGAAGCGGGCTGGGTCCTGACCGGCCAGAAGCGCAACTACGTCGCCAACCAGGGCGCCTTCAGCTCCCCGACGGTGGACAAGCCCCTGAACCCCGGTGCCGGCCAGTGGGGCACCTGGGAAGCCGTGGCACGCTACAGCTTCCTGAACCTGAACTCCGACACCTGGGCCACCAACACCGCCAACCGCGTGCGCGGCGGCCAGCAGGAAGTGTGGACCCTGGGCCTGAATTGGTACATGACCAGCAACGTCCGCTTCATGCTGGACTACCAGTTCATCGACCTGAAGAAGTACTCTTCCGCCACCAACAACACCCAGGTGGGCGACAACTGGCAGTCCCTGGGCGGCCGCGTCCAGTTCACCTTCTAAGGTGGCCTCCCTTCGGGGAAGACATCTGTTCCAAGGAAACCCCGCCGGTTCGCCGGCGGGGTTTTTCTTTGCCCGCGACACTTGCGCACAGGGGTCGGTCGGTCGGAACACATCTTCCCCTATGGTGATCGCGGAAAATTGTCATAGTTCGGTTATAGAAACGAATGTCAGCGTTTAGGTTGCGCCCCGGCGGATGCTGGGCCAAAACGGCCTGAGACGTGACACCGGATCGAAAGCCGGATCGAGAGGACGAAGTGCGATGGATGAGGGGCGTGGTGGCATGAACCCGCAGGACGAGACCGCGGCGCGGCCGGCGCGCGACACGGATCAGGACGACCCCATCGCCGCCGTGCTGGCGGCCGAGGCGGAGGAGTTGGCCGACATCGACCTGGGCGATGAGGGCGGCGACGACGACGGCCTCGATGGCACGGAGGAAGAGCCCGGGTTGGACGGCGGCCCGCCGTTGGACGGCACGGCGCCCGCCAGCGGCAAGCGCGTGGCCTGCGGCGTCACGGGCAAGCTGCGCCCCAAGCGCGACCTGATCAGCCTGGACACCCTGCGTCCCAGCCTGGCCGTGCGCATCCGCCGTGACCATCCGGGCCTGCCGCCCGACGCCCTGGTCAGCCGCGGCGTGGTGGCCCGCTATCGCTCCCTGTATGTCGAGGAGCTGCTGCAGCAGGAAAAGGGCGAACTGACGGAACTGGATCGCCAGGTGGCCGAAAGCATCGCCACCCACGAGACCCTGGCCGAGAACATCGAGGAAGGCTACGCCGAGGAGCGTACCCTGGGCGAGCGCATGTCGGACCATCTGGCCAGCTTCGGCGGCAGCTGGACCTTCATCCTCACCTTTGGCGCCTTCCTCATCGTCTGGATGATCGTCAGCAGCTTCCAAGGGGATAAGTCTTTCGATCCCTACCCCTTCATCCTGCTTAACCTGATCCTGTCCTGCCTGGCGGCCATCCAGGCGCCCATCATCATGATGAGCCAGAAGCGGCAGGAGGCCAAGGACCGCCTGCGGTCGGAGAACGACTACCGCGTCAACCTCAAGGCGGAATTGGAGATCCGGCACCTGCACGAAAAAATTGATTATCTCATCCAGCGGCAGTGGAAGCGGCTCACCGAGATCCAGCAGCTGCAACTGGAGATTATGCAGGAAAAGCGCTACCGCCGCTGACCCATCTATCCCTTTCGAGCGTCTTCCCGGCTATTCCTGGCTAGCTAACGCGGGTTGGGTACGCGAAAGGACTAAAGCGACCGGACACAAGTGAGGGTTGTCTAATGGTCCGAAAGAGCCAATATTAAACACTCCGATCTAGTTGCATCTGCGTCGGAGGTTTGGATCATGGCCACCCATGATGTTCTGGTGATTGACCCGAGTACCCTGTTCCGTCAGGGCTTAAGACAACTGCTGCCGCAGGATTTTCGCGTGGTTTCCGAAGCGCGCGATGTCGAGGCGGCCCGGGCGGAGCTGTCCGCCCCCACACCAAATGATATATCCGGTGCCAAGCCATCCGGCCGTGGCATCGCCCTGGTCCTGTTCGACGTGACGGACGCGGGGGAATTCCGGGCGGCGGCCAACCAGCTGCACAGCCTATTCCCCGAGGCCCGCCTGGTCTACCTGACCAACGGCTTCGACGCGCCGCGCCTGCGCATGGCGCTGGAGGCCGGCATCGACGGCTACCTGACCAAGGACCGGTCTTCCAACGCGTTGATCCAGTCGTTGCACCTGGTCATGCTGGGGGAGAAGGTGTTCCCGTCAGACTTGGCCCTGCTGCTGACCCAGCAGAACCATGCCGGCAACGTCGGCGCCGGCGGCCCGCACAAGGGCCTGTCGATGCGGGAAACGCAGATCCTGCGCGCCCTGGTCAAGGGTGAGAGCAACAAGGTGATCGCCAACGGCCTGCACATCACCGAAGCGACGGTGAAGGTCCACCTGAAGAGCCTGCTGCGCAAGATCAACTGCAACAACCGCACCCAGGCCGCCATCTGGGCGCTGAACAACGGCCTGACCGAGGCGACCCCCACGGCGGGCGCGGCCTGACACGGGGCAATGTGACCCTGCCTGAACGAGGAACCGGGGACCACACCCCCGGGGCAGATCCAGCCTCCGGGGCGCGCCGCCAGCCCCCCTGAAGCCCGCGTGATTTCAAGCGGGCCGCAACCGGCGGGACCAAGAAAAAGGCCGCTGTCCCAGGCAGGGGACGGCGGCCTTTTCTTTTCGGATGCCGCGGCTTCGGACGCCGCGGCCCGGCTTACGCCACGGCCAGCACCCGCTGGCGCCGCAGGGCGATGCCGTAGAAGACGGCGCCCGCCAAGATCAGCAGCGCCACCTGGCCGCCGAAATAGGCGAAGGGCGACAGGCGGTCATAAAGCTGGACATACAGACCGCCCACCATGTCGCCGGCGAAGACCGTGAAATAGAACACGGCCGTGATGGACGATTTCAGCCGGGCCGGCGCCTCCATATAGGCCCACTGCAGACCGATCATGCTGATGCACAGCTCGCCGAAGCCCAGCACGATGTTGGATACCAGCATGAACCAGATGCTGACCGGATGGTCCTTGGTGGCCAGCAACCCGGCCAGCGCCATGATGGCGATGGACAGGCCGGTGATGCCAAAGCCCACGAACACCTTGATGCGCGCCGGGGTCAGCGTGCCCCGGCGGCGGTCCACCCAGCCCCAGAAGGCGTTGAAGATGGGGGTCAGCAGGATGATCATCAGCGGGTTGACCGCCTGAAGCTGGTCCGGCGTCAGGTCGAAGCCGAAGGGCCACAGGTTCAGGTCGATGTAGTCGCGGGCGAAGAACACCCAGGTGGTGGCCGTCTGGTCATAGGCCATCCAGAACACCAAGATCATGGGGAAGCCCAGCAGCATGCGCACCAGGCGCGTGCGTTCCTCCGGCGTCATGCCGGCGGCGGGCTGGCCGGCCTTGGCCCGGGCCGCGGCTCGGTCGGCGGCGTTTTCCTGCGGGTAGAAGCGCTTGCCGGCGGCGAACACCACGAGGGCCACCGCCATCAGGGCCGCCGGCAGCATCAGCGCCACCTGGTAGCCCGCCTTGTCGCGGACCCAGGGCAGCGCGTAGGAGGTGACGAAGCCGCCGATGTTGATGGCCACGTAGAAGTAGCTGAAGGCCTTGTCCATCAGGGCTTCCTTGCCCTGTTCCTGGTACATGCGGGCCATCATGGGGCTGACGTTGGGTTTGATGGCGCCAGCACCCATGGCCAGCATCGCCAGGCTGGCGTACAGCATCCATGGGCTGCTGGCGAAGCCCAGGACCACCTGCCCGAAGATGTAGGGGAATGAGAAAAAGATGATGGTGGGATAACGGCCCAGCCAACGGTCGGCGATGACGCCGCCGATGAGCGGCAGGGCGTAGCAGGACGCCATGAAAATCTGGATGACGGTGGCCGCGTCGCTGTCCGAGAAGCCCAGCTGCGAGGTGATGTAGAGCGCCAGCAACGTCCGCATGCCGTAGTAGCAGGCGCGCTCGGCCAACTCACCCCAGAAGACGAACCAGAAACCCACCGGATGCCGAACGCGTGCCGTGACCTGTGCCTGCATGCCCAAATCCTTGGAAAAATTGGTGCCTATCCCGCGGCCCCTGCGGAACGGGCGCGCCCGGGCATCCCCAACCGGGATGCGGCCCGCCCCTTCACGCCCGCGCTGCCCTCTTGCCGCCGGCCCCACCCCGTCGGGTTCCCCTGGGGCCGTCACGGCGGATATGCCCACCTGTTGTCCATCATGGTCGCCGCACCCCACCGGGGCCGGCGCCGTCGTTAGCCTGCTTCGTTAGGGGAATCGTGCCCGTGACACAAGCCGGGAATCACAAAACGACAGCGCATCAAAAATTTTAAGCGGGTGTCGCCCAAGCCGGCGCCATCCCGGCAAACCCGCGCCGCCCTTGCCATCCAACAATGGCAGGCGACACCGCCGCCGTTCCAGGACAGCGCGGACTGAGGCAAAGTGTAGCGCCAGCATAAACGGGGGATCCCATATTCCCCTTTCGCTGGCCGTGTGCCTTTTGATTGTCTTGTGCGCTGCGAGAGCGCCCTGTTAATTGGCAGGGATGATGGTTGCCCTGGATGCCGACGCGCGCAGCGATGCCCGCCACCGTAGCTTGGACCTGCCCGTGGCGACGGTGCTGGGCCTGCTCGCCTTGGCGGTGGTCCTGGCCCCGCTGTTTTTCGTGCTGGTGCCACCGCTGACGGACTACGCCAACCATCTGGCGCGCATGGATATCATCGCGCACCTGGGGCAGGAACCGCTGCTGCAACGCTTCTACGCCATCGACTGGCAGGTCATCCCCAACCTGGCCATGGACCTGGTGACACCGCCCATGGTCAAGGTCGTGGGCGTGTTCGCCGCCGGCAAGCTGTTCATCGCCGCCATCATCGTCAGCATCGTCACCGGCACCTGGGCCCTGCACCGCGCCCTGCACCGGGCGGAGCATGGCCCCGGCGGCGCCAACGCGCTGCTCGCCATGGCCTTCATGTACAACGGCATCTTCCTGCTGGGCTTCACCAACTTCCTGTTCGGCATCGGCCTGGCGCTGTGGGGCACGGCCATCCGCCTGTCGCTGCGCCGCCGGTCGCACCTGCAGCGCCTGGCGGCGTCCACCGCCACGGTGCTGGTGCTGTTCGTCTGCCATCTGTTCGCTGTCGGCCTCTATGGCATGGCCATCTTCTGCCTGGAGGCGCCGGGCCTGCTGCGCCGGCCCTGGCGTCAGGCGCTGCGCCACCTGGGCCTGATGGGCCTGCCCTTCCTGGCGATCCTGCCCCTGTTGGCGGCCAGCCCCACCATGGGCCTGGCCGACCAGGTGGTGTGGAGCTGGGTGGGCAAGGGCGAGGGCCTGCGCTTCCTGGTCACCACCTTCCATGAGAATTGGGAGGTGCCGCTGGGCCTGGCGGGCCTGGCCGTGGTCGCCGCCCTGCTGGCCACCCGGCGCATGCACCTGCACACCGCCGGCTGGATGCTGCTGGCCACCGGCGCCGTGACCTACGTCGCCATGCCCACCATCCTGTTCGGCTCGGCCTATGCGGACGAGCGGCTGCCGGTGGCGCTGCTGTTCCTGGGCCTGGGCTTCGTGCGGTTCGAATTCCGCAGCCGCCTGGGCCGCATGACCGCCCTGGCCGCCATCCTGGCCATCATCGTGGCCCGCAGCGTGGTCATGATCGGCGACTGGCTGCCCCTGAGCCAGGTCTACAAGGACATGCGCGCGTCCATGGCGGCGGTGGAGCCCGGGTCCACCATCCTGGTGGCGGAGGCGACGGTGCCCACGGGCGACGTCAACTTCAACGCCGCCTTCAGCCATGCGCCCTGCCTGGCCATCATCGACCGCCAAAGCCTGGTCAGCACCGCCTTCAGCGTAGCCGGCAAGCAGATCCTGACCGTGAAGCCCGCCTACACCGAGCGTGTGGACCGCGAGGACGGCGACCCGCCCAGCACGGGCGAGATGGTGAAGGCCGTGACCAATCCCCTGCCCCCCGGCACCTATTTCTGGCAGGACTGGCAGCGGGACTACGACTACGTCATCGTCCTGAACACTGAACACGGACATCGGGAGTTGACGGGCCTGGCCGACCTGGTTCATGAGGGCAAGGGGTTCCAGCTCTACCGCGTGCTGCACGACGCGATGCCGGCCCCTACCCCCTGACGAGACCGCCCGGGAACGGGGCGGCGGTCGCGGGGGCGCCCGCCACCAACCGCACCGGACATCCGATGGATCCCTGGACTTGGGCCTTGCTGATCGCGGCCGCCTTCGTGGCCGGCGCCCTGAACGCCGTCGCCGGCGGCGGCAGTTTCCTGGGCTTCCCGGCCCTGGTGTTCGCCGGCCTGCCGCCGGTGACGGCCAACG
Source organism: Nitrospirillum guaranorum (assembly GCF_034653275.1). NCBI lineage: Bacteria > Pseudomonadati > Pseudomonadota > Alphaproteobacteria > Rhodospirillales > Azospirillaceae > Nitrospirillum > Nitrospirillum guaranorum. The sequence goes on along the minus strand of NZ_JAYEES010000003.1, from coordinate 975,442 downwards.
CCACCAACACCGTCGCCCTGTTTCCCGGATCGTTCGCCAGCGTCTACGCCTACCGGCGGGAGTTCCAGCCCATCCAGGGCGTGGGCATGGTGCCCATGGTGGCCGTCAGCCTGGTGGGCAGCGTGGCCGGCGCGCTGCTGCTGCTGTGGACGCCCGAAAGCGTGTTCGTGGCGCTGGTGCCCTGGCTGCTGCTGATGGCCACCCTGGTCTTCGCCTTCGGCCGCCGCCTGGCCGGCCTGTTGCAGGACAGCGTGCGTCTGACGCCCACCGCCCTGCTGTGCTGCCAGTTCGTCATCGCCATCTATGGCGGCTATTACGGCGGCGGCGTGGGCATCCTGTCCATGGCGGCCATGACCCTGTTCGGCCTGCGCGACATGCACGCCATGAATGCGTGGAAGACCCTGCTGAGCGGCAGCCTGAACGCCATCGCGACGGTGACCTTCGCCCTCAGCGGACGCGTGGTCTGGGCCCCGGCCCTGGTCATGATGGTCTCCGCCATCGCCGGCGGTTATCTGGGTGCCGCCGTGGCCCGCCAGCTGCCCGGCGAACAGGTCCGCCGCTTCGTCATCGTCACCGGCGTGGCGATGACACTGTATTTCTTCGGGAAGACGTATCTTTAAGACCGGCGGGCAAGCGGCCCCGGCTTGGTAAAGCCGGCCGATCCCGCGGAGGGATCAGCGCCCGGGCTGGCCAACCGCCAGCTGTGCCGGGGCGACAGGCGCGGCGGTGGCCTCGTCGACCGTCGCCTCAGGCGCGGCGCTCAGCACCACCAGGGTCAGGAAGGCGGAAACGACCACCAGCACCGCCAGGTCAATGCCCCGGCCCCGGTCGTTCAGACGACGCGTCAGGCTGGCGATAAGGCTGGTCATGGGCGGGATCCCCGGCGACGCCGGAGGACGTTCCGGCAGTGCTGATACGGGCGGAGCGCCGCAACCCTGCGCTTTAAAAACCGCGCGCCGTCGAAAAAAGACGGCCGCGCCGCCTTGGGGGTGCCCAGACTGAATCCCCAAGGCCAACGCGGCCGTCTGCCGGGGGGCTCTGGGAGAACCACCCCCCCTTCCCTGGGGCCCGGGACCACCCCTCACCATGGCGTCCGCCGCGATCACGGACGCGCCCGCCGCCCTGTCAGCGGCCGGATGAAAGCGTGCGGTGTCGTCCCGATGCCATAGGCGCGATTCCAATCCCTGGTGCTTTTTCGCCGGGCCGGGCGCGTCGCCACAACCCCTGGTCGATTAGCCTGATGATCATCGATTGAGACAACGCTGTCAAGCCTTGCACAGCGTACTGCGAACGGCGTCATGCCACGGCGGCGAGACAGGTTTTGTCAGGTCAGGGAGAGGGCGCCGGCGGCTTCCAAGGCCGCCGCCTTGTCCTCCAGCCCATCTTCGCGCAGGTCAACGGGGATGGCCTTGGAGGTTTTGGCGCCCATGTCCTTCAGCTGCTCCACCTGGCGCACCAGGTTGCCGGTGCCGGTGCTGAGCTTGGTCATGGCGCCACTGTAGCTCTTCTGCACGCGGTCCAGCTGGGTGCCCAGGCTGCGCATGTCCTCCAGGAAGCCGACGAACTTGTCGTACAGCTTGCCGGCGCGGTCGGCGATGGCCTCGGCGTTGCGGTTACGGCGTTCCACCTGCCAGACGTTGGCCACGGTGCGCAGCGCCACCATCAGGGTGGTGGGGGTGGCGATGGCCACGTTCATGTCGGCGGCGTAGGCCGTAAGCGCCGGATCCTCCTGCACCGCCACCGCCAGCGCGCCCTCGATGGGCACGAACATCAGCACGTAATCCAGGCCGCTGCCCACGGCGCCGGTATAGTCCTTGGAGCCCAGGGTCTTGATGTGGGTGCGCAGGGAAACGACGTGGCGGGCCAGCGCCGCCATGCGCGCCACCTCATCCTCCGCGTTCACGTGCGCCTCGAACGCGGTCAGCGAGACCTTGGCGTCGATCACCACCCGCTGCCCGCCCGGCAGGTTGACCACCACGTCGGGGCGCAGGCGGCCGCCATCGGCGTCCGTGCGGCTTTCCTGGGTCACATACTCCTCGCCCTCGCGCAGGCCGGAGCGTTCCAGGATGGTGGACAGGATCATCTCACCCCAGGCGCCCTGGGTCTGGGCCTTGCCCTTCAGCGCCTGGGTCAGGTTGTGCGTCTCGCTGGTCATGCGGGCGCTGGTGTCGGTCAGCTGGCGGATCTGCTGCGCCAGCGCCGCGCGATCCTTGGCGCTTTCCGTATGGGCCAGTTGCAGGCCCTGCTGGAACTCCACCATGCGGTCGCGCAAGGGGGCCAGCAGGCCGTCCAGTTGGGCGCGGTTCTGCTTGGCGAAGGTTTCGCCGTGGCGGGTCATGACCTCGTCGGCCAGGACCTTGAACTCCTTGGCCATGGTCTCGCGAGCCTGGGTCAGCAGGGCCATCTTCTCTTCCGCCTGCCGCAGCTCGCGCGCCAGCGCCTCCTTGGACGCCGCCAGCGCCTGGCTGAGGCGGGCCCCCTCCTCCCGCACCGCCGCCAGGTCGCGTTCCAGCAGAGGCACGCGCGAGGCCCGTTCGCCCTCCACCGCCAGGCGGCGGTCGGCTTCGGCCTTGGCCGCGCGCAGGTCGGCCAGGTCGGCCTCCAGCATCGCCAGCCGCTCCCCTTGCGCCGCGCGAGCGCCCGCCCCCGCCACGCGGGCGGCGACCAGGGCCACGACCAGCGCCGCGACGAAACCAAGGGCCAATGAGGCGAGATCGAGGGACATGGGGACGCGTCCTGCTCAAGAAACGGTGGGTCTTGCGGGATGGAACCACATCTTATAGCAGGAAAGGAACAAAACGGGGACAAAAAGAAAGGCGGACATCGCTGCCCGCCCCCATGGTACCCAATGCAGGGTCAGTGATCGATCACGGTGCCGGATAGGGGCTCTTGCCACCCTCGGCGATGAAGCGGTCGATGCGGGCCTCCAGCACCGGCAGCGGCACGCCACCCAGCTTCAGCACCGTGTCGTGGAAGTTGCGCAGGTCGAACTTCTGGCCCAGCGCCTTCTCCGCCTTGGCGCGGGCCTTCAGGATGGCCATCTCGCCCAGGTAATAGGACAAGGCCTGACCAGGCCAAGCGATATAGCGGTCGACCTCGGTCTCGATCTCATGGTCGGCCAGCGCGGTGTTGTCGTGCAGGTACTGCTGCGCCTGCTCGCGCGTCCAGCCCTTGGCATGGATGCCGGTATCGACCACCAGGCGGGCGGCGCGCCACATCTGGTAGCTCAGCATGCCGAAGCGTTCATAGGGCGTCTCGTACATGCCCATCTCATCGCCCAGCTTCTCGCAGTAGAGGGCCCAGCCTTCGCCGAAGGCGGAGATGTAGACCTTCTGCCGGAACTCCGGCTGGTCCTTCTGTTCCGCCGCGATGGGCATCTGGAAGGCGTGCCCCGGGGCCGACTCATGCAGCGTCAGGGCCGGCAGGGCGTACAGGCCGCGCGAGGGCAGGTCGTAGGTGTTGACCAGGTACACGCCCGGGCCGCCGCGACCGGAGGTGTAGAAGGGCGCGATGTCCGCCGGCACCGGGATGATGGCGAAGCGCGAGCGCGGCAGGTAGCCGAAGTACTGGTCCGCCTTGCCGTCGAACTTCTTCGCGATCCAGGCCGCCCGCATCAGCAGCTCTTCCGGCGTCTTGGCGTAGAACTGGGGATCGGTGCGCAGGAACTTCAGGAAGGCGGGGAAATCACCCTGGAAGTTGGCTTGCTTCATCACGTCCAGCATCTGGGCGTGGATCTTCGCCACCTCTTCCAGGCCGATCTTGTGGATCTGGTCCGCCGTCAGGTCAACGGTGGCGAACTCCTTGATCTTGGACTGGTAGTAGGCCTTGCCGTCGGGCAGGGATTCCGCCGCCAGTTCGGTGCGGGCGCCGGGAATGTATTCCTCGCGCATGAACTTCAGCAGGGCCTGGTGGGCCGGCACGACCGACTTGGTGATGGCGGCCACGGCGGCGGCGCGCAGTTCCGCCTGGGTCGCGGCCGGGATGGTGTCCGGCATCTTCTTGAAGGGCGTGTAGTAGACGTTGTCTTCCGGCGTCTTGGCCTCGACCACGTTGACGATGCCGCTGTCGCGGCCGGTCAGCGTCACCTTGGGCGGGGTGAAGCCGCGCTTCAGGCCGGCGCGCATGTTCACGATCTGCTCACCGAAATAGCGCGGCATGTCGTTCAGCTGGCCGATGAAGGCCTTGTACTCCGCCACGGTGTGGAAGGGCTTACGCGCCCCGCCGGCCATGTTGGACCAGAACGAGCTGTCGGCGTTCAGCGGCTTCTCGTAATCCTTGAACTTCTGGCTGTTCAGCAACACCGTCACCTGATCGCGGTAGATGCTGAAATCCACCTGCGCCTCGGGCGACAGGTCGGCCTGGGGGACGGCCGCCAGTTCCTTCAGGACGCCTTCCCAGACCTTCTGGCGCTTTTCCTGGGTGGCGGCGTCCACCTTGGGCAGGTGGCCGGCGGCGGAATCCGTGCTGTCCTCGTCATCCTCGCCCTTGAACTCCTCCTGACGCCATTTCCATTCCTTGGTGTAGATCGCCTTGAACTGGGCGTCGGCCTTGCCGGCCGCAGCGGTCGCCGCCGCGTGGGCGGCGCCGATGACAGGCGCGGTGGCGGTGATCTGGCCCAGGGTCAGGACACCGGCGAACAGGGCGGTGCCGACCATCAGGCGGGCGGCCAAACGTCTTAAAGGCAGGCGATTCATCAGATAGGCGCTCCCTGAGAGGCTGATGCTGCGACGACGCGGCACCCGAAGACGGGCCCCGCGGAATAGCCGGTCTCCGGCTCGAAACGGACGACGACGGTGGACTTGCCCGCCGTCAGGTTGGCGGGGATGGGGTATTCCACGTCAAAGAACTCACCCGGCCGCTCCGCGTCCAGCTTTTGCGTGGCGATGCGGGTACCGTCGACCAGGATGTGGAATTGCCGCTTGCGCTCATCGCCCCAGTATGTGGCCTGCAGCACCATGACGCCGGCGCGGACCTTGGCCTTGAACTCGAAGAAACCGCCGGTGCGGGCGTCGCGGCCGTTCCGGCCCCGGTAGGTCACGGGGTAGGAGATCTTGGCCTCCAGCCCATGGTCGCGTTCCGGCTGCATCTCCCCCAGGTGCATGACGTCGACGGAACGCGCCTGGATGTCGCGCTGGCGGGCGGCCTCCTGCGCCAAGGCCGCCTCGGCCGTCTTCCACTGCGCCTCGGTGTAGCGCTTGAAGTAGACAGCCGTGCGCCGGGTGTACTGCTGGTAGAAGGGCTTGAACTCCATGTCGCCCGGCCGGCCGATGCCGGTGGTGCGCCACACCAGGGCGTCGGGTGCGGCCCGCTGGAAACCATCCAGGACGGAGGCTGAGACCAACGCCGGCGCCGGCCCCTGGAAGGCGTCGGAGACGGGCGTGGGCTGGGGCGAGCCGGTGGGCGCCTCGCTCTTGGGGGCGGGCCCCAGGTCGGCGGCCAGCACCAGGGGGCCATGCAGGAAGGCCACGGTGTCGGCATCGTCGTTGGTCGATTCCAGGCGCAGGGCCATGGGCAGGCGCAGGGCGACGGCGTCGCCCGCCTTCCATTCCCGCCGCACGACGGCGTAGCCGTTCTGCAATCGCAGGTCCTGCGGCGTGCCATTCACCGCCAGGGTGGCGCCGGCGCACCAGGCCGGGATGCGGAAGCTGACCGCGAAGGTGGCCGGCCGCCTCAGCGCCTTCAGCGTCAGCAGCACCGTGTCAGCTTCCGGATAGCGGGTGTCGAGGTCGATCACCGCCCCTCGCTCAGGCCAAGTGAGGGTGGAGGGGATGTAGAGGTTGACGGCCAGATCCTCGGCGCCACGGCGCCAATAGACGCTTTCGCCATGCTTGGCGTGGCTTTCCATGCCGGTGCCCACACAGCACCAGAAATCCTCCGTCGGCGTGGAGAATTCGCGCGCGGAGCCGGACATCAGCGGCGTCATGTAGGTGAACATGCCGGTGGCCGGGTTCTGCTGCGCCAGCACGTGGTTCAGGTGCGCGCGCTCATAGAAGTCGAAGTAGCGCGCGTCGGCCTGGCGGGCGTACAGCAGGCGGGTCAGCTTCAGCATGTTGTAGCTGTTGCAGCCCTCGCAGGTCTGTTCGGTGATGTGGCGGGAGATGCTGCGCGGTTCCTGGAAATACTCCCGGTCCGCGTTGCCGCCGATGACGTAGGAATGGTTGGTCGTGACCGTCTGCCAGAAGAAGGCCGAGGCCTTGGCGTGCCGCTCCGACCCCGTCAGCTCCGCCAGGCGGGCCAGGCCGATCAGCTTGGGGATCTGGGTGTTGGCGTGGATGTTGGCCAGCTCGTCCCGGCCTTCCGACAGGGGCACCAGCACCTTGGCATGGTAGAGGCGCTCCGCCAGCTTCAGCCAGCGGCGGTCGCCGGTGCGGGCATACAGCTCGGCGAAGCTCTCGTTGATGCCGCCGTGCTCGCAGTCCAGCACCTTCTGGACCTGATCGTCGTTCAGGTGGCTGAACACCTCGTCGATATAACCACCCAGCTTGACGCCCACGTCCAGCGCCTGGGTGTTGCCGCACAGGGTCTGGGCGTCGAACAGGCCGGTGTAGAGCTTGTGCCAATTGTAGAGCGGAACCCAGCAGCCGTTGAGGTCGAAGCCGGCGGAGCGGATTTCGCCGCGCCGCAGCTCATCGAACACGACCTTGCCGTCCTCGACGATGTCACCGCGCTTGCGGGTGAAGCCGGCGACATAGCCGTCGCCCTGGGCCTTTTGGCAGTCCGCCAGCTCGGCCACGATGTAGTCCACCCGCCGTTTGCACTCGGCATCGCCGGTCTGGGCGTGCATGAGGGATAGCGCGCTCAGATAATGGCCCAGGGTGTGGCCGGCGATGGTGTCGCCCTCCCAGCCGCCGTAGGCTTCGCCCTTGGGCTGGAGGCCGGCGCCGCTGCGGAAGTTGTGCAGCAGGCGGTCGGTCTCCAGGCTGTGCAGATAGGCCAGGTTGGCGTCCACCGCCGCCTTGAAGGGCGATGGCTTCAGCCGCACGGCCGACAGGGGGAAGGGTTCGGCGGTGCCGGTGTTGAGCGCCGGCACCAAGGGGGCGGCCACCGCCGGCACGGCCATCAGGGCCGCGGCCGAGGCGGCACCGCGCAGGATGGTGCGCCGGGACACCGTTTGCCCGCACGGGGCGCCGAAGGTTGCCATGGGGCTGTCTCCCAAATCGCGCGCCATACCTTAAGCCCCCGTGTTCTTGATTTTTATGTCTTGGGTCAGCGCGCAAACGCGCCGGATCGCTGGCGAGGACGCCAGCGGAGCAAAGGGACCCAACCGCCAAGTTATTTTGGGATACTGTATACGATACTGCATCATAGAGAACTACGCCTCCGGTCATAGGACGGAAGTAGACCCCGTTACGGGGAGGGCCTTCAGGAAAAGCGGTCCAGCGCCATGGCCGGATCGGGCAGCGCCCGGCCGGCGATGATGTCGGCCATGCGCCGCGCGCTGACGGCCGCCAGGGTCAGGCCCAGATGCTGGTGTCCGCAGGCGGCATAGAGGCCGGGATGGCGGCGGCTGGCGTCCAGCATGGGCAGGTAGTCGGGCAGGCTGGGGCGGCAGCCGGTCCACTCCGAGCTCTCCGCCCCCGGCGCCATCAGGCCGACCTCGCGCAGGTGGTGCCGCAGCAGGGCCGGGCGGCGGGGGTCGGGCGCGTCATGCGGCCCGCTGAAATCGGTGAAGCTGGTGGCGCGCAGGCCCATGGCCATGGGCGTCACGATGACGGTGCGGTTCTCGAACACCACCGGGCGGTCCAGGATGGGCGCGTCGGCCCCGCCCGGCACCACCACGTGATAGCCGCGCTCCGCGATCATGGGCACGCGATAGCCCAAGGGCTCCAGCAGCGATCCGGAGTCGACACCCAAGGCGACCAGCACCGCGTCGGCGCCGATGACCCCGCCGGCATGCCGCAGGCGCCAGCCGGCGCCGCCCCTTTCCAGCCCCTGGATGTCGGCCTTTTCGATGCGCCCGCCGCGCGCGACGAAGGCGGCGGCCAGATCCTGGGTCAGGCCAAAGGGATCGTTGACGTGGCCGGTGCCTGTGTAGGTCATGCCGCCCGTGACACGCTGCCGCAGGGCATCGGGCAGGTCGGGCCAATCGCCCGGGTTGGGCCCCCAGTTCGTGGCGGGCACGCCCAAGCGCTGGGCGGCGGCGACGGACGCGGCGATGGCGGCGCCGGGCGCGGCACTTTCCCATACGCTATGGTGGCCCCGTGTCTGCAGGCGCCCTTCCGCGCCGGTGCCCACCAGCAGGGTGCGCCAGTCCTGCACCACCGTCTCGATAAGGCCGGACAGCACCGCCGTGCCGCGGGCGTGGGCCCGGGGCAGGCAGGCCGCCAGGAAATCCCTGGCCCAACCGCGCGCCAGGATGGGCAGGGCCCCCTTTCGGATGCCCAGCGGCCCCGTCGAGTCCAGCAACAGGCCCGGCACGCGCCGCAAGGTGGCGAAGGAGGCCAGGGGCGACAACTGTTCCGTGGCGATGTGACCCGCATTACCATAGGAACAACCAAGACCCGGCTCATCCCGGTCGATCAGGATGACGTCATGGCCGTCGCGCACCAGGGCCAGGGCCGTGGCGGTGCCCACCACGCCGGCGCCCACCACCGCGATGGTGCCGGATCCTGGCCGGAACGGCATGGGTGGGTTGCTGGCATCGGCGACAGGCATGTGCAGAGTCCCTTGATTGGATACAATATCCCATTATACTATCCATCACGGCGCTTCCCGACAAGCGCGTATGGCGGAAACGTGAAAGGTTTTAAGAGATGTCCCTGCCCAACTGGCGCGGTGTGTTCCCCGCGGTGACCACGCAGTTCAACGAAGACCTCAGCATCAACCTGACGGAAACCCAGCGGGTGATCGACGGCCTGATCCGCGACGGCGTGCACGGCCTGATCATCATGGGCACCGTGGGCGAAAACAACTCCCTGGAACCGGAAGAGAAGCGCCAGGTCCTGGCCGCCGCCAAGGAAGTGACCGCCGGCCGCGTGCCCGTGATCACCGGCGTGTCGGAACTGACCACGCCGCGTGCCGCCGCCTACGCCAAGGATGCGGAGAAGATCGGCGCCGACGGCCTGATGCTGCTGCCGGCCATGGTCTACGTGCCGACCGAGGAAGAGCTGTTCCGCCACTTCGCCACCGTCGCCGGCGCCTCGGCCTTGCCCATCATGCTGTACAACAACCCGCCGGCCTACCGCGTGGACATCAGCGTGCCGCTGCTGCAGCGCCTGGCGGAGATCCCGACCATCGTGGCGCTGAAGGAATCGGCCCCGGACACCCGCCGCTTCACCGACCTGGCCAATGCCATCGACAAGTCGAAGATGATGCTGATGGCGGGCCTGGACGACGTCGCCCTGGAAGGTCTGCTGCTGGGTGCTAAGGGCTGGATCTCCGGCCTGACCAACGCCTTCCCCAAGGAGTCGGTGGCCCTCTATGACGCCGTCGTCGCCGGCGACCTGGCCAAGGCCCGCGCCATCTACCGCTGGTTCCTGCCGCTGCTGCACCTGGATGCCCGCCACGACCTGGTGCAGAGCATCAAGTTGGCCGAGCAGGTCATGGGCCGTGGCTCCGAGCGGGTGCGTCCGCCGCGCTACATCCTGGAAGGCAAGACCCGCGCCGACGTGATCGCCATGGTCGAGAAGGCCGCCGCGACCCGTCCGAGTCTTTAAGTAGTTGCCTCAGGCACCGGCGGGGCATCCGCCCCTTGGCTATCCTCGCTGCGCCCTTCGGTACTCGCTCCGGCGCCCGCCGTCGCGGGCTAGCGAGGTTGGAACTGGGGAACCAGTTCCAACCTCGCGAGTCCCCTTAGGTCCCTAAGTCCTAGTACGCGTAGTCCTTAGTTCCACCGTCTGCCTCAAGGCCTGATCCCATGACCACCGCCCCCAGTGCCCCGACCGGCGATCCCGTGCTGCCCACCGGGCGCCAAACCTTTGCCTGCATCGACGGGCATACCTGCGGCAACCCGGTGCGGCTGGTCATGGGCGGCCACCCGCCCCTGGTGGGCGCCACCATGAGCGAGAAGCGCCAGGACTTCCTGTCGCGCTTCGACTGGATCCGCACGGCGCTGTGTTTCGAGCCGCGCGGCCACGACATGATGTCGGGCGGCTTCGTCTACCCGCCCTGCAGCCCGGAGGCCGACGCCGCCATCCTGTTCATCGAGACCTCGGGCTGCCTGCCCATGTGCGGCCACGGCACCATCGGCATGGTGACCTTCGCGCTGGAGCACGGCCTGATCCGCCCGCGCACGCCGGGCAAGCTGGTGCTGGACGTGCCCGCCGGCCAGATCGGCGTCGAGTATGAGATGGCCGCCGGCAAGGTGGCCTGGGTGCGGCTGTTCAACATCGACAGCTTCCTCCACACCCGCGGCGTCACCATCGAGGTGCCGGAGCTGGGCCCCCTCACGCTGGACATCAGCTACGGCGGCAATTTCTACGGCATCATCGAGCCGCAAGGCGCCTACAAGGGCATCGACCACCTGGGCAGCCAGAAGATCATCCACTACAGCGGCCTGGTGCGGCAGCTGGTGCGGGAGAAGATCACCCCGGTCCATCCGCTGGACAGCACCATCCGGGGCCTGAGCCACGTGATGTGGGTGGACCGGCCCAAGCACCCCGAGGCCCATGGCCGCAACGCCGTGTTCTACGGCGACCGCGCCATCGACCGGTCCCCCTGCGGCACCGGCACCTCCGCCCGCATGGCCCACCTGGCCGCCCAGGGCAAGCTCAGCGTCGGCCAGAGCTTCGTGCATGAGAGCATCATCGGCAGCCTGTTCGAAGGCCGCGTGGAAAGCGCCGGCACGCTCGGCGACTACGCCAGCATCCGCCCGTCCATCAAGGGCTGGGCGGTGCAGACCGGCCTCAACACCATTTACGTCGACCCCACCCAGGATCCGTTCTGGCGTGGCTTCCAGGTCTAAGTCCCGAGCCTGACTTAGACCCTGGTTTTTCCTCCCAAGGCACATCCTTGAAAGGGCCGGTCCTCGCGGATCGGCCCTTCTTTTATGCGCCCAGGCACCGCCTTGTCTCAGGCGCCCCAGCGGCATGAGCCCAAGCTCATGCCGTAGGCTGCGACCGCAGCCGCCGGAAGTTTTGGGCTTAAGCCCTGAACTGAGGACAAGCCAAGGGGCGGATGCCCCGCCGGCGCCTGAGGCGGCCGTCAGCCATGCAACCCGAAGGGATTGTCCACGTCCGTCGGCGGGGTGGTGAACCAGCGGGGGCCGTCCTCGGTCATGTAGACGTGGTCCTCGAAGCGGACGCCGAACTTGCCGTAGAGGCACAGCATGGGCTCCACGCTGAAGCACAGGCCGGCCTCCAGCGGCTGCTTGTTGCCGCCGACGATGTAGGCGGGCTCGTGCAGGTCCAGACCCACGCCATGGCCGGTGCGGTGCGGGCAGCCGGGCACCTGGTAGCCGGGGCCGTAGCCGCGGGACTCCAGGAAGCTGCGGGCGGCCTGGTCCACCACCTCGCACGGGACGCCGATCCGGGCGGCGTTGAAGGCCGCCATCTGGGCGTCGCGCTCATCCTCCCACACCCGGCGGTATTCGGGGGTGGCGTGGCCGAAGGTGTAGCAGCGGGTGATGTCGGACTTATATCCCTCGATGGCGCAGCCGGTGTCGATCAGGACGGGGTCGCCCTCCTTCAGGAACCACTCGCCGGGGGCGCCGTGGGGATAGGCCGTGGCCTCGCCGAACTGCACGGCGCAGAAGGTGTTGCCACCGTCGGCCCCCAGCGCGCGGTGGGCCTGGCCGATGAAGGACACCACCTCGGCCGGGGTGATGCCGGGGCGCAGGATGCCGGCGGCCAGGCGATGGACCTCCAGCGTGATGGCCTTGGCATGGGACAGCAGCGCGATCTCATGCGCCGACTTCACCCGGCGGCAGGCCTCCGTCAGGGAGCGGGCGTCCACCAGGGTGGCCTGGGGCAGGCTTGCGGCCAGGTCGAAGAACACGCCGGCATAGCCCAGGGCGTCCACCGCCACCGTGGCGCCGCCGCCGGACTGGCCGCGCACCAGGTCGGCCACCAGGGCGTAGGCGCTTTCATCCTCCTGCCAGGTGCGAACCTCGTCACCCACGATGATATGGCCGCGCAGCTTGGGTTCCTCGAACGTCGGGCAGACATAGATGGGGTCGCCGTCCTTCAGGATCACGGCCGCCGTCAGCCGCTCGCTGGGGTGCCAATCCAGGCCGGTGAAGTAGAGGAGGTTGCTGGACGCCGGCAGCAGCAGGGCATCCACCTTGCGCGCCGCCATGTGGGCCCGCACCGCCTCGATCCGGGCGCGGTATTCCTCCGCCGTGATGGGCTGCACCGCCGCCCGCCGGGACTTCAAGGTCGACAGCACCGCCGGGGCCGACAGCCCCCCTACACCCTTGGTCATGGTCTCAAACCCGCTTCTCTGGGATCACACATCAATCATTCAGGCGGCGCAGCGGCACCACCAGCAACAGCAGCAAGACGGCCGCGGCGCAGGACCACAGGCCGGCCTTGAGGTACACCGCCTGGTAGGAGGCCAGCTGCACCGCCGCCGGCAGGCTGCCGTCCACCACCGTGGCCTGGGCCACCAGGGCGCTCAGGCGCTGGCCATAGGCCGTGGACAGGAACCACAGCCCCACCAGCAGGCTGGTGATGGCCGGCGGCGACAGGCGGGTGATGGAGGACAGGCCGATGGGGGACAGGCACAGCTCCCCCACCTCTTGCAGCAGATAGAGCGACAGCAGCCAGGCCACGCCCACGCGCAGTCCCGCCGGCGTCACCTCGATGCCGAAGGCCAGGGCCAGGAAGCCCAGGCCGACGAACAGCACGCCCAGGCCGAACTTGGTCACCGGGCCGGGGTCGCGGTGGCGGCCGTCCAGCCAGCGCCACAGGGCCGCCAGCGGCAAGGCCAACAGGATGACGAAGGCCTTGTCCGGGAACTGCAGCACGGGGGCCGGCACCAGCACGGGGCCGATATGGCGGTCCGTCCATTCGGCGGCGAAGACGTTCAGCGAGGCCGGGCCCTGGTAGAACAGGGTCCAGTACAGCACCGATACCAGCATGAGCAGCAGCAGCAGCGCCAAGTGGCGACGCTGGCGCGCGTCGCACCGGCGGGCGAACCAGAAGACGGCGGCCAGGCCGGCCACGGCGGCGATGTCCAGCACATGGCCCACCACCGTCGGGTGGTCGACGATCAGCCAGGCGCCCAGCGCCACCGCCAGGCCGCCGGCCAGGGCCAGCACGCCGCCCGGCCCGCCGCTGGCGGCACTCGGCCCCCCCTCGGCCACCGGCAGTTCCGGGGGCAGCAGGCGGCGCCCCAGGGAGAAGGTGGCCAGCGCCACGGCCATGCCGATGCCGGCGGCGCCGAAGCCCCATTCCCAGCCCAGCGCGGCGCCCAGCCAGCCGCACACGATGCTGCCCATCAGGCCGCCGGCGTTGATGCCCAGGTAGAAGATCAGGAAGCCACGGTCGCGCGCCGCGTGGCGCTGGCCATAGAGGCGGCCGACCAGGGCGGAGATGTTGGGCTTCAGCATGCCCACGCCGGCGGCGATGAGGGCCAGCGACAGGTAGAACAGCTTCAGCCCGCCGGCGTCCGGCGTCTTTTCCAGGCGTCCCCGCAGGGTGAGGGCGGCGCCGTCGGGACCGACATAGGTCAGGACGCGGGCGTCCGGGTCATCGCCCTGCACGCTGCCCAGGCTGGTGATCACCTGGGCGGTGCCGTTCACCACCACCTGGCGGGCGCCCTCCTCCCCTTCCGCGGGATAAAGGATGGGACGCTTCAGGTCGTAGGTGGCGTCCGGCGTCACCAGCCGTTCCACCGTCTGCGCCGGCTGCCAGGCCATGAGGCCGTGGCCCAGCATCAGCAGGACGGCGCCGGCCCGCACCGCGTGGCGGGCCCCCACCCAGCGGTCGGCCATGAAGCCGCCGACCACCGGGCACATGTAGACCAGCACACCGAAAGCCCCCAGCTCGGCGTAGGCCGACACCTTGTCCATGGACAGGTGCCACAGCAGGAAGAAAATCAGGATGGACTGCAGGCCGTAGTAGGAGAACCGCTCCCAGAACTCGACCGCGAACAGCAGGTAGAGGCCGGGGGGATGGCCGCCATGGTCTTCCCTGCCCTCCGCCGGGCCGTTCTCCGCGCCATCCGCGCCCACCATCACCGCCATGCCCCGCCCGTCCCCGTTATCGTCCAGTGGATGTACCAGGGTATCATGCCGCCGGGCCGTCCTGGTGGGGCGATAGCGTATCGGATACGATATCCAAACTGTCAAGCATAGCGCCGCCGGCACCCATACTGGCATCCGGACGGACGGCGGGGAATGCTATCGCTTGAGGCTGAACGGGAACTAGACCGGGCCATGCACCAACTGCCCATGGCGCGGCACCCCCGAACCGTCTAGCGTATTTTAGAAAATCAATTGCTTTTACATCCGATATCAGGATGTTCAGAGGCAAATCACAGGGCCGCCTTTTTCCAATCCGCCCCCCGTCAAGAAGCCACCAAATGATCGCACGCGCCAAGATCGAACGGAAATCCCTGTCGGCCCAGGTGGTTGACGCCTTGCGGCAGATGATCCTGTCCGGGGAATACGCGCTGGGTGCGCAGCTGCGGCAGGATGAGATCGCACAGAAGCTGGGGGTCAGCCGCATCCCGGTGCGCGAGGCGCTGCAGCAGCTGGAGGCGGAAGGCCTGGTGGCCACCATCCCCTACAAGGGCTCGGTCGTGGCCCAGCTGTCGCCCGCCCAGGTGCGGGAATATTTCGAGGTGCGGCTGCTGCTGGAAATCGACCTGCTGCGCCGCGCCATCCCGCAGCTGACGCCCAAGCAGATCAAGAAGGCGGAAGGCGTGATCAAGGAACTGCATAGCGCCGAGGCCGGCCGCTGGGGCGCCTTGAACTGGCAGCTGCATGAGTCGCTGTATGAGCCGGCCCAGCGGCCGGTGATGCTGGACATGGTGAAGCGCATCCACGACAGCCTGGACCGTTATGTCCGGCTGCACCTGTCCATGACCCCCGCCATCCACGACCGCTCCATGGCCGAGCATGAGCAGCTGGTGGCCCTGTGCCGCGACGGCAAGGGCGATGAGGCCGTGGAGGTGTTGCGTGGCCATCTGACCCATGCGCTGGAGGAACTGGTGGTGTTCCTGGAAGGCCAAGAGGCGGCGTAGGTCGTTTTCCTCAAGCGCCGGCGTCCCCATCCGGGGACTTGGCTTCCTCGCTGCGCCCTGCGGTGCTCGCTCCGGCGGCTGCGGTCACAGCCTATTCGTTTGCTCAGGAGCCTCGGGCTGGACTTGGCGGTCGCCGTGCCTCATAGGCCGGGCGTATCCGCCGCCCGGCGTGGCCTAAGGCTTAGGCGCAGGGGGCGGCGCCCTTTGGCGGACTGGTGAAGATTCCGGCGGATTCGTAAAAACAGCCCGCGCAACCGCTGGCCTGCGGCGGCGCAAAGCCCCTTCGTGCCAGGGTGATCCCGCCCCTCCCGCGTATGCCGGAGGGGCGGTCACGAAAAGGCTATTTGCGAATCATTCTTAATATCATTACTGTGCCATACAGTTTCCACCGAGGCGGAAGGGCCCCACCATGCCAATGCTGGAGATCGAGGAAGCGACGCTGGACGAATTGCTGGCCGAACCCATCGTGCGCCTGATGATGGAGCGTGACCGCGTGACGGAGGGGGAGATCCGGACCCTGGTCCATGAGACCTGCCCCCTGCTCTTCACCTTCCTCTTCGCCGCCTGACGCGCCCGTGGATTCAGCCCAGCGTGATGGCGTCGCTGGTGGTCCGGCGGCCAAGGCGCGGGAAGATGGTGTTCAGCGCGAAGTCCTGCATCTCGGCATTGAAGGTGCTCATGGCATCGGTCGGGAACACCAGGGCATAGCCATGTTCCCAGGCGCCACGCGCCGTGGATTCCACGCCGATGTTGGTGGCGATGCCCGCCAGCACGATGGTGGTGATGCCCCGGCGGCGCAGCTGCAGATCCAGATCCGTGCCGTAGAAGGCGCCCCACTGGCGCTTGGTGATGATGATGTCGACCGGCTTCACCAAATCCTCATCCAGCGTCGCCCAGTTGGCCGGGAAGCCGCCCGGCGGCACGATCATGGCCTGGTCCGTGGCCTGGCGCGGCGCATCGCTGAAATCAGGTGCGAACGCCACGCGCACCAGCACCACCGGCGCCTCGGCCGCGCGGAAACGGTCGGCCAGCGCCTTGGACCGGGCCAGCACCTCAGCCCCAGTATAAGGGGCCAGCGGCAGGTTCAGAATGCCGTGCTGCAGGTCGATCAGCACGAGGGCGGTGGTCTTCGGGTCCAGATTGATGCTCATGACAACCTCGGGATTCGGGGGATGGACGGCAGGCGCCGGGAATGGGAATATGAGGGCACCCTCATGAAAAGATTTATGAGAATGTCCTCACAAAAGTCAACAGCCGACACCGCCGTGCCCAATATTGCCGCGCCCAATGCCGCATCCCCGGAAGGCGCGCCCCCCACCGGCCCCAAGATGCCCACCCGCGAACGGGGCCGCGCCCGCGTGGCCGCCCTGCTGGCCGCCGCCAGCACCGTGTTCGCGGAAAAGGGCTATGACGCCGCCACGATGACGGAGATCGCGGCCAAGGCGGGGGCGCCCATCGGCTCGCTCTACCAATTCTTCCCCACCAAGGCCGTGCTGGCCGACGCCCTGCTGGCAGGATACGCCGACGCGCTGGTGGCCTTGCTGGCGACGGTGGAGGCGCGCGCCGCCACCCTGTCCCCGGCCGAACTGGCGGCCGATCTGCTGGCCGTGCTGCCCAGCCTGAAGGTGGAACGCGCCGCCGCCTTCGCCCTGATCGACGCCCGGCCCGACATGGTGGCGCAGCAGGGCGCCCTGCGCGCCGGCCTGCGCCGGGGCATCGCCGCCATCCTGCGCGCCAAGTCCCCCGCCCTGCCGGCGGAGCGGGCGGCCGCCATGGCCGTCACCCTGCTGCAGATGATGAAGGGCGCCGCCGCCCTGGGCGATGAGCCCGACCTGGCCCAGGGCCGGGAGGCCCTGGCCGGGCTGGAGCACGCCGCCAGCCTGTTCCTGGAGGACGCGCTGGGCTAAGCCGGCCAGCGCCGGCTGGCGGCAGGGTGGGCGTCGGGCAGGCGGGGGCCCCGTGACCCGGGGCCGGACAGCTTTTCGCGCAGGGTGCCGGGCGTGTACGCCGTCTTGTAGGCGCCGCGCCGCTGCAACTCCGGCACCACCAGATCGACGAAGTCGCCGAAGCATTCCGGCGTCACCGTGCGCGCCAGGATGAAGCCGTCGACGTCCGCCTCGCGCACCCAGGCCATCAGCTCATCCGCCACCGTGGCCGGTCCGCCGACGATGGGAACCTGCCGGCCGCCCAGGCTCAGCCCCTCCACCAGGCCGCGCCGGGTCAGCACCTTGTCCGGCCGGCGGGCGGCCTGGTTCTCGATGTTGGAGGTGACGGCCTGGCTCTGCCCGGCGTGGATGGGCTCATCCCACCCCTTGGCGGCGAAGTCGATGCCCAGGGAGGCGGAGGCATGGGCCAAGGCGCCCTCGACACTGGCATGGCGCTCATAGTCCGCGCGCTTGGCTTGGGCCAGGGCGTCGGTCTCATCCACCACGACGGTGGCGCCGACGAACACCTTCAGGTCGGCGGGGTCACGGCCCAGGCTGCGGGCCAGGTCGCGCAGGTCAGCCACCAGGCGGGCGACGTGGGGCTTGGGTCCGCCGTTGACGAAGACGCATTCGGCGTGCGCGGCGGCGAATTTACGCCCCCGCTCGGACGACCCCGCCTGGTACAGCACGGGCGTGCGCTGGGGTGACGGCTCGCACAGGTGCGTCCCTTCCATCCGGAAATGGGGGCCGTGGTGGCGCACGGCGCGGACACGGGCCGGGTCGGCATAGACACCGCCCTCGCGATCCCGGCGCACGGCGTCGTCGGCCCAGCTGCCTTCCCACAGGCGGTAGACCAGGTCCATGTATTCCTCGGCCACGGCATAGCGGTCGTCATGCGCCGCCTGCCCGTCCAGGCCCAGGGCGCGGGCGGCGCTGTCGAGGTATCCCGTGACGATGTTCCAGCCGACCCGCCCGCCGGTCAGATGGTCCAGCGTGCTCATGCGCCGGGCGAAGGTGTAGGGCGGCTCGTAACTCAGGTTGGCGGTGACACCGAAGCCCAGGTGGGTGGTGGCCGCCGCCATGGCCGGGATCAGCAGCAGGGGATCGCCCACCGGCACCTGCACCGCCTCGCGCACCGCCATGTCGGCCCCCCCTGGTAGACGTCGTAGACGCCCAACACGTCGGCCAGGAACAGCCCGTCGAACAGGCCCCGCTCCAGCGTGCGCGCCAGATCCATCCAATAGACCAGGTCGGTGTATTGCGTCGAACGGTCGCGCGGGTGGCGCCACAGGCCCTGGTGGATATGGCCGACGCAGTTCATGTCGAAGGCGTTGAGGCGGATCTGCTTCATGGCGGGGACGTCCGGCTTGGGCCCGGGGGCGGGAGCGGGCGCCATGATGGCAAGTTGACCACATTGCCGCCATGAAATTGCCAAGTGACACCCAGTGGCGGATCTCCTATGACACGGGGCTGTTCATACAGCCTATCCGGGGTATTACGCGCCCCGGTCGTTTCAGGGAACGGCTCCCCCGTGTCGCGATCCATCCGGTTCGGCCTGACGGCCGCTGTCGCCTTTGTCGCCCCCGCCCTGCTGGCGGGGTGCGCCGCCGACTATTCGCCCAACACCTACAACGCCACCGCCGTGCAGCAGGCCAACAAGGCCGAGCCGGGCGTCATCATCGGCTTCCGCCAGGTGTCGATCAGCGCCAGCGGCGCGGTGGGCGCCGTGGCCGGCGGGGCGGCCGGCGGCATCCTGGGCTCGCAGATCGGCCCCAACGGCGCCCTGGGCGCCGTGGGCGGCACCGTGGTCGGCACCATCGTCGGCACCAGCGCGGAACACATGACCGGCGACACCACCGGCTGGGAATACATCGTGCGCAAGCCCAACGGCGACTTGCTGTCGGTGACCCAGCGCGAGCCCACGCCCATCCCGCTGGGGCAGAAGGTGCTGGTCATCACCGGCAACCAAGCGCGCATCGTTCCCGACTACACCGTCAACATCGATCCCGAACCGAAGCCGGAGCCCAAGGCCGAGGCGAAGCCGGAGAAGCCGGCCAAGCACGCGGCCCCCACCCCCGTGACGCCAACTCCCGTGACGCCCGCGCCCGTGGCCACCACGCCGGAAGCGGCACCGGCGTCCCCGGCCCCAGTGATCCCGGCCGAGCCCGCCCCCGCCGCCACGGCGCCGCAGCCCGAACCGGTGGCCCCGGCGGCGCAGCCCCAACCGCAAGGCCAGTCCGGCGTGGCGCCCGCCGCGCCGCAGGAGGCGGCGCCGGCCCAGCCCCCGGTTGCCCAACCCAAGGCGGACATCCCGGCGGAGACGCCCAAGGCCGACCCCGCCCCGGCACCGGCCCCCCAGGCGGCTCCCCAGCCCGCCGCCTCACAGCCGGACACCGCCCCCAAAACCGGCTGGGTCCCGGCGGAGGCCGAATCGGCCCCGGCGGCCACCGCCACCGACGGCGACGCGCCCAAATAAGGACACGGCCCCATGCCCACCCCGGTGACCGCGCTGCGCACGCTCTACCCCGCCATCGAGCCCTATGAGACCGGCACGTTGGATGTCGGCGACGGGCACGTGATTTATTACGAGCGGTGCGGCACGCGGGGGGCCAAGCCCGTGGTCTTCCTGCACGGCGGCCCCGGCGGCGGCACCAGCCCCGGCCAGCGCCGCCTGTTCGACCCGGCCCTTTACGACATCCTGCTGTTCGACCAGCGCGGCTGCGGCAAATCCACCCCGCACGCCAGCCTGGAGGCCAACACCACCTGGCACCTGGTGGCGGACATCGAGCGCCTGCGCGTCATGGTGGGCGTGGACAAGTGGCAGGTGTTCGGCGGCTCCTGGGGCTCCACCCTGGCGCTGGCCTATGCCGAGGCGCATCCCGACCGGGTGAGCGAGCTGGTGCTGCGCGGCATCTACACCCTGACCAAGGGGGAGCTGCTCTGGTACTACCAGTTCGGCGCGTCTGAGCTGTTCCCCGACAAGTGGGAACGCTTCCAGGCCCCCATCCCGGAAGCGGAGCGCCATGACATGATGGCGGCCTATCACCGCCGCCTCACGGGCGATGACGAGGCGGCCAAGCTGGAGGCGGCCAAGGCGTGGACCATCTGGGAGGGGGAGACGGTCACCCTGCTGCCCAATCCCGAATATTCCGCCCCCTTCAAGGACGGGCACTTCGCCCTGGCCTTCGCCCGTATCGAGAACCACTATTTCGTGCACGGCGCCTGGCTGGACGAAGGGCAGCTGGTGCGCGACGTGGGCCGCATCCGCCACATCCCGGCGACCATCGTCCACGGCCGCTACGACATGCCCTGCCCCGCCCGCTACGCCTATGCCCTGCACAAGGCCTGGCCGGAGGCGGACTTCCACCTGATCGAGGGCGCCGGCCACGCCCACGCCGAGCCCGGTATCCTGGACCAACTGATCCGCGCCACCGACCGCTACGCCGGAAAGGAATAGGCGCCGGCCCCGGTCGCCTCCTGCTGATTCCGTACAGGCGCACGCGGGAAGATCCTACTTTTACTTCCCCGTGAATTGGTCGCCGCTCAGGATCGGGGAGTGCTTCCGCGCCTATACGTTAAAAAGTATTGTTGAATATTTACGTGCGTGGCGGAGTTTTTGCTTCGGCAATATACTCCGCACGTCTAATGCATGCGACACATCCAGCGGCTGAAGGCGATTGAGGAATATATCGATACGTCACCAAATAGTTTCCGCGCCACGCCCCGACCGGACCGATTCCTTCGCCAACATGCGCGGATGCAACTGATATATTAACGCGCTTCGTCACTGCTGAAGTTAATTGGCCGCAAGCCAGGGACCATACGATATACCCAGGAAGATCTAGAGGCGGAGTGCGGCAAATATACCGGGCCATTCCGTCGGAAATAATTTAAATTCCATCCAAAATCAACGAGGAACTCCAACAAAAATCCCTGTAATTGCAGAGCTCATATCGCATATCGGCCACACAAAGTGACGATATTTGAATTATTGATAAATGCCGTGGCGATAAATAATTAAATTAGTATATTATCATTAATAATTGGCTATTTTTATATATTTATTCTACGCAGCTATATGCAGTTATATTTTCGAAATTTTATCAATACCGCATCATGTGCTCGGCTTTTTTCTAAAACAATCCCCAATTAAGCGACATAGTGTTGCAGTTTATACTTAC
Organism: Nitrospirillum guaranorum; assembly: GCF_034653275.1. Classification (NCBI taxonomy): domain Bacteria; kingdom Pseudomonadati; phylum Pseudomonadota; class Alphaproteobacteria; order Rhodospirillales; family Azospirillaceae; genus Nitrospirillum; species Nitrospirillum guaranorum. The sequence goes on along the minus strand of NZ_JAYEES010000003.1, from coordinate 954,210 downwards.
AATCCCAGTTCCAGAACGCCGGGCGAGCAGTGTCACTAACCTTTTGATGCTTAAAATAGACAAAAGAGTTATGCTTTTCCGCAAACACGTCTTAAACTAGCAAAATAATCCATAGGTTAACGTATTAACGAAGGTGATTTATGGCCTCGGCGTGGAGCGACCTTGAAGCTTTGAATTACATTGCTTCATATTCGGACCTCATTGCGGCGCTCGGGGCCGACCCCAATGCGGGGCGTGCTCATTATAATGGCAGCGGCTGGCTTGAAGGTCGGACCGTCAACTTTGACGCTCTGGCGTATATCGCATCTTATGGTGATCTCATCGCCGCCTTCGGCACCGACGCTGAGGCCGGCGCCCGACACTACATCCTTGCCGGGCATGCCGAAGGCCGCGCCGTAACCTTCGACGGCCTCGCCTATATCGCCTCCTACGGCGACCTCATCGCCGCCTTCGGCGCCGACGCCGACGCCGGCGCCCGGCACTACATCGTCGCCGGACATGCCGAGGGCCGCGCCGTAACCTTCGACGGCCTCGCCTATATCGCCTCCTACGGCGACCTCATCGCCGCCTTCGGCGCCGACGCCGACGCCGGCGCCCGACACTACATCGTCGCCGGACATGCCGAGGGCCGAACCGTAACCTTCGACGGCCTCGCCTACATCGCCTCATACGGCGACCTCATCGCCGCCTTCGGCGCCAATGCCGATGCCGGCGCCCGGCACTACATCGTCGCCGGACATGCCGAGGGCCGAACCGTAACCTTCGACGGCCTCGCCTACATCGCCTCCTACGGCGACCTCATCGCCGCCTTCGGCGCCAATGCCGACGCCGGCGCCCGGCACTACATCGTCGCCGGGCATGCCGAGGGCCGAACCGTAACCTTCGATGGCCTCGCCTACATCGCCTCCTACGGCGACCTCATCGCCGCCTTCGGCGCCAATGCCGACGCCGGCGCCCGGCACTACATCGTCGCCGGACATGCCGAGGGCCGGACCGTAACCTTCGATGCCGTCGCCTATCTGCTGACCCATCCCGATCTGGCGGGTCTGGGCATCCAAGGGGCCACCACGCAGTGGATCCAGTATGGCTATGCCCATGGCAGCGACAATGGCGGCGCGACGTTCGGCCATGAGCAAACAAATCACGGGCTCGCCCTGGGGCAGCAGACCGCAGGCGCCATCGACACCGCGGGCGACCATGACTGGTACCAGTTGACTCTCACCGCCGGCCAGCAGATTGCAGTTCTACTTAAGTTCGCCGCCGGCACCGGTGCCGGTGTCGTTACGGTATATGATGCCACTGGCCGGCAAATCACCTCAGATTCGGCGACGTCAGGCACGGCTGTCGCCGCCTTCACCGCCAGTCAAACGGGCAGCTACTATATAACAACCAACGCCACTGGCGGCGCCACTGGCAGCTACACCCTATCAGCCAAAACCATGGCGATGGGGACACCAGGGAACGACACGCTAACGGGCACAAGCGGCGATGATGTGTTGGTTGGATTGGCCGGCAACGACGCCCTAACCGATAGGGCCGGCGGTAACGACCAGTTGTTTGGTCAGGATGGCAACGACACGCTGACCATTTCCCGCTTAGGAACTGCAGCGTCCAACACGGTACTCCTGGACGGTGGTGCCGGCGACGACACCCTATCATTTGACGGAGGCGACCGCCTCACTGACACCGTCACCGCCGAAGGCGGAACCGGCAATGACGTCATTTCCATTCTGGGGGCTGCCAACGCGACCATCGACGCCGGCGATGGCGACGATGTCGTAACCATCAACCTGGGCGGCACCGCCACTGTCACATTGGGCGCCGGTGCCGACACAGTGACCCTTGCCGAACCGGCCGTCAGATCCGCAGGCGAGTCCATTACGGTGACCGACTTCCAGCCTGGCATCGACCAACTGAATCTTACGCCGTATCTTACGATTGCAAGCAACTGGAACACATTAACCAATCCCTTCGCCAACGGCATTCTGCGATTGGTACAGTCGGGTGCGGACACCCAACTGCAAATTGACCCCACCGGCGGCGGGACCAATTGGTCCACCCTCATCACCTTCCAGAACACCACCGCCAGCGCTTTCACGGCACGGGATCTGGGTTACGATCCAAACGGCTGGATCTACGGCACCACTGCCGCCGACACGATTTCGGGTACGCCCAGCATCTATAAAATCCGTGGGCTAGACGGCAACGACAGTATTACCGGCGGTGATGGAAACAATGTGCTGGAGGGTGGAAACGGCGACGACACGTTGATTGGCGGCACCGGTGATGATGTGCTGTACGGCAACAACGCCGATAACAGCGGTGGAGACACCGGCGCCGATTTTCTGGCTGACAGCCGAGGGGGCAACGACCGACTGTTCGGCCAAGATGGCAACGATATCCTCACCGTCAATCGAATCGGCCTTATGGCGGCCAGCACAGTGCTCCTGGACGGGGGGGCCGGGGACGACAGCCTGATTTTCACTGGCCTCTACAAGGATACCGTCACACTTGTCGGCGGCGCCGGCAATGACACCATCACGGCGACCGGCGCCTCGACCGCCACAATCAATGCGGGCGACGGCAACGATGTCGTAACCGTTGACGCGGCCGGCCAGCAGACAAGCACGGTGACGCTGGGCGCGGGCACCGATACCCTGGTCCCCAACTGGACAACCCCGATAACGCCAATCGCCGGCACCATAACCGTCACCGATTTCCAGGTAGGTACGGATCAGGTGCAGTTGGGCACCTTCCTCGGCCATGTTTTAACCAATTGGAACCAGAACCTGAATCCCTTCGGGAACGGTTTCCTGCGCCTGATGCAATCGGGCAGTGATACGCTGTTGCAACTGGACGCCAACGGCGGCGGCGACAGCTGGTCCACCTTCATCACCTTCCAGAACACCACCGCTGGCACCTTCACCGCGCATGACCTGGGATACACCCCGGACGGTTCCACCATCGGCACCGCCGGCAACGATACGCTGACCGACACGACGGTGGGCGGCAGCAGGCTGTTCGGCCTGGATGGTAATGACACGCTGACGGTGAATAGGTTCTCGGACCCGACCGCCGATACCATACTCCTGGACGGTGGTGCCGGCGACGACACCCTGTCGTTTGACGGAGGCCGCCGCCTCAATGACACCGCCACCGCCAAAGGCGGAACAGGCAATGACGTCATTTCCATTCTGGGAGCTGCCAACGCGACCATCGACGCCGGCGACGGTGACGATGTCGTGACCGTCGAACTGGACGGCACCGCCACCGTCACATTGGGCGCCGGTGCCGACACCCTGAACCTCACGCAGTCAACGGGGCAGCTTGGCGGAAAACCTCTCACCGTCACCGACTTCCAGCCGGGTACGGATCAGGTCACGCTGAACAACTTCCAATATTTGACGGCTCTGGCTGGCTGGAACCAGGACACAAACCCTTTCGGCGGCTTCCTGCGATTGACGCAATCGGGTAGCGATACCCTGCTGGAGGTCAACCCGAATGGTGGCAATGCCGGCTGGTCCACCCTCATCACCTTCCAGAACACCACCGCCAGCGCCTTTACCGCGCGAGACCTGGGCTACGCCCCCGATGGCTCCACGACGGGTACCGCAGGGAATGACACCCTACGGGGCGGCGCCAGCAACGACTTTCTTTATGGCGGCGCGGGTGACGACGATCTGGAGGACAATAACGGCGGCAGCAACCAGCTTTTCGGCCAGGATGGGAACGATAGCCTTTTGGTGCGCCCCCCAGAAGGATCGCCGGCGGCGACCGATCTGCTGGATGGTGGTGACGGAAATGACAGCCTTTTCTATGGCGCTTATTGGGATGCGAACCGTAACCTCGATACCGTGACCCTGGTGGGGGGAACCGGGAACGATACGGTCACGGCTGTCGGCGCGGCCCAGGCCACGCTCGATGGTGGCGATGGGGCCGACGTCCTCTCCGCCACCGGTGGGCAGGTCACGCTGACGGGGGGCGCGGGCGACGACAATCTTTCCGTCGACCGCGTGAGCCAAGCCGTACTCAGCGGCGGCGACGGGGCCGACACCCTATCCGCGGTCGGCGGCGTGACGACCCTCGACGGTGGGGCGGGAGACGATGTTATAACCGTCGACATGGGTTCGGGTATGTACACCGTCACCTTGGGCGATGGGGCGGACACCCTGACACTTACGCAGTATCCCTTCACGGCCACCAATGCGACCGTCACCGTCACCGATTTCCAGGTGGGCACGGACACGCTGGCGCTGAGTTCCTATTTGAATAACGCGTTGAGCGGCTGGGACCAGCGTTTGAACCCCTTCGCAGGCTTCCTTCGTCTAACACAATCCGGCAGCGACACCCTGCTGCAAATCAATGCCAACGGTAGCGGAAGCACCTGGGCGACGCTCGTCACATTCCAGAACACGACCGCGAGCGCTTTTACCACCCGGGACCTGGGATATGCGCCCGACGGCTCCACCACTGGCACCGCGGGAGACGACACCATCCAAGGGTCGATTTTCGCGGATTCCCTCTATGGCGGTGCGGGTAATGACTATCTGGCAGACAGCGCTGGCGGCAACGATCAGATGTTCGGCCAGGACGGCGATGACACGTTATCCGTCACCCGATACGGATCCATGCTGACCAGTACCGTCTTGATGGATGGCGGCCTTGGCAATGACTCACTGACCTTCGATGGCAGCGGCCGTTCCTCAGGATTGGACACGGTCACAATGACCGGCGGCGCCGGTAATGACGCCCTCACGGTAAAAGGCGCGGCCCAGGCCACGCTCGATGGCGGAGATGGAGCCGACGTTCTTTCCGCCAGCGGCGGGGTTGCCACCCTGGATGGCGGCGCTGGCGACGATTCCGTGACCGTCGACATGGCGAGCGGCACCTACACGGTCACACTGGGCGATGGGGCGGACACGATTTCTGCAGCAACGGCTCTCAACGTCTATAATCCGAGCACCACGATCAACGTCACCGACTTTCAGGTCGGAACCGACCACCTAGCCCTTTCAGCCATGTTGGGACAGGTGCTGTCTGGGTGGGTGAACACCACCAACCCGTTCGACGGCGGCTATCTGCAACTGAAGCAGTCGGGCAGCGACACCCTGTTGCAAATCGATACCAACGGCGGCGGCGATAATTGGTCAACCTTGATGACCCTGCAGAATACCACCGCCACCAGCTTCACCAGCAGCGACCTGGGCTATACCCCCACCCGCATCACCTGAGGCGGATCGATCCCGGCGCGTAAAAGCAAAGCCGGCCGGGGGCTTCCCGCGGCCGGCTTTTTTTCATGCCGCGCACCCGGGCGGCGGCGCTTACTTCAGCACTTCCTCCAGCGCGCCCTTCCACACCTTGGCCTGGGTCAGGGTCTGGTGGCCGCGCGTCTGGTCGGAGGCGGGGATCAGGACGTAGCGGCCGCTGGGGATGCGCTTCATGGCCGCCTCCATCACGCCCAGCTCGGCCGGGTTCAGCAGGTCGTCGGCGAAGTTCACGGCCACCAGCTTGGCCTTGATCTTCTCCAGGTCCGGCCCGGGGTCGTAGTCGTACGACGATTCGAACCAGTAGAGGTAATCGTTGGCGTCCACGGTCTTGGCGTAATCCGCCACCCACCGGTCATAGAGGGTGGTGGCCGCCGCGCGGCTGGGAGCCTGCTGCTGCAAAACCGAAGCGTTGTTGACCATGATCTGGAAGATGGGCAGGGCGCGGGTGTAGGCGGTGGGCTGGGCCGTGTAGTCGCCGCCCTTCCACTCCGGATCGTTGCGGATGGCCTCGATGATCAACTGGCGCCACAGCATGTTGCGGCCGGAAATGGCCACGGGCTGCGAGGCGATGGGCATCAGCGCGTCCATCATGTCCGGATGCCGTTCCCCCCAGATCCAGGTCTGCATGCCGCCCATGGACGTGCCGGCGACCAGCTTCAGGTGCTTGATGCCCAGGCCTTCGGTCACGATGCGGTATTGCCCCTCCACCGCGTCGACATAGCCGTAGTGGGGGAAGCGGCCCTTCAACCCGTCCGACGGCTTGGAGGAGCCGCCGTGGCCGATGCCGTCGGCCAGGATGATGAAATACTTGGCGGCGTCCAGCGGCTGGCCCGGCCCGAACAACTCCCCGCCCAGGCTGGGGTTCAGGAAATTGCGGCCGCTGCCGGTGGTGCCGTGCAGCAGCAGCACCCCGTTGGTGATGGCGCCCGAGGCGTCACGCTGGGGCGTGCCCAGGGTGGTGTAATGGAACTTCGCGTCGGCCAGATGCGCCCCATTGGTCAGGGGGAAGTCATGGACCACGACATCGCCTTCCATCTGGTTGGGATAGCTGGCCGGCGCGCTGTCGGCGGCGCGGGTCTCGCCGGCTAGGGCCAGCGCCGTGGTCAGGGCCAGGGTGGAAAGCCAGGCTTTCATCGATATTCCTTCCGCCTTCGGCCCCGCGCCACCCGATGGCGGCGGCGGGACCGTTTATTTGTCCGCACCAGGGACGGTCCACCCGAACCGGCCCCGTCGCAAGGATGTTTTCCCGACGGGTCACGGCCCCTTCAGGCCGTGCCCTTAGGCCGCGCGCAGGGCCGCCAGGAAGGTCGAGACGCGGGTGCGCAGGCCGTCAGCCTGGGACGACAGGTCGTCGGCGGCCATCAGCACCTCCCCCGCCACGGCGCCGGTCTCGCCCGCCACCTGGCGCACGCCGTTCATGCCGGCGCTGACCTCACTGGTGCCGCGCGCGGCCTCGGCCACGTTGCGGGCGATCTCCTGCGTGGCCGCCCCCTGTTCCTCCACCGCCGCGGCGATGGTGGTGGTGATGTGGTCGATCTCGCCGATGGTCTGGCCGATGGCGGCGATGGCGCTGGCCGCCTCCCCCGTCGCGGACTGCATGGATTCGATCTGCTGGCGAATGTCGTTGGTGGCCCGTTCCGTCTGGTTGGCCAGGGCTTTCACCTCGCTGGCCACGACGGCGAAACCCTTGCCCGCCTCACCCGCGCGCGCCGCCTCGATGGTGGCGTTCAGCGCCAGCAGGTTGGTCTGCCCGGCGATGTCGCTGATCAGCGCCACGACGGCGCCAATCTGCTGGGCGGCTTCCGTCAGGCTGGTCACGGCGACGTTGGTGCGCGTCGCCTCCGCCACCGCCTTGGCGGCGATGGTGGCGGACACGGAAACTTGGCGGCCGATCTCCCCGATGCTGGCACCCAACTCCTCGGCCGCCACGGCCACGGTCTGCACGTTGGCGGCCGCCTGTTCCGAGGCGCCGGCCACCGCCACCGCGTCGCGGGCGCCGGTGTCGGCGATGCGGGTCAGGCTCTCCGCCGTTTCATGCAGGCCGCTGGAGGCCTGGGTGACCGACTGCAAGGTGTGGGCGACGTCGATGTCGAAGGTCTGGACCAGGGCGTCCACCCGGTTGGCGCGCTCGGTCTTGGCCGCAGCCTCCGCCGCCTGGGTGGCGGCCAGTTCATCCACCTGGCGCATGCTGGTGCGGAACACGTCGACGGCGCGCGCCATGTCGCCCACCTCGTCCCGCCGGCCGGTGGCGTCCAGGGTGAAGCCATAGTCCTTCTGCGCCAGGCGGCGCATCACGGCGGCCAGACGGGCCAGGTGCTGCACCACATCCCGGTCCAGCCACAGCACGGCGCCCACCGACACCAGCATCGCCACAAGGGCGAAGATGGAGATGCTCCACAATGCATGGGTGTAGGCGGACTGCACCACGTCGTTGGCCTTGGCGGCGCCGGCGCGGTCATACGCGCTGAGCGCCTCCAGCGATTCCTGCACCTTGCGGAAGGTGGCCACGATGTCGCCGTTCATGGCCTTTTCCGCCTGCTCGTGGTTCTGCTTGGCGGTTTCGAACGCGGCGGCCATGCTGGCCTCATACGGGCCGCGCAGGGCCTGGTACCTGGCGTACAGCGCCGCCATCTCACCCGTATGGCCCACGCCCTCGAACCGCGCCACGGCCGCGTTCAGGTCGGCCGTCTGCTTGCCATATAGCTTGATGGCCTCGTCCCGCGCCTTGTCGTCCCCCGCCGCCACGACGCGGCCCGCCGAGATGCGTTGGCGGGCGGTGAAGGCCTTCATGTCGCCCACCGCGTCCACCGAGGGCAGCCAGACATCGCGGATTTCCGTGGCGGCGCTGTTGATCGTGCCGATCCGCCATAGGGACAGCAGGCTGATGGCGATGGTCAGCAGTAACAGGCCACCGAACGCGGCCAATAACTTGGGGCGGAGGGCGAGATTCATAAAATTCACCGTAAATGCTATCGAGCGCGCAGTAATTCAACCTTGAAGGTCGCAGCTTATAAGCGCTCTGTTACCCTTTGATGTGATGCGTCGAATCCGCCCATCGGCCATGTTTCAACCGCATTCTGAATCACCCCATCCCTTTTACTCTCGACAGCGGGGCCGCCTGGGGCCAAGGTCTGCGCCAAGGACAAACATAAGTGCGAAGGACCAGGGTCGATGAGCGGCAACAAGGCCATCCCCGGCGGCGGCACGCCAGAAGGCATCGTGCAGGACGACGTTCACCGCTATGTGACGGGCATCGCCTACCTGCGCCGCTATTACCAGGAACTGAACCCGGCCTCGATCGCCTACGCCGCCCTGCAGTGCGGCTACCAGGCGCCGCGCCTGGACCGGCCCTTCCGCTACCTGGACCTGGGCTGCGGCCATGGCTACAGCCCGACGCTGTTCGCCAGCCTGTTCCCCCAGGGCCAGTTCATGGGCGTGGACTTCAACCCCGTGCACATCACCAGCGCCGAAGCCCTGCGCCGCGCCGCCGGCATCACCAATGCCAGCTTCAGCGCCGCCAGCTTCCAAGACTTGGCGACGGAAGAAGACGGGCCTATCGCCGACTGCGACTTCATCGTCATGCACGGCATCATGAGCTGGGTCAGCGAGACGGTGCGGCGGGAGATCGGGGCCGTCATCCGCCGCCGGCTGAAGCCCGGCGGCATCGTCTACGCCAGCTATAACTGCCAGCCGGGCTGGGCCGGCAAGATGCCCATCCGCGCCCTGATGGTCGACGCCTACGCCGTCACCACCGGCACGGTGGAGGAACGGGTGGGCAAGGTCCGCGCCTTCCTGCGGCAGATGGCGGACACGGGCGCCCTGTACTTCGAATCGAACCCGGCCATCGAACAGCAGCTGCAGGCCATCGAGACGCTGGACGCCAGCTATATCGTGCACGAGTACCTGAACGAGTACTGGCGCGTCTTCTATCACAAGGAGATCGCGACCTTCATGGCCAACCACGGCGCCGGCTTCATCGGGTCGGGCACCGCCGCCGACAACGTCCCCCTGCTGGCCGTGCCGGAGAAGCCGCGCGCCCTGATGGCCGCCATGCCCAATGCGCTGCTGCGCGAGGGCGTGCGCGACATGGCCCTGAACCGTCAGTTCCGCCGCGACATCTATGCCTGCGACCTGGCGCCCCTGAACATCAACGACCTGATCGCCGCCCACCGCGCCACCCGCTACAGCCTGGCCCGCCGGCGGGCCGACTGCCCCATGGTGGTGCCGCGGTCCTTCGGCGACGTCGCCCTGCACGAGGGCATCTTCAACCCGCTGCTGGACCGGCTGGCGGCCGGCGCCACCACCTTCGACGATCTGGTGGGCGTGCCGCCGCTGAACGACTGGGCGGCGGCCGACCAGATCCAGGCGCTGCAGGTGCTGGTGGGCGCGGAATACATCCGCCCGATTGTGGATGGTGCCGGTGTGGACGCCGACAGCGACAGCGTGCGCCGCTTCAACCAGGTGGCCCTGGCCGCCGCCCGCGCCGAGGGCCAGCCCGAGGTGGCCCTGGCCGCCCCGTCCCGGTCCGGCGCCTTGCGCGTCACCTTGACCGACACCACCAACCTGCCGGTGGACCTGCCGGGCGCGGAATTCTAGGACAGCGGACTGGAAAGCGGGGACAAGGTAAGCCGCCGGATGGCGGCGCCCGCCATTTGAGGGCGCCTCAAACAAGCACGCCCGACGACTCCCGGACCACCAGGCGGGGCGTCACCGTGATGGGCTGGGCCTTGCCCGCGTCGCCATCGTTGATGCGGCCGATCAGCCGGTCGGCCGCCAGGCGGCCCATATCGTGGATGGGCAGGCGCACGGTGGATAGCGCCGGGCACATGCGCGAGGCCAGCGGCGTGTCGTCGAAGCCCACCACGGTCAGGTCGCGCGGGATGCCGATGCCCAGCCGGTAGGCGGCCTTGTAGACACCGGCCGCCATCTCGTCATTGCTGGCGAAGATGGCGGTGGGGCGGTCGGCCTGGGACAGCAGCTCCATGCCGCGCTTCTCCCCCGTCTCGAAGGTGTAGAGACCCTCCACGATCCAGTGGTCCGGCACGGTCACGCCATGCTCGGCCAGGGCGCCGAGGAAGCCCTCGCGCCGCTCGTGGGTGGAGCGGTAGCGCTGCGGCCCGGTGATCAGCGCCACCCTGGTGTGGCCCAGCTGCGCCAAGTGGGCGCCCACCTCGGCCGCGCCGGTGCGATCGGTGTGCAGCACCATGGACGTGGGCTCGTCCAACGGCACCGACATCAGGCGCATGTAAGGGCAACCGATGGCCCGCAGCAGGGCGACCAGGGCCGCATCCTCCGACAGGGGCGGGACCAGGATGACGCCGTCCAGGTTCTGGCGCTGCACGAAGGTCTTCACCTCCGCCAGGAAACCGGGCGCCACCTGGCGGCAGGGATGGACCACCAGCTCGAAGCCCTCGCGATGGCAGGCCTCCAGGATGCCGCCCTGGACGTTCACGATGTATTGGGCGTTGGGGTTGTCGTAGATCAGGCCCAGCAGGAACGACCGGTTGATGGCCAGGCCCCGCGCCTGGGGGCTGGGCACATAGCCGATGCGGGCCACCACCGCGTCCACCACCGCGCGGGTGGCGTCGTGGACGTACGGGGACTGGTTGATGACCCGCGACACCGTCTTCTTCGACACCTTGGCCAGGCGCGCCACGTCGTTGATGGTGGGGGCGCGGGCCAGGGTCCAGGCGGGGATGGCCAGAGCGTCCGGCGGGGCCGCCAGCCGACCGTCGCCGGCCAGCGCCTTGCGCCGCCGCACCTTTGGTTTCTCGATTCCGGTCTCAGCCACAGCGCACCATCCTCACCGCGTTATGTGCGCCGGCGCGTAGCGCGGCGTCATCCAATGGATCAGGCCCAGGGCCACGAAATAGGCGCTGGCCGCCATCAGGAAGATGGGGCGGTAGCTGCCGGTGGTCTGCAGGATCCAGCCGGCGGCCTGGGCCATGGCCATGCTGCCGATGCCGCCCGCCGCCCCGCCCAGGCCGATGACCGAGCCGGCGGCCCAGCGGGGGAAGAGGTCGGACGGCAGGGCGTAAAGATTGACGGAAAAGCCCTGGTGCCCGGCGCAGGCCAAGCCGATCAGCAGGGCCGCGCCCCACAGGCTGCCGGTGTCCATGGCCAGCGCCACCGGCGCCACCACCAGCGCGCAGACGAGGAAGGCGGTCTTGCGCGCCCGGTTCAGTCCGGCGCCCCGCGCCAGCAGGCGGGATGAGCCCCAGCCGCCCAGCACGCTGCCCACGTCGGCCAGGACATAGACCAGCACCAGGGGCGGTCCGAAGCCCTTGAGGTCCAGGCCATAGCGCTTGGCGAAGAAGTCGGGTAGCCAGAACAGGAAGGTCCACCAAATGGGATCGATCACGAAACGACCCAGGATATAGGCCCAGGTCTCGCGCGCGCCCAGCACCCGCCGCCACGACAGGCGCACCGGCGGCGGCACGGGATCAGCCTCGATATAGGCCAGTTCAGCGGGACTCAGGCGCGCCACCTCGCGCGGGCGGCGGTAGAGGGCCAGCCAGGCCGCCAGCCACACCACGGTGAACAGGCCCGTGACCAGGAAGGCGGCGCGCCAGCCCCAGGCCAAGGTCACCGCCGGCACGATGAGCGGCGTCAGGATGGCGCCGACATTGGCCCCGGCGTTGGTGAAGCCGATGGCCAGCGCCCGTTCCCGCTGCGGGAACCATTCCGCCACCGCCGCCAGGCTGGCCGGAAAGGCGCCGGACTCGCCCAGCGCCAGAGGGATGCGGGCGATGGCGAAGCTGGCGACGGAGCCGGCGGCGGCATGCGCCATATGGGCGATGGTCCAGATGCCCACCGCCAGGGCGTAGCCGGCGCGGGCGCCGATGCGGTCCACCAGCCGGCCGAACACCAGGTAGCCGCTGGCATAAGCCGCCTGGAACCAGAAGACGATGGTGCCGTAGCCGACCTCCGTCCAGCCATAGCGGTCCTGCAACAGGGGCTTCAGCACGCCCAGCACCTGCCGGTCGACATAGCTGAGCGCCACGGCGGAGAACAGCAGGAAGCAGACCAGCCAGCGATAGCGGCCCCGGGGCCGGGGGACCACCGCCGGAATCACCCCCGGGGCCGCCGCCGCGTCCGTCACGGCCACGCTCACCGCGCCGCCACCACGTCGATGGCCGACACCACCGCCTGGCCGGTGACGGGGCGGAAGTCCAGCAGCAGGCCGTCCTTGCCCGTCACCTCGACGGTCACCGCGCGCTCCAGCGCCTTCAGGGCGCCGCCCGCCTCCGCCGCCACGTCCAGGTGCTTGACCACCACCTGGCCGTTGGCGGCCACGTCGAAGACGCGGGCGCCGGCCGCCAGCGCCGGCTCGGCGAAGCGCAGGGTGACCTGGTAGCGGCCGGCCGGCACCGGCACGCGGTAGCTGAAGGCGCCCTCGCGGTAGGTCTCGTACAGCTTGGGGTCGGGCGTGCCGGTAGTCGCGGCGATGACCTTGTCCGGCTTGCCCGTCTCGGGGCCGGGGTTGCGGTCATGCGGCTCACCCCCGGTGACGAAGGCGTCGGAGCCGTAGCGGGCGCCGGCGGCGCTGGTCAGGCCGGCCGAGGCGCCGGCGCGGATGCGGATCTCGTCCGCCTTGCCGCCGAAGCGCCAGGTGACGCTGTCGCTCACCGGTTGGCCCTTGATCTCGGCCGTGGCGGTCAGGACGTTGTCGCCGGCATCCAGGCGCACCGCCGGCCAGCGGCAGATGTGGTCGGGGCAGGACACCGTGCCCAGGTCGCGGCCGTTCAGGCTCAGCCGCACGCTGGCGGCGTTGCTGTAGGCCTGGACATCGGTCACGGGATAGGCGCGATCGACATAGCGGCGGCCGTTCAGGTGCAGCACCGGCTGGTCGCTCCAATCCGCCTTGTAGAAGAAGAAGACGTCCTTCTTCACCGTGCGGTCATAGGACACCAGGCCCTTGTCGTTGGTGTCGACCATGTCGCCCTCCCGCCGGCTGTCGCTGGCGAAGTCGAACATGTTCCAGACGAAGGTGCCCCACAGGTAAGGCCGCTTCTTCAGCTGCGCCCACCAGATCTCATGCAGGCGACTTTCCAGCTCCTCCGGATGGAAATGGCCCTTGGGGTAGACGACGCCGGTCTGCACCTCATCGGTATGCTGGGTCAGGCCGCCACCGCCGCCGTATTCGCTGACCGACAGCGGCAGGCGCGGGTGCAGCGTGTGCAGCCGGTCCAGCACCGGCCCCAAGTCCTCCGGCTTGTCGTAGTACCAGCCCTGGTAGCGGTTGTAGCCCAGCAGGTCGGTGATCTCCGCCACCACGTCCACGCCAGGCTTGGGTGCGTCGGGCCAGGGCTCGCAGCAGTCGGCCATGGTGGTGGGGCGGGTGTGGTCCAGCTCATACGCCGCCTTGTTCAGCTGGGTCAGCAGCGGCCGGGCGTTGCTGACGCCGTGGCCGCTGGCGGCCATCAGGTTCACCTCGTTGCCGATGGACCAGGTGACGACGCTCGGGTGGTTGTAGTTCTGCTTGATCAGCTCATGCAGCTGGCTGTCGGCGCTGGCGGCGAAGGCGGGGGTGGTGATGCCCTTGTCGCCGTCGGGTGTTTCCGGCGCGGTGCGGTTCACCAGGGGGATTTCCGCCCAGACGACCACGCCGTCCCGGTCCGCCAGGTCGTAGATGGCCTGGTCGTGCTGGTAATGGGCCAGGCGCAGGGTGTTGATGCCCAGGTCCAGCATGATGTCCATGTCCTGGGCCTGGTCGGCGGGGCTGATGGCCCAGCCCTTGCCCGGCCGGTCCTGATGGCGGGACACGCCGTGCAGGGCGACATGCTTGCCGTTCAGAAAGAAGCCCTGGTCGGGATCGAAGCGGAAGGTGCGGATGCCCAGCGGCTGGGTCACCTGGTCCAGCAGCTGGCCGTCCGCCGTCTCGACGCGCGTCACCACGCGGTAGAGGTAGGGGTCGGCCTTGCCGTCCCACAGGTGCGGGTTCGGCACGCTCAAGGTCTGCGCCGGCTCCTCCAACGCGCCGGGCGCGACGGTCAGGGGATGGCTGTCGCTGGCCACGGTGGCGCCGGTGGCGTCGATGATGGTGGTCTTCACCACCACCGGCTGGGCCTTGGCGCCGTCGTTCTTGATCCGGCTGTTGACCTCGATGGACGCGGCGCCGTCCAGGGCGGCGGTGTGGGCGTAGACGCCGGGGCCGCCCCAATCCAGCATGTCGATGTGCACGGGGTCGGTGGCGATCAGCGAGACCTGGCGGTAGAGGCCGCCGAACAGGAAGAAGTCGCCCGACATGGGGATGACCTCCGCCGTGGGCGATCCGGCCACCGCCGGGCTGGAATTGTCGGTGCGCACCGCCAGCACGTTGGCCTTGCCCTGCTTCAGGGCGGCGGTGGCATCGAAGCGGAAGCGGCCGAAGGCCCCCTTGTGCACACCCAGCTTCACGCCGTTCAGCCAGACCTCGGTATTGATGCTGGCGCCGTCGAACTGCAGCCACACCTTCCGCCCGGCGTAGTCGGCCGGCGGGGTGAAGCGCAGGCGGTACCAGCCGGCGCCGCGCGTGGCGTCGTAGTCCGGCCCCCGCTCCGCCGTGCCGCCCATGTGGTTCCAGGTGTGGGGCAGGGAAACGGTGGTCCAGCCCTTGTCGTTGAAGCCCATGGCGTCGGGCCCCCCACCCTTTCCGGGCGTCACGTCGCCCTGGTGGAATTGCCAGCCGGCGCTGAGCGGCAGGTCGCGCCGCTCGGCGGCGTGCGCCCCGCCCACCGCCAGGGCGACGGCGGCCACCGCCAGCGTGGATCCAAGGGGCTTGCGCTTCAGGCGAAGGGCGCGAAACGGCATGGGGGTCCTTCCTTTTAGCATCTTTCTTGGAAAGGGCCGGCGGGGCTGCCACCCGCACCCGGCCCGAACGGCCCCCAAGCTACCGACATCCGGCTATTTCCGCCGCCAAATCATGGGGTGCGCCACGTGACAAATGTAAGGGCACCGGTCAAGCAGGTTGCCGGCGAAGAGCGTGAGGCCGTTGCACCTCTCGTCCCGCTCCGAACGAGACGGACAGGTGGCGACGCGGCAGGCGTGCCGCACCCGGCCCAGGTCCTGGGGTCAGGCCGACCTTTCACAAGGCCATCCCACGCCTCATGAGGTTCCCTTCCTGGGTCAGCCGGTTTCGCCCAACATTCCTAACTGGCGAGGCGATATTGGTCATACCAAATTCAACCCATCAACGCCTTCGGAAAGGGACACCACCGACGTGGCCGTGCCTTTTGAGCGACATAGGATCAACCGTCCTTACCAGTTGTACATGGTGCCGTCCTCAAGGCGGTTCACCGGCAGGAAGGCGCGGCTGTAGGGGTACTTGGCGGCCAGCCCCTCATCCAGGTCCACACCCAGGCCGGGCGCGTCGCCGGGGTGCAGGTAGCCGTCCTTGAAGCTGTAGGCGTGGGGGAAGACGGCGTCCGTCTCCGCCGTGTGGCGCATGTATTCCTGGACACCGAAGTTGGGGATGGACAGGTCGAAGTGCAGGGCAGCCGCCATGGTCACGGGCGACAGGTCGGTGGCGCCATGGCAGCCGGTGCGGACCTGGTAAAGGTCCGCCAGGTTGGCAATGCGGCGCAGGTGGGTGATGCCGCCGGCGTGCACCACCGTGGCGCGGATGTAGTCGATCAGCTGGTTCTGGATCAGGTCTTTGCAGTCCCAGATGGTGTTGAACACCTCCCCCACCGCCAGGGGCGTGGTGGTGTGCTGGCGGATCAGGCGGAAGGCCTCCTGATTCTCCGCCGGCGTCGCGTCCTCCAGCCAGAAGGGGCGGTAGGGCTCCAGGCTCTTGCCCAGGTGCCCGGCCTCGATGGGGGTCAGGCGGTGGTGCACGTCGTGCAGAAGGTGCACGTCGTCGCCCAGGGCCAGGCGGGCCGCCTCGAACAGCTTGGGCACCGTGCGCATGTACTTGGCCGTGGACCAGACGTTCTCCGTCGGCAGGGCGCCGTCCGCCGGCTCATAGAACATCTTGTCGCCGGAAACGCCGTAGGTGGAAGGCAGGCCCGGCACGCCGGATTGCAGGCGGATGGCCTTGTAGCCCAGGGCCTGGTACTTGCGCGCCTCGTCTATCGTCTCCTCGATGGTCTGGCCGTTGGCATGGCCGTAGACCATGACGCCGGTGCGGCAGGCGCCGCCCAGCAGCTGGTACAGGGGCATGTTGGCCGCCTTGGCCTTGATGTCCCACAAGGCCATGTCCACGGCGGCGATGGCCGACATGGTGACGGGGCCGCGGCGCCAGTAGGCGCCCCTGTACAGATATTGCCAGATATCCTCGATCTGGTGGGCGTCCCGGCCGATCAGGCAGGGGATGACGTGGTCGGCCAGATAGCTGACCACCGCCAGCTCGCGGCCATTCAAGGTGGCATCGCCCAGGCCGTACAGGCCGTCCGCCGTCTCGATGCGCAACGTCACGAAATTGCGGCCGGGGCAGGTGACCACCGCCCGGGCGCCCTTGATCTTCAACATCGGTCGAACCTTCACCCCTGGAGCGGACGACCCCAGCGACATGGCCCCGGGGGATGTCCGTAAATTGGCCTTACCATTTATGTCTTCCACAGCCCCATGTGGCCTGTCAATAAGGCGAATTGGACTGGCGGACGGGGGCGCCGCTGCTTTATGCTGACCCCATCCGCCGTCCATCTGGTCAGAGCACTCGCATGCCGCCCCTACCCGCCAACGGCCAGCGCCTGTACCGCCAGGTGGCCGACGCCATCGCCGCCGACATCCGCCGGGGCGTCCACGCCGCCGGACAGCGCCTGCCCTCCGAACGGGATCTGGCGGAAACGTTCGACGTCAGCCGCCCCACGGTGCGCGAGGCCATGATCACCCTGGAAATCCTGGGGCTGGTGGAGGCGCGCCATGGCTCCGGCATCTATGTGACGGAGCAGCTGCCCCCCAGCGAGGCGGCGGCGGAACTGGACATCGGCGCCTTTGAGCTGACCGAGGCGCGCCGGCTGGTGGAGGGCGAGGTGGCCGCCCTGGCCGCCACCACGATCACCGATGAGGAGCTGGCGGAGCTGGACGCCCTGCTGCGCGAGATCGGGGAGGAGAACGCGCGCAACGCCGTGGGGGAACAGGCCGACCGCCGCTTCCACCTGACCATCGCGCGCGCCAGCCGCAACACCGCCCTGGTCGGCGTGGTCGAGCAGCTGTGGGACATGCGCTACAAGTCGCCGCTGTGCATGGCCATGCTGGAGCGCGCCCGCACCGTGGGCGACCATCCCCGGGTGGAGGAACACCAGCGCATCGTGCAGAGCCTGGCCGCCCGCGACCCCCAGGCCGCCCGCGCCGCCATGCGCGACCATCTGGGCCGCGTCATCGAGGGCCTGCTGGAGGCGACCGAGATGGAAGCCGTGCAGCGCGCCCGCGCCGAGGTGGCGGCCAAGCGCAACGAGTTGCGCCGGCGCGCGGGCGTTTGAGCGGATCAGTTCAAAAGACGATTGCCCCGCAAACTGGCCACCGCCCTGTCGACGAAGGCCCTGATCTTGGCCGGCGCCTGCCGCCCCTCGGCGTACAGCAGGTGGATGGGCAGCGGCGGCTCCTCATACTCGCCGAGCACCACCCGCAGGCGCCCCTCCAGCAGGGCCGGGCCGGCCTGGTAGTGCAGCACCCGCGTCAGCCCCCAACCGGCCTGGGCGGCGGCGATCGCCGCCTCGTTGGTGTTGCAGTGCAGGGTGGGATGGATGACCACCCGCTGGTCGCCGGCGAAGCGCCATTCGGGGGAGGCCCAGGCGCTGGTGGAAACGGCGATGCGGTGGTCTTTCAACGCCGCCGGGCTGGTGGGCACGCCGTGCTTCTCGAAGTAAGCCGGGGCGCCGCAGACCACCCGGCGGACCGTACCCACCTTGATGGCGGTGAACCCCGAATCCGGCAGGCGGCCGATGCGGACGGCCACGTCCACCCCCTCCTCCACGATGTTCACCGGGCGGTCGACGAAGAGGGTGCGCGCCGTCATGGTGGGATAGGCGTCCAGATAGTCCGTCACGATGGGCAGCACGTACATCTGCCCGAACAGGAGCGACGCCGTGACGGTCAGCGTTCCCGAGGGCGTGGCGTAGGACCCGGCGGCGGCGGCCTCCGCCTCCGTGATGTCGGCCAGGATGCGCCGGCAATCGTCGAAGTAGCGCCCGCCGGCCTCGGTCAGCTTGACCGAGCGTGTGGTGCGCACGAACAGGCGGGCACCGATGGTTTCCTCCAGCGCCGCGACGGCGCGGGTGACCGCCGGCGCGCTCAGGTGCAGGTGGCGCGCCGCTTCGGCGAAGCTTTCCGTCTCGGCCACCTTCACGAAGATGCGCATGGCCTGCCAGCGATCCATGGAACCCTCTCCCCCGCGTGCCCGGCCGTCACGTCAGGCGGGCCAGAAACTCCGCATAAGTACATGGATCTTGGATGATCATGTCGCGGAAATAGTCAGCGGTGCCAGGCAGTTCGCCCTTGGCCAGGGTGCCCCGTAGGTCGCCGCTGGCCACGGCGGGGCCGCGCAGCAGGAAGCGGAGGCGGGCCAGCCGCCGGCGTAACAGCCAGGGGATCAGCCGGGTGGCTTCGGCGGCCATGTCCATGGCCTCCGGCAGCAGCAGGCAAAACATTTCGTCGTCTCCGGTTCGGTTTTCCGGTTGGGGATCAGAGGGCCAGTTGCAGCGGCCCAGCGCCCTCGGGCTGTTCGGCCGGGACGGCGCAGCAGATCAGCGCCTCGCCCTCGGCCACCGGGGCGGTCGGTTCCTTCAGATAGGTGACGGCGCCAGCCAGTACCTTGGTCCGGCAACTGCCGCAGGTGCCCGAGCGGCAGCTGAACTCGGGGCTCAGGCCCCGGGCCTCCGCCAGTTCCAGCAGGGTGCCGGACCCGGGCGTCCAGCGGGCCTCCTTCAGCGCGGTGGTGAAGACCACCGGCACGGGGCCGGCGGCGGGCGGCTGACGCGGCGGCACCGCGGCGGTGGCCTTGTCGGCCGTCCGCACCAGGGACGAGGGGCCGAAGGCCTCAGCATGGATGCGCTCATCGGCGACGTTCAGGCCGCGCAAGCCGTCGTAGATGGCCTGCATGAAAGGCCCAGGGCCGCACAGGTAGAAGTCGTAATCGTTGAATGCCAGGAAACGGCCCAGCTGCGCCATGTCGATGCGCCCGGCGGCCTCGTAATCGGCCCCCTCCACCGCGCCGGCGGCATCGCTCAGCACCCGCACGACCCGCACCGCGCCCTTGGCCGCCGCCACCAGCTCCGCCACTTCGGCCTCGAAGGGCCGGTCCGCCTTGGTCCGGGCGGCATGGAACAGGGTGGTGGGCCGGACGCCACGGGTCCGCAGGCCTTCGTAAACCACATGGCGCAGCATGGCCAGCAGGGGCGTGATGCCCACCCCGGCGCCCAACAGCACGGCTGGCCGCTTCTGCCGGGCATCTATGGTGAAGCCCCCGGCCGGCGCCCGCGCCTCGATGATGTCGCCCACGCGGACATGGTCATGCAGATGGCTGGAGACCAGGCCGTCGCGCTTCACGCTGATGCGGTAGACGGCGTCGGACGGCGCCACCGACAGGGTGTAGGTGCGGATGACCGGCTTGTCCGTGCCGGACAGGGCCACGCGGATGGGCAGGTGCTGACCCGCCTCATGCGGGATCAGGCCGGCGCCATCGTCCGGCATCAGGTGGAAGGAACGGATGGCGGCGCTTTCATCCACGATGCGTGTCACCTTGAACGGCCGCCAGCGCGTGGCCAGGTCCGCCGCGCGCAGCCGATCGGCGGCTTGCGCCCAGTCGCCCGTCATCAGGGAGTTGGGGGACCAGCCGTCCTCCTGGAAATCCCAGCGCACGGCGAAGGCGCCCGGGCGCCGCACCACCCGCCGGGCGCGGAAGGTCCACAGCCGCTCCGCCCCCTGGAAGGCGGCGACCTCGGGGCTGTCCAGGACGACCTGGGCGTCGCCCGTCATCTGCAGCATGTCGCCGGTCTCGAAATCGATGAACACCAGCCCCGCCTTGCCATTCACCAGGATGTTGCCCAGCGTGGCGAAGAACAGGTTGCCGGCGAAGTCGGGGATGGTCAGCGTGCCGTCCCCGGCCACGCGGACGAAGCCCGCCTTGCCGCCGCGATGCGACACGTCCACCTGGCGGCGGTCGTCCCGGTCGGCGTACGACGCCACGAAGAAGGTGTCCGCCGCCGCGATCATGCGCCGTGCCTCGGCATCCAGCTCGGCGCTTTCCAGCACCGGGCCGGTGAACACCTCGGCGGGGTCCCGCGCCAAGCGGTAGTCGCGCAGCTGGATATACTGCGGGCAGTTGCCGAAGCTCTGGTCGACCTGGAAAAGGAAGGGACCGGCGCCGGACCGCAGGGTGCCGTTGACCCGGTTGCGCCGGCGGGTGTGCAGCTCGATGCCCAGCAGGCCGATGGCCTCACCCTCCCTGATCCCGCCGGCCGCCGGGTCCGTGGGGTCGGGCCGCGCGTCGATCGCCAGCGATTGGGGCGTGGGCGAAGTGATAAAGCCCGGCCGCCCCGCCAGCAGTGTGGCCCAGGCGTCGCCCGCGGGGTCGACGCTGCCCGCCACGATGAAGGGGATCTGGGCGTAGAAGTCGCGGTGCTGGTCGGGCATGTGGTCGCGGATCACCCGCTGCCCCACGCTCGCCATCCGTTCGGCCACGCCGACCTTCTCCTGGATGGCTTTCTCGCCGGCATGCCAGACCGCCAGCTTGGTCAATGTGGCGTCGCTCATTTCCATCTCCTTCGGTCTGGGCCGGGCGGGCGCACCCCCGGCCCACGCCGAGGGCGCGCGCCCGTGCCATAGGATCACGCGACGGTCGCGCCCTGGGCGGCGGACAAGCCCACCGGCGTCTCGACGAAGGGCACGAAGCCCGGCAGCGCCTCGATGCGGCGCAGAAAGGCGATGACGCCGGGATAGCCCGACAGGTCGACGTTCCCTTCCGGGGCGCGGGCCACGTAGCTGTAGAGCGCCACGTCGGCGATGGTCGGCGCCCCGCCCACCAGCCAGTCGCGGCCCACCAGATGGGCCTCGAGGTTTTTCAGCAGGCCGTGCGCCCGGGCGATGACCTCTTGCGGGTTGTGCTTGGACCCGAAGACGGTCACCAGGCGGGCCGCCGCCGGACCGTACGCCACCTCACCCGCCGCCACCGACAGCCAGCGCTGCACGGCGGCGGTGCCCTGCGCGTCCTGCGGCAGCCAGTCGGCGCGGTCGAACTTGCGGGCCAGATAGACCAGGATGGCGTTGGAGTCCGACACGACAACGCCGCCGTCGTCCAGCACCGGCACCTGGCCGAAGGGGTTCAGGGCCAGGAACTCCGGCGCCTTATGGGCCCCCGCCTTCAGATCGACCTCCACCAGGTCGTGCGGCACGGCCAGCAGCGAGAGGAACAGGCGCGCCCGGTGGGAGTGGCCCGACAGCGGATGGTAATAGAGCTTCATGATCCGGTTCCCGATGTTCAGGACCGGGGTCATTCCCGATCCGCGAACGCAGGGTCGCCCAATCGGCCCATGCTGAGAATGATCGGTCTCGGCACTTCATTATTACCCGTGGCGTAATGATGGGTCCGGCTTGCCGGGGCGAAATAGGCCGCCAAACCTTCAAAGCCTCGCGCATTCTCCAATACGGCACCAGCCCTCGCCCCGAAGATGGGACGACCGCATCCAAACGGGTCATCTAGATCAGGAGCCGTAGCCCATGGAAACCTCCCCGCCCTCCTCCCGCCCGACCGTCGTGCTTGTCCATGGCGCCTGGGCCGATGGCTCCAGCTGGCGCCGCGTCATTCCCCTGTTGTTGAAGCAGGGCCTGCCGGTCGTAGCCGTCCAGAACCCCACCACCTCCCTCGCCGACGACGTGGCGGCGACCCGGCGGGCGCTGAACGCCATCCCCGGGCCGGTCGTGCTGGTGGGGCACAGCTGGGGCGGCACGGTCATCACCGAGGCCGGGAACGATCTGAAGGTGAAGGCGCTGGTCTATGTGGCGGCCTTCGCGCCGGGCGCGGGCCAGAGCACCGGCGACCTGGTCGGGGCGCACGCCCCGCCGCCGGCGCTGTCCAAGATCATCGACGACGGCGCCGGCTTCCTGACCCTGAGCGCCGAGGGCTGGGTGCGGGATGTGGGCCAGGATCTGCCGGAGGAAGAGGCCAGGCTGCTGGCGGTGCTGCAGCCGCCCCTGGCGGCCCGCACCTTCACCGACACGATCACCGAGGCCGCCTGGTCCAGCCGCCCCAACTGGTACATCGTCTCCGGCGAGGACCGGATCGTCAGCGTCGAATTGCAGCGCAAACTGGCCGTCCTGATGAAGGCCCGGACCACGGAGCTGAAGGCCAGCCACCTGTCGCTGCTGTCGATGCCGGAGGCCGTGGCCCAGGTCATCGTGGCGGCGGCCGGAAGCGTGGTCGGATGACCCCGGCGGCCGGCGCGGCGGGACCAGGGGTCAAAACCCGAACTCCAACTGCGCCGGCGGGCCCGACGCCTCGAAACTGGAGACGGTCACCCCCAGCAACCGCACGCCCGTGGGCAGGGGATAGACGGTGCGCACCAGTTCCACGCTGACGCCGCGCAAGGCGTCCTGCGACACCACGGGCGCCGCCAGGGTGCGGCTGCGGGTGGCCTGGCGGAAGTCGCCGTACTTGATCTTGACCGTCACCGTGCGGCCGAAGGCCTGCGCCTTCTCACACCAGGCCCAGACCTCATCCGCCATGGACAGCACGCCCTGTTCCACCGCCGCCGGCTCCGTCAAATCCTCCAGGAAGGTGGTTTCGGAGCCGGAGGATTTGCGCGGCCGGTCGGAGACGACGGGCCGGTGGTCCTCGCCATGGGCGATGGCGTGGTACCAGGGACCGGACTTGCCGAAATGGGTCTGCAGGAAGCTGACGGTCTGGCGGCGCAGGTCGGCGCCGGTGTGGATGCCCAGGCTGTTCATCTTCTCCGCCGTCACCGGGCCCACGCCGTGGAACTTGGCCACCGGCAGGTTCTCCACGAAGGCCTCGCCATGGCCGGGCGGCACGACGAACTGGCCGTTGGGCTTGCGATGATCGGACGCCAGCTTGGCCAGGAACTTGTTGTAGGAAATGCCGGCCGAGGCGTTCAGCCCCGTCTCCGCCTTGATGCGGGCGCGGATTTCCGTGGCGGTGGCAGTCGCCGTGGGCAGGCCCCGGCGGTTTTCCGTCACGTCCAGATAAGCCTCGTCCAGCGACAGGGGTTCGATCAGGTCGGTGTAGTCGGCGAAGATCTCCCGAATCTGGCGGGAGATGGCGCGGTAGACCTCGAACCGGGGCGGCACGAAGATCAGCGGCGGGCATTTGCGCAAGGCGGTGGTGGAGGGCATGGCGCTGCGCACGCCATACTCCCGCGCCTCATAGCTGGCCGCCGCCACCACGCCGCGCTTGGCACCATAGCCCACGGCTACCGGCCGCCCGCGCAGATGCGGGTTGTCGCGCTGTTCCACCGACGCATAGAACGCGTCCATGTCGACGTGGATGATCTTGCGGATGCCGGGACTGGTCATGGCCCCGGCATCCTAGCAGATCACCTATGAACGGAAAGGGAACAGATCACAGCTGCTAATCTGTTCCCCAGTTGCCATCAGCAGGCCGTCCTCACTTCTCGATCTTGAACACCTGGTAGGAATGCGGCTGCACCGTCACGCCGAAGTCGGTCCGGGCGGCCACGTTGTCGCGGCGAAACTTGCCATCCTTGGGTGCCGCCGCCGGCGTGGCGGTGATATCGGCGTTGGCGGACAGGTTGCGCAGATGCACGCCCTGGCCCAGCAGCGACAGGGTCACCGACACCGGCTGATCGCGGAAGGACTCCACCACGAACGTGCCGTTGTCATAGGCGAACAGGCTGACATGATCCGGGCTGTCCAGGCGCACGGGGAAGTCCTGCTGCAGGTACTTCTTGATCTCCGTCACCAGGCCCTGGGGCAGGTTGTAGAGGTCGCCCGGGTTCTCCGGCATCGTCAGGACATAGAGGATGCCCTTGGAATACCGGTTCATCAGCAGGATGGGGAAGCCCTTGGCGTTGGCCACGCCGCGGATGATGGGCCAGCTGTCGTTGGTGTAGTAGTGCACCTCGGGGAACAGCACGGCGGGGTTGTCATGCGCCGGGTCGTTCAGGCTGTCGCCGTTGCCAGCGCCGTAGCCGTTGATGAAGTCATGGATGGCCACCTTGCGGCCCGTGTCCCACACCTCCGCGATGTCCTCGATGCCCTTGCCCTTCAGGGCGGTCAGCAGGCCGGAGGTGATGACCACCGTCTTGCCCGCCGCCAGGTTGCCCTTGATCTCATCCACGATCTTGGGGTCCTGCGCCGCGGCCTGGGTCAGCAGGGCCACGTCGGCGTTGGTCGGGAACTTGGGGCTGAGTTCGATGGGGATGCCGATGGTGCCCAGGTAATTGTGCAGGAAATCCTCGCCGGAGGACTGGTAGGGCTTGTAGCTGGCGATGCCGATGGGCTTGCCCAGCTTGCCCAGGTCCTTGTCCACCGTCTCCAGCGCGTAGCCGGCGACGCGACCCCAGCCGGGGCCGGTGTCTTTAGCCTGGGAACCGGGCTTGTAGCCCGACACCATTTCCTGCCAGCGGAAGCTGGTGGGCAGGTCGGCCCAAGCTTGGCGGTCTCCCGGCGTCACCGCCTCGGCTTCCGACATGGGACGCCAATTGAACAGGGTGATTTCCGGCGCCTTGGCGAACAGCGTGTCCCACAGCTGCTCGGCATAACGGTCGACGTACAGGGTGGAATAGGTGTCGACCCAGCCGCCGCCGTTGCCGACGCCGCCTGTCGCGTCCGTCGGGCGGATGTTGCTGTAGTAGCGGTAGATCTCATAGCTCTCGTACTGCTGCAGCAACTGGTCGGTGATCACCGGGTCACGCGTCTCGGTGCCGGTGTAGATGGCGTCGAAGTCTTGGGCTTCCTGCTCCAGGTCATAGCCCGCGCCCTGGAAGTGCTCGTACCAGTTGGGGTACTTGACGATCATGCGGACCTTGGGGTTGGCCGCCTTCGCCGGCTTCAGCACCAGGTCGCGCGCCACCTGGCGCATCGTGTCCAGCCGGTACTGGGTCCAGCTGCGGCTGCCCTTGGCGGCGATGTCGGCATCGCTCTTGCTGGCATAGAAGAAGAAGTCGTCCAGGATCACGTCGTCGAAATGCTTGGCGGCCAGCGCCGCCGCCTTGGCGCATTCCTCGCGGTCGGCCGGCTTTTCATAGTCGAAGGTGCCGAACTGCCCGCCCTCGCCGCCCGCGGCCAGGGTGATGCCGCCGGACACCTGCACGCCCTTTTCCTCGAACCACTTCTTGACGCGGGTCACCTCCTCGTCGGTGGCGAAGACGTGGTTGCGGTAGACCTCGAGGTAGACCTTGTTGAAATGGGTCTGGCGCATCGCCCGCTCGAACTCGCGGTCGAAGGTGGCCTTGTCGGCCAGCTGGCGGGTGCTGGTGACGGCGATATAGATCGCCAACCGGAAGTTCTCGTACGGTGACGGGGCTGCCTTCGCCGCTGCCAGGGGCGGCGCCAGCAGGGCGGTCAACGGCAGGCTGAGCAGGGCGGCGCAGGCGGCGGCCCGGAACGCGCGTTTCATGGATTCACTCCCTATCGTCCATTTTTATGATCAATCTTCCGGATGAAAACGATTTCCCGCATCCGGAATGGCTATGTTAGCGGTAACGCTCATTTGTCACATTTATTCCCCCTTCACTCAAGCCGGCAGGGGCCTCCCAGGCCAAAGGGCTAGGCCCGCCGCCCGCGCCCTAGCACGAAAGACCGGCACGGGCGCCACCAGCGGCGCGATTGACGGAGCCGCCCTGTGAGGCAACGCTGTTCAGCCTATTTCCCTGCCTGGGCACGGTTTTAAGGGGCAAGGTTTCCGGCCGGATTCTCAAGCGGGGTTGAGCGGTGAGGAAGGGAGCGGCGGTGCGGGATGAGGTGGATGGCCGGAGCGGCATACCGTTCCCGGACGGCGACTGCGCCATCAGCGCGCAGATGCGGGCCATGGACTGGTCCACCTCGCCGCTGGGCCCGGTGGCGGGCTGGTCCCCCACCCTGAAGGGGGCGGTCAGCCTGATCCTGCCGGCCCAGGCCCAGATCGTGATGTTCTGGGGACCGGAGTTCGTGGCCCTCTACAACGCCGCCTATGCCCCCACCATCGGCAACAAGCATCCCCACGCCCTGGGACGTCCCGCCCGCGAGTACTGGACGGAGCTGTGGGACGATCTGGAGCCGCTGCTGCAGCGGGCCCGGGGCGGCGAAACGGTGGTGGCCAAGGACCGCCCCTTCCGCATCGAGCGCAAGGGCTACATCGAGACCGTCTATTTCGACATCTCCTACTCCCCGGCGCGCAACGAGGCGGGGGAGGTGGAAGGCGTGGTCTGCATCGTCGATGAGACGACGGAGCGGGTGATGGCCCTGCAGCGCTTGCGCGACAGCGAGGCCCAGTTCCGCACCCTGGCGGAAGCCATGCCCGCGCTGGTATGGACCGCCACGCCGGAGGGGAACCTCGACTGGTTCAACCCGCACGCCTACGCCTATACCGGCGCCCCGACCGGCGCCCTGGACGGGCAGGCATGGACCTGGGTGACCCACCCGGACGATCTGGCCCGGACGGCCGGGGGCTGGGCCGCCGCGGTGAAGGCGGGCGGGACCTACACGGCGGAGTTCCGCCTGCGCCGGGCCGACGGCGTCTATCGCTGGCATCTGGCCCGCGCCGTCCCCATCCGGGACGAGGGTGGGACGATCCTGCGCTGGCTGGGCACCACCACCGATATCGAGGACCAGAAGGCCGCCGCCGAGGCCCTGGCCCACATGAACGAAACCCTGGAACGCCAGGTGGCGGAGCGCACGCGGGAGCGGGACAGCGCCTGGAACAATGCCCAGGACCTGCTGCTGGTCATCAGCCCCGGGGGCCTCTTTCGCGCCGCCAACCCCGCCTGGCGCACCATCCTGGGCTGGGAGCCTGGGGAGCTGGTCGGCAAGCACTATCTGGACCTGACCCACCCGGACGACCGGGAACTGAAGGCCCGGGCCCTGGCCCAAGCCTCGAAGGAGGCGCTGAACAGTGTCGAGGCCCGCTGCCGCCATCGCGACGGCAGCTATCGCTGGATCGGCTGGGTGGCGGCACCGGAGGGTGGGCTGATCTATGCCGCCGGCCGCGACGTGACGCGGGAACGGGAACAGGCCCAGGCCCTGGAACGGTCGGAGGCGCGGCTGCGCTCCGTCTTCAACACCAGCTACCAGCACCAGGGCCTGCTGTCGCCCGAGGGCATCGTGCTGGACGCCAACCCCACCTCGCTGGCCGGCATCCACGCGCGGCGGGAGGATGTGGTGGGCATGCCCTTCTGGGAAACGCCGTGGTTCACCGCCACGCCGGGCATGCCCGACCTGGTGCGCGCCGCCCTGCCCCTGGTGCGGGCGGGGCGCACCGTGCGGCGCGAGGTCATCATCAACCTGCCCGCCGGCCGGCACATCTTCGACTTCTCCTTGCGGCCGGTGCTCGACGGGGCGGGAAAGATCATCGCCATCGTGCCGGAGGCCATGGACGTGACCGCCCGGCACGCGGCCGAGGAACAGCTGCGCCAGGCGCAAAAGATGGAGGCGCTGGGCCAGCTGACCGGCGGCATCGCCCACGACTTCAACAACATGCTCATGGGCATCTCGGGCGCCGTGGAGCTGATCCGCCGCCGGGTGGACGCGGGGCGCCCTGAGGGGCTGGACCGCTATCTGGATGCGGCGTCGACGGCGGTGCAGCGGGCCGCGGCCCTGACCCATCGCCTGCTGGCCTTCGCCCGGCGGCAGTCGCTGGATACCCGGCCCCAGGACGTGAACGCCCTGGTCGCCAATTTCGCCGACGTGTTGCGCCGCACCTTGGGGGCGGACATCACGTTGGTGACGAAGCTCGCCCCCGGCCTGTGGCCGGCCCTGACCGACATCAACCAGTTCGAAAGCGCGCTGCTGAATCTGGCGTTGAACGCCCGTGACGCCATGCCGGGCGGCGGTCAACTGACCATCACCACCGCCAACCAAACCCTGGGCGAGAGCGGCGACGGGGCGGAGAAGCGCGCCGCCGGCGATTACGTCGTGGTCCAGGTATCGGACACGGGCACAGGCATGGCGCCCTCGGTGCGGGAAAAGGCCTTCGACCCCTTCTTCACCACCAAGCCCATCGGCCAGGGCACGGGCCTGGGCCTGTCGATGATCTACGGTTACGCCCGCCAATCCGGCGGCTATGTCCATATCGACAGCGAGGTCGGCCAGGGCACCACCGTCATCCTGACCCTGCGCCGGGCGCTGCCGGAAGAGGCGAAGGCGCCGCCGCCCGAACCCGCCGCCCCGCCCGGGCTGGGGGAGACGGTGCTGGTGGTGGAGGACGACAGCACGGTGCGCATGCTGGTCATCGATGTGCTGGAGGACTTGGGATACCGCCATATCGAGGCGGTGGACGCGCGCAGCGCCATTCCCCACCTGGAATCCCGGCGCGCCATCGACCTGCTGGTGACCGACGTGGGCCTGCCCAACATGAACGGCCGCCAGCTGGCGGAAATCGCCCGCCAGTTTCGCCCCCGGCTCAAGGTCCTGTTCATCACCGGCTATGCCGAGAACGCCACGGTCCGCGCCGGTTTCCTGCAGCCCGGCATGGACATCCTGGCCAAGCCCTTCACGCTAGAGGCCTTGGGCGCGAAGATCCGTGAGATGCTGGGGGCATAGGCCCTTGCCCACGACAAAAAACCCGTGGCCGGAGCCACGGGCTTTTGACGGGCGCGAATGAACCGATATGGGCCGGGATCACGAGACCGGACGCACCAACTCCAGCTGGTCGCCGACCCGGCGCAGACGCAGCTCCAGGGCTTGCTGACCGGCACCGCGCGGCACGGACACCACCGTCTCCTGATCCGGGGCCAGGGTGGACACGAAGCGCACGGTGCTGGCCGGGTCCTGGGTGCCGGCGGTCACCACTACCTGATATCCGGCCTTGGTGGGATGGTAGTAGAGGTTGACGTCGACGGCGTCGAACTT